>NZ_JBDFMP010000005.1:0-9644 GCF_047238325.1 Lysinibacillus phoenicis | reverse complement strand
CTACAGTACTTGATATTCAAAAAAATGGGATGGACCTTGCTATTTTAGATACGTCAGCAACATGTCATATGCCTGACGTACTTGAAATGCCATACCGCCCAATGATCATTGGTTCTGGTCAAGCGAATGAATTCGCACACACATATCGCTTAGGTGGACTTACATGTCTTGCTGGTGATGTGATTGGCGATTATTCGTTTGAAGAGCCATTAAAACCAGGTGATCGACTTGTCTTCACAGATATGGCCCATTATTCAATGGTGAAAAACCATATGTTTAACGGCGTCAACCTCCCTTCTATCGTTTCTTATAATGATGAAGAAGGTATTAAAGTCATTCGTGAATTTAAATTCGAGGACTACAGTGGTCGACTGTCCTAATACCAATAGAAAAGTCCTTCCAGTTTTACACTGGAAGGACTTTTTTTATGGCCGCATGGTCATCCAATTCTCCACATAATGAATGGCTACTCCATGAAAAGCATCGTTATTTGAAAAATGTTGGTGAACAAGTATAAGCTGTTCATTCATATAAGCTTCTCCATTATCATAAAAAGTAATATTTTGCCCTTCCTCTGAAGCGCCTGTTTCTACACCAATTACAATCGATTTATTCATCGTGGAAGCATAAGCAATTTCATGCTCAACAATAGAAATAATATCTTTTGCAGCATCGCGATAGGCCATGATCGTCACACTATCCACATGGTCAATGACCCAATCAGCTAATAACCCTTTTCCAAATTCGTTATGATACTGAACTTCATCAAACCAAAATGGCATATCTACTTCTAAAGTAAGTTGTAACTGATTTGCTTGCTCACTTGCTTTCATTATTAGTGTTTGATAGGATCCTATCGTTTGTGCTTGATGTGAGCTCCATCCACTATTTAAATAAGGTTCAACATCAAGATGAACCCCAGAAAATTGCTCAGATTCAGTTGAATTCTCATTATATGTATGTAACCAATTAAACAACTCGTCTTGGCTTCGACTACCCTCAGCTGAAACCCAGCTTGCAGCACCATCCAATGCATAAATGCGAATACCTTTGTCAGAAGCGTTGCTAATAAACTGCTTATAGTCATCGTTCGCTATGCCTTGATCGATTTGCAGATAAACCTTTTTAACATCGTTATGTTCTAAAAATAATAATATTTTTTCTTGGTCATCCATGATGAGGGATGTATCCCACAGCCACGTAGCCTTTTCCTGTGTAGCCATTGCATCAACCTTTCCACTTGATAAAGCTAATGAACTAATCATGATGACGATTAGTGCTGTCCACAACTTTAATTGTCTCTTCATACAAACTAACTCCATTCTACTCGCCACGGCTCCTAGAACAGAACCTGGCAACCTGACAATCATGCACTGAAAAAATAGTGTTTAGACTCATGGCTTTGCGTCCTTCCCTTTCGGTGAAGTTTGCCTTTTTCAGTTTTTTCTTACTCATTATCATACGCGGCTAGCAACGGTTTGTCTGTAGGTATAATGCATAATTGTCACATGTATGATCAGGTAAAAACGATAAAATACAGGTTAAATTTACTAGTCAAATATAAAAAAACGTAGAGTACTTAAGCCTCTACGTTTTCCTTTTCATTTTCAAGCATTTTGTGTAAATAATCGATAATTTCCCGAATGCCCTCTAATGAATTAACCAGTATTTTTGGATCAACATATGTTATCATACGATTTTCTAGATTAGCTACAGCTGTAAAGTAGCGCGTTTTACTATAATTGACAAGACCCAATTGTTGCAGTATGGAATCATCAAAATCAAGAATTTCACGAGCCTCTGTAACAAGTAATCCATAATTGACAACGTCCGTATTCATCACAATAATACGAGCAGTTGCTGTATTGGAGGAGCGGTTGTATAGTATTCGTTCAAAATCGAGAACGGGTACAAGCTCACCTCGAATTCTTGTAAAGCCTAGAAGATAGTTCGGTAAATGAGGAATAGGTGTTACATGCTCTAATTTTTCAATTGATATCGCTTGCTCTACAGGTACCGCATATTCCTCTGTCCCACAAGCAAAAACGACTGCTTTGACACTTTCCATGCGTTCACATCCTTCTATTCGACTGTTATTTTTTTGCAGATTCCTTGACGATTTCAACGAGTAAATCTGCTAATTTTTCTAATTCTTCGACTGGTATTTTTTCATTTGTTGTATGAATATCCTCGTATCCGACAGATAAATTCACTGTAGGAATACCAAATCCTGCGATCACATTCGCATCCGATCCTCCACCAGAAATACCTAATGTTGGTGTACGGTCAATATTGCGAACAGCTTCCATAGCAACCTGCACAACTTTATCTGTTTCTGTTACACGGAATCCAGGATACATAAGCTTCACTTCCACTTCTGCACGTGCGCCTAATGAAGCGGAAACTTGTTCAAATGTTTCCTGCATATGCTTTGTTTGGGCATCTAATTTAGCTTGATCAATGGAACGTGCTTCAGCTAGAATCGTCACTTCATCACATACGATATTCGTTGCTTGGCCACCTTCGAAGCGTCCAATATTAGCTGTCGTTTCCTCATCTAAACGCCCAAGCTTCATTTGAGCAATACACTTAGATGCTACTGTAATAGCGGAAATACCTTTTTCAGGAGCAACCCCAGCATGTGCCGTTTTGCCAATAATCTTTGCAAAAATTTTCGCTTGGAATGGTGCGGCTGTTACAATCCCACCTACTTTGCCATCACTATCCACCGCAAAGCCATACTTTGCTTTAATGTTAGATGGATCTAACTCTTTAGCACCAGCAAGACCGCTCTCTTCACCAGCGGTAATAATGAATTCTATATCTCCGTGCTCTATATCTTGCTCTTTTAATCGCTTGACCATCTCAAAGAGTGCTGCTAGGCCTGCCTTATCATCAGCACCTAAAATTGTCGTACCATCGGATACGATATAACCATCATCACGCAGGGATGGTTGAATGCCTTTCCCTGGAACAACTGTATCCATATGAGAAGTAAAATAGATTGGCTCCACATCTAGAGTACCTTTTAAAGTGGCGATAATATTGCCTGCTCCATGTCCATTACGCGTATGTGCATCATCTTGGATGACTGTAAATCCAAGTGCAGTTAATTTATCTACAAGAATTGGTGCAATTACTTGTTCATGCTTTGTTTCTGAATCAATTTGAACGAGCTCAAAAAACTCTTCTACTAAACGACTTGTCATGTTGTAAAACTCCCTTAGTTTACGTGTTCTTCCACGTTATAGTATACGTATTATTTTAGCACAACGTCAGAAGAGTTGAAATCACTTGAACAATCCGACAGACTAAAAGTCCGAGAAAAAAATCCTCAGACTTTCCTTAGACATTTAAAATAGCCTCTTTTTCTTCTATTATCGTTTGTAGATAGCTCACTGCTTTGTTATGTTTATCCCGTAAGCGCCAAATTGTATTATGTACATCATCTTGCACACGTGATACCTGTTCCCTTGCAGTTGAAATTTTAGAATGGACAGACCAGGCTGAAAAAATATCATCAAAGAAGTAGTCAGCAAATTTAACGAAACCATCTGTCTCCACATGGAGTGATTTTGTTGACATCTCATGAACATCCAATAATTCATTATGAAAACGTTGCAAGGCAATTTGAGCACTGTGTAAGTAGTTCTCCGATTGATCGAGTGCATCGTGCTTTAAGTGAGTGGCAATGAGTCCACCGCCAAAAAAAGTATCCCAAGTGGAGTATCCGCTGGCAGAATGTAATGAAGCTGCCGCTTGCCCTAGCTTTGTTAAGGCTACTTCTCCTGCTTCCTCAGCTTCTTGGATTTCTGTTATCAGTTGTTTGGTTAACATTTCTTCATTTGCTAAATGCTCTAGTCTAGCTGCTTGTGCTGGATCATGAAGCTGTAAGTACTTGTTCTTTTTTGAAAGTACCTGTTTCAGTGCTTGTTGTAAGGCCACTTCATCTATTTGCGTTAGTTTATGCTTTACTTGAATGTTATCTTCAGTTAAGTCAACTTGCATTTTTTTTGCTTCATTCATCTTTAATTCAAGTACCGCTGCTTTATCAATTTTTTCTGCACGAAGCTCATCTTGTTGTCCAGTCCACGTACGAATCATATTCATAAACGAGAAACTATCTAATTTATCCAGTTTGGATCGAATTTGATTGAGTGCTGCTGTATGTTGGTCTATTTCCTGTTGTGTAAGTTCAATTTGGCTATTCAGTAACTGACTTTGCTCCTTTAATCTGGATGCTTTTCTTAGTTGTGCATGAATCTTTTCTTGCTCTGTTTGTAATTGCTGCCATTCCATTCATCTCAACTCCTCTTATCTATCAGTACGGATGACAAGGAAAAATGTTTCATTTAAAAAAAGAAAAACCTAGTAACTATCACGCTACTAGGCTTGTTTTTTTATAGTGGAATGTTACCGTGTTTTTTCTCTGGACGAGTTTCGTGTTTGTTTGCTAGCATATCTAGTCCTTGAATTAGCTTAATACGAGTATCTCGAGGATCGATAACATCGTCTACCATTCCACGTGAAGCTGCAACATAAGGGTTTGCAAATTTTTCTTTATATTCTTCAATTTTGGCAGCACGTGTCGCTTCTGGGTCATCCGATTTCGCTATTTCACGTGCAAAAATAATGTTCGCGGCACCTGCTGCACCCATAACAGCAATTTCAGCATTTGGCCAAGCAAATACCAGGTCTGCACCAATAGATTTAGAGTTTAAGGCAACGTAAGCGCCTCCATAAGCTTTACGTAAAATAACTGTAATTTTTGGTACTGTCGCTTCTGAATAAGCATAAAGGATTTTCGCACCATGACGAATAATACCGCCATGCTCTTGTTTAACACCTGGGAAGAAGCCAGATACGTCTTCAAATGTGATGATTGGAATATTGTAAGCATCACACGTGCGAATGAAACGAGCCGCTTTATCAGAAGAATCAATATCTAATCCACCTGCAAGTACTTTTGGTTGGTTACAAACAAGTCCAACTGATTCACCAGCAATACGTGCAAAACCAACAACTACGTTTTTTGCAAACTCTGCGTGAACCTCCATGAACGAATCTTCATCCACTACTTGTTCTACAACTCTTCGTACATCATATGGTCGCGTTGTTTCAATTGGCACTGTATCCACGATTTCTGGACGGTAGTCATCCCCTTCAGGACGTGCTTGACGTGGTGCCTTTTCTTTATTATTTTGTGGTAAATAGCTTAATAGTTTCTTAATTTGATCAATTGCTTCTTCTTCAGATGGTGCGCGGAAATGAGCGTTTCCACTTACTGCATTATTGACTTTTGAACCACCTAAATCTTCAGCGGAGATTTTCTCACCCGTTACGGTTTCGATTACTTTAGGTCCTGTAATGAACATTTGAGATGTTTTATCAACCATTAGGATAAAGTCAGTAATAGCCGGAGAATATACCGCTCCACCAGCACATGGTCCCATAATAACAGAGATTTGCGGAATCACCCCTGAATAAATCGCATTACGGTAGAAAATGTGACCATAACCATCAAGAGAAAGAACACCCTCTTGGATACGTGCGCCACCTGAATCATTGATGCCGATAAATGGTGTACCATTTTTCGCAGCTAGGTCCATTACCGTCGCCATTTTTTTCGCATGCATTTCACCAAGAGCTCCACCAAACACTGTGAAATCTTGAGAGAATAAGTATACAGGACGGCCATTGATTTTTCCGAAACCGGTTACAACACCATCACCAGGACCTTCCATTTTGTCCATCCCGAAATCTACTGTACGATGCGTAATAAATGGATTGATTTCAAAAAATGTGCCATCATCTAGCAATAATTCAATACGTTCACGAGCTGTTAATTTTCCTTTTTCGTGCTGTTTGTCGATGCGCTCATAGCCACCACCAAGTTCAATTACCGTCTTACGATCATATAAATCATTGATTTTGTCGAACATATCCATATTGATCACTTATCCCCTTTTCCACTTTTATCACATAATTCATATAACACACCGAATGAAGATTTCGGATGCATGAACGCAACCTCTGCACCACCAGCACCTGGCCCTGGCTCGTCGGATAATAGACGTACACCTTTCTCCCGAAGCTCTGCCATACGCTCACGAATTCCTGTCACTCCGAAGGCCACATGATGAATGCCTTCTCCACGTTTCTCAATAAATCCATGAATGGCGCTCTTTTCACTCATTGGTTCTAATAGCTCTATTTTTACGTTGCCTGCGTCGATAAATGCCACACGAACCTGTTGAGATTCTACTTCTTCTACTTTCAACAACTTTAAACCTAAAGTTTCTGTATAATATGTAATGCGTTCATCAAGATCGCGCACCGCAATCCCAATATGGTCTACTTTCTCCATGGTGACATCTCCTTCTGTTATGGTACATACTCTATTTTACAGACTTTTTTGTCAAAACTCTACTACTTGAGAAATTTTTCAGATTTGCTAAACTATTTATAAGAAAAGAAGGAGCGAACGAGCATATGAGTAATAAAAAGTTTCAAAAAATTGTTGTTTATAGCATGATAGCGATTATGCTAATCTCATCTCTAGCATTCGGATTATCTATGCTAGTTTAAGGCAAGTCACAAGCGTCCACACTACTGTGGGCGCTCTTTTTTGACCTTTAAACCCTTAAATGATTGCTTTATTTCTAAATACCTGTCCATTTCCTCTATAAACTGATAGAGGGCTGCCTGGGCGATAAATTGCTCATGATTTTGTGGTAAAGGTAACTGTGAAAAATCATGTTTAACCTGCTCTAACTTTTCTCGATAATGTCGCGCTGTATTTCCAGAGTGAACATGCTCACCAAGGTCTTGTAAAAAATCTGCCACAATTTCAGCCTCTTGTACTATAACAGGTAATGTTGTAATTTTTGGAAGTACTCTTTCAATAATTTCTAACTGCCGCTCACGCATATCAAAATACTTGTAGTAATCATTTTTTCGTCTCATAAAATGATTTTCAACATCTTTAAATGCTAAAGACTTGGCATCATCTAATGTTTTTATCGCTTCTATGATTTCATGCCCATCCCACAGCATATCTCCTTGTCGTAAATAGCTTGCAATTTCTATAAAAATCTTACTATAAAGCTCCTCAATTTTAACTCTATAGTAATTTAATTCCTTTTGAATGTCTGGCATATACATATTAATGGCAATTCCCGTTCCATAACCGATAGCCATTAATGCTAATTCATTATAAACAAGTGCCAGCGAAAAACCTTCAGCAGCGTATATATGCATAATAATGACGACACTGGAAATAAATCCGTCTGCAACTTTTAACGACACGATGGTTGGTATAAACAGTATTAACATACCCGCTAATGTAAGTGGATGATAAGCAAAAAGCTCAAAGCTCACAAAAGCAAAAATCATCGCAATAATACTTGAGACCAATCGTGTATATGCTGCATAAATGGATTTCTTTTTCGTAGGCTGCACACATAATATGGTTAGAATACCAGCAGATGCATACGAGGCTAAATCAAAATATTGAGCAATGGCAATTGCAATTGCTGCACCGATTGCTGTTTTTAACGTTCGATAGCCGATTGAAAACTTCTTCAGGCCGACTGCCTCCCATCCTTTAGTACTCTTCACTCATATAGCTAATCATTTAGCCAATATTACAAAAATTTTAATAATAACGGAACTCACTATATATGGAGATAAGTAGGTAGCCTACATAGATAAAGTTATCTATGTGGCTATTCTACTTACATTTAATGATTTTTCTTATACAAGAATAGAATTACAGTTCGTCACAGTATTCTTCAAAGTTAGCTTGTAAATTTGTTACAACTGACATTGGGTCATGCCCTTCGATTTCATAGCGACCAACTTCGGCTACTACTTGTCCATCCTTTAAAAGCACGAATGATGGTGAAGAAGGTAAGTGATCTTCCCCGAAATGATAACGTGCTGCTGCAGTAGCTTCTTTATCTTGCCCTGCAAATACTGTTACTAAATGATCTGGGCGTTTATCGTAATGTACGCATTGTGCAGCTGCTGGACGAGCAATACCACCCGCACAACCACATACTGAGTTAACCATAACTAATGTAGTACCTGGGCGAGCAAACGCCTCTTCAACAGCTTCTGGTGTTTTAAGTTGTTCGTAACCAGCTGCCTCAATTTCAGCACGTGCTGTTTTTAAAATTTCCTGCATAAATAAATCGTAATCCATATTCATATAGCGATAGCTCCTTTCAAGTCGGCGTCATTTTAGCTTTATTTTATATAGTTGGTATTTGACGCTCATACATCTCTTATCATAGCAGTTTGCAAAGAATTTGTGCACCTTCTTGCTCAACACAAATCACTTGATTTTACTAAGATTTCAATATGACTAGTTTACTTGTCTTCCTGCTCTTCGCTAAATAAACGATCAACACCCTGTGTGACTGTCAATTGTCCGCTTAAAATTTGGCGTTCAAGCAGCTGTACATGGGCTTTTCGCTGTGGATTCCCATAAAATAAATCAATTAGATGATCAGTAATCATAGTTTGGAACCACTCTTTTGTTTGATTTTGACGTCGAGTAGCCCAATATTGATTGTCTTCCACAATTTGTTTGAATTGTTCAATTGTCGCCCAAACCTTATCAAGTCCCCGTTTTTCTAGTGAACTCACTGGCATCGATGTTGACATCCAACCAGGTGTGGCAGGCTGTAAAAAATGTAAAATTTGCTTATACTCTGCAACTGTTTTTTTGGCTAAACGAACATTATCACCATCCGCTTTATGCACGATAATAGCATCCGCTAATTCCATGATTCCTTTTTTCATGCCTTGCAGCTCATCGCCAGCCCCTGTTAAAACGAGTAATAGGAAGAAATCAACCATCCCACGGACATAGGTTTCACTTTGCCCAACACCAACGGTCTCAATTAAGATCACATCATAGCCAGCCGCTTCACAAACTAACATTGTTTCACGTGTCTTTTTATGAACACCCCCTAGGGTACCTGCTGATGGGGATGGACGGACAAATGCAGTAGGCTTCTTGACGAGCTCCTCCATGCGCGTTTTATCCCCAAGAATACTTCCTCCGGATAATGAAGAGCTTGGATCAATCGCAAGGACAGCAACTCGTTTCCCCATTTCACAAAGCATTGTTCCGAAAGCTTCAATGAAGGAACTCTTCCCTGCTCCTGGAACACCTGTAATGCCTATTCGAATACTATTCCCTGTATGCGGGAGCAGCTCCTGTAATAGCTCTTGTGCTTGCACTTTATGGGTTGCATTAGAGCTTTCTATGAGGGTAATGGCTTTTGACAAATGGGTGCGAGAGCCCGCACGTACCTGTTGTGCAAGCTCTCGTATATTCAAATTGTCGGCCTTTTTCTTTCGGAATTTTTTCGGTGTACCATATTGCATACCGTCGTGAGTTGCCTCGACTCCGTCCATGACAAATAGCGCACTGTCTTCCATTTCTTTATTTTTGTCCATTATTCAGACACTTCCTCATAGCCTAAACGTTTGTAGATTTCTTCTATAATTTTTTGTGCGGATACAGGAATTACTGTACCTGGTCCAAAAATAGCTACTGCGCCGGCATTATAAAGGAATTCATAATCTTGCGCTGGAATAACACCGCCAACGATAATGATAATATCTCCGCG
>NZ_JBDFMP010000004.1:0-10006 GCF_047238325.1 Lysinibacillus phoenicis | reverse complement strand
CAGTACTTGATATTCAAAAAAATGGGATGGACCTTGCTATTTTAGATACGTCAGCAACATGTCATATGCCTGACGTACTTGAAATGCCATACCGCCCAATGATCATTGGTTCTGGTCAAGCGAATGAATTCGCACACACATATCGCTTAGGTGGACTTACATGTCTTGCTGGTGATGTGATTGGCGATTATTCGTTTGAAGAGCCATTAAAACCAGGTGATCGACTTGTCTTCACAGATATGGCCCATTATTCAATGGTGAAAAACCATATGTTTAACGGCGTCAACCTCCCTTCTATCGTTTCTTATAATGATGAAGAAGGTATTAAAGTCATTCGTGAATTTAAATTCGAGGACTACAGTGGTCGACTGTCCTAATACCAATAGAAAAGTCCTTCCAGTTTTACACTGGAAGGACTTTTTTTATGGCCGCATGGTCATCCAATTCTCCACATAATGAATGGCTACTCCATGAAAAGCATCGTTATTTGAAAAATGTTGGTGAACAAGTATAAGCTGTTCATTCATATAAGCTTCTCCATTATCATAAAAAGTAATATTTTGCCCTTCCTCTGAAGCGCCTGTTTCTACACCAATTACAATCGATTTATTCATCGTGGAAGCATAAGCAATTTCATGCTCAACAATAGAAATAATATCTTTTGCAGCATCGCGATAGGCCATGATCGTCACACTATCCACATGGTCAATGACCCAATCAGCTAATAACCCTTTTCCAAATTCGTTATGATACTGAACTTCATCAAACCAAAATGGCATATCTACTTCTAAAGTAAGTTGTAACTGATTTGCTTGCTCACTTGCTTTCATTATTAGTGTTTGATAGGATCCTATCGTTTGTGCTTGATGTGAGCTCCATCCACTATTTAAATAAGGTTCAACATCAAGATGAACCCCAGAAAATTGCTCAGATTCAGTTGAATTCTCATTATATGTATGTAACCAATTAAACAACTCGTCTTGGCTTCGACTACCCTCAGCTGAAACCCAGCTTGCAGCACCATCCAATGCATAAATGCGAATACCTTTGTCAGAAGCGTTGCTAATAAACTGCTTATAGTCATCGTTCGCTATGCCTTGATCGATTTGCAGATAAACCTTTTTAACATCGTTATGTTCTAAAAATAATAATATTTTTTCTTGGTCATCCATGATGAGGGATGTATCCCACAGCCACGTAGCCTTTTCCTGTGTAGCCATTGCATCAACCTTTCCACTTGATAAAGCTAATGAACTAATCATGATGACGATTAGTGCTGTCCACAACTTTAATTGTCTCTTCATACAAACTAACTCCATTCTACTCGCCACGGCTCCTAGAACAGAACCTGGCAACCTGACAATCATGCACTGAAAAAATAGTGTTTAGACTCATGGCTTTGCGTCCTTCCCTTTCGGTGAAGTTTGCCTTTTTCAGTTTTTTCTTACTCATTATCATACGCGGCTAGCAACGGTTTGTCTGTAGGTATAATGCATAATTGTCACATGTATGATCAGGTAAAAACGATAAAATACAGGTTAAATTTACTAGTCAAATATAAAAAAACGTAGAGTACTTAAGCCTCTACGTTTTCCTTTTCATTTTCAAGCATTTTGTGTAAATAATCGATAATTTCCCGAATGCCCTCTAATGAATTAACCAGTATTTTTGGATCAACATATGTTATCATACGATTTTCTAGATTAGCTACAGCTGTAAAGTAGCGCGTTTTACTATAATTGACAAGACCCAATTGTTGCAGTATGGAATCATCAAAATCAAGAATTTCACGAGCCTCTGTAACAAGTAATCCATAATTGACAACGTCCGTATTCATCACAATAATACGAGCAGTTGCTGTATTGGAGGAGCGGTTGTATAGTATTCGTTCAAAATCGAGAACGGGTACAAGCTCACCTCGAATTCTTGTAAAGCCTAGAAGATAGTTCGGTAAATGAGGAATAGGTGTTACATGCTCTAATTTTTCAATTGATATCGCTTGCTCTACAGGTACCGCATATTCCTCTGTCCCACAAGCAAAAACGACTGCTTTGACACTTTCCATGCGTTCACATCCTTCTATTCGACTGTTATTTTTTTGCAGATTCCTTGACGATTTCAACGAGTAAATCTGCTAATTTTTCTAATTCTTCGACTGGTATTTTTTCATTTGTTGTATGAATATCCTCGTATCCGACAGATAAATTCACTGTAGGAATACCAAATCCTGCGATCACATTCGCATCCGATCCTCCACCAGAAATACCTAATGTTGGTGTACGGTCAATATTGCGAACAGCTTCCATAGCAACCTGCACAACTTTATCTGTTTCTGTTACACGGAATCCAGGATACATAAGCTTCACTTCCACTTCTGCACGTGCGCCTAATGAAGCGGAAACTTGTTCAAATGTTTCCTGCATATGCTTTGTTTGGGCATCTAATTTAGCTTGATCAATGGAACGTGCTTCAGCTAGAATCGTCACTTCATCACATACGATATTCGTTGCTTGGCCACCTTCGAAGCGTCCAATATTAGCTGTCGTTTCCTCATCTAAACGCCCAAGCTTCATTTGAGCAATACACTTAGATGCTACTGTAATAGCGGAAATACCTTTTTCAGGAGCAACCCCAGCATGTGCCGTTTTGCCAATAATCTTTGCAAAAATTTTCGCTTGGAATGGTGCGGCTGTTACAATCCCACCTACTTTGCCATCACTATCCACCGCAAAGCCATACTTTGCTTTAATGTTAGATGGATCTAACTCTTTAGCACCAGCAAGACCGCTCTCTTCACCAGCGGTAATAATGAATTCTATATCTCCGTGCTCTATATCTTGCTCTTTTAATCGCTTGACCATCTCAAAGAGTGCTGCTAGGCCTGCCTTATCATCAGCACCTAAAATTGTCGTACCATCGGATACGATATAACCATCATCACGCAGGGATGGTTGAATGCCTTTCCCTGGAACAACTGTATCCATATGAGAAGTAAAATAGATTGGCTCCACATCTAGAGTACCTTTTAAAGTGGCGATAATATTGCCTGCTCCATGTCCATTACGCGTATGTGCATCATCTTGGATGACTGTAAATCCAAGTGCAGTTAATTTATCTACAAGAATTGGTGCAATTACTTGTTCATGCTTTGTTTCTGAATCAATTTGAACGAGCTCAAAAAACTCTTCTACTAAACGACTTGTCATGTTGTAAAACTCCCTTAGTTTACGTGTTCTTCCACGTTATAGTATACGTATTATTTTAGCACAACGTCAGAAGAGTTGAAATCACTTGAACAATCCGACAGACTAAAAGTCCGAGAAAAAAATCCTCAGACTTTCCTTAGACATTTAAAATAGCCTCTTTTTCTTCTATTATCGTTTGTAGATAGCTCACTGCTTTGTTATGTTTATCCCGTAAGCGCCAAATTGTATTATGTACATCATCTTGCACACGTGATACCTGTTCCCTTGCAGTTGAAATTTTAGAATGGACAGACCAGGCTGAAAAAATATCATCAAAGAAGTAGTCAGCAAATTTAACGAAACCATCTGTCTCCACATGGAGTGATTTTGTTGACATCTCATGAACATCCAATAATTCATTATGAAAACGTTGCAAGGCAATTTGAGCACTGTGTAAGTAGTTCTCCGATTGATCGAGTGCATCGTGCTTTAAGTGAGTGGCAATGAGTCCACCGCCAAAAAAAGTATCCCAAGTGGAGTATCCGCTGGCAGAATGTAATGAAGCTGCCGCTTGCCCTAGCTTTGTTAAGGCTACTTCTCCTGCTTCCTCAGCTTCTTGGATTTCTGTTATCAGTTGTTTGGTTAACATTTCTTCATTTGCTAAATGCTCTAGTCTAGCTGCTTGTGCTGGATCATGAAGCTGTAAGTACTTGTTCTTTTTTGAAAGTACCTGTTTCAGTGCTTGTTGTAAGGCCACTTCATCTATTTGCGTTAGTTTATGCTTTACTTGAATGTTATCTTCAGTTAAGTCAACTTGCATTTTTTTTGCTTCATTCATCTTTAATTCAAGTACCGCTGCTTTATCAATTTTTTCTGCACGAAGCTCATCTTGTTGTCCAGTCCACGTACGAATCATATTCATAAACGAGAAACTATCTAATTTATCCAGTTTGGATCGAATTTGATTGAGTGCTGCTGTATGTTGGTCTATTTCCTGTTGTGTAAGTTCAATTTGGCTATTCAGTAACTGACTTTGCTCCTTTAATCTGGATGCTTTTCTTAGTTGTGCATGAATCTTTTCTTGCTCTGTTTGTAATTGCTGCCATTCCATTCATCTCAACTCCTCTTATCTATCAGTACGGATGACAAGGAAAAATGTTTCATTTAAAAAAAGAAAAACCTAGTAACTATCACGCTACTAGGCTTGTTTTTTTATAGTGGAATGTTACCGTGTTTTTTCTCTGGACGAGTTTCGTGTTTGTTTGCTAGCATATCTAGTCCTTGAATTAGCTTAATACGAGTATCTCGAGGATCGATAACATCGTCTACCATTCCACGTGAAGCTGCAACATAAGGGTTTGCAAATTTTTCTTTATATTCTTCAATTTTGGCAGCACGTGTCGCTTCTGGGTCATCCGATTTCGCTATTTCACGTGCAAAAATAATGTTCGCGGCACCTGCTGCACCCATAACAGCAATTTCAGCATTTGGCCAAGCAAATACCAGGTCTGCACCAATAGATTTAGAGTTTAAGGCAACGTAAGCGCCTCCATAAGCTTTACGTAAAATAACTGTAATTTTTGGTACTGTCGCTTCTGAATAAGCATAAAGGATTTTCGCACCATGACGAATAATACCGCCATGCTCTTGTTTAACACCTGGGAAGAAGCCAGATACGTCTTCAAATGTGATGATTGGAATATTGTAAGCATCACACGTGCGAATGAAACGAGCCGCTTTATCAGAAGAATCAATATCTAATCCACCTGCAAGTACTTTTGGTTGGTTACAAACAAGTCCAACTGATTCACCAGCAATACGTGCAAAACCAACAACTACGTTTTTTGCAAACTCTGCGTGAACCTCCATGAACGAATCTTCATCCACTACTTGTTCTACAACTCTTCGTACATCATATGGTCGCGTTGTTTCAATTGGCACTGTATCCACGATTTCTGGACGGTAGTCATCCCCTTCAGGACGTGCTTGACGTGGTGCCTTTTCTTTATTATTTTGTGGTAAATAGCTTAATAGTTTCTTAATTTGATCAATTGCTTCTTCTTCAGATGGTGCGCGGAAATGAGCGTTTCCACTTACTGCATTATTGACTTTTGAACCACCTAAATCTTCAGCGGAGATTTTCTCACCCGTTACGGTTTCGATTACTTTAGGTCCTGTAATGAACATTTGAGATGTTTTATCAACCATTAGGATAAAGTCAGTAATAGCCGGAGAATATACCGCTCCACCAGCACATGGTCCCATAATAACAGAGATTTGCGGAATCACCCCTGAATAAATCGCATTACGGTAGAAAATGTGACCATAACCATCAAGAGAAAGAACACCCTCTTGGATACGTGCGCCACCTGAATCATTGATGCCGATAAATGGTGTACCATTTTTCGCAGCTAGGTCCATTACCGTCGCCATTTTTTTCGCATGCATTTCACCAAGAGCTCCACCAAACACTGTGAAATCTTGAGAGAATAAGTATACAGGACGGCCATTGATTTTTCCGAAACCGGTTACAACACCATCACCAGGACCTTCCATTTTGTCCATCCCGAAATCTACTGTACGATGCGTAATAAATGGATTGATTTCAAAAAATGTGCCATCATCTAGCAATAATTCAATACGTTCACGAGCTGTTAATTTTCCTTTTTCGTGCTGTTTGTCGATGCGCTCATAGCCACCACCAAGTTCAATTACCGTCTTACGATCATATAAATCATTGATTTTGTCGAACATATCCATATTGATCACTTATCCCCTTTTCCACTTTTATCACATAATTCATATAACACACCGAATGAAGATTTCGGATGCATGAACGCAACCTCTGCACCACCAGCACCTGGCCCTGGCTCGTCGGATAATAGACGTACACCTTTCTCCCGAAGCTCTGCCATACGCTCACGAATTCCTGTCACTCCGAAGGCCACATGATGAATGCCTTCTCCACGTTTCTCAATAAATCCATGAATGGCGCTCTTTTCACTCATTGGTTCTAATAGCTCTATTTTTACGTTGCCTGCGTCGATAAATGCCACACGAACCTGTTGAGATTCTACTTCTTCTACTTTCAACAACTTTAAACCTAAAGTTTCTGTATAATATGTAATGCGTTCATCAAGATCGCGCACCGCAATCCCAATATGGTCTACTTTCTCCATGGTGACATCTCCTTCTGTTATGGTACATACTCTATTTTACAGACTTTTTTGTCAAAACTCTACTACTTGAGAAATTTTTCAGATTTGCTAAACTATTTATAAGAAAAGAAGGAGCGAACGAGCATATGAGTAATAAAAAGTTTCAAAAAATTGTTGTTTATAGCATGATAGCGATTATGCTAATCTCATCTCTAGCATTCGGATTATCTATGCTAGTTTAAGGCAAGTCACAAGCGTCCACACTACTGTGGGCGCTCTTTTTTGACCTTTAAACCCTTAAATGATTGCTTTATTTCTAAATACCTGTCCATTTCCTCTATAAACTGATAGAGGGCTGCCTGGGCGATAAATTGCTCATGATTTTGTGGTAAAGGTAACTGTGAAAAATCATGTTTAACCTGCTCTAACTTTTCTCGATAATGTCGCGCTGTATTTCCAGAGTGAACATGCTCACCAAGGTCTTGTAAAAAATCTGCCACAATTTCAGCCTCTTGTACTATAACAGGTAATGTTGTAATTTTTGGAAGTACTCTTTCAATAATTTCTAACTGCCGCTCACGCATATCAAAATACTTGTAGTAATCATTTTTTCGTCTCATAAAATGATTTTCAACATCTTTAAATGCTAAAGACTTGGCATCATCTAATGTTTTTATCGCTTCTATGATTTCATGCCCATCCCACAGCATATCTCCTTGTCGTAAATAGCTTGCAATTTCTATAAAAATCTTACTATAAAGCTCCTCAATTTTAACTCTATAGTAATTTAATTCCTTTTGAATGTCTGGCATATACATATTAATGGCAATTCCCGTTCCATAACCGATAGCCATTAATGCTAATTCATTATAAACAAGTGCCAGCGAAAAACCTTCAGCAGCGTATATATGCATAATAATGACGACACTGGAAATAAATCCGTCTGCAACTTTTAACGACACGATGGTTGGTATAAACAGTATTAACATACCCGCTAATGTAAGTGGATGATAAGCAAAAAGCTCAAAGCTCACAAAAGCAAAAATCATCGCAATAATACTTGAGACCAATCGTGTATATGCTGCATAAATGGATTTCTTTTTCGTAGGCTGCACACATAATATGGTTAGAATACCAGCAGATGCATACGAGGCTAAATCAAAATATTGAGCAATGGCAATTGCAATTGCTGCACCGATTGCTGTTTTTAACGTTCGATAGCCGATTGAAAACTTCTTCAGGCCGACTGCCTCCCATCCTTTAGTACTCTTCACTCATATAGCTAATCATTTAGCCAATATTACAAAAATTTTAATAATAACGGAACTCACTATATATGGAGATAAGTAGGTAGCCTACATAGATAAAGTTATCTATGTGGCTATTCTACTTACATTTAATGATTTTTCTTATACAAGAATAGAATTACAGTTCGTCACAGTATTCTTCAAAGTTAGCTTGTAAATTTGTTACAACTGACATTGGGTCATGCCCTTCGATTTCATAGCGACCAACTTCGGCTACTACTTGTCCATCCTTTAAAAGCACGAATGATGGTGAAGAAGGTAAGTGATCTTCCCCGAAATGATAACGTGCTGCTGCAGTAGCTTCTTTATCTTGCCCTGCAAATACTGTTACTAAATGATCTGGGCGTTTATCGTAATGTACGCATTGTGCAGCTGCTGGACGAGCAATACCACCCGCACAACCACATACTGAGTTAACCATAACTAATGTAGTACCTGGGCGAGCAAACGCCTCTTCAACAGCTTCTGGTGTTTTAAGTTGTTCGTAACCAGCTGCCTCAATTTCAGCACGTGCTGTTTTTAAAATTTCCTGCATAAATAAATCGTAATCCATATTCATATAGCGATAGCTCCTTTCAAGTCGGCGTCATTTTAGCTTTATTTTATATAGTTGGTATTTGACGCTCATACATCTCTTATCATAGCAGTTTGCAAAGAATTTGTGCACCTTCTTGCTCAACACAAATCACTTGATTTTACTAAGATTTCAATATGACTAGTTTACTTGTCTTCCTGCTCTTCGCTAAATAAACGATCAACACCCTGTGTGACTGTCAATTGTCCGCTTAAAATTTGGCGTTCAAGCAGCTGTACATGGGCTTTTCGCTGTGGATTCCCATAAAATAAATCAATTAGATGATCAGTAATCATAGTTTGGAACCACTCTTTTGTTTGATTTTGACGTCGAGTAGCCCAATATTGATTGTCTTCCACAATTTGTTTGAATTGTTCAATTGTCGCCCAAACCTTATCAAGTCCCCGTTTTTCTAGTGAACTCACTGGCATCGATGTTGACATCCAACCAGGTGTGGCAGGCTGTAAAAAATGTAAAATTTGCTTATACTCTGCAACTGTTTTTTTGGCTAAACGAACATTATCACCATCCGCTTTATGCACGATAATAGCATCCGCTAATTCCATGATTCCTTTTTTCATGCCTTGCAGCTCATCGCCAGCCCCTGTTAAAACGAGTAATAGGAAGAAATCAACCATCCCACGGACATAGGTTTCACTTTGCCCAACACCAACGGTCTCAATTAAGATCACATCATAGCCAGCCGCTTCACAAACTAACATTGTTTCACGTGTCTTTTTATGAACACCCCCTAGGGTACCTGCTGATGGGGATGGACGGACAAATGCAGTAGGCTTCTTGACGAGCTCCTCCATGCGCGTTTTATCCCCAAGAATACTTCCTCCGGATAATGAAGAGCTTGGATCAATCGCAAGGACAGCAACTCGTTTCCCCATTTCACAAAGCATTGTTCCGAAAGCTTCAATGAAGGAACTCTTCCCTGCTCCTGGAACACCTGTAATGCCTATTCGAATACTATTCCCTGTATGCGGGAGCAGCTCCTGTAATAGCTCTTGTGCTTGCACTTTATGGGTTGCATTAGAGCTTTCTATGAGGGTAATGGCTTTTGACAAATGGGTGCGAGAGCCCGCACGTACCTGTTGTGCAAGCTCTCGTATATTCAAATTGTCGGCCTTTTTCTTTCGGAATTTTTTCGGTGTACCATATTGCATACCGTCGTGAGTTGCCTCGACTCCGTCCATGACAAATAGCGCACTGTCTTCCATTTCTTTATTTTTGTCCATTATTCAGACACTTCCTCATAGCCTAAACGTTTGTAGATTTCTTCTATAATTTTTTGTGCGGATACAGGAATTACTGTACCTGGTCCAAAAATAGCTACTGCGCCGGCATTATAAAGGAATTCATAATCTTGCGCTGGAATAACACCGCCAACGATAATGATAATATCTCCGCGTCCTAATTTTTCAAGCTCTGCAACCAATTCAGGGACCAATGTTTTATGACCTGCTGCTAGAGATGATACCCCAATGACATGAACATCATTTTCAACAGCCATTTGAGCTGCCTCAGCTGGTGTCATAAATAATGGTGAAATATCCACATCAAAGCCTAAATCAGCATAGCCTGTTGCAACAACTTTAGCACCACGGTCATGTCCATCTTGTCCCATTTTGGCTACTAAAATACGTGGACGACGACCTTCATTTTCAAGGAATTCTTCTGTCATTTGTTTTACTTCTGCAATTTGCTCCTCATCAGAGAAGTTTGCAGAGTAAACACCAGAAATAGAGCGAATTACGGCCTTATGACGTCCAGAAA
>NZ_JBDFMP010000003.1:0-13057 GCF_047238325.1 Lysinibacillus phoenicis | reverse complement strand
ATAAAGCTAATGAACTAATCATGATGACGATTAGTGCTGTCCACAACTTTAATTGTCTCTTCATACAAACTAACTCCATTCTACTCGCCACGGCTCCTAGAACAGAACCTGGCAACCTGACAATCATGCACTGAAAAAATAGTGTTTAGACTCATGGCTTTGCGTCCTTCCCTTTCGGTGAAGTTTGCCTTTTTCAGTTTTTTCTTACTCATTATCATACGCGGCTAGCAACGGTTTGTCTGTAGGTATAATGCATAATTGTCACATGTATGATCAGGTAAAAACGATAAAATACAGGTTAAATTTACTAGTCAAATATAAAAAAACGTAGAGTACTTAAGCCTCTACGTTTTCCTTTTCATTTTCAAGCATTTTGTGTAAATAATCGATAATTTCCCGAATGCCCTCTAATGAATTAACCAGTATTTTTGGATCAACATATGTTATCATACGATTTTCTAGATTAGCTACAGCTGTAAAGTAGCGCGTTTTACTATAATTGACAAGACCCAATTGTTGCAGTATGGAATCATCAAAATCAAGAATTTCACGAGCCTCTGTAACAAGTAATCCATAATTGACAACGTCCGTATTCATCACAATAATACGAGCAGTTGCTGTATTGGAGGAGCGGTTGTATAGTATTCGTTCAAAATCGAGAACGGGTACAAGCTCACCTCGAATTCTTGTAAAGCCTAGAAGATAGTTCGGTAAATGAGGAATAGGTGTTACATGCTCTAATTTTTCAATTGATATCGCTTGCTCTACAGGTACCGCATATTCCTCTGTCCCACAAGCAAAAACGACTGCTTTGACACTTTCCATGCGTTCACATCCTTCTATTCGACTGTTATTTTTTTGCAGATTCCTTGACGATTTCAACGAGTAAATCTGCTAATTTTTCTAATTCTTCGACTGGTATTTTTTCATTTGTTGTATGAATATCCTCGTATCCGACAGATAAATTCACTGTAGGAATACCAAATCCTGCGATCACATTCGCATCCAATCCTCCACCAGAAATACCTAATGTTGGTGTACGGTCAATATTGCGAACAGCTTCCATAGCAACCTGCACAACTTTATCTGTTTCTGTTACACGGAATCCAGGATACATAAGCTTCACTTCCACTTCTGCACGTGCGCCTAATGAAGCGGAAACTTGTTCAAATGTTTCCTGCATATGCTTTGTTTGGGCATCTAATTTAGCTTGATCAATGGAACGTGCTTCAGCTAGAATCGTCACTTCATCACATACGATATTCGTTGCTTGGCCACCTTCGAAGCGTCCAATATTAGCTGTCGTTTCCTCATCTAAACGCCCAAGCTTCATTTGAGCAATACACTTAGATGCTACTGTAATAGCGGAAATACCTTTTTCAGGAGCAACCCCAGCATGTGCCGTTTTGCCAATAATCTTTGCAAAAATTTTCGCTTGGAATGGTGCGGCTGTTACAATCCCACCTACTTTGCCATCACTATCCACCGCAAAGCCATACTTTGCTTTAATGTTAGATGGATCTAACTCTTTAGCACCAGCAAGACCGCTCTCTTCACCAGCGGTAATAATGAATTCTATATCTCCGTGCTCTATATCTTGCTCTTTTAATCGCTTGACCATCTCAAAGAGTGCTGCTAGGCCTGCCTTATCATCAGCACCTAAAATTGTCGTACCATCGGATACGATATAACCATCATCACGCAGGGATGGTTGAATGCCTTTCCCTGGAACAACTGTATCCATATGAGAAGTAAAATAGATTGGCTCCACATCTAGAGTACCTTTTAAAGTGGCGATAATATTGCCTGCTCCATGTCCATTACGCGTATGTGCATCATCTTGGATGACTGTAAATCCAAGTGCAGTTAATTTATCTACAAGAATTGGTGCAATTACTTGTTCATGCTTTGTTTCTGAATCAATTTGAACGAGCTCAAAAAACTCTTCTACTAAACGACTTGTCATGTTGTAAAACTCCCTTAGTTTACGTGTTCTTCCACGTTATAGTATACGTATTATTTTAGCACAACGTCAGAAGAGTTGAAATCACTTGAACAATCCGACAGACTAAAAGTCCGAGAAAAAAATCCTCAGACTTTCCTTAGACATTTAAAATAGCCTCTTTTTCTTCTATTATCGTTTGTAGATAGCTCACTGCTTTGTTATGTTTATCCCGTAAGCGCCAAATTGTATTATGTACATCATCTTGCACACGTGATACCTGTTCCCTTGCAGTTGAAATTTTAGAATGGACAGACCAGGCTGAAAAAATATCATCAAAGAAGTAGTCAGCAAATTTAACGAAACCATCTGTCTCCACATGGAGTGATTTTGTTGACATCTCATGAACATCCAATAATTCATTATGAAAACGTTGCAAGGCAATTTGAGCACTGTGTAAGTAGTTCTCCGATTGATCGAGTGCATCGTGCTTTAAGTGAGTGGCAATGAGTCCACCGCCAAAAAAAGTATCCCAAGTGGAGTATCCGCTGGCAGAATGTAATGAAGCTGCCGCTTGCCCTAGCTTTGTTAAGGCTACTTCTCCTGCTTCCTCAGCTTCTTGGATTTCTGTTATCAGTTGTTTGGTTAACATTTCTTCATTTGCTAAATGCTCTAGTCTAGCTGCTTGTGCTGGATCATGAAGCTGTAAGTACTTGTTCTTTTTTGAAAGTACCTGTTTCAGTGCTTGTTGTAAGGCCACTTCATCTATTTGCGTTAGTTTATGCTTTACTTGAATGTTATCTTCAGTTAAGTCAACTTGCATTTTTTTTGCTTCATTCATCTTTAATTCAAGTACCGCTGCTTTATCAATTTTTTCTGCACGAAGCTCATCTTGTTGTCCAGTCCACGTACGAATCATATTCATAAACGAGAAACTATCTAATTTATCCAGTTTGGATCGAATTTGATTGAGTGCTGCTGTATGTTGGTCTATTTCCTGTTGTGTAAGTTCAATTTGGCTATTCAGTAACTGACTTTGCTCCTTTAATCTGGATGCTTTTCTTAGTTGTGCATGAATCTTTTCTTGCTCTGTTTGTAATTGCTGCCATTCCATTCATCTCAACTCCTCTTATCTATCAGTACGGATGACAAGGAAAAATGTTTCATTTAAAAAAAGAAAAACCTAGTAACTATCACGCTACTAGGCTTGTTTTTTTATAGTGGAATGTTACCGTGTTTTTTCTCTGGACGAGTTTCGTGTTTGTTTGCTAGCATATCTAGTCCTTGAATTAGCTTAATACGAGTATCTCGAGGATCGATAACATCGTCTACCATTCCACGTGAAGCTGCAACATAAGGGTTTGCAAATTTTTCTTTATATTCTTCAATTTTGGCAGCACGTGTCGCTTCTGGGTCATCCGATTTCGCTATTTCACGTGCAAAAATAATGTTCGCGGCACCTGCTGCACCCATAACAGCAATTTCAGCATTTGGCCAAGCAAATACCAGGTCTGCACCAATAGATTTAGAGTTTAAGGCAACGTAAGCGCCTCCATAAGCTTTACGTAAAATAACTGTAATTTTTGGTACTGTCGCTTCTGAATAAGCATAAAGGATTTTCGCACCATGACGAATAATACCGCCATGCTCTTGTTTAACACCTGGGAAGAAGCCAGATACGTCTTCAAATGTGATGATTGGAATATTGTAAGCATCACACGTGCGAATGAAACGAGCCGCTTTATCAGAAGAATCAATATCTAATCCACCTGCAAGTACTTTTGGTTGGTTACAAACAAGTCCAACTGATTCACCAGCAATACGTGCAAAACCAACAACTACGTTTTTTGCAAACTCTGCGTGAACCTCCATGAACGAATCTTCATCCACTACTTGTTCTACAACTCTTCGTACATCATATGGTCGCGTTGTTTCAATTGGCACTGTATCCACGATTTCTGGACGGTAGTCATCCCCTTCAGGACGTGCTTGACGTGGTGCCTTTTCTTTATTATTTTGTGGTAAATAGCTTAATAGTTTCTTAATTTGATCAATTGCTTCTTCTTCAGATGGTGCGCGGAAATGAGCGTTTCCACTTACTGCATTATTGACTTTTGAACCACCTAAATCTTCAGCGGAGATTTTCTCACCCGTTACGGTTTCGATTACTTTAGGTCCTGTAATGAACATTTGAGATGTTTTATCAACCATTAGGATAAAGTCAGTAATAGCCGGAGAATATACCGCTCCACCAGCACATGGTCCCATAATAACAGAGATTTGCGGAATCACCCCTGAATAAATCGCATTACGGTAGAAAATGTGACCATAACCATCAAGAGAAAGAACACCCTCTTGGATACGTGCGCCACCTGAATCATTGATGCCGATAAATGGTGTACCATTTTTCGCAGCTAGGTCCATTACCGTCGCCATTTTTTTCGCATGCATTTCACCAAGAGCTCCACCAAACACTGTGAAATCTTGAGAGAATAAGTATACAGGACGGCCATTGATTTTTCCGAAACCGGTTACAACACCATCACCAGGACCTTCCATTTTGTCCATCCCGAAATCTACTGTACGATGCGTAATAAATGGATTGATTTCAAAAAATGTGCCATCATCTAGCAATAATTCAATACGTTCACGAGCTGTTAATTTTCCTTTTTCGTGCTGTTTGTCGATGCGCTCATAGCCACCACCAAGTTCAATTACCGTCTTACGATCATATAAATCATTGATTTTGTCGAACATATCCATATTGATCACTTATCCCCTTTTCCACTTTTATCACATAATTCATATAACACACCGAATGAAGATTTCGGATGCATGAACGCAACCTCTGCACCACCAGCACCTGGCCCTGGCTCGTCGGATAATAGACGTACACCTTTCTCCCGAAGCTCTGCCATACGCTCACGAATTCCTGTCACTCCGAAGGCCACATGATGAATGCCTTCTCCACGTTTCTCAATAAATCCATGAATGGCGCTCTTTTCACTCATTGGTTCTAATAGCTCTATTTTTACGTTGCCTGCGTCGATAAATGCCACACGAACCTGTTGAGATTCTACTTCTTCTACTTTCAACAACTTTAAACCTAAAGTTTCTGTATAATATGTAATGCGTTCATCAAGATCGCGCACCGCAATCCCAATATGGTCTACTTTCTCCATGGTGACATCTCCTTCTGTTATGGTACATACTCTATTTTACAGACTTTTTTGTCAAAACTCTACTACTTGAGAAATTTTTCAGATTTGCTAAACTATTTATAAGAAAAGAAGGAGCGAACGAGCATATGAGTAATAAAAAGTTTCAAAAAATTGTTGTTTATAGCATGATAGCGATTATGCTAATCTCATCTCTAGCATTCGGATTATCTATGCTAGTTTAAGGCAAGTCACAAGCGTCCACACTACTGTGGGCGCTCTTTTTTGACCTTTAAACCCTTAAATGATTGCTTTATTTCTAAATACCTGTCCATTTCCTCTATAAACTGATAGAGGGCTGCCTGGGCGATAAATTGCTCATGATTTTGTGGTAAAGGTAACTGTGAAAAATCATGTTTAACCTGCTCTAACTTTTCTCGATAATGTCGCGCTGTATTTCCAGAGTGAACATGCTCACCAAGGTCTTGTAAAAAATCTGCCACAATTTCAGCCTCTTGTACTATAACAGGTAATGTTGTAATTTTTGGAAGTACTCTTTCAATAATTTCTAACTGCCGCTCACGCATATCAAAATACTTGTAGTAATCATTTTTTCGTCTCATAAAATGATTTTCAACATCTTTAAATGCTAAAGACTTGGCATCATCTAATGTTTTTATCGCTTCTATGATTTCATGCCCATCCCACAGCATATCTCCTTGTCGTAAATAGCTTGCAATTTCTATAAAAATCTTACTATAAAGCTCCTCAATTTTAACTCTATAGTAATTTAATTCCTTTTGAATGTCTGGCATATACATATTAATGGCAATTCCCGTTCCATAACCGATAGCCATTAATGCTAATTCATTATAAACAAGTGCCAGCGAAAAACCTTCAGCAGCGTATATATGCATAATAATGACGACACTGGAAATAAATCCGTCTGCAACTTTTAACGACACGATGGTTGGTATAAACAGTATTAACATACCCGCTAATGTAAGTGGATGATAAGCAAAAAGCTCAAAGCTCACAAAAGCAAAAATCATCGCAATAATACTTGAGACCAATCGTGTATATGCTGCATAAATGGATTTCTTTTTCGTAGGCTGCACACATAATATGGTTAGAATACCAGCAGATGCATACGAGGCTAAATCAAAATATTGAGCAATGGCAATTGCAATTGCTGCACCGATTGCTGTTTTTAACGTTCGATAGCCGATTGAAAACTTCTTCAGGCCGACTGCCTCCCATCCTTTAGTACTCTTCACTCATATAGCTAATCATTTAGCCAATATTACAAAAATTTTAATAATAACGGAACTCACTATATATGGAGATAAGTAGGTAGCCTACATAGATAAAGTTATCTATGTGGCTATTCTACTTACATTTAATGATTTTTCTTATACAAGAATAGAATTACAGTTCGTCACAGTATTCTTCAAAGTTAGCTTGTAAATTTGTTACAACTGACATTGGGTCATGCCCTTCGATTTCATAGCGACCAACTTCGGCTACTACTTGTCCATCCTTTAAAAGCACGAATGATGGTGAAGAAGGTAAGTGATCTTCCCCGAAATGATAACGTGCTGCTGCAGTAGCTTCTTTATCTTGCCCTGCAAATACTGTTACTAAATGATCTGGGCGTTTATCGTAATGTACGCATTGTGCAGCTGCTGGACGAGCAATACCACCCGCACAACCACATACTGAGTTAACCATAACTAATGTAGTACCTGGGCGAGCAAACGCCTCTTCAACAGCTTCTGGTGTTTTAAGTTGTTCGTAACCAGCTGCCTCAATTTCAGCACGTGCTGTTTTTAAAATTTCCTGCATAAATAAATCGTAATCCATATTCATATAGCGATAGCTCCTTTCAAGTCGGCGTCATTTTAGCTTTATTTTATATAGTTGGTATTTGACGCTCATACATCTCTTATCATAGCAGTTTGCAAAGAATTTGTGCACCTTCTTGCTCAACACAAATCACTTGATTTTACTAAGATTTCAATATGACTAGTTTACTTGTCTTCCTGCTCTTCGCTAAATAAACGATCAACACCCTGTGTGACTGTCAATTGTCCGCTTAAAATTTGGCGTTCAAGCAGCTGTACATGGGCTTTTCGCTGTGGATTCCCATAAAATAAATCAATTAGATGATCAGTAATCATAGTTTGGAACCACTCTTTTGTTTGATTTTGACGTCGAGTAGCCCAATATTGATTGTCTTCCACAATTTGTTTGAATTGTTCAATTGTCGCCCAAACCTTATCAAGTCCCCGTTTTTCTAGTGAACTCACTGGCATCGATGTTGACATCCAACCAGGTGTGGCAGGCTGTAAAAAATGTAAAATTTGCTTATACTCTGCAACTGTTTTTTTGGCTAAACGAACATTATCACCATCCGCTTTATGCACGATAATAGCATCCGCTAATTCCATGATTCCTTTTTTCATGCCTTGCAGCTCATCGCCAGCCCCTGTTAAAACGAGTAATAGGAAGAAATCAACCATCCCACGGACATAGGTTTCACTTTGCCCAACACCAACGGTCTCAATTAAGATCACATCATAGCCAGCCGCTTCACAAACTAACATTGTTTCACGTGTCTTTTTATGAACACCCCCTAGGGTACCTGCTGATGGGGATGGACGGACAAATGCAGTAGGCTTCTTGACGAGCTCCTCCATGCGCGTTTTATCCCCAAGAATACTTCCTCCGGATAATGAAGAGCTTGGATCAATCGCAAGGACAGCAACTCGTTTCCCCATTTCACAAAGCATTGTTCCGAAAGCTTCAATGAAGGAACTCTTCCCTGCTCCTGGAACACCTGTAATGCCTATTCGAATACTATTCCCTGTATGCGGGAGCAGCTCCTGTAATAGCTCTTGTGCTTGCACTTTATGGGTTGCATTAGAGCTTTCTATGAGGGTAATGGCTTTTGACAAATGGGTGCGAGAGCCCGCACGTACCTGTTGTGCAAGCTCTCGTATATTCAAATTGTCGGCCTTTTTCTTTCGGAATTTTTTCGGTGTACCATATTGCATACCGTCGTGAGTTGCCTCGACTCCGTCCATGACAAATAGCGCACTGTCTTCCATTTCTTTATTTTTGTCCATTATTCAGACACTTCCTCATAGCCTAAACGTTTGTAGATTTCTTCTATAATTTTTTGTGCGGATACAGGAATTACTGTACCTGGTCCAAAAATAGCTACTGCGCCGGCATTATAAAGGAATTCATAATCTTGCGCTGGAATAACACCGCCAACGATAATGATAATATCTCCGCGTCCTAATTTTTCAAGCTCTGCAACCAATTCAGGGACCAATGTTTTATGACCTGCTGCTAGAGATGATACCCCAATGACATGAACATCATTTTCAACAGCCATTTGAGCTGCCTCAGCTGGTGTCATAAATAATGGTGAAATATCCACATCAAAGCCTAAATCAGCATAGCCTGTTGCAACAACTTTAGCACCACGGTCATGTCCATCTTGTCCCATTTTGGCTACTAAAATACGTGGACGACGACCTTCATTTTCAAGGAATTCTTCTGTCATTTGTTTTACTTCTGCAATTTGCTCCTCATCAGAGAAGTTTGCAGAGTAAACACCAGAAATAGAGCGAATTACGGCCTTATGACGTCCAGAAACCGCTTCGATGGCATCAGAAATTTCACCTAAAGAGGCACGTGCACGCGCTGCATCCACTGCTACAGCAAGTAAGTTTTCTTCCCCATCTTGAGCAGCTTTCGTTAAACGAGCTAAATGTTTTTGCACTTCCGCTTCATCTCGAGCTGCCTTCATTGCTTCTAAACGTTCAATTTGCTTTTGGCGTACAATTGTATTATCGATATCGAGAATATCAATTGGCTCTTCTTTTGCTAAACGATATTTATTTACCCCGACAATGGTTTCCGTTTTAGAGTCGATTTTCGCCTGACGTTTAGCCGCGGCTTCCTCGACTTTCATTTTTGGAAGTCCAGTTTCTATTGCTTTGGCCATTCCGCCAAGGGCTTCAATTTCTTCGATTAGTGCCCAAGCGGATTTTGTGATTTCGTCTGTTAATTTCTCGACGTAGTATGAACCACCCCACGGATCAATCACTTTCGTCATCGCTGTTTCTTCTTGTAAAAATAGCTGAGTATTACGAGCGATACGGGCAGAGAAATCGGTTGGAAGGGCAATTGCTTCATCTAGTGCGTTCGTATGAAGAGATTGTGTATGCCCCATCGCAGAAGCATTCGCTTCGATTAGCGTACGTGCAACATTATTAAATGGATCTTGCTCGGTTAAAGACCAACCAGATGTTTGTGAATGTGTTCGCAATGCTAATGTTTTTGGATTTTTTGGATTAAACGTTGACATCATCTGTGCCCAAATACGACGTGCTGCGCGCATTTTAGCAACTTCCATGTAATAGTTCATGCCAATTGCCCAGAAGAACGATAGTCGAGGCGCAAATGCATCAATATCAATCCCTGCTTTTAACCCTGTACGTACATATTCCAAGCCATCTGCTAATGTATACGCAAGCTCAATGTCATTTGTTGCGCCTGCTTCTTGAATATGGTAACCAGAAATCGAAATAGAGTTAAATTTAGGCATATACTTTGCTGTATATTCAAAAATATCTGCAATAATTTTCATCGACATAGCTGGTGGGTAAATATATGTATTACGCACCATGTATTCTTTTAAAATATCGTTTTGAATCGTACCTGCTAATTTCTCTGGAGTTACCCCTTGCTCTTCCGCTGCTACAATATAGAATGCAAGAACTGGTAATACTGCTCCATTCATTGTCATAGAAACGGACATTTGGTCTAACGGTATTTGATCGAAAAGGATTTTCATATCCTCAACAGAATCGATAGCTACACCAGCTTTCCCTACATCCCCCGTTACACGTGGATGATCTGAGTCATAGCCTCGGTGTGTTGCTAAGTCGAATGCTACAGAAAGCCCTTTTTGCCCCATTGCCAAGTTTCGTTTGTAAAAGGCATTAGATTCTTCAGCAGTTGAAAAACCTGCATATTGTCGAACTGTCCACGGACGAGCTACATACATGGTAGGGTATGGACCACGTGTATTAGGTGCAATACCAGCTACGTCGTTTAAATGTTTAGCTTCCTTAATATCTTCTTTTGTATAGATATCTTTAATTTCAATTCCTTCATTCGTCATAAATTTGTCTTCAGACGCTTGAGGTGCTTCAGTTGTTAAAACTTTTTCTATTTCTACTGCATTAAAATTTGGCTTGCTCATCGTTGGACCTCCTTCATGCTCGCGAACACAGACTGTAATTTTTCAATGATGTTCTGTCCTGCGAAAATAAAGCCGTTTAAGCCATTTGCTAACCATACTTCTTCTTCGTCTTTAAATTTACCAGCAACATCTACTATCACATCTGCTGGTTTATTAGCTAAAATGGCTGGTACAAGCTCTTTTGTATCTTCATCATTACCTGCAATCACCACATATTTAGCCTCTGTTGCCTTTAGCCATGCTACTGCCTCTTCAACAGTTGTTACTGGCTCGCTTTTTTCGGGAACTAGGCCAACCGTATTTAAGAAACCAGCTACAAAATCGGCACGTGGCTTAGCGCTTTTTAATGTACCTATTGCTAGAATGCCTGTTTGGACATGGGCTGCTGTCATTTTTCCACGCAGATTTTCAAATGGAATGGCGATACGCTTAATGTCAGCAAATAATGGATTTGTTTCCTGTTCAAGGGCATCGGCTGGATTAGCATAAATGTTTGTTCCAATTAATGATTGCTTGCGTGTTTCTGCAGCATTTATACGAGTTCGATAGGATTTTTCTATTTCCTCTGCCAGCTTACCAGATGCTGTGTATTCATCAATTCCACCGGCTGCCTCAATTTCTAAAAATAATGCCCATGCTTCTTTCACAAAGTCCGCTGTTAACGACTCAATGAAATAAGAACCGCCTGCAGGATCAGTTACTTTCAGGACATTTGTTTCTTCTTTTAAAATTAATGATACATTACGGGCAATACGAATAGATTGCTCTGTAGGATTCGTTAATACATCATGTGGATGAACAGTAAAGAGGTCGGCACCACCGATTAATCCCGAAAGCGCTTCATTTGAAGAACGCAATAAATTGACATAAACATCTAATTTAGAAAAGCTTCTTAACGATGTCTCGGCAACTGTTGGGATTTTTACATTGTTTGACACACCATAAGCAGATGAGAACGCTTTCCAAAGTACTTTAAAAGCACGAAGTTTTGCAATCTCCGTAAAGAATTGTGTATCAATAGCAAACGAGACAAAAAACTTCTTCGAAAAGGCTTCAAAGCTATCTTCCTGCTCGGCAAATTTTGCTGCTAATGCAAGTGCATAGGCTAATTCTTGTACTGCATTGGCACCTTCATTATGATAAACAGTTGTATCTGCACTGACTGAGCGCACGCTCGGAAAAGCACCTAAAGAAATAGGATCTTTCGAAACAATGAATCCTTTAACTGCCTCTCGTTGATCCTCTACTATATGATCGAATACTGCTAATAATGGGTCTTTTGAATTTTGAATAGTAATTTTAAATGAATATTCAGAGAAATATGATGCTAATTTGACCAATACTTCTTCTGTCCAAACAAAATTCACACGGCTATCAATCGTAATAATTTCATTGCCTCGTGCTAAACTATCTTCAAGTTGAGCAAAAAAAGCTTCACTTGTATCAGCATGAATTTGCTGTGCCACCTGAAAAACTTGATTATTTTGTTGTGAACGGATTGTGGCAACTTGTAAATCAAGCTCTTCGCCAAGCTTTGCTACTAAGCTTTCTTGTGTGTAAAGTGGCTGTAGTGTAACACCTTCATTTGTTTTCGTAAATAGTGACTCAAATGGTTTCCCTTTTAAAGCTTTGATTGCTGCATCTTGCCAGTCTGAATAGGCTGGTATTTCAAATTCAATATTTTTCATGTTGTTTGACATGCGGACGCTAATCAGCTTCCCCCCTTAGTAGTTTCTATTTGTTATTCTACATGACAAATAGCGACTCGAAAAGCATAAAAAAAATCGGAAACCTTTATACAGCAGGTTTCCGACGAGTCATCAGTAGACTGACGTTGAAGATTTATTCGTATTTTCGAGTATTTCTTTTACTCTATTTAGGAATTTGCCACATACAAGTCCATCAAGTACTCGATGATCTAATGATAAACATAAATTCACAATATCACGAGCAGCAAACATTCCACCTGGTAAAACAACTGGTTTCTTTACAATACTTTCCACTTGTAAAATTGCTGCTTGTGGGTAATTGATAATACCCATTGATTGAACTGAGCCAAATGCTCCCGTATTATTAACTGTAAATGTACCACCTGTGATGTCATCCATTGCCAATTTTCCTGTACGAACTTTTATTGCAAGCTCATGGATTTCTTTAGCAATTCCTTTAATGGATTTCTCATCAGCGTGTTTTATAACAGGGACAAATAAGGCATCATCTGTCGCTACCGCAATCGAGATATTGATGTCATGCTTTTGGATAATTTTATCTTCTGCCCACATCGAATTCAACATTGGGAACTCCTTCAAGGCTTGAGCAACTGCTTTTACAAAGAAGGCGAAATATGTAAGATTAAAGCCTTCTTTTTGCTTAAATTCATTCTTTAAGCTATCACGGTAAGCTACTAAATCTGTTACATCCACTTCCATCATCATCCAAGCATGTGGCGCTTCATGAACGCTTCTTACCATATTATTTGCAATGGCACGGCGCACTTTCGTCACTGGAATTTCAATATCTCCTGGGTGAACAGGTTGTGCTGGTGCTGCTGGTTTTTCTGCTTGTTGCTGCTGAGCTGGTGCTACAGTAGCATCTGATGTTGTTTGAACAGCTGATGGTGCTGGCACGACATCATTTGCTGTTGGAATATTGCCAGTTTCAATGAGCTTAAGCAGA
>NZ_JBDFMP010000002.1:3375000-4609120 GCF_047238325.1 Lysinibacillus phoenicis | reverse complement strand
AAACACTGTGAAATCTTGAGAGAATAAGTATACAGGACGGCCATTGATTTTTCCGAAACCGGTTACAACACCATCACCAGGACCTTCCATTTTGTCCATCCCGAAATCTACTGTACGATGCGTAATAAATGGATTGATTTCAAAAAATGTGCCATCATCTAGCAATAATTCAATACGTTCACGAGCTGTTAATTTTCCTTTTTCGTGCTGTTTGTCGATGCGCTCATAGCCACCACCAAGTTCAATTACCGTCTTACGATCATATAAATCATTGATTTTGTCGAACATATCCATATTGATCACTTATCCCCTTTTCCACTTTTATCACATAATTCATATAACACACCGAATGAAGATTTCGGATGCATGAACGCAACCTCTGCACCACCAGCACCTGGCCCTGGCTCGTCGGATAATAGACGTACACCTTTCTCCCGAAGCTCTGCCATACGCTCACGAATTCCTGTCACTCCGAAGGCCACATGATGAATGCCTTCTCCACGTTTCTCAATAAATCCATGAATGGCGCTCTTTTCACTCATTGGTTCTAATAGCTCTATTTTTACGTTGCCTGCGTCGATAAATGCCACACGAACCTGTTGAGATTCTACTTCTTCTACTTTCAACAACTTTAAACCTAAAGTTTCTGTATAATATGTAATGCGTTCATCAAGATCGCGCACCGCAATCCCAATATGGTCTACTTTCTCCATGGTGACATCTCCTTCTGTTATGGTACATACTCTATTTTACAGACTTTTTTGTCAAAACTCTACTACTTGAGAAATTTTTCAGATTTGCTAAACTATTTATAAGAAAAGAAGGAGCGAACGAGCATATGAGTAATAAAAAGTTTCAAAAAATTGTTGTTTATAGCATGATAGCGATTATGCTAATCTCATCTCTAGCATTCGGATTATCTATGCTAGTTTAAGGCAAGTCACAAGCGTCCACACTACTGTGGGCGCTCTTTTTTGACCTTTAAACCCTTAAATGATTGCTTTATTTCTAAATACCTGTCCATTTCCTCTATAAACTGATAGAGGGCTGCCTGGGCGATAAATTGCTCATGATTTTGTGGTAAAGGTAACTGTGAAAAATCATGTTTAACCTGCTCTAACTTTTCTCGATAATGTCGCGCTGTATTTCCAGAGTGAACATGCTCACCAAGGTCTTGTAAAAAATCTGCCACAATTTCAGCCTCTTGTACTATAACAGGTAATGTTGTAATTTTTGGAAGTACTCTTTCAATAATTTCTAACTGCCGCTCACGCATATCAAAATACTTGTAGTAATCATTTTTTCGTCTCATAAAATGATTTTCAACATCTTTAAATGCTAAAGACTTGGCATCATCTAATGTTTTTATCGCTTCTATGATTTCATGCCCATCCCACAGCATATCTCCTTGTCGTAAATAGCTTGCAATTTCTATAAAAATCTTACTATAAAGCTCCTCAATTTTAACTCTATAGTAATTTAATTCCTTTTGAATGTCTGGCATATACATATTAATGGCAATTCCCGTTCCATAACCGATAGCCATTAATGCTAATTCATTATAAACAAGTGCCAGCGAAAAACCTTCAGCAGCGTATATATGCATAATAATGACGACACTGGAAATAAATCCGTCTGCAACTTTTAACGACACGATGGTTGGTATAAACAGTATTAACATACCCGCTAATGTAAGTGGATGATAAGCAAAAAGCTCAAAGCTCACAAAAGCAAAAATCATCGCAATAATACTTGAGACCAATCGTGTATATGCTGCATAAATGGATTTCTTTTTCGTAGGCTGCACACATAATATGGTTAGAATACCAGCAGATGCATACGAGGCTAAATCAAAATATTGAGCAATGGCAATTGCAATTGCTGCACCGATTGCTGTTTTTAACGTTCGATAGCCGATTGAAAACTTCTTCAGGCCGACTGCCTCCCATCCTTTAGTACTCTTCACTCATATAGCTAATCATTTAGCCAATATTACAAAAATTTTAATAATAACGGAACTCACTATATATGGAGATAAGTAGGTAGCCTACATAGATAAAGTTATCTATGTGGCTATTCTACTTACATTTAATGATTTTTCTTATACAAGAATAGAATTACAGTTCGTCACAGTATTCTTCAAAGTTAGCTTGTAAATTTGTTACAACTGACATTGGGTCATGCCCTTCGATTTCATAGCGACCAACTTCGGCTACTACTTGTCCATCCTTTAAAAGCACGAATGATGGTGAAGAAGGTAAGTGATCTTCCCCGAAATGATAACGTGCTGCTGCAGTAGCTTCTTTATCTTGCCCTGCAAATACTGTTACTAAATGATCTGGGCGTTTATCGTAATGTACGCATTGTGCAGCTGCTGGACGAGCAATACCACCCGCACAACCACATACTGAGTTAACCATAACTAATGTAGTACCTGGGCGAGCAAACGCCTCTTCAACAGCTTCTGGTGTTTTAAGTTGTTCGTAACCAGCTGCCTCAATTTCAGCACGTGCTGTTTTTAAAATTTCCTGCATAAATAAATCGTAATCCATATTCATATAGCGATAGCTCCTTTCAAGTCGGCGTCATTTTAGCTTTATTTTATATAGTTGGTATTTGACGCTCATACATCTCTTATCATAGCAGTTTGCAAAGAATTTGTGCACCTTCTTGCTCAACACAAATCACTTGATTTTACTAAGATTTCAATATGACTAGTTTACTTGTCTTCCTGCTCTTCGCTAAATAAACGATCAACACCCTGTGTGACTGTCAATTGTCCGCTTAAAATTTGGCGTTCAAGCAGCTGTACATGGGCTTTTCGCTGTGGATTCCCATAAAATAAATCAATTAGATGATCAGTAATCATAGTTTGGAACCACTCTTTTGTTTGATTTTGACGTCGAGTAGCCCAATATTGATTGTCTTCCACAATTTGTTTGAATTGTTCAATTGTCGCCCAAACCTTATCAAGTCCCCGTTTTTCTAGTGAACTCACTGGCATCGATGTTGACATCCAACCAGGTGTGGCAGGCTGTAAAAAATGTAAAATTTGCTTATACTCTGCAACTGTTTTTTTGGCTAAACGAACATTATCACCATCCGCTTTATGCACGATAATAGCATCCGCTAATTCCATGATTCCTTTTTTCATGCCTTGCAGCTCATCGCCAGCCCCTGTTAAAACGAGTAATAGGAAGAAATCAACCATCCCACGGACATAGGTTTCACTTTGCCCAACACCAACGGTCTCAATTAAGATCACATCATAGCCAGCCGCTTCACAAACTAACATTGTTTCACGTGTCTTTTTATGAACACCCCCTAGGGTACCTGCTGATGGGGATGGACGGACAAATGCAGTAGGCTTCTTGACGAGCTCCTCCATGCGCGTTTTATCCCCAAGAATACTTCCTCCGGATAATGAAGAGCTTGGATCAATCGCAAGGACAGCAACTCGTTTCCCCATTTCACAAAGCATTGTTCCGAAAGCTTCAATGAAGGAACTCTTCCCTGCTCCTGGAACACCTGTAATGCCTATTCGAATACTATTCCCTGTATGCGGGAGCAGCTCCTGTAATAGCTCTTGTGCTTGCACTTTATGGGTTGCATTAGAGCTTTCTATGAGGGTAATGGCTTTTGACAAATGGGTGCGAGAGCCCGCACGTACCTGTTGTGCAAGCTCTCGTATATTCAAATTGTCGGCCTTTTTCTTTCGGAATTTTTTCGGTGTACCATATTGCATACCGTCGTGAGTTGCCTCGACTCCGTCCATGACAAATAGCGCACTGTCTTCCATTTCTTTATTTTTGTCCATTATTCAGACACTTCCTCATAGCCTAAACGTTTGTAGATTTCTTCTATAATTTTTTGTGCGGATACAGGAATTACTGTACCTGGTCCAAAAATAGCTACTGCGCCGGCATTATAAAGGAATTCATAATCTTGCGCTGGAATAACACCGCCAACGATAATGATAATATCTCCGCGTCCTAATTTTTCAAGCTCTGCAACCAATTCAGGGACCAATGTTTTATGACCTGCTGCTAGAGATGATACCCCAATGACATGAACATCATTTTCAACAGCCATTTGAGCTGCCTCAGCTGGTGTCATAAATAATGGTGAAATATCCACATCAAAGCCTAAATCAGCATAGCCTGTTGCAACAACTTTAGCACCACGGTCATGTCCATCTTGTCCCATTTTGGCTACTAAAATACGTGGACGACGACCTTCATTTTCAAGGAATTCTTCTGTCATTTGTTTTACTTCTGCAATTTGCTCCTCATCAGAGAAGTTTGCAGAGTAAACACCAGAAATAGAGCGAATTACGGCCTTATGACGTCCAGAAACCGCTTCGATGGCATCAGAAATTTCACCTAAAGAGGCACGTGCACGCGCTGCATCCACTGCTACAGCAAGTAAGTTTTCTTCCCCATCTTGAGCAGCTTTCGTTAAACGAGCTAAATGTTTTTGCACTTCCGCTTCATCTCGAGCTGCCTTCATTGCTTCTAAACGTTCAATTTGCTTTTGGCGTACAATTGTATTATCGATATCGAGAATATCAATTGGCTCTTCTTTTGCTAAACGATATTTATTTACCCCGACAATGGTTTCCGTTTTAGAGTCGATTTTCGCCTGACGTTTAGCCGCGGCTTCCTCGACTTTCATTTTTGGAAGTCCAGTTTCTATTGCTTTGGCCATTCCGCCAAGGGCTTCAATTTCTTCGATTAGTGCCCAAGCGGATTTTGTGATTTCGTCTGTTAATTTCTCGACGTAGTATGAACCACCCCACGGATCAATCACTTTCGTCATCGCTGTTTCTTCTTGTAAAAATAGCTGAGTATTACGAGCGATACGGGCAGAGAAATCGGTTGGAAGGGCAATTGCTTCATCTAGTGCGTTCGTATGAAGAGATTGTGTATGCCCCATCGCAGAAGCATTCGCTTCGATTAGCGTACGTGCAACATTATTAAATGGATCTTGCTCGGTTAAAGACCAACCAGATGTTTGTGAATGTGTTCGCAATGCTAATGTTTTTGGATTTTTTGGATTAAACGTTGACATCATCTGTGCCCAAATACGACGTGCTGCGCGCATTTTAGCAACTTCCATGTAATAGTTCATGCCAATTGCCCAGAAGAACGATAGTCGAGGCGCAAATGCATCAATATCAATCCCTGCTTTTAACCCTGTACGTACATATTCCAAGCCATCTGCTAATGTATACGCAAGCTCAATGTCATTTGTTGCGCCTGCTTCTTGAATATGGTAACCAGAAATCGAAATAGAGTTAAATTTAGGCATATACTTTGCTGTATATTCAAAAATATCTGCAATAATTTTCATCGACATAGCTGGTGGGTAAATATATGTATTACGCACCATGTATTCTTTTAAAATATCGTTTTGAATCGTACCTGCTAATTTCTCTGGAGTTACCCCTTGCTCTTCCGCTGCTACAATATAGAATGCAAGAACTGGTAATACTGCTCCATTCATTGTCATAGAAACGGACATTTGGTCTAACGGTATTTGATCGAAAAGGATTTTCATATCCTCAACAGAATCGATAGCTACACCAGCTTTCCCTACATCCCCCGTTACACGTGGATGATCTGAGTCATAGCCTCGGTGTGTTGCTAAGTCGAATGCTACAGAAAGCCCTTTTTGCCCCATTGCCAAGTTTCGTTTGTAAAAGGCATTAGATTCTTCAGCAGTTGAAAAACCTGCATATTGTCGAACTGTCCACGGACGAGCTACATACATGGTAGGGTATGGACCACGTGTATTAGGTGCAATACCAGCTACGTCGTTTAAATGTTTAGCTTCCTTAATATCTTCTTTTGTATAGATATCTTTAATTTCAATTCCTTCATTCGTCATAAATTTGTCTTCAGACGCTTGAGGTGCTTCAGTTGTTAAAACTTTTTCTATTTCTACTGCATTAAAATTTGGCTTGCTCATCGTTGGACCTCCTTCATGCTCGCGAACACAGACTGTAATTTTTCAATGATGTTCTGTCCTGCGAAAATAAAGCCGTTTAAGCCATTTGCTAACCATACTTCTTCTTCGTCTTTAAATTTACCAGCAACATCTACTATCACATCTGCTGGTTTATTAGCTAAAATGGCTGGTACAAGCTCTTTTGTATCTTCATCATTACCTGCAATCACCACATATTTAGCCTCTGTTGCCTTTAGCCATGCTACTGCCTCTTCAACAGTTGTTACTGGCTCGCTTTTTTCGGGAACTAGGCCAACCGTATTTAAGAAACCAGCTACAAAATCGGCACGTGGCTTAGCGCTTTTTAATGTACCTATTGCTAGAATGCCTGTTTGGACATGGGCTGCTGTCATTTTTCCACGCAGATTTTCAAATGGAATGGCGATACGCTTAATGTCAGCAAATAATGGATTTGTTTCCTGTTCAAGGGCATCGGCTGGATTAGCATAAATGTTTGTTCCAATTAATGATTGCTTGCGTGTTTCTGCAGCATTTATACGAGTTCGATAGGATTTTTCTATTTCCTCTGCCAGCTTACCAGATGCTGTGTATTCATCAATTCCACCGGCTGCCTCAATTTCTAAAAATAATGCCCATGCTTCTTTCACAAAGTCCGCTGTTAACGACTCAATGAAATAAGAACCGCCTGCAGGATCAGTTACTTTCAGGACATTTGTTTCTTCTTTTAAAATTAATGATACATTACGGGCAATACGAATAGATTGCTCTGTAGGATTCGTTAATACATCATGTGGATGAACAGTAAAGAGGTCGGCACCACCGATTAATCCCGAAAGCGCTTCATTTGAAGAACGCAATAAATTGACATAAACATCTAATTTAGAAAAGCTTCTTAACGATGTCTCGGCAACTGTTGGGATTTTTACATTGTTTGACACACCATAAGCAGATGAGAACGCTTTCCAAAGTACTTTAAAAGCACGAAGTTTTGCAATCTCCGTAAAGAATTGTGTATCAATAGCAAACGAGACAAAAAACTTCTTCGAAAAGGCTTCAAAGCTATCTTCCTGCTCGGCAAATTTTGCTGCTAATGCAAGTGCATAGGCTAATTCTTGTACTGCATTGGCACCTTCATTATGATAAACAGTTGTATCTGCACTGACTGAGCGCACGCTCGGAAAAGCACCTAAAGAAATAGGATCTTTCGAAACAATGAATCCTTTAACTGCCTCTCGTTGATCCTCTACTATATGATCGAATACTGCTAATAATGGGTCTTTTGAATTTTGAATAGTAATTTTAAATGAATATTCAGAGAAATATGATGCTAATTTGACCAATACTTCTTCTGTCCAAACAAAATTCACACGGCTATCAATCGTAATAATTTCATTGCCTCGTGCTAAACTATCTTCAAGTTGAGCAAAAAAAGCTTCACTTGTATCAGCATGAATTTGCTGTGCCACCTGAAAAACTTGATTATTTTGTTGTGAACGGATTGTGGCAACTTGTAAATCAAGCTCTTCGCCAAGCTTTGCTACTAAGCTTTCTTGTGTGTAAAGTGGCTGTAGTGTAACACCTTCATTTGTTTTCGTAAATAGTGACTCAAATGGTTTCCCTTTTAAAGCTTTGATTGCTGCATCTTGCCAGTCTGAATAGGCTGGTATTTCAAATTCAATATTTTTCATGTTGTTTGACATGCGGACGCTAATCAGCTTCCCCCCTTAGTAGTTTCTATTTGTTATTCTACATGACAAATAGCGACTCGAAAAGCATAAAAAAAATCGGAAACCTTTATACAGCAGGTTTCCGACGAGTCATCAGTAGACTGACGTTGAAGATTTATTCGTATTTTCGAGTATTTCTTTTACTCTATTTAGGAATTTGCCACATACAAGTCCATCAAGTACTCGATGATCTAATGATAAACATAAATTCACAATATCACGAGCAGCAAACATTCCACCTGGTAAAACAACTGGTTTCTTTACAATACTTTCCACTTGTAAAATTGCTGCTTGTGGGTAATTGATAATACCCATTGATTGAACTGAGCCAAATGCTCCCGTATTATTAACTGTAAATGTACCACCTGTGATGTCATCCATTGCCAATTTTCCTGTACGAACTTTTATTGCAAGCTCATGGATTTCTTTAGCAATTCCTTTAATGGATTTCTCATCAGCGTGTTTTATAACAGGGACAAATAAGGCATCATCTGTCGCTACCGCAATCGAGATATTGATGTCATGCTTTTGGATAATTTTATCTTCTGCCCACATCGAATTCAACATTGGGAACTCCTTCAAGGCTTGAGCAACTGCTTTTACAAAGAAGGCGAAATATGTAAGATTAAAGCCTTCTTTTTGCTTAAATTCATTCTTTAAGCTATCACGGTAAGCTACTAAATCTGTTACATCCACTTCCATCATCATCCAAGCATGTGGCGCTTCATGAACGCTTCTTACCATATTATTTGCAATGGCACGGCGCACTTTCGTCACTGGAATTTCAATATCTCCTGGGTGAACAGGTTGTGCTGGTGCTGCTGGTTTTTCTGCTTGTTGCTGCTGAGCTGGTGCTACAGTAGCATCTGATGTTGTTTGAACAGCTGATGGTGCTGGCACGACATCATTTGCTGTTGGAATATTGCCAGTTTCAATGAGCTTAAGCAGATCTTTTCTTGTAATACGACCACCCTCGCCTGTTCCTGTTACTTGATCGAGTGCAATATCATGCTCCTGGGCAAGACGAAGAACAGCTGGTGAGTAGCGCACTTTATCTTTGCGTACTTCTTTTGGCGTAGCTGAAGGCGTAGGAGCTGGTTGAGGTGCCTCCTGCTTCTTTTGAACCCCTGCATTTAAAATAGCTGAGCTTACTGAAGATTTTTTTTCTTGAGGCGGTGGTGGTAATTCACCTTCCCCTGCTATTTCAATAGAGCATACGACGGCTCCAACTGGTAATGTTTGACCTTCTTGCGCGATAAGCTCCGTAATAACCCCTTCAAATGAGGATGGGATTTCTGCATTTACCTTATCTGTTACGACCTCTGCTAGTGGATCATATTTTTTAACTGTATCTCCAGGCTTTACAAGCCATTTTTCAATTGTACCTTCTGTTACACTTTCACCGAGTTGAGGCATTGTAATATTTTGAACTGACATCCTTTATTCCTCCCATCAATTAAGCCTAGGCGTCATTGTATCTGATGTCGCGCTAAATCATAAAACATAGATAGGCAACAAGACAGATTTTGACTATTTTATGATCAAGTCAAAATCTGTACTTCCGTCTAAGGCTTTCATTTTTTTAAACAGCCTTGTGTGATTTACTAAAATGCCGCAAGTTCTCGCATTGCACGTTCAACTTTTTCAGGATTAATCATAAAATATTTCTCCATTGTTGGTGCATATGGCATAGCTGGCACATCAGGTCCTGCTAGACGTTGAATTGGTGCATCAAGCTCAAATAAACAATGTTCTGCAATAATTGCTGCAACTTCACTCATGATACTGCCTTCTTTATTATCCTCTGTAACAAGTAAAACTTTTCCTGTTTTACTTGCTGCTTCAATAATCGCCTCTTTATCAAGTGGATAAACAGTACGTAGATCAAGAATATGAGCAGAAATACCATCAGCAGCAAGACGTTCCGCTGCTTGTAGAGCAAAATGTACAGCTAAACCATAGGTAATAACTGTTACATCATCCCCTTCACGTTTCACATCTGCCTTACCAATAGGTAATGTGTAATCGTCTAATGGTACTTCACCTTTAATTAAACGGTACGCACGTTTATGTTCGAAAAATAATACCGGATCCTCATCACGAATAGCTGCTTTCAGCAGGCCCTTTGCATCATAGGGTGTTGATGGAATGACAATTTTCAAACCAGGTGTACCAGCAAAAAGTGCTTCTACAGATTGTGAATGATAAAGCGCCCCATGAATGCCACCGCCAAATGGTGCACGGATGACCATTGGACATGACCAGTCATTATTAGAACGGTAACGAATTTTAGCTGCCTCCGAGACGATTTGGTTAACAGCTGGCATAATGAAATCGGCAAATTGCATTTCAGCGATTGGACGCATGCCATACATCGCAGCCCCGATACCTACCCCAGCTATAGCACTTTCTGCAAGAGGTGTATCAAGGACGCGGTATTCACCAAACTGATCATACAGACCCGTAGTTGCTTTAAATACACCGCCCTTACGACCAACATCCTCCCCTAAAATGAAAACACGTTCATCACGTTCCATCTCTTCCTTCATTGCCAATGTAATCGCATCAATATAAGACATTACTGCCATTACACGTCACCTCCGTCCACTGGTGCATAAACATATTTAAGTGCATGCTCTGGTTGTGCATATGGAGCCGCTTCTGCATAATCAGTTGCTTCATTAACTTCAGCCATAACACGCTCTTCAATTTCAGTTCGTATTGCTTCTGTCATAACGCCAGCATCCATTAAATACTTTTCGAATAATAGAATCGGATCTTTAGCCTTACCTTCAGCAATATCTTCAGCCGTACGATATTGACGGTCATCATCATCTGATGAATGGGCTGTTAAACGATATGTTACCGTTTCAATTAAGCTTGGCCCTTCCCCATTACGTGCGCGGTCTGCGGCTTCTTTCACCACTTTATACACTTGTAACGGATTTTTCCCATCAACTGTCACTCCAGGCATTCCGTAGCCAATTCCACGATCAGATACTTTGGCACAGCCTAATTGACGTTCTACGGGTACAGAAATAGCATATTGATTGTTTTCTACCATAATAATAACTGGTAGCTTATGAACACCTGCAAAGTTTGCTCCTTCATGGAAGTCCCCTTGATTGGATGAGCCTTCACCAAGCGTAACGAAAGAAACAAAATCTTCTTTTTGTAGACGTCCAGCCAGTGCAACACCAACTGCATGTGGAACTTGCGTTGTAACAGGAGATGACCCTGTTAAAATACGATTTTTCTTTTGACCAAAGTGACCTGGCATTTGACGACCACCAGAGTTTGGATCTTCTGCTTTTGCAAAAGCAGACAACATCAATTCTTTTGGTGTCATTCCAAAATGTAATACAACACCCATATCACGATAATAAGGTGCGATATAATCCTTGTTTTTATCAAGTGCAAAGGCTGCTCCTACTTGTGCGGCCTCCTGCCCTTGACAGGAAATAACAAACGGAATTTTACCAGAACGGTTTAATAACCACATACGCTCATCTAATCTTCTGGCCATTAACATTGTTTCGAACATAGCAAGTACATCTTCATTTGACAAACCTAATTCTTCATGTTTGATTTGAACATCTTGCATACGAACACCCCTTTCGTATTATAGAGAAATAACTATCTTATCCTATATCCCCACTTTTGGATAGTTTAGCTAAGAAATTCAGAAAATTAAAAATGGATAGCACGATCATCTACTGCCAAAGCAGATTCCACTAAAACCTCATTTAAGGATGGATGTGGATGAATAGCCTGACTAATTTCCCAAGGTGTGGCATCCAATAATTTCGCTAACGATGCTTCCCCAATTAAATCTGTTACATGCGGTCCTACCATATGAATACCTAAAATATCATCTGTTTCTTTATCAGCGATTATTTTGACAAAGCCCTCAGTCTCTCCATTTACAAGAGCCTTACCAATGGCCTTAAACGGAAACTTACCGATTTTTAAAGAATGGCCACGCTCTTTTGCAGCACCTTCTGTTAAACCAATGCTTGCAACCTCTGGATAAGAATAAACGCATTTCGGTACATTGAGAGCATCCAATGTCTTTGTTTTACCTGTCGCTATGTGCTCAATGGCTGATAGACCTTCATGAGAGGCAACATGTGCTAATTGTAAGCCACCAATGACATCTCCAATGGCATACATATGGGATTCCTTTGTTTGATAAGAATCATTCACTTTAATAAAGCCGTTTTCAACTTCGATTTCCGTATTTTCTAACCCGATACCTTGCGTATTCGCTTCACGTCCTACACAAAGTAATAATTTATCCGCCTCAAATATTTCTTCCTGATCATTCACTTTCGCCGAAATGAAAACGTTATCATTTTCAATTTTGAAGGTAGTAGTATCTAATCGAGCATTCGTAACAATCCGAACACCTCGTTTTTCAAGTTGCTTCGTCACTTCTTTTACAACGTCTGCATCTTCTGCAGGTAAAATAGATGGACCATATTCTACAACCGTTACATATACACCAAAATCACAAAGCATAGATGCCCACTCAATGCCAATTACTCCGCCACCGACGATTAATAATGATTTTGGCAAGCTTGCTAACTCTAAGGCATGATCTGAATTTAGTACGTATTGCCCATCAACTGTTAAACTGGCCATCCCTCGAGGCTTCGAGCCAGTTGCGATCACAACATTTGTAGGAACAAGCATTTCATTCTCATCACCATTGGACATTTCAACAGAAATTGTGCCTGGCATTGGTGAGAAAATAGATGGTCCTAAAATTCGCCCTGTACCGTGATAAACATCTATTTTGCCTTTTTTCATCAGTGTATTCACACCTTGGCTTAATTGCTCTACGATTGCTTGTTTTCTAGCTTGAACTTTGTCAAATTGAAGTGTCACGCCTGCAATATCGACACCATATTCACTAGCCGTTTTATTGGCCATTCGATATACTTCTGCACTTCGAAGTAAGGCTTTACTCGGAATACAGCCTTTATGCAAGCAGGTACCACCTAAACGCTCACGTTCAACAATTGCTGTTTTCAAACCTAGCTGCGCAGCTCGGATGGCTGCAACATATCCGCCTGTACCGCCACCTAGAATGACAACATCATAATTTTGAGCCATGTTTATTCCCCCTTTTGAGAAAAGTGCTAAAGTCTTTATTTACTTAACAATCACTTTGCCAATTTTTTAACGTCCGTTTTTGCTACAGAAAAACTTTAGCTTCACTTTATTCATGGTCTTTTTTCTTGTTGAAAATTAGAAGAAGTCGACAATGCGACTTCTATAATGTTTTTACTGTGTCTATTAGCGACCGTGTAAAATATTTTTTTCATTTTTTAAGAATTGGCTACGAGATTTTGCTACGCGAGCAATGCGTTCCTCTGCTAAGCGATTCGCTGCCACATATGTTGGAATGCCATCTCGTTTTGAAATCGCAAAGATTTTTTCAATACTATCATAAATTCCATCCACGCGTTTCATTGCACGTTCACGATTATAACCATATAATTCATCTGCAACGTTAATAACGCCACCAGCATTGATAACATAGTCTGGCGCATAAACAATACCTAATTCATGTAGATAGTCACCATGACGTGAATCTTTTAATTGGTTATTAGCAGAACCAGCAATTACTTTCGCTTTTAATTGTGGAATTGTTTCATCATTTAAAATGGCACCTAAAGCACAAGGTGAGAAAATATCAACTTCCTGTGCATATATTTCGTCTGGTGCTACAGCCATCGCATCAAAGTCATTGACAACTCGGTCAATTGCAGCTTGATTGATATCTGTTACAACAAGTTTTGCCCCTTCATTATGTAAATACTCGCAAAGCTTGTAGGCTACATTTCCTAGACCTTGTACAGAAATTTTTAATCCTTCTAATGAATCGGAACCGAATGCTTCTTTTGCAGCCGCTTTCATACCACGGTAAACCCCATAAGCTGTTACAGGTGATGGATTACCTGAAGAACCGAATGCAGGAGAAATTCCTGTTACATAATTTGTTTCCTCATGGATTAAATCCATATCTGAAACAGTTGTACCTACATCTTCAGCAGTAATATAACGTCCATTTAATCCTTGGATGAAACGACCTAACGCACGGAACATTTCTTCGTTTTTATCTTTAAATGGGTCTCCAATAATAACCGTTTTTCCACCGCCAAGGTTTAAACCAGCTGCAGCATTTTTGTAAGTCATTCCTCGTGCTAAACGCAACGCATCTTCAATAGCATTTTCTTCCGATGCATATGTCCACATTCGTGCTCCACCTAGTGCTGGTCCTAGTGTTGTATCATGGATAGCGATAACCGCTTTTAACCCTGATGCTTCATCTTGGCAAAATACCAATTGTTCATAATCATACTTTTCCATATACTTGAAGATTTCCATGAAACTCGCCCCTTTGCTTTGGAAAGTGCATCCCCAAATGCCCATCCCATCATGTTTTGTCTAACAATCTATTCCTCTTAGCGTTCTCTCTTAACTAGCTCTGAACCCCTCTTATTCAGTAGGTGTTTAGACCCCAATGCTTGAAGAAAAAATTGTTTAGTAATGGATAATATTGCTCCACTTATTTTTACAATACTGACAAATTCACAATTTCGCAACTATTATTACATATTCTTATTTAAGTAAGAATTTTCTAAACATTCAGTTACAAATGCTACTTTCTGTCCCTCCTCGTTTTTATGCGAAAATATTATATTCGTTTCTACCTTCCTTGACATTCCACCATCCACAGGTACAATTAATCATAGGAATAAGGAGGGGTAGTATGGCCCGTTTAGCTGCATTTATTGTAATGCTTATTCCAGGTCTTATGGCTGCAGGTGGCATTAAATTTATGCGTGATACATTATTTGGTAAGCTTATTTCGCCATTCCCATTTTTATGGCTACAATTTGTAGTTGGTGTTATATTCTTCGTGATAGGCTTTGGTTTTTTCGCAGGATTTTTACTACATCGCGACAGAAAAAATGGAAAAGTAGCACCACGCTTCCAAAAGAAATAAAAATAGCTATCCAAATAAGTCACACTCGACTTACTGGATAGCTATTTTTATACACGTTCTTGTACTGCGATGACTTTATCAGGATAATCCGTAATCCATCCAATGACAGCAGGATGTGGATTCGTTAAAAATAGTTCACTGCCATCAATCGCATAAAAACGACAGGCTTTTTCATTTATAACACAAGCCTCCAAGTATCTTGGTTTATAGTACCTTTTATGCATATGCACAGTATCAGCTGCTTTATAATCAGCTAGAAGGTCCCATTTGATTTTTTTTGTGGCTATAAGGGCCGTTTCAAATTCCGGTCTATGTTTTTTAACAATCTCTAAAAGCTCATAGTGAAAGGATGAAAAATGACTCCCCTCTGGCAGAACTAACCCCTGTAGGAAATTAATCAGCCCTCTCTTATTGTCTAAGATGGTTGATTTTAATTCAATATTCAATGGCATCTGATGCATATTTGCCCACACTAAAACTGCCTCAAATGCTGGCATTTTATACGATGAAAATAGACGTCTCCAAGGCTTGCCAAGTTTAAAATGTAGAAGCTCCTCCATCGTACAATCGCTCACCAGTTTATTGCTGCCCACAAGTCTCGATAGCTGTGGATCGTGATACACTACGGGTAATCCCTCTTTAGAAAATTGAATGTCTAATTCAATGCCATCAGCCCCTAGCTCCATCGCCTTTTCAAAAGCTTGAAGAGTATTCTCTAGTGCATAAGCAGAAGCACCTCGATGTGCAAATACAGGAATACAAGAATTAGACATTGAGCTCACCAAATTCTAGCAGGAATTTACCATTCGTCATTTTGCTTAATAACGATGACTTTCTGCCAATTTGAATATAAGTACCTGGATGTGCTTCTTTTGTCACCACAATCTCTTCTTTCCCTACATGGCGCATTTCATCCATTAATAGCTTAATTTCACGATCTAACTCCACTGCTTCAGCTTTTAATTTGGTTAAGGCTTGTTTTGTCTCTTCAAATGAAGCAGTTTGTTCTTTAGACATCTGATTGAGAAATGGCAATAGACTTTTCATTTTGTTCTCATGTGCTAAAATTTCTGCTTGCAACTGTTTTAACTGGGCTGCTTTTTCTTGCATGACTGAATTATTTTCTTGCTTATTGATGCTTTCAATGATTAAATCCGTTCGGCGTTCTAGACGGTTTCCAGAAATGGCTGTGACGATCGTATTTTTTGCTACTGCTCGCCCACCAATGATTTTACCTTTTCGTTCATCAACATAAATAGAATGGGCAGAAAGTTGTGATCCTAGCGCATAAAAACCAATATGAATACTATCACCTGCAAATAAATTCGCTTCATTCACATGCTTAACAAATATATTGCCACCCGCTTCCACTACTGTTGAACCAAGTCCAAAAATCCCTCCCCGAATATAAACATCCCCCTCTATGGATTTAATCAATTTGGCACCGCTTACACCTTCGGCACCATCGATTGAAATATCACCAGTTGCAATAACCGTATAACCATTTGTTACTGTTCCTTTAATACTGAGAGAACCATTAAATTCTAGGTTGCCTGTTTCCACGCCAACATCACCGTTTATAGGAAGGTGTCTGTTTACACCAATCATTCCTTTGACATCATCTAAAACACCCGCAATTTTAGAGCGAATGACGATTTTCCCGTCCTCTTCCACTTCATAGGCCGATTTTGTGTCGTATTTAATAGGAAAATCTCTCCCAGGTACAGCAGCGACTACTTCACCAAGCACGTTTTTTCCTGGTTTACCTAATGTAGCAGGAATCTTTTCACCAAGCCACGAGCCTTCTGAAATTTCTGAAATAAAATTCATATCATAGTAATCGGCTTTACCGTCTTCTCGAATGACCGGTTTTCTCTCCGGTTTAGGCAAATATGTAATTTGTGCATCCATCCCTGCTATAGGTTGTTCGCCTTGAGCAATTAAAAATGCTTTTCCTGATTCAGCCTTTGAAATATCAAAGTCTACTATTCCGTAAACAATTCCTTTTTCTTCAAGTGTTTCTCGTATTTGCTGTGTCAATTTTTCTTTATTATTTTGAATATACTCTTGTGTTTCATATATAAAAATAGAGGCTGACATTTTATCACGTGCGATCTCCGCTTCAACATTCGGAAGCCAGCGTCCAATTTCAACTGGGCTTGTGTTTAGGGTTGATAACACGTTTTTTAAAATTGAAAAATTAGATAATTTAAGTCGTGGATGACTACGTAGGATGCTATCAAATTCTTTTAATGGGAATCCGGCACTAAAAGTAAGCATAAATACCTTGCCATTTTCTTCAGAAATTTCAAAGTTGTCATTCCGAACTAGAATCAAGCTACCTCCTCCTTCCCTCTATATGTAAGTATATACAATCCCCTTACATTTGTTTAGAGACCATTGTCACTACCGAGAAAGAAAATAGTACTACTCAATTATTAAAAAATCCGCCAAAAATTTCATTCCAACAAATAAAATTAAACAATTTTAACTATTTAAATGTTTATTTATCTGCTTTTTTATTAAATTTTCCTTTCAATTCAAAGTAATTCCATTTAATTATTTTGGAGGAATAGTATGCTATGGAAAGATAGCAAGTGGGTTCATCTCTATAAATAGTAGTTTTATATAGGTATTTTGAACCTTTAGTTATTCAACAAGCTACCTATACCTCCTTCAATATGGAAAGTGCAGCCTAGTTGAGCTAATTGCTCATGCGTCATATAGTGCATACTAATTTTACCATCTAATGCTAAACGTACCTCAAATAGTTCCTCCCCAATTTGCGTTATTTCTATCGAATTCATTCCATCTAGTTGGAAATTTACACTTTTCATTTTCATCACCTGTTTTAGTATAACGAATACAATCGCAATGAGTAACTAATATGCCGACTTTTCTTTGATTGTTCCAGTTCTCGTTATTCAGTTAAGATATTTCTACAGCATTTTCTGTAAAACTATCGATTAATTTCCCTAAGTAAATGAACAATGCTACCGAGTTTTGTAATGATGAATTGAACACCAGCGTATAAGTTTAGCTTATAAAAAATGGATAAGGGCTTACAGTCTCACACCATTATTTACCCCATGGCTGTTCACCATATCTTTTTAGCATCACGACTTCACCATCATTATTTAACCGATTGTAAACATATTTAACTTTGTATTCGTTGTATTTTTCTAATTCGATTTTATCGTAATACTTTTTCGGTAATATTAACTCACGCTCATCAATTAACAGGTAGAATTCTCCGTTCTTTTCAACAATATTTTGTTCATCAATTTTCACTGTTTTTTCAACTAGTGCATCATTAAATGTATAAAAACCTGCTGCAAATACTCCAACTAAAATAAATACTGAAAAAATAACGAATAACTTACTCCTACTCAAGTATCTCATCCCCTTAAATTTGATATTTAATACTACTATTAATCAATTTATGTCATATTATCAAAATTAACCATATTAATCCTCTAAAAAGAGGTTTTTGCGAAAGAATGCTTTTTTGATTCACAACTTCATTGCACGAACCTTTCTAAAAAGGACAAATTCGTTAATAATGGACATAAAAAATACGCCCCTCAAACAGTCGACGTAAACTGTCTAAAAAGGCGTTATCATTTTCGTAATAAATTAGGTTTACCGGACATTCTCCGCTAAGCTACACGCTAAAAACACCAATATAGCACGCTTAGCTAGCCATCATATCAATACGGATTTTGTCTGCGATCATGGCAATGAACTCGCTATTGGTTGGCTTGGATTTTAGGTGGTGCACTGTATAGCCAAACATCGACGAAATCGATTCATAATTGCCACGATTCCATGCGACCTCGATGGCATGACGAATTGCACGTTCCACACGGGATGGCGTTGTATTGAATTTTTTCGCAATTTCTGGGTATAAAATTTTCGTGACAGATCCTAATAATTCTATATCTTCAAATACCATTTGAATGGCTTCACGTAAATAAGAATAACCTTTAATATGTGCAGGTACACCGATTTCTTTTATGATTGCAGTAATCGTACTGTCTAATTGATGCTGATTTAATTTTTGAGGTACTGTCGGTTGTAACACGCTTGTCTTTTTTGGTAGTGTCGCCTTTTGTCCAGCACAATGTAGAATCTTTTGTACCAATTGATCGAATTCAAATGGCTTCAGCATGAAATAGGAAGCCCCTAAATCTACCGCCTGTTTCATGACATCTTCCTGACCAAAAGCTGTTAGCATAATAACTTGGATAGATGACATTTTTTCGTTTTGATACATGGCTTCTAATACAGCTAAACCGTCAAGATGAGGCATTATTATATCTAGAAGTAAAATATCTGGTGTAAATTCCTCAAGCATTTGTAGACAAACTTTTCCATTTGAAGCTGTTGCAATAATTTCTATTTCGGCATGTCCTTGAAAATACTGCTCCATTGTTTTTAATAACTCACGATTATCATCAGCAATCGCTACTTTTACTTTTGTCATTTCAATTCCTCCTTCTGGACTTGCTTTGAACACCTCAAAGCGTTAACCTAACCCCTAAATGCCGTTTTTGGCACACTGTGGAATTTTCGACATTTTTGTTTTAAAAACCTTTTTCATTTTCAAAAATGAGTATGTAGTCCGATACTTTCTTTTTTTATCGACAAGTTACGATAAATAATTGCAACTAGTCGAATGCTCTTATTACTTATTTTAGATAAAATTAGTTGATAAAACTACAGTTTTTTTAAATATCATGACTCCTTCAGGGAATTATTAGAAATACATGTTGAATTCCTAGAAAAAAGGGTAAAATTCGCTTCTTTCCCTGGGCTTTTGTTGCCCCTGAAAATGAAGCGAATTCTTACCAGACATAATTCATGAAGATCTTCTTAACATTTCTGCTACAGTTAGTGCCGCCCCTTTTTTCGGCTCTTCAACAAACATATGCGTCACAGCACCGACAAAACGACCGTCTTGAATGATAGGACTGCCACTCATTCCCTGCAAAATACCACCTGTTTTTTCAATGAGCTTTTCGTCAGATACTATAAATTCAAGGCGTTCATTTTCAACCTTTGTAATTTCAATCGAAAAAGATTCCACCTTACTGCCTTCAATAGCCGTATAAATTTCGGCTTTCCCAGTTTTTATATCTTTTTCATGCATAATTTCAATGGCTTTGGGTAATCTTTGTTGATAACCGTCTTCCCAACGGCCAAAAATACCATAAATAGTATTTTTATCTATACTGCCGAGTCGTTCTTGATGCTTCTCAATGGAGGATATTTTATAGCCTGGTTGGCCCGGTGTACTTTTACGAATTTGTTGAATGGAAGCTAAAAAAATGGAGCCAGCTTTAAAAACAGGGGCTTCTTGTAGGGTTGAATCGACAATTTGATGACCTAGTGCTCCGTAATTTTTTGTCTCTGGATCAATATAAGTCAGTGTTCCTACTCCATCTGTTTCATCTTTTAAAAAGGAAATGACATGCTCTGCTTCTTGATTTTGTAATTCCAATGTAACTTGTTGGCCTTCACTATTGATCGTCCATTTTTGTTGGCCTTTTTTTGCCACAGCTTGTTTGGCATCAGCAAGAGATTTAACAGGGATATCATTTATTTTTTCAATGACAGCTCCTCCCTTCATCCACTGATTCGAAGCTAATAATACATCATGTGCGACAAATACATGTGATAATTGGAGCTGAATCCCAATTGCTTCACCCATTGGTATAAGCTTTTTGGCGGCTAAAGCTTGTACAGGCATCACTAACAAAAAGATGAGCATAGGCAAAATGACTAATTGACGCCAATGACGATTCATACGACACCTCCTTTTCATTTTTGTCTTTTTACTATGTGTTGTTGTGCCATTCTTATAAGCGGTAAATATTTGTGCAAAAAGAAAAAACCCAGAAACAGCGTGACTGTTTCTGGAATAAAGATTAACGCATTTGTTTTTTTCGTTCATCTGCCATTTTTAAAAGCTCTGTTGCATGCTGTAATGTTAAAGCTGTAATTTCTGTACCAGACATCATACGGCTAACTTCCTCAATTCGAGCATCTTGATCAATTTCCGATAACGAAGTGAACGTTCGATCATGCTCCACCTCTTTTTTGATAAAGTAATGATGATCAGCCATAGCCGCAACCTGTGGTAAATGAGAAATACATAATACTTGAGAATTAACGGAAATCGCTGCGATTTTTTCTGCAATGGCTTGCGCTACACGACCACTTACACCTGTATCGACCTCATCAAAAATAATGGAGGTGATACCATTTGAGGAAGAGAAAATCGTTTTCAATGCAAGCATCATTCGCGATAATTCACCGCCAGATGCAATTTTGGGTAACGATTTTGGTGGTTCTCCAACGTTTGTGGAGATGTAGAAAATGATTTGATCTTTTCCATTGGCATCGAAATATGGTAATTCATCGAAATTAACAATAAATTTTGCTTTTTCCATATGTAGTTCACGTAATTCTGCCATTATGGCTTCACTCAATTGATGGGCAGCAGTTTTACGTACCGCCGAAAGTTTTTCAGCAAGTTCATTAAGTACCGATTCCATCTCTAGCACTCGGCGTTCTTTGACCTGCAAAATTTCATCTCGATTCAACAATTCATTTAATTCTGTTTTAATTTTCTCATAATACGCTAAGATTTCTTCCACTGTCGAACCATATTTGCGTTTTAAATTTTGGAATAGTGCTAAACGCTGCTCAACCTCGTTTAAACGTGCTGGATCGAACTCTAAGTCATCTAACACATTTTTGACCTGATAGGCTGCATCTTGTAAGGCATAAAATGCAGATGTCACAGCTTCAGATGCTTCTTTGAATTGATCGTCAACCGTCGCGGCGTCTTCTAAAGCACCCATAGCATTACCAATCCAATCAAGTCCCTTCGAATCGCCTTGAATGGCATCATAGGCTGCACTAGAACGTTCAAAAATTTTATTAAAATTCATCAAACGACGGCGTTCATCTAAAAGGTCGTCTTCCTCACCCAACTTTAGATTGGCTTCCTCTAGCTCTTTTATTTGAAATTGGTACAAATCAATACGTTGTGCCATCAATTGTTCATCAATCGATATGGAAGCTAAATCTTTTTTTAGTAAACGATATTCTTCATATTGTTCACTATATGTTTTTTGTATAGGGGACAGTTCTTCCTCCGCAAACTGGTCGAGTAAATTAATATGCTGCTTTTCATCCATCAGCTCTTGATTTTCATGTTGACCATGAATATCAATAAGGCTAGCGCCAATGTCTCTAAGTACCGATAATGGCACAAGCTTTCCATTTACTCGGCAAATGCTTTTACCAGAATCATTTAAATCCCGTCGTAAAATAATGCTATCTTCTTCAATTTCTATGCCTGCTTCTTCTAATTTTTTCAGAACAGGATGAGCTAAACTTGAAATTTGAAATAAGCCACCTAATTCTGCTTTTCTTGCACCGTGGCGAATAAATTCAGTATTGCCTCGTCCACCCGCAAGTAAATGCACAGCATCAATGATGATGGATTTCCCAGCACCTGTTTCCCCTGTAAGTACTGTTAAACCTTCTGAAAAGCTTACTGTCAGATCCTCAATGATGGCAAAGTTTCGAATACTAAGCTCTCTTAACACAAATTGTCACCTCTGAATCAAATTCCCCATTTTTTAAAGCATGTCTAATAAGCGATTTTTTGTATTTTCACGCTCATTTTCATTACGACAAATAATTAAAATGGTATCATCCCCAGAAATTGTACCTAAAATTTCTGGCCAATCTAAATGGTCAAGTAAAGATGCAATCGCGTTTGCATTACCTGGAAGAGCTTTCATCACTAAAAAGTGAGATGCTCCATCAATGCTGACAAATGCATCTGCTAATGCACGATGTAATTTTTGGACTGGGTTGAAACGTTGATCTGCGGGTAAGCTATATTTATAGCGACCATCCTGTAACGGTACTTTCACTAAATGTAGCTCTTTAATATCTCGTGACACCGTTGCTTGGGTCACATTATAGCCTGCTTCTTTTAAAAAATCGACTAAATCATCTTGTGTTTCGATTTCATGATTGGCGATAATATCTCGAATTCGTATATGTCGTTGTCCTTTATTCAACGAGATCACCTCTTATAAATAATTGTATATGTGTATAATCACACTACCATTTTCAACAAAAAAGCACAAGAAAAAACACGGCTCTATAAGCGAGCACGTGTTATTTTAAAGAATTATGCGCTTCTTCAACGAGTGCATTAAAAGCTGTATATGAAGGAATTATTTCATAACCGACAGGATTCACTAAATGGAATAAAAATTCAATGTTCCCTTCCCCTCCTGTTATAGGTGAAAAGGAGGCATCTTTTACAACAAAGCCAATTTCTGTTGCCATAGCAGCTGTTTTTTCCAATACTTCGAGATGTACTTTTTTATCACGAACAATACCTTTTTTACCAACCTTGTCTTTCCCAGCTTCAAACTGTGGTTTCACTAATGCCATCACATCGCCACCTGGAAGCAACAATGTTTTTAATACAGGTAAAATGAGCGATAAGGAAATAAAGCTAACATCAATGGTTGCAAAATCAGGTAACCCTTCCGTTAAATCAGCGGCTGTTGTATAGCGAAAATTGGTTTTCTCCATAACCGTGACACGTTCATCCGAGCGAATTTTCCAAGCTAACTGGTTAGAGCCCACATCCAATGCATAACAATGTCTTGCTCCATGTTGTAGGGCACAATCTGTAAAGCCGCCTGTAGAGGAGCCAATGTCAAGCATTAGCTTTCCTTCTACAGTCATATCAAAAATTTGTAGGGCCTTTTCAAGCTTTAGGCCACCACGACTAACATATTTTAAATCAGAGCCCTTCACTTGTAGAGGTGCATCGATGGCAATTTTTTCTCCTGCCTTATCAATACGTATTTCATTTGAAAAAACAAGACCTGCCATAATGGATCGTTTTGCTTTTTCTCTTGTCTCGCAAAGCCCACGCTCTACAAGTAAAATATCTACTCTTTCTTTTGGTTGTTTTGTCATTATTTATTCAAACCTACTTGCTGTTTTTGTTGAAGTAACACGTGCATACGTGCAACCGTATCCTCTGCTGTCATATGAATTTCTGCGAGTAACTGATCTACATTACCATGTTCGATATATTGATCTGGAATTCCCATGCGATCAATAAGTGCATTTAGATAGCCATGATCATGAGCAAACTCTAATACGCCACTACCAAATCCACCTTGCAGGACAGCTTCTTCAATCGTTAAAATTGGCTTATGACTAGATAAAATACGATGTAGCATTTCCTCATCCATTGGCTTGATGAAGCGAGCATTAACTACTTCAATCTCAATACCTTGTTGTGCCAGCATTTCAGCTGCCGCCATTGCCATTGGAATCGTCGTTCCAAATGTTAAAATAGATGCGTCTTTCCCCTCGCGCAAGACTTCCCAGCTGCCAATTGGTAAAGCGATAAGCTCTTCATCTAATGGTACGCCAATCCCATTCCCACGTGGATAACGAAGAGCAATTGGGCCACCATCATATTCAATCGCTGTCTTTACCATATGCTGACCTTCATTTTCATCTTTTGGCATCATAATAGTCATGTTTGGAATATGGCGAAGGAAAGCAATATCAAATACACCTTGATGGGTTTCTCCATCCGCTCCAACTAAACCAGCACGATCAATGCCGATAAAAACATTCAAGTTTGGACGAGCAATATCATGTAATACTTGGTCATATGCACGTTGCAAGAATGTAGAATAAATGGCTAAAAACGGCTTCATTTTTTGAGTAGCTAGCCCTGCAGCCATCGTTGCTGCGTGTTGTTCAGCAATTCCTACATCAAAGAAACGATTTGGGAAATCCTTTTGAATACCTTGTAGCTTCGACCCAACAGGCATTGCTGGCGTAATCGTCACTACTCGCTCATCCTCATGAGCAATTTTACGAACCGTTTCTGCAATTAAACTACTCCACGCTGGTCCTTTTGCTTCAGATTTAACAAAGGCACCGTTTTCAATTTTATAGGGACCTGTCCCATGCCAATTACCAATAGTATCATCCTCGGCAGGTTTATAGCCCTTTCCTTTTTTTGTAATGACATGGACCAAAACAGGCCCTTTCACTTTTTTAGCATGTGATAATGTCATTTCTAGGGCTTCGAAATCATGTCCATCAATTGGGCCCAGATATTTAAAACCTAGCTCCTCAAAAAACACACCGGACACCACTAAATATTTTAAGCTGTCCTTAAGGCGCTCTGCAGTAGAAGCAAGCTTGCCTCCTAGCACTGGAATTTTATTTATAAGTGACTCTAGCTCTTCCTTCGCTTTTGAGTATTCCTTAGCTGTACGTAAACGACCTAATACATTGTGTAATGCTCCAACATTTGGTGCAATGGACATTTCATTATCATTCAGAATGACAATCATATTTGTTTTTGCATGTCCAATATGATTTAACGCTTCAAGTGCCATACCGCCTGTTAAAGCACCGTCCCCAATAATAGGGATTACATAGCTATGTTCTTTTTTAATATCACGTGCCGCTGCCATACCCATGGCTGCTGATAAGGACGTCGAGCTGTGACCTGTTTCCCACTCATCATGTTCACTCTCCACGCGCTTCGGGAATCCACAAAGCCCTTTGAACTGACGTAGTGTGTCAAATTGACTCGCACGACCTGTTAAAATTTTATGCACGTAAGCTTGGTGGCCAACATCCCACAAAAACTTATCTTTTGGACTGTCAAACATTTTATGCAGCATTATCGTAAGTTCAACTACACCTAAATTTGGCCCGATATGCCCACCTGTGACAGAACATTTTTCGATTAAGAAGGTACGAATTTCTTGTGCAAGTTGCTCAAGCTCCTTCTTATTTAAGTTTTTTAAAAAGGATGGACTAGTTATTTTATTTAAATCCACCTTTCTCACACACCTTTTCAATAAAATATTCACCGCAATTGTGTTTCCACCATTATAGCAGTGTTATCAATATGCTAAAAGTACGAGCACTTCATTGAATGCAAATTGCAAACGTTCCCACCTATTCTAGCATATTCTTTTCCTTCAACGCCTTGATTTTCTCTCTTAGTTTTTACGATGAACAATATACGCAGCAAAGTCGCGTAATAAGCTGGTATCGATTGGTAATTGATCGAGTGCGTTAATGGCATGTTGATAATGCTCAGCAAGCTTTTCTTTTGCTCCTGCTAATGTTAAAAGCGCTGGATAGGTGCTTTTATCACTAGCGATATCTTTCCCTGCTGTTTTCCCTAGTTCTTCAGTTGTTCCTTCAATATCTAAAATATCATCCTGAATTTGGAAAGCTAGACCAATGTGATGTGCATATTTCTTTAATGTAGCACGATCTTGATTGGACACATCTGCTAACACGGCTCCCGCTTCAATACTAAAGCGTAATAAAGCACCTGTCTTATTGACATGGACCTGTTCTAGCTCTGTTAAATTAAGCTGACGTTGCTCTCCTTCCATATCAAGTACTTGACCACCAACCATGCCTTCTGCTCCTGCTGCGACACTTAATAATTGGACAAGTTCAATGCGCTTTTCAGCAGACAATTCCATACGTGCTAAAATGCCAAATGCCAACGTATTTAGTGCATCTCCAGCAAGCGTTGCAAGTGCTTCACCATAAACTTTATGATTCGTCGGCTTTCCTCTTCTGAAATCATCATTATCCATACTTGGTAAATCATCGTGGATTAAAGAATACGTATGAATGATTTCAATTACAGAACCGACAAGAAAGCCGTCCTGTAAATTTTTATGGTAAAGCTCAAGTACTGCTAACACAAAAAGTGGGCGAATTCGTTTACCGCCAGCCTTTAATGAATAAAGCATAGATTCCTTTAAATCGGCTGGTGCATCAATTTGTTCAACAAGCGCAAACATGGTTTCTTCAATTTGTGGTATGTTACTTTCAATAAAGCACTTTAATGGCTCATTCATTTCCTAATTCTCTCCCTTTAGTGGATCAAATGCTGTTGTTTCACCAGTCTCTTGGACAATCGATACGAGCTGTTCTTCTGCATGTTGCAGCTTACTATGGCAAAACTTTGATAGCTCCATTCCTTGCTTATATAAATCTATTGCATTTTCCAATGGCACATCGCCTTGCTCCAACTGGCGAACGATTTCTTCTAGTGCCGTCATGGCTTCTGCAAACGTTTGTTGTTTCTCTGTCACAACGTTTCCCCCTCATTCTTTGGCAAGATATTTTTCACTTCAGCCACAACTTTCCCATCATGGAAAGAAAGTGTAAGTTGATCCTGCTTTTGTACCTCAGTGGATGATTTGATCATTTTTTGATCTTTATATGCTACTGTAAAACCTCTTGTTAGAATGGATAGCGGATTTAAAGCTTCTAATGTTCTAACAGTGGCCTCAAATTGTTGTTGTTGCTTCGCTACATAATACGTAGTAGCACGGGATAATTGTTGAATGCGTGCTTCAAGTTCACGTTGATGGAACGCCAGTGCCTTTTTAGGTGAATGTTGCTCGACCGTACTATGTAATTGTTGAAGCTGAGATTTTTTCTTCATCAACTCCACCTGCATCGCTGTCTGCAACCCAGACTCGAGCTGTGCTAATCTTTCAGTAAATGGTCGATAAAGTCTTTCTGGCATGGACAATGGATAAGACTGCTGGAGCTTATTTAGACGTTGTCGTTCAGCCATAAGTTGCGACCTCACTATTTGATGAAGTTGTGATTTTTGCGTAAGTACCCGCTGGTATAGCTCTGTTTGATCTGGAACAGCCATCTCTGCAGCTGCCGTTGGTGTAGGAGCTCGTAAATCAGCTACATAATCTGCAATGGTTGTATCTGTTTCATGTCCGACTGCGCTAATAATAGGAATTCGGCTTTCAAAAATAGCCCGTGCCACTATTTCTTCATTAAAAGCCCATAAATCCTCAATAGAGCCTCCACCACGACCTACAATTAACACATCACAACTCGCATTCTGATTTGCACGTTGAATATTTTGCACAATATTTGGAGCCGCCTGCGCTCCTTGCACTAGAGTTGGATAAATCAAAACTTTAGCAAGGGGGTAACGTCTCTTCAACGTCGTACAAATATCTCGAATAGCAGCACCTGTAGTCGATGTTAATACACCTATTTTTTCAGGAAACTTTGGTATCGGTTGCTTCCACTCTGGTTTAAAAAGCCCCTCTTTTTGTAATTGTTCTTTTAATTGATTAAAGGCAACAAATAAGCTACCAATGCCATCAGGTTGCATCTCCTGTACATAAAGTTGGTAGGTACCATAACCTTCGTAAACGTTTACATCGCCTCGAATAAATACTTGCATACCTTCCTTTGGCTCAAACGCTAATTTTGTAGCCGCCATTTTAAACATCGTAGCCGCAATGCGGGCTCCATCATCCTTTAGCGTAAAATAAATATGCCCTGATTGATGGATTTTAACATTCGATAATTCACCCTTTACATATACTTCACGTAGATGAGGGTCAGCATCAAACTTTCGTTTAATATATTTCGTTAACGCTTTTACTGTTAAATAAGAAGCAGACGACATGTTTTCGGCTCCTTTACTATAATCAAGTTTTTCACAAAAACTACACCTATCATAACATTTTTTACTGTCGTTGACGTGCCAAAATGCAGTTTCGCTAGAAAAAATGACGAGGTTACAACTATCGAAAAACAACTATAACATATTCATACACGATCAAACTATTAGAAAACAGCTTATTACCATCCATAACAAAACAAAGCCCCATAACAATAGTTGTTATGAGACTTTACATTTTAATAGAATAGTAATAGTAGCGTACCTACAATAAAACAATAGTACGTAAAATAGCTAAGTTTACCGCTTTTCATAATACCCATAAACCATCGCATCGCAAAATAGGTCATAATGAGCGTAGCGATGAAAGTAGCTGCATAGGGAAGTGCCAATGCGCCTTTATTCGGCTCCTCTAAAAAATCCGTAATCCCAAGGACCACTCCCCCTAAGCTTACAGGAATATAAAGCATAAAGGAGAACCGTAAGGCTGTATCCTGCTTCATCCCTACTGCTATTGCTGAAATAATCGTTGCTCCTGATCGGCTAATACCTGGCGTTAAAGCTACTGCTTGCCCTAATCCTACAATAATAGCGTCTTTTGCCCTGAGATCAGCATCTTTCTTCTTCCCTTGCATATTACGTATTAACCATAATGCAGCTCCTGTGACAAATAACATGAGCGCAATTGTAGTCATACTGACATTGTCAGCAATGACATCACTTAATAACACCCCTAAAACGCCTGCTGGAATAGATCCTATGATAATATACAATGCAAAGCGAAAATCAGCGTTATAGCGCCTCTCCCCTGTCTTTAAATAGAGAAAGAAATGACTTATAAGGCGCACAATATCCTCTCGATAAATATACATAATGGCAAGTAATGATGCTGTATTAGTTAAAATGGCGAATGTAAAACCTTGTTCTCCAAGCCCTAGTATTTCACTGGCAATCATAACATGTCCACTCGATGATACGGGAATAGGCTCTGTGAAACCTTGGACAAGACCAATGATGATATGTTTAACAATTAACATAATATCGATGTTTTCCATAAAAACCTCCTTCAACGTATGTATGTCCCAAACGTTACATTAGACGTCAAAAATAGCAAAGAAGTTCTTTTTTATACATCAAAAAAGTCATCTCAAAGCAATGTTGAGATGACTCTTTTATGGTTATGTTATTTATTTTGCAAGCTATTTTCAGCTGCTTGCACTGTGTTGAATAGTAACATCGTGATTGTCATTGGTCCGACACCACCTGGTACAGGAGTAATATGTGATGCAATACCATCTACTTCTGCAAAGTTTACATCACCGCATAATTTATTGTTCTCATCACGATTAATACCGACATCAATGACAACCGCTCCATCTTTTACATGCTCCTTTGTAATAAAGTTTGCACGTCCGACAGCAGCTATCAAAATATCTGCCTGTTTTGTAAATGAAGGTAAATCAGGCGTTTTAGAATGTGTATATGTCACCGTTGCGTCTTTTTGCAAAAGTAGTTGTCCCATTGGTTTACCAACGATATGACTACGTCCTACAATAACAGCATGTTTTCCTGCAATGTCAATTCCTGAATACTCAAGAAGCTTCATCACGCCGAACGGTGTACAAGGTAAAAAAGTGTCTTGGCCAAGCATCATTTTCCCCACACTTACTGGTGAGAAACCATCGACATCCTTCTCGACAGCGATTGTCGCTATGACTGTATCCTCATCAATATGTTTTGGGAGTGGTAGTTGTACTAAAATTCCGTGAATATCCTCACGTTGATTTAAAAGTTGAATTTGTGCTAATAATTCCTCTTGCGTAGTTTCAGCTGGTAATTTAATCAGTTCTGAAAACATACCAATTGCTTCACAAGATTTTTGTTTATTTCTCACATATGTAGCTGAAGCTTGGTTGTCTCCAACTAATACAACCGCTAAACCAGGTGTTAATCCTCGCTCTTTTAAGCGAATGACACGCTCTGCTACAGCATTACGAATTTCTTGACCAATTTCTTTACCATTAATAATTGCACTTGACATAAACCTTCGTTACTCCTTCCAATTCAACACATTATTCTTGTTCTGTAAATTTAGAAAGTACACCATTGACAAATTTAGATGAACTATCATCGCCAAATGTTTTACATAACTCGATTGCTTCGTTTAGTACTACTCTTTTTGGTGTTTCTGGCATGTATAAAAGTTCGTATACAGCTAGACGTAAAACCGTTCTTTCAATTTTCGGTAGACGGGCAAGTGACCACTTTTCAAGATGCTGTTCTAAAGTAGCATCGATTTCCTCCAAATGTTCAGCTGTTCCAGTAACAATCTTTTCGTAAAAGGCATTGGTTGGTTGTCCTTTAATATGACCCATTGCTTCTTCTACTGTTAGATCCGTATTGTCTAGCTGAAACAAAACTTGCAACGCTTTTTCGCGTGCTTCATGTCGTTTCATGTAAAGCTCTCCTTCTTAAGTGGCATTAAGGTTTATAATAGCATAAAATCGCACGAGAAACACGATTTCAAGCAAGTTTTCAATAATCTGAAACCTTTTTTAAGGAACTTTTTACATCATTCCTAATTGAGCTCCCTTTTAATCAAATAAGCTCTCCAAAAATGATTGTTTCCTCCTCATCATGTATAATAAAGAAAAACGAAAACAAACTTCAGAGGTGTTCACAATGCAATATGAAGCCATATGTACGAGTTGTAAAAAACCATTTAAATTGGTTGAAGGTGAAGAACAATACAAACTAATGAAGGAACGTAAATCTCACCTATTTTACTGTGACGATTGCAAGCATAAAATTCGCTTTGATGCCATTCGAAACTTCTTTAGGTATTACTAATGGAGGCAATTTATGAAGGAACATTATTATACCATTGGTGAGGTTGCCAAACTTTCAAACTTATCGATTCAGACGTTACGCTATTACGATCAAATTGATTTATTTAAACCAGCTTATACAGATACCTACACCAATTACCGCTACTATAAAGACACTCAGCTATTCTATTTAGATATAATAAAATCACTTAAATATATCGGTGTTACCCTCGAAGATATAAAAAAAGCGCTCAAATTAACCTCAAATGAATTGCTTGATTTTCTTGCACAGCAAGAGCTACGAATAAACGAGAAAATCTCACGCTTAAACGAAGCGAAAAATACTTTATTGAAAACAAAAAAGCAATTACAAGAACAAATAGATATCCCGATCTTCGGTGAAGTATATGAACAGGTAGAAGAAGCAATGCCCGTTCTTCAAGTGACAACGACTGAATTAACACCAACATCGAGCGCTAATACATATTATGCAATACTAACAAAAATCATTGAAAACGAGGGCAGTGTGTTAAATAGTCGATATGGCTGTATATATCCTCTTAAGGCTTATCAAGATGTCCATGATATTTTTTATGATGTTATTTTCACTCCTCTTTTAACAGAGCGCACATTTTCAAAGCTCTCAGCAAATATACAGCAAACTACCATTCCCGCTGGAAAGTATGTATGTATTGCCTTTATATATGACCCTGAAACTTATTTTTCGTACTATGAAAAATTAAGAAATTATGTATTGGCGCAGCAAGAAATATTTGAATCACAAGTGTATGAACTCTATATGCCAGCGACATTAACAATGGAGCAAGAAAAGAAGTTTATTGTAGAATTAAAGGTTAGACAAAAACAAGAAGGACAAGAATCTTCCCTAAAAATTTAAAGGCAATCGTATAAACTCCTCAAAAACTCCCAAACTGATAAAAACTTTAAAAATGGAAAACAAATCTTTTGACCCTATAGTTACTATAGGGTTTATCGTATTACATGGAAATATTCTAGTAGATTTAAAACATGTATCGTTTAACAGGTAGAAGGAGAGCTTTATGAGCAAGAAACAAAATATAACATTAGCAATTTTATTATCCAATCTTTTCATTGCTTTTTTAGGGATTGGTTTAGTCATCCCTGTTTTACCAACTATCATGAATGAGCTTCATATCTCGGGCTCTGTTGTTGGTTATATGGTAGCAGCATTTGCTATTACCCAATTGATTGCATCACCTATCGCAGGTAAATTAGTCGATAATATCGGTCGTAAAATCATGATCGTGTTAGGTCTTTTTATTTTTGGGCTTTCTGAGTTTTTATTCGGATTCGGTCGTTCAGTGGAAATTCTTTTTGCCTCCCGTATGCTCGGTGGCGTAAGTGCAGCTTTTATTATGCCAGCCGTAACAGCTTATATTGCTGATATTACGACATTAGCACAGCGTCCTAAAGCACTGGGTTATATGAGTGCTGCCATTAGCACAGGGTTTATTATCGGTCCTGGTATCGGAGGATTTTTAGCAGAATACGGTACACGTGTACCATTTTACGCGGCAGGGGTCCTTGGTCTTTTCGCGGCTATTCTGTCGTTGATCTTATTAAAAGAACCGTCGCGTGCTACGGACAATGAGGAAGTTACACCATCTATGCTAGGTAGTGTGAAGCGTGTGTTTAGCCCGCTTTATTTTATTCCATTCATTCTTATTTTCGTGCTATCCTTTGGTCTCGCTGCATTCGAATCACTATTTAGCTTATTTGTCGATCACAAATTTGCATTTACGCCATCAGATATTGCCATTATTATTACAGGAAGTGGTATTGTAGGAGCCCTGGCTCAATTAATTCTGTTTGACTGGCTAACAAAGAAAATGGGTGAAATTAATGTCATTCGTTATTCATTGATTCTCTCGGCGATCCTAACATTCGCTATGACGATTGTCAGTCATTATTTTGCCATTTTATTTGTCACATTCTTTATTTTCGTTGGCTTTGATTTAATTCGGCCAGCGGTTACTTCATATTTATCAAAAATTGCTGGCAATGAACAAGGATTTGTTGGTGGTATGAACTCCATGTTTACAAGCCTAGGTAATATTTTTGGGCCTATCTTAGGTGGGATCTTGTTCGATGTAAATTTGAACTATCCCTATTACTTTGCCACAATCGTGTTAGTGCTTGGCGTTATTCTGGCATTGTTCTGGAGAAAGCCAAAGCATATTGAATTATAAAAAAGGCGATACATTTAGACTAATGAATCCTAGAGAAATCCTTAAAAAAGGGCTGCCCTTTGATGAAAAATCATCTTAGGGCAACCCTTTTTTTGTTATTCATGTACTGCTGTTTCTTCTTTTTCGAACTGTATAGCAGTAATATGCACATTGACTTCTGCTGTTTCTAGTGCTGTCATATTAAAAATAGCTTGGCGTATTTGCGTTTGTACTTCCTTTGCAACCTTAGGAATGGCATATCCATATTTTACAGAGCAAAATACATCAATTGCAATTTCACCCGTTTCTGTGACACCGGATTTAATGCCCTTATTGTGTACTTTTTTACCGAATCGTTCCACGACACCTGTCGCAATATTTCCACGAGTTGCAGCAATGCCTTCAACCTCATTGACAGCAATACCTGCTACAACTTCGATTACCTCTGCCGCTACCTCTATTTTTCCAAGCTCTTCTTTTCCAGAAGGTGTTGGTTGTACGAAAGATTGTCCTACTTTCTCTGCCATACAAATATCATCCTTTCCCTTACAAATCACAAACAAATGCTGTACTACCGTTTATTATACTATAAAAAGGAAGGTTTGGCTGTCGAAAGCCGTTTTAATTTATAGCGAACCTGATGGATCTTCTACATATAGCAAAAAAATTCTTTTTTCAAATCCACCACGAATTTTTTTCTTCTGCTCACGCATCGCTTCTAGTTCTTCAAAACTTACGCCTAACACACGTATAGCTGTATGAATGAGTTCGAGCAGATCTGTCAATTCTTCAACGCTTTCCTGACTATTTTTCGCCTCGTGAAATTCTGTAGCTTCCTCTATCATCTTAGTTTTGATTGCCTTGATAAATTCTTCTGATTCTAAAGTTCGTGCATAATACGATAAACCTTTCTCTTCTATCATTTCTAAAATTTTATCCCTTACAAGTTTATTATATACTGGCATTTATCCATCGACTCCCTTTATGATGAACTCTTCTATTAATTTCAAAGTGATTTAACCCTCACTTATATCGTTAGTAATTCTTTGTCAGTACTCCCTCTCCATTTCGACCTACCATACCTTTACTATGGTACAATTCAATTAATGGAAATTATAGTAAATCAAAAGGAGGTATGAAAAGGCATTGAAAAAATTATTATTTTTTATGTTTTTCACCGTATTTCTTTTTACAGCATGTAACTCATCAACATTAAGCATTACTGAAATTGAGGTAGTTCCAGATAAAGTGCAAAAGGCTATGGACGAAAAATCAACACTACAATTACTCAATGTAGTAGATCAAGATGTTTCTTACATCGTTTTTCGATCAAAAGGAACCGTTACGGTAGATCTTGAAACACAAAATAATACAATAACGATCAAGTTAGATGTGACAAACGAGCAAGATAATGCAATAAAACAGCATGTTTACAAATTAACGTTAGAACCTCACCATGATACGATTGATATTCAAATTAATGGTAAATCTACATCGATTGATCATGTAACAGGTATATGATGGGCAACCAATGGCTCAAGTTCATTGTAGGTAAATTACTGATTGAAGTGGAGGTATATTGAATTGTTAATTAGAAACTATAAAAAAGAAGATGAACTAGGCTGGCTACAATGTAGAGTTCTTGCTTTTTTAAAAACAGCTTATTTTGACAATGTGCTAAATAAAAAAGAAGTCTATGAACAGCCTTCCATTGAATTAGTAGCTGAAATTGATGGAAAAATTGTTGGTTTAATTGATATAGAATATGAAATCAAAGAAGGCACAGTTTGTTCAAGAGGAAAAGGACTAGGTGGTATGATTTGGCACATCGCTGTACATCCTGATTATTCACGAAAAGGAATAGGCGAAAATTTATTAAAGGTTGCTGAAAAAAGAGCCATTGAACTAAATTTAAATCGCTTTGAAGCATGGACGCGAGACGATGAATGGGTGCAAAATTGGTATAAAAAAATGGAGTTTTCTCAAGTCGAATCCTATTATCATATTTATCTTGAAGGGAGTGAAATGACTAATAGAATCACAACGAATGTTCCAAATCTATTTCCTGTTTCAACATTCAGTCATTATGTCGGCCATGATATGGAACAATTCACTAATATCACACGTAAACACCAATGTATCTGCTATGAAAAGTATTTAAAGACTGTTTAAGCATTTTAGGACTTGTTTTTATGATTAATCGTCATATACGCAAGTCCTACAATGTTTATTAGGATGCTCCCATCCAACTTTAAATTATACGGTATTTACGTGAGGATTGTGTGATCACTAAAAGTATCGTTAATCCAACAACAAAATACCAGAGCATGTAAAAAGGAACTATGAACATTAGGACACTAAATACTATTGCTGTTACAACGCTAACTGTAATAGCGTATACACTTGTAAATTTATCTTTCATCCAATAATATAATGTGAATGGTAGTGCTAAAGTAAATATGGGAATATAAATATTTACAATAGATGCTTTGATAAGAGATAGTGATAGTACAGCTATGATGAAACCAATTGTCGTAGTAAGCGTTCGTCCTACAATTACTTTACCAGAAAAATAGCTGTATAACAGAATAGACAGCATAACTAAACAACTACAAAATCCTATGATTACTACAAATAAATTACCCATAATGTAAGCTAATATTGACAAGCAAACGAAAGACACAATTGGTAACAGCAAGATTGATGGATTATGTACTTTTTCTAGATTTATTACATTTGTAAAGCCAACAAGAAATAATATTGTAAAAGGAATCGTCAAATAACCTAATTCGAAGGTATTACCTATAGTAATATGACTAACCGAAAGATTACCGACTATGCTGATCGCTAGTGCTGCACAAATTTGACCAAGCACCACCCAAATGCCTGATAGCTTAAAAGCTTGAGTAAGTTTATCTATAATTACAATGAAAACAATACCAAGTAATAAAGCCAAATATAACAACTTTCCCCCTCCTCTTCTTTAGAAATAAACAACGTTATTTACCCTACCTAAATTATACAGTATATACAAAAAATATACGAATAGAAAAATAATCGTTGATTAAACTTAGCGGCACCGTTAGTTCACCAATAAAACTACCGAAATCTAGGGTTACTTTTTCTACCAGCCGAAAACATGTATGTAGATCAATTACTTCTTTGTATCTGTTTACTTTTCTTGAATCCGATCATACTTCCTAAAAACGCGAAAATAGCAGCTCCTACGATAACTACCATTAATTCGTTTGTATTGAAATGAAAAAACGAGGTCAATGAATTAGTAAATGATCTTATAAAAAGTACTATTGCGTAGGACGTAAAGAAACCGATAGTTGCTCCACATGTAAAGCCACTGATATGCAGCCAGTTGTTATATTTCTTCAATAAGAAGTGTGATAAAAAGACAAGTAGGATCGGCAATAACAGGATATAAAGATCAATTGCATCGCGAATGAAGATATTTGGTATATAATCTTCGTTAGATTTGTAATTATAGGAGCTATATAAACTGTTGATTACTTGTATAACCTTGATTAACCAAAAGCCGATAATTGTCCCAAAAAGTATTGGTTTAATCGTTATTTTTTTAATTAACAAATAACAGATGATAAACGAACAAATGACAATAATAGGTGAAAAATAGATGATATAAAGCCCAAAATACGCATCATCATTTCCGCTTACATTTTGATAAATTACTGCTAAAGGAAAAGATGCGAGTAATGTGGTGATAGCCGTAACTAAATAAGCTGTTACATATAAAAATAATTTCAATTTGGTTGCTCCTTTTTAAATCCATTGAATACTTTACCTATCAAATCTTAACAATGAATTTCGCTATTTTATATATGTAAATTCTTCCATCATTAATAAAATTGCTCCTTTAGCTCCATAAAAAAACTCCCTCTGCAATGCTCTTTAATTAACCCCCCAATAATTTACCAGGTTCTAACTCTTCAAAAGACTGATAAATGGGTTTCGGAATAGGGATAGAAACGATACCTTTAATATATGTAAATATATGTAATTCAACCTATCAATCATTAGCTTTGGTGTAGTAATCAGTCGCGTGTCTCCTCTTCTTTAAACGCACCCTCAAAAACACTGGTCATTGTATACTCCTCTGTCACATCCTCTAAATCAAAAATCCAAATAAAAAACCTTCTAACAATTGAATGTTAGAAGGTAATTTTATTACGATATTTGGAATTATTCTATTCCTTAGATTCACAAATTAATTATTTGTTTGTCCCCAATACATCGTTCTCTTCAAGGAACTTCGTATTAAATTGAGCTGATTTGAAAACATCATTGTTCATTAGTGCTTGGTGGAATGGGATGGTTGTGTTGATCCCAGGACCTGATACTTCGAATTCGCTTAGCGCGCGATTCATTTTTGCAATCGCTTCCTCACGTGTATCCGCATGAACAATAAGTTTCGCTACCATTGAATCGTAATATGGTGGAATCGTATAGCCTGCATAGACTGCAGAATCAATACGTACACCATAGCCGCCTGGCGTTACATACGTATCGACAGTTCCTGCTGATGGCATGAAGTTTTTGTAGGCATTTTCTGCGTTAATACGGCATTCAATCGCCCAACCATTTAATTGAATATCATCTTGTGTGAATGGTAGCTTCTCACCAGATGCAATTTTTAACTGCTGTTGTACAAGATCTACACCAGAAATCATTTCTGTTACTGGGTGCTCTACTTGAATACGAGTATTCATTTCCATGAAGTAGAACTTGTCCTCTTGATAGTCATAAATAAACTCGATTGTGCCAGCACCTTCATAGTTACATGCTTGTGCAGCTTTTACTGCGGCCGCTCCCATTTCAGCACGACGCTCAGAAGATAGAGCCGGAGATGGAGCTTCCTCTACTAGCTTCTGCATACGACGTTGAACTGTACAGTCACGTTCGCCTAAATGCACAACGTTGCCATAACCATCTGCTAAAACTTGAATCTCACAGTGACGGAAGTACTCGATGAATTTCTCTAAATATACGCCAGGGTTACCGAATGCAGCAGCAGCCTCTTTTTGCGTAATTTCAATACCTTTCACAAGGTCTTCTTCTGTACGTGCTACACGAATCCCCTTACCGCCACCCCCAGCAGTTGCTTTGATGATAACAGGGTACCCAATTTTCGCAGCCCATTCTTTACCTGTTTCAATATCTGGTACAATACCAGTACCTGGAACAAGTGGAACACCTGCTGCTTCCATTGTTGTACGTGCAACGTCCTTGATTCCCATAATTTTAATAGAATCAGATGATGGACCGATAAATTTAATGCCAGCGTTTTCACAAGCTTCTGCAAAATCAGCGTTTTCGGATACGAAGCCATACCCTGGGTGGATCCCGTCTGCACCTGTTTTTTCAGCTACACTAAGTAGAGCTGGGAAGCTAAGATAAGAATCTTTTGATAGCTTCGGTCCGATACAATAAGCTTCGTCTGCTAATTTCACATGTAATGCGTCCGCATCTGCTTCAGAGTATACAGCAACCGATTGAATGCCTAACTCTTTACAAGCACGAATGATACGCACAGCGATTTCGCCGCGGTTTGCAATTAAAACTTTTTTCATTTGTTTTGCACTCCTTACTCAGCTTTTACAAGGAATAATGGTTGGCCGTATTCTACTAAGTCGCCATCTTTAACAAGAATTTCAACGATTTCCCCTTGCACTTCTGCTTCGATTTCGTTGAATAATTTCATTGCTTCCACGATACATACGATTGTTTCGTTTCCTACTTTATCACCCACTTTTACGTAAGCTGGTGAATCTGGGTTAGGTGCTTGATAAAAAGTACCGACCATAGGAGATACAATTTTATGTAACGATGGGTCGTTAACTGATGGTGCAGCTGCAGCTGATGCTGGCGCTTCTTCTTTAGCTGGAGCTGGTGTTGCTACTGGAGCTTCTGCTGGTGCAGATTGTTGTACAACAGGGGCTACTACTTCTTTTTTAGGTGCTACAGTTTCTGTAACAACAACATTATTCTTTTTTAGTTTTACTTTTGCGCCATCTACTTCATACACAAACTCGTCAATGGAAGAAGAATCTACTAATTTAATAATTTCACGAATTTCTTGAATTTTGAACATTTCTAACTCTCCTTATGAAATAAAATCTACTACAATAACTATTCTATATTTTTTCGAATCAATTTGAAATAGTTAAATGAAAATTAAGTAAATCTGAACAAAATAAAAGGCTTTCCTTTACTAAACGAAAGCCTTTTCATTATGCTGATATATAACAACCTTTTATAAATAAATTAAATATTTATTTTTTTCTATATATTTTAATAATTATTCGCACTAAACTTTACTTGCACATCATTTGCGCCTTCCATCTCTGTTTTTACAAGGTAAATAATTTCGTTTGCTTGTGCCTTTGACAGCTCTTCTGCCATCACTGTTACAGAAACTTTTTCTCCTTCAGCGCGAACAAACGCATCGGAATAACCTAATGATTTAACGAGCATTTCAAGCATAGCTTCAGCTGATTCACGCTTAATCAGTCCATCCATTTCATTAAATGCCTCATTTTTTTCTTCAGCAGAAGCCTCTTCAGAAGCAATTTTTTGTGTTAACTGTTCACGAAGCTGGCTTCTTTCATCACTAACCTGCATACGCATTTCTTCGAATAAGTGACTCGGTGAAGATACTTCTTGTGTTGCATCATTTGTTGCCTTCTGATCTGTAACACCTGTGACAGCTGTTTGTTGTAGTGTATCATCTGTAAAGATAGTAAGACCATTAAACTGCTTTGCTGGATCAACCAAATAATACACTGAAATGACTGCTACTAAACTTAATAATGTCATAAACCAAACTGTTCTTCTACGTACGCGCATTTACTTTTCCTCCTTATTTTCCATTGGAACGATAATAATTCGATGAATCGGTAACTGCATCACTTGACTGACGACCGCACGAATTTCATTTTTCACAAAGATATCGGATGCACCTTCTGAAACAACTAGCATGCCTGTTACGTTTTTCGCGCTTTGCTCAGTCCCTCGAAAATATTGGCTAAATAGTTTATTGGCATCTTGATCATCTGTCATCTCTCCATAATAAAAATAGACTTTAACCTCCCCAACACCTTGCATTGCCTTCAGTGTTTGCTCAAGCTTTTCTTCATTTGTGAGCGGTGAACTTTTGTCGCTTGTTGAATTCGTTTGATACATAGGTAAAATGATGAATATTCCCACGGAGGCAGCTATCAAAATTAAAACCATCAATGACGTTGTTTTTTTTCGTGTCTTTTCCACATCACTTGTACATTGCCTCCTTTCATCTTCTCTTTTTCAAGTGTATGTACGCTTGTTTCTTCCTATGAATTGATAAATGGAATCTTTAATAGCAATTGCAAAAATACTAACGTGATGACCAACTTTGTCAGTGAAATTATTTCCTTATCATCCGTTAGAAACACAAAAATCTGACAAACAAAGAGCAATGCCAATAAAAGAATCAATCTATCTCCCCCCTGCCATGACTTGTACAAACACAATGAGGAAAAAACAAGAAAACATAAATGAAAAAGCAATTAAAAATGATACAGCACACAGGGTAAATAGCGATTTACTAATTTGATCTAGTAATCTACAAATATCATCAAAGGCAATTGGCTCTAAAATAGCGGCAAGCATTTTCAACGAATAGGCACTGACAACTAGCTGAACCGTTGGGATAAATGACACCGTAATGACGGCAATAAAAGCACTAATACTTGTAACGGATGAAGTGAATTGTGTCATATGCTGAAACATCGAAAAACTATCTACAATAAAAGAACCAACAACCGGAATATTTTCTTCAATTAATTTTTTCACAGGCTCTGCTACTGCCGCATTGACACTAAATGCTGCAACACCACTTGCAGTCATCAAAAGAACGTAGCAAATGACAGAGGCCGAAACGATACTCATAATGGTAAAACGAATTAATTCAGCAATTCGTGTAAAAGATATTTCCTTGACAATAACACTGCAAACATCAAAGACAATGGCCAAAAGCACGCCTGGTATAAGCCACTTACTACTAATAATCGTAAGGACTTGTACAAAAAATAGTAAAAAGGGCTGCCAGGAAGCAATCGCTGTAATACTGCTTGATAATAGAAAGCTTGATGTAAGAATCGGATAAAATGCTGTAAATAGATGGGCTAGTCCTTGTGCAATTTCATCAATTAAGGTAAAGGACTTTACAACAACAGGACCAATCGTTGCTAAAACAATAAGAAAAAATAGTATCCTTGTCCCTTTTTCAAATTCTGGTAATATCATGTTAACAATCAAAATAATGATGACGTAGCCGCAAAGCATGAGCGTCATCTTTAGCAAGAGAAAGAATGGGTCGATTAAAAATGATAGTATTTGCTCCTGCAATGGCTTCGCTCCTTAGTTTAGCCTTTTTAAAATGGACGACACCTCCTGTAAAACAGCCAAAAATTCTTTGAACCAATATAATAAAATGACGATCTTCACTGCAGCAAAAACGATGTTCCCGAGCACTTTATAATTATGTTCTGCCAGCAGCAATGACACCCACTGTCCGACATAGAACATACTTGCACTGATTAGAATAGCTTTCGCATAAGGTAAAAACGCAAGTGTTTCTAGAAGCTGCTTGACGAAAGGCAATAAAAGTGTCGAGAACAACATGCCAAAAAGCAAAAACGAAAACATCACACTTATTAGCGCATGGAGTGGCTGTATAACTTCTTTTATCAGCAATAATAAAAGCAGCATGACAACAGCGACGATGACAATTTCCATTTACATTACCCGGATGATGTAAGCCATTGGAAGAATGTTAATATTTCATTAAAGAATAGACGTAAAAATCGAAGTAACTCTGCTGTCATATATAAGTAGGCAATGAAAAAGAGGAAAAATGAAAACTCCTTCTTCCCTGTTTGATCAAAGAAAACATGAAGAAGCGCAACGACTAGTCCCACTCCAGCAACTCTTAATACGTCTTGTAATTCCATTCCTACGCCCCCTCGTGTACAGCAATATATGTCGCACTATAAAAAAAAGACCTCTATACAGATGTATAGAGATCTACTACGAAAAAAATTTATAATAGTTTGTTCACGATGCTTTTAACCGTACCTGTTTGCAGTACGAGATGACTATTTTCGCCCATCCACATGGATAAATATTCGGCATTGCCCTGCTCTGCACTTTCCTTACGAATGGTAGTTGTTAGATAGTTTTGTAGTGGATAAGGTGCCACTATCGCATCCTTCATGCGTTTAGTAAATTCATTCGCTAGGCCTCTTGCTGGCTTACCAGTAAATGCAAGCGTAATCGTTGTTTGCTGTGCGTTCGATGCCAATACTGCATTTTTATAGAGCGGAGAAATTTCGCATTCATCTGCTACTAGTAAAGCTGTACCAATTTGAACAGCTTGTGCTCCGTTTTCAAGTGCCTGCTGAATAGCTTCTTTTGTCACGAGCCCACCTGCTGCAATCATTGGAATCGCAATTTGACCAGCTACTTGTTGTAGCAACGCATCTAAGGGAATTAATTGGATAGGGTCAGTAAAGGAACCTCGATGCCCCCCAGCCTCTCCACCTTGTAGGACAACCGCATCCATGCCAGCCTGTTCCACCAGTTTAGCCTCTTCTAATGTTGTTGCAGTGCCAATGGTATAGATACCATTGTCTTTTAATTGTTGAAGAACCTCTGCTGATGGAATGCCAAATGTAAACGAGCAAATTGCTACCTTTTCCTCTATAACCGCCTGAACTTGCCCTGTAAAAACATCCTTAGACACTACACTCTGTACAGGTGATAACCCAAGCTCATCATAAAAAGGTTGCAGCGCCATACGAGCTTGTTGTAACACCTCGATATCGATTTTTGGGTCCTCTTGTACAAATAAATTAACTGCAAAAGGCTTTGTCGTTAATTTTTTCACTTCCTGAATGAATTGCTTTGTCTGTTCGCCATCTAAGTAGCCCGCTCCAATTGAGCCTAATAAACCTGCTTCAGCACAGGCAGCCACAAATTTAGGTGACGTGACACCTGCCATTGGCGCTTGAATAATTGGGTGTTGCATATCAAATATTGTTTGTAACATACCTTTCACTCCTTACTATGTTATTATTGTAAACTTTCTTTCCAAAAATGACCATCTTTCTGATGATAGAAAGAAGGAGGATGACGAGAAAAAAAGGTCTTTTTCCTGTATCGAATGGCACAACGATTGAAGCTTTTCACATGATATGTATAAAAATAAAATAAAAACCTACTCTTTTATACTAAAGAGTAGGTTTTTATTAATTAGGCACGAGATACGTAAGAGCCTTCTTCTGTGTTAATGATTAAAACATCACCTTGGTTTACGAAGAATGGTACTTGTACGATTAGACCCGTTTCAAGAGTAGCAGGTTTTGTACCGCCTGAAGCTGTATCACCTTTGATCCCAGGTTCTGTCTCTGTAACTTCTAATTGAACAGTGTTTGGTAATTCAATACCTAACATTTCACCTTGGTAAGATTGAATATGAACTTCCATGTTTTCTTTTAGGAATTTTAATTCATATTCAATAGCAGCTGAAGATAGTTCAGTTTGCTCGTAAGATTCTAAGTCCATGAAAACATGCTCGTCACCTTGTGCATATAAGTATTGCATTTTACGGTTATCGATTTGTGCTTTTTCTACTTTTTCACCAGCGCGGAATGTTTTTTCATTTACAGAGCCATTACGTAGGTTACGTAATTTAGAACGCACGAATGCAGCACCTTTACCTGGTTTAACGTGTTGGAAATCTAACACGCGGTATAATTGGCCATCAACAATAATTGTTAGACCTGTACGGAAATCGTTTACTGAGATCATTTGTGTTCCTCCAAAGTTTATAAAATAATGAGTTCTTTTGACGAATGTGTTAGTAGTTCATTACCCGTTTCGGTGATTAAAATATCATCCTCGATACGAACACCACCAATTCCTGGTAAATAAACACCAGGCTCAATCGTCACGGCCATTCCTGGCTCTAGCACTGTATCAGAACGCATCGATAAGCCAGGGCCTTCATGTACTTCAAGACCAATACCATGTCCTAAAGAATGACCAAATGCTTCGCCGTATCCTTGTTCTTTTAAGTAATCACGTGCAATCGCGTCCGCTTGAATGCCTGTTAATCCAGGACCCACTTTTTCAAGTGCTAACAGTTGAGAAGCAAGGACTGCATTGTACATATTTACTAATTTTTCGGATGGTTCTCCAACAGCCACAGTACGTGTAATATCCGAAATATAGCCATTGTATAGCGCACCAAAGTCTAATGTAACAAAGTCGCCTTTTTCAATTACTTTATTCGTTGCTACGCCATGTGGTAGTGCTGAACGAAGACCAGACGCAACAATTGTGTCAAACGAAGACTGAGTTGCTCCTTGTTTACGCATGAAAAATTCTAATTCATTCGAAACCTCAAGCTCTGTTTTACCAGGCTTGATGAAGCCTAAAATATGTGTAAATGCGTGATCAGCAATTTCACACGCAGCCTTAATAATATTAATCTCTTGTTCCGTCTTAATCAAGCGAATTTTTTCAATAAGTCCAGAAATCGGCACTAAATCAGCTTGAATCTTCGATTTATACAGTTCATATGTGCCATAACTGACAGTATCTCTCTCAAAGCCCAATAATTTGATGCCCATGTTACTCACTTGAGTAGCAATCTCTTCAATAATTGTTGCTTCATGCTTTACAATTCGGAAGTCCTGAATTTGTGCAGCAGCCTGCTCAGTATAACGGAAGTCTGTAATAAACACAGCATCGTTTTGAGACACAATTGCTACGCCCGCTGTCCCTGTAAAACCAGTCATATAGCGGCGGTTGTACTCATTTGTAACTAAAATACCATCGATGTTTTGTTCTTGCAGTGCTTTACGTAGCTTTTGTAATTTCAACATAATCAATTCTCCCTCTCGATAAATGTACGTAGTGCCAGTTCATAGCCTTTCGTACCTAGTCCACAAATTTGACCAAGGCAGGCCGGAGCAAGATAAGAATGATGACGGAAAGCCTCACGTTTGTGGATATTGGAAATATGTACTTCGATAACCGGCACAGAAATCCCTGCAATCGCATCATGTAACGCGATGCTTGTATGGGTATATGCACCGGGATTAAAGATAATACCATCATATTTTTCGTCCTCTGCTTCATGCACCCAATCAACTAGTACCCCTTCATGATTGGATTGACGAAATTCAACTGTAGCCCCTAAAGAAGCCGCAAGATTTTGAACATTCTTTCTAACATCATCTAATGTTTCATGTCCATAAATATGTGGCTCTCGTTTACCCAGTCGATTTAAGTTAGGTCCATTCAAACATAATAACTTCACGCTTCTATTCGCCTCTTTCTATGTACTTGCCATTTATTTTATCATACACGGTGCATTCAGCAACTAATTTCCATTAGAAGCTCCATCCACTTTGACGTAGTGTAATCATGTCAGCTGAAATCACTGAAAAAACTTTTGAAAGTCTGGAGCATCTTTTCGCAAAAACATCATCAAATGGTGCAAAAAAATACCCCCTTTTAATACCAAGGGGATATTGTGAGCTACGTCCTTTCTCTATGTGCATTCATCTCCTTCTGATGGAAATTTGCAGTTTCCAGCAAGAAACGTAATAGACAAACGACAATCACGATGAACGGTATCGAGAGTTTCTTAAAGGAAGTTAGTTGTAAAGGTAAATCTAATACAATCCACTCTAAGGTGATGGTCACCAAAAGGCCTAATAAAAGTGAAGAAAAGACAGCTGGAATGATATACACATAGCGCATTGTCATATATAAAAATAAACCGATAATAAATAGAAGTATGATAAAGAAGGTCCACTGAAATAATTTAGAGCTATCTTCGAACCAATTCCACTTCTTATAAAACCCAATCGGATGCCATTTGATGAGATGAAAATAATGTAATCCCTTTAAGCACAATGCTAAGACAAGCGCATTGACAAAAGCTGTAATCGCTGCTGTTTTCACAAGATAACCTCCATTTTTACACACTAATCTTTTCCTGAAATGTACGATTAGTGTAGCCATATAGAAAATTTACTATGCGTAACGGTAGAGGTTTTTCACTAAATTTAGTACAATGGTACAGTTGAAATATATATAGAGAGTGGTGTTAGCCTTGAGCAATTCACCTGTATACGGGGGACAAGCACAATTAGAGGGTGTGATGTTCGGAGGAAAGGAACATACCGTTACAGCCATTCGTCGTAACGATGATTCCATTGATTATTATCATTTTAAAAAAGTTCAAAAACCTATTTTACAAAAACTTAAAAAAATTCCTTTTGTAAGAGGCGTAGTTGCGCTTATTGAATCTGCTGGCTTAGGTTCTCGTCATATGCAATTTGCCGGAGATCGTTTTGATGTGACTCCTGGCGAAGAAGAAGATCATAAAGAAGAAGGCTCTAAACTTCAAATGATACTTGGAGTTGCTTTAGTTGGTATTCTTTCTTTTTTATTTGGAAAATTTGCTTTCACATTAATTCCTGTTTTTATAGCCGATTTTTTCTCTAAATGGATTGAAGGAAAAACCGGACAAATTTTACTGGAAAGTGGCATTAAACTATTATTACTGCTAGCCTACTTATATTTTATCTCGTTAACGCCCCTCATTAAACGAGTATTTCAGTACCATGGTGCAGAGCACAAGGTCATTAATTGCTATGAAGCGGGGTTAGATATTACGGTAAAAAACGTCCAAGCTCAATCACGCCTACACTATCGTTGTGGTAGTAGCTTCATTCTATTCACAGTGTTCGTCGGCATGTTTTTATATTTCTTTGTGCCTACAGACCCACTGTGGCTTCGTATTTTAGATCGTATTCTATTAATTCCTGTTGTTCTTGGTATTTCCTTTGAAGTATTACAAGCAACCAACGCTTGCCGTAATATCCCAGTGTTACGCTTCCTTGGCTACCCTGGCTTATGGCTTCAATTATTGACAACACGCGAACCAAAAGACGATCAAGTAGAAGTAGCGATTGCATCCTTCAATATGCTACGCCAAGTAGAGCAACAACCCGAGATTGCTGCAACATTAAATCATGATTAATAGAAAAAGGCAGCCCCAATAAGTAGTTGGGGCTGCCTTTTTACGTTAAGCACGCATTTTACATTTAAAAGCAATCATGGCGAAAATCGTGATCAATATCGTATAGCCAATCACAATAGATAGTGATTGAAGCATGTCAACATAGGCTCCTTGTAGAATAGCTTTTGCTGCATTGAGAGTATGAACAAAAGGTAAAAAGTGCGCAATTGATTGAAAAAGTCCCACCAACCATATCTAGTTCGAACCAAGTTCCACTTAACCAAGTTGTAACATTTACAAATATTGCAAAAATCCCACCTACCTGCTTATCTGTAAATAATGTGCCAAACACTAGGCCAATACCAATATTTAGTAGAGCAATGATCAACGGTACAAGGAACACAAATAGGATAGACGAATTAAAAGAATCTTCTTTGATATCCGCAATGCACGAATTCTATTTTGCATAATACTTCCTTTTAAATATAAGCTTACTTTATAATTTTTAATTTTCGTTTCAACTTATAGTGATTTTCCGCTAATAAAAAGAACAAGAAAAGCGTGTTTTGAATACATCAAAACACGCTTCTAGAAATTATTCACTTAAGATATTTACAATTTTCTGTTGAGCATCTATAGCTTCAAGTATCGGCATCACAACAAATACATGATTCATCTTAGGATATACATAGGTAGTGATGGCGACACCTTGTTCTGTTAGTAGTTCATCAAATTGAATGGCGTCTGGATATAAACTTTCATGTGTGCCAATAAAATGAGTAATCTTGCCAATCCCTTGAAAATCACCGTAAATTGGACTAATTAATGGGTCCTTTAGATCTTTATCAGCTGCCCATATCTTTGTAATAACTTCCATTCCTTCACTAGCCAACATAGGATCGTTTTCTTCATATTCAGGTATAAGAGGGTTTTCTAAACTCATATCAACACATGCAGAAAATAAAAAAATATCTTGCGGTTGAGGCAGCTTATCTCGTTTCAAAAGTTGAATGAGGCCAAGTGCTATATTTCCACCTGCCGAATCTCCCATAATCGTACATTGGTTGGTGCTTTCAACATTTTCTACTATTTCCATATATAAATTGAAAATTTTTGAGTAGGTATCTTGATAGTTAAAATGGGGTACTTTAGGGTAAATGGGCTCAATAACTTTGGCATTTAACGATTGTGCTATTCTATCCATGAACATCCAATGTAAGGATAAAGGTTGACTTGTCCAGGCGCCACCATGTATATAGAGAATAACTTTTTGCTTCAAGGACTTTTTGTCATTTAAAGTGAAAACCTGCATTCCCTCAAAACTTTGTTCCTTTACCTCACTTACAAAGGTTACATCATCCCCAATAACATAGGGCTGAATATTTTCTGTGCCCCTTTGCTTCGTAAACTGCTTTGCATTTTCATTACTAGAAAAACTCTTTTTATTACTCTGAGCAATTAACCATTTTTCAAATTGAACGCTTTCTTCGGAACGCTCTCCATTAAAAACTTCTACACTCATATTTTCTCCCCCTTTTTTCTACATCCTTGGTAAGTTTATATAGCTAAAGAGATGTCATTTTGTTTAAGTGTTAGCCTTTATAACTTGTTTCCCCATCGATTATCCGCGGTGTTGTTCACCACTAAAAACCCTAAGCATTTCGATATTTTGCTAACATAATTTCATCGTAATATTTATCTAATTGTGGCAAACCTAGCTGTTCTGCCATCAAAAGTTCTGCCTGTCTATCATACTCAACTCTAATAAATTGAATGGCGTTGTTTGAATATGAGCCATCTAGAATCGCATAGGAAGCTGAAGTTAAGTCAAGTGAATTTCCGACACTCCCAACGTTACACAGAATCCCCTTTTTATATGTATGTAAAAAAGTTGTATGTAAATCGCCGTAGAAAACAATATCAGGAAGTTTTTTAGAATGAATTGAATTAGTTTTTTCACTATTCTCAAACATTGATAAACGCTTTTCAATTGGATGGCTAGGCACAATGCGTTCAAACTCGCTTCTTGGGGAAGCGTGGAAAAACCTTATTAATTGTCCATTTAATTCAAGATCAATACTATATGGTAATGAAGCTAGATAGTGATAATCCTTTTCTGTTAATCTATCTTTAAACCACTGTAAAAATTCAAGCTCAGTTGGAGATTGAATAAAAACATCCCAGTTGCCTCGAACTACTCGTTCGCAGTTCTTTTGGATAAGCTCGATACATTCAGAGCCTCGGGGTCCTTTGCCAATTAAATCACCTAAACAAAAAATTCTTTCAATATTTCTTAATCGAATGTCTTCTAACACGGCTTCTAGTGCCGTTTTATTCCCGTGGATATCTGAAATTATTGCAATTTTTGTCACAAAGCTACCCCCTTATAAATCCCATCTATTCCAAAAATAGTGGCTTCTTCTAATTTTATTCGATAAGATCTCTTTTAACCCTTTAAAACTAGGATTTCAGAAAAAATACATACATCATACCCAAAATTTAAAGATTCTTTCACCCCATTTTATTTCAAGGGATACTGCATTAATTGTAAGAATAAAAGTAATTCGTTTCCGTGGGTTATATTGAAACTATCAATTTCTTCTAATGTAGGACACTAGAAAATTACTTGCATTGAACAATCTCCTTCGTTAGCTTAATATGAAACTGTTCCATAAGTTTTCATCAACCCTAAAAAAACCTTCGTGCGAACACGCTGCTAGTAAACATTGATCATCTCGGTAAAACATTAAATCCTCTGGTAATTTTGGATAAACCCAGTCAAAAAGGGAGTAGCTATGGTCCTTCAAAAATTGTGCGGTAATATCATTTAAAATAAAATAAAAAACATATGCTGTACCTTCGCCAAGCCATGTTGTCTCCCACTTGCGTTGTATTTTTCTTTCGATAAATTGATCGCCAATATCTACGATTAATTCACCCACAATGGCTAGTCGTAATTCTTCATCAGCCATTAATTGTCTATTCTCAACAAAGGCGAAGCGGTTACATTGACTTGCTAGTAATTCGATAAGCTGTTGGTAGCGTTGCCCTTTTATATTTTCGGTAATAATCAATTTTAATTCCTCCTCACACCTGCACTATGAGTAACTTTATAATCCTTTATTAACACGAATAAACTCTTTCCTAAATTAAATTTTGCAAAGGAATTACTGTATTTCTATATTGAATGCATCCATTGGAAATCATGATTTTTCTTATGGGAAGATTGTCAACTTATGCCTTCCCTAAATAAGTTTCAATCTACTTCAATCTTATAGTGATATTAACATAAATATCCATCAAAAAATCATCTCCCCTCTAAAAATCTACGGAGGGGAGATGATTTTTTAGACGTTACAATTGATGAATAGAATTTGAGTAATCATAATGAAGTAATCTTAGTTGCAAGATTATTTAATCGCCTCAGCAAGCTCCAAAATAATTCCTTCTGGTCCACGAACGTAACATAACTTATAAACGTTTTCGTAATTATATATTTCACCAATAAGTTCTGCCCCCTTCATTGATAATTTGGTAACTAGGGCTTCAATATCTTCAACTGCAAAGGCTATATGCTGGTTACCTATATTATTTACTAAAGGATGCTGTTGGCCATTTTCATCTGATGGCGGGTGATATTTTACTAGTTCTATTTTTGTGTCCCCTTCTGGTGTACGCAACATTACTATTTCTAAATTTGCGTCATCTGTTGTGCGTAATATGGCAGCTTCCTCTTGAACGTCTTGAAGCCCTATTATCTGCTCCATCCGCCTCACCCATTCGCCTTCCACTTTTCCTTCCCCAAGCATTTCTAGACCTAAGTCAAGAAAAAATGCTTTGGCAGCAGGAAGATTATGAACGAATATACCTATATGATCTATTCTATGAACTTTCATACCTCACTTCACCCTTTTCTATTCTTATACATTTATCACTATTTCAACAAACAAACTTTTCCTTGAATAAATCATAAAACTACCCGAGGTAGGAAAACACTTTTTCCTTACTACCAGTTCGGCAAAAAATTATTATCACGAGCACACTATGAGCTCAGCCACCTACTGAAAGATTTCCACTTTCCTAATATGCCTTATCCTATATTCGCTTCATGATGGAATTCGTTAAGTCTCACTATTTCAAGATCTTTATTATTGTCCTTCAATTTCAATGCTAAACTTTCAATTCCAGGTAATTCTGTAAAAGTATGACTTCCAATAATAAGATTTATTCCTTTAAACTGAGCATATTGAATCGTATACAAATTACATTCACCTGTAATGTATGTATCACACTTATGTTCAACGGCTTCCTTAAGACAAGCTGTTGATGCTCCATTACCACAGACTAAGCCCACTCGTTTCACCTTTTTGTCATTGAACCGCCAAAATCTAACGGGTTCTTCAAGTACGTTTTCAATTTTTGATACGAATTCATGAAATTCAATTTCTTTATCGTATTCAGCGATTCTACCAAAATATAATCCTTCCCATTCGTGGGTTCTTTTCATATTTTTTAAGTTCAATTTTTTTAATAAACTATCATTTGTTCCAAAATGACAGTCATCGAGCGGTAAGTGATTATAGTAGTGACTTATACCATACTCCGCTAGTTTTTCGATGCATGCGTCTTTCAATCCATATAGTTCCTCCCAAGCATCATGATGTGTCAACATCATATCAACGCCTTGAATTCTTGCTTCCTCTATTGTTTCAAGGGTTAGGTTAACACAGTATCCTATTTTTTTTATTTTTTTATCTGCCTTGTATGTAATCCCAGATTCACTAGCATAGATTTTCTTATTTTTCACATTAAAAAGTTCATTAATTTTTTCTACAATTTGTGAAACATCCATCTACTTCATACATGTATTCAAAAATTCGTTCCTAAATCGCTAAACAAAATATTTCCATTTGAAACAAAAAATACCCCTTTAGATTATCTTATCTAAAGGGGTAAAAAGGTACAACTGATTTTATATCTAATTTATAGACCGCATTTTAACTGTGCGCCACAGTTTGTGCATGTATTACAGCCGCCCATTTCTTCGACTGTGCCTTTACGGCATACAGGGCATGTATTCCCTACGTCAGAGCCAATTACAGTTGTTGACTCTAACGCTTGAATCGTATCTACTAATACGACCGGACGTTTTGTATGTTCTTCTACTAATTCCTCTTCAAATGAAAGTTGATCCATATCATTTTCTTCAGCTTTTAGTGTAAGTACTTGTGAATCACGGCTACCATCAACATAGACCGTACCGCCTTTAGCGCCACCTTTATATAGTCGCTCGTACACTTTTTCAACTTGCTGTACTGTATAGCCTTTTGGTGCGTTTACAGTTTTAGAAATAGATGAATCAATCCATTTTTGAATAATACATTGAACATCAGCATGTGCTTCTGGTTTTAGCTCCATCGCTGTAACGAACCATTCTGGAAGCTCTTGCTCATTTACTTCTGGATGACGCTCTAAATATTCTTGGACAATTTCAGCTTTCACTTCAATGAATTTACCTAAACGACCAGAACGGTAGTACGTGAAGGAGAAGTAAGGCTCAAGACCTGTTGCCACACCTACCATTGTTCCCGTTGAACCGGTCGGCGCAACAGTTAATAAATGTGAGTTTCGAATACCTGTTGCTAAAATTTGCTCTTTAATGTGAGCAGGCATTTTTTGCATATAGCCTGTCTCTGTAAAGGCTTTACGTAAACGAGCTGTTTCTTCGTCAGTAGCACCTACTAAGAATGGGAAGCTACCACGTTCTTTAGCAAGCTCTGTAGACGCCTCATATGCTGTTTCAGCAATGGTTTTAAAGATTTCATCGACTAAAGCATTGCCTGCTTCTGAACCGTATTCTTTCTCGCAATAAATAAGTAAATCTGCTAAGCCCATTACCCCTAAACCTACACGACGCTCACCTAGTGCTTGTACACGGTTTTCTTCTAAGAAGTAAGGTGTTGCATCAATTACATTATCCTGCATACGAACGCCTACACGTACTGTTTCACGTAGTGCTTCGTAATCAACTGATTGATTTTCTTTATTTGCAAACTGTGCTAAATTCACAGCAGCTAAGTTACACACAGAATATGGTGCAAGTGGTTGTTCGCCACATGGGTTTGTCGCTACAACACTTTGTCCATATGCTTTGGCATTTGTCATGTCATTTGCATTGTCGATGAAGAAAATACCTGGCTCTGCAGAGTAAGTTGCACAAACATTAATTAAATTCCATAATTCTTTTGCTTTAATTGTACGGTATGTGCGGACTTTATAGCCCATTTTCTCCCATTCACGAACATCGCCAACTTTATGCCATTCCGTGTTGTAAATGTTCATTTCTTCTTTTGTATATTCCTCTACAGCTGGGAAGCGAAGCTCAAAGTCAGCATCATTTTCAACGGCTTCCATAAATTCTTTTGTTAATGTTACGGAAATGTTCGCACCTGTTAAAAACTCAGGGTTATGAACTGTATAAGTACCACCATCACGTAACTTATTTTCAGCTTCACGTATAATCGCTGTATCGAATCCACCTAAGCCTTCTATATTTTTGTAGTTCACGATGCCTTGATACATCGCTTCTTCCTGCATAGAAAGAGGTTTAAAGTTTAATTTTTCTTTTGCTAGTCGAATGATTGATTCATCTGTCGTATTTTCAATTAAATAACGCAGAATACGTGGATTTTGCATTTTCGAAATAATAAATTCCACAATATCTGGATGCCAATCTGCTAGCATAATCATTTGTGCTCCACGACGTGATCCACCTTGCTCTACAAGATGTGTCAATTTAGCAATATCATCTAACCAAGAAACTGAGCCAGATGATTTACCGTTTACACCACGTGCTAGCGTGTTACGCGGGCGTAATGTTGAACCATTTGTTCCAACACCACCACCGCGGCTCATAATCTCCATAACTTGCTTACGGTGATCACTGATACCTTCACGAGAGTCAGCGACAAATGGCATAACGTAACAGTTAAAGAAGGTTACATCAGTTTCAGATCCAGCTCCATAAATCACTCGTCCAGCTGGAATGAATTTCAAGGATACTAATTGCTCATAAAATTTTTCAAACCATTCTTGACGTTTTTCTGGTGTTTTTTCAACAGCGGCAAGGCCCGTTGCATTTCGTTTTGCGATTTGTTCATAAAATATTTCAAGAGGCTTTTCTAGCACGTCAATTGAACGTGTAATCACACCCGTTTCCTGCTCTTGCGGATCGTCTAATGCGCTACGATAATCTTCCTCAATCAAAATATCTGCTGTTTTTGTAGACATGTCCAGCTTTTGAATTGTCCCTAAACCTCGTGCAGGGAATTTTGGATCAGCTTTTACCGTTAAAACAACAAAATCACCAGCTTTTAGTGTTTTCTTTTCCGTGTCTTTAAACGAGTAGCGATCGATCATGACAAGTCTTGATACACCTTTATGTGTGATATGCATGTCAGGTGTTACTGGGTGAACCTGTGGAAATTGTTCAATATCTTTGTTTAATTGCTCAAATTGTTTGTTTACATCGGGTTGATGATTTGTGAGTACCATCATTTTGCCTCCCTTGTTTTCTTCATTACAAAATAAATACACAATATCATGTGTTATTAAACACTACATATTGTGTATATGTCTTAAAAAAAGATACTATATATAGTTTTTTAATTCAACTCTTGCTTTTTTAAATAGATTCAGAACTACTTGTTATAACTAGGATTGAACGTAAAAAAATATTTTTTCCATACCATTTTTTACTTTTTAAAGTTCCACTCGTCACATGCATATTTTTTTTCTTCTAATGCACGGACATATTCTAATTGCTCCTCTGAAAGTGTAAATGGTTTTAAATCAATTTGCAACGATTTTGCAAAGCCATCTCGAAAAGCTGTCACACATTGCTCAACTGTCACTGGCTCTTTGACAAGACTATTAATCGCGACTGCCTTTTCTGGCAGCTTTCTACGCATACGATCCTTTGCTTCCTCGCTTGAGAAATTAAATACCGATAATAATTTCTCTTGATCTAAATCTAATAAAATGGCGCCATGCTGTAAAATAACACCTTTTTGACGTGTTTGGGCACTTCCCGCTATTTTTTTCCCTTCAACGACAAGTTCATACCAGCTTGGTGCATCAAAGCAAACAGCACTTTTCGGACTCTTTAAGTCAGCTCTTTTCTCCTCTGTATCAGGAACACTAAAATAGGCATCCATTCCTAGGTTGTGGAAACCTTGCAATATTCCCTCACTTAAGACACGGTATGCTTCTGTTACAGACTCTGGCATATTCGGATAACTTTCAGTAACAATGACGCTATATGTTAGCTCATGTTCATGCAGGACAGCTCGTCCACCAGTTGGTCGACGGACAAAACCTAAACCTTGTTCACGAACAGCATCTAAATTAATGTCTCTTTTGGCTTGTTGAAAATAACCAATTGATAGTGTCGCAGGTTCCCACTCATAAAAACGGATCACTGGTGGAATTAACCCCTCACTATGCCAATCAAGTAATGCTTCATCTAGCGCCATATTAAAAGAAGGACTACATTTCCCTGAATTTAAAAAATACCAAGTTGTCATATGTTCATCTCCTACAAATATAAAATGATCCCTCAGGCCACACCTGTGGTTCAATCTTAACAAAAATTACTCTACGGTTGCTCGATATGCTTTTGTAACAAAATAGACGAATTTGCCACAACCTAGTTAATTTTATCAAACTCATTGGACTATCGCTAGCGCATCTTTTATAATAATAGAGAAGATAGAAAGGGGTAAGAAAATCTTGGACATACTTATCACAATCGGTGTCGTTTTAGTAGTTATCATTGCATATATTGGTATTAATGCACTACGACTAAAAAAAGCCGTAACCAACTTAACACAAGAGCAATTCATAGAAGGCTATCGTAAAGCACAGCTAATCGATGTCCGTGAACAAAAAGAATTTGATGCAGGTCACATTCTTGGTGCACGTAATGTTCCTTCTACAACACTTCGTCAACGTTATAAAGAAATCCGCCCAGATTTACCAGTATATCTATACTGTCAAAATACAGGCCGTAGCTCACGTGCTGCATTATTTCTTAAAAAACGTGGGTACAACCAAATTTACCAACTTCAAGGCGGTTTTAAAACTTGGACTGGTAAAATAAAAGCAAAAAAATATTAATACTCTCATGAAAAAAAGTCGTCTCAAAGAACTATGAGACGACTTCTTTTTTAAAAAATTCAGAGTTTCTACTATATTATATTTATTGCAAATCATTAAATACTAGCTCTCGTTCAACAAGTCTTTAATCCTGCATTTGGACCAGAAAAAAATCTAACAAAAAGGGGTAACCTATAGCCCATTTTCCCTAATGATACCACACTGTAAATTGGTCCTTACTAGAGACTGATACTTTGCAATCTTAGTTGAGCGGCTCTGCATGATGAATGATCACTTTGACATCAATTTGGAGCGGTTCTCGCATCATATTGAGCGCTTTTCGCTACTTTTGGAGCGGGTTCACTCTTCTTGTGAGCGGTCCTCCCTACAGATTGATCACTTCGACACTAATTTGGAGCGGTTCTTCACACACAATGATCACTTTGCTACCCTCTTGGAGCGGCTCTCCCTCCAGAGTGATCGCTTTGCTACCATTTCGGAGCGGTTCTCGCATCATATTGAGCGCTTTTCGCTACTTTTGGAGCGGGTTCACTCTTCATGGAGCGGCTCTCCCTCCAGAATGATCGCTTCGACAGCAGTTTGGAGCGGTTCTTCACACATAATGATCACTTGGAACTCTTTTGGAGCGGGTTCACTCTTCCTGTGAGCGGTTCACTCTCCAGATTGATCACTTCCCCCGGCTTTGAGTAGTTTCTCTAGAATATTTAGTACGTTGCCTTCATGTTCAGAGCGGAGCTCCCCCACTTTCAAGTGCCTTCCCAACAGAAGGGGTGACCTCACCACTCTTTGGAGCGAACTATACCGTCTCGCCTGCTTGCTTCTCTCCCTATGCAAGCTTCCACTAAAAGTGTCTCCCCTTTTTTAGCAATTCTCCTTACTAAATCTTCTATGTCTAGAATTCCTATTTTTCGTCAGAGATTTCCCATTTAGTAACCCATTCTTCTATTTTTCTGAAAATAGTTAAAATTTATTGTTGAATTATTTTACGTGCACTGATAGGATGTATAATATCTTACAATAACAATTGATTAGAAAGTTAATAAGCTATGAATGCTATGGATCAAACTATAGCAGGAGCAGTTCTGGAGAGAGCGCACAATGCGTCGCCGAAGGGTTCACTATCTCAGGCAAAAGGACAGAGGAGTAATAGCAGCTTTTATAAGCGAAGCCACATGAATGTTAAAAGATTTCATGAAATATTTGCGAATAAATGGTATTTGTTATTCTGACGTTTTTCCGAGACTAGTGTCACAACTAGTCTCTTTTTTATTTTTCCAGTCATAGTTTTTACGCATCTTTGAGGGGGATTAACGTGGAACAGCAACAATTAAAACGTGATTTAAAAAATCGCCATGTGCAGCTTATTGCCATTGGTGGAACGATTGGCACTGGTTTATTTTTAGGCTCAGGAAAAGCCATTGCCCTTGCAGGACCTTCCATCATTTTAGCCTATTTAATTGTCGGTACCGCACTATTTTTTGTCATGCGCGCATTAGGCGAACTGTTACTATCTAACGCGGGCTACACATCATTTACGGATTTTGCATCTGAATACATAGGACCCTGGGCTGGCTATGTAACAGGCTGGACATACTGGTTCTGTTGGATTATGACGGCCATGGCAGATATTATTGCTGTAGGGGTTTATACACAATATTGGTTTGATATCCCACAGTGGGTGCCAGCCATTGGTTGCTTAGTATTATTATTACTACTGAATTTATTAACAGTTAAGCTTTTTGGGGAGCTAGAATTTTGGTTTGCCATCATTAAAGTCATTACTATTGTAGCTCTTATCATTATCGGACTTATTATGTTAGTGACAGGCTTTCATACTAGCTCTGGGCCAGTTTCTGTGGAAAACCTTTGGGCACATGGTGGGGTGTTCCCAAATGGGTTATATGGCTTTTTAATGGCCTTTCAAATGGTTGTTTTTGCATTCGTTGGTGTAGAATTAGTCGGGGTTTCAGCTGCTGAGACGGCAGATCCTCAAAAAAATATTCCGTCTGCCATTAATAAAATTCCATTCCGTATTTTACTCTTTTATGTAGGAGCATTATTTGTTATTTTATGTATCAATCCATGGTATGAAATGTCTGCCGAAAACAGTCCTTTTGTCCAAGTATTTACATTAGCAGGAATTCCAATTGCTGCTGGTATTATAAATTTTGTTGTACTCACTTCTGCCGCTTCAGCTGGTAATAGTGGTTTATTCTCTACAAGTCGAATGCTCTTTAATCTTGGTAACAATAAACAAGCTTCTCCTGCGTTTGCAAAACTGAACAAAAACAGTGTTCCAAGTAACGCACTCGTTGTGTCTGCTGTTGTTGTATCAGTAGGTGCATTGCTAAGTAAGCTGATGCCAGAGAATGCCTTTAGTATTGTGACGACGATTAGTGCAATTTGTTTTATATGGGTATGGAGCATTATTGTTATTTCTCACATCATCTATAAACGAAAAAATCGTGCTTTACATGAAGCATCAAACTTTAAAGCACCACTAACACCATTTATCAACTATGTCATTCTTGCATTTTTCGCATTTTTACTTATTGTCATGTTGATTTCTGAGGCTACGCGTACAGCACTGCTGTTAACACCAATTTGGTTTATCGCGCTATTGATTATTTATAAAATCAAAAGAAAAAAATAAAAAGAAGATGGCTTCAGACTACCCTGAAGCCATCTTCCACTTGTTAAAAAATTGTCATGTCCCATTCCGTCGCTAAATGCTTGAGTAATTGTACACCAGCGACACTATTGCCGATTGAATCGATAGCTGGTCCATAAATACCTATACCACAGCCAGCGGGGAACGGTGAATGCAAGCCAGCATGTCCTGGAACGGCTGTTAGGATTGCACCTGACACACCACTTTTAGCAGGTAGGCCAATAAATGCTGCAAATTTTCCTGAAGCATTGTACATACCACATGTCACCATCAAGGCCTTCGCTAATTTTGCCACTTGTTTAGGAAAAAGCTGTTTCTTTAATAGTGGATGATAGCCGTCATTGGCGATGACTAAACCAATCATGGCTAAATCTGAGACATTGACCTCAATCGCACATTGCTTCAGGTAGACCTCAAGTGCCGCCTCTACTGGACAATCAAGGAAACCAGAGTCCATTAAATAATAGGCCAATGCTCGATTTCGATTAGCTGTTTGCCATTCCGATTGAAATACCTCTTCATTGATACTTAATTGCTTGCCGATGATTTGTTCTAAAAATGCTAGAATCTTTGTGACCTTCTCTTGTGGCGAACTCCCCGCGAGCAAAGAGGACACTGTAATAGCCCCTGCATTAATCATTGGATTAAAAGGTTTTCCTGGCTGATGGCTTTCCAAGCGAATAATCGAGTTAAAGGTATCTCCTGTCGGTTCCACATCTACTCTTTCTAACACATAAGGTACTCCTCGATCCATACAGGCTAAAATAAATGTAATAACTTTGGAGACACTTTGAAGCGTAAATAATTCTGCTGTATCTCCTGCTTTGATTTCGCGGCCATCATTTCCAATAATCGCAATACCTAATTGATTCGGGTCTTTTTTGGCTAAGGCTGGAATATAACTAGCACATTGTCCCTCTTTTGCAGCATGACGAAATTGTGTCACCCATTGTGCCACTAGTTGATCATGTTCATGATGATTAGCTTGTGTTGACATTGATGTGTTCTCCTTTCAAAATGAGGCAAAAACAGAGCCTTCATAGTTCTCCTATGAAGACTCTATCTAGATCGCTATCCTTTTATAGCTTTGGAGGCTGTGTTCCCTCCGGAATTAAAGATATATATGTCTCTCCATCAAGACGTTCTTGCCATTCTTTTTTTGCTTCTTCAATTAATGCTGGATTATCAAGTAATGCGATAGCTGTACAAGCCATGATTTTAGCCGCTTGTAGCATACCTTTATGCGCAATTGGCATAACCCCCTGTGAAACAACCTGCCATGTATGCAACGGTGTACCTAATGCCATACATACGGTTGTACATTGTACGGTTGGTACTTTCCAGCTGACATCTCCAACATCTGTTGAGCCACCCATAATAAATTCAGGGAGCATGTCTGGGACGTGATCCGCAATGACTTTTCCTTGTAAACGCTTAACATCTTCTTTACGCAAACCTACTAACGAAGAAGCTTGTACTTCAGGTGTAAATGTATTAAAAATTGCCTGTGCGTACTGCTCATCCTCTATTGTATAGTCTGGCATACCAATTTCAAGTATTTGTTGATACATTACATCATAAAGTGTTTTATTTGTAATGAGATTTGAAGCAGCACCCTCAAAATCAATGTCAAGCGACGTACCTGTCATAAGCGTTGCACCTTTTGCAATATTTTCAACGCGCTGATAAATCTCTTGTACTTGTTGTTTTTTAGGGGCTCTAACGAGATAGGTTACCTCTGCATAGGGTTGTACTACATTCGGTGAAGTTCCACCAGAGTTTGTGATGGCGTAATGCACACGAGCTTCTGGAATGATATGTTCTCGTAAGTAGTTTACCCCAACATTCATCAGCTCAACAGCATCTAAAGCACTTCGTCCAAGATGTGGTGCTGCTGCTGCATGTGCACTTTTCCCAGTAAACTTAAAAGTAGCAGCATAGTTTGCTAGAGAGCTACAAGTCATTACAGTAGAAAATGTACCTGGATGCCAAGAAATCGCAATATCAACATCATCAAAAAGTCCAGATTTTGCCATATACGCTTTACCTGAACCATTTTCCTCGGCAGGACAGCCGTAAAATCGAATGGTTGCTGATTGATTATGCTGCTCAAGATAATCTTTCACTGCCACAGCAGCAGCAAAGGCTCCAGTTCCTAATAAATTATGCCCACAGCCATGACCGCTTCCTCCATTTTCAATAGGTTCATGTTGTGTAGCGCCACCTTTTTGACTCAAACCAGGAAGTGCGTCATATTCCCCTAAAAAGGCAATGACAGGCTTTCCAGAACCAAACGTCCCTATCAGAGCTGTACTAAGTCCAGCAACACCCACTTCGGTTTGAAAACCCTCTTTTTCTAGCGCCTCTTTCATATAGTGCATTGATTTTTTTTCTTGAAAATGAAGCTCTGGTACAGCCCATATAGCATCACTTAATGCCACACTAGCTTCTTGTTTTGCTTCAATTAATGTCGAAATTTTTTCGTGAAAACTCATTAAAGTCCCTCCAATTTTTTATGCTTTCAATAAAGTCCCTTTTTGGTCATTAAGCGTGACAATGGACACAATACAGATGAGCGCAAAGCCAATCAACATCCAAAATGCCGCATCAAACGAACCATTAAAAGCATCTACCATAAAGCCAATGGCCATAGGTGTAACAAAACCTGCTAACTGTCCACCTGTATTGGCGATACCCATTGCCGAACCTGTAATTGAAGAAGGTAATTTCTTCAGTACGATAACAGGTAATAACGTAATGACGAACGCTATAAAGATCGAAACAACTGTTTGATAACCAATAAATAACGTCACTGTTTTGGCCGTAAACATTAAATACAATAATATGCCGATGACAGCACAGGATATGGACCCTAGTACCTTCTCCATTCCTCTTGGTAGCTTATCAATAATAAATCCGCTGCCATACACACCGATAATCGTTGTAATAGCAGGAATTGTTTGTGCCCAGCCAATGGACATTAAATCCAAACCACGATTTTTCTGAAGATACGTAGGAATCCAAGAAACTAATCCCCAGTTCACTGCATAAATACAAAAATATGCAATAATCAAATTCCACATAAGTGGTGTTTTCAATAATTCTTTAAAATTTACCTTTGTAGTAGGATGATTTGTCCCAGCTTCTTCTACTATTTCAGCCTTCGGAAGCTGAATATACTTCCAGTATAATAAGGCAATAATCGCTCCAATCGACCCGATAATAATAAACATCATGCGCCAACCAATCGTTCCTAATAAATAAGCAGCTAGCAGCGGCACAATTAATGATACAATCCCTCCAGAAGTAAGCATGATGGACATGGCTCTTCCTCTTTCTTCTTTCGGGAAAATCGTCGCAATAATCTTAGAGCTCGCTGGCTGAAATCCACCCTCTCCAATGCCAAATAAAAAGCGAATCACAATCATAGCCGTTAATGACCAAGCAATTGCTGTTAGACCGGTGAAAATAGACCACATAATAACAGCCAACAGTAAGATTCGTTTTGCGCCAAATTTATCAGCAAGCCAGCCACCTGGTATTTGCATAATGGCATAGCCTAAAAAGAAAGCGCTTAAAATAATACCCGTAGAGGATGCATCTAATTGCAAATCACCTGTAATTGAAACAACTGCATAGTTCATAATGTAACGGTCTAAGTTTCCTAAAGACCAGCCCAAAAATAATAGCGCAAGGATAACATTTCTAGATTTTTTAGTTACTTCATTTGTTAACATTCATATCCCTCCCATATCTCAAAACATTCTCTAACATTGCAGTCTCTACTTCACTGCTTTTTTTCCTTAATGATCTTTGCCCCCTTGTAATATCTAGTAAAATAAAACCCCTTTTATATACCGACATTTTCGTTATATATTCGTATAATAATCAAACTTCTATGAAAAAACAATATTTTTTTGAAAATTTCTAATAGATAATCGTCTTTGTAAACGAACATTCATCTCTTTAAAAGGTTCACAATTCCTTGATAAATCAGTTTTTAAAGGACAAAAAAAGCCCCAAACCATTTTTGGCTTGGGACATCTTCATTATTTTTAAACAAGCTGATACATTTTTATCGGCCTACCACGAGTATGCTGTAATTCTTCTCCACAAATTCTCGCTAAATCCACTCCACATAAATCTGCCACGATTCGTTGGGCATTTCTTTCACTCATCTGAAGCTGTGTCGCTAAATCCTTTGTCGTAAAATGCTTCCAGTGCATTTTCTGCACAAGCGCATAAATTTTCATGTACGTTTTTACACTAATATTACCTTTTTTTAGTTTTTCTAAAATAAAAGGGTCTTCTGCTCGATAGGAATACGTAAGCTCTTCTACATTCCCTACGGATTCAATAATTGTTCCATCATCCTGAATCATAACAATATCTACCGCTTCATTTTCCTTCGTCTGTCTTAATCCTCGATGAGCATGTAATTCAGCATTGAACACCGTTTGAGCAAAACCAATGCCTGCCGTTACCTTCGCTTCCATTTCAATGGACAGCTGATACATTTTTTCCTGTAAAAATTGGATTTGTCCTTCAATGGCTCCCCTTGTACTAAAAATAGTATACTTTCCATTCCCTTCTTCAATCAGTGAGCCATCAATTTGTTCACAGAGCTGAAGCAGGTTTTCCTTTATGCGCAATTCTAAATACTGTATACGGTACCCTTTCTTCATTCTTTCTTTTAATGAATCGAAGTCCTTTATTTCCAGCATAACTGCACCAATTTGGGTCTCTTTATAATAGGACGTTTTGATTTTTTCTGTAAAAAGCTGAACGGTATGGTAAATTTCCGTTTTGGTCGGTGAAACCCAATAAGACGGCACACCTCGTTTTTTCAGCTCTTCATCAACAGAAGGATAGCAAGTAATCGCAAAATCGATTTTGCCCGCCTGCCAGAGATCATAGTGGAAATCAAATAGCTCTTGTGGATTAACAGCCACATCAAATTCCTTTAAATACATGTGATGGACATTATGCTGAATTTCCGCAAGACTCTCTGACGCCATTTGGGAAGGCGATGGGATGATGTCGATACTGACATTTTCAATAAACTTTTTTTGTTGATAGGACTGCTCTAAAAAGCCCCGATAAATAGCTGCTTCGGAAAAAATAATATGAGTCAATTTATCCTTGGAAACATTCGTTTGACTGGCAAGCTTATAGGGGATGTAGCCAGAAAATAGCCAGAAATCCACATCCTGATTATAGGTCTCGACAAGATGCTTTGTTTCCGTTGCCACTTCATAAATATACGGAATAAACTCCATATCCTGTTCAATTTCCCGTGCTAACGCAATAATTCTCTCAACCGATTTAGCGGGACCAACAACACCTATTTTATACATCTTTTGTTCCTACCTTCTTTGTGAAACTACAATCGTTTATGTAAAAAATTTCATTCTCTGTAGTACATAGTATAGCGAACATTGAATTTACTAGACAAATAATAATGACTTTATCTATAAAGAAAGCCCCGAAAATCCATCGGGGCTTCTTGTAGTAATTATTATTGTTCAGTTGGATACATGTTGTTATAAAGTAACTCTAATTTCTTTGACAGCTTACCATAGGCAGTTTGCCATGCTTTGCGAGCCTTCTCATCTCCATCCGTTGGAACGTATAGAGCATGAACGTCTGCTACCTTTTTCAAATCCCCTTCCGCCTGTGTCAGCTTCGAATAATTTTTTACGATCTTCTGATCAGTAGCACTTAATTGATCATAAATCGCACGAATTTCTTTCACTTTTTCCTCTAACCCAGCTATATATTCACCTTTTACAACTAGAGAATTGATAGACTCAATTAACAGCAAAGCACTTTCATTTGTTTGCTGTTGCCCTTTCTGCTTATCAATAATCAACTGTCTAGTCGCAGCATCAATCAGGCTCACTTGTTTAGACGTCAGCTTTTCAAATGCCTTGATGACTGTACTTGGATTATTATTAAACGATTTCTCATAAGTCTTCATAAAGGATTCTACCTTTTTGACATCCGCCAATGCTACTTTTAAAATATCATAATTTGTAATTAATTTTTTATCACTTGAGCTAAGGCTACTATACTGTGTCGATAGATTTTTAATTCTATCAATGGAAACTGTATAAAGATCATTTGCTAAAATGCTTGCAATATCATGATTTAGCTGTGTAATATTCGGCGCATTTTCATCAATAATTTGATTATTTAATAAAGCCTCATATTGCTCTTTTGCTAAATGTTGTTGATTCGAAGGTAATTTAGCATACGCTTTTTGCACTGTTTCAATTTTTTTAGCTTGTTTAGCAGCATCTGTTTCTTCTTTAGCTGTCTGGACTTTTTTATGGAATGAATTCACACCTGAAATATCCTTCTTTGCTGCTGTTAATAAATAATAATTCGTCACATATTTTCTTGCACCTGACGATAGACTTTTATACGTTTCTGACGCTTTATCAGTTGCGGATTCTAATTGTTTGAATGTAAAGGTAGTGACATCTGCAAATTTAGCTATTTCGGCCTTCAATGCTTCCGCAGCAGCCTTATCAGCAGGCACTTTACCATTGTCATCAATCGAAACCTTAGGCGTATTCAGTAAAAAGTCATCGGCATTATAGACAAGGGACTGTTGTAAAGTCGTAAGCTTATTATAAGCTTTGAGAGCACTCGTATAGCTTGAATTCAGTTTACTTTCTGTCACGCCAGCTGTTCGAGATAATTTTTGATAAGCGTCCATATCTTTTATCACTTTTTCAGCTGCTTTTAAATCTTTTTGTAAAGTAACAAGACTGTCATAGCCAACAATTTGAGCTGCCGATGTTTTCGTTAAGCTCTTATATTCTTTAATCATACGATTGACATTATTGACATGACTCTGCCATGAGCTAGCTGATGGATTGATTGGATAGATATCATCGCCAATATAGCTCTCTATATCATGATTTAATGCGGCAATTTGACTCACTTCAGCACTTTCCGCTGTCGCTAAAAGCTGTACATACTTGTCTGATACTAATTTTAATTGCTTATACGTCAATTTTTCATAGGCAGATCGAATGGACTTCGCCACAGTAACTTGCTTATTCGGTGTATTGTCTGCCGATAATTTATCAAAGGATTTAATAAATTGCTCCACTTTTTTAATATCTGATTTAGCTTCTGTTAAAATAGCTTGATTTTGAATTGCCCCACGATAATTTGGGGATAACTTTGCGATATCCTCTTCAATGCTAGTCACTAACGCTTTTAGGGTATCCTTATCTGAAGGTACATATTGTGCAAGAGAATTTTCGTAGGATAGTAAATGAACAATAGCTTGATTTAATCGTCGAACTTCTGAAATTTCCTCCAGATCATTTGGCTCATTTAATAAATTTTTAATGTTCGTATAAAGGACTTCATTCGCATCTAAGCTGCGTTGTAACTGATCAAGCTTATTATAGGCCTCTTCCATCTCTTGAATATATTTAGGTCGATCCTTTTCATTCACGTCCTGTAATTTATCTACTTTTTCTTCTAATTTATTGAGTACTGCCACATCAGCGAGGGCTCTCTTTAGAACATCATAATTGGACACATTTGCTTTTGCTGGTGCCGATAAAGCTTGATACTTACTTTCTAATTCCTTTATTTTGGCTTCGAATGATTCAAAATCTGATACATTGTATTTATTATCATGGATTAGTAATGCTTTAATTTCATTTGTTAACGTATCAGTAGGTACGGTCGATACAGTAATGGTATTTGAAAGTTTAGATTCCACAAAAGAAAGACCTACTTTTGCTTTAACAGTGACGCTAATATCCTTGATGCCTTTTTCAACGGCGTCCTTTGGAATTGTATATGTACTCCCAGCGGCACCTTCAATAATTGTGAAGGAATTATCGCCAAGCTTATAAAACCATTGATAACTATATGTAATTTGGTCACTTTGTAGTTTGGCACCACCCTTATCTGTAACAGAAACGCCAGCTACTTTCACCGTTTCACCAGGTGCTACAAAACTGGAAGAGGAATGACCCTCCAAAGTTGGGATAGTGATATCCAAGTCTAATGCTTTTATATCACGTGGCTCACTTTGAAACTTTTTACCGTCAATTGTAGTTGCTTCTACAAAGATTGATTTTCCAGCTGCTTCAACTGGAACTTTAAATGATCGCGAAGTTGCGCCAGAAATCGGCTTATTTGTTACTGAATTTGAACTATCTTCACTCGTAATGTCCTCTAGGTAATACCATTGATAGACATTGACCACCGCATTATTAGGTAATTGCTCAACTGTTAATGTTCCATTGACAATATTTTCACCACTAATCGAAACCGTTTCTGCTGCATTTGCTACAGCTGGTACAATGAGTGCTACTGGAACGGCTGCTGCTGTTAAAAATAATTTCTTATTCAAATCTATTGACCTCCTTAATCCTTCTAATGAATTATATCGGTCTTGCTGCTATAATTTCCTTTGTTCTGGAGAAATAATTGTAAAAAGTGTATTTTCTCTCTATTCTTCTCTTATAAAACAATATTTTTTTGATGATAATATTTTATTTTTGATCAACCCTCTCAAAAAGTAAAAGATATCAAAAAACAAAAGCCTTCTAATCCGCATTCGTAGCCTCTACGAAGAGATTAAAAGGTTGAAATAAGTATATGCCTATGTGCTTACACCTCATTTGGTTATCCTCGTATCATATAAGTTGGCCGGTTCAGCGTACTATACGTATAAGGATGCGTTTGATTGGTTTCACTAACTTGTATACGAATGGTTAGTCCTTCACCTACTTTGCTATCTAAGGCGAATTTCCCATTAAAAGCCTGAACCCTCTCTTGCATACCTTGAATGCCCATAGAATCCGCAAGTAGAATGTCATCTATATTACAGCCTACCCCATCATCGGTATACAAAATTTCAAAACCTTCTTCAGTGCCTAATAAATAGATTTCAACGGTATTCGCATTGGAATGTTTTAGAGCATTGTTTAACAATTCTTGGAACAAGCGATAAATCATTAAGTTTAACCGTTCATCCTCTAAATAAAGTCGATCAATCGTATAAACCAACACAAAATTTGCTCGTTTATGAATTTTTTGAATCAGTTTTTCAAGGGCGGCATTTAATCCTAACGTATCGAGAAGTGGTGGCTTTAAATTTTCACAGTAGCCCCTTAAATCATTCAAGGAAGTTACCATATGTTCATGCAGCTTTATGAGTCTCGCTGGGATCTCCTCTTTTTCCTTTGTATGCATAAGGACATCCATTTCTCTAGCAATATGAAGCTGTTCCTGTAAAATCGTATCATGAAGTTCCTGAGCAAGTTGATATTTTTCTTCCTCGAAGCGTAGCCAAAGTAATTTATTGAGCCACGGTAGTTGTCGATTATCAGCCTCTTTCATATGCTTTAACTGATTTAAAAGCTCCTCAACCATTTTCGTATTTTCAATAAAATTGTTTAAATAGAGCAATAACAATTCAAGCCATAACAACTCCTCATCCTTTAGATAAATCGATTTATTATGGTCAACAACAAGGATTCGTTTATAATTCGCATCTTGATGAATAAAGGCGATATAGAAATGATCTGTTTTTTTAATATCCCCTAGCCCTAAACGCTCGACAAGGACCTCATCAATTTGATGCTGCGTGTATTCCTTCGATTTATTCGTTAACGTCACCTGATGTGTTTGAAAATCATAGGTCAGAACATAAACACTTTCCATTTCAAGCTGGAGCACAACCTCCTGCACAAATTTCTCCAATAGATCTTCGATTTTGACCACTCGACCTATACTATCAACGGTAGTATACAGGCGATGAATGTAGTCCCCTTTCGTAGAGAAAAGGATTTTCCGCTTACGATAATCAATCCGCTCCTTCATGTAAAACAGGGCCATTAACGAGAGAAAAGCAAAAAAGAAAATCTCCGTCATGCGTGTAATCGAAAGATCCGTAAGCCAATACAGCCCCAATAACAGCCATAGTGTAAAAGCAAAAGAAAAATTAAAATAATAACGTAATCGAGAAATGAAATACTCCATATCAAAAATACGTTCAGTAAGTTGTGTAAATATAAAGCTGAATGGAATTAGTAATAGAAACATCGAACTTATATCAGCGGAAAGTACTTGTTTATGGAAAAAAATCTCTGGTAGCGCATATAGTAAAAGGAAAGGTATAAACGGAATTATGATACTAGTTAAAAGTATTTTAAGTTCAGGTACTTTATACTTCATGTAACTGATAATCATAATACTAAGAATAGCTAAAAGTAATAAGAAAAATGTACCTAATATTATGCTAGATACTATCGTGTGAATACCGTCAATTATTATACCTAATATACTCAGAATTGTTACAATAAAAGGGAGTACATATAATATCTTAATATTTTTAAAAAACAACCATCTTATATCCAAAAAAACAAAATACTCTTTTAAAAAGTGCAGCAAAAGAACAAGACAGAGAAGCATACTACCACGATTTATAATAATTCCAAATGCATTTAATATACCTGAAGCACCAATACTTAGATATGCCAAAGAAACAGATAATATAAATAAAATTAGTAAATTAATTAAAATGGTATTTTTAGGTTTCCAATATAAATAAATGCAGATTAGCAGTGATAAAAAATAATAACATGTTGGTACAAGGAGAACAGAATAAAACTGTTCCCTAATATCAGATGGCTTAACTTTTATTTTCTTGGATTCTCCGTTAGCTTTCAATATTGTTAATTCATTCGCAGATCTGATAACTAAATCATATTTAATATTAGTTATTTTATTTATTTCCTTACCGTTTATATTTAATACAATATCTCCAGGTGCTATTTGACTCTTTTTAGCCCAATCTTTATAATAAGGATTCGTTATTTTCCAAAAGCCATTTTCCTCTTTAACTTCTATATTAATAAAAGGTTTACTATAAATAATAAATAATAAATAGAGCCCTATTATTAAATATACACCTATAGTAAACCAAAACCATTTATTGTTTTTTAACTTTAATTCCACAAACGATTTTCAACGTTCAGTTCTTCATCAAACGAATCCAAAATTGCTTTTTGTTCAAGCTCTGTTACACCAATTAAAGAAGCTTTTTTTTCTTTTAACAATGTTACCAACGACGGATTTTGCTCTAAATATTGAATCATGTTAATCATAAAATATCGCCTCATTTCATTAGTTTTAATTTATAATTACATAATTTGCTAAAAACTCCTTGAACAAAGGAATTATTAACCAATTTTGTAACTATAATTTCATTATACTACTGCTCTCCAATAATTCAACATAATTTTCTAAAAAATACAAATAATTAATAGAATATGTAATAATTTAGCTTTATTTCTCCAAGAAAAGACATAGAATTCAATTAAAAAAGCCCATTCCAAAGATAGGAATAAGCTTCAACTATTTATACTGATTAATTTATTTTACTGACAGCCATTTTGTAGCCACTTACTTAAGTCCATAGTGACCACCGTGGCATGTTGTGGATTCATATCTCCGCTATCTACTGCAAAAACGCTAGAATCATTCCCCTGAATGGCCATTAAAAATACCATTCCACCACCATCGTCACCAATAGCTATATAGCCTTTCGCATATTCCTCCACTTCCCAAGTCTCATTTCTTTCTATCAATTCCTCCGTACCATATATTAACACTCCATTAGCCAGTGATACACCATTCACCTCTTGTAGGACTCGTCTATAAACGGTTGGGAGTTGACATGACATACTATGTTCGACTTGTAGAATGTCGTTCTCTGTAGCTGGTAAATTTGCATTATGTATTGGAAGCATTTTGACACACCCTTTCGTTTACATTCTCTTTACACCTGTGCTGCACAATACGCATAAAACGCCAAAATTAAGTCATCAACCTTTTGTTTACTGACAATTTTACCTAACCATTCTTCCGGAATTTTATCCAACTGTTTATACATACCCGCTATCGAACCTGTAATGGCTCCAACGGTATCCGTATCTTCTCCTAAATTAACTGCCATCAGAATCGCTTCTTTAAATGTTGTAGAATTACCTACACACCAAATAGCCGCTTCTAGCGAATGAACAATATAGCCGCTTGATTTAATCTCGTCTTCAGGCGTATTTAAAAAGTTTTCATGAAAAATCCTTGTGTAAGCATCTAACTCTGCTTTCATTTCATTTTGTAAATTATTTTGCAGTAAGTCAAATACCTCTTTTAAGGCCACTTCTAGTGAATTATTTTGGTATAAGCTTAATAATAGCTCAATGTAAATGATGGACCCTACTATGGAACGCGGATGACCATGAGTAATCTCTGTATATTGATGAACTAATTCTTTTCTTTTAGCAAAATCTAACTCATGCATGACCACGAATACTAAAGGAGCTATCCTCATTAGTGTACCATTGCCATTATCAAACTCGCCCGTTTTACCACATTGTGCTGGCGGAACACCTTTTTTATAGTTGGAAACGGCTTCCGCTGTAGTAATTCCAATATCAAACATTTCGCCAAATGGTGTAAGATAGCCATGCTCCATGTATTGCACAAATTTGTTCATCAATGTTTTGGTATCGCCTTTTTCAATAATGTTTTCTACCAAGCAGAGTGTTAGAGAAGTATCATCAGACCAAGTACCAGGTGGTTGATTGTAAGTACCATACCCCATCACATCTTGCACACGGAACGTTCCTCTTTGTTTAAATTCGACTGGTACGCCCATTAGATCACCGATAATCCCACCGTATAAAGTGTCAAACACACGCTCCCTCAATTGTGTATCTACCATAAATGCCACCCCTACTTTTATTTAATTTATCACAATTCAAAAACAGTACATTTAATTTTATAATAAATTAATTCCTCATTTATTATTTTTTCAATCTCTTCCCAATCTCCTCCAGCTAAACCTGAACCAATTTTAGGCATCTGTATCGATAATCTATTTATTAATGCAAATCTCGCAACTTTTCTTAAACATAATCGAAGTGCATCATAATCAATATAGGTTGTATGATCTTTATCATTTTTCCTCACACCATGTTGTGCAAGCATATTGGCAACAAAAGTTGCTCTCTGCTGGTCTACACATACAAACTGAACTTCTCCTAACCCAAAAGTTTCTTTATCCTTAGACCATTTTACATATTCATTTTTGGCAAAAGGGAATTGCTTTGATAAAGATAAAACAAAACCTTTTCCCCATTTTCCTAAAATATTGACAACATGAATGATGAGTGTTTGTTCTTCTAAAGGAAGCGAAGCATCGCCCTTTAAGTAGTTAATTTGAGATTTGTTAGCTACAATTCCTTCCTGCCATTTATTCTCAAATTCTAATTGAGTAATAGGTACACTATCGCTTAAATCTAAACTATCGATATGTCCGTCATACAATAAAAATCCAACATCTTCGTTCCAATCGTGCAATGATGAAGAACTATACATATCGTTGTTAATTATGTTGATCTGCCTAGTTGCAACGCCATCATCAAATTCTGTATATAATTGTCCACAACCTTTTAAAAATTCAATATTATCACATTTATAGTAAAATAGACTATTATTAGTCCTTGCGTGACTCACTACCACTGCTAACCTCCATTTCGGAATATCCAAATACATTTTTTCCATCAATATAAAATGGCTAAAAACTCTTTAATTCGCATATTTTTAACAATCAAACAATTCATTAGCCAATTGAGCAATTTCTTGAACGGCGTCTTCAATTCTGTTCCTTTTCACTGTTGAATTGCTTATTGTAGTAGTTTTGTTAAAGAATTTATTATTATGTTAATTCCACTTCCATAATCAATTTTCATAATTTAAATACACCTTCCCTTTTTATGAATAGTATAGCATTTCTAGGTATTTCACCTAATATGAAAACCTCAGCATCTTTCTTTGCATACCTAACAAGACAATACTGTTAAGTTTTGGCACTGTATAAATAAAAAAGACCACCTCGTATGAGATGGATACATCATTCATCTATTCAATTAAAGCACCACGTTTGTTGAACAAGGAATTTTGTTTACCCTTCAACAATTGCAAGATATTTTTTGATTTCTCTTTCAGATTCAACAATTAAAATATCTCCTCGTTCTTTGGTGGAAAAAATCTTTGTACCAACAGGAAGTTTATTCGACATCTCATCTCTAAAATCTGTATTAGCATCATTTTTTGTTTTTATTTACTGATTTGAACATCTTTTGTTAAAGACAATTCTTCAACCCAATCAATATTAGCTTTGTAGATAACTCCATCATACTGAAAAAAATCAGCATCAGAATCTAATGTTAAAACTTCTTCGGCATCTATACTGTCAATTGATACTGTTGTAGTTCCCCCTTGAATATTACATCCCATAATCATGAATAAAGCTAATGCGATCAAACCATAGAATAATTTTTTTATTTTCAATTTACCCACCTCTTTTATATAGACACCAATTATCTGATCTATACAAAGAAGCTATGGATCATTATATCGAAGGAAAATTATATAACTTTACAGTTGATGAAGTATTAGCAGGAGACTTGCAAACTAAAGAAATAAGAGTTAATCATAGATAATCAGAAATAATTGACTATGAAGAAACATCTGGTGATGAAATCATTTCTCCAGAAGGTATTTTAATAAAGGAACCGTCAGAAGTGACCATTCATAAATTAGAAAATAAGGATCCTTCATTCATATAACCAGAATACGGTAAAAAATACATTGTATTCTTAAAGAAAAGTTTTGATACCAACAATAATATCTACTTAAGAGCAATTGAACCTTATTTAATTAGTATTGATACCAATACAGTTAATAAAGCTGCTACATTAAATAGTAATCTAATCGATTATAATCCAGACGATTTTACAGATGATATAAATATAAGTGATACAACAACTCTCTCTATTTCAAATGAAGTTAATGGGCAAATAACTGATTTTATAGCAGGCAAGACACTAGAAGATTTAAAGAAAGAGATTAATTTTTTAAAGAGTAAATAATAAACAAAACACTAATGCCTTCCGTTTAGAATTGGAAGCATTAGTGTTTTTTAAAGGTTCAATTATTATCCCTTTGAAACAGAAAAAGACTTGTAAAATCAAACACGTAAAAAAATTTACGGGTGATCCTTAATTAAAAATACTTCTGGAAATCCCCAAAAAATGTTAGAAAGAGCATAAGGGAAATCTAAATATCACTTGGGGCGATAGCAGATTTCCCTTATGCTCTTTCCTTTAAAATTCTTGTCCTCTCATTACTGCCTAATTCGAGATAGTTATATCAATAAATCTTGTATAATTTGTATTTTTTAAGTAAAATTTTCCTTGTTTTACTTTCAGTCCCTTCGTTCGATAGCTTTCAATTCAAGAAATTGATATTCTAATTAAGGTACCTTTTTATCCTTCTGTACTTTATTTGTATCTTTTTTCTTTACAATTCGAGCAAAGTGACAACAAAAATACTAAATGATTGATATATGATCGTTTGGCCATGAAACAGGATTAGCTTGTTTTGTTGGAGTCCCGTCAGATTTGTGTGGATTTACAACGTGAAGGAAAGAATTGTGACCCAACTGCGCTTTGGGAAGATTTGATACGCTAAATTAATTGGATTTTTTTAGCAGTAATAGGGGATATAATGTATATTATTTCTCCTATATTAGTTATTCTTTTACCAATTAGACAAAATAACGTTCCCAAATCCTCTACGAGGAAAGCTTTCCACGCTTTGGGTGCATTTTACGGCGTAGGTTTAAAACTAATAAAGGAGTAATGTAGCATGGGAGTTTCTGTTTATTACACTTGTATGAGAAACCATAACCTTACCAACATTGAGGAGCAACAGATAACGGCTATCATTGATGAATACAATGCAGGTTTTGAAAGAAAGGATATTGGAGAAACATTTTGTGTTTATGACTATGATCAGGATGAACCAACAGTGATCTTTGCAGGTTCAACAAAGCTACCACTTTCAGATAATTTTGAAGATACATTGCATGTACTGTTTTATTGGTTGACCTGTTTGACAGATATTAGAAGAAGTATTTCTAATGGTGATTGGCATGTGCATCTAGATGATACGGATGCCATTTGGGATGAGGAAACAGGTTGGCGAATTACGGAATATTAGTACTCATATTCCCAATAAAGTGCTGGAAGGGTGCTTTAGTGCAACAAGGATTTATAACATATACATTCATAAAGCCAATAACGTTCCCAAATGTAAGTTTGGAAATACACCGAAAAGCCACGAATGTTGTTACATCAATGTTTCGTGGTTTTATTATGAACATTTTTTATACACCTTTTTATACAGGCAACATAAACGCTGATGTAGCAGTATTTTTACTTACCTGGTTTATTCTTCACTTTGCATAAAATCCTGTATAAGGAAAATTTTAACATATGCTATTCATCTAACATTCTATGTCCTTTCCCTACTTTCATAAAACGCAATCCATTAATGCCGTTTTTTTCAATAAAAACTTTAAAATTTTGTGTACAGAAATAAAAGTTGTTAATTCTAATATCTCTAAAAATAGTTTCATTTTCTATTTTTTCTAAATTAAATCTGATGTTTTCACCTCGCAACATTGCAAGAGATTCTTGCATATCTAAACCATCAAAATTAATTGCTGTTATAACATTTGTTATATTTATATATATATACTCCTCTGAAATACCTTTGATTTTTATGGGGAAGGTTTCTATAATTTCTGAAAATTCATCAATAAAAAGCTTTTCTAATTTCTTTTTTACTATTAATGTAGCTCCATAACAACGTGAATCAAAATCTAACAATTTTCCTCTATTCAGTTTATCTTCTGAAATACCAAATACCTCTTCGTTCCAATCCAGAGTAATTTTTTGCCCTGTAAAAGTTGAAAAAAGACGAACATAGTCCTTATTTAAAAAGGTTAAATCTTTAAAATCATCATCAGTTACAAATCTAAATACATTCATTAACAACACCCCGCTCATCCAAATTTTAACATCCTTCTCTCTTTTGCTCCATTAAATCTTCAGTGGTCTCCAACCTATTAGCAATTTTTATATATTCTTATATAACGCCTTAATTAGAAGTTATTCCATTCTCTTTTAATAAGAACCAATCATCCATTTCAGAATTAGGAATAATTACAATAACAAGACCCAAAAACATCTGTGTCAATAATAGGCCAAGTTAGTTTTCCATAAGAGACAAGTTCAACCTGAACATATGAATGCGAGGTAAATAGCGCAAACAATCCACTAAGGAGAAGTTCCGTTATGAAAATTTTAATAACTTTGAACGTCCAAAGATAGATTAAACACTAAAAACACGACACATTAATTCTTCTCTAATACACAAAAACATAGGTAAAGAAGTGCTAATAGCGTCTTCTTACCTATGTTTGGAAATATTCATCATAAATATTTACTACTAGTTCAATCGTAGTAAAGCTCACAACTTCAGAAAGAATCTTGAAATCTTTAAGAAACAAAACATTAGGATAAAGTGTACATCATCCTTACAACAACAATATCGTTTGTACAACCTAAAAATCCAGATAATCATATAACGCTCTAGATGCCCTCGTAGTCTTATTTCCTCTTACACATGTTTCTGAAAACTATATTATCTTACTTAAGTTTTGCCTGAATATGCTTGCAAAAATCAAGAAATGAAGGTGCAACAATAATAGCATTCTCAGGGTCGTAACTTACTTCATAATCCATGTATTTAATTTCTCCTGTTTGAATATCAATCCAAAAATCATTATCTGCATGATTATCAGCAAAAGGAATATGAAATAGAACAAAGTCTTCAAATTCCTCAGAATAATCTATCCTTCTATCTTTTGCTCTTTCAATAGATGTTGTATAATCAGAATCTTCCTCATCTTCGATTAAGGGAATATGAAAAAAACTACCAATTTCTATAGAATAATAATCCTTATTTGAAGCTTCATAAAAATTATCAGGATAAATATATGCCCCTTTAGAAAACACACCACCATTAGTAGTAAGGTAAAACTTTATAAAATCTTTTTTACCTGGAAACTCATCAGGTACAATTTCATTTATTTGGGAAAGCGATATACTCTTCCAAGAATTCTCAAATAAAATATCATTATTAAAAAATTCATTAGAATTACTTTTAAAATTGTTGTTCATTTAGGTTACACACCCTCCTTTTAATTTATTTCATCTTTTAGTTGCTTCCACAACCGCTTCTGACGAACCATATTTAAAACCTGTATCCTTTTTAAAGTCATCAGTCCCGCCTACATGTGGGTACATAGATATCAAGTTCAGTTGACCAAACCCTATTCCCTTTTTATCATAGGCTTCAACAGGTGTTCCAAGATAATCACTAATAATACTATAATGACCTTCACTCGTAATTTTTGCAGAAGGGACGAAGCCATCATTGAACACCCATGTAACTAGATTATCTGCTATAGCAGTATCGGTTTGTGAAGAATTTAGATTGTCTAAAGTATCTGCAACATTCTGCGTGGAATACTCATGTAGAATCGTATTCCCATCCCACAAGAATCTCATTGTCTTCTTGTCAGAACTCTTCTTACACGACTACCTAGTGCATCATAAATTTTGATGTATTTTGATAGACATTTTAAATTAAATGAAAATACAAACAGAGAGCTGTTTGGTTCTAAATGGTATTGTATTATAGTGAGTTGCAAACCTCTTGTCCTATGAATATATATCGTTTTCAATAGAGCAATAAATTCTTAATACCATATCTTCTTCCAAAGTTTTTTGTATTCAAATCTTTCTAAGATACGGAGAGAAAGTTAAGTTACTACTGTCTACAAAAAAATATGTAAAGGAGACTTATTAAGTCCTCTTTACATATTTCAGAATCAATACTTGCATTAATTTTTCTTGGTACATTTCAAACCAAGTAACAATTTTTCTAGCGAATATTAAAATCCTCTAAGTCGCCTAGTTTAATATCATATTCTTTCTTAATCGGTAGAAATAAATATCTAAGAGTTTTATGGTTCATTATATTTTTTATTTTCCCATCCCCTATACTTGTTGTTCCAATAATACGAACTTCTTGTAAATTAGGTAGCTGATGAAGGAAATCTAATGAAGGAATTTCACCGCAGCTCTCAATTATTATTTTTTCTATGCTAGAGACATTTCCAATTGAACTCCAATCCTCAATGTTTTTACAATTTTGAAAACCTATTAAAGTTAATGATTTTCCCTCTTCAACCCACTTTAAAGAAGTCATTTTAGAATTATAACTTATTCCTAGGTGCTCTAAGGAAGGCATGTACTTAAGAGCTTCAAATTCTAATATTTTAGTTTTTACTAACCCTATTCTTTTAGCTTCTGTAAATATATTGAACTCTTCAGATGAATCGCCACTATAATTATCAATAAATAAGTACTCTATATTCTTGTTTTGAAAAATTGAACTACATGTTTTTTTATCGTAATTTAAGTATACACACCATAATGAATTTAATTCCGAAAAAGGAATTACTTCATCAGTTTTCCCCAAAAAGTTAAAGTATTCTAATGAACTATAATTTTTTAGTTCATTTAAGGATTTATAATCATAAGAGTTTAATCTAAGCCCTCTAATATTTGATATGCCATTAAGATTTTTTAAATTCTCAAACTTGTGTTTTATTGTATCATGTGAAACTGACACACTGTCTGTTTCTTGCCTTCTTATATCCTCGATATCAACTACCTCTACATCTGGATTTATGTTAATAAATCTAAAGCTTCTATTGAAATAAACTTTGTCAAAAACCATAATTTCCTCTCTTTAACCCCTTATTTTAAACAACCGGGACTTTTTATTTTATTTGCAAGATCTTCGCCTGCATCTTCAAAAGCTTTTATTATATCAGCCTCTGTTTGGACAAGTCTGATTCTTCTGAGCTAATTTCTGTTCCACCATTCCCTAACAGGGAATAAGTAGCAGAACATTATACCTCACTTCTTTCGGGATCATTAAATATGTTTTACACTAATTCACCATTTTTCTAACTGTTCACTCAACAGGGAAATTAAAAGAAAGAATAACAATAAATCCAGTTCTTTGGATTTATGCTATTCTTTTAAAAAGTAGTAAAATATAAAAAAAGTTAGGTTTTTAACGAAAATGCAGAGAATTGCAACTCTCTGCCTTCGGATTATCGTTAGATTAAAGGGCGATATATATTTTTCCAATGGGGAATCATTTCTTCTGCAAAAACATAAACAAAATCATTAGAAGAAAGGTTTCCTAAATTGTCTAATGCAATTCCAAATTTAAAATATATTTTATAGTTTCTGTTTATAAAATACTCTTCATTTTTTAAAATATCCAAATTAGACCCGAATTTTGATAACATTTTATTATCAATAAAAACATCCTCTTTACAATTTAAAGCTAGTTGAATTAACTGTCCTTTTTCATTATACATTGCTTGACTATTCGTCCTGTTTTCTGTAGTTATACCCTTTTTACTATTCGTGCTTATTTTTAATGGCGTTCCCCATATTTTCCCAACTTCACTTGATTGCATGCCGAATTTTAATAATCCTACAGATTGATACGGATTTATTTCATATTTTAAGTTTATTGGCTGATTTTCAATGCTTCTGAATTGAAAAGCGAATTTTATATTTTTCTCGTAAATATGTTTTTGGTTATCAGAATAAATTGTTAATTGAATTCCCTCATCAGGAAAATCCAAACCGTAAATTGACATGTTATGCTGAGGGAATAAATAACATCCATCTACAAAATACGGATTTTCTTTAAATAAAAATTGCTTTGTTTCATCTATTAAGTCATATTTTTTTTCATTTAAGAAAATAATCTTTGGATTGTTCACAGAAATACTTACTAAAACATTATCTACTAGATGAAATACATAATCATCATGATAAAGATAAAATTCTTTTTCATTGATATTTTTCTTATTCAATTCACCTATAATATTGTTTAAGTCTGAAGATGTCATAGATAGCTTCACTTCGTTTATCCCGATTTTGGGTAATATTTTTAACTCTCTTCTCATAACTTCTACCTCATCTACAATATTTTCTTGTTAATCTTTTTTGTTCTGCATTGGTTATATACCCATTGTCTCCTGCGTATTCCAACATTTCTCTTATCCCATCATTAAATTGAGAACCAAATTTTCTTTGTATGTCTCGTATATCGATTTCCATAGCCTTTCCAAACTTTCCATTATCAATCAATTCTTTCTGGTATGCTCTCCATTGTTTCCCTTTGTTATAACTTCCCCAACTAGCTGTATCAAGATGATCTGGAGTAGGCATCCAAATTGCTGGCCCTTTCGCATGACTTACTGGAGAAACTGAGTTTGCAGGCATATGATGTACCTGACCTCCAATGTTCGTTGCTCTAACCTCAGCATATGAACCACCTTGTTTTAATCCAAAAATATCAATATAAATATTAGGATCACTAACATATCCATAAAGCGTAGGATTCCCACCCACGAGTCCAATCGGGTCAATTTGAGTATAATTCCCTTGTTCTGGGTCGTAGTATCGGAATCGGTTATAATACAATCCTGTTTCTACATCTTCATACTGCCCTTGATAACGGAATGGAATAAAGTCTTTCTCACCAGTGAACTCTTTCACTCGTCCATAAATATCAAGCTGAGCAGACCAAACCCTATTACCCTCTTCGTCATATGCCTCAACAGGTGTTCCAAGATAATCACTAATAATACTATAATGACCTTCACTCGTAATCTTTGCAGAAGGGACGAAGCTATCATTGAACACCCATGTAACTAGATTATCTGCTATAGCAGTATCGGTTTGTGAGGAATTTAGATTTTCTAAAGTATCTGCAACATTCTCCGTGGAATACTCATGCAGAATCGTATTGCCATCCCATACAAATTGCGTTGCCTTATCCTCAGAACGCTTCTCTATTCGCCTACCTAGAGCATCATACTTGAAAGTCACTTCCGTATTATCTGGCTTAATGACCTTCGACATCATGCCATTGCCATAATACTCGTACTTCCACGTATCTCCATTCTTTTCGACTTTCTCTATGAGATTTCCTTCTTCATCATAAGAGAATTGGGCATCTTGTGTTTCTAGTAATCTACTGCCAGCACCATAAACACGATCTTTTTTGTCTTTTGTTTCATATAGATTGCCGACATCATCGACGCTACGGTATAAGAAATCAAATTTACTATCTTGATTGGCCCAGACGAGGTTACTGAATTCGTCGTAACCATACGTTACTTTTACACCGGTTAGCTCATTGACCATGCTGCGTAATTGGTGATTCACATCCCAATTATACACACGTCTTCGCGTATTTCGGCTTTGACTACTTACGCGATGGTGTGTTGGTCTACCTGTGATATCATATTGCCATTTACTGATGACATCCCCTGGTAGGATTCGCTCAATCTCTTGCCCGAGTTCATTGTATTGCATCGAGGCTGTCCACTGGGCTTGCTCGGAGCGAGAGGCAGTCATTTGTAAGATATTGCCCAGCTCATTACGCATGACATCAATTTTGGCACCGAGGCTGCTTGTTACTTGGGAGCGATTGCCTAACTCGTCATAGCTACTGGCAATCCACTGGTCATTTTGCCACTCCTTGATGACTTGGTTGGATGGGTCTCGTTCTAGCTTGACGGTTACATGCTCGTTTTCCGTTTCTCGTAGCGAGCCGTTTTTGTCATAGGCAAACGTTTCCCATGTGCCATCATAGTAGTCTGATCGTATGACATTCCCTAGATCATCATGCTGATACGCTGTCCAACGATTTCCTGGACGTTGGATGCGCTGAACCAATCCTGCTGGACTTCGCTCATACGTTTTTTCCATATCATCAAAGCCGATTTCCTTGATGATATGGCCTTTCGTATCACGTTCAAACTTATACGCTTCGCCTCTTTCATTGATCACAGCGGTTAATTGCTCCTCTGTATCATAGGTGAATTGTACTTTCTTACCACCTTGTTTTCGAGACGTTAGGCTACCAAGAATCGTGTAATCAAAGGCAACTTGCGTATGGTTATCCTTCGCAAAAATAATATCGTCATAGGCATTGTACTGTAATTGCACATCGTTACCATCTGAAAGATTTGCGCGAACAAGGCGATTCAAGTGATCGTAACGGAACTTCTCTGTCGCCCCTAATGGATTGGTTGTACTAATGCAGTTACCTCGGCGGTCATATGTCCAAGTGGAGCTTGTCCCGTCTGGTAATGTCACTTGGCTCAAGTTCAAATCTGCATCATACGCTAAGCTTACCATATGACCTTGCGCATTTGTCACTGTGTCAATTAAACGATGCTCATTATAGGAAAATTCAGTCTTTGTACCGTCTTCTAACATAATTGCCTGCAATGTACCGTCTTCATTATAGATCCACTGACGACTTCCGCCCTCTGCGTTAACTGCTTGAATGAGCCTATCCTTAGTATCATACTGTGAGGATAATGTACTGCCATCTGCAAGAGTGATGGTTACCGGATTTGCCCATTCATCATAGCTGAATGTTGTTGTGCGGCCATCTTCATCTACTTCTTGGAGTAATTCAAAGTCCTCATTATATTCATAGCTGACTTCACTGCCATCTGGATAGACAATTTTCGTACACAAGTTATCTTTATTAAAATAGTAATAGCTTGTATGTCCTAAACTATTAGTGATTTCATTATAGCCGTCGAAATAGGCAAGCTCACCTGCTAGAACATTGCCATCTCCCCATGTTTTGATTACTCTTGCCCCTGTTGTTGGGCCATCGTAGCGCCAGAAGAAGCTATTTTTATTGCGGTCGATTTTTTGCATCATTAAGTGATTCACATAGGTTATATGCGTGCTCTGACCTAATGCATCTTGAATTTCGATTAGATCCTGAACATCATTATAAACATAGCGCACCAATACTTCACAATTGTTCTGATTACGTAAGGCAACTTCTGTCATTCTTCCTGCCTCATTGGTCGTAACATCTAGAATTCTGCCAACGCTATCTGTTACTTGAGATAGGAAACCTTTATTGTTATAGGCGAATTGAAGATGGTGCTCTTGCCCATTTTTTACTTCTTTTAATCGGTATGTTGAGGTTGTTACTTGTTCGAATGCATAAATTAATCGTGTATCATGCTCAAACAAATGATACTCTTCCCCTGTATTTATCAGGGTCATTCTTTCTTTTTTATTAAAATATGGCAAATTTATTGGTAAAATTGGAAACCCAACTGCACGACCATCTGTTACTACAATCCCAATCAGGTCTTCTTCCTCAAATATCTCTAAGGCAAGATCGTAGATAAAGTGCATACCATGACCTGACAAGCCAACCCTGCTACTATCACTGTACCAAGCTCGTTCCCATGAAAGAGGGATTGGTCCAGGTAGCTCAAAGTCTACACCTTCATATATCATTCGTCCTGTAATTAAATCAACAGGTTCAAAGCCTTTTTTACAGAATTTATCACTTAACCCTTTAGTACAATTAAATTTCTTTAATACCCCATGGTTAAATTTCGTTAGCTCTGTTTTGGCCATTGCTTTCATACCGTCTACTGCCTTCGAAACAGCTAGCACTTCGTCCATGGAGGCGATGACTTTATCTGCTGCTGTCTTGACGCTCTTTGAGCCCTTGTTGGCTACCGCTGATACGGTATCTAGCGTCTTGGATACTTTTGTGTAAGCTGCTTTCATCCCTTTAACTGCTTTTGAGGCATCAACTGCCTTATCCGCAGCCTTTGCCGTTTTACTCGCTGCCTCTGCCACTTTTGCTGCTTTCTTGGCCTTGTATGCTGTTTTTGCTGCATCACCAACTATTGGAACCGCCCCCACTAAGTTCATGGCTGCGCCCATATAGTCTCCCCGAGCTAAACTAATACCTGCATTCGCAATATCTGCAATTGTCCCTATACCAGGAATGAATCCAGCTACATCCAGTGCCAAACTTACACCATCTAATAAACTACTAAAAAAGCCTTTTTTCTCTTTTTTCACCTCTGCCTTTTGGGGGAAAATGACGTCAACTTTCGACGTAGCTTCGATTGCTTCTTCATTTAACTTCGGAGGTTGGCTTTTCTTCTCTGTACCTTCCTGATCAATAAGTGTACTAATTAACTGTGTGTCAGCAGCAAGGATTACATGACTTTGCTCCTTTGCTGAAATGGCAATCCACTCTTCCGCCTCTACAGATAGCTCTTTCATCCCGCTAATGTCAAGTGTTTCATCCGCTGCAAGCATGATGGTACTGTTACTAAGAAATGTTACACCTTCTCCATCATCCATCTTTAAGTCCAATACCCCATCTACTGCACTAAAGGTAATATCCCCAACACCTAATGTCACATCTTTCCCAGCATTGGTCGCTAATGATTTAACGGTCGTGTCCGCCATTTTCTTCGTCTGCTTTTGACCACCCTCAGGTGTGACTGGGTCTACCCGGACAGAGCTAATAACGATAGCCTCTTCTTCCACTGCACTCGGAAAATGTAATTGGGCACGTGCTCCTATTTGAGGCATTAAATACATAACCCCATTCGCATCGGCAGAATAAGCAAACCAATGGGCCTTTGCTTTATCCTGTTTTTTATCGATATCCAAATGAATTTTCACCGTGTTCTGTGTGACATCGATGATCTTTCCTGTAAAAGCTGCCCCAATAAGATCTAAATTGCGTACCAATCGCTGGCGAATACTTTTCTCTGGTTGGGCGGAATATTGAAACTTTAAGACACCACCCTCAAGACAGACTTCCCGAGCCGTAATAACATAGGATCTTCCTTTTAATTGGACTGAAGTGCCCAGCTCATAGGCCTCTGTGCTTTCAAACTCACAAAAAGTATAATCGATTTCGCTTACATCAGTGCCATCGTTTTCAGTAATTAGCCGATACGTATCGATATCCATACGTAATGTGGAAGGTAAATGGTCGATTGATATGCTTTTCCTACTTTGCGGTGTACCAAACCAAAATCGCGGACCTTTTCCTTTTAAATCTGGGAAAACAACCGCATGTAAATTTGAGGCCATTCTTTTAATAAATGCCCAATCTGTTTCTAAGTATTGAATGGAAATATGACCAATGGCTTGGCTATTAGAAGCATGGTCGATGTAATCACCATGAGGGTAGGCTCCCACAATATGATTCATTAACTCTACATACGTCATATTCGCATCTTGGAAAGAACGGGAGCGTTTCTCAATATCCATGTTTGCTGTAAACGATACCGCTTCAACTAAGACATAATGCACACCTTGAACAGCCTGTAACTCTGCATTTTCTATTCGTCCTGAAAACAAAATACCTTGCTCTCGTCCAAATTTCACAACCACTTCATCAGTATGACTGACCCTTTGAATATACTTTTGTGCTTGCTCTTCAGCAATCATTCCTGTAAAGTACAATCTCGCATGGTCATTGCCTTTATGTTTAATGGTTAGTTTATCTAAATGAATTAGAGGATAAGGCCATTCAAGCACAAGATCCTCATACGTACTAATCATGTGGACTTCCTTTTTTTCTAGCGTTGTCATTGCTTACCTCCTTTCAAGCAATTATTTTTTTAAAAACCTTGTTTTGGTATTTCCAAATCCTCTTGTCCATCATGAACTATATCGATTTTTCCTCCGCCTGCAGAGCATTGCGTATGACAACGGTTTAATAGCGCTTGCTTCCCCTCGATATTGACATTTTCCATCCCTTCCATCCAGTCGATGGAACATGCTGGAGTACACGGCTTTTTTAATTTCAAGCAAACACCAAAGGTTGGGATATTTTCAGGGTTTCGATCGCCTACATTCATAACAGCTTTGCCTTTTATATAAACACCATGATCCTGTGGTAAATTTAAATAATTCAGATGGCTACCATGCTCACAGGAAATGATTGCTCCATGTACCACATAACTAAATTGCTCTTGTCCCGAACCCTCTGTCTCCAAATTTTCTACAACTTGAGCCATTTGCTATCCTTCCCTTCGGATTATTTGTGAACAATTTCGCGTTAACACTGTAGCAACAGTGTTTCATTATAATTTTTTAGAATGGTTTATCGTCTCTCTAGCTTTACACGCTGTAGCTGAATTCCAAGAAATGGTCGTCTTAAGAGACTTTCTGCCACATCTAAATTAACGATGGTAAAAGATTCCCTTTTGCTATCGACCTGAAAAATACAATCCAATTCCACTTTTTTGGGGTTAATCACAAGCTCCTTTATGCGACCGTCTGGATAATACGTCGTTTCATGGGAAATACAATGCTTTTTCACAATGTCTAATAGCCAATAGATGCGCTGTGTCCCTTTCTTAACATCCGTAAAAACAATGGCTGTAAATGCCAAATTATCCTCGTATTTTACTAATAACTTTTTTAATTGTTCAGACACGATTCTCCGAGGCTTTTCTAAATAATCCAAATAGAGTGCATTCTCTTTTTCTATCACTTCTCCAAAAACAGACGAACAGACAAAATCATCATCGAGGTCTGTCTTCAAAGGAATAATTGGATTGGTAATACTTTGATCTTGCCGCAGAATAAAATACTCCATCTTTTCCTCCTGTAACCACTATTGCTTTCCCTCATCACTTTTGCACAAAGTTAATGAATCCAATGAATGTCTTTTATCTGTTCTGGGCTGAATAGATACTTTTCTTGATCGCGTTTAAAGAAGGTTGCACCTTTTAGATTGGCACCTGTAAAATTAGCACCTGCCATCTGCGCAAACTCAAATCTTGCATTTTCTAAATTTGCATTACTGAAATCTGTGCCAAGATAGCTCGCAACTTCATAATTGGAAAGCCTTAGCGTTTTTCCCTGCGCATGAGTAAAATTCGCACCTGCTAAATTAGCCTGTCGAAAATCAGCATCTTGAATGGCTGCATATGAAAAATCAGCATTGGCTAATCTACACTGTTGAAAACTAGTACCGATGCATACACTGTGTTTCCATGAGGAGCCTTCTAAATTACTCTCTTTGAAATTCGCATAGGAGAAGTCCATCTGATTGAAATCTTTCTGCTGTAAGGGAAGGTTCGAGAAGTTTTCAAACGTATACGATTGGTCAGTCTCTTTTTTCTCTAACCATAAGAGAAGGTTCTTCTCCTCACGTTCCCGTTCGTCGATGATTGCAACATCTTCACTGAACCCTTTATATTCACCGACACGAAAACGTAAGCACGCTGTTCGTTGAAAATTGATTTTTGGTACGCATTCTTTTTGATAGCGAAAGAGATAGCGTATCAATTGAATGATAAAGTGATGAAATAGGATAACTGTCTGCTGAATAATGACTCGAACGTCCGCTGCTTGAATACTGAGATAGGGTTTTCTTTCTTTTTCAAGTATTGTTTGTAACTCTGTAATTGCTTCACTTAGCCAATCCGCTTCATACAGTGCCGTGCATTCTGTCCATTCGTAATACCAAGTTTCTCCATAGGCTTCTAGCAAATACGTAAACTTGTTTTCTAGCAAAGACGTTCTTAGCAATGAAAAATGAATAAAAGCAACAGATGCTAATCTTCCCTGCCCTTGCTGCTCTCTAATATTCACAAACAGCTGTTCAAGGGAGTGAATGATTGGCTGTAGCAAAAGTTCCTTGTTTTGGCGAAACTGTCGAACAACTTTCTCTTGCAATCGGCTGACATGAACTGACACGCATTCATCCATAAAATGCTGTAATGCTTCTTCTCGTTTCATGCATCCACTTCCTCACTAATTTGCTCGTACTTCCGTTCCCTTAATTTCCATTTTATCTTCCATCTTGATGGAATTATCTTTACACGTCATCTCAATTTTCTCATTTGCATTAATCATAATTTGTTTCGCATTGATGACGACTTTATCTGTTGCTTTTAAGTTAATATTTTTACCACTTATGATGGAAATACCATTATCATCCATAAGTGAAATCATTAATCCCCCACCAGAAATGACAATCCGATCAGGTGCTAGTAGAATTTGTTTCCCATGCTTCGTTCTCAGTGTTTTCACATCTGGATCAGCCATTCGCATCGGATCTTGGCGACTATCTTCTGAAGGTGCAGCACCTGATTGCCCACCGCCATCTTGACTAGTAGGATTCGTTGCTGCTAACATTGCTCCGGATTGGGGAGGTGCTTTTGATACGGAGCTAATGGCAATCCCTTCATCCTCACGATTGCTTGGGAAATAAATTCTAACGTTGTCAGATAGCTCGGGCATAAAATACCATCCTGTATTATCTTCCGATGCATAGATTGTTGAATATGGAAACCAATAGGCCGTGTCCTTTTCTTGTCCCTCATCAAAATTGACATGAATACGAATTTTGTCCCCAGCCACATCAATTACTTTTCCTTGAATAGAGGCACCAATAATAGCTTGATTGTAAGTCGTGTGGACACTAAAGCCATTTTGTGGTGTTAACGTATAGATATGCTTTAATAAACCATTTTTTAGCTTTGAGACAATTTTATACACATACAATTTCATTGATTGGAAAGTAACTTCATTACCTATTTTGAATGATTGAGTCGACTCCACCTCATAGTACATGTAGTCACTATCCGTAATGCTATCGAGATGATTTTTACTAGAGATCAAGAAGTTGCCGATTGCTTTTTTAACTCGGTAATTAAGGGCATCCATTTTTGGTGTGTTGCCCGGTTGAAACGGTACACCGAAGTAGAACTTTGCCGCCCCATGAATGGTATCTGGCACCAAGCCTGTATGAAATCTCGATGCCATTCGTTTAAGAAATTCCCAATCGGTCTCTAAATATTGCATCGTGAAGCTACCAAGACTAGCCCCCTTTGTGACATGGTCCATAAAGTCCGCGCCTGGTTGATCGGCAATACATACATTGATTAATTCACTATAGGGCATGCTTGCATTTTGATATGTTTGATTTTTCTTCTTCACATCTAACTTATACGTATGTGAAACGGCTTTAACCTCAAAATAATACGTACCCATAACCATTTTCACTTGCACATCCAACGCAAGCCCATTAAATATAGGTTTTGATTGTCCATTGCTACTAATTTGTAATACTTCAATGGCCGTTTCTGCATCTGTCATATAGACGTAGGAATCTTCAAGTTCATCTGGAATCACGCCTGTTAAACGCAATGTTGCATGCTCGTTCATTTGTTGTGTAATTTCGATTTCACTAACGCGGATATTATAGGGCATCACAACCATATCTTTATACGTTAAAGCTGTTTCCTTATTTACTCGCTCCATCAAACAACACCTTCTCCATCTAATGATTTGTTTTCGATTGAGATTGATTCCATCATGCCGTATGCAATGGGTTGCCAAATAGGCATTTCTGTTTTCAAGCAATTCACGGAGCCTGTTGCTACATTATCGCCTACCATAAACAAAAACATTAAATTGTAAATTTTAGAATCTAGAGCCTTCGTAATGAAATCGAAATAGCCGATTTGACGACCATCCACTTCTTTTATGCCGATATCTAACATATCAGCATCTGGCTGTAATTTTCGAAGGATATTCATCATCGTTTGTGTGAAATCTTCTAATTCCTCTTCTTGAATCTGTTGCTCCATCATTTTCATCGTGATGTTAATAGATGTACTTTCACTTGTGTAGATATAATCGGGTCTACGGCTTGATGGATATTTAATATCCATTAATTCAGGTTCCATCTCTTCAAAAGCTGTAGGAATAAACATCCGAATTTGGTCCTCATAAAAACTACTCTCTGCAAATTCAATCATTTCATCTTCAATCGTTAGCTGGCCTTCTTTAATAGCTTGAACGATGTCAGTATGTAACAATTGGTTTTCGATGTTCTCCAGTCGTTTCTTCTGCCTTGCATGCTTTGTCATCTCAATGACTTCTTCATCCATGAAATTCATTTTATTTCCCCTCCTTTGTTATTCGTATCTCCTTTTCTTCCCCTAACGAGCAAGCATCTTAATCCACTAGTAGACTACTAATCAACTATCATGCGCTTTGGTCGCCCTTGACCAATCCCTTTCATACGACCACCGCCCTTAGATTCCAACAAAATACGATTTAAATATTTATGAATTTGGCTATTAGATAAAGTTTGATAGTCCAACTCTAGCCGGTTGCAAATATAGAAATCAATTACATCTCTTTGCACTCTCTCCTGATTTAAGCACTCTAAGGCAAAGGCAATATCATACGGATTAGCAGGCCGGTTTTTTAAAAGCTCTCGTGCAAAGTATTGCAAAATGAGTGGATGGTAGGTGCTTTTTTCTAACCCTGCATACTGACAATGAAGATAATTTACGGTGTTATATTCTGTCGCAAAGTCGAAAAAATCGGTATGCTGTGAGCGTAGTTTGGCACCTAATTTTAATTTAAAGCGCGCTAATTCTAGTTCATTATGAGCAAGCTCTAACGCATCGTCTAAGACAATCTCTGTTGTGTAATTGCTAAAATCTAAGTCATTTGCTTCTTCAGCAAATCGTACTTTTAAAATCGTTTCACTTCCTGTAGCTTCATAAGGAAGCTCATAGCTACTATCTAGCAAATAGAGCCTTCCTTTATGCTTAATTATGCCTTTTGTAATGATAAGACGTGTATCCGCTACAATAATATGGACACCAGCAATGATGCCGTTTGAATAATCTTGAAAATATAAATCTAAAAAATCTCTTGGGTAATCTCGTAAATTCTCCAGCATTTCTCGCTTTAAAATGCGACCTTTATGAAAATGTGGATATTGATTAGCAAACAAGCTGTCACCCACCTCTTTTCTTTTTTATCACGTGAGCTTGCTCTACTTTAATCCGTCAAAGAAATCTAGTTCCGATAAATCAGCTTCAAAGGCGAAGAATTCTTTTTTTCCAATAAACAGTTGTTCGTCTTTTCGCGCTACTGGCACCACATGGAAGCCCCAATGATCTTCGCCTGCAAAAACAAAGAATTTCACTTCGCCATTCATGATAGAATCCGTCTCGTCTTGTGGAATTTTATCGTAATAGTTTGCCGCAATATTTTCATAAAGAACAGGCTTAAAATTCTCAGGACGATTAAAGTAAGTGTATTTATAGGATGACTGATTGTCACTGCCAGTTAGGAAAAACTCCACTTCTGTTACACCCCATGGACGGGAAATAGTACCATGAATTTGGTTTAGCCTTTCTAAGCTACTAATAAGTAATTTTTCCTGGCGATTATGTGTAAAGGCACTTACAGCATAAGGTACAACAGGAGCATGATTTGTCACTTTTGTTTCAATCATGCCTATCTTTTTCGCATTTAAATAGCGCAGTGCTCCTCTAAGGCAAGCAAGCTTTAATTCTGGCACTTTACCAATATTTTCAGCTTTTTGCCTAAATTCAATGCTTCGTCCTGGTACAAATTCTTTTAAAGCCTCACGAAATGCATCAATCTTACAGGACTGTCCAGTTAATTTAATAATGGAGTATTCGCCCAAAAGGCCGCTCTCATAAAATTCCTCTAAAAACTCACGCACAATATCATAAATATCAGCCTTGATAAGATGATTAATTTCTTTTATGTTGAAAAAGACATTTGGATAATCATAAACTTCCTTAAATTGATTGTTTTCAAGCAGAGATAGGCACCATCGATCTACTGCTGTCACATTTAAATCGCTATCGTGCTGCATATCACTGTCTGAATAAAAGCGGCTTCTTAAAATGCCTGTTTTACGGAAAAATTCTTTCTTCATTTCCTCTGCCATTTCCCATAAGAAATAATAATTATTTCGGACACGTAAATATTCATCACGTGTGCGATTTTCGTATTCCTTAAAGCGAGTTGGAATGATATACTCAGCATCCGAAAAGGCTTTTTCAAATTGTTTGTATACCTCATCAACCCCATGATCGTCTACATATCGATAAATATCCTTGCCTGGAATATCAATTAGTGCATCAATATCATAAGCACTTTTTCCCCGACTATAGTAATTGGCAAAGACAATCTTCATAAATTGGAAAATACGATAGGTAATATTGTTACCACCAAAATTGGTATCTCCATTTTCATAGGTTGTATGAATATCAATTTTGTATGAAATATGTCCATCCTCTATTCGAAACTTACAGGAGGAAAGATCGGTTGTTCCACCACCACAATCAATGACCAGTGCCTTATATTCCTTCCCATCCAAGAAGCTATTATTCTCTATTTGATTGGCGATTGTATTATAAAGAACGGCCATCCCTTCATCGAGAGCATGTTCCGTTTCGATGTTGTATTCGGGTAAAATTGTCTGAAACATATCTAAAAATTGATTTTTCAGCTTTACAGGACTCGAAATATGTAAATGCTTGAAGCGACATTTAAATTGATGCTCTGCCATTTGAATAATATAAAGCATAAACTCTCTTAATATCTGACTTCGCGGAACAAGTGCTGTATTGCCGTTCGCATCCATTATCTCTTCCAATTTGGCATAATTACTAACCCAGCGTTTAATGCCTTGGAATTTCGTTGCCAATGAAGTGTAGCTATTTTTTTTCATCATTTTTAACGCTTCATAGCCATAGTAATAGCTCACTTGGTCTTGATTTGAGCAATCTGCCACTGTCATGACTGTCGGCACTACTTCGATCCATTCATTTTGGTGAAGTGGATCGGGAAACTGGACAAAATTGATGCTATTTAGCTGAATTCTGTCATTTAATAGGTCGTGGCTACAAGGAGAAGAGACATAATCACTTTCTAAGTAAACACCGGCCGTTGTATTGGTAGTTCCAAAATCAATAGCAAGAATCGCATCGGTTGTTTCTAGCTGTTTAATCTCTAAATCTGGTATTGGAACCTTATAATAGTGAAGATTTGTAGGCGGAAGTGGGGTCTCCTGATAGTAAGTCTTATAGATATACTCAGAATCTTGCTTTCTTAAAAATATAAAGCTGTAGTTTTTATTGTTAGTCTTTCGAATTTCTAATGCCTCATCTGCCGCAAAATAATACTTGTTTGGCAGCTGATCGTCTTTTATAACATGAAGGATGCCGCAAAGATCTAGCTGCTCATTGACTAGCAGTACATTGGATTCAACTAGAAATCCACCGGTTTCTACGAAATACTGATCTGGCTTATCAATTTTCATACCGCTATATAAGCTCATTTTGGCAGGAATCTTTATCTCACCATTGTCAGACAGTGGTGTTTTTAAATACTTCTGCATTGCTGCTTCTACTCTTTCGAATCCCCCATCCTTACTTTCTTTAATTAGAGGGTTTTCTTCAGCGCCACGATATCGTAAAATTTTGTCGATTAACTCGTCTCTAGTTAATGTGTTAATAAGCCCTGTCACAAGTTTTTCCTTATAACATATATTCCTCAGCTGGAAGGTTGTCATTTCCATTAATTCTACTCGTGTATAGGTCATATATTTCTTTTCTGTATAACGCTTATTCGCATACAGCTTATATGAATATTTAGTCGTCATTACGAATCCCTCCTCTGCCCTGTTTAGTAAAGAGCTATTCGATCTAGCTTCATTGTTTCCTCTGCATCGATTATGCCGAAGTGATACTGCCAATAAACCTCTAAATGGAAGCTGATAGGCAAAAATATTTCCTGTATGAGTTGTACTTTTTGCTCATTCTGCTCTGTCTTCTTCTGACTTATATATAAAAGCAGCTCATCTTGCTCCTCTGATTTTACATAGATGAAACAACCTTTAAAGAGCCTTTTTAGCGTATCCTTTAATAAATAAATTTCATCCCCTGTCTGGTACAGTCTCAGCATGTTCAGGACCACTATTTCTTGTTCCTTTTTTGAAAACGAACGAATATTTTGACGTACTACATTGCCAAATACATTCGCTTCGATATCTTTTAAAATAAAGCGAATAAAAAACTCTTTTTTATTCATCCCCTGCATACGATCAATGTCAGCTAAGAAATGCAGTACGATGTCGAAAAGATATTCCCTAAACGCTCTATCAGACGTATTATCCGGATGAAAAAGGTTGTTAAAAATATCAAAGTAGCGATAGTACGGATTTACTTCGACGTGCTGCTCAACCAACTGTGTATTTAAAAACTGAGGACTAAGCTCCATATAGGGCGAATATGTCTCGGCAAGATGAAAATTTATATCCTTTTTAGAAAGTCCCTCATCCTCGGCATTAATGAGCAAATCCCAAATATAATTCATAGCCACACACCTACACATTTATATTCAAAGAAATGTCGTTGTACTTCGGATACTAAAAAGCTCAAAATATCATTTGCTATAAAATCTTTTTTCGCTTTTGCCTTAAACTTTAGTAGCATCGTTTTTTTATGACTATTTTCTCCTATCATTTCTGTTAAGAAAGGGTTTGCTGAATGCGTAATACCTGCCCTTGAAAAAGAGTCCACTATATCTACATCTACTAGCTCAACGCTAACAGCTGCCTCGAAGGAGTTAATCATCCTAGTAATCTCCCCCTTCGTTTTAACATTTGCAGTATACTTACTAGCAAATTTGTGCATAAAATGCTCTATTCGTCGATTGGAAACAAGCTCATAATGAAGCTTTCCAATTTTCTCATCTTCCATTTTTGCAATTTTGATTAACTGCCAAACCCCTGACTTGTCTTGTGGTGAAACAATGGTTAATTCATTATCTGAACGTTTAACGTAACGAACATTCTCTTCATCCGCTTCAACAAGATACCCATGCTCGTTGCCGGTTTTGCGGATTGAAAGGACATGCTCATAATTGATCTTATCGATAGCAGGAATGGGGAACCCCACATTCTTGACCTCATGTCGTTCAATATTCCATAGTGGAACCATGTCCAGTCTCTTTTTTGACTCGTATTCCTCTAAATCAACCATTATCTCAATGATTTCAGTATCTTCATTTAAAGGGGGACAATCTACTAAATTTACATCCAAAAATTTATAGGCGTACGGGTGATTAATGGTTTTCCACGGCAATCCATTAATTTGGAATATCGGATATAGCTTATCGATTTCTTGCAAATAGTCTGAATTTCTTGAAAGACTTACCTTTATCTCAACTTGTCCTTCTGTTGTGACGAGAGTTCCATTAAAGCATCGTTCCTCAACTAGTAACTGATGAATTTGTATCGAGTCACACTCTAGAAATAAAGTACACAGGACGGCTTGTTCTTTGTTTTTTAACGATTGAAGTAAGTTAGCTGTATCGATTACTTTCGTTTCTAAATCAGCTGGTCGCATCGGAAATAAACATTGATGAATCGGGTCAACATCCTCCTTTGAACTAAGCGTTACATAAATGTCAAACCTATTCTCAACATCTTCTATTTCGTTAAATACTCGCTCTTCAAGCTTTCTATTCATTTCATCCTGATAGTCAATTAAATTTACAAAAACGCCACTGACAATATCTTTTAGCAGTTGACGTTGCTCTAAATCCTCTATTTTGCGTAACCGTTCATACATGAGCTCTTTTATCACTTTACTTTCCCTCTTTCATCACTTCAGCATCAGATGACTCATTGGCAGCTGCCCCTTCTTCAAATGGTATTGCCGCTTCGTAAGATGGGTCTATATCAGTAGCCGGTGCCTGAGGAGGTGGATTTAATTTATCATTGGCGTTCATAACCTTTCGCTCAAGACCTAAAACCTTTGACAGTAGCTCTGTCTCCTGATAAATTTCCTGTGCAAGTGTGTAATATTCAATCGCTTTTCCGTACTCTTGACGTGCATAGCTCTGATCTCCACTTTTTTCTAAACCTTCTGCCTTCAATTCCTTCTGGGCCTTTTTCAATTCAGCAATTTTAGCCTCTGTCTCTTCTATTTTTGTCTTTATTTGAGGCTCACCAGTATAGGAGATGGTGAGAGCTTTTTTCCTTGCCTTTTCATATGTTTCAAGTGCACCATTGTAATCTTCTGCTTCAAATCGAAAATCTCCATCCTTCACAGCTTCAGCAATTTGAACAATCGTATCCATATTCGCTATTCTTTGCTCAGTTGCTTCCTTTCCAAAGTTCTTAATGAGCTTTCCTTCTTTTTTAGCCTTTTCATATTGCTCAAGAGCATCTGTAAATTTTCCTTCTTCGGCTGATTTATCTCCATTTAAGATGAGATCTGTAATTCTTAACTTTTTAGCCAGTAAATTTCTATGTATTGGATCTTTCAATTTTTTGGCTGCATTTCTGCCCTCACTATATTCCAGAAGCGCTTTTTCATAATTTCCATCTTGAAAATAAAGATTTCCGCTCTTTTCATGGTCCTTCATTTCAACGGTTAATTCTGCCATTTTTTTAGCTTGCTTCGCTTGATAAAACAGGGTACTGCCCCCAACGACTAAAGCTACAATTAATGCCGCAGCAATCATTTTAATGTACTTCATTTTTTTCTTATTTGTTTCCTGATAAACCTTATTAGCAAATATAGTGGCAATTGTATAATTATTTACAACCTTCCTTTGCCTACTTAAAAGCACCTCTTCTAATAAATCCGTGTATTGCTCAGGATCTTTCGCATCTTCCAGCGCGTCGGCCATTTCAATCTCATTGACATCCTCCCAAAAGCCCGCCGTGCAAAGCACTAACACATCGCCATCCAATAACTTCATTTTCTTAGAAACAAAGGGCTTAAAATCTTCAGGTTTACCAAGATAATTTAGTAGGTTGCTTCTTTCCTCGTGCTGGCTTATATCCAGCGAACGATTCCTGCTGTTAACGATCTCCTGCGCTAAGCTTTGATCAGTGGTTTTATACGATAAAGTACCATTACGAAAATGATATAGCCTCGAATTCCCCGCGACTGCAACAATCATTTTTGAGTAATCAGATACGACCATAACAATACTTGCCTTTAATCTCACCCTTAAGCTTTGAGCCTGAAGTATAGCTTGCGCATTTCTTAAATATTTTTTAATACTTCTTCTAGACATGGATGGCTTTTCCATAAATTTTTCTAAAATTGCCTTCACAGCAAGTTCTGCGCTACTTATTTCCTGATCAGAATCTAACCCTTTTACAGCTACCCAGCAGGCTACATCGTCGAGCTCTGTATAGGCAAAGTAATCTTTGTTCTGCAAAAATGAACCAGCTTCGGATAGAAAACTAGTTTTAAAGTCGCTGTTTTCTTTTCTCATGATTACTCCTCCTTAACATGTAAAATGTTTACCATGTTTTTTCTAGAATAACGATGGTTGCATTATCTTGATTTTTTAAGCGTTTTTGTTCAACAGCTTTAATAATGTCTTGAGCAATATCATAGGGAGGAGTTTGCTGTGAGAGAATTTTTTCCATTTCAACCTCTGTTAACGTGTCATAGACTCCATCGCTAAAAAGACATACCTTGTCGCCTCTATTTAGCTGAATAGGGCTCTTCCCAATATCAAGATTTTTAAAGCCTTCATACCCTAAATAATTGATAAGTCTCTTTTTCAGAGGATTTTCTTGCACCTCAAGCTGAGTTATTTCACCTGATATATATCGCTCTGTTAACACTGATTCAAAAATATGCTTTTGGTTAACCGCTATAAATTCGCCATTTCTAAAAATTTTGATAACACTATCTCCTACAGCCCCCCAATGGAGTAAACCTTCATTGTCAATAATAGCCGTGACTAACGTTGTTCCTCCGTTCGAGCCATTTAAATTTTCTAAAATCATATGATTACTTGCCATCGCTGCATCCTTAAAAAAGTTAGGTAGATTTTTTAAGGTAGTAAGCCTTTTAAATTCTTCTATAAATGTCGTGACAGCGATAGTACTGGCCATACGACCATTGGCTAAACCACTTATACCATCTGCAAGCACTGCAATTGTGCCATGCGGTGTTTCGGTTGTGGAGAAATAATCATCCTGTTCATCACGTCTTCCTATCGTTTGACCATTACCAATATAAATTTTCCCTTTATCCATTTTTTGAGCTAGAATACCTCTGATAATTAGCAAAACGATAAGGATAATGATGAAAATTAAGGCAATTATGTAAGGCACTAAATTTTGGTCCATATATCATCATTCCTCACTTTGATTGTTTTCCCATTCAAAGTGAACACCACATAATGGAATAAATAAAAACATACTTCTTCCTAACTGAATAACATCATAAGCTGCTAATTCCGTTGGTGTATAAACGGCTTCATTATTCAGATAAGCTAATCCAGAGGCATCACCTGGTAATAAATAAAAATTACGCTTTTTTGGATCATAAACAATGACAGCATGATTACGATTTGAGATGGAATTATCTCCTGCTATCCGGATATGCATATCTTCTGCTCTACCTATAAAATTCTTTTCAGATAAGATGCGATAATCTCTACCCATTTGAGGGCCTTCAATACAAACCAACCAACCTGTTACTGGATCAATTCCATCCATTTCTCCTAAATAGGGCAATGTTTTATCATCTGATTCAACGACAGGAGCGGTTGGGCTATTTTGTCTGTGCTCCTGCTCCACCATCACGTTACAATATGGACAAATATTGCGATGTCTCCTTGAACTAAACATGTGACCATTTGTACATCTTATCAAACTCATTTCGTTATCCCCCATCTATGTTCCGAATTCTTTCTCTATTTCACCAAAATTCGCGTATTTGCTATGTATATTGTGTCTCCATTACCTAATGGGTAAGGGATCTCTTGTTTCAATCTATTTTTAACGCGCTTATTAGCTTTTTTTAAGCCAACACCATTTACAGAATCTATATCCTCTATATACCAAATTCCAGCTACACAATTTAATACAGCATGCTCATAATTCACAAGAGATTCATATTCCGTTCCACACAAATCAATATCTGCCTTATGTTCAGCTGTACTTTTCCCGATAAGCAATGAAATTTGATCACCCAGCTCCCATTCATCTACTTCCATCCCACGTTCATTAAGAAGTACTAGCTTTGAAATGTCGTTGTTTGTCTTAGCTTGAGTGAGTGATTTTGCCTCGTACTTGAGAGAACCATAAATAATAGCAAGTATCACCATTACGGTTCCGATAACAAATTTTAAAAGGACTTCCTGATTCATAACAAAAACATATAGGATAAAAAAGAAGGCAATTGTGATAATAATAATATCGATGATTCTTATAAACATTTTTTTCCTTGCATTGTCACTATAATCTTTACTTGAATATGGTTCCTGCATATAATCACACTCCCTCTTGCCATTTTGAATTATTTATTAAAGAAACGTTCGAATAAGTCTGTAGTATCAAGAGGATTCTTCTTATTTTTCTTATGTAACGTTGAGGACGTCTCTTTTGTTTTAGGATTAAAGCCAAAGAAATGCTCAAAGTTTTTTTCAATATTGTTCATATTAAAATCTGGCCTTTGTGCAGTCGACTGTTGACTTGTCGATTGCTTATTAGCTGAGTGTTCATTATTCCAACTTTGCGCAGTACCATCTAGTCGAGCATCATAGGCCTTCCTAGCAGCTTCATCCTTCAAAACTTTATATGCCTCTGTGACTTCTAAGAAAATTTTTTCAGATTCTTTGTTTCCTCCGCTTACATCAGGATGATGCTTTTTTGAAAGCTTTCGATAAGCGAGCTTTATTTGATCTTGTGTCGCGTCTTTACTAACACCTAATGTGTCATAATGTGTTTTCATCTTTTCATCCCCAGTACTAGGATTATTCAAAAATTATCTAAGGAGCTATATTAAGCCCCTTAGATAATTTTTAGTGTGCTATCTCACTCTTAGACAGCGTAGCCGCCTTCGATTTTTGCCAAGTCTGTTTTGTCTTTCTTTTGTTTAACAAATAAGAAGAATTCACCAATACCTTCTGTGTCACCGAATCTTTCTGTATAGTCCACCACAAAAGCGTTCGGGAAATGAATTTTTCTTACTACTTGATCTGCTGAAACAACTTCTAATGTCACTTTACGGTAACAGTCAGCCTTTTCAGCTGGTACTAATGACCATAAACCTAATTTCATCGTATCATCAGAATTGTCACCATCAGTTGCTGTAAGAATTTTACCTCTTACTTTTAAAGTGGCTCCAACATCTGTAGAACGTGCGTTAGAGTCATTTGGCGTATCTGTTTCATATTCAACAGACATAATACTTTCTAACCCTAGTTCAATTGCCTCTGATCCTTCTACTTTTAATACAAAACCCATTCTTATTCCCTCCTAATATTTTTTGAATCTTCTGTTCATAAGATGAAAGTTTTGAACACTTGCTGTTTTCATTTCTCAATAAAACATCGAGAAATATGTAACACTCCATCTTAATGAAGATTCATATTTATGTTAAAAGATTTAAAAAATCTTAAACATACGACTGAAAAATTGAATAATTGTATGTTTAAACTTGTTAGGCTTTAACAGCACTAGTTCCTTTTGTAATCATCACTTCTAAATTCTTCACATTACCATTAAACACAAGGTCAATTTGACACGTGCTCGTTTTCTCATCGATAATGTAGCCGATATCATCTCCATCTTGGATAATGGAGTTGACATAGCCTTTATCATTCAGCCATTTACTTTTTTGACTACTTGGATTATTACTGAAGAACCTAACAATATTTTCATGCTTAAAGTCACCTGATTGGAATCGTAAAATTCTTTCAATATACGTACTCACCTGTGTTTTGTAGATGGAATCGAATCCATCCTCTTCCATCGCTAAGCTTCTAGCTTTATAGACAGTAATACGTTTAATATCTTTATCTTGAAGCTGAGCATTTTCTGAAGAGAACACAAAGCCAAAGCTTCTGCTGTTAATCGCATCTTTAATATTATTCGTAAATCCTGAGATTTCCTTTGCCATTGTTGTAACAGCTCTAAGTGAGTGATCCCCAGCTTCAATATCGAATCGTACGCCAGGATAATTTCTCTGAACATTTCTAAACGACTCTTTTAAATATTCTGGACATTGATAAGCTGAAACGATACCGGCAGCTACATAGCTAGCACCGACATAGACCCCTTCAATCCATAGCTTTAAAATATCTTCCTTTTCCTTAGATAATCGTGCACCATTTTCAGTAGTGTACATTCTCGCATCAATAACGACACCCGATTTATCCTTTGGAATTATGGTGAAGTTCGGTAAGCACGGTATCGCAAACTCACTATAGTCTTTTCGAACAAGCACAGAGCATTTATCAATCAGACGATCTATCCCTGCGGTTGCAATGCCGTTGAATGTTGTTTCTTCCTCCGCCATGAAGTTGAAGAAAACCTGAACTTTGTAATCTTTTATCGTATCTAGAAGAATCGATAGGGATTCCATTGTGTTGCCTTCTTGTTTGGCAACCTTATCGTTCCCTTTAAACCGTGATCTGCTTACCTTCATTTTTCCAGTAGCCTCTAGTTCTAGTGCAGGAACAATGCCATACCACACCGTATCCGTAAAGTCATTTTTAGAGTTTACTGTATTTAAATACGTACGTAACCGTGGTAGATTATTACTTTTTACGAGCATATCGAGCTTAGTGTTTGTCACAAGCAATGATGGCTGCATCCCTTTATTTTTCGTTGTGTACTGATCAAAGTACATTTTGATGCCTAATAGCTTTTCCACTAAAGGCTTGACCGTTTTTACAAATTCATCCTTCGCATTCTTATAGAACTCAAGGTATGTATTGTAATTTTGAACTTCTGTTTCCACATCAAATTCGGCTTTCACAGCTGGTAGAGGTGAGAACGTTCTTACAACTAAATCTTTTACATAGGAAGAAGGAGATTCTGTAATCGCCTCATAATCCTCTTCAAAAACAGTACTTAAACCATAGTTACTATTTTCTTCAATCACCATAAGTTCCGAGCTATTGTTTTGAGGTGCCTCAATAATTTTCAACTCACCATTGTCACCAATAGAAAGGGTCCCAATTTGTAATTTTTCGGATTCCCCCTCATCCTGATTAACACCTAACAATAATCTAGTTTTAATATCTTCGATTGCTAAAGGTAGCATGGCCATGACATTGTTGTAATTTTTACTTGCTACTTCAAACATCAGGTTTAGCTTGTCCCCTGTATCCAATTTTTTTGGATCACCATCATCTAATTTCTCATATTCACCATACAAGTAATGGATTTCTTTTCTGACTTGTCGAATATCGTCCATGACTTTCTTAGGAGAGATCATATCAAGTAGATTTTCAAATTTAAAATCGACATTCGTAATGCCTTGACTTCTTTTTGTATCAATGAGGGTGAAGAGCATCTTTAAAAAATCATTATTTTGATCGATTGCTATTTCAGAAATACAGTCTTCTTGAATTCCTTCAGGTTTTTTCAGGGTATACATTACCTTTTGATTAGCAGCATTGTAGAATGAATAAACCGTTGGAGAAAACTTATCTAAAAATTCATCAAAGCTTTTGACAAGAAGATATTGATTAATTTCTTTAATCTTTTCATCACTTAGACTGTCAATCCCCTTTACATCACCAACAAGCGTAATTAAGTCCATCTTTTCAGGATTAATTTCCTCAAATAGCATGGTTCTGTTTGTTTGACTAATAATCTCCATTCAGTCGGCCGTATGATTATACAGCCATCCCTCCTTTTTACATCGGATTTCGAGTAAGCATAATCATCTGCGAAAAGTAACTTTAAATTTACTTTTTAGTTATAAAATTCCATTAACAGAAAAAGAAACTGCAGTTTATCTAAACTGAAGTTAAAATTTTATAACCATTTTATCTATATCACAAATGACATTATGTATCACAAAGTAACTATACAATATCTTATTTTATTGTCAATATTTACATTAGAATATTTTGTTAATTAAAATGTAAATGGATAGGTTTATAGGAAAAATTAAACATAATAAATTTTATGATATTTCTTTAGGAAAAATGTAGTTTTCCACTTTTTTTTATTATAAAAAGACAGCCTAAGGTGAATTTCTTAACCTCCTTAGGCTGTACAGAGCTCTTAGCTTACTCTACAAAATGATAATATCGGATTACTTTTTCTAGATAATTGGTCATTTAGAATTATTTACCTTAAAATAGTTCCTTATCCTATTGACAAATTCTTCAACAGTTATTACCCACTTCATGATTTGTAGGGAAGGACATCGTTTTTTTACTTGCACTGCCAACCCCCACATAATGATGTAGGATAAAAGAATACTTACACTTTTATTATGCTCTTTTACTTTTTCAATTTTATCCTCAATAAGCCGCTGAGAAACATCAGGCGGAATACTATTTGTCATTGAATAGTAAAATGTTGCTGCAAAACTATAAATATCGGTATAGACACCTTGCGCGGACTTATTAGAATATTGCTCAAGCGGGGAGTAACCTGAGCTTGTAAAAATTTGATAATCTGTAGCTGTTTTATAAAAAACAGCGGAACCAAAATCTAGTAAAAATGGATTACCTTCTGAATCTATCATAATATTACTTGGCTTAATGTCACGGTGGAGAATCCCCTGTTTATGTACATAACATAGCGCATCTATTAAAGGGAGAAAGATACTTGTGTATAAATGGTCTCGATCATGGACAGGAAAATCCTTTAAATATTCATCTAATAGTTTTCCTTCATAATAATCCATAACAATATAAATCGATCCATTTTCCTCAAAATGCTCAACATATTTGACAATATTAGGATGATTTATTTGCTGCATAATGACTGCTTCATTAAGAAAAATTTCTTTTAGGCCTTCAAATTTTTGCTTTGTTGAAGGCAAACGATTAATGATTGTTCTATTATCTAAATCCCGTAAAGCCATTTCTTTTGGAAAGAATTCTTTAACAATGAGTCGCTTTTCATTATTATTATTTTCCGCAAGATAGACGATGGATAATTTACTAGTAGCAAGAACTTCTTTTATTTTGTATGTATTATTCAGAACACTATTTATCGGTAAGCTCAATTCACATTGAGTTGCTTGCATTTTTGCTCTTTCCCCCTTATAAGCTTTGATAACCTATCATGCAAATATAGATCAAATTATCTACGTTTTAACTAAAATACAAATTAATGTAAGTATACCAATTTATATCTTTTTATTAAATAGTTTTTAACGAGCTAATACATTCTTGCCATTTGAAGTGGCATCTGGCCTCTATTCATATTCTATCTCTTTATTTCGGTACATCTATTTGACGTTTTGATTTTTTATCCATTTCCTCATTAAGAATTTTTATTACATTAGAAAGTCGAATTTACACTAACCTTTATTCATAAAAAAAGCTTAAATCACATTTAGATAGGTGATTCAAGCAATTGATTTCAAAAGATACTCTAGCAATTTATTTTTGTGAAATATTTATTTTATGTAGATTATAGTTGTATTTATAAAAAACAGATTCCTCTTTTGGATATCCTCTGAACACATTACTTAAGGGTCTTTATGTTTTTTATCGTAAACTTCCCAATTATGTATTTGAAAATAAAAAGCACTTTTCTACAGGTTCATTTATTTACTAAGTTTATAATGTTGTAGAGTTATTTTATATTGATTGTACGACACCTTTTATTAGATCTATGAGTAACCAAAAAACTCCTACTAATACCCTAACAAATGGACGTTACTATGTTTGAATCTATTGAGTATATTTTCTTCTACTCTCATGAGTAGCTAAATCTGCATAACGTGTCGTAATTGGTAATCGACTATTTTTTTCTACAAAATGTAGAGTTATTTTTATTGAAGTCTCTAAATCGATCCAGTTACCGCATGAAATAAAAATGGGCTTTACATCCTTTCTTGTTCTCAATACTGCCCCATATACTGCCCCATCAACCTTAATATAAGTAAAATCCCCCATTACATTTTTTGGCATTTGAAAATCGGTATTTTTTATCTTCAAGTAACTTTTAGCAACACCTATTGTAGGTTTCTTCAAATAAAAAGAAGCATGTGTTGCGATCCCCATATGTCTATAATGAAGATACCCATTTCCATCAAACATATAAAGATCTGGTTCACATTGCAGCTTTTTCACTGCTTCTATCACCATCGGAAGCTCCCTAAAAGCAAGATATCCTGGAATATATGGAACATCTATTTGACCCCTATATTCTACTTCTTCTATAATTTGTTTGGTAATATAATCGATTACAACAATACAACACACTCCGTAATCTTTCTTCCCCTCTGTCCAATATGCAATATCAATTCCAGCTACCAGACGAATAGCTCCTAACTGAAAATTGTTTTCTAATGAAATCTTTGAAATCCATTTTTCTTGTTCACTTTTAAACAATTCTTCTTTTTCCATTTTCCATCATTCATCCATTCTTTCACTTTTTTTACTAGTCTTTTATGTTCTTCTTTCTTTGCCCATTAAAATAGCTAACTAAATCTAATTCTCTCTCTTTTTAAAAAAATTTCAAACCTATTCATTATATCTTCATGCGTAGTTGGAAGTTTTTGGGGCATATAATTAACAAAAGTCATCATATCTTCGGGATAGTTATGATTACCATAAAACTCCGCAATTTTACTTAATAATTTATTTTCATCTTTACATGTTTCTTTTATTTTTGATAAATAAACAAACCTGAGTTTTCTATTCTCCTCTATTAATATTGTGCTTTCTTCATTTAATTGAGGAAAATAATTAGTTTTTATTTCTAACATGACTTTATCTAAATCTTCACTAGATACTCCCCAAGCAAGTACACGAACAAACTCACTTTCATCACCACTTTCCATCATTTCTACTGCATAATGAGAGATAACCCCTTTATTAAAATAATTTTCTTGGATGCCTACAAAAATAGTTCTCCAATCATATTGAATATGCCTTTTTTTAAGATCTTCTAAGTTCAAATTATACACATCCTACTTTTAGAATTTGACCAGCAAATTCTAATTTTTCTTCCTATTCGTCTGTTATGAGCTATAACCCTAAAATCAATTTCTTTGTTTCTAATGCTTCTTACTTCTTATTTTCAATCTTTAACCTTTGTTTACTTCTTTATTTCAATATCGAATCTCTTTTGAATTTGAGTTAAGCTCTCCTCAACAATTAATTTATTTTGAGGATATATGGATAGGTATTCCCTAGCCACTTTAAGTAAATACTCGAAAAACGTTTCATAAACCACAATTGAATAAACTTCAGTGTTAGTTACTGGAGGAATTGTTGTAAAATTCACTCCAGTATCTCCAAAATACTCTTCATCATTAGGAGTGCATTCAGTCGCAAAATAACAACTAGTATAACCAATACCAAATCCTTTACCATTTTTAAACTCATTTAGTGCCTCTAAAAAATATCCATGGCCTAAAATTCTATAATAAGCCTCCATATTTTCAATTTTTTCTTGCTTGTCTTTCACATAATAAATTTCATCATCCATATTTATTAAACCTACTCTCCTATCATTATTTTGGAATTACAGGGGATAAATTACCTAACTTCTCCGGTAATTAGGTAGACTTAGCATCTCTTCCATTTTTACTATTATTGGAAAAATCATAGGTTTCTTTTATTACCTTTTCCATATTTCGTACGGTTTCGAATGCTTCTTCGCCCTTTTTCACTTTCCTAACAGGGTAATTAATGAGAGTGCTGCATTAAAATTTTCTTTAATTGGTGCCTTGCATCAGACAATTTGAAATAATCCTCAATAAACATGGAGTATGACATTTTGAAGCCTAGCATCACATAAGGAAATAGGCCGTCTGGAGTGTTAACTGTATACAATTAAAGAACTATTATTTCCTTGTTTATCACCACGAGCTTTGTCATTCTCGTTAGTTTGTAAACCATTCAATCTTGTCACTCTATCCTACTTGTAAAATCAAACTTCATAATGGTACTTCCTTTATGAGCTCGCGATTCTCAAACAAATTATTTTTTCTTGTTGTCTCCCTCAAATATCAGTGATTTAATATAATTAAAGTAAAAAACCCTTGAAAGGCATTTAGCCAATCAAGGTAATTTTAAGTTACTATGATTCGAAAGCGGTTCTATCAGGGAATACACCACCTTCTTTTACTAGGCAAACTGCCAATCTTTGAGCAGCTCTATCATAATAAAACTTGGATGGAAAATTGTTATCTGGGATAACTTCTAACTCTGAAAATTTTCTAGTAAATTTATTTAACTCAATTTTCCCCATAATATTTTCATTAGGTCCGAATCTGTAAACTACAGTTTCATTATCTTCATATTCTTTTAGTAATAAAACGTATGAAGCCAATTTTATTCCTCCTCTGGTGGATGCCACGGACGCCCAGACTCTACTGTTTTATCATGGGCCGTCCTATAGTCCGTTTTAAATATCCCTTCAAATCTTGACTCAAAAAGTTCATGATTTAATAAATCAATATCATTCTTTTTGTGGGTCCCTTTTTGGAGCCTATCCCATGCTTGTGCAATTTCATAATCTGAATCAAAACGTCCAACTCCATGTTCTTTAATGTGCTCTTTGAACAATAAATGATCTTTGATTCTTTGTACCCTTTGTTCGTTCATTCCTGTATTTTTAGCAATAGAATTTACATCCGTTTTGGATTTTCTAAAGGATTCGTACATATCATCCGCTTCATCAAGTCGTTTTAAATATTCATCTACCGAAAGTTCTCTACCACCAGTTTGAACTTTACCCGTACCCTTACTACTACTACTCGAACTGCTAGTAGACTTACCACTTGTTACTCCAGTCGATGTCTTCCCTACTTTTGTTAGTGTTCCAACACCCTTTGTACCAACAACTGCTGTAGCTGTATTTATGGTTGCTTTTGTTCCCCAGTATGCTCGTGAGTAGTCATTACCATGGATAACATCTTTTTCAAAAGAGTCTTTTACTGAACCCGCAATGGTTTTCACGGTTGCCAGTGGATGGGTAGCAAAATTTTTCAAATTATCTTTCGTTTCTTTTAGTACGCCTATCGGATCAGTTACTAATTTTTTCACATCATTGTAGGTGTTTTTAGCTACATCTACAGTTGCATCGAACTTGCCTTTAGATTTTTGTGCTTGTTGGAGGCTCATGTTAAACCCTGTCCGTAAGATTTTTTCTTTGGTAGACATGTCCTTGTTTATTTTGAGTGGCTCCATTTTATCTAACGACTTATAGACTTTAACAGCTTCTTTTGCGGCTACTTTTACTTCCTTTACTGCTTGCTTTGTCTGGTTATAAACGGCTTTCGTTTTGTTTACTGCTTGTTTATAGGTTTTCTTACCCGCTAGGACAGCTCTTTTTACTACTTTCTTAAATTGCTTCGCTATTTTACTTTTGCTTAGTTTATTATAGAGCTTCCGTGCCTTGGTAAAGAATTTACCCCACTTCTTCTTTTTCTTCTTGCGTTTTTTCTTTTTCTTCTTTTTATTGGACTTCCGTTGTTTTTTCTTCGTAGAACTCTTCTTTTTGGAGGATTTCTTAGCGCTCTTTCCTTTCGATCCTCCGCTCTTTCCTTTTTTCTTTCCACCTGGGGAGCCTACTTTCGGAATCATCCCTAGTAAGCTTCCTGCTAATCCTAATAGACCCATTAGGCATCACCCCCACCAACAGGGATCATCCCCATGACGTCTAGGGCTGCCTCCAGGTCTGTTTCCTCTTCTTGCGCAGCGACAGATACAGGGGCTTTAATGGAGCCATCCATCGTCACTATCTGTCCCTGAATATCGGTATTGCCATCAAATACAAGACTGCTTGAGCCGCATGTGAAACGCATCGACTCCGCTGCACTCATGGACACACGTTTTCCGGCAAAGGTGATCGTGTCGTTGGCTTTGACCAGCAAGGATGGCTTACTATGCACAGTGATGCCGCTGTTCTGATGGAGCTGTAGAAAGACGGCGCCCTCCTTGGCGGTAAATGTCACGGACTGTGGGTCTAGCTTCATTTCCTTCCCTTTCGGCGTACCCCAGTAAGACGTTTTGGGATCAGCTGTTTTCGGGTTGGACTCGCCGCCCTTTCGTACACTATGACGAACAACCGCTGCTTCCTCTCGATGTGTTGGGAAGGTTAGGTGGACGCTATCTCCTTCCTCTGGCGGGCTGTAAAAGCCACTATGTCCCTCTGCCGTATAAGGCGTAGCCAGTGGGAACCACGTAGCTTCTTCCTTTTTTTGTGCCTCATCTATACTGAGGTGGACTCGAACCTGATCCTTTTTGACCTCTAATACCTTTCCTTCAATCGCTGTGCCTGGTAGGAACGGAATACTGCGCCTATCTTGACGTATGGCTTTTTCGAACAGCAGATGATACTCATAGGTAAGGATGCCTTGCTTCATGCGGGCGATAGACTTAGCTACTACAAGCTCCTTGCCCTGGAGCAAAACGCGATCACCCAGTTTCAATGTTTTTCTAGATTCTATCACATAGGCAACTGTATCCCGCTCTTCAATTGGCTGCTCGATGTCATTGTACTTACTATGTAAAAACTTAGAGCGATCCTTTAAGATCGTATAATTTGCCACGGAAAGCTTTTCCATTCGCCCTTCTGGTAGGCCAAACCAAAACTTCGGCTTATCAGCATCCACTGCAGCGACTAATACGGCACGAAAATGGGAGGCCATTCGTTGTAAAAATTGCCAATCCGTCTCCTTATATTGTAATATAAATTGCTTAAGAGGAGTAGCTTTCGATACAGTATCAATAACATCTGCACCTGAATAATCTTCTAGCACCTTTTTTATCATCGCCTGATAAGTCATTTTATGATGCTGAAAGGAGCGGTATTTTTTTTTACAATCCAAGGTGAATGTAGATGAAACAGCCTCTAATTCAATTTGATATACTCCCCTTGTCATTCGTATAGCAATTTCTGTTACCTGTCCTTTAAAAAGCGCATGCAGCCGTTGTCCGTTATGTTTTTGATAGACCTCTATTCGATCTGTCGTACTGGCAAGCTGCATACAACTATCTTTCTTTTCCGCAGGGATAAATCCGGTTATTGCTAATCTTGCATGGTCATTCACTGTTTGTGTCAACGTGAGATTATGCAATGTCTGGATTTCATAGGGGGATACGAGTTCAAGCTCACCGTATCCGATTACTTCCTCGTATGTGTTCACATGAATTCCCTTCTTTCCTCAGGGGACAATCGCTCATTCTTGCCCATCATCTTCTACTTTTATCGTTCCACAATACATACACATATTAATCGATTGACTAACTAACGCTGGATGATTTTCAATTAATTGATCATCCTTCCCATTAATCCAGGGCATTGTAATCACAGGAGTACAGGGCATGGGCTTTAAGACACCATTATTGGCAGCTGTAGCTGCCGCAACAGTAGGATTCGCTAATGTCTGGCATAACCCAAATGGTTGAATATTGACATAAGGCTTATAATCCATCGTATTCATCTGCGCCTTATTTTTCGTATAAACACCGTGACTAACTGGCATTTTTAAAATACTCGTTTGATCTCCTTGCGAACAGGATAATTTGGCACCAGCTACGACATAACTCCGTTGGTCGCCACCCTTTGTCTGCATTTCTTCTGACATAGAAAAACAATCCTTTCAATACGTAAGGTGTTACCACTTTTGCTAAACATAAGACTAAACTGCAAAACGTATGCATGACGACTCTTTCTTTAAATTGCTCTAATTTTAATCTCACTATTTTCTCACTAACATTACCTAAAAGGACCTTGCCATCATGTGCTTTAATCCTTTTTCAAGCTCCTCATCTATTTTCCTACAGAAAGAATGTCGTTCCATCTTCCTTCAGTTTGTATTTTTTGTAATCGTATTCCCCGAAAATCTCTGCGTAGAATACTCTCTGCTAATTCAATATTCACCACTATAAACTGTTCTTTAATGCCCTCGATTTGAAAGAATGGATAAGGAGCAGCCAACTGCTCATCTAAGACTAACTTCTTCAACGTACCATCAAGATGAAATTCCGTTTGAGCGGAAAGACAACGCACTTTTGGTGGGATCACCAGCCAATATAAGGTTTGCATTAATTTAGGCATATCCGTGAGAACAACTGCTTTAAATGGCATATTTGGGACATACTTTTCCACTAATTGTTTAACAGCATCAGAAATAAGCATGATTGGCTTTTCTATGAGATCGGTATACACCATCTCGCCTTTTTCTAATACAGGAAATTGCCGTTCAAGTTCCTCTAATTCTTCCATTCTTTCAATTGTTAATAGCTCTTTTTTAATCACTTGGGCGATACCAACAGGTTTCACAGCATTTGTGATACGTTCATCTTGAGATAGAATAAAATAGTTCATCTTTCGTCTCCTTTTTCACACTGTCTACTTCCAAATGACACTAGCTGCCTGGAATGGATCTAGCTTTACATATTCCTGTGCTTCCTTAGAGAAAATAGCCATTTCTAAATTGGCTCCCGCAAAATTAGTATTTCTAACATTTGCCCCCATAAAGCTGGCCCCTCGTAAATTCGCTAGCTCAAAATTGGCGCCTTCTAAATTCGCACCAGTAAAACGAACCGGTAAATAGCCAGGTATTTCCCATTTCTGACGATCTAGCAGACCACTCGCTCCTTGTACCTGTTGAAAATTCGCTCCCTGTAACTGACTATTACTAAAATCCGTCTCATAAATTGTGCTAAAGCTCAAATCCGTGTCCATTAGCTGACTCTCCCGAAAGCTAGTACCAATCAACAGACATTCACGCATATGACAATTGGTTAAATTGGCTTTGTGGAAAAAGGCATAGCGAATATCCAAGCCTTCATATCGCCCACCTGCTAAATTTAAATGGCTAAATACCTCGTATGGATATTCCTCCTCTAGTTGTTCATCTAGCCAAGCCTTTATTTCTTCACTATCCTTCGCTGAAAAATCCTCGCTATAGACAACCTCATTCATATCCATAAACTCGCCTACACGTATCTCGACAGCCACATCTCGATCTAGCGCCAAATACTCTGGACATCGAATAATGTCAGGTAGCGCATATCTAGCGAGACTTATTACATATTGGTGAAAATGTTTGGCGTCCTGAAGTCTAATGCGATCAATATCTGCCTGGGTAATTGCCCCCATAAAAGTTTTGCTATACAAACTTAATTCTTCAATGTATTGCTCTAAAAAATGATGCGCCCAGCCTGCATCATAAGTAGTTAAAAGCGGATGAATATCAAAAAACCATTCTTCATCCGTAGCTTCTACTAAATAGTGAGGGTTGCTCTCTAGTAGCTCTGTACGCAGCATTGAAAACGTAATATGTGCAATCGGTCCTTTCTGTTGAAGCGTTTGCTGTTGTTTTAGTTGCTGACATATTTTTTGAAAAGACATTCTAAAATCATCGGCGAGCTTATCCTTGGAGGCTTGAAAAAAATCCTCGAGCAATAAGAGATATTTCAACCTTCTTTTCTCTACTTCGTTATCATAAAAATGCTGTAAAACTCCCTGTGTCTGCATATAAGTCTCCTTCCTTCTCATTCACACGCAACCATTTTAATTTGCCTTTACTTCCTTCCCAAAAATTTGCACACTGCCATTCATCGTTATTTTACTTTCTTTGCATTGTAAAGAAATTTCTTCCTCTGCAGACAAAAGAATATTCTTACTCGCATTCACTGAAATATCTGCCTCTGAGATAAGTTTAATTTCTTTTTTACTAAATATTTCAATACCATTTGCTTCATTTAGCCGAATAAAAATATCGCCATCCTGTGCGGTAATAACCACTTCAGTTGGACTCATTTTAATTTCTTTACCAAAGGCTGTACGATAATATTTGGTTGAAGGATCATCTAGTTTGTTCGTTGCTGAAGTATCTAAATTTTTTCGTATGGAGCTGCTAGAAATTCCTTCCTCCTCACGATGTGAAGGAAAATAGACATGAACAAAGTCATTGATTTCAGGCATACAATACCAACCACTATGTCCCTCAGCTGTATAGCCCGTAGAATAAAGAAACCAATGTGCTTTTCCTTTATCCTGCTTCTCATCAATCGCTAAATGCACCTTAATATGATCCTTTGCGACTTCTAATACTTTTCCTTCCAGTGATAAACCTGAGATCGCATCGTTAAATAGTTCACTTTTATTCATGCCATTTTTCGTTGACAGCGTATAATAATGTTTCAGCAAGCCATCCTTCATGGTTGTGTATGCTTCACATATATAAAGCGTTTGTTGATGAAAAGTGACATGATCTCCTATTTCCATTACCTTATCTGTTTCCACCTCATAGTATAGAAAGTCATGCTCTCCCATACCTCCATTACCATTCTCTGTATATAGAAGGTAATCTGCTAGTTTTTTTCGGGTAGTATAATGGTAATCTTCTAGCTTGCCTTTAGCTCTACCAGCAGGCACACCAAAATGGAACTTTGGCTTATCAAAGGTAGCAGCAGGCACTAGTCCAGTGTTAAAACGTGAGGCTAGTCTTTTTAAAAATTGCCAATCGGTCTCTCGATATTGCAGGGTAAACTTGTCTAATTTAGCACCCTTTGTTGCTTCATCAATAATGTCAAGACCAGGATAAAAAGGATGTAATAGTTTAAATAAAGACGAATAGGTCATTTCCTTATCCTGATAGGAGCGATTTTTCTTTTTAATGTCTAGCTGATAGGTGCTTGAAGCCGCTTCTACTTCAATATAATAAATGCCACGAACTGAACGAACCTTCACATCTAAAATTACACCTTTAAATAATGGTGAAGGGACACCAAGATGATTAAGCTGATTTACTACAATTGCCGATCTTGCCTCCGTCATTTCTACATAAGTGTCTCTCGCTACTTCAGGCACAATACCAGTAAAACGTAACATAGCATGTTCATTCATTTTTTTTACGATAGTAAGCTCTTGAATACTAATAAGCTCGAAAGGTAGAATTTGAATATTATGATAAGCTGTCACTACACTACTCACCCTATTCCCCCTCCGTTCCTACTATTTGAAGCAAATCGCAAGGATTCCATCATAGCTCTCGCAATCGGACGCCAAGTTTCAAGGTCCTCCTCCATACAATTGAAGGTTCCAATAAGCGCTACCCCTTCGATAGAGGCAAAGAACATTAAATTAAAAATATCGCCATCAATAGCCGGTGTTATAATCTCTAAAAAGCCGACTGTCTTCTCGTCAATCTTCAGGACATCCGTATCAAGCCAATCAGCTGAAGGTTGAGCTTGTTCAAGGATATCAATCATATTTTCTTGAAAAGCAGCAACTCCCTCTTCCTTTAATCGATGTGGAGTCAGGTTGAAGGCAAGATTAATCGATGAGGATTCATCTGTATAAATAAGATTTGGTCGACGGTCCGATGGGTACTTTAAGGCTGCTAATTCAGTAGACATCTTAGAAAATAGTTTTGGCATACGGATCGTCATTTTGCCATCCAATAACGACTGCTCCATCACCCCTACCTTCTCATCATCAATTATGATGTAGCTTTGATAAATATTTACTTTTTCTAAGTCTTGTTTCTCCTGCTCAGATACTGGCTCAGGCTCCTGTTCCTTTTGTAAGGCTACTTGTCGCTGGGCTAGCTCATGTTGCTCCTGCTCTCTCATTTCATTTCTTAATGCAATAATTTTTTCATCTATAAATTTCATCCCAATCACCTTCCGTTTTTTAACCGTTTTTTCATCAACTATATTTCAACCTATTAACTATTATTTGCTTAGTCCCTACACATCCTTCATGACACAGAATTTGAAATCTGCATCCTTTCATTGCCTCAACCATCTCATCAAAGGCATACCTGTTGGCAATGCTTCTCTCTACTTCTTCCTCACTAAAATATGAGTTTGAGTGCTATCTTTTCTATGTATAGGATGTTTTATTTTCCGCCTTTAAAGTAATTTTAGAGAGATTAAAAATAATCTAAGGAACTATAAAAGTTCCTTAGATAATTAGTAAGTGTTTTATCCTGCTGCAATCTTAGACAGCGTAGCCACCCTCGATTTTTGCCAAATCTGTTTTGTCTTTCTTTTGCTTAATAAATAAGAAGAACTCACCGATACCTTCTGTGTCACCATATCTTTCTGTATAATCCACCACAAAAGCATTTGGGAAATGAATTTTTCTTACTACTTGATCAGCTGCAACAACCTCTAAAGTCACTTTACGGTAACAGTCAGCCTTCTCAGCAGGTACTAATGACCATAAACCCAATTTCATCGTATCATCAGAATTATCACCATCCGTAGCCGTTAAAATTTTACCTTTAACTTTTAAAGTGGCTCCAACATCTGTAGAGCGAGCGTTAGAATCATTCGGTGTATCTGTCTCATATTCGACAGTCATGATGCTTTCTAAGCCTAATTCAATTGCTTCTGAACCTTCTACTTTTAATACAAAACCCATTTTCGTACCTCCTAAAATTTGTTGAATCATGACGTCTAACATTCTAAGGAAATCATATTAGCTACAGCTATCTTTTTCACGATGTCGTACCCGTATCGTGAAATAGCTAATTTTCCAATATTAGCAATTAGTCGCTCGATTCATATTTATGTTAAAAGATTTATACATGATAAACCTTAAACATACGACTAAAAAATTGAATAACTGTATGTTTAAACTTGTTAGGCTTTAACAGCACTTGTCCCTTTTGTAATCATTACCTTTATCATTCAGCCATTTACTTTTTTGACTGCTTGGATTATTGCTAAAGAAACGAACGATATTTTCATGCTTAAAGTCACCTGATTGGAAGCGTAAAATTCTTTTATATACGTACTCACCTGTGTTTTGTAAATAGAATCGAATCCATCCTCTTCCATCGCTAGACTTCTAGCTTTATAAATATAAACAATATATAAACATTTAAGAAAAAAATTTACAACAAAAATCAATATGAGGCTAAACTATGTACTAGAAACTCTAATTCTATTTTTATGCATTTTTTATACGAAATTCACTAATGATAGTATGTATCACAAAAGTAACTATACAACACCAAAAATTAATGTCAATATTTTCTATAGAAGATATTGACATTAAAAGCAATTTAAAGTATGTTTAGTAAAAATGTTACATAGTAATAATTATGATATTTTTTCAGTGAATAATGGAATAATCCTATTTTTTTACAAAAAAACAACTAAAGGTTCAATTGTTCTTAGGCCCAAAGCTGTTTTTTAAAATAATCTTCTATATAGGAAAAATGAATAAAAAGTATTAAAAATGTAGTTATATTAGTCTTTTAGAATGAATCTACATAAGATAGTTCTTTAAGCATTTGTACTTCTTCATTTACAACGTCACCCTTTTATCCTTTGTAAAGTTGCATCTAAACAAAATAATCGAAAACCTTGCTCTCCTTTTATTAGTTTCTGCGCAAAAGTCGTCAAGTAGTAATCAATCACTTTTTTCTTCGGCTTTATATCTCGTCATCCTCCCTACAAGGTGCAAAAAACCGCTCACATGAACGTGAACGGTTTTGTAGACTATGCCTTTTGATAACGAAGCACTGGTGTACGAGCAGCGCGTGTTTCGTCTAAACGAGATACGACTGTTGTATGTGGTGCTTCTTGTACAATCGATGGATTTTCTTCTGCTTCTTTCGCAATTTGAATCATTACATCACAGAATGCATCTAACGTTTCTTTAGATTCTGTTTCAGTTGGCTCAATCATTAACGCCTCTTCCACATTTAATGGGAAGTATGTTGTTGGTGGATGGTAGCCAAAGTCTAACAGACGTTTTGCGATATCTAATGTACGAACGCCTTGTTTCTTTTGACGGCGACCAGATAACACAAATTCATGTTTACAGTGACGGTTATATGGAAGATCATAGAATGGCTCTAAACGACGCATCATGTAGTTGGCGTTTAGGACTGCATATTCTGTAACGGCTTTTAAGCCATCTGGACCCATTGTACGAATGTACGTATAAGCACGAACGTTGATACCAAAGTTACCATAGTAAGGTTTTACGCGTCCGATTGATTGTGGACGATCGTAGTCGAAGTGATATGTGCCTTCTTCAGTTCTAACTAATACTGGTTTTGGTAGGAATGGAATTAAGTCTGCTTTTACGCCTACTGGGCCGGAACCCGGACCACCGCCACCGTGTGGACCTGTAAATGTTTTGTGCAGATTTAAATGTACGCAGTCAAAGCCCATGTCGCCAGGACGTGCTTTACTCATTACGGCATTTAAGTTCGCACCATCATAGTACACTTTACCGCCTACAGAGTGAATTAGCTCTGCCATTTCAATAATGTTTTCTTCAAATAAACCAAGTGTATTCGGGTTTGTTAGCATTAAAGCAGCTGTATCAGAACCTACTACTTTACGAAGATCTTCAATATCTACTAGACCATTCTCATCCGATTTAACAGTAATTGTTTCAAAACCTGCTACTGTTGCCGATGCTGGGTTAGTACCATGTGCTGAGTCAGGAACAATGACTTTATTACGGTGTCCCTCACCATTTGCTTCATGGAATGCACGAATCATCATTAATGCTGTCCATTCACCGTGAGCACCTGCTGCTGGTTGTAATGTCACTTCATCCATTCCTGTAATTTCTACTAAAGAAGTTTGTAAATCATAGAGAAGCTCCATTGCACCTTGTGCTGTTGATTCATCCTGTAATGGGTGAACATTGGCAAAGCCTGAAAGACGTGCAACTGTTTCGTTAATTTTCGGATTGTATTTCATCGTACAAGAGCCAAGCGGATAGAAGCCAGAGTCTACTCCGTGGTTTCTACGAGAAAGTGCCGTGTAATGACGCATAATATCAAGCTCAGACACTTCAGGTAATTCTGCCGCTTCAGCACGTACTAAGTTTGCAGGTAATAAATCTGCTAGGTCTACTTCTGGTACATCAAGTGCCTCTAAGCTATAGCCAACACGACCTTCTTTTGAAATTTCAAAAATGAGTGATTGATTTTCGTTATGCATTAAGAGCCCCCATTTCTGCAACTAGTGCATCAATTTCTTCTTTTGTGCGTAATTCAGTAACTGCTATTAGCACATGATTTTTAAGAGAGTCATAATTTTGACCTAATGGATATCCACCGATAATCCCTTTTGCAATTAAGCCTTTATTGATTTCCTTCACACATTTATTCGTTTTCACAACGATTTCGTTGAAGTGGGCACCTTGGAATGCTACTGTAAAGCCTGCTGCTTCAAAGGCATTTTTCGCATAACGTGTTTTCGCAATATTTTGTGTTGCCATTTCACGAATGCCTTGTTTACCTAGAGCTGTCATGGCTACAGAAGCTGCAAGGGCAAGAAGAGCTTGGTTCGAACAAATATTAGATGTCGCTTTATCACGACGGATATGCTGTTCACGTGCTTGTAATGTTAATACATAACCACGACGACCTTCACCATCTACTGTTTCACCAACAAGACGGCCTGGAACCTTACGCATTAATTTTGTTGTTACGGCAAAGAAACCACAGTGTGGTCCACCGAATGCTTCAGAAATACCGAAAACTTGCGCATCCCCTACACAAATATCCGCACCTAGTTTACCAGGAGGTGTTAAAATGCCTAATGCCAGTGGATTAGAAGATACCACAAACAAGCTTTTTGCTTCATGAGCAATATCCCCGATGACTTGAATATCTTCTACTTGACCAAAGAAGTTTGGATATTGAGCAATAACAGCTGCTGTGTTGTCATCAATCATCTCTTTTAATGCATCCACATCTGTCACGCCATCTTTTTGTGGAATTGTCACGATTTCGATCGATTGACCATAGGCATATGTAGCCACAACATCACGATATTCTGGGTGCACTGTTTCAGACACTAAAATTTTCTTACGACGTGTATGACCAGCTGCCAGCATACCTGCCTCTGCTAATGCTGTACCACCGTCATACATTGAAGAGTTAGCGAGATCCATACCTGTTAGCTCAGCAATCATTGTTTGAAATTCAAAGATTGCTTGTAGCTCACCTTGTGAAATCTCCGGTTGATATGGCGTATAAGCTGTATAGAACTCTGAACGAGAAATAACATGATCCACGATGACTGGTTTATAGTGGTTGTAAACGCCTGCACCTAAAAATGATACATTAGCATTTGTGTCCTTATTTTTTGCGGCAAGTGCCGTTAATTCTTTTAATAAAGCAGACTCTGATTTTGCTTCCTTAATGTCATAAAGGCCTTTAAAACGTACTTTCTCTGGAATATCCTCGAATAATTCATCTACTGAGGATACACCGATTACGTCTAACATTTCTTTTTGATCTTGCTCCGTCATTGGTAAATAACGATGTTTCATAAATGTAGGTCCCTCTTTTCAACTATTATTTTGAACGCTTGTAAAACGGTGTTTCTACTGTGATTACCTTTAAGTGCTTACCACGAATTTCGATTTCTAGCTCAGTTCCGATTGTTGCGAATTGACTGTCAATTAACGCGTGACCAACATTACGTTTAGATGAAGGAAGCTGTGTGCCCGTTGTTACTTCACCAATTTCCTTACCATCCTTCAACACTTTGTAACCATGGCGTGGAATTCCTTTATCGATCATTTCAATTCCTACCAGTTTACGAGGAAGACCATTTTCCTTTTGTGCTACTAATGCTTCGTGACCGATAAAGTCTTCTTTATTTAATTTCACAGCAAAGCCAATACCTGCCTCAAGTGGAGAAATTGTTGCTGATAGCTCTTGACCATATAGTGGGAGCCCCGCTTCAAAACGAAGTGTATCACGACAACCAAGACCTGCAGGGACAACGCCTTTATCCTGACCTGCCTCTAAAATTTTTCCCCATAGTGCTTTAATATCTTCTGGAGCACCATATAATTCAAAGCCATCTTCACCTGTGTAGCCACTACGAGAAACTAATACTTTATGGCCTGCCACTTCAACATCCTCTTGGAAGCGGAAAAATTTAATGGCACTCACATCAGTTGAAGTTAAAGATTGCAGCACTTCTTCTGCTAACGGACCTTGAAGTGCAATTTGTGCATAGGCATCTGATTGGTTATCAATCGTCACATCATATTGATGTTGATTTTCCATCATCCAATCATAGTCCTTTTCGATATTTGCTGCATTAACACATAATAAATAGTGATTGTCCGCTAATTTATAGGTTAATAAATCATCAACAACGCCACCATTTTCATAGCACATAGCTGTGTATTGTGCTTGGCCCGCCACTATTTTTGACACATCATTTGACAAAAGTTTTTGTAAAAATTCTAATGCATCTGGACCAGTGACTAAAATTTCACCCATATGTGATACATCAAATAACCCTGCACGATGACGCACTGCATCATGTTCTTCCTTAATAGAAGAGAATTGAACAGGCAATTCCCATCCACCGAAGTCAACCGTTTTCGCACCGTACTTCGCATATTCTTCAAATAGAGGTGTACGTTTTAATTCGTTCGCCATTCTTTTTTGCCCCCTTATTGTTAATTACATTTTTACTAGTAGTAGTTCGTCTGCTTTTTGTAGTAGTACAGTCCATGCGCTTTCTTGCTCGCATATATACTTGTAGACATAAAAAAAGACAGACGAACCCCTTTTCGGGATTCTCTGTCCTTGCACCTGAAAGTTACACCAGACTAGCTCGCAATGCTTTTACCATTGCCAATTAGTCGGCTTTCCCCTTTGGTGGCTGTTATTGTTATACTACAGCTCTCTCCAGAGTTGCGTCTTGTACGAGTCCTTTTACCTGAGAGATTCATAGCCATTACTACTTGCTCCTTCGGTGGCGTCTATACGCGCTCTCCCCGCACAATCATCCGCCCAAGATAGATCTTGGTACTATTTAGTATTCAATGAACATTTAGTTACTTATTTGTCTATATCCTAACATTAAATGCATTGAAAAGGCAATCATTTTTTAAAAGATAATAAAATACGAACATTATTTTAATAAAATTGTATTATCGTTCGTTTTTTAATCTTTTCACTTGAAATACTAAATACTCTAGAATTTGGCGAATCGTTCTGCCTTCTGTCAGTACTTGGATATGTCCTGCATCACGATAAAACTTTCTTCTGTAATGATACAGACTTTCTAATTCTTCCTTTGTGGAGCTCTGTACAATGGGTCTGTTTGGATCATGCTGTATTCGTTTATAAATATCTTCAAAAGACGCATCTAGAAAAAATACTAATCCACTACGTCTCATAATTTTTCGATTTTCAGCATTTATGGCAACGCCACCACCTGTGGAAATAATACATGCCTCATTTCGGAAATTTTTTAAAAATTCTGTTTCTATTTCCCGAAAGCGGGCCTCTCCGTATTTTTCAAAAATCTGTGGAATTGTCATCCCCTGCTGACGCACGATCTCATGATCCATATCATAATATGGCATCTTTAATAAATAGCTTAAACGTCTTCCTAACGCACTCTTTCCACTACCCATAAACCCAACTAAATATATTTTTCGCAATTCGAATCACCTTCTTATAACTACGATTCTACACTGTCTGACAAAATTTGTCCTAATAAATTTATCGTAGCTCGAACATTCAATTTTTCTAGCCCATCATATGTTCGAAACTGCATTTCATAAGACATACAATACGCAAGAACAAAAGTAGTTACAAAAAATAATAATGCAATTGCGATCAAAAAAATAGCCCCTCTGTCATTTTTCAATAATTGGCACATAGAAGCTCCGCTCCTTTTGAACACCACTAGCCATTTCGACAGCTACTGTCAGCATATTTTCTGTATAGTTAAATTGACATCGATTGAGTCCTATTAGCATAGGAACATGTCCACCGTTTACTTGTTCACGAATAATATTCGAATAACAATCAATATGATGCAGTGTATTTGCTGTTTGAAAAGTCATTCTTTTGTGATCTGCACGAACTGAAAATGTAGAAACATCTTGTAGAGCATGATTTAAATCAGAGACAAATAGTTCCCATTTTGTTTGTTCATCCGATAACACCGTTGATTTCATTTCAGCAAACCATAATATGACGAGGACAAAAAGATGAGAAATTAGCACAAAAACAACTAATTGAAACATGGCTTCTAATAATGTATAGCCCTTGTCATCCATGAGCTTCACCATTGACGTTGATACATTTTTGGCGTAGCTCACGTGTATTTTGAAATCGAACACAAACGTCCTGTCCATCAAATATCCAATGGTAATCAACTTGTTCAATCGTTCTAGTGCCTTCTGTTTGTTGCTTTGCTTGATATTGTTTTATGCCCTCATAGGCAGTTTCAGCTGCAATCACCTCTAGTTTTTTATTCAGTAGATTTGTCTTCATTGTATAGGTAATGGGTAATAATGATGTGCAAAGTAATGTAAAAATACCCATAGCTAAAATAGTTTCCGCAAATGAATAGCCTGACTCATTCAATCCTAGCTCTCCCTCTCCCTATCGTTATGATTACTTTTTTCTTTCCCCAAGATGTTTTAAAGGCAATGGTGCCGGCTGACAAAACGTTCCCATTGTAATTATAAATAAGTGTATGAATCGAACTCTCTGCAGGCAAAAACTCAACCCCTTTAGGAAAAGGACGTTCATATAAAGTCGTATAAAAATCTTTTTGAATGACATAACGATTCGTTGAACTTTCCATTTTCAAGGCGATATATTGGCGTTGGCTCATGCTGTACGTCTGTATATATTGAATATCGAGTTGCATTTGCGTAAAAAATCGTTCTAATTCCTTCATTTCCGCTAATTTGAATGAAAATTTACTAACGATCGCTGTTAAACTCATGATAAGAAATAAGACAATAAGGATCTCGAGAAGCGTAAAACCACCATTTTTATTACCGATCATCAGCTATCAGACCCAGTCTCCAAGCTAGCATTAGCTGGACGTACCTCTCCGTCACTTGTAATCTTAATTTCCTCTTTATTCGGGCATGTCGTTTCATTTTCTTTTAAATAACCTTCTGCAACTAAATCGTCTAATGTAGGATAGGCCATAAAATCTACACGATAGGCCTCCACCTGACCTTGCACCATAGAGATATAAGCTGCACAGCCCTTCTTATCTATTGTGGCAAAATGCTTTGTAACATTTGGAATAGTAATCAGAATAAGGATCGATATGATTAATAAGACAATTAGCATTTCGATTAAAGTGAAACCAGCTTGCCGATTGATACGTTTCATTTTTTTCCTCCTAAACTAATTCAATCATATGATAGATTGGTAATAATAAACTGACATAGGCTGCGACAATACATATAGCAATGAGGATAAAGAAGGTTGGTTGCACAAACGCTAGTATTTTTTGCAAAAGTTGCTCTTGTTTTTCCATTAATAATTCACTGTACAATACTAATTCTTTTCCTAAATAACCGCTTTGCTCGCCGTGCTCTACAAAAACCGGGAAATCCTTCTGGAAAACAGCCATCACGATAACCGCTTGTGTTAAGGACTCACCAAAAATGACTCTTTCTTTAATACGTTGCGAAAGAATTTGAAGAAAAGGTTGTAGTTGTTGATCCTCAAGCAATTGGAGACTTGCTTGTAATGAAAATCCACTTTGCAGCAAACTTCCTAAATAAGCAGCAAATTGTCTTGTCAAAGCTAACCTGATATAAAATTGAATGAAGGGAATTTTTAATAATATTGATAGTTGGTAGGCAATGGACTGTCGTTTGAGATAGAGGTGAAAAATTAATAAGCTACCTGTTATTATGACTATCGTAAGAATGACGATATCTGGAACATGTAATAACATGTTGGATAAAGCAATACTTGATTCGCCTGATTCATTCGTTCGGCTAACAACCATCCTCTCGATATTTGGCAAGAAAATTGTTCGAAACACAAAAAATAACAATAGTAAAAATAAGATAAGTGTTACTGGATAGACAAGAAGCTTCATTAGTTTTTTCTTTGTCTTCTCACTTACCGTTATCTGCTTAGCCACACCCTGTAAAGCTTCTATCATATGGCCATTATTTTCTGCAACTGTGACTGACATTAAATAATGTTTAGCAAGCTGTAATGTTTCAAGTATCCCTGTAACACCTACTCCTTGCCTAAGTTTTTCATCAATTTGCTGCTGAATGTCCTCATGGGCCTTAATATGATGAGGTAGGAGCATTGAAATAGCTTGTGGTAATAAATAACCTTCCTGCAATAGCACACATAAACGATTAAAAAATTGTGCCTGCTCCCTTAATCTCCATTTTGTAGCTCTATTGTAATAAAACATAAATTTATCGATGTATGTTTGTAGCTGCATAACGTCTCTCCACTAGTTCTTTTTGCCCCATTAATGTGAGGTTATATGGAAGCTCATAGTTCCCCTGTTCTTTAATAGCCATAATGGCTCTTGTTAGATGTATATCATGTAAAATTTCAAAGACTGCACGTCGTTCATCATGTATAGCTGACACCTGTAAAAGTTTTTGCGCCACAATTCCGATAACGGTTTGGCGAAGTTCCTCTATTGTCACACCTAAGTCCATTAATCGATAAAGACAGCTAATTGAATCTTTTGCATGAATTGTGGAGACAACTAAATGTCCTGTTAAAGACGCTTGAATAGCAATTTTCGCTGTTTCTTTATCCCGTATTTCACCAATCATAATCACATCAGGTGAGTGGCGTAAAATGGCTTTTAATCCCGTAGCATATGTAACGCCTGCTCGCTCATTTACCTGGATCTGAAGTAGATTTGCTTGGCTATTTTCTACAGGATCTTCTAAGGAAATCACATGTCGATTTAATTCTGTTGAGCAATAGTGAAGTAAGGAATAAAGTGAAGTAGATTTGCCAGAGCCTGTTGCCCCCGTAAAAAACAAAAGACCTTGTTGGCTTTGCACAAGCTCCATTAATTGATGTGCTGCACTTTTGGAAAAACTTAAGGAAGTTAGTGGGAATGCATGATTTTGGAGAAGTAAACGGATAATTAAGCTTTCTTTTAAAAAGACGGAAGGTAATGTAGAAACACGAAAGGCGTATGGATTTTGCTCCATCGCTTTTTGAAAGGAGCCACTTTGAGGTTTTCGTCGCTCACTAATATCTAATTCCGCAAGAAATTTATAGTAGGAGATCATTCTCTCCGCAAGATCGATCGGAAGCTCGCCAGCTTGAAGAAGCTTATCATATTTTCGAAAATAGATCCGATATGTTGTATTGCTTGGAACGAGTAATAAATCGGATGCACCAAAATGATAAGCCTTTAGTAAAAGTTGCTCACATCTTTGTTCAACAGCTGTTTCAAAACTCTGCATATATGCACCTCTCTTCTAGTTCATTCGAATATGACCGCTCTATTCGTTATTTCCTAGTATAAAGAGGAAAAGTGCACGAGAAAAGCCCTTTTCTGAAAATAAAAACTTGTTATACATTTTACTATCAATTATGTTTTTTGCTATAAAAGTGTGGATAAAATGCAATTTTCCACTAAAAAGGAACATAAATACATGAAAAAATTAATATTTATGCCAAAATGAATGTATCTTTTTCAATAATACAATATAATAGAATCAACATGATTATTTTCCTAACACTTGGTAGATGAACATAATTTTTATAAAAACTTAAAGAGGTGAAACACATGATCCATCCATTGAAAATTACGAGTACACTTGCTGATGAAACAAGATACTCTATTTATGAGTATATATTGCAAGAGAAAAAAACAGTCACAGTACAACATATAGCTGATCAATTTGGTATCCATCCAAACGTTGCCAGACTTCATTTAACGAAACTTTCGGAAATCAATATTATTTCTGCTGATTATGTAAAAACAGGTAAAGGTGGAAGACCTGGACGAGTTTATAAAGCTTCAGAGAAAGGTGTATCACTAACATTTCCTAGACGTGACGAAGATCGTTTATTAAAATGGACGATTCAATTAATTCAAGATGTCGGACCATCTGCGTTAACGAAGTGTCAAGAAATTAGCTACCAAGACGGCTACCAGCAAATGAAAAATTATATCAGTGCTGAAATGACATTAAATAATTCTCTTTCCTTCGATGAAAAGCTTCAGTTATTAACTGACAATGCCGCATTAATCGGCTATATTCCACAAATTCAACAAACTGAACTTGGAAAAAAAGTGATATTCTCCATTTTTAATTGTCCATTCCAGGAGCAACTGACAGCACATTCTGAAATTGTTTGTTCATTACATGAATCCTATTTAAAAGGACAATTAGATGCTCTATTTTCTAATAATGAACTTGTGCAAGTTGAAAGTATGATACATAATTGTGATTTATGTAAATATGAAATAAACGTGACAGAAATCGATCACTAGTTTAAAAATCCATTTGTTTGTCACAAAGATCGGAGAAGTTCCAGTTTACAGACACCTTTCATATCATTTATAATGAGTAAGAGATTATTGTGTCGTGGGCAAAAGGAGGGGAAATCTTCATGGATAATATGTATAAAGTTATGGCATTCTGGACAGGTATTTTTGCCGTTATGTTCTACCTTGGTGGTATGAACGAGGTATCGCTATTATTCTTAGGTAATACAGGTTTATTCTTATTATTAGGCTTCTTAAACCTTTCAGAACGTATGTACATGTACATTTTCGGAGCATATTTAACTGTATTCTTCGCTGGCTTCACGTACTATACAACATTCATTCACGTACCTGGTGGCGGTCATTAATACAAAAAATCGCGTATCTCACTACAATTGAGATACGCTTTTTTATATGATGCGGCCTTTTTAAAATCCATTTAAAAATGGATTTGTCTCCATTTCTGCACCTACAGTCGTATAATTACCGTGTCCAGGATAGATAATAGTATCCTCTGGTAATGACAGTAATTTATTATGGATTGAATCCAATAATATTTTTGTCGATCCACCCAATAAATCTGTACGTCCGACACCTTGTTCAAATAACGTATCTCCTACAATCACAAAACCATCTTGCTCAAAAATATAGGAAATACTACCAGGTGAATGTCCTGGTGTAAAAACAGCCTGAAAAACAAAATTACTAATTTCAAATGGCTGTTCTTCTTTGATGATGGTGTCTTGCGCTGGTGCAGCTACTCGATAATCTGGTAATGCAGCATATTTACTAGAGCCATTCTTAGTAGGATCTCCTAGCCAGCTAACTTCCTTTTCGTGAATCCATACTGGGACATCAAACACTTCACGCACAGCATCAACGGCTCCGATATGGTCAAAATGGGCATGCGTTAAAAAGATAGCTAACGGTTTTAAACCATTGCTACGGATTGTTTTAATAAGACGCTCCGCTTCCTCACCTGGATCAAATATAATACATTCTTTTTCTTTATTCGATACGATATAGCAATTCGTTTGGACCGGTCCAAGAGAATAACTTCGTATGTTCATCATAGTTATCACCTCAACTTTCTATTATACAGGCTTTGCCACAATTTGACGATAAATGTTCATAGTTTGCGCTATTTTAGTTCTCGACAAAAATAAGTAGAACGTTTACAATTAAGGAGGAATATTGTTTGCGACATTCATTTTCTGATGTCGAAAGGAGTGTCTATTTTTAATGAACTTATTAATGGTTATTTTTGGTCTAGTAGCGATTTTAGCTGTAGTTGGTACATTCCAAGCAATTAAAGAAAAGAACCTATTAAGCGTTGTTTTCAATTTATTAAGTGCTGTTGTATTTGGATGGTTCGTCATCATGACAATTGTTCACAGCGGTTACCCACCAACATTACACTAAAATTTTAGACAGAAAAAGAGCAGTCTCCACGGAGATTGCTCTTTTTTTCACTACTTATTTAATTTAAGGAATCGTTTCTTACCAATTTGTATCACATCATCATTCATTAGGACGCGCGAAAGGTCATCTAGCGCTAATTTTTCTCCATTCAAAGATACCCCATTTTGCTTGATTAACCGTAAAAACTCACTTTTACTTTGAATATAATCCATTGCCACTAATTGGGGAAGGATATCCTCTACCCTTTCCTTATCAATCTCTAAGAGTAAAACGGGAATGTTTTTCGGTATTTCCTTTCGTTGAAATGCTGCTTCAAAGTAAGTTCTCGCTTCCTTCATTGCTGCAACTCCATGGTATAAAGTCGTTATCACTTCTGCTAATCGCAATTTCAGATCGCGGGGATTCTCTCCCTTTTGAAGTTTATCTTGAATGGCCTGCACTTGTAGTGGGTGCTCATCCGTTGCTAATTCGAAATATTTTACGATTAATGCATCAGGTACTTCCATCACCTTTTTAAACATCATTTCAGGTGCTTCATTGACACCAATATAATTACCTAAACTTTTACTCATTTTTTCAATGCCATCTAATCCCTCCAGTAGTGGCATAAAAATGGCAACTTGTTTTTCTATCCCTCGCTGCTTTTGTAAGTTTCGCCCCATTAATATATTAAACGTTTGGTCTGTTCCCCCTAGCTCAATATCAGCCTCTAGCTCCACCGAATCATATGCTTGCATAAGGGGGTAAAAAAATTCATGCATGCCAATGGGTACGTGCTGCTTGTAACGTTTCTGAAAATCCTCACGCTCTAAAAGTCGAGCAACAGATGTTGTGGCTGCTAGCTGAATGACTTCTTCAAACGACAGCTTTGCTAACCATTCACTATTAAAACGAACCGTTGTCTTGTTCTTATCTAACACTTTAAAAATTTGCTCACAATAGGTTTGGGCATTTTTCTTCACTGTATCGTCATTTAAGGCTGTTCGCCCTTTTGCTTTACCTGTAGGATCGCCAATTCGTCCTGTAAAATCACCGATAACAATAATTGCATGATGACCTAAATCCTGCATTTGCTTAATTTTTCGAAGAACGACTGCGTGACCTAAATGAATATCTGGTGCGGATGGATCAAGTCCTAATTTAATTGTTAAAGGCTGCTGTTTTTTAAATGATCGTTCTAATTTTGCACGTAATTCCTGCTCATCAACGATTTTATCGACACCTTTCTTGATGATCACGAATTGCTCCTCTGGTGTTAAAAACATACAAAACATCTCCTTGTAATATTAAAAATTAATATTGCAAGATCTATAAGAGTTACTTGGGAACCATTAGGAAATAATATCCTCACTTTGTTTAGTTCGCTTCAAACACAAAAAAACGCCTTTAGGATTATTCCTAAAGGACGTTCATGAACGTGTTACCACCTTTTTTCGAGAACTACTCACATAGCTCTCCTCTAAAAGTACAGCCGAAGCGATACCCCTGCAATGATTACGGATGCAACCCCGTCGTAGCCTACTAAATTTTCGGTACGCAGCTCCAAGATGTATTCACTTTAATATCCCTTGCGCCTCTCAACATCCGGCTACTCTCTGTCAGTTCCATTAAAGTTACTCGTTCTTTTCCATGCCTTTACTCTTATACTCCGAAATGCGAAAAACAAATCTTCGTTATGCATATATTTACACTTATTATAATCATATATCCCCTTTTGTCAATAATAATGTAAAAAAGAGAGACCTCGTCATGAGATCTCTCTAATATGATTATTTAACTGAATCCTGCTTTAAATTACCTGTTTTTTCATCATAGAAACGAAGCAAGTCACCATTAATAATCGCATCGGAATTTTCTAGCTCCATTGTGGCACGATCAGCATATGATTGACATGGCTCACCTTCTATTTCTTCGCCAGTTACTTTGTCATAGCAAGCTTCACCAGCATAAACGTATTTATCTGTGATAAAGCGTCCATCACGGAAAATAACAAAGTCCTCATGCTCTGGAGAGAATAAATCTGCCCCCATTTGCATATCTTTTGACGTTTCTACGCCAAGAAGGTGTAAGATTGTTGGACGTAAATCCATTTGTCCTGAAATCTCTGTCATTTCTTTACCATCACCAGATCCTGGGATATGGATGAATAAAGGTACTTCTTGCAGTAATGCATTATCAAATGGTGTGATTTGTTCTTTCCCTAAATATTGTGCCATTGCTTTATTATGGTTTTCAGAAATACCATAATGGTCACCATACATAACGATAATAGAGTTATCATAAACACCTTGATCTTTTAACTGTTGGAAGAAATCTTTTAGAGCTTCATCCATGTAGCGTACTGTTTGGAAGTAACGATTTAAAGTACCAGAGTTCGAATCATATTCAGGAATCATAATATCTTCCGGGTCCAATGTAAATGGATAATGGTTCGTTAGCGTGATCAGTCTTGAATAGAATGGCTGTGGCATATCTTTCATTAAATTAGCTGATTGCTCTAAGAATGGAGTATCTTTCATACCCCAGTTTACAGCTTGCCCTTCTTCAACCGTATATGAATCTATATCGTAAAATTTATTGATTTTTAATGATTGATACATCATGTCACGGTTCCAGAAAGATTTATTATTCGGGTGCATAACATTTGTAAAGTAACCATTTTCTCCAAGGCGTTCTGCCATTGAGTTATACGTATTTCCACCATGCGTGAAAAATACTGCTCCACGGCCTAAACCAAACAAGGAGTTTTCTAAAATAAACTCTGAGTCAGATGTTTTTCCAAGGCCTGTTTGGTGATAGAAATTACTGAAATAATACGTATCTTTATCTTTTGTTAAAGAGTTTAAGAATGGTGTCACTTCATGACCATTCATATCATTATTAATGACAAAGTTTTGTAAGGACTCCATAGACACAACAATTAAGTTGCGACCTTTATATTTCCCAAACATTTCTGGGTTAATGGCTGCCTGATTTGAACGAATATAGTTATTAACTTCAACTAGTTCACTACCATCCGCTAACGCACGTTGCGCAGATGATTTCGATTGAATATAAATGTCATACAAATGGTAATTGTATGTACCAATATTCTTCACTAATAATTCGCGGTCAAAACTACGTGTTAGTAATTGTGGACGCTCTGTTTCTGCTAATCCTAAATTTAAAAATGTCATTGCTACTGCCAATACAAAGAAAGCACGTCGGAACTCAACATTCACTTTAAATGCTTCTTTCATTTTTGGTAAAAATTTATTTGCTAAGATTAAAATAATGACATCAACGAAATATAATACATCCCAAGGTTCAACAATGGCTGCTACGGACGTTCCTAAGTCACTAAAGTTGCTTGTTTGGAATAATACTGGCAGCGTAATAAAGTCATTGTAGAATCGATAGAACGCTACATTTCCGTATAAGACAATGGACAAAATAACGCTGACCGTTATCAGATAACGATTTCTAGCTTTTGCTGATTTAAAAAATAGTGATAAACCATACGTAAATAGCAAAAAGCTTAATGGATTAATAAACAAAATAAATTGTTGCATGGCATTTTCAATTTTCATCTCGAAGCTTGTGTGGTAAACAATGACCGTTTTGATCCATGTTGCTATAATTGCTAGTATCATAAATGAATGTTTAGGCCACTTTATTGATTTCATTCCTAACATCCTCCCTACTTCCTTACAAAAAAATAATAATTTTTTACATTTTGTTACGGAAACAAAATATATCTTAAACTTTTTTTTACAGATAATCAACACATATCTGCCTGAAATTTTTTTCTCCTGCTCTTCTATGCGTCTCCTTGCTGTTCTATGCGCCAGATATCTATATATACGTTTTGAATTGTAAAAAGTTTCGTAAAAACACAAAAACAGCGGAAATCCACTGTTTTAAGAATATTACATACATGTTACATTAACTTTACAATACCCATTTACATGATATTTCAAACATTACTTTTTATTCTCTTCCATACGAAGTCTTGTTGTTTCTTGTCGAATGACTAGTAATGCCATTTGATAATCTTTTATGTCTAGTACATTTGCTTTATAAAGCTCGCGTATTTCATCCTCCATTAACATCAAATCGCCAATCGGATCCCGCGTATAAATATAAGTACCATAGGTTTTCAAGAGTTCATAAATATCTAACATTTTATCCATTTTCGTTCGCTCCTCGTTGTCCTAGACAATCAATACGTTTTGAGGGTGTCACAATGATGTCTACTGGGCAATCATGTTCTTCGGTAGGAACACGATCAATGATTTGCTCATCAAAGAGCATGGACAGTAGCTTACCCTTTTTATAGTTTAATACATAGCGATCATAATAACCACCGCCATAGCCGATTCGATAGCCATATCGGTCAAAAACTACGCCTGGAACAAGGATAACATCCATTTCATTTGCGTCAACAAACTCACATCTTTCTGGAATAGGCTCACGCAAATGCATATATATAGTTTCAAGTTGGGCAAAAGAGTCAATTGCGTAAAATGACATTTCTCTTGTTTTCGGGTGGCATTTTGGAACAGCGACCTTTTTACCAAGTTGCCATAATTCCTCAATTAGAAGAAATGTGTCGACTTCAGGCTTATTTGAAATGGTCAAACCAATTGTATTTGCTTCTATTATATATGGTTCCTGTAGCACCTTTTTTACTATAGCTAAAGATTGACTATGATATGTATTATCGCTCATTGTCGAGAGTGCTTCTTTCACCTTGTTACGTAAAGTTGTTTTATCCATCCAGGCTACCTCCTATATAGTAAAACTTGAATCAACTTAGAGTCTTTCCATCAAAATGGTTTCCTAAAATGTAGAAAGCCAAAACCACTTGTGGTTTTGGCTTAATGAGCGATTACTTAGTTTCACGGTGAAGAGTGTATTTCTTCTCGCGAGAGCAATATTTTTTAAGTTCAAGACGCTCTGGATTGTTACGCTTGTTCTTTTTAGAAATGTAGTTACGTTCGCCGCAATCTGTGCAAGCTAAAGTAATGTTTACGCGCATCATTAACCCTCCCACTCTATATCAAGAATTTAAATTTGAGCATGATTTATACGACTAACCTATTATAACATAAACTGAAAAAAAATCTACCTTCATTTCATATTAACTTTGCATATGGTAAAATATCTTATAATTACATACTACATTGAGGTGAAACTATTGGATTTATCCATCCTATTAATGAGTATCGGGATTCTTCTGATCATCATATCGTTCTTTTTCAAAAATAGTTCACAAAAAATCGAGAAAGATGTCGAAGAATTATCCATCTCTATATTTCAAGAAACGAATAATTTAAAGCGTCGCATGAAAATTGTCGAGGAAGAACTTTTATTAGAGCCTGAGTTCCAAGTGAAATCAAAATCAGCACCTAGTCCTCAGCAAGTACAAAGTCCTAAGGTTCAACAAGTGATGCAAGCTGTTCAACAGGCTGCACAAGCTTCAAAGGTTACATCAACAACAACGCAGACTAAACCCATTCATCAAATTATCGTTAGTCAGGTTCACGAATTAAATAAACAAGGTCTTTCTGTAGCAGAAATTAGTATCCGTTCTAATTTAACAGAAGAGCAAGTTCGCCAAGTGATTGCAAACGGAGGTCGATGATTGATGAACAAATCTGCCATCCGCGCATTCGGTATTGCAATTTTTCTTGTCGGGGCTTTGCTAGCTCTCGCAGGCCGCTATGATGTAAACATTGGTCTTCCTATGAAAGATTCTCCTAATCTGCAACAAGTAGAAGAACTGCAAATGAAGTTAGATAAGGCAAATAAAGAAATTGCCTCATTAAAGGAACAATTAAAGCCAGTACATAAGACTGAAGAAACTTCTTCACCAGATGCTTCTGAACAATCTGCTGATAAAACTAACACTGATGAGAAGATGATGACACTGCAAATATATAGTGGGATCACACCGTATATTGTTGCACAAAAGCTTGAGGATGGTGGCATCATTACAAATAGTGTTGAGATGGAGCTACTACTCGCAAACGCAAAATATGCTCGAAGCTTACAGATAGGCTCCTATGAGGTCAACTCTTCCATGACTCTTGAAGAAATTGCAAAATTAATCACAGGCAAAAAACAATAATATTAAAGCTGTCGCCAAATGAAGCGACAGCTTTTTTCTGTGTTATTACGCTATATTTTCTAAAAAGGCTTTCATCATGATACTGCCTTCTTTTGTGCCAATGGATTCTGGGTGAAACTGCAGTCCATAAAGAGGGTATTTTTTATGTTGAATCGCCATAATTTCCCCATCATCACCTGCTGTAGCAATAATGTTGAAATCTTTATGCAATGTCTGTGCTTCAATAATAAGGGAATGATAACGCATAACTTCAATGTCTCCATTTAGTTGTGCAAATAATCCCGTATTCTTATACTGAAGCGGTGACAGCTTTCCATGCATAATGTTTTTGGCTTGCACAATATTTGCCCCAAAAGCCTGCCCGATCGATTGATGGCCAAGGCAAATACCTAAAACAGGGAATTTTTCATGTAGCTCCTTAATCACATCCACCGTAATACCTGCTTCAGAGGGTGTTCCTGGTCCTGGGGATAAAATAATAGCTTCGGGTGACATTTCTTGAATTTCTTCTATTGTAATAGCATCATTTCGAACGACTGTGACACTTTTACCAAGCATACTGATTTGTTGAAATAGATTGTAGGTAAAGGAATCATAATTATCAATTAATAAAATCATTTTCTTACCTCCAATAGCGCACGAGCTTTATTAAGTGTTTCCTCGTATTCCGACAATGGATCTGAATCATAGACAATTCCAGCCCCTGCCTGTACATGTGCTTGTTGATCTTTAATAATCATTGTACGAATCGCAAGTGCCAAATCCATATCGCCGGTAGTTGAAATATAGCCTACCGCTCCCGCATAGACACCACGCTTAATCGATTCTAATTCATTTATCAGCTGCATGGCACGAATTTTAGGTGCTCCTGACACTGTCCCAGCAGGTAGAGATGCTCGTAAAACATCTAGAATGTGGAGGTCATCTCGTAGTTCCGCCGTTACCTCTGAAACAATATGCATGACATATTTATAGCGTTCGATAGTCATGTATTTCATAAGCTTTACAGTACCGACTTTGGCAATACGCCCTAGATCATTGCGCCCTAGATCCACTAGCATTCGGTGCTCTGCTATTTCCTTTTCGTCCTCTAACAAAGCTTTTGCAATTACTTCGTCCTGTACTGTTGTCTCACCGCGAGGCTTTGTACCTGCTATTGGGTTCGTTGTAACCATACGATTTTTAACTTTCACAAGACTTTCAGGGGAAGTTCCTAAAATAATATAGGAACCAAAATCCATGTAAAACATATACGGTGATGGATTAGATGTACGTAATTGACGATAAAGTGAAAATGGAGAGCCTGTAAATGGTGCTGAAAAGCGTTGTGATAGCACAATTTGAAAAATATCGCCTCTCAAAATATACTGCTTAGCTCGATCCACCAAAGAGACAAATTGCTCCTTTGAAAGCATTGGCTTAAAATGTAGTTCATCTACCTGCAATGCCTCAAAGGTCGTACCTGCACAAAGTTGTTGCTCCATCGTTGTAATAGCATTCTCCATTTCTGCTAATGAACGTCCCTCCTGAAATAGATCAATTGAAGCTAACGTAATTTCCTGTGTTAGATGATCAAAGACAATGAATGTATCATAGAAAAATACATGGACATCTGGCATCACTAATTCATCCTGTAAATATTCTCCGATTTTTTCCGTATAAAAAGCTGTTTCATAGCCAAAATAACCGATGGCTCCACCAAAAAAGGCAAAGGGATAGCTTTCTTCATGGAAGGGTATGACTTCCTTTAATTTATCGAGTACATTCCCCTTTGATTTGTCATTTTCTTGTCCTTTGGAAAAGTAGAATTCTTCCTTGTTTCCTTTTAATTCAGCTACTGGATTTAGGGCGATAAAAGAATATCTTCCACTTTCCTCATGCTTAGCTGATGATTCGAACAACATTTTATGCTGCCCTGTAAGTGATTGATACACAGAGATAGGGGTCATCATATCCCCCTGTAAAACTTTCATGGCATACTTTCTAACCTCAACTGTCATACTCTTCTCTCCTTCTCTAAGCTCTGCTCTTCTACACCAATATATCTTGATGTCTCAAGAAAACTCTGTTACATTCGATTGAGACATCATCTTGATTCAACGGTTGCTTAAAATCCGTATGCAAATTAAGTATTGATCTCCCTCATAAAAGGAGGAAATCTATTATACCTGGCATCATCATTTTTCGGAATAAATATTGCTGAATCAAAATAAAAAAGGCCTCTCCATCACAAAAGGACGGAAAAGCCGTGGTGCCACCTTCATTGGTCTTTAAGCAAGACCCTCTCTAAGCCTTATAACGTAGGCACACGCTAATCCATACTTGTAGTTCAGGATTAGAGCTCCGAAGTCCATTCACTATTCGTTTGTACTAGTTTCCACCAACCACTAGCTCTCTATGACAAATCAATAATAGTTACTATTCTTCATCAATGCTGATTTCTAGCTAATATTGTAAAGCAAACTATCACACAATTCAATTTATTTTTGTTTTATAAATCGTTATCCTCTGGATAGGACGCTAACGTAATTGAAAAATCCTCCACTATTTGACGAATGGCGAATAAAATATCCTGCCGTACTTCCATCATAATAGCTGTGTCGTTCGTTGCGATAAAGAAACGTATGAGCACACGATAACAATTATGATGAAATTCATCAATATAAACATGAATCATCTCTTTCTCTGTTTGAGCATGTAAATATATTTCCTTATGCATAGCCGATAAAGCGCCACGGATAGTATCCTCATCATTTTCTGCAGCTATATAGAGAAATTGTTCGCATTTTCTTTTTTCTCGTCTCGATAAATTATAAATTGGTCGATTGACTAAATAAGAATTCGGTACATACACAAGCCCTTTATCTCCTGTTTGGATTAAGGTACTTCTAAGATTGATATCTTCAATTGTCCCTTCGATTTTCTGATCTTCAGTCGCTATCCAATCCCCAATTTGGAATGGATTATCTAATGCTACGGACATGCCCCCAAACACATGAGCTAATGTATCACGAATCCCAAAGGCAATCGCTACTCCTGTTAAACCAATCCCTGTTAAAAAACCATTGAGATTGAAATTCCATAACGAAGCAATCGTAAACATAGCAAAAATCATAATAAGTACTTTACCAATTCGTAGAAAAAACGGTAATAAAACATTCTGATCCTCTTCACTCGTTAGTTCAAATGGCTGCTTCGTATAAAAATGTAATACATCGTAAACACCTTTAAAAGCAAAAAACACCATAAGAGATAGGACAAAGTTTTTTGTTGATTTATGCGTAAACAATGGGACTTCTATTAGATATGATAGACTTAGAACAATGACAGCCGTCATAAACGCAAAGCCAATTGCTTTACTAAACTGGGCTAGCACGTTTGCTTGGAAATGTCGCTGACGATTTCTTAGAAATGTTACAACACGGTTAATAATTTTTTTAATGACAAATCGTTGAATAAGCCAACCAACTAGACAAATGATGATCGCAATCAAGACATCCATCCATGTCGGGACTGTAAATTTAGGTAAAAACCAATGTAATGAATCCATGTATTTCTCCTTTAAAGTACCTATGTATCTCCAACAAAAAGGAGCTGACCTGTAGTAATAATGGCTAGCCCCCTTTTGTTATTGTATTGCATCATCCGCAAAAAAAGCCTTACTAGCAAACCAAAATTGCTGTTTATTAAAATTATGTTCCTGCATCGCAATGACTGAAAATTCAGCATGGTATTTTTGCTTCATTTCCTCTAGCATGATTTTCGTTTGCTTCCCTACTAAATGCTTTCCATCAATGGGCGTTCCTTCTGTAAAAATGATAACTTCTGCTTCAGCACCAAGTTGATTTTCCTGCAGCAACGCTTTAACAAACTGCAAAACAGGCAAAATAGCAGCCTCTCCCTTTGCCTTATATTCGATAAAGCTTTTAAAATCAGCTAAATTTAAATGTCCATTTTCAAAGCGGTAATGAACATGTATTTGCTGATCATAAGGGACAATATATAAATCGCGACTTTCACGATGTGCATTCATAAATAATGGCAAAATCATGCTTTTACAAAGCTCTGAGTAAACAGCCATCCCTGTAGTTTGTTCCAAACAAATAATTAACGGACCAGGCTCTTGCTTATACTCATGAAATGGAACATAAAACACATTTCCACTTTTCAACGTTTGCTGCTTGAGCTTTTGACGTCTGAGCTCTGACCATTTGTGTTCATAATACAAACGTTGTTCACGGCCATCAGCTAAGCGTTCAGCTTTCTCAATAGGAGGGATATTTTCTCTTATTTCATGCATAATATCTGCCAATTCAAGTGCAAATGCTGCCATATTGCGTAAAGGCTCACTCTTGAAAAAGTAGTCGATGAAATAACGTTGCTCCCTGTCGTTTAGTTCTTCAAGATGTAGATTTTCATACAAAAAATGTAAATAGTTACATTGCTCTTCTGTCATGTCCAAGTTCAATTTTTCTATGAGTGATTGTATCGGATTTTTCACGTAGCAGCACCTCCAAAGCACCACATTTTTTGGATAATGTCTATAGTATAACCAAAAAATTTTTTTGACAATACAAATACGCTTGTTATATTGACGATACTAAAAAAACTTGGTTGCTCCTACAAGTGAACTTTTGTCCAAATAAAAAGAAGAGCTTTATTAGCAGCTCTTCCCCCTTAATTATTTAATTCATAATGTTTGCCTTTGACTAAGTAAAATAGATGTTCGGCAATATTTGTGGCATGGTCAGCCGAACGTTCTAAATAGCGGCAGATAAATGTGAGATGTGTAATTTGAGAAATATGTGCCGGATTTTCTACACCAGCGCGAAGTAAAAGTGTAACCGTTGCACCATATAAATCATCCACATAGTCATCTAATTCAGCAATTTCTTTAGCACGCACTGTATCTTCTTCTGTAAAGGCCTTCATGATACTCTCTAACATTTCTACTGTTTTATTACACATTGTTTGCAAATTAGTCATCGGAAATACTATAGGTTCTTTGCCAATTCGAATGGCTTCTTTAGCGATGTTGACTGCATAATCGCCCACTCTTTCCATATCGGATGCGGCTTTTACAAGGACCATTAAACGGCGTAAATCTGTTGCCACTGGTTGTTGCCTAGCAATCATTAAAATAACATGATCATTTATCGCTTCTTCAAGACGATTAATCACTAAATCATCTTCTAAAATTTTTAAGGCTTTTTCTAAATCCTGCTCTACTAAAGCTTCAAACGCTGTTTTTAATGCTAGAATACTACTGTTGGCAAGGGCCACAAATTGTCCCTGCACTTCTTTCAGCTCTTGTTCAAAACGCTCACGTACTACCATCTATTGCTCCTCCTTAGCCGAAACGTCCTGAAATATAGTCTTCCGTACGTTGATCTGCTGGTGTTTGGAAGATGATATCCGTTTTATCGTATTCTACTACTTCTCCGCTAAGGAAGAATGCTGTACGATCGGAAATACGTGCAGCTTGTTGCATGTTATGTGTCACGATAACAATTGAATAATCCTGCTTCAGCTCTTGCACAAGCTCTTCTACTTTTAATGTAGAGATTGGGTCTAATGCGGATGTTGGTTCATCCATTAAGATGACATCTGGTTCAATCGCTAAGCAACGAGCAATACAAATACGTTGTTGCTGACCACCTGATAAGCCATAAGCATTTTGATTTAAACGATCTTTTACTTCATCCCAAATTGCTGCGCCACGTAGCGACTTCTCAACAATTTCATCCAGAATTTTTTTATTCTTAATACCGTGGATTCTTGGTCCATACGCAATGTTATCATAAATAGATTTTGGAAACGGATTAGGTTTTTGGAACACCATTCCTACACGTGTTCTTAATTCCTCAACCGTATAATTTTTATCTAAAATATTACGTTCACGATATAAAATTTCACCAGATGTACGAACACTTGGTACAAGCTCGACCATTCTGTTTAACGTTTTCAGATACGTCGATTTACCACAGCCAGAAGGCCCAATAATCGCCGTTACTTCATTTTCATAGATGCTTAAATTAATATCCTTCAAGCCATGATGATCGCCATACCATAAATTTAAATCACGTGTATCATAGACAATATTTTTGGCCACTTCCGCAGCAGGCTTAGTTGTCGCTCGAATCGGTTTAACAATAGTTTTTTCATCTTTTAAATCTAGAACCATAAGGTCACCTCATTAATAACGTTTTTGGAATTTATTTCGAATAAAGATGGCAATTGAATTCATCAATAGCAGGACAGTCATGAGCACTAAAATACCTGCGGCTGCCACATACTGAAAGGCTTCTTGTGGTCTTTTTGCCCAATCATAGATTTGCATTGGTAAGGCTGTAAATTGACTCAATAAACCGTTCGGTAAAAACTGAAGGATAACTGGAATCCCGATAACAACAAGTGGTGCTGTTTCTCCAATGGCACGAGACATTGCTAAAATACTGCCTGTCAGAATACCTGGAATTGCAGCAGGTAGCACAACACGTAAAATCGTTTGCCATTTTGTTGCACCCATACCATATGAAGCTTCTCGTTGCTCATTCGGTACAGCACGAATGGCTTCCTGTGCAGCCACAATGATAACAGGTAAGATTAATAAACTCATTGTTAACCCAGCAGCTAAAATACTTTTACCTAGACCCATCATACGTACAAAAATTGTTAACCCTAGTAAACCAAAAACAATGGAAGGTACACCTGCTAAATTCGATATATTCATTCGAATAAAGTCGTTGATTCTATTTTTCTTTGCATACTCTTCTAAATAAATTGCAGTACCTACACCTAAAATAATCGATACAGGTGCAACAACTGCCATTAACCAAAGCGAACCTATTAAAGCTGCCTTGATCCCTGCCTTATCTGCAAACCTCGATGCAAAATTCGTTAAGAAATCAATATTTAAGTAATCAATTCCTTGTGTCACGATACGATATAACAAAATGGCTAATGTCACAAGCGCAAACGTAGTAGCTAAGAAAAATAATGCTTTCCAAACTTTATTGAATGTAATACGCTTTGACATTCGTTTCATGACGACTGTATCATCCATATAACGCATGCTAGTAAACCTCCCTGAAGCGTTTAGAAATATAGTGAGCAAGTAAATTCATTACTAGCGTAAAGATAAATAATGTAAATCCTACTGAATAAATAGAGTAGTAAATAGTTGTACCATAGCCTGCATCACCAGTTGAAACTTGTACAATATATGCAGTCATCGTTTGAATGGAATCCGTTACATTGAGATCAAATTTCGGTGTAGAACCACCCGCAAGAGATACGATCATCGTTTCTCCAATTGCCCGGGAAATAGCTAATACAACTGAAGCTACAATTCCAGATAGTGCTGCTGGTAATACGACTTTGATTGCTACCTCAAATTTTGTTGCTCCTAGGGCTAAAGCTCCCTCACGCATACTATTTGGTACAGAAGACATCGCATCCTCTGAAAGAGATGTAATCATTGGTAAAATCATGATCCCTACAACAATTCCTGGGCTTAAAGCATTAAATAATTTTAGTCCAGGTACAATTTCCTGTAATAGAGGTGTGACAAACGTTAAAGCAAAGAAACCATATACAATCGTTGGTACACCTGCTAATACTTCTAAAATAGGTTTCACAATTCTTCTCGTTTTCTCACTTGCATATTCACTTAAATAAATAGCTGAAGCAATTCCAAATGGTACGGCTACTACAACTGCAATAAGTGTCACTTTTAATGTTCCTGCGATTAACGGCAAAATCCCAAACAACGGTTCATTCCCTGAAAACGGTAACCATTTTGTACCAAAAAGGAAGTCCGTAATCGACACACGTTTAAAGAATTCAAACGTTTCAAAAATAAGGGTGAAAACAATGCCAAATGTCGTCAAAATAGAGATAATAGCTGCAGAAAATAATAGAGTTGGCATTGCTTTTTCCACTATTTTCTTTGTTTTTTGATTGCGCGAATTTGCAATTAATTGCTGAACAGATGATGTCTTATTTTCCTTTTGAGAAACCATTGGGAACTCCTTTCAAATAAGCGAGGGAAAGAGCATACATCTCTTCCCCTCTATGCATGTCTACTTATTTTAAGCCTTCTAAAGTTTTTAGGCCTTCAGTATATTTTTCTTCTGGTAAACGCACATAGCCTACTGCTTCAGCCATATCACCTGCGTTTTCAAGTGTAAATTTAATGAAGTCATATGCTGCTTCATTGTCTTTCATCGCACTATTTTTCACATATGTGAATAATGGGCGTGAAAGTGGTGTATATTCTCCACCTTCAATTGTTTCATTAGTTGGCTCTACGCCATTTACTTTGACAATGTTTAATTTATCTTTGTTTTCTAGATAGTAGGCATAGCCGAAGAAGCCAATTGCGTTTTTGTCACCAGCCACACCTTGCACTAGCATATTATCATCCTCTGATAATGTTGCTGAGCTTACTAGATCTGCTCCATCTAAAATGACTTCATCAAAGTAGTCGTATGTGCCTGAATCAGTTCCTGGTGAATAGTAAACGATTTTTTCATCTGGCCAAGATGGATCAATATCAGACCATTTTTTCTCTTTACCATCTTCAATCCAAATTTTTTGTAGTTGTTCTACCGTTAAATCCTTCGCCCAATCATTCTCTGGATTCACAACTACTGATAAACCGTCATATGCTAAAGCTAGCTCAGTAAAATCAATGCCCGCTTCTTCTAACTTAGCTTTCTCTTCATCTTTTATATTACGAGATGCATTTGAAAAGTCTGTTTCACCCGCGATGAATTTTTCAAAACCACCACCAGTACCAGAAACCCCCACTGATACTTTGACATCTGGTTGTGTACCTGCATACTCTTCAACAACTGCTTCAATAATTGGCGCAACTGTTGATGAGCCATCTCCAGCTACAGAGCCTTGTAGCTTTTCATCAGCAGCTTCTTGTCCTGAACTTGCTGGTGCGTTTGTTTCTGCATTGTTTCCATTTTGTGCAGAATCGCTACCACATGCACCTAGCATTAATGCAGAACCCATTACTGCTGTCATCGTTAAGTACTTCCACTTTTTCATCTCATTTGCCTCCGTCATGAACTGTTTTATAGTTATTTGTCTTACAATCTTTACTATAATGACTGATTGTTGAAGTCGTATAAACTGTTCGTAAAAGAGATGTAAAGGAATGTAATGCTTTGTAAACGATTGTAAAGATACATTTACAATTGAGGAAACTTGCTTCCTATAGGAAAGGTGTTATAATAGAAAATTGTGTCAAGAAGTATAATATATAGATTGAGGAAGACTCCTCTATAAGGGAGACTTTAGTGCAAGCATCTGAGGAATATCACAGAAAAATGATAATCATTATACAGAGCAGTATTGGATAAGGAGAGTTTGACCTTTGTCATGAAACATGCAAAAGTACAAAATGCCGATTATTTTAAAACATATTTGTCATTAATAATGGAACATCGGGAATTTACACTTCAAGAAGCCATTGAATTTATGATAGCTTCTTATTTCTATCACAATATAGAGCTTTATGGGAAAAAGCCTAAAGAGCAGTTTGAATTAGCTATTCAGCAATTATCTGCCTAACTTTTTCTTTCTATAATAGAAAAACCGCCAGGCACTTAAATGCCTAGCGGTTTATTTATTGTTGCTCATCTTCACCAATCTTTTCCTCTGTAATGGCAGGTAAAATTGGCTGTTTTACATTACTATCTGTCACTTTTTCTGCTTGATATTTGGCTTTTAATTCAAAGTATTTATCTAATGAACGTCTAGCAATTACGTTATTTTGATAGTAGTGTGGGGCTAAATTTGTATTAACCCATGGGATAACAACTGCATAGGCAATTTCAGGGTTTTCATATGGTGCAAAACCAACATGTGTTAAGTTGATCGTGTTTGTACCAAAGTATTCACGTAGTGGACCATAGTATACTACCTCTGCAGTACCAGTTTTCCCAGCAGCTGTATATGGAGTATCCGCAAATTGAGCTCTTGCTGTACCTTGATTACCAGTATACACACGACGTAACCCTTGTTTTACATAATCGATTTCCTCTTTTGGATTATCAATTTGATTCAAAATGGTTGGTCCTATTTCTGTTACTAACTGTCCAAATTGTTTACCATCTTGTGATGGATCACGAACCTCTTTCACAACATGTGGCTGAATACGATAGCCACCATTGGCAACTGTTGAAATATATTGTGCTAATTGCAGAGTTGTATAAGTGTCATACTGTCCGATGGCCAAGTCAAGTGTTTTACCCCCCATCGTTGGACCTGATGGACCACGAACCCCACTAAATTCATTTGGTAAGTCAATACCTGTTTTTACACCTAATCCAAATTGCGCATAGTTATTACGCATTTTTGGGAATGTATCATCCTTTAAACGTAAAGGCATGCCATAACTGTACGGTGTTCCATTAATTAACAGCGCAATCTTAAACATAAAAGAGTTGGAAGAACGTTCTAATGCTAACAAGTCATTCATCGGGATATATCCACCCCTGTTAAAAATAGAAGTTTTCGGGTCCGTGCCAGCTAATATAATCGGCTCATCTCCCATAGAAGTACCCATCGAAATAACGCCCTGATTATAGCCAGTAAGAACGGTCGCTGCTTTAACAGCTGAACCTGCCTCATAAGCTGTTGTAAATGATCCATATGCATAGTCAACAACTTCATTTTCCCCTGTCTCGGGATTCTTTTCTATTTTCTTACCAACCATAGATAAGATGTCCCCTGTATTCGGGTCCATCATAATTAAAAAGGCTCGATCTAATAAGTACGATCCAGGAAGTGCCTTTAAATTAAGCAGCTCTTCTTCTACAATCTTATCCGTGGCAGCTTGCAACTCACTATCTAATGATAGGATTAAATCTTTACCAGGCTCCCCTTCATAAGTGGTAACTGTATCGACTACCTGTCCTTTTTTATTGGTAATATTTTTGACGACTGTTTTTTGACCTTGTAGTAATTCTTCATATTGTGCTTCAATATAACTTTCTCCCACACGGTCATTACGTGAATAGTCACGTGCTAAATAATAATTGAGCTTCTCTTTCGGTATCCCTTTTGTTGGAACCGTTGTACGTCCAAGAATAGATAAAGATGATAACTTTACACGTTTCCAGTCTGTTGTTGTGTTAACACCTGGCAGTTCAGTTAAACGCTCAGATACACGTGCAAATTCTTCTGCTGATACATTTTCACTTTTAATAATTTGAGGAGATAAATTATAGCCAGACACCATTTCTCGATAAATAGCTAATACTTCTAAATCTTCCTCTGTTAATTGTAAAAGCTCTTCATTCGTAATACGTTCTCGTACCAGTTTATCAATCTCTGCATTGATTTGACTTGTTGTAATATTTTCTTTTGTTCGGATCTTTGTTTCTTCTGCCTTTGTGACCTTTTCATAGGCAGCATCGTGATTTTTGAGTATCCAGAAATCTTGTTTATCACGCAGTGTGACACGATTTGTTGGTTGTTCAATTAATTGTGCTAACTTTTTCGCGATATCGAGCATTTCCTCTGATGTTGTCGTTTGCATTTTCGTATACGTAATCGCATTTTCTGGGTGATTATCTACTAAAATACGTCCGTAACGATCATACATGCGACCTCTAGGCACACTTGTATTGACAGGAACTTCTTCTGTACGTTCTAAAATACGTACATAATCTTCCCCTTTGACGATTTGCATATAGCCAAGTCTAAATATTAACATTGAAAATACGATAAATATTGCAAAGAAAAGGATATTCATACGAAATGTTAAATTAGAGTGATGTTTTGCTTTAACACTCGCCGCGCGGTTTTTTCCTGGTGCTTTGCGCATATGTATTCCCCTCCTCATCTTCTAATCATTTCAATACACGATACTAAGTATACCATTCGAAGGTATGACAGAAAAGCACGCACTTACGAATTCTTGTGGAAAACATCATTTATTTGACGGTCTTTCTAAAGAAAGGTTGCCTTACTTTCTGCTACCTAACATTTCGATATCCTTTATTCGTCAGATTAACAATTCCAAGCTGCAAACTTGAACATTTTTTTCCAACAAAAAAGGCTATGCCTCAGTGATTGCTCACCGTTGGCATAGCCATTTACTTAACATTATTATTTTGCAGCTTGGAATTTAGCTTCTACTACATCCCAGTTTACTACGTTCCAGAATGCACCGATGTAATCTGGACGACGGTTTTGGTAGTTTAAGTAGTATGCGTGTTCCCAAACATCTAAGCCTAGAACTGGTGTTTTACCTTCCATTACTGGAGAGTCTTGGTTTGGAGTAGACGTAACAGCAACTGAGTCACCATCAACGATTAACCAAGCCCAACCTGAACCAAAGCGAGTTGTAGCAGCTTTAGCAAATTCTTCTTTGAAAGCATCGAAAGAACCGAATTTAGCATCGATTGCTTTTGCTACTTCGCCAACTGGTGTATTTGAGCCGCCTGGTGCGATTACTTCCCAGAATAATGTATGGTTAGCATGTCCGCCACCGTTGTTGCGTACAGCAGTTTGTTTGTCAGCTGGAAGAGCATCAAGATTTGCGATTAAGTCGTTAATATCCTTTTCAGCAAATTCAGTACCTTCTACTGCTGCGTTTAAGTTTGTTACATAAGTATTGTGGTGTTTAGAATGGTGAATTTCCATTGTTTTTGCATCGATATGTGGTTCTAATGCATCATAAGCGTAAGTTAATTGTGGTAATTCGTAAGCCATTGTTAAGTTCCTCCCTAAAATAAGAAATAATTAGTACATCCTTAGATTATCAAAATTGGTCAAACCATTCAACGAAAAATACTTCAATTTGAAGATTTCAGCCTTTTGACCGAAATACCGATACGTTTACTATCTTACCCTTACGTCACAATCATTAAACATCAAAAGTGAAGGCTAAATCGCGATAAAAAATACAATGATCATCACAATTTGAATGACAGCTTTGGCAACTGTAGATGTTAAAAAGCCAATTAAGGAGCCTACACCACTTTTCACTGCCTCACTAAATGTACGTTTTTCAACAATTAATTCTGCGATCACTGCACCTAAAAATGGGCCAATTAAAATCCCTGCCACTGGAATAACAAATGGACCAATTAATAAACCAATGGTACTCCCCCACATGCCAGCATTGGAGCCCCCAAACTTTTTTATACCAAACGCATTTGCCACAGTATCGGCTCCAAATAATAACACTACAAATAGTATTTCTATCACCCAGAACCACCAGTTTAAGTCTGCGAATGAGAAAAATACGCCATATAGCAAAAATCCACCAACCAAAAACAGAACACCCGGGATGATGGGATACACTAAACCAACAAATGAAATAATAAAGCAGGCAATCACTAAGATCCAGCCAACAACTTCCATACAGTTTCTCTCCTTTTATCGTGCGTTGCCTTTCATACGGATTAACAAAGCGAAAAGTTTCATGTCGCTAATGACGAATACCTAAAATAGAATCTGCAATGTTTACCGCATGGTCCCCAATGCGTTCCAAATTGCTGACAATATCCATATAGACAATCCCTGCAGCCCCACTACATTCATTAGTGTTCAATCGTGCAATATGTTTTTGACGGAGTTTATCCTCCATGTCATCAATCAAGCTTTCTAACTCTGTCACTTCTTGGGCTAAACTTAAGCTCGCCGTATCCAGTGCTTCTATGCTTTTCCTTACAGCCTCTATTGCTAAACTAAACATACCAATCAAATCTTGTCTTGCTGATTTACTTAAGCTCACTTCATGGTGATCCTTGTATTGTAAAAGTTCTATTATATTTTCAAAATGATCGCCAATCCGTTCAAAGTCTCGCACATTTGTTAATAGGGTATGGTGTCTTACTGAGTCTGCACGAGAAAGAGGCTGCTTAGACACCATGACTAAATAATCCGTAATCTCGTTATCTAAATGATTAAGTCCAACCTCTAATTGTAAAACCGTAGGAATATGTTCAGATTCACCGGTTTTCATATATAAAAATGTTTCTTCTAATCCACGTAAAGCATGCTCACCCATTCGTAAAACTTCTTCTTTCGCTTGGCCAAGTGCAATGGCTGGAGAGGAATCAATAAATGTTGGATCTAAATGCTTTGTTGTTACATTAATATTGCCATCATGTCCTGGTAGTAACTTTGTAACCAATGCCGCTAGTCCAGCTATAAATGGTAATTGAATCATCATATTAAAGACATTGAAAGAGCCGTGTGCTACAGCAATTTGCATGCGAGGCTCTAAATGAAATACCCCGCTCACCCACTGTACGTATTGCATAAATGGTGTGAAAAATATCATAAAAATAATCGTGCCAATGACATTAAAAAGTACATGTGCTGCAGCTGCACGTTTTGCATAGATAGAGGCACCAAGAGAAGCTAAAACCGCTGTAATGGTCGTGCCAATATTTTCACCAAATAATATCGGTAAAGCACCATCTAAGCCAATTAAATGTTCTGCATATAAACCTTGCAGCACACCAACTGTTGCAGTAGAGCTTTGCACTAGTAATGTAAAAATGGACCCTAAAAATACACCTAATATTGGTTGATTACTTAAATGAAGCGTTAAGGATGCGAAATCTGCTAGTTGATGTAATGACTGCATACTAGCACTCATCAATTCTAGTCCTAAAAATAAACCACCAAAGCCAAATAGTATTTGACCAATATGTTGATACGTTGCTTTTTTTAAGAAAAATAGACAACCCGCACCGATAGCTAGCAAAGGATAAAAATAGATACCAATATTAATCCCAATAATAAAAGCTGTAATGGTAGTACCAATATTTGCCCCCATAATTACGCCGATTGCTTGACGTAATGTTAAAAAACCAGCACTCACTAACCCCACAGTGATTACTGTTGTTGCCGAACTTGATTGAATGCAAATTGTTACAATTATGCCCACTAAGACGCCCATAATCGGGTTAGTGGTAAAGCGATTTAACCATTCACGTAAACGTTCATCCGCTGATTTCTGAAGCCCCTCTCCCATAAATTTAATGGAAAATAAAAATACCCCTAACCCACCTAAAAACTGAAAGAGTATGCTTTGCCAATCGATTGTCAATTATTTTCGCTCCAATTCTTACATCTCTACTCTATTTCTAATCATTAAATGATTACAAACAAAAAGTAAAGAAATCCTTTAACTTCTTTACATAATGTTAACATTTTATCATCTAAACTGACTTCATTTATACTTCTTTCATACCTTGTCCTCTACGAACATGTTAAACTATCACTTGGAGGAGATATAGCATGAAACACTCACAGCTTTTTATCGATAGTCTTATTCATCCTAAAAAACTAGCAGCCTATCGTTTATTACCTATTGGAAAGGTTATTCAATATACTTTTCTACTCATTACCATCGTATCCGTATTCTCTTTAGGTCGCTTTGCGGCTGGTATGTCAGTCGATACGTTTGATATGGATAATTTCAATGGTTTAACCGAATACATAGATGGCATTAAATGGCTCTTATATCCATTCACATTTCTGATGCTTTTTGTCTTTACAACGATGCTCATCTTTGCACAAATTGCTCTTTATGCTTTAGCTGGTTTATTTATCCTTAAAGTGATGAAACGCCGTGGAGAATATCGTCACATCTGGAGAACAACTACTTTTGCTATTACTTGGGCAACTTTACTATCGATGCTAGCAGACTATTTACCAATTAACAGTACCATTATCTCTGTACTCTCTTTATTATTAACTGTTACTCTATTAATTGTGGCCTTTACAAAATATCCGAAACAACCAAATATAAAATAATGTGCATGAATCCCCCCTCTTCTAAATATAGTGTAGAAAAGGAGGGGATTTTTTGCGCGCATTCATCTTAACAGCTATCATCATTGTCATCGCCTTTGTTGTCAAAGTAGATTTAACAGAAGGGTCCATACCGCTGGCTGCTTTAACCACGAAAAACTCAGAAAATGGACTTTGTGAGAAACAGCGTGAGCCCAATTATATTACAGTACAAACGATTGAAGGAGATACCATTCATAGCCTATTTGCCCTACACCCTGCAAAAGTTCCCATGACCTTTCCAGAACGCTTACAACTTTTTTATAACTTAAACCCACACTTACAATTACAAGCACTAATTCCTGGTGAAAATATCAAGCTTCCTCTCTCGTTTGAATTTGAAAACAAATGCCTAAAATGAAAAGTTAGCGTTTCTTCCTTGTCCTTATTTTCTTACACTGCTAAAATAAATGACAGTGACGGCTGAAAATAGTGGCCCGAAAAGGAGAGAAAGTTAATGAGTGAAATTTGTCACCGTTCAAATACACGTCCTGTACGTGTCGGTAACTTAACAATTGGTGGTAGTAATGAATTATTCATTCAAAGTATGTGTACAACCAAAACACATGATGTAGAAGCAACAGTTGCGGAAATTCTTCGTCTTGAGGAAGCAGGCTGTCAGATTGTTCGTGTTGCTGTACCAGATGAACGTGCAGCAGATGCGATTGCTGAAATTAAAAAACGTATCCATATTCCATTAGTAGCTGATATTCATTTTGACTATAGATTAGCATTAAAAGCCATTGAAAATGGTATTGATAAAGTACGTATTAACCCAGGCAATATTGGTCGTAAAGAAAAAGTAGAAGCGGTTGTCAATGCTGCCAAAGCAAAAGGTATACCAATCCGTATTGGTGTAAATGCTGGTTCATTAGAGCGTCATATTTTAGAAAAATACGGCTATCCTACAGCAGATGGTATGGTTGAGTCGGCTCTTCACCATATTAAAATTTTGGAAGACTTGGACTTCCACGATATTATCGTATCGATGAAGGCATCTGACGTAAATCTTGCTATTGAAGCCTATGAAAAAGCCTCTAAGGCCTTTAATTACCCGCTACATTTAGGTATTACTGAATCAGGTACGCTATTTGCTGGTACCGTAAAATCAGCAGCAGGACTTGGAGCCATTCTATCAAAAGGAATTGGGAACACATTGCGTATTTCACTATCTGCTGACCCAGTAGAAGAAGTAAAAGTAGCACGAGAACTATTAAAATCATTTGGTCTAGCTTCAAACATGGCTACCCTAATCTCTTGTCCAACATGTGGACGCATTGAGATTGATTTAATTTCCATTGCCAATGAAGTAGAAGAATATATTTCGAAATTAAATGTACCTTTAAAAGTAGCTGTATTAGGCTGTGCAGTAAACGGCCCTGGTGAAGCACGTGAAGCAGATATCGGTATTGCCGGTGCACGTGGCGAAGGCTTACTATTCATGAAAGGGAAAACGGTCCGTAAAGTCCCTGAAGAAACAATGGTGGAAGAGCTGAAAAAAGAAATTGATAAATTGGCGGCAGAAATGGAAGAAAAGCGCGCCGCAGAAGAAGCTCAAAAAGCGAATGCCTAAGGAGGTACTAGCATGAAAAAGCCCCGCTTTGGTATTGATATTGATGGGACTGTAACATGTCCAAGTACACTCATTCCACATATTAATAAACAATATAACGTAAATATTACGCTTGATGACGTTTGCGAATACGATTTTTTATCTGCCTTTCCACACCCTGTTGACCGAGGTGCCTTTAACACATGGTTTAAGGAAAATGAGCCGTACATGTATGAAGTCTCTGAAGTAGCAAAAGATGCAAAAAATATTCTAACTGCTTGGAAAAACAATTTCGAGCTGTATTATATTTCTGCACGAGGTGAAAATGTAGCAGATATCACTGTTAATTGGTTTAAAACGCAAGCTATCCCTTACGATCATATCGAACTTCTCGGTAGCCATGATAAATTGGCTGCTGCAAAAAAACATCATGTAGAAGCTTTTTTTGAGGATAAGCACGATAATGCGGTGATGCTTGCTGAAGAGCTAAAAATTCCTGTCGTATTATTTGATACACCGTATAACCGTCTGGCTGTCCCTGACAACGTTGTAAGGGTTTATAACTGGCATGAAGCAAATCAATTTATCACAAATTATTTCAAATAAGAACAGAGTCGTGTTCCAACATGGACACGACTCTTTTCATTCTACCGTTATATGTCATAATTTTGAATAAACATGCATTTTTCAAAAAAATTGAGCCCATGATGGCAAGTTCAATTCCTTTTCACTAAACCTCCAGAATTCCTCGTAACCAACGCTCCACAAAGTTTTCAAAGGTAATACCATAAGTATCATAAACAGCATGATAAACAAAATACGTCCCTAATCGATCAAGCATCTCATCATTAATTTTCATCACAAACCGCTCCCTTTCTCCTCAATATTTTACTAAATTTTCAGACTTTTATACTTCCAAAATGCCGAACAATCAAGTGGAGGTCGCATCGTTGCAAAACCGTCACAATCTGCCGCCTTCATGCCCTTTCTTCGTATTTTTCTTTTCGATAAGATAGTAATAACAACTTACTAGACTGGAGGGACTACTTGTGAAATGGATGACAAAAGTTGCTTGTATGTCATGCATCTGTGCACTACTGTCTGGCTGCGGTGATCGAATATCAGAAATAAAGGATGCTGCTTCGGGCATCAATTCAGCGGCCAACTCCGCAGCTAGTGCAGTTAGTCGAGATGTACATGCTATACGCGCTATAGACATTAACTATCAAGACACATCATTTACAGTTAATGACCTATTTAAAACTATTTTACGTGACATACGCTGGGATTATGACCCCGAAAAAAATGAGCTACATGTGAGAGGTACTTGGCAGCCCCCACTATTTTCTGACCAGTCATGGAATAAAGAGATGAAAGAAATGCTTGCTGAAGCTGGTGTTGTGACCGTTTCATGTAAAATAATCGATGACAAAATTGATAGCTCTCAAACAAAAGTAACTCTTACATATAACGGGGAAATTCTCTTAGAACAAAATGGTGAAGATGCACTCCATCACCTATATGATACCTATTTACTTCCATAAACATAGTAACGTTTCTGGCATTCAACTGTGTCAGAAACGTTATTTTTTCCATCGAAGAAATCTTACAATTTTGAAATATCGATACCAATCATTTGAATTAATAAAAACCATCACGTTATAATTAAAGCATCACGTGATGGTTTGGAGGTGTTTGCATTGGGACAGATAAATTAAAAATTGGCGAGCTTGCAGAAAAAACTGGCATAACGAAACGAACAATTGATTACTATACAAATATTGGTTTGTTGGATGCAGAGCGTTCTGCAACGAATTATCGCTACTATGACTCTACTATGATTGAACGGCTTCATTTTATTGAACGACGCAAACAACAGGGGCTTACACTTGTGGAAATCCAACATGAAATGAACATCACACCATATGAAGAAATTGACGTACAAATGCTTCGTTTAAAAATGCAAGACTTAGAGCATGATGTCACTTCTCTGCTAGAACAACTAGATAAGCAAGATCATAAAAAAATTGAACATATAAAGAAAAACGTTTCCCCTGAAAGTATTGCCTTAATGCAATCTTTACTATTACTCATTCATAATTAGGAGGTGACGTTCTGTTTCTACAGAACGACTATTTGGAGACCATAATAAACTTATCGATTTTTACCATTTTATTAGCATTAACAGGCTTTTTCGTGGCAACAGAATTTGCCATTGTAAAGGTACGTTCCTCAAGATTGGATCAGCTAATTGCAGAGGGCAATAAAAAAGCGATTGCTGCAAAACATGTTGTTAGTCATTTAGATGAATACTTATCTGCCTGCCAATTAGGTATTACAGTAACAGCCCTTGGTATCGGGATGGTTGGAGAAAAAACGTTTGAATTTATGCTTCATCCTCTATTTGAAGTGGTCGGCATTTCAGATAAGTATATGACGATCTTTACGATTGGTACGGCCTTTGCCATTGCCACATTTTTACATGTAGTAGTTGGTGAGTTAGCTCCAAAAACTGCAGCCATTCAAAAGGCAGAAACGATTACCCTTCTATTTGCAAAGCCCATTATGTTTTTCTATAAAATAATGTATCCGTTCATTTGGTTCTTAAATGGCTCTGCACGCGTTTTGGTTGGTTTATTTGGCATGAAGCCTGCTAGTGAACATGAGCTTTCACATACAGAGGAAGAATTGCGTTTATTGCTATCTGAAAGCTTTAAAAGTGGTGAAATTAATAAATCCGAGCTGAAATATGTGAATAATGTCTTTGAATTTGATGAACGTATTGCTCGTGAAATCATGGTTCCCAGAACAGAAATTGTCGGGATTGAACAAAATGAATCCTTTACAACGATCATTCATACTATTGCCGCTGAAAAATATACGCGCTACCCTATTTTTGATGGTGACCGCGATAATATTTTAGGCTTTATCAATGCAAAGGAACTTTTTACACACGGCTTACTCGAACAACTTACAGACGAGACATTAGTACTGGAAGATTTCATTAACCCAGTTATTCGAGTCATTGAAACAATTCCTATTCAGGAACTACTCGTACGCATGCAAAAAGAGCGCATCCATATGGCCATTTTAATGGATGAATATGGAGGTACATCTGGACTAGTGACTGTTGAAGACATCTTAGAAGAAATTGTTGGTGAAATCCGAGATGAATTTGATGATGATGAAATTGCAGATATTCGAAAAATTACAGATCATCACTATATATTAAATGCAAAAATGCTTATAGAGGATGTTGAAAATCTATTAAACATTACGCTAGATGCAGAGGAAGTAGAAACTTTAGGTGGTTGGTTCTTAACTGTCAATAATGGCATAAAAGCATCAAAAAACATTGAGCTCGACTCCTTTGTTTTTAGCATCTATGAGCAGCAAGGACATCAAATTCACTATATCGAGGTTCGACCTCTCAGAAAAACAGCCTCCGTCATAACAGAAGTACAAATGTAATGGTATAGCAAGGCTCCCAAAAAATTATTCCTTATTCCATTAATAGCCATCGCACTATATAATGAGTATAGCAATAGGATTCTAGTTTCAGGAGGCAATATTCATGACATTATTTAAGCTATATCATTCAGACGGTATTCATATTATTTCTGATGTAAAAAAACACAAAACAAATATTGAACTAAAAACAATTACAGGCGAAGTCCTATATATTATCGTAGTGACAGATGAAAACTACACAGTGTACGACGATCGTTTTGCGGGTGCTTCTAAGCAATTAAACTCAGTAGAAGCTTTCGATATTGATGGCAGTTTTCGCAGTCTAGATTTCGATAATATGCGTTCTTTATTTAAAGAAGCCTTTACAAAGCTTTTACAGGAGATTGCTGAATGTGTTCAAAATAAAGAGGAGCTAGTCGATATTGATACGCTTCGCCATAAAGTGAGCGCACAAATTAAAGGCATCCACTTCCGTGTCATCTCCGATACGAAAAAATATGAGATTTAACATTCAACAGACTGTTCTATAATGAACAGTCTGTTTCCTTTTACCTCGTTTCTCTTCCCAACCCACTATTGAAACAGAAACACGTCATCTTACTTTCATGTATAATGGAACATAACAATCTGAAAATAAGGGGTGTTTAGGATGAATCGTGAACAATTAATCACACTCATTTCAGAAAAACTGAAATTAATCCGCACAGAAAAAACTTTTACACAGGATCAAATGAGTGATTTACTAGGACTTTCCAAGAAAACACTAGTCCAAATTGAAAAAGGTCGTATTCTAGCAGGATGGACAACCACTGTTGCCGTTTGCACGCTATGTCGTGACAGCACCATTTTACAGCATGAGCTTGGTGGCGATCCTTTAGAGGTTGTAGATTTAATTGCGAATAATGGCACATTACAGCCAAAAGAAAAAACAATGGGTGGATACATATGGTGGAAAAATATAAGTGAGCATGATGGTTTTCGTTTACAGCAAAATGTCATTAGCCAGCATTTCCGCATTTTAGACAACAATAACTTTCGTCTTATTTCAACCTTTGATGAACAAATAGCTACGAAGGCATGGGAAAAATTGAAGCTTTAATCTTATAGCAAGCTACTTTTCTTTGCTCGAACAGTAGAAGCTTTACTAGTTGCTTCTACTGTTATGCGTGGTCTTCTCCCCTCTCTTCCCCTCATCCCACTAGACAAATGAATAAAGAAATAAAATCACCTATCATATGATAAAGTAAAAAATAGTAGTAAGAGAATTGTTTCTTTGAAAGTTCTATGAAATAAGTCCAAGAGAAGCTGGAACAGTCGAAATTTGTAGAATAATTCTCTATACTGAATAGTAGTGGTACTATTAGAAAGGATGCTCGTAAATGAATCGAATACTAGCAATTAGTGATATACATGGAGAACTAGGGCTGTTAGAAGAATTGCTTTTAAAAGCAAACTACGATCCACAAAGCGACCAGCTTTTTTTACTTGGTGATTACATCGACAGAGGTCCCTCTTCTAGTGGTGTATTAAATTTAGTTGGTGAACTACAAGCATTGGGTGCAAGGGTGTTGCTAGGAAACCACGAGGCCATCATGCTGAATGCCTGCCGTTCTGGCCTTGCTAAGCCATGGAACCATTGGGTGGGGCTATGTGGTGGAGAGGCCACACTGGCAAGCTATGGCTACCAATTAGAAGACTTTGAGGAAGCGATCCAAAGCAATACTTTGCCTAGCTTTATTAAAACATTGCCAAAACTTGAAGAACATTTACAATTAATCGAAACCTTTGACATCTATATTGAATTAGAGGATGCTATTTTTGTCCATGGTGGTGTTGTACCCGAAGTCGCTATAGCTGACACCGATCCTATGAGATTGCTTTGGATTCGTGAGGAATTCCATGCAGGCTATCATGGGGATAAAACGGTTATCTTTGGCCATACCCCTACTTATAATCTACATCAAAATCCAACCGATTATCGGGTGTATTTTGGGGAAAATAATATCATTGGCATTGATGGTGGCGCTGTTTTTGGCGGACAATTGCATGCATTTGAGTGGCCAAGTCGCCGAATTTTTTCAGTGGATAATAAAAAACCAACAAGTGAAGAGTAACTTGTTGGTTTTTTTGTTTTTGTAAGCTCAACATGCAGAGGCGTAATAGGGTTATTAATATAGTTTAAAGATAACCCCTACTAGGGAGTACACAATGACTGTTGAGAATAGTATTGTCATATGGAATAGTGAAAAGACAAACATTTTTGTAGCCCATTTCACTTGATCTGTATTACTGTGATAACCATAAATACTCATCGCGAGCCAAGCAATACTTAATATTAAAGCCACAAGCATAATGCCTACACTTAACGAGCCAAATAAAAAGCTTGATAAAATCAATAAGATTAAATAAAAATTAGTTTGATAATACGTACGGCGCATTCCTTTTACAACAGGTAGCATTGGCACACTAGCTGCTTCATAGTCTATACGTTTGCGAATCGCAATGGCATAAAAGTGAGGCATTTGCCAAATCACCATCACAAAAAATAAGCCTAGTATTGCAGGGTGCGTAACGTCTGAAGAGACAGCAGACCATCCAATTAATGGTGGTACTGCACCACTAATACTGCCAATTTCCGTATTATATATCGTACGACGTTTTGTCCACATTGTGTATGGGACAACATATAGGAATACACCTAATAACCCAAATGCAGCAGCTAATGGTGAAGCAAGTGCTAACACAGCTACTCCAATAATTAACATGACGACAGCTAATGATAAAGTCGATTTCGCTGACATTTCCCCTGTTACAGTTGGTCGATTTTGTGTACGGGGCATAATTGCATCAATATCACGGTCATAGACATTATTAAATGCCCCTGCTGCTCCAATTACAAGGGCGGAACCGATTGTTGAAAAAATGATTTCAGGTATATTGTCTATAAACGCCATTTTATTTTTGTACATGCCTAGCGTTAAACCAGCCCACATAGGAATTAAATTGGATTTAATAATCCCTGTTTTGACTGTTTGCGCTAAAATAGTAGAGCGTGATGAATTCCCACGTGAGGATTGCGGTTTATGCTCCGTTTTCAGATTTTGTTCCATTCATTTTAATTCCTTTTCTCCATAATTTCTAAACGCTTCCCTCGATACGAAGCGACAAAATTTGCATCTAGCACATCAAATTATTATTTTACCCCTTTTAGATGGGTTCTGTCTCTATGTTCACATAAAGTACATGTTTTCATCTAATAAAGCACGCTCATTCACAACATCTTCTATGATACCACCGACTGACATGAATTTGAACCTTCTTGACTCGATTCTTCCAATCACTATTGGAGAAAAATAATTTAATACAATGTTTCATGTTGAAGCAACTAAAAAAACCGAGACAATATTTTGCCTCGGATTTCTACTTATTGAATTTCTTCCTGTAGTTGCTGTGCTAAAAACGTCACAAGGTCACGCATATTTTCTGGCGTTACACCATGTCCATCTGGATATTGTTTAAATGTCACCGTAGCACCAAATTGTTCAAAGATCTCTTTGCTTTCCATGCCCCATTGAGAAGGTATTACATAATCATAATCTCCGTGTGAAATAAAAGCATGCAAATGGTCTACAGAGCGGATGGCATATTCCTCAGTAACAAATTTTGGTGTATAGCCACTTAATGCGATGATCCCAGTCACTAAATTCCCCATAACAAAGGCAAGTGATTGAGCTAATACTGCACCTTGGCTAAAGCCTAATACAAATACTTTATGAGGATCAATTTGATATTCATCAATGGCCTCTAATATAAATCGTTGTAATGCCACTAACACTTTATCGAAGATAGCACGATCTGGTTGCCCTACCTCTTGAATGGTGAAAAATGCATAGCCAGGATGTTGGGTAATTGGCCCTCGTAAACTAAAAATATGACATTGCTCTTTGAATTCCTGCACTAACTGTGGTAAATCATCCTCATGACTGCCCATACCATGCAGTAAAAAAATAGCTGGGTATTTTTTAGTAGGGTCCATATTTGTTGGTTGTGTATGTTTAAAAGTAAATGGTGTATTCATTCAATCAATTTCCTTTCACGTAAACCTTTGTAACAAAGTTAGCATAATTTCGTTTTATTAATCAATCCATCTGTATGGTAAGCAATATAACCATTAACAATACGGATAGTCTCTTGTGGATCTGCGTCAAAGAGAATTGTTGATTGCTCTGGCGTTGATACAAGAACAGTTAATAAATCCATGCGCATGGAATGACCAGCAGAGCTATACGCATAGTCATAAATAATCGCTTCTTCCGTCATGCCTTCCGTCTCATACTGCTTGTGGAATAAGTCCTTTGCTGCATCTAGTTGCTCTGCCACTTGTTGACGAATTCTCATCTGATGCATTAATAATTCCTCTTCCAAAGCTGCAGGCTCTAGCCACTTTTTCGCTTTAAGCATTTTTAAAAATTCTTGCTCCCACGCCTGTTCATTTTCAGTAAAATAAAGCATATTAACCATTAGCATATCCCAAAAGTCCGTTGACGTTTTAGCTGATTGTCGCTGCATGGCAATTGTTTCTTTAAAATGCTCTTCTACTTTTGTGATATTCATATTGCGAACTAAATGATTACAAACGTTTTCAATAAACTTATTTGCCACTTCTTGTGCCATAAAAATCCGTCCTTTATATCTACAAATCATTTTCTTTCTTATCATACCATGATTGTGAAATATGGCAACGAACCCAGCTCACTTGATTTCTAAGTAAAAAGGATGTCTCCGTAGCTATTGGAAACATCCGATTATCTTATGAGAAAACATAGCTATCCATATTGTTGATTGTATTTTGAATGGCATCTTTCAATGATTTTTGCTCTTCGCCACAAGAAGCCAGCGCATCCTCCAAAGTGAGTGCCGCATTCGCCATAAATGGAGCCATTTGCAGATCCTTGGCTAATTGAATAAGTACAAGAGCTCTATTCCATTTCCAACGAGGATTTGTGGGATCTAGCTGAATCGCTTGCTCCAAATAACCAAGCGCATCGAAAGGTATCCAGCCAAAGCGGTGCATCGTCTGCCCTGTGATCCCCCAATAGACAGCTTTATCTGGATTTTCCTTCACTGCTTGTTGGAAGCAGTGAACACTCTCATTGTAATGATGTGCAAATAAGAACAGCTCCCCTTGTGTAAAAAAGGATTGTGCTTTATCTGATGGTGTTCCTGTTTTCGCCACTTCCTCCAATTGCTGAATACGCTTTGCAAATGCCGCTTCATCTTTTATTGCACGTATTTCAGCTACTAGATCAGATTCTGGATAGCTTTCGTCAGCTCGTTCTATATGCTGAACTTCTAAATGAGCAGTTGGCTTTGGATAGTGATCCAATTCATACTGTTCTAATAAATTGATATATTTTTGTGCCAGTGCTTTTTCCTCTTCATTTGTTACCTTCTTCGCTAATTCATAGCATTTCATTAGCTCGCCATTATAAAAATATTCATCCATTGACATTGACATTTCCTCCAGTGTACAACTTTTCAGTATTTTTAGTATACACTACAAAAACAAAAAGAGATTGTATCAAAATTTGACACAATCTCGCTTTTCTCTATTTTTTTAACACTACAGTATTTAAGAATGTTCTTAAATCTTCTTCTTTAAGAGCTCCTACAAAGCGATTTACTTCTTTACCATCTTCGAAACGAATAAATGTTGGCGTTGCTTCAATATTATATTTCTCCCATAAATCTTCATATTCATAGACATTCAATTGTGCAATATCAACACCTAATTCATCAGCAATTGGCATTAACTCTGGTGTAAATGCTTGACAGTGTACACAAATTGGACTGAAGAAGTAAGCATTGACCGGTTCACCCGCTTTAATTTTAGCTTCTAGTTCATCTGGTAACATAATGTTTTGATAGTTTTCATCATCTAATTGATCAATTGTTTCTTGTTTTAGCTTTTTATCGCCATAGGGGTTGTTTGCACTTTCTAACTTACTTTTGTTTGAGACATTGGTAAGCACAATAATTGCTGCAAATAAGACAACAATAACGGAACCAATAATTAATAATTTTTTCACTAAAGTAGTGACCTCCTTTTTCACACTAAAAGCCTAGTTTTAGTGTATTCGCGATTGATTATAAAGTTTTTCAAAAACCTAGTAAACTAATTTGCCTTTAAATGAAGATATTTCACATTTATAACATAATTTTAAGTGAATTTGGGAACATACATAATGAGAGTTCATGCAAAATTTGAATGTGGGGTGATTAAATGAAAAACTCGTTTCAGCATGTGTTTCAAATTTATTCAAAGGATATTCGCAACATTGTTACAAACTGGGTTGTAGCTGTCATTATAGGAGGGCTCATCTTCCTTCCATCTCTTTATGCCTGGCTTAATATTTATGCCTCCATGGACCCATACGCCCACACATCTAATATGAAGATTGCTATTGTAAATGAAGATACTGGAACAAATGTCCGAGGGGATACAATCAATGTCGGAAAGGAAGTTATAGAAAATTTACGGACAAATAAAAGTTTTACTTGGGAGTTAGAAACGGAGAAAAAAGCGATTGATCATTTAAAAAATGGCGATTACTTTGCCGCCATAGTCATTCCCAAAGATTTTTCCGAAAAGCTAACGTCGATTCTTACAGATCAACCAACGAAAGCCCATATCGACTATTATGTAAACGAAAAAAAGAATCCTATTGCCCCTAAAATAACAAGTAAAGGAGCAAGTGTTCTTACTCAGCAGGTTTCGAATGAATTTGTATCGACTGTTAATGGCACTCTTTTTTCTATTTTTAATACAATTGGCGTTGAAATGGAACGTGATATTCCTGATTTCCGCAAATTTGAAAACTATGTCTTTACCATAGAACAGCATTTACCTGATATCAACTCATTTTTAACACAAGCATCTAAGCAAGGAAAAGATGCCAATCAATTATTGAATCAAGCTCTTACACAAATACCCCAAGTGGAACAATTGACAACGGACGGTTTAACGACCATTCAGAAGGGTTTACATTTAGTAAATGAAGCGGATGCTCTATTTAATGAGCTATCTCCAGTTATTAAAAAGGATGTCGCAACTGTCCAACAGATTGCACAACATTTTTCAGATATCATTACTAAATTAAATAATATTAACGTCGATCCAACTTCTATTGCAGAAAAGAAAGAGGCAATTAAAAATCAATTGACAAAGTCCAAAGATAACATAAGCAATAGCATTCAAACGCTGGAAGCATTGCAAAAATTAATTCAAGCAGATGCTACCACTCGTAAGCAATTGGTTGATTCCTTAACTGCTGTCATCACTTCTTTACAGGAAAGTAATGCCGAAGACAACCAACAACTCATTGAACAGCTTACAACGATTCGAGAAGCCTTACAGCGTAATCCAAGCTTTAATGATTCAACTACAGGCGCACTTAACGCATTACAACAATTGCACACTTTACATGATGATGTTCTAAATAAAATAGAACAAATAAAGCCTATTGATAAAGAAGTCATCAAACAAGATGTCGCTGCCATACAACAAATCGCACAAAACGCAACGGCCAATTTGCAAAAATTTCTATCGTACTATAACGATAGTTTAGAACCGCAACTTCGATCGACGTTATCTAGTGCTCAACAGACATTAACGAATGCTTCGACGATGCTGACCAATGTAAAACAATTCATTCCTCAGGCAAAAGATAAATTAACACAGGCCAAAAATACACTAGGAACAGCCAATAATGCCATTCAAAAAATACAAACGGAATTTCCAACTTTAAGTTCAAAAATTAAAGAATTAGCAAATAAACTACGTACACTTGAAGAGGAAGCAGACATTGCTGAGATTGTGCAATTATTAAAAAATGATGTCAATGCTGAACGTGACTTTTTTGAGGAACCCATTAAACTAAAGGAACATCGCGTATTCCCAATTGCAAACTATGGCACGGCCATGACACCGTTTTACACTGTACTATCTATTTGGGTTGGATGTTTATTATTAATTTCCTTATTATCTGTGAATCTTCATGGAGATACGTCTTACAGTATTCGAGAAATTTACTTTGGCCGACTATTAACATTTGCAACATTTTCTTTTATTCAAACACTTATTATTACCATCGGAGATATTTTCTTACTTGATGGGTCTATTCAAGCACCCGCCTATTTTGTATTATTTGGTCTTTTCATCAGTCTCGTATTTATAACCGTAGTCTACACACTCGTATCTGTCTTTGGGAATGTAGGTAAAGCATTAGCTATTGTGATGCTCGTTCTGCAAATTGCTGGCTCTGGTGGAACTTATCCGATCGAATTACTACCAAGGTTTTTCCAACTAATCAATCCTTTTTTACCTTTTACCTATGCCATTGAAATGATGCGTGAGGCAGTTGGAGGGATTATTTGGACATCTGTCTGGACAGATCTCATCTTCTTAATTGGTTTCTGGTTTATTTTTATCCTGTTTGGCTTTTTCTTAAAAAAGTTATTGAGCGAGAAAATGGAACATTTCATGAACAAAACACGTGGATTAGATATATTTCATTGATTTGCAACAAGGCTGCCTGTAAATGTTTAAGAGAACAATGTTATAATGGAAGTATTGTAAACATGTAGGAGGCGCTATATTTGAAGAAAACACTTTCTATTTTTGTTATATTGGCTTTACTGTTATTAAGTGCATGTGGGGAAGATAAAAAAGAGGCTGAAGCCAACCAAAAAACTCAGGAAGCTTCACATGAAGGTCACTCACATGCTACAGGTGATATTCAGGAGGAAACCGCTTCTGCAGACATCCTTCCATCCTTTTTAGAAGATAAACAAGAAAAGATTCGCTTAGTTTATCAAATCGCTGGTCAATCAACTGAGATCCTAGAATGGATGCCATGTTATTGCGGCTGTGGCGAATCAGCTGGCCACAAAAATAATTTAAATTGCTTTATTCAGGAAAAACGCGAGGATGGTTCCATCGTCTGGGATGATCATGGAACAAGGTGTTTAGTTTGCTTGGAGATTGCTGTCCAGTCAGCACAACTGCATAAAGAAGGAAAGAGCCTAAAAGAAATTCGTCAGTACATTGATGATACTTATAAAGAGGGCTATGCTAAACCAACACCAACTGAGATGCCTGCATAAAAAAGGATCACTTTTGTGTATTGTAGTGGAAGGTTTCTTGTCCATGAAATAATAGATATGAGTAAAATAAATATGAAATTGAAAGGCAGAAACGCTGAACAACGTTTCTGCCCTTTACTTTTTATTATATGAAAGTATATTTTGGAAAAGCCTCTATATTGTTTCAAGTGGTTTTTCTTCCCTATTCGAAGGATGATATATAAAAAACACTTTCGATAGAAATGTGCAACAATATTATGGTTTTATTCACATCCAATTGCTGGGATTGAATTGAAATATGGACAATTTGGTCATAGCAGTGGTTCTTAGTGAAGTTCATCGTAATATGAAAGTGAATAAAATGGGTAAAATATTATCTTAATTGCAAAATATATAGGGCCGATCGTTGTTATTACAATGATTGTATGATAAAGCCAATAGTTTATTTTTGATGAACTCTACTTTACAAGCTGTAAAATGGTTTTAAATTGTGGATGGTCAGCACGTTGTAAAAGCTCATATAAAATCATTTCAGTACTAGTTGAATGTATTCCGAGTGCATTCAGCTTGCTCAGTCCGATTTCTTTATTTGCCTTAGTACGAGAAGAAACGGCATCTACTACAACCTCTACTTCAAACCCCTGTTCCTTTAATTGTCTTGCTGTTTGGTACACACAAATATGTGTTTCAATGCCTGTTACAATAAATTGTGTACGTCCCGTTTCTTTCAATTCCTTTACAAATGACTCTTCTTGCCATGCGCTAAAGGCCATTTTAGCAATAGGTTGTCCTTGTAAATGCTGGGCTATATCTAGTGCTGTTCCTCCTAAACGACTAGGGTTTTGTTCTAGCCATAATGTAGGTACTTCAAGGGCTTGCATGGCTTGTACTAACTTTGCTACATTTTCAATCATCACTTCACTATCATCTACAATTGTCGCTAACTTTCCTTGTACGTCCACAACTACTAAACAAGCTTTCTCTACTGTAAACATTATGAACACCTCGTTTTCTATTCTCTAAATTATTATACAAAAAACTTGCATTACCTGTCGTAAAGAAAGGTAATTCTTTTATCAAACATCAAATTTCAGGGCATCTAGATCGAAGCATTTACCCAACTAGAAACACGAACATTAAAAACGAATATTTCAACAAAAATATTTTAAACACGAAAAATATCATTTCATTTCAAAAAATAACTTCGTTTCGTTCGTGTTTACTCCGAAAAACATGCTCAATTGTGTACATTTTGTTGCGAGCCTGTCGCTATTCTGCTCAAATATTAAGAATTTTATTTTTTCTCTTGAAAATTACGGTATAATCCAGTAAAGTTCTGTTATTAACCAAACAAGGAGTGTACCACTTTGACACAACGTGCATACAATTTCAACGCAGGTCCATCTGCACTTCCACAAGAAGTATTAGAAAGAGCTCAACAGCAATTAGTAAACTTCCGTGATTCAGGTATGTCCATAATGGAAATGAGTCACCGCAGTGCTATTTTTGACGACGTACATAACGAAGCTATTGCTTTATTAAAAAAACTATATGCCATTCCAGAAAACTATGAGGTACTATTCCTACAAGGTGGAGCAAGCCTTCAATTTACAATGGTTCCTATGAACTTTTTGACAGCTGATCAAAAAGCTAGCTATGTACTATCTGGTTCATGGTCTGAGAAAGCCTTCAAGGAAGCTAAATTGTTTGGTACACCTGTTGAAGCGGCCAGTACAAAAGACAATCAATACCGTAATATTCCTGCCTTAGAAGACATTCAATTCAATGATGATGATGCTTATGTTCACATTACATCCAACAATACAATTTACGGTACACAGTGGAGAAATTATCCGGATACAGGAAATGTGCCATTAGTTGCTGACATGTCTAGTGATATTTTGTCAAAGCCAGTGGATATTGAAAAGTTCGGAATCATCTATGCAGGAGCTCAAAAAAACCTTGGGCCTTCAGGTGTAACGGTTGTCATCATTCGCAAAGATTTACTAGAAAAAGCGAATAAAAATATTCCAACTATGCTGAAATACACAACACATGCCGATAGTAATTCGCTTTATAACACACCACCGACATTTGGAATCTACATGCTAGGAGAAGTATTGAAATGGGTAGAATCTAAAGGTGGCGTAGCTGAAATTGAAAAACACAATGAATTAAAGGCAAAAGTAATTTATGATGCCATTGATCATAGTAATGGCTTTTATAAAGGCCATGCTACAACTGATAGCCGTTCATTAATGAACATTACATTCCGTGTGACAGATGAGGAGCTTGAAAAACAATTCCTTGCTGAAGCAAAAGCTGCCGGCTTTGTTGGACTAAATGGGCATCGATCTGTAGGTGGCTGTCGTGCTTCTACTTACAATGCGGTACCTCTTGAGGCTTGTGAAGCTTTACGAGACTTTATGGTAGATTTCCAACAAAAACATCAATAATCATAGGGTAGACGACGAAGATTTACGTTTCTGTAATGACTCGTCGTTTTTTTGTGGGTGTAACCGCAAATCTATCCCGATATGAATATCTTGCTTTAGCATTTATAGCATTTTTTTTACTTAGGGCTTTCCTCACTACGCAAGATTTTGAGAAAAATATAGATTATTGAGTAGCCTATCGGACATATTGCCAACCTCTCTTTCCTCACCAAACATAGATTATTACTGTAAGGGTACCCTTACGAAACTAGAAGAAGGGAGGTATTACAATGGAAGATAGACGATATATGACTCATATGAACTGGCAAGGCTGTAAATGTCAGAAAAAAGAGGAAAAATGTCATTGTCGCAAAGAAAAAGAAGAAAAATGTTCTTGCGAAAAAGAAGAAAAATGTACACCAAAAATGAGCAGTAATTGTAGAGGTTGTATTTGCCAACAATTAAGAAAATTAGAGCTTGCAACTACACTAGATATATTCTTATCTGGCGGTATTAGCTTCTTAGGTGTGACTTTCATTTCCTTTGATCCACGAAATTGCTGTGCATACTTCTTTGAGCCAGGTGCAGCTGCATCTCCTTTAATTGTAGATTGTAATAAAATTGTTGCGATTCGTAGAACAGCAGCTTAATAAGTTGAGAGGGTAGCCCTATACAGGAACTACCCTCTTTTTACACAGAAAAAACTCTGTCAGTATTCATTTGACAGAGTTTCATGCTTACAATCCGGGCATTTGCCATAGATTTCAAACTTATGATTTTCAATCTCATAGTCAGGCAATTTTTCTCCCAGCATTTCCATCGGACAAAGATTAAGCTCTTTAACATTCCCACAATCCATGCAGATGAAATGATGGTGATGATGAGCAGATTCACAGTGCATTCGAAAATTTCGTTCACCAGAAAGCTCCGTTTCTTCTAATATTCCAAGCTTCACAAAAGTAGCAAGGTTGCGATAGATCGTATCAAAGCTCATCCCTGGAAAATCCTTTTTTAAAACATCCAATAAATCTCGGGCTGTTAGATATTTATCTGTTGCAGCAAACATATCTAATATTAATTCTCGTTTATCTGTTTTTTTATAGCCATTTTCTTTTAATATTTCCCACGCTCTTGAAATATTCATTACGCTACCTCCCCCTGCTTTGCAGCCATTTTAAATGCCACTTTCTTTCCTAGGATGACAAGTAACAAGATTAAAATCGATGTGACAACAATCGTACCTCCAGGCGCTAAATCCATATAAAATGCACTGATTAAACCAATTAATACAGCAGTTTCTCCAAAAATAATTGCATAGATGATGGTTTGCTTAAAGCCTTTTGCTAAGCGCATCGCAGCCGCGACAGGTAACGTCATCAGCGAGGATACTAATAAGATACCTACTATACGCATACTCGCCGCAATAACAAGCGCCGTCACAATCATAAATAAAAGATGAACCCATCTTGCAGGCAGTCCACTTGCCTTCGCATATTCCTCATCAAACGATAAAACAAACAGTTCCTTAAAAAATAAAAACAAAAAGAGAATGACAACAGCAGCAATTCCAATAACGACCCATAAATCTTGACGAGACACAGCAGATACCGAGCCAAATAAATAGCTCATTAAATCTGTGCTAAAGCCACTGGCAAGGGAGATAAAGATCGCACTAATCCCAATGCCTCCTGACATAATGATAGGAATGGCAAGCTCCTCATAATGCTTATACAAGCGTCTTAGTCGCTCAATTAAAATAGAGCCACTAACAGATGCTAGTATTCCTAGATAGATAGGATTGAGCAAGGCTAATGCTGTTACCGATTGACTGATATATAAGCTCCCGGCTATTCCAGCAAGTGTGACATGTGATAAAGCATCCGCAATCAAGGATAACCTACGTACAACAATAAACACACCTAAAAGTGGCGCTAGAATGCCTATTAATAACCCAGAGAAAAAGGCATTTTGTAAAAATTCATAATGTAAAATTGCTTCAATCATAGTGCCTTCCCCTTCTAATGAATCTTTCTTACAGAATGACCATACCAAGCGTCTAGTGCATCCTGTGAAATAGTATCAAATTCATTTTTATAGCCGTGAAAATGAATTGTTTGATTTAAGCATGCCACATGGCTAATGCGATTCGATACCGTATCGACATCGTGTGTGACAAGAATCATCGTAATTCCTTGTTCCCGATTTAATTTCGCCAGCATATCATAAAATGACTGCACATTCTCATGATCAATACCGACAGTTGGCTCATCTAAAATGAGCAATTTGGGATCACTAACTAAAGCTCTCGCAATAAAAACTCGTTGTTGTTGTCCACCTGATAGTTCACCAATATTCCGATGCATAAAAGCATCCATACCAACAGCCTTTAATGCTTCTTGGACCTTCCCTTTGGCATCTCGTCCTGGTCTTTTAAAAAGCCCTAATTTTTTCGTTAATCCACTTTTCACGACCTCTTGAACGGTTGCTGGGAATCCAGAATTAAAGGCATTTGATTTTTGCGAGACATACCCAATCCATTCGCGATGTTTAAAGGTTGCGCTTGGTTCGCCAAATAATTTGATCTCCCCTGATAGAGGCTTTAATAAACCTAAAATGATTTTTAATAATGTTGATTTGCCCGAACCATTCGGACCTAGAAGTGCTAAAAAATCACCCTCTTCTACACGAAAAGAAATGTTTTTTAAAACTTGCGTATAGTCATATTGAAATGACACATTTTCGATGTCAATAAGTGTTGTCTTCATGCATGATCGCTTCTTTCTAATTCAAAATCATTACGATTTACAAGTTGTAAGTATATAGGAAAGTGCAGTTTTTGTAAAGAAAAGAAGATGGATGTTTAACAAATGGCTAAATCGCAAGTGTGTACATGATTTCGTGAAAAATAACATGTGATAAAGGAGGATTGACTTTGAGTATTCAATTTTTACAGCAACTAGCACAAAGCTCTGATAAGGAAATTGTCGCGATTGCTCGTGAAGAAGGCTTCGACATTACGACTTCTGAGGTAAAAAAATTGCGCCCTTATTTGGAGCAATTCACATTCTCTTGGCTATTTTTAGGTATTCCTAAAGACATCCTTGTAGAAGTGGAGGCAGTATTAGGTAGAAAGCGCTCACGTCAACTTATTGCATTATTTACAAAATAACAAAATAGTGCCCGAAATCAGCATCATCGACTGATTTCGGGCACTTGTTCGTTACCCTTTTAACGCTTCAATTAGCTCAGGCTTAAATGTGCCGTTACGCAACATCTCAATTTCAACTTTATAAGGTGCTGCCTTCGATTTACTATCACTGTTTGAAGGCACAAATGGCGTTTCTAAAATTTTAGGAATATCCATTAATTGCGGATGATGCACTACATAGTTTAATGCGTCAAAACCGATATGGCCAAAGCCAATATTTTCATGGCGGTCTTTACGGGCGCCTCGCACATTTTTTGAATCATTAATGTGTAGAACTTTGATGCGATCTATGCCTATTATTTTATCAAATTCTTCTAGCACGCCATCAAAATCTTCAACAATATTATAGCCAGCATCATGTGTGTGACATGTATCAAAGCATACAGAAAGACGTTCATTATGTGTGACACCATCAATAATTTTAGCAAGCTCTTCAAAGGAACGACCACATTCGGTCCCCTTCCCCGCCATTGTTTCTAATGCAATTTGAACAGGGAAATCCTGCGATAATACCTCATTCAAGCCTTCAACAATTTTCGCAATTCCAGCTTCAGCACCCGCACCTACATGCGCACCAGGGTGCAAGACAATTTGCGTTGCCTCTAGTGCTGCTGTGCGTTCAATTTCTGATTGTAGAAAATCGACTCCAAGACGGAATGTTTCTGGTTTTTCCGTATTCGCAATATTGATAATGTAAGGAGCATGCACAACAATATTTGTCATACCATGCTCTTTCATATGAAGTAGACCATTCATAATGTTCAGATCGGCAATCGCTTTACGACGTGTGTTTTGCGGTGCTCCTGTATAAATCATGAATGTATTTGCTCCATATGACAGTGCTTCTTTACTTGAGCCAAGCAACATCTCTTTCCCACTCATTGAAACATGTGAGCCAAGTAGCATGTAAAAAACCCCCTATTTTTTACCTCGCGCTTTTAAACGACGTTCACGTTTTTTTATTTTTTCCATTTCCCATTTCATATTACGCTTATAGCCTGGTTTAACCTTTTTAGGCTTACGCACCAATGCCTTCGCTTTCACATCGATTTCATTCTCTTGTTTCACGCGATTTTTACGTGCATGACGCTCTTTTAACTCAGACCATTCTCCATTTTTAACGTCTTTTTGCACAAAAGGAATACCCATTTTCTCTACACGAACTACTGCATCTTCATCAGATGGCTCAAATAAAGTAATGGCAGTTCCTTTATTACCTGCACGGGCTGTACGTCCAACACGGTGAATAAAGAATTCTAGGTCCTCTGGAATTTCGTAATTGATAACATGGGAAATTCCTTGAATATCGATACCACGTGCTGCTAAATCAGTCGCAACAATGTATTGATATTCTAGATCGCGAATTTGTTTCATCATCTTTTTACGATCACGTGGACTTAAATCACCATGGATTTGTCCACAACGGATACCATGTTCATTTAAATAACCGGCAACTTGCTCAGCTGTTTTACGTGTATTAGTAAAAATAACAGCTAAAAACGGATTAATACCTTCAATTACTTCTAATAAACGTTTATTACGCGATTTAGAGCGTACTGGCACAAGCACAAAATCAATACCCTCTGCCACTGGTCGCTTATCGTTCATTTGAATATGCACTGGGGCATCCATATATTTTTTTAAGAAAGGCTGAAGTTTTTCAGGAATCGTTGCAGAGAATACAAACATTTCAAGCTTCTCTGGCATTTGAGAAGCAAATCCATCAATATCCTCGATAAAGCCCATATCAAAAGCTAAATCAGCTTCATCAACAACTAGGATTGGTGCCGTATGCACAAATAACGCTTGTGCTGAAACAAGATCACGAATACGTCCAGGTGTCCCAACAACTATTTGTGGTTGTGTTTTTAATTTATCAATGGAGCGTTGCTTGTCCGTACCCCCAATAAATAGCTTTGCTTGAATAGCTGTTCCTTCTATTAACTGATTTAACGCATCAAATATTTGTTGTGCTAGTTCGCGTGTAGGAGAAGTAATAACAGCCTGAACTTCCTGTCTCTCTACATCAATACGTTGAACTATCGGAATTAAAAAACTATGTGTTTTCCCCGTTCCTGTATGTGCCTGTCCAATAGCACTTTTCCCTTTTAATAAAAGTGGAATAATTTCTTTTTGAATTGGTGTCGGTTCTGTAAAGCCTAGTTTTGCAATGGCGTCCTGCAAAAATGGCTGAAAATTGTAATCAGTATATTTTGACATCATTCGTTCCTCCTAACATCTTTCTCATTGTACCATGATTCGAACTTTAAGGTATATTTACATCCTATATATTACAAGCATAAACATAATTTAAACGTTTTATGATTACCGTAACAAAAGCCCTTATCAAAGGTACTTGAAATAAGAAGAATATGCAATCAAAAATACGAATACCACAATGCCAGAAACCCTGGGTACTGTAATTTTTAGCATCATGAAAAACGCCGAGAAGTTGTCACTCGCCGTTTTTGTCGGTTAGAAACGACCATTTTCTTTAGACAGTGATCCTATGTCATCATTGTTTTCTGTTTCTATATCGAACCCTCCCACTAGCCTTTGCATATCATAGCTATAGTCAGGTATGTCATCAATGAAAAACAAGTAGAAAGGAGATCATTATGGTATTTCGACCACCTTATCAATATCCTATGTATCCCGGTGGCATGAGAATGCCCATGCAAACACCACCACAAATGTCACCGCAGTCCTTTTACCAGCCTGGAGGCTTTCCTGTTCAACCACGAATTCCAGGCGGCTTTCCGATGGCTAATGGAATAGGTACCTTCGGAGGGCAAATGCCAACGCCACCTGTGCAGGAACCTTCTAAAATCGGTTCGTTCTTACAACAAGCAAATAGCTTATTCAATACAGCTAAGACCTATACACCTTATATTCAACAAGCAATGCCGATGGTAAAAAATATACCCTCGCTATTAAAGTTATACAAAGGATTCCAAGGCCTTCCATCCGCTGGGTCAGCTAGCGCTGATACTGCAGGAAGTGATAAAAAAGCTTCAACTGGAAGTAGACGATCATCAAGGCAAAGTGCATCATATACGCCTCCTGAACCACTTCCATCTAAACCACGTATCTTCCAACCACCTATGTAAATGAACGTTTCTTTGTATTCGCCGTCCCTGTCCGTTATAATGTAGATAGGTAAGCTTGAAAGGAGTCACAACCATGCAAGTATTAAAAATTAATCCACGTGGCTATTGCTACGGTGTTGTTGATGCGATGGTCATCGCTCGGAATGCCGCACTTGATAAAACATTACCAAGACCTATCTACATTTTAGGGATGATTGTGCATAATAAACATGTCACAGATGCGTTTGAAAAGGACGGAATCATCACATTAGATGGTGAAAACCGCCTAGAAATTATTGAACAAGTTGAAACCGGTACTGTCATTTTCACAGCACATGGTGTTTCACCTGAAATTCGTGAGATTGCAAAGCGAAAAGGCTTAGTGTCCATTGATGCCACATGTCCTGATGTAACAGTTACCCACGATTTAATTCGTGAAAAATCGGCTGAAGGCTATGATATTATTTATATCGGAAAAAAAGGACATCCCGAACCAGAGGGGGCCATTGGGGTTGCGCCTGATCATGTCCACTTAGTACAGTCCTCAAACGATATTGATGCGTTAAATTTAACGAATGATAAATTACTGGTGACAAATCAAACAACAATGAGCCAATGGGATGTTGCCCATTTAATGGATAGTTTAAAAGAAAAATTCCCTCATATCGAGGTACACAAAGAGATTTGTTTAGCGACACAGGTTCGTCAAGAAGCTGTCGCTCAGCAAGCTGGAGAAGCGGATTTACTCATCGTTGTGGGAGATCCTAAATCCAATAACTCAAACCGCTTAACACAAGTTTCCGTTGAAATTGCAGGAACACCATCCTATCGAATTGCGGATGTTTCGGAGCTTAAAATCGAATGGTTAAAAGGCATTAATAAAGTGGCAGTTACAGCAGGTGCCTCAACGCCAACTCCAATTGTCAAAGAGGTTATTACTTTCCTTGAGCAATTCGATGAACATGATGCCGCTACACATATAATCAATCGTACGGTGACATTAGAGAAAATCTTACCAAAGATTAAAACACCGACACCAGTTGATAAAATTATGCCTTATTAATAAAAACAAAAAATCCTGATTGCTTTTTGGCCAATCAGGATTTTCTTTATTTACTAAAATAATAGTTTATAGGTCGCCCAATACCTCCATAATGGACATCCATTGTAATTTCTTCTTGTTTCTCTAAATAGTCTAAATATCTTCTTGCGGTGACACGAGCAATTCCTACACCACTTGCTACGTCTTCTGCAGATGCACCATCGACCGAATGTAAAAAGTGCACAACCTTTTCAAGCGTTGTACGATTAAAGCCTTTCGGAAGATTATTTTCCGACCCTAGCGGAGCTGATTGTTCCACGTTAGTTTGCCCATCACGATAATGAAATAATTGATCCAATTCCCGCTGTGTGAGTTCCTGATCTGATTGTGTTTGCTTCTTAAAACGTAAATAATTATCAAGCGTACCTTTGACCCGTTCAAATGAAAAGGGCTTCATAATATAATCAAAGACACCTAGATGCAGTACTTGTTTCACTGTCTCCATATCATTCGCAGCCGTGACGGTAATAACATCCACTGGTAGGTCTAGTTCACGTATTTTTCGTAAGCTCGTAATGCCATCTTGCTCTGGCATAAAAATATCCATAAAGATTAAATCAGGCTGATGGTGACGTATTTGCGTAATGCCTTCAAGACCGTTAGATGCTTGTCCAATCACTTGAAAATGTTCAACCTTTTCAATAAATTGACGATTAACCTCTCGTACCATCGGATCATCCTCAATTAATAATACTTTGATCTGCAACACTGTCCGTCCTCCCTGTTATGCATAATAAAAGGTTATTAAAAAACTCGTTCCTTTGTTAGGTTCACTGATGACTTCGATATCACCCTGTCCTTTTTCAATGATTTCCTTTATTAAAAATAACCCTATTCCTCGGTCTTTTTGCTCTTTTGTAGAATAACCATTATCAAATATGTGCTGCTTGATTTCCTCCGTCATGCCTATACCATTATCGGTTACTAAAATAGCTAAGACATCATCGTCTTCATCTACTGAAACATGAATCACTTTCTCTTCAACTTGTGCATCCTTTAAAGCATCAAAAGCATTTTCTATTAAATTACCAAATAGAATAACAAAATCATGATGATCCAAGTTAGGTGGGAATGACGTTAAGCGACTTTCACGATCAACTTCCAGACGAATTCCTTGTTCCTTTGCATAGGAAATTTTACTAAGCAAAAGCCCTGAAATATTTTCATTTTTTATACGTTCATTTAAAAAGTTGGTGATTTCATCGTGTTCTTCTTTTACTTGCGTTAAGTATGACAAAGCCTGTTCATGATGTCCAAGCTGTAAAAGACCAGCTATAGTATGCAGTTTATTTTTATGCTCATGTGTTTGCACACGAAGTGCTTGTACAAATGCCCTGACACCTGTTAATTCTTCAGCAAGCTTTTTCACTTCCGTACGATCTTTAAACATTGCCACTGCCCCGACGGTTTTTCCGTTGACTTGAATCGGAATACGATTACTCATAATACTATGATTATTAATATAGAGTTCACGGTTAAATAATGGTTGATCTAGCTCCAAAATTTCAGGAAGTCGAGTATCGGGAAGGACATGAAAAATTTTCTGACCAATTAGTGCAGATGGTTTTTCATGTACACCTAATATGTCACATGCTTTTTCATTAAAAATCGTTATCGTCAAATCATTGTCGATGGCAATGATTCCTTCATGCATGGCATTAAACGTTTCTGTCCGTTCTACATACATTTTGGCAATTTCATGAGGCTCTAATCCAAACATTTGTTTTTTCATATGAAGCCCTAATGTACGCGCACCCCACGCACTAAAGATTAATGATAAGATGACAGTAATGATAAGCTCTGTTTGCATTGATTGCAGCAATTCTACAACGGTAAGAACACTGTAACCAACTATCGTAACACCAATTTGTTGTCCCTTATTATTCATAATCGGTACAAATGCTCGAACCATATCACCATGTCCCCCATGAGCGATTGACGTATAATAATGCTCTGAAAAAGCAGCGTTTAAATCACCAGATTGGGATATTCGTCCAAGCTCCTCGCTATTTGGATGAGAGTATTTGCGTCTTTGCATATCTAAAACAACAATATACTTCGCCCCATTTATATCACGGATTTCTTCAACTATTGGGTTAATATGTTGTATCGCCTCATTAAAATTTTTATCGGTTATATAGGTTTTTATTTCGGGAAGCTGTGAGACGGTTTTTGCCACAAGTAATGCTTGATCACTAAGTTGGGTCTTTTGTTCATTCATCACAAACCCCAACAAAAAAGTGCCACCAATACTAAAGGAAAGCATCAGAATAAAAAAAGTCAGCGACATAATTTTTCTCTGCATAGATAACTTTTGAAATATCAAAATGATTGCCTCCCTCCTACTATATTTTAGCTTACTCCATATGTTAGAATAACAAAAACATCAGAAAATACGAATTAATTGGGTGTATTCAATGAAAAAATTTATTATTGGAACGATTGTAACCGTCTTTGTTTTAATCGTAGCAATCAGTGTTCAGCAAGGATTACTCTTTGCTAAACCGCTTCCCTATGATGATGAGCAAAAGGGCTTAGACTCACAAATTACTATTCATTTAAGTCATGTGGTAGCCGAAAATACCCCAAAAGGACAGGCAGCCAATAAATTTGCTGAGTTAGTAGAAGAGAAAACAAACGGGAAAGTCAAAGTCCATGTGTACTCAAATTCCTCTTTATTTAATGATGAAAATGAGTTTCAGGCCTTACAAAAGGGTGACGTGGAAATGATTATCCCCACTTTTTCGAAGATGACCGCATATGTGCCTAATTGGCAGGTGCTTGATTTACCGTATCTGTTTAATACAGATGAGGAAGTACAGGAAGTCCTGACAGGTTCTATTGGGGAACAATTAGTAAAAGAGCTAGAACCGTTTCATATTAAGGGACTGGGCTTTTGGTACAATGGCTTTAAGCATTTAACGTCTGTCGACCAACCCATTCATACATTTGAAGATTTACAGGGCTTACGTATACGAACAATGCCAAGTAAAATTTTAGAAAAACAATTCGAAGTAATGAAAGCAACACCAATTCCCCTTTCTTTTAGTGAGGTTTTTACAGATTTAGAAAAAAACGCAATTGATGCACAAGAAAATACAGCCTCTAATATTTACTCTAAAGGGTTTTACAAAGTACAAAAGCATATGACGATCACTCAGCATGGAATTTTAGGCTATGCTGTCTTAATGAACGAAACATTTTGGAACTCTCTACCTGTAAAAATCCAACATCAATTGATTTCTGCAATGAAAGAGACAACAGAATGGCAATTTGAACAGGCAATACTTATGAATGAAAAAGATATGGAAAAGCTCAAACAGCAAGCTGATTTTACTGTTTATACGATGAGCCCTTCAGAAAGACAGCGTTTTAAAGAGCAGCTAGCCCCTGTCTACGATTTTTATAAAACTCATATACAAAATGATCATGTTTTATCCAAGATAGAAAAGATTGTTACTCCCTAATACTTTTGGTCATTAATGATTAATCCTTACAAATAGTAAGGATTTTTTCTTTTGTATTATAATAGATTACCTATTTCCAAAACTACTATAAAACAGCTACAAACCATTGCTATTCTTACCTTTATCTCCCCGTCACTCAAAAATGAACAAAATGAACAATAGAAACTTTACGGTCATAAAAACTATTGTCGGAAAATTTCAGCTATGATAACCACATGAAAGCGTTCACACAATAGCCATAGTTGTTATAGGGGGAAAACTATATGCGTATAAATTTTAAAAACTTAACGGTGCAAGTATTGATTGCCATTGTACTAGGTATCCTAGTCGGAGCAATATTCCCAGAATTCGGTGCGAAGCTAAAAATACTTGCAGATATCTTTATCAAATTAATCAAAATGTTAATTGCACCTATTATCTTCCTAACTGTTGTAATAGGTATTGGTAGTATGGGTGATGTAAAAAAGGTTGGAAAAATTGGGGGAAAAGCGTTAATTTATTTTGAAATTGTTTCAACCTTCGCTCTTGCAATCGGCCTAATCGTCGTAAATATCGTTCAGCCAGGTAAAGGTTTTAATACAGAGGCTGCCAATGGGGCTGATGTCTCTCAATATACAGAGGCTGCCGCAGCAGAGCATGGCTTAGGGGCTTTTATTATGCAAATTATTCCTGAGAATGTCGTTGGGGCATTAGCGAATGGTGAATTATTACCTGTTTTATTCTCTGCCGTTTTATTTGGACTAGCTGCTGCAGCTATTGGGGAGCCTGCTAAGCCTGTCATTAAATTTTTTGAGCAAGTAGCAGATATCTTCTTTAAAATCGTTAACATGGTCATGAAAATTTCTCCTATTGGTGCATTCGGTGCCATGAGCTATACAATCGGTAACTTTGGGATTAAATCACTCGGAAACTTAGGATTTTTAATGCTATCTGTTTATATTACGATGTTTATTTTTATCGTTGTGATTATTGGCTTGATTACACATTACTTTGGCTTTAATATTTTTAAATTTATTAAATACATTAAAGAGGAAATTTTTATCGTTATTGGGACTTCTTCATCAGAATCGGCCTTACCTTCTATGATGCGTAAACTGGAAAATTACGGTTGTTCTAAGCAAGTAGTCGGACTTGTTGTACCAACAGGCTATTCATTTAACTTAGATGGAACTTCCATTTACTTATCAATGGCTGCCATCTTTATTGCACAAGCGTACGGTGTGGATTTAGATATTTGGCATCAGATTACGTTATTAGCCATCTTAATGCTCACTTCTAAAGGAGCAGCTGGTGTAACAGGCTCTGGCTTTATTACACTAGCCGCAACATTGGCAGCATTTCCGATGATCCCAGTAGAAGGGATTGCCCTATTGATCGGAGTAGATCGTTTTATGTCAGAGGCACGTGCTGTCACAAACCTAATTGGTAATGGCGTAGCTACGGTAGTTGTTTCAAAAATGGAAAAAGAATTTGATACAGAGCAAGAAAAGCGTGCTCTTTCTGGGCACACTCAAATGCCATAAATTTAAACAGGCTGCTGAAAGCGAAATAAAAATTCGCTATTTCAGCAGCCTGTTCATTTTAAGATAATTCAACTTTTCACGAGGTAAGCTGATAAAAGATAAAGTAATTTTATCTGTTCGGCTTCTAAAAGATAGCTCTTTTCATGAAACCTCCTCAACTGCTTACTCGTATAGATAATGACTGGAGGTTTCTTTATGGCAATATTTACACTTACGTATCCTAAAGCTTTGAAAAGCTTTACCCATATTCCAATCGTGAATGAACAAAATGAAACAATATGTGTGCTTCAAAAAGTAGAGCGTTCCTCTGCCGGCAAAGTACTGAATGCTGTTTTGCTAGTAGCACAGCAAACATTGCCTTATCGTTATGAAACGCGATCTACATTAGGTGCACCCCTTTTTCAAGTACAATCTACCCTATTAACAAAAGGAGTCAGCCAACAAATTGTGATGCCTGATGGTAGTTTGATACCGATTCAACGGAAAACAGTCCAATTATTGGAATCCTCTTATTCATTTACAATGGACGATTTAGACTTTCGGTTTGAAAAGGATTTTACTTCTACCGCTTATCTATATTGCAATAATGAAAAGATTGCTAGTGCTAGTCCTATTGAAACGGAGTTAGTACGAACAGGTATACAGTTTAAGCTTTTCCAGGCAGATGATATGCACTTTGTTGCACTCCTTGCAACTCTTTATCAAGCACTTTTTGCCATTACTACATAGTTTGCAGATGTAAATATGACAAAGGTATCGACGAATAGACTCTCGATGCCTTTGTCATAGATCCTCTTTTACATGATTAATTTATTTTTTGACGTTGCGCATTTAATATATTAATGACATAAGAATTATTTTGTGAAGCATTCGCTTGTACAATTTTTTTAATGGCTTCTTCTATCCCTATTGCTAACTGAATTCCTTCATGACTGGCGCCTTTTATCGTAGTTTGAATCGTAATAGTCGTTCGATTTTCAATGACTAAGTATTCGTATACATCAAAGTCTTCTAAACCTGCGATTAGCTCTTCCATCAACAGGTTGATATCATCCCCTATTTTCTTGTTGTCATCGCGCAACGAGGTAAACTCCCATCTTTCAAAAACGATGGGATAGTTTTTTAAAGGAGACGATTTAATTGCATTTTTGGCAATAGACTCCATATCTTTTTTGACCGTCTGCAAATAATCTTCTGTGCCGACTACTTGGATTACCAATTCCTTCTCTTCAGTCGTTTTAACATCAATCCCGACATACTTTTCAAGTAGCTTCTCCTTTAATCGAGAAAGGCTTAACTCTTCATTCGTAATAGGTGGTTGCTCCCCTTTATTTGCTACTGACTTATCATCTACTACTAATTTATCAAACAGGATTAGTATAGCTATTATCACCACTAACAACCCTATAACAAGCCCAAACCTTCTAACCATTGAATCCCTCCTGATAGGAAGGTATGACCCTTACTACTTCAATATTCACTTTTTTATAGGGATTCAGCAGATGCAGTGCGAGGTGTTGTAAAGAGAAATGTCTCCCTCAACGACTAGCTAGTCATTGTATTGCTTACTTTTCCTGATATATTCCGGGACGCGAAATAAATTCGCTTAATTTTGTCCATTTTATGTCAAGCTTTTCAAAAAGGAGTACACTAAAAAGGTAGTAATTCTAATATTTTGGAGGGTGTTTTATATGGACACAAAAGCAGCGGATATTAAAAATATACTGACATTAAATCTACTCGTACAAATTTTAGAGGAACGTGGCATTATGACAGATAAAGAATTAAAAGAACGCCTTACCAATACAGTTAAACTATCTTCTATGGAAAATGATTTAAAAGAAAAAGTTATTGAAGAAATTAAGCATTAATGTGTGTTATCACATCAAAAAACGACCGCTTCCATAATGATACCATCTTTGAAAGGGGTCGTTTTTTTCATAATAATACTTAAGATCGAATTGTTTTTAAAGCTGTTGACCAAGGAATGAGCTGATCTAACATTTGGTGAACAGAATCTGCTTGCACCTCTTTTGGTTTAAAGACAGAGCCATTTTCAAAATCAGTAAATAATGATAATGCCGGATGAACTCGAACATCTGCCACTAGTAGTTCTCCAAGAATGCCTCGTAAATGTTCAGCAGCACGTGCACCTCCAACAGAACCATAGGAGACAATACCAGCAGCTTTATTATTCCATTCTACTCGTAAATAATCTAATGCATTTTTTAATGCACCCGTAATGGAATGATTGTATTCCGCAACGATAAAGACAAAGCCGTCACATGCTGCTACTTTTTCTGACCATGCAGCTACACCTGAAGTATCTCCACCTGGTTCTCCTAAAAATGGTAATTTAAAATCTGCAATATCAATGATTTCATACTCTGCATCACGGCGTTTTTCTGCAACTTCCTTCACCCATGTGCCAACCTGTGGGCTTACACGCCCCTCTCGCGTACTTCCTAAAATAATACCAATTTTCAACATATAAATTCTCCCCACTTCATCCTTTATTGTGACTATTCTCGCTTCCTGTACGCGATTGCCACTCATAACCATTTTGGTCAAGAAAATAGTCCATTAATCATCACTACTCTAGGAATTGCAAGTATTATCTTCAATTCAAGATTAAATTAACATAATTCTTTATTTTCTGTCAATTATTTATATTAGAGGGTAGAGAGCCTTTATTTCAATTTTATCGGTTGCTCCAATGCTTCGAGTTCCTCCTCAATTGCAGCATATTGTCTTTCTACAACATATTTAGCATCAGATAGAGCTGCATTATAAATATGGGGAGCAATCTGCTCCTTAATAAAATCTAACACACGCTCTGCTTCAAATTCACTAATGTCCTCATCACGCTGATTATAGAAAAATCGTTGAATATCAGCAAGTATCATTTCTTGCTGGTCTTTTGATAAACGGATAAACACGACAACTTCCCCATTTCTTTTAATAAATTATAAATTTATACCAATCTTATCATTATCAATAGATTGTTTGCATAAAAAAGGCTGAAACACTAGTACTACTAGAGCTCAGCCGCAATATTATTATTGACACTCAAAGGAATAACTAGTGGATAAAAAGTTTTTTTCCTTTGAAACTATCGCTTGTCCACCATCATCCTCACATTGTTGGGTCATAGCATCTATTTTCTTATCATTGATGGTATTCGTCATGACCGTCATACCAATGCCAAAAACAACGATGAATACACCTATTATAATCCATAACTTACCGGCTTTATTGCCAGCTGGTCTTTCACTAGCCACAATGTTCCCCTCACTTATACAAATAAAAATGGTTCAGTATGAATGGTTGATTGTACAAATTCAACTTGATATTTTTTATCTTCGCATAGTGTAGCCATTTTTTGGGCAACACCTGCAATCATCACTTTTTCTACATGATGACCAGGATCGACAATTTGTAAGCCAATAGCCTGTGCGTCTTGTGCCGTATGGAAGTACATATCACCTGTTAAAAAGACATCTGCACCTGCACGCTTCGCCGCATAAATATACTTATTACCGTCTCCCCCTACAAGCGCCACTTTGCTGATCTTTGACTGTAAATTACCTACGACACGAACTGCTGGGACTTTTAGTTGCTGCTTTACGAACTCAGCAAATTGCTGTAGCGTCATTTCCTGTGATAAGTAACCTACACGCCCTAACCCCATAACATTTGTTTGTTGCTCGAGACGTATAACATCATAGGCAGGCTCCTCATAAGGATGACTTGTGAGCATTGCCTTTAACACTCTGTTTTTAATGGATTCAGGAAATACGACCTCCACTTTTACTTCTTCCTCTACATGTAACTCTCCAACAGAGCCAACAAACGGTGTTGCCCCTGCTAATGCACGAAATCGCCCTTCACCAGTCGTCGTATAGCTGCATGCTTCATAGTCCCCAATACGACCTGCACCAGCCTTTTCAAGCGCCTCACGTAAGGCTTCTGCATTGGCAGTTGGTATAAAGACGGCTAGCTTCAACAGATTTTCAGCATACGTTTCTTCTAATATAGAACGATTTTCTAGGTTTAGGGCATCTGCAAGTAAATCATTGACCCCACCTTCAGCCACATCTAAATTTGTGTGTGCCGCATATACAGCAATATCATGTTTAATAAGCTTTTCATATAAGCGCCCTGCCGGATTATCTGTGCGGATATTCGCTAAACGTCTAAAAATTGGAGGATGATGAGCGATGATCAGCTCACAACCTTTTTCAATTGCCTCGTCCGCCACCTCTTCATTGACATCTAACGTGACTAATACTTTATGAACAGGCTTGTTGAGCGTCCCAATGGCTAAACCAATTGGATCATTTTCCATGCAAGCTAGTTTCTTGGGCGACCATGATTCAAATACTTGAATGATTTCTTGACCATTTACCGCTTTCATCTTACAAAACTCCTTCCACTAAACGTATTAAAGCCATTAGCTCTGCACGTTTTTCTTCAATTTCAGGTGTCTGTTCTGCTCCTTCAATAGATTGAAGGACACGTTGCCAGTTGTCTTTTTCACGTTGCCATTTTTTTATAAATGCTGGTGATTTGCGTTGGCTTAGTTTAGGGCCAACTAAAATCTCTGCTGTTGATAGCTCCATTTGCCCTCTTTGTAATACAAGGATTTCATAGATTTTATCATCTTCTTCTAAAATCTCTTCATCAAGGATCGCCCATTCATGTGCTAGAGCCCACTCCCGAATGACCTTGGCATGTATATTGGGTTGTAAGATAAGACGTGTGACACCTTGAAGCTTTTCGGGATGCTTCTCTAGAATGGAGACAATTAAAGGTCCTCCCATTCCAGCTATTGTCACCGTATCTACATGGTCTGCCTCTTCAATCGCTGCTAATCCATCAGCAAGACGTACTGTAATTTTTTCTACTAAGTTTTCCTTCTGAACTTGTCCTACAGCTGATTCATAAGGTCCTTTGACAACTTCCCCTGCTATGGCACGAGAGGCTGTTCCTTGGTGAATCAAATAACATGGTAGATAAGCATGATCACTACCAATATCCGCCATGACAGCTCCTGTTGGAACAAATTTTGCTACTGTTTCTAATCGCTTTGAAAGTTTTTGTGCGTTCATTTTATACCGCCTATCTTCAATAGAGTCCATTAATAGTATGGATGATGTCGTGAAAAAAAACAAATGGAGTTGTCCATATTTCTATGTGGACAACCCCATTTTATTATGTACCTAAAAGTCCCAAGACGACCTCGGTGCATTCTTTTAAAGATAAAAGTAGCTGTACTTTAGCAGTACAGCTACTTGTCAGTCATACTATTCTAAAGTAGAAATGTATTCAGCGATTGCTTTTGCTTCCTCTTCAGTTTTCATGTTAGGTTGCATAGGAGTACCTTCGATACCCTTTGTTAAAACTTCTACGATATGTGCTTCATCTAAGCCATGTAGATTTGGACCCATACTACCAGTTAAATCACCACCGTGACAACCGATACAAGATTGTACTAGTGCTGAACCATCAGCATTCGCGTCTGTAGTTTCTGTAGTAGTTTCGCCACCACCCTCATGTTCAGCAGCAATTTCTTTCTTGTTATCTGCACCTTGTAAAGACATGAAGAAAATAAGACCAATACCAAATGCCAGAATTAAGATGTAAGGAACGACTGGATTGTTTTTCATAAGTTTCCCCTCCTCATTTTAAGTCTACTTCTATTATAATATAGAATCAGTCAACATCTAATATTGTACTTCATTAACAAAGAAACGAAAAGCCCTATTCGCTAAGTTTTCCTTTGTTTGTAACAAATTCGACATTTCTGTATCTATTGGATAAAATATGTCTTGCAAACACCAAAATTTGGTCAAAATGATCCCCCTATCCAACTCTTTTTCCTTATACTCTTGCTGTTATCATACCCTTTGCAGACATTCATATACCAAAAAATAAAAAAATCTGTATGCTATGTTTCAGCATACAGACTTTATTAATCCAAAAGATGAGAACTTTATTTACATGTTGATCAAATTGTAGATTCATTGTTGTAGAATAACATTTTTTAATGGTAAAGCTTATTTCGATGGAAATATTGTATGCGTACTGAGTTAAGATAAATTTATGATATAATACCCAATCAGTGCTAGTAATCCTAAAGCACCTGAGACTGTGAAATATAACAGTTTCATTTTAATACCCGACCAAAGCCATATTAGACAATTCGCTGCAATCAAGCAAAATAAAACCATATTATTTCCACTAAAATATGTAGTGCAAATGCGGATAGACATACTAAACAGCAGAATTGCCGCTAATACATGAAAAATAGGGGCTAGTAGTTGTTTTTTTCGTGCCATTTGCCATGCAACAATGAATAATATGCACGCGCCTATCCCCACAAGAACAGTTAAGATCAAAGTCAAAGATTTTATTGTAAAATAGATAGCCAATACAGCCATAATGGCGATACATAGACCTACAACTAACAGGATCATTTTTCTTTTTTCTGATGGTAAGATCGCTTGTTTAGGATGTTGCACTGGTTCTATTTCCTCTATATCTGCTCCTTCCGTATAAAGAGCTGCTAGAAAGTCGCAATAGTGCTCTGGCAAAAGTTTATTTTGCTTCCAAAACAAAATTTCATTCAGAATTATTTTTTTTCGAGGATTTGTCATAGTGTTAGCTCCAAACATTGCTTAATAATGGTTGTATTACAATTTTATCTCACACTATTTAAAAATACATCTGTACAAAGTAGCAAATCCATCATTCCCTTCATTCTAATTATCTATTATTGGAGATAACTAGATAGGTGAATAGAGGGGCACTTTTCATTTTCACTGTATAAAAAAGAGCTATCCAACTAGGTATTTTCACACTAATGGGATAGCTCCATCTATTTAAATTTACTCTAAGAAGTCTTTTAAACGTTTACTACGAGATGGGTGGCGTAATTTTCTTAATGCCTTTGCTTCAATTTGGCGAATACGCTCACGTGTTACGCCAAAGACTTTCCCTACCTCTTCTAAAGTTCGTGTGCGACCATCATCTAAACCAAAACGTAGACGAAGTACATTTTCTTCACGATCTGTTAAAGTATCTAATACATCTTCTAACTGCTCTTTTAACAATTCATAGGCTGCATGATCAGATGGAGATTGTGCTTCGGAGTCCTCAATAAAGTCTCCTAAATGTGAATCATCTTCTTCTCCAATTGGTGTTTCAAGAGATACTGGTTCTTGTGCAATTTTTAAAATTTCACGTACTTTTTCAGGTGTTAAATCCATTTCTTCACCAATTTCTTCTGGAGAAGGTTCACGGCCTAGATCCTGTAAAAGTTGACGTTGTACACGTATTAATTTATTAATGGTTTCGACCATATGAACAGGAATACGGATTGTACGAGCTTGGTCAGCGATTGCACGTGTAATAGCCTGACGAATCCACCATGTAGCATAAGTAGAGAATTTAAAGCCTTTACGGTAATCGAATTTTTCTACCGCTTTAATAAGACCCATATTTCCTTCTTGAATTAAATCAAGGAATAGCATGCCACGACCAACATAACGCTTCGCAATCGATACAACAAGACGTAAGTTAGCTTCTGCAAGACGTTTACGTGCTTCCTCGTCCCCTTGCTCAATACGCTCTGCAAGAGCAATTTCTTGTTCAGCTGACAGTAAATCTACTCGGCCGATTTCCTTTAAATACATACGTACAGGGTCATTAATTTTAACACCTGGTGGTACACTCAAATCATTTAAGTCGAAAGTTTCTTCATTCGCTTCTTCTTTCATGAGACTTTCTTCTTCAAATTCTTCTTTACCAATGATTTGAATATCTTTATGCTTTTCAAGATCCTCAGCAAAATGGAAAATTTCTTCGTTTTCCAATTCATAAGGCGTTAGTTTCTCTGAAATTTCTTTCATAGAAATTTCACCTTCTGTTTTTGCTTTTTCTTGTAGGAATTTTTTTGCATCATCTAATGTAATTTCTACTTCTATCTCTTTTGAACGTTCTGACTTGTCCGCCATAAACCTTCCTCCTTCTAAACAACCGAATCGGGTTAAATCGCCGATAACGATTTTCTTAAATGAATAATCTGTTGGGCGATTTCAAGTGCACGTGCATACTCATGCATCTTCTCCGCTTCCTTTGACTCATGCATCTTTTGATAAATTTCTTGCTCAATTCTATATTTTTGAAGCTGACGGATGGAGTCCATAACCTCTGCCTCTGCTTGATCAGGATCTCGCTCGACTAAAGCTGCTTCCATAACAATCTTCCGTAATTCAGCGTCATCTAAGATTTCCACAAAGCGTTGATAATCTGGATGACCATATTCCTCATAAAATCCTACTAAGCGAACAAAAACTGCCATATAAGCATCTCGTACAAATGGCTCTTTCTGGTCACTTCGTAATACCCTGTCTACTACATCTATATTATGAAGCATATGAGCCAGTAATAAACGTTCGGCACGTTCGGCTGCGTCCATAGGCTTTTGTTGCTGTGTGACTGGCATTGAAGGCATCTGTGTAGGTATTTCTGCTTTTGTAGAACGTACCTGATTAGCCTCCAGCTTTCGGAATTGGGCATAAATAGCTTCTTCCGAGATATTTGTTTCATTTGATAGCTGCCGTATATACAAATCTCGTTCCACTGGTGATGATCTACCTACCAGCTGTTCTAGGACTTCTTGAATATATTGAAGCGTATCATTTTCAAATTGAAAGTTCTTATTGCGTCTAGCATGCATCATCATAAAAGCAATATACGCATGAGGGTTTTCCAAAATTTGTTCCTTAAATGCTTGTCCACCTAAAGTGCGAATATATTCATCAGGATCTAATTTTTCTGGTAACACAGCAATATTAACTTTCATCCGCTCCGTATGCAGTAATTGCGCCGCTCGTTTTGCTGCATCAAATCCAGCATTATCACCATCATAGCAAATCGTAATCTGCTCTACTAAGCGCTTTAGCTTTGTGATATGCTGATTTGTTAGCGAGGTACCCATAGTCGCAACGGCATTCATTACACCTACAGAGTTAGCTGCTAGTACATCCATAAAACCTTCCATCAATACTACTTGACGATTTTTTCTGATAGAAGTTCGTGCTTTATCTAGGTTATATAGCACTTCACTTTTTTGAAATATTGGTGATTCTGGACTATTTAAATATTTCGCTTCCTCACCAGTTGATGAAATTATTCGACCAGAGAAGGCAATGATTTTACCATTTTCATCACGAATAGGAAACATGATTCGTCCTCTAAAACGATCAAAATAACGTTCTTCTCCCTCTCGCTTAATGATTAAGCCACTTTCCGCAATTTCTTGTAAGTTATAACCTTTTCTTTCAAGCAATATTGTTAATGCATCAAAGCTTGGGAGAGACCAACCAATGTTATTAGATTCGATAAGTTCCCTTGTAAATCCTCTTTCTAGTAAATAATTTAAAGGTTCTTCGCCATCCTCTGTATTTAATAGTAGATGGTGAAAAAAATCTGCCGCAAAAGCGTGTGCTTCCTTCATCCTTTCTTCTGCTTTAGATACTTTTTTCGTTCCCCCTGGAAAACTTGGCTCAACATCTAATTGTATGCCAACACGTTCTCCAAGTTTCACAACTGCATCAGGAAAAGAAATACCTTCCATATCCATTACAAAAGTAATAGCATTTCCCCCTGCACCACAACCAAAGCAATGAAAAATTTGCTTATCAGTTGATACAGAAAAAGATGGTGTTTGCTCTCCATGAAATGGACAGAGGCCAAACCAATTTCGCCCACGCTTGGTCAGCTGCATGTATTCACTAATTACATCAACGATATCCGATTGTGTACGAATCTGTTCAATTACTTCTTCTGGAATTTTCCCTGCCAAATCCATCACCATCTTTTATATTTGCGTTATAGAAACACAATTCGCTATTCGTTTTAAAATTCCTTTATTTCTCGACAAAAAATTAGGATTTTTCTCTTATAAATATTTTTACCACAATTTTATTATTATAAAACAAAAATTAGTTTTTATCTATACCATTTTCAAAATCCACTCAAAAAAACCGCCTCTACTAACCGAGGTGGTTTCAAATTACTTTCTTATTTACAGGTCAAAATATGTTCTATGATTGTATTTGCTGTCTCTTCTACCGCTTTGTTCGTCACATCTATAACTTTACAGCCTATTTTATCGACAATTTTTTCAAAATGTTGGATTTCTTCTAAAATTCGTTCATGCTGTGCGTATATGGCATCATCATTCAATCCAAGTGACATTAATCGTTCTTTTCTTATAGAGTTTAACTTTTCAGGTGAAATGATTAAGCCAAAGCATTTTTTTGGATCTAGCTGTAAAAGCTCTTCAGGTGGTTCTACCTCTGGAACTAAAGGAACATTTGCCACCTTATATTTTTTATGGGCTAAATATTGTGAAAGTGGCGTTTTGGACGTTCTTGATACACCCACAAGGACAATATCCGCCTGTAGTAACCCACGTGGATCTCTACCATCATCATATTTTACCGCAAATTCAATCGCTTCTATTTTTTTAAAATAATCATCATCAAGCATATGAACAATACCTGGTGTTTCTAAAGGATTCTCTTCCATAAAGGTCGCCATGGATTGTAAAGCTGGTCCTAAAATATCCACGGCATGAATTTTTTCTTGTTCACATAGATCATGTAATAATTTACGCATTTCTTGACGAACTAGTGTATAGACGATAAATGCTCGCTGTTGTGCTGCAAGAAAAACAATTTTACGAATAAGCTCCTCGGATTGAATATGTGGAAATCGACGAATAACAGTATTTTCAAGACCCGGTCGGAACTGGCTAATAACTGCTTTTGCAACTTGATCACCAGTTTCACCGACTGAATCAGATACAACAAATACGCGTAGTCTTTTCATGCAGTCTCCTTCTAACTTTAGACATTTTGTGCAAGAGATAAGAAAGCTCGTGTAATCGTTGTTTTTGTAAGACGACCTACTATGGTCAAACCACCCTCTTGGGGTTCAACCACTGGTAGCGAATCAACTTCTCGTTCAATAAGTTTGTTCGCCGCGACAACTAAAGAATCGGATCTTTCACAGTACGAAATATTTGGCATACGTGTCATAATAATATGTACTGGAATTTTATTTAAATCCTGCGTGCCAATACTAGTACGCAGTAAATCTTTGCGAGATAGTACGCCTGTCAAAAACTCATTCTTATCTACGACAAAGAGTGTACCAACATCTTCAGAAAACATAAAGCAAATTGCATCATAAACCGTCATAGTTTCTGGTACTACTACAGGACCCGAATGGAAATCCTTCACTTTTAAATTATGAATACTATCCATTAGGTTGACAGATGCCTTTTTACCTGAATAAAAATAACCAACTCTTGGTCTTGCATCTAAAAATCCTGCCATTGTTAGAATGGCTAAATCTGGTCTTAAAGTTGCTCTTGTCAGATTGAGACGTTCGGCAATATGTTCACCAGTAATAGGGCCGTTTTCTTTTACAATTTGTAATATGTCTTCCTGACGTTTATTGAGTTCGATTGGACTCACCGCCTCAAATCTAATAGTGTTATACTTATGCTCAATTATTATATACTATTTTAATAATTATTGCGAATTAAAGAACTACATGCTACAATATTGACACATACGCTTGCTCTATTTGTATTTTCGAGCAAAATTGCGTTATACAGGCGATGATGGGAAAAAAGTATCTGTTCCATTCAATAGCGAGTAGAAGATGGTGAAAGTCTACATAGCAACAGAGAAAAGGCACTCCCTGAGCTAACTTTTTAAAAAGAGGTTTTAAACATTTGTTTAAAACAATCAGGGTGGAACCGCGGGTATTAGCACTCGTCCCTGGGCATACATTGTGCCCGGAGACGGGTGCTATTTTCATTTAGTCCAACTAAATGAACAAACTTTAGCGATTTACCGCTAAAAGAATAATCTGTAAAACTAAGAAGGAGGCTATTTTATGGCTAACAAATCAATGGAAACCATCGTATCATTAGCAAAACACCGAGGTTTTGTCTTCCCAGGCTCAGAAATCTACGGTGGTCTAGCAAACACTTGGGATTATGGTCCACTAGGTGTTGAATTAAAAAACAATATTAAAAAAGCATGGTGGCAAAAATTCGTTCAAGAATCAGAATACAATGTAGGTATTGACGCGGCTATCTTAATGAATCCAAAAGCTTGGGTTGCTTCTGGTCACGTGGGTAATTTCAATGACCCAATGATTGACTGTAAATCTTGTAAAGCTCGCCATCGTGCAGATAAAATTATTGAAGATGCTGCGCTAGCAAAAGGTGATGAAATCATTGTCGATGGTATGACATTCGATCAAATGAAAGAAACAATGATTAAATATGACGTTGTATGTCCTGATTGCGGAAAAGCTGATTTCACAGATATTCGCCAATTCAACCTTATGTTTAAAACTTTCCAAGGTGTAACGGAATCGTCTACTAATGAAATTTACTTACGTCCTGAAACGGCACAAGGTATATTCGTAAACTTCAAAAACGTTCAACGCTCTATGCGTAAACGTACACCTTTTGGTATTGCACAAATCGGTAAGTCTTTCCGTAATGAAATCACACCAGGTAACTTCACATTCCGTACTCGTGAATTCGAACAAATGGAGCTAGAATTCTTCTGCAAACCAGGTGAAGACCTTGAATGGCATGCATATTGGAAAGAATTCTGTAAAAATTGGTTACTAAACTTAGGCATGAAGGAAGATTCTATGCGTCTTCGTGATCACGAGGATGATGAGCTATCTCACTACTCAAATGCGACAACAGATATCGAATTCAAATTCCCATTTGGTTGGGGAGAGCTTTGGGGCGTTGCTGATCGTACAGATTACGATTTAAAACAACATATGGAACATTCTGGTGAAGATTTCACTTATATCGATCCAGTTTCAAATGAACGCTATGTTCCTTATTGTATTGAACCATCTTTAGGAGCAGATCGTGTAACATTAGCATTCCTATGTGATGCTTATGATGAAGAGGAGCTAGAAGGCGACGATAAACGTACAGTGTTACGCTTCCATCCTGCTTTAGCACCATTCAAAGCTGCTGTTCTACCACTTTCTAAAAAATTATCTGATGAAGCGGCTAATGTTTGGGCTGAGCTTCGTAAAGCGTTCCCTGTTGATTTCGATGAATCACAATCTATTGGTAAACGTTACCGCCGACAAGATGAAATTGGTACACCATTCTGTATCACTTACGATTTTGACTCAAAAGAGGATGGCCAAGTAACAGTTCGACACCGCGACTCTATGTCACAAGTTCGTATGCCAATTGCAGAAGTAAAAGCATATATTGAAAAACATCTTCAATTCTAATGTTTAAATTACCAAAAGAGGGAGTAGCCGATAAGGCACTCCCTCTTTCTTATACTTGGGATGTTGAAAATAAGCGCTCTTGCATCTTTTCCTCAAAAGAAAACTTTTTCATACTCATCCCAATTAAACTAACAAGTACCTCTTCAATATCATCTAATGAGTAATATAGAAACGTTCCTTCTCGCATAGGACGTACTCGCTTATCAACAGTTCGCTCATCTTCAATAAAATAAGCGACATTCACATCGCAATGTCCCATTAATTGTGTAATTCGCTGATCATCACCAGGATTGATGAAAAATGGTACAATTTTATCAATATACAAAATACTTTGTACAAGCTTAATGAAAAAATTTTCTCGTAATGATGTTTCTACTACTAAAATGGCCGTTTTCTCATGCTGATAATCCATGTATAAAACATTTAATTGCTCTTCTAATAGTTTTTTTAAGATGCTTATAGCGTTTTTGTATTTCGTCATATCTGTTTGAATTTCTCTTGTTAACACACGTAAAATACGAAAGGCTGGTAAGAAAATTTTCAAAACAATTTCTTTAGGATGTAAATGGTCAATTAATTTATTAAAATGAATTCTCAGATTATTTTCATCACAGCGAATCAATTGCTCCACAAATAAGTTAAAAATCTCTTCAAAGCTATTGGAACGATAGTCAATCATCTTCGCAATTTTCACACTATAATTCAAAGGCAGGTTCATCGATTTCTGTTCATCTAGCAATCTCACCTTCGGTAATGTAGGAAATAAATCATACACTAACTCAACTTGTGCACTGCGATTATCTGACAACATTACAACCGAGTTGACTGGGTAAATTCCTAAACATTCTACAAACTTATGCATAAAATTCTCATTATATAAATGGCGATCTCTATATAAAACAGCTAAAGCATCTGTAGCACCGTAGCCCATATGATAGACTCTCTTTGATGTCATGGCTGAATAAACATCAATAATTTGTAATAATTGCACACCTTCACTCATATTATCTGCACAAAGTTGATTCGGATAGCCCTTCCCGGCAAAGCGTTCGTGGTGATCTCGCGCTAAATAGGCGATGTCCTCTTCATTTTGTTCTACTAGTAGCTCATAACCCCTTGTTGTGTGTGTTTTAACGATTTCAAATTCATCTTCTGAGAGCTTTCTCTTTAAATTTAGTATTTCTTGAGGGATAAACACCTTCCCAATATCATGGAACAAATAACCCCTTGCTAACGTTTCGATATCCATTAAACCTAGGTATCTAGCAAAGATGGTACCTAATACAAATACATCAAATGAATGGACAAAGGAATATTCATCCCATTCCTTTAAACGTATAAGCAGTTCATAACGATGTTTTTTTTCTAAAATTTTTTCGAAAATCTCTCGTACATAGGCTGTATCCTGCATACTTTTAAGTATTTGCCCATAGCGCAATTCATGTACGACATTCTCCAGGGTGGTCATAAAAAGCTGACTCACTTTTTCCTTATAATCATCAACTGGCTCGCTTTTTTCAATTAATGGGGCAAAGAGATCTTCATATTCTCTTGTTCGTTGCGCACTTAAATCATGGACAACTCGAACTGAATCAGATGGTAAATAGACAGACAATTCATCTACTTTACGAAGTTTAAGTAAGGCAATAATTCGTTCCGTTAAAACTAGATCCTTTTTAGCTAGTAAGCGATACTCTGAAAAAATATCTTCTGCTAAGATATCATTTGCTTCAACTTCATGAATACTTAAGGTTACTTTTCGTAGCATATTTTCTGCCACATACGCATGTACTAAGCACTATGTGACTCCCTCCTTCTTCCGTAAGACTGCGTTATTCTGATAAACGTATAAGCATACGTTTTTGCTGATAGAGGCTTTTCATAGGCAAATCTAAATTTATCTAACGTACATTTACGGGGATGAAACGACTAATTATACTCATAAAAATATAAATACGATTATCTACATCATTTACAATATCATAGGTTAAAATACCTTTTCAACTAGTATATGGGACTCCTATGAATAGTTTCTACTATTTATATATTGAAAACTAAATGAAAATACAAATCTATTTAACTATAAAATAATTAATCATTATAATTTCAATGTTATTAATGAATTCAATAGACATATAAATGATGATTTTAAAACAAGTATTTATTAAATAAGAATAAATTTTTAAGTTAATTTTATTTTGTAAAATTTTAAATTTTATCCATCCACTTTCCTTATTAAAGGAAAGGTTTCATACGTAAAGTTTCCATTTTTTCACCTTTATAGAAGGAGATAAGTACTAAAGCTTTTTAATACATGTGAAAAACGTTAATGGAAAGCTAAAAGCAACGCTAGAAGAAGTAAAAGAAGAGGATTGTACAGAAATCTACCCATTAAGTGAACGGATAGCAAATTACCATTCGTACCAACACAGGTAACGGATGAATTAACACTAGCCGCTTCTGAGCTCCTTTCGCCCTTGTTTATGTAGTTATCGATTTTTGCAGACACTGCCATTCTCTATTTAACGGGGAAAAAACGGGGAAAGAGCTAAGCTGATCTTTATATTGAAAGTATTGCTGGTAAACGGGCTATTTTATTCGTATTAGACGATGAAATTTAAAGAATGCAAAATGCCAGAAGAACATTATTGATCTTCTGGCATTTCCTCTTTAGACCGTATTTGCAATTCAGGTGTTCTCTCTAGCTGCTCAATAAATTTTCTCGTCTTAAAGCGAATACCCGTTTGCTCTTCATAAATCGTTGTAATAATTTTTTTGATAAAATATTTTGTTTCCTTTTTCAAATCTATTTTTCCAATTTGATCAATTGGAACTGTATAAAACATACGTATTAGCTTAAGCTGGGTTGGGGTTAAGCGGATGATGTAGGGATCATGCTGATAACAGCGATGACATAAAAAACCTCCTTGTGCAAAGGAAAAAGCAAACTCTCCATCTACAGCTCCACATGAGGCACAAGCATGTAATATGGGTTGCACACCTGTATAGGGCAGCATTTTCCATTCTACAAAAAGGGTAATGGCTTCAGGATCATAGCCTTCCTCTATTGCTTGTAAAGCATGGAGTAAAACATCAAATGCAAAGGGCTCCGGCTTTCCTTCTTCTACCACACGCTCCACTAATTCCATTATGTAGCTAGCATAAGCTGTAGCCATTATATCCTCACGAATATGGCGCATCGAATTCAAATGCTCCCCTTGTTGCAATGTACCCATGCCTGTATGGTGTTGTACCATAAACATACCATACGTAAAGGGTTGTGTGACAGATGCTAATCGACTAGAAGGCTTTTTAGCTCCTCGTGCCATAGTGGCAACCTTCCCTGCCTCACGCGTCAATAAGGTCACAATTTTATTGGATTCACCATAAGCACGCACCTTTAAAACAATTCCTTCCCATTTATGAAGCATAGTCCCCCTCCTTTCTAAAAGCTGTCCATGAAAATAGAGCTCTCCAAAATTTTTTGGACAGCTCAACGTAAAAACTATAAAAGCATCTTAATATTCATCATCATGGAAACCGAAATCACGTAAATGCGTTGATTTATTGCGCCAATCTTTTTGTACCTTTACCCATAGCTCTAAATAAACTTTAGAACCTAGCAGCATTTCGATATCCTTACGCGCCCGTGTCCCTACTTCTTTCAATAAGGCACCACGTTTACCAATGACAATGCCTTTTTGAGAATCGCGCTCCACAATGATTGTGGCTGCAACATGAATTTTATCTTCATTTTCTTCATCTCGACGAATTTTATCTATGACAACAGCTATAGAATGCGGAATTTCTTCACGTGTTAAATGTAACACTTTTTCACGAATAAGCTCTGAAATAATAAATCGCTCTGGATGATCTGTTACTTGATCCGCTGGGTAGTATTGTGGCCCTTCTGGTAAATATTTCGATAGTGTTGCTAATAAATTTTCTACGTTATTGCCTTGTAGAGCCGAAATCGGTACAATCTCTGCAAAGTTATAGCGTTCTTTATAACTGTCAATAATCCCTATTAGCTCATCAGGATGAATGGCATCGATTTTATTGATAACTAGGAAGACAGGGGTTGGGTTCCCAGCTAACATTTCTAGAATAAATTCATCGCCTTTACCAAGTTTCTGCTCCGCATTGACCATGAACATAATAACGTCCACTTCACGTAACGTGTTTTTAGAAACCTTGAGCATGAAATCGCCTAGTTTATGTTTTGGTTTGTGGATACCCGGTGTATCAATAAAAATCATCTGGCTATCATTTGTTGTTAGTACGCCTTGTACTTTATTTCGTGTTGTTTGCGGCTTATCACTCATGATCGCAATTTTTTGGCCAATGACACGATTTAAAAATGTCGATTTTCCAACGTTCGGGCGACCAATAATAGAGATAAAGCCTGACTTGTAGCCATTATTAGTTTCCTGCATTCTCTAAATCCTCCGTCGTAAAGGCAAACGGTAGTAATTCGCCCACTGACGTTACCGTAACATCACCTTTTAAATTCGTTAAATAGACAGGCATAGTTGGAGCACAAAACTCCATCATGACCTGACGACATGCTCCACATGGTGCACATGGCCCGTCCGTATCAGCTACAATCGCAATGGCTTCAAATTCGTAAATGCCCTCAGATATTGCCTTAAAAAACGCTGTACGCTCCGCACAATTCGTCATACTATAGCCTGCATTTTCAATATTACAGCCGTGAATAACCTCTCCCTCTTTTGTTAGAAGAGCAGCCCCTACTTTAAATTTTGAGTACGGAACATAAGCTTTTTCACGTGCTTTTTTTGATTCTTCTAGTAATGCTTGCATATCCATTGTCATCTATACTAATTCTCCCTCACATTTATGGTTTATTTACATTAGAAGACACTCATTTCCATTAAAACCATTTTGGTAGAAAGATGAGTAATCCGATTATAGCACTGAATAGCGCAAATACAAGCACTGCACCTGCTGCAATGTCTTTTGCTTGCTTAGCAAGTGGGTGTATCTCTGGGGAAGCTAAATCGACTACCCGTTCGATGGCTGTATTGATCATTTCTAGTGCAAACATTAGTGCTATTAATAGTAGCACAATATACCATTCGATACGAGATAAACCCGTTAAATAACCAGCCAACATAACAATAATTGCACTTACTACATGCGATTTAAAATTCTGTTCTTTACTCGCTGTTAGGATTCCTTCTATTGCATAGCCAAAAGATCGCAAGTATTTGCGCCAATCCATTTAGTCTCGTCCTAAACCGAAAGTCTTTAATATGTCATCTTGCTTTGCAAACATTACTTTTTCATCTTCTGGCTCCATATGGTCATAACCAAGTAAATGTAAAAAACCATGCACTGCTAAAAAGCCTAATTCTCGCTCAAAGGAATGATTGTATTCCTCAGCTTGCTCTTTTGCACGATCGGTTGAAATAATGATATCCCCTAATATTCGTGGCATACCTTCAAACGTTACTTCTATTTCCCCTTCACCCAGCTCCTCTAGTGCAAAGGAAATAACATCTGTTGGCTGATCCTTGCCACGGTATTCACGATTAATATCTTGAATCGCCTGGTTCGTAACAAACGTCACAGAAACCTCTGTTTCTGGCTCAATGTTTTCAATACTCGCAGCATGCTGCAATAGCTTTTCAACAAGCTCCGTATGCTGTACTGATACTTCATTTGTTTCATCTGTAAAATCAATTGTTAAAATCATAGATCCTCCTACTTGTCTGCCTTTGGATATTCAATACGTGAGTGGAAAATCCCATTCAACGTTTCACAAAGAACTCTCTCTATACATTTTAACTCTTTTATTGAAATATCGCATTCATCAAACTGATTATCCTGTACTCGATCATCAATAATTGCTCGTACTAGCTTATGAATTTTTTCAGCATTAGGTTCTTTCATTGAACGAACCGCTGCCTCTACACTATCCGCCACACTAATAATGGCCGCTTCCTTCGTTTGAGGTTTTGGCCCAGGATATCTGAACGTAGCTTCATCAATGGATTTCCCCTGCTCTTTTGCTTTAAATAAGAAAAATTTTAACAAACTTGTTCCATGATGCTGTAAGGCGATATCAATTATTTCTTGAGGCATTTTATAGCGTTTTAACATGTCAGCTCCGTCAGTCGTATGGGCTATAATAATTTCCGCACTTGTTTCAGGTGGTAATGAATCGTGTGGGTTAATACCAGACATCTGGTTTTCAATGAAAAAAGCTGGACGCTTTGTTTTACCAATATCATGATAGTAGCATCCAACACGTGCTAATAATCCATCAGCACCAATTTCTTCACACGCTGCCTCCGCTAAGTTCGCAACCATTACACTATGATGATATGTGCCTGGTGCTTCCATTAGTAATTTTTTTAATAATGGATGATTCGGGTTGGATAGCTCGATTAAACGTAGTGACGATAATAAGCTAAAGGCTGATTCAAAAAATGGTAAAAGTCCCATTGTTAAGGCCCCTGAAAGTAAAGCAGATAACATTGCTGCAATAAAATAAAACATTAATTCTGGTAGGCCATAGGATGATTGTGTCATTAATAAGTAAAAGGCGATAAAAGCCATATTTACAAGTGAAATCACACCAACCGCATGTAAAATATGTGAGCGCTTCTCAACACTACGTAAAAAGAATAGGCTGGCAAATCCGCCGAAAATGATATACAACGTAATTTCCATCTGCATTACCGATGAATAGCCTTCTTGAAAAATAACCCCAGCTGAAGCAGCTGTCATCACTGTAATCAAAACAGCCGCTCGCTCATCCGCTAACAATCTTACTAGCATTGTAGCTAATGCCGTAGGGAATAAAAAGGCAATCGTTACATCAAAGCCGCCAGACACTAAGCTAATAAACTTCATGAGCAGTATAGACAAACTATAAACAATTACTGTTACTAAAAGCGCATTGCGTTTTTTTCGTTCGTCCGCCTCCCAACGCTCAAATAAAATATACATGAACATCATTTGCAGTAAAGTGAGAATAATCAGTCCTGCAATTGGCTTTAAGGAAGCTTTATTACTAATCATCCCCAATAGCTCTAGTTGACGGTACGCCTCATTATCAATAATTTGACCTTCCTGCACAATAATTTGACCTTGTAAAATTCGTGTAGGCTCTACACTTTCCTTTGCCTGTTCTTTTCGAATTTTTGTTTGTTCCTCATTGATTGTTTCATTTTCAATAATACTTGTCCGTCCTATTAACACCACTGTATTGAATATTTTATCTGGATACCCTCGTTGTCCGCGAATCTTTGTCTCAAAATCATTTTGAGCAACAAAGACATTTTCTGGTCGAATGGATTTTTGTAAATATTCCTCTACAAATTTGGATAATTGCGTACTTGTTCTATTTAAGTCTTCTTCACTTTGCACTAATAAAGCTTCTAACTGCGAATCTGTAAAGATTAAAGGCATCTGGTCTTCATCTATGGATTCAAACTTTTTGCGAAGCTGTGTAACTTGGTCGGCAATGGGAATAGGTTCCTTACTACTTGCAACATCCTTTTTTACTTCTAGTACATAGTCAAATAATGATGTTACAATCGCTGCTCTTTGCTTGGCGACATCCTCCGAAAATTGATAGACCGAATCCACCGCATTTGCTGCTTTTTCTCGCTCTTGCTGTGTCTTATAAGTATCTTCAATCGTTTTAGTAGATCGTACGGTTTCAGGCGCAAGCTGTAATGGTTTGAAATCATATGTAACTCCTTTAACATTGCCATACATAAACGCAAATTGTAGGCCACCTGTTAAAATGAGAATAATGATAATAAAGTAGCGAAAACCGATAAACTCTGTAAATTTTCGAAGTTGTTTCTCCATCTGGCACCTCCTCTATCTACCTACTATCATACCAATTCAACATACATTTTTCTCGAAAAATGTAATAAGAAAGCAAAAAACAGCTATACATTTTCGTATAGCTGTCACATTTTTTTCCATATACTGATTGATTTTATGTTTACGACATTCGTCGACAACCCATTTCCCAGTGCACTTTGCTTTCGGGGCAGACTTCTTTAAAACCCGTTGCCCCTGACGCTTCGCTTTCGGGGCAGACTTCTTTAAAACCCGTTGCCCCTGGCGCTTCGCTTTCGGGGCAGACTTTAGAATTGCTTTGCAATTCTAAAGTTGCTGTTCTTCGTAGGCTTGGATGATTTTTGCTACGATTGGGTGACGTACGACATCGCCTTGTTCTAATACTTGGAAATGTATTGATTTGACATACTTTAATGTACGTTCAGCTACGATTAAACCAGATTCTGTATTTTTAGGTAAGTCAATTTGCGTTTTATCCCCTGTAATGACCATTTTAGAGCCAAACCCTAAACGTGTTAAAAACATTTTCATTTGTTGATGGGTTGTATTTTGTGCTTCATCTAAAATAACAAAGGCATCATCTAATGTACGACCACGCATATAGGCTAGAGGCGCGATTTCAATTGTTCCACGTTCAATTAGTCGTTGCGTCTGTTCTGCTCCGTAAATGTCGTTTAAAGCATCATAGAGAGGTCGTAGATATGGATCTACCTTTTCCTTTAAATCACCCGGCAGAAATCCTAAAGACTCTCCTGCTTCAACAGCAGGGCGAGTTAAAATAATACGCTTCACGTGTCCATTTTTAAGTGCCTGTGTTGCCATGACTACCGCTAAATACGTTTTCCCAGTACCGGCAGGACCAATACCAAAAACAACGTCTTTGTGACGGATTGCTTGTATGTATTCTCGTTGACCAATTGTTTTTGCACGAATCGACTTACCTTTCGTCGTACGGGCTATTTCTTCATCATATAGTTCTGCAAAATATTCGATTGTTCCTTTTTGTGTCATTTCAATAGCTGTTGTGACATCACGTTGATCAATATTAATTCCTTTGCGAATGACCTTCAATAAGGCATGCAGAAGAAATGTTGCCTGTTCCTTAGCATTTTCTTCACCCGCAAGTTGAATTTGTTCACCTCGTGTAATGATATGAACATTCAGTGCTTCTTCAACTAATTTCATATTTGCATCGGAAATACCGAGTAGCATAACCGCTTCATTTGGATTATCCACTTGTAATACAGTTAACTGTTCTGACATAATCATTCTCCTTGTAGGCCTTGTATTGGACTTGCAATGTTTTCATTGACTAAAAATAGAACTTTCCCTTCAACTGTACCATTCCCCCACTTTGCCTGTAAAAGGTTTTCTTTTTTGATAATCGTTTTTTCAGGCAACGAACGTAGCACCTTTTCATGCAATAGAGGGAGAAGTAATGTCTCTATTTTCGATTCATCAAGCTCAACTTGTACAGTTTTCGTCTGCTGTTCCTCTACAATTGAAACATAGGGGTCTAACCAATTCGGTAAATCCTTTTTTTGTACATAATCTACTTTTTCTTGATGTATCCCCTTCACCAATACTCGCCATTGCTTTTGTTGGACAGTTTCCATTGTAATTTTCGTCGGAATTTTAAAGGAGCACTCTAACCAATAATCTGCATAAACCTCTCCCTTCGCACCAACAAAAACCTGATCTGTACCACTTTCTATTACGCCACTTACGAGGACATCCCCCTCATAGGCTGTATCGTTTATTGAAATTTTTCGTTCACCATTCTTAATATTAAAGTGCGTAATGACTCCGCTCTTAGTCGCTACTAAATGAGAGGCTAATTTCTCATTTGTTTGTTCTGTTTGTTTCGGTGACTCCTGTGGTCTAAGTATGACCCTTCCACCATGTTTATCAATATGCACCCATGATAGCTCTCGGTGTTGTTCTAACAGTTTTTGACGTATGGCAGTATTAGAAGGTAACTGTTTTTTAGAGAGTGGTGTTTCTAGTTGAAAAGTATTTTGAAAGGTCTTGCCTAGCCGTTGCTCTAATTCTGGCGTCGCTGCTTCGATATCCACCCGCCAAATGACTTGTGCACATAGGATTGGAATGACAATCATCAAGGCTAAACCAAGCAAAGTCCAAAGCTGTGCACGTAAAACTTGTAGCTCATCTGCATAAAAAACAGCCATTTTTAAGCGAAAGCGTCTACGAACGCGACGAATTTTCGGTAAATAATGCATCGTTGTTTCAAAGGAAACTTCTTGCTCACGAAAGACTACACGTTTTAACGGAATATGTTGAGCATGCAATGCTTGAATAAAAGGATGAACATTTTCATGCCGCTTTATACGTACAATGATTGGCCGATTATTCCACATTTAGCTCACACCCATATTCTTTGTCTTTTTCATATGAATCTCCTGTAGATTATTTACCGTGAGATGAAGCATTTCTTCCTTAAGAGCGTTAATAGTCACTGATTCTGCATTAACAGTGATATGATAATCTGCATAGTCAAACGAGCAAGTCGTCGCATCTGCATGGATAAAACGGTAGGGTCCAATAATTTTTAATGATTCATATTCTAACAATTCAAGTAGCGGCGTTAATTGAAACAATTTTTTCATAAAAAATGCCTCCTTCTTCGGCAATATATGCAGCGAAAAAGGAGGACATGCTAGTTATTTTCGTTTTGCTTTTGGCGGACCTAATATTTCAGCCATCACGATTGCTTGCACGAGCTCATTTTTAGATTGAGGCAAACGAAAAGTTGCTGGTATTTCAACTGCTGTGTGTGCCTCTTTTTTCCCAGCAGCAAGACGTCCCCTATTTTCTCGATTAGAAGAACGACTAGGTACATCCGCTTGAATGACAGGCGGAGCAACATAGCTTGGAACTTCCTTCTTCTTCTGCGCTTCTACTTTAGGCTCTTCGGCTTTCTGATTTTCAGGAATCCATTCGCCTATAAAGTCCCGCGCAAAATCCTCAAAGCTTTGTGCTTTCCCTGTACGATGTGGCGTTTCCTCCGTTACTGGTGGCTCAACCATTGTGTCTTTATTAAAAGGAGGCATCTGTTTCTGAGGCTTTTTATTTTTTGATTTTCCGAAAATAGAGCTGACTATAGCAATTATGGCAAAGAGTATTAATTGTTCCATATGTTTAGTTCCGCTCCTTTCCGTTATTAAGCATTCGGTTCATTCGTTTCAGGTTTATCTGTGCTTACTTTTGAAATCGAGTCACGCATTGCAGTATCCGCCTGAATGTTACGATAGTTCATATAATCCATAATCCCCAGATTACCAGAACGTAATGCTTCAGCCATCGCTTGCGGTACTTCCGCCTCCGCTTCTACTACTTTCGCTTTCATCTCTTGAACACGCGCAATCATTTCCTGCTCATTGGCAACAGCCATCGCACGACGTTCCTCAGCTTTTGCTTGCGCAATGTTTTTATCCGCCTGTGCTTGTTCAATTTGTAATTCTGCACCAATGTTTTTACCGATATCTACGTCAGCAATATCAATGGATAAGATTTCAAAGGCTGTCCCTGAATCCAAACCTTTTGATAAAACGGTTTGTGAAATCATATCTGGATTTTCTAAAACTTCAGTATGATGGGTAGCCGAACCGATTGTTGAAACGATCCCTTCACCAACACGGGCAATAACTGTTTCCTCTCCAGCACCACCGACTAAACGCTCTATATTGGCACGTACTGTAATACGAGCTTTAGCTTTAACTTCAATCCCGTTCATTGCTACACCTGAAATAAATGGCGTTTCAATAACTTTTGGATTAACAGACATTTGAACTGCTTCTAATACATCTCGACCAGCTAAATCAATCGCAGCACAACGCTCAAACGAAAGTTCAATATTGGCACGATGAGCCGCAATTAACGCATTAACAACACGGTCTACATTACCACCTGCTAAATAGTGACTCTCAAGTTGATTGATTGTAACAGGTAAACCTGCTTTATGTGCTTTAATTAACGGATTGACAATTCGAGAAGGAATTACTCGACGTAAACGCATCCCAATTAATGTGAAAATACTAACACGAACACCTGCAGCCAGTGCAGAAATCCATAGTGCTACCGGTACAAAGGTAAAGAATACCGCGAGAACTATGAATAAAATAACCAATCCAGCAATTGGACCAATTAGAGCTAAATCAAATCCCATTTTCTATTCCTCCATCTCTTTATCTGTTCGTCTCACAACAATACGTGAGCCTTCTACTTTAATAATTTCTACATGTTGATTTACATCGATATAGCCACCTTCAGAAACAATATCAATGCGTTCATTACCAAGAACCATAGTACCTGCTGGACGAAGTGGCGTAAGCGTTTTCCCCACTTTACCTAGCAGTTCTGTGCGATTCACATTGGACACATACCCTTCCTCAGTCGTAGTTGCATCCATTAACACAAGCTTGTTTAAGACATGCAGTTTTTTCCCGAAAAATTTCATCAGAATCACCATTCCTATCATCGCTATCACCAACGCAATGAGAATTGCTATTATCATTTGCATCATATTTGCACCTGCCAGTATCAGACTTAGCACTATTAATACGCCACCTAAAATACCAACAATACCACCGGGGACAAAAAACTCTGCAACTACAAGCGCTAAACCAACAATAAATAACAATAATGTTTCATAACCCGCAAAGCCTGCAACCATATGTCCGAAGAAAAATAAACCAAGTGCTGATAACCCCATTATACCTGGAACGCCAAAGCCTGGCGAATAGAGCTCCATCACAAGTCCTAAACTTGCGATTGATAATAAAATCGGGACAATGATTGGATTTGTAATAAAACGAGCCAATTTTTCAGAAAAGGTCGGTTCGATTGAAACAACATCGCTACCATTCAGGTTGGTTACCTCTAATAGCTTTTGAAAATTTTTAACTGTTCCTTCAGAGTACTTGACCTTTAATGCTTCAGAGGCTGATAAAGTTAACAAGTTTTTCCCTTCCGCACGATATTCAGGCAGGTCATAATTAGAATCAGCCATTGCTAAAGCGTACTTTGGATCACGCCCAGATGTTTCTGCTGCTGCTTTCATTTGAGCAAGCCAGGCACTATTAGCCTTTAAATCTGCTGCATTCCCAGCTGAATCAATGACCGCTGCTGCACCGATTGTTCCATTTGGTACCATGTAGATTTCATCCGCATGTAAGGCTATAAAAGCACCTGCTGAATGGGCATCCTTATTAATAAAAGCAATCTTACGTATATCCGAGGCATCCATAAGCATGGCGATATCACTTGCTGCATTTACAAAGCCACCAGGCGTATGTATATCTAAGATAATGGCCTCGGCATTATTTTCTTCAGCCTCTTTAAAAGCTCGTTCTAAAAATGCGTGAAGTCCTCGCTCTACTTCATTATGAATAGGAACCTGGTAGACCTTACTGCTTGCAAAAGCCGAAGTTAATGGAAACGCTAACAAAAAAGTCATCCATATTACTAATAGATAGCTGAGGATTCTCCGTTTTCGCACCTTTTTCCCTCCCTTCTAACATGCTTCTCCTCTTATATACGGTCTATCATGCGAAAAGTTTCACAAATCTTAAAAGTTTATTAACTTCTTTAATTCTATTCCAAATACCAACACTTAGTATGTACAAAAAAGCCGAATGAATCAACTTGATTTCATTCGGCTTTTTCTTATGTACGTAAGAATGAGCAATGTAAAATACCTGAAATTAATCAACATTGTGATTAATCTCAGGTATAACTTTGTCTGCTCAGTGAATCATACAATTGCGTGTTATGAACGTAGGGATTTTTAATGGGAAATTAAATTACCACTTACGTTTACGTGCAGCTTCTGATTTCTTTTTACGTTTTACGCTAGGTTTTTCGTAGAACTCGCGCTTTCTAACTTCTTGAATTGTACCACTTTTTGATACAGTACGTTTGAAGCGGCGAAGAGCATCTTCAAGCGATTCGTTTTTGCGAACGACAGTTTTTGACATCTCTCTTTCCCTCCCTCCGAACACACGTCAATACACAATTAGGCAAATAACCTTCTGTTGTGTACTAAAAAATTATATCGTATTGTCTAATAATGGTCAATAGAAAGTGTGCGAAAATATCAAGTGAATTTTTGGTTTTATTTTTGCTCGAATTATTAATGAATATTTCGCTCACAATATAAAATAATTACATTTTCCTATTAATTAAGGGGTTTACAAAAAATAGAATATGGGCGTAGAATAATCACATTCAATTTCATATCGGCCAAATCTCAAACGTTGAGAACGGAGGACCCAATCTTTTGGGGTTAATTCTGCTATTGCAGAAGGGATGAGAATCTCTTTCGCCATCCTACCCGTCAGCTAACTTCGTCGGCTAAAGCGAAGGAGGTCATACAAGACCACCATTAAAAGCATGTTTTTCTATGCCTGTGCATGCTTTTTTAGTAGGTCTTTTTATTATGCCGTTTAATAAAAGATTAAGGAGAACACGATGAACAATTTTAAAAATACATTAAATCCTCCCAAAATTCTCGTACTTGGTTTTGCATTGATTATTGTGATAGGGACGTTTCTTTTAACGCTGCCTTTCTCCACTGAGGATGGGAACGGACTACCCTTTTTAGATGCATTATTCACCGCTACCTCTGCAACTTGTGTCACAGGGTTGATTGTTGTGGATACAGGAGATACATTTTCCATTTTTGGAGAATTGGTGATATTATCATTAATCCAAATCGGTGGCCTAGGATTTATGACATTTGCAACTTTATTATTTTTAATACTTGGAAAGAAAATTTCTTTAAAAGAAAGATTGTTGCTAAAAGAAGCATTCAATAATATTTCGATTGCTGGTCTTGTTAAATTAGTAAAAAGAATATTGCTCTTTACAGCGTTAATTGAAATAATCGGCGGCCTTATTTTAACTATTCGTTTTTCATTTGACATGCCGATAGGAAAAGCTTTTTATTTTGGATTTTTTCATGCCATTTCTAATTTCAACAACGCAGGATTTGATTTAATGGGTGGTTTTAACGGAATGACATCCTACGTAGATGACCCATTTGTTGTTTTGACAATTTGTGCGCTAATTACAATTGGTGGCTTAGGATTTATTGTCATGAATGAATTGTATGAATATCGAAAGACAAAAAGGCTCTCCGTCCATACAAAAATTGTCTTAGCGACTACACTTCTATTGACTGCTAGCGCAACCATTTTGATTTTTTTATTTGAATATAGCAATTCAAAAACAATCGGTCCATTATCTGAGTGGGGCAAAATATTAGGTTCTTTTTATCAAGCTGTAACACCAAGAACAGCTGGGTCCAATACTCTTTCAATTGGTGACTTAACCCATTCCACATTATTTTTAATCATTCTCTTAATGTTTATAGGAGCTGGGTCTGGTTCCACTGCTGGTGGTATTAAGATTACAACATTCGCTGTATTAGTAGCTACCATGTGGTCACAAATCAGAGGGAAAGAAGATGTTGTTTTATTTAAACGTCGAATTGTCAACGAAACCATTTTAAAAGCGTTAACTGTCACAATGTGTGGCGCCATGATTGTTATAGTTGTGACAATTCTTCTTAGTATTATTGAACAACGGCATAGCTTCATGATGTATTTATTTGAGGCTACCTCTGCCTTTGCTACTGTTGGTCTTTCGATGGGACTAACGCCAGAACTAACACCAGGTGGTCGTGTTCTTATTATTTTGACAATGTTCGCTGGAAGACTTGGTCCATTAACTATAGCTTTCGCCATTACAAAACGACGAAAAAAAGAGGCTTTTCGACATCCAAAAGGAAATATTATGATTGGATAATCAAATTAGAGGAGTGTGTGATCTATGGCAATCAAACAATATGCCGTAATAGGCTTAGGAAGATTCGGAACAAGTGTCGCCCGACGATTACATGAAGCGGGACAAGAAATATTAGGAATTGATGTAAATGAAGAAAGAGTTGAGGATGCAGAACCTTATGTAACCCATGCAGTAGTAGCTGATACAACAGAAGAAAAAGCTTTAACATCCCTTGGTATAGGAAACTTCGATTGTGTCATTGTGGCAATCGGTAACGATATGCAGTCTAGTATTTTAACTGTGTCCTTATTAAAAGAGCTAGGAATCAAAAAGGTTATTGCAAAGGCACTTGGTAAAAGACATGGGCAAGTCTTAGATAAAGTTGGTGCTGATTGGATTATTTATCCTGAACGAGATATGGGAGAGCGCGTGGCAAATCAGCTACTATCCCCCAATATGCTGAATTATATCGAACTATCCAAGGAATACAGTATTGAAGAAATTATGATTCCCTCCAAAATGGCTGGGCATAATTTACGGGATTTAGATTTACGTGCAAAATATAACGTCAGTGTGATTGCGATTGTGCGTGAAGGTGAAATTATTATTTCTCCTTCTCCAGAGCAAATTATTGAAAAGGAAGATTTATTGGTGATGATCGGTCATCGAGAAGATCTTACTTTATTTTCCAACATTCAATAGCAAAGAAAAGGCTGTTTCAAGTTCACTTGAATACAGCCATCCATTTTTTGTCTTAGAAAATTTTCTTCTGATTTCTGTCATCTTTTAAAATTTCTACTGCCTCTCTAAAACGCTGGGAATGGACAACCTCACGTTCACGTAAAAACTTCAAGCTATCATTTAAATCCGTATCATCTGATAAATCGATAATCCATTGATATGTGGCACGCGCTTTTTCTTCAGCCGCAATATCCTCATACAAATCCGCAATAGGATCTCCCTTAGCCTGAATATAGGTTGCTGTAAATGGTACTCCTGAAGCATTCTGATAAAATAATGCTTTATCATGATTCACGTAATGATCCCCTAGACCCGCTTCCTTTAGCATTTCTGGCGTAGCGTCTTTTGTTAGCTTATAAATCATCGTAGCAATCATTTCTAAATGAGAAAATTCCTCAGTCGCTATATCGGTTAAGAGCCCTACCACTTTGTCTGGAATGGTATAGCGCTGGTTCATATAGCGAAGGGCCGCTGCCAGTTCCCCATCTGCTCCTCCATATTGCTCTATTAAAAACTTAGCAAGCATTGGATTACATGTACTAACTTTCACCGGATACTGGAGCTTTTTTTCGTAATACCACAAAGATTATTCCTCCTAGTCTTTAGATTAGACTTGCCATGGCCATGGTGTATCAATCCAGTTAAAAGGATAATTCGAATAACTTCTCCCAAAATTCATGAGCGGTCCATATTTTTGTTCAAAATCAATTTTGAGCTTCATACTTTTCTCTGTATTTTCATTAAATTGCTGAATGGCATCATAATCGTGTGGATGGGTGTCTAAATAGAGGTTTAATTCAACGATGACGAAATCAATTGCCTGAATTTCTTCTAATTGTTTATAAAATTCTGGTGGCATCTTTTTAGTCATGCTTCATCCCTCCTTTTTAGGGGAATTGGGTATGGGCTAAATAATTGGGGCCATAGTGTTCCAGCCATTAAAGCTTCCCTTGGGGTTTGGAATTGTGGTAGTCCGGGTGGTTGAAAACCCATATATAGTTGTGGTGGCGTTGAATAATACTTTACTTCTATGGGCTTACAGGGATCAAAGGGGCTAATATAAGGCTTCCAATACTTATACTGTGTAAACATGGCATCCTCCTTCCTGATTCACATTCATCAGTGGAGTATATGTGAAGAAAAAAATATTATTCTAATTGCACACAAAGAAGCCACAAGCTCCTACAATAAATTGTATTAGCTTGTGGCCAATCGATATACAAATTTTAATAGTTAGAATCAGCAATTAAACCGTTCATAATGGCCACACCAGAGCTTGCCCCAATACGTGTTGCACCAGCTTCCACCATTTTTTTCATGTCTTCTAAGCTACGAACACCACCTGAAGCTTTAACGCCCAGCTCAGGACCTACTGTTTTACGCATAAGCGCAATATCTTCTGCTGTTGCGCCACCAGTAGAGAAACCTGTAGATGTTTTCACATAGTCAGCACCCGCAGCTACCGCTAGTTCACATGCTTTCACTTTTTCTTCATCTGTTAATAAACAAGTTTCAATAATCACTTTTACAAGTGCATGACCTTTTGCTGCTTCCACTACTGCCGCAATATCAGCTTGTACCAGTTCGTAGTTCTTATCCTTTAATGCGCCGATATTAATAACCATATCTACTTCTTTTGCACCGTTTGCAATTGCATCTTTTACTTCAAATGCTTTAACAGCTGGTGTATTAGCACCTAATGGGAAACCAATAACGGTACAAACTAAAACGTCTGAACCTTGTAATAGCTCGCTGCTGTGTTTAACCCACGTTGGATTTACACAAACAGAAGCAAAATTAAATTGTTTAGCCTCTGCACATAATGTTTCAATTTGTTCTTTTGTTGCCTCAGCCTTTAATAATGTATGATCAATCATACGCGCAAAATTTTGTTCCATTGTTAAACGCTCCTTCACTAAGCAAGATGTACGTACCTCTTCGAATCATATCATTTTTTCACGTTGGCGTCTAATTTCTTTCTATATAATAAAAGCTGAAATGTAAACTTTTAAGAACACAGAAGTTATCAGATGACTATATTGAAGCAAATCACTTAATTATTTCACAAAAAAATCTTATATGTACTGATTTCATAAGGTTTATGTTATCATAAATCACGTATCTAAAATATGTACACCAAAAAACTATTTAAATGTTGCAAACACAAGGTAATGTGAATTGAAAGGATGATATATATTATGAGTAACGAGCGATCAAAAATCGTGAGTTTCCATACTCTAGGTTGTAAAGTAAATCATTACGAAACAGAGGCAATTTGGCAGCTGTTTAAAGAAGAAGGCTATGATCGTACAGAATTTGATCAACAGGCAGACGTTTACGTCATTAATACATGTACAGTTACGAATACTGGAGATAAAAAATCTCGTCAGGTTATTCGTCGAGCAATCCGCCAAAATCCGGATGCAGTTATTTGTGTAACAGGATGCTATGCTCAAACATCCCCTGCAGAAATTATGGCTATCCCTGGTGTCGATATCGTTGTCGGAACACAAGATCGTACGAAATTACTTGGTTATATTGAACAATATCGTGCGGAACGTCAACCGATTAATGCTGTACGTAATATTATGAAAAACCGTGTATACGAAGAATTGGATGTACCTGCATTTACAGACCGTACACGTGCTTCATTAAAAATCCAAGAAGGCTGTAACAATTTCTGTACATTTTGTATTATTCCTTGGGCGCGCGGCTTAATGCGTTCTCGTGACCCACAAGAAGTATTACATCAAGCACAGCAATTAGTTGACGCTGGTTATCTTGAAATTGTCTTAACCGGTATTCATACAGGTGGCTATGGACAAGATTTAAAAGATTATAATCTTGCTCAATTACTACGTGATTTAGAAGCTAATGTGAAAGGCTTAAAGCGTCTTCGTATTTCATCTATTGAGGCTAGTCAATTAACGGATGAAGTAATTGAAGTACTACGTGAATCAAAGATTGTCGTGAATCATTTACATATTCCGATTCAATCTGGTTCTGATACAGTATTAAAACGTATGCGTCGTAAATATACAATGGAATTCTTTGGTGAGCGCTTAACAAAATTACATGAGGCTCTACCTGATTTAGCTGTTACTTCAGATGTAATCGTTGGGTTCCCTGGCGAGACAGAAGAAGAGTTTATGGACACATATAACTTTATCCGTGATCATAAATTCTCTGAGCTACACGTTTTCCCATTCTCTCCTCGTACAGGAACTCCAGCTGCACGTATGGAAGATCAAATTGATGAAGACATTAAAAATGAACGTGTCCATCGACTCATCGCTTTAAACGATCAACTAGCAAAAGAGTATGCTTCTCGTTTTGAAGATCAAGTGCTAGAAGTTATTCCTGAAGAATTTGTGCATGATGGCAGTGAAGAAGAAGGCCTTCTAACAGGCTATACAGACAACTACTTAAAAGTAGTTTTTGAGGGTCCAGAAAATCTAATCGGACAACTTGTAAAAGTAAAAATTACACAAGCAGGCTACCCTCACTCAAAAGGACAATTTGTACGTGTTTTAGAAACAGTTAATTAATATTGAAAAAAAGGGGTTGCCAATTTTTATAGGCACCCTTTTTTCATTGAATGGATATCATTCTATTGCTATTCATTCAAATATCATTAAGGACAAATCATATTGTACATTAATTGCTTCGAAAGATTACCAAAAGTAAACATCGATTCATATATCCTCAAATTCAATTTTATACTCTATTATTAGTCCAACTAAATACACTTTTATTGATCTATCCTACAATCAGAAAATTAGTAGTACAAACAAATATCTGTTTGTACTACTAGCTTTGTTAGTATATTATAAGTCGTTCTGCTTTCCTCTAATCTAGCAATGATCAAGGACTAGGAGGAGGTGTAAGTCCTAAGAGAACTGGCGTTATTACACTGCTGCCAGCACCAAGACGAATTTGCTGAACTTGCAATACTTTTACAGTAAGTTCTAAGACAATTTTTTCACGTAATGTGCTGAATGTTCCTTCAGGAGCTGCCATAATTGGTGAAAAATCAAGTTCGAAGAAGTTTGCTGCTACTAATTCACCAAATGGTTGTTCATTGTATTTAACGAGATTTTGGAAGAATGCCTTATCTAATCGTGCATCCATTTGCGTTCTTTCATTAAGGAAGTTCGCTTCCGCAAACTCGGAAATGCCTAGGATTGGTGTAGCTCCACCAGGTGCTTGTGGGAAAATAAGGTCTGTAAAACCTGAAAACGGTACGTCTGCAATTCTGTCTCGAAGTGCTCCATTACATGCTGATGAAGCATATTCAATATTTTTCCGAATATGTCCTGCTACAAATAATTTAGCTCTTGTTACTCTAAAGAAATCAGTGCCAGCAATACGAGCAAAGCTAACTGGTACTAGTTTTACTTGATTTAAGAAGACATTCTTTTTCACTCGTTTGATTTCTGTTGCAGCAGGGCTAAGTGTAATATCCGACTCGACAACAATTTGCAATGTTGGTTCTGCCAGTACAACCGGAACTTTAATAGTTGGTGTTGTAACTGGTGTAGTGACTACGGGTGTAATCTCATTCGTTAATGGAATTTGTTCAGTTGATGTTACAGGACAAGGTTGAAATTGACTTTCTAATTGATCGCTCAAAAAATTTCCCTCATTTCATTTTTTTAGTATTAGAGAGCTCTCCTATCGCTAGAATATGTGGCAATTAAATCTATACATAGACGTATATATTAGTTTTTCATTCATTTTATTTGAGTTGAGCGATAAATTTCTATAATCCTCCAAAACCTTCCCCGTCAAATAAGACTTTAATTTTTTGGACTTGTAGCATATGGATAACTAATTCTAATACTATATTTTGACACAATTGATTGGGATGAATGTCTGTCTCATTGGGCTTATTAGACACTGTATACTCAATATTGTGCTGTATATAACCTTCTATAAATAAATTCCCCTTTAATACCGTACATGTTCCATTATCTGATGTCTGAGATTTATAAATAGGTACAAATCTACAATCGGACAGTAGCACCTCATTTGTGATCTCTTTAACCTCTTTAATACCTTTATCAAAAGCTATATATTCCTCCATACATATTTCTATTTTGTATTCCCCTAGCACAACAGGAACTCGTATATGTATAAAAGAATCAGAGGAATAAGAGTTAGTTTCTCCTTTGTGAATTGTTTGCGAGTTATGTAAGGGAACTACTCCTGATTTACACGGATGACGATACTTATTTTTTTTATCATTTTTATCAGTCCTTATTAAAGAAATCATTTGATTAATGTTGGAGCGAACCAAACGATAATTAGGTTGTTCAGGGTAATCCCTAATCGTGTGGAATAACTTAGTTTCAAGTTGAGGTGTTAGTTCGTCTTGTAAATCAAGAAATTCAAATGTAAACTGTTGAACATTTTCACCATAAATAGGAGCATGAAGAAAATCGGTAATTTCTACAAAGGTGGAAAAGGGACTTTTTTTGGTTGTGGTGTATACTTCCCCTTGTTTAGAGGTTGGACTCGCCTTATCAAGATCTGGTGGATTGTTTGACTTTAATTTTTCTATGTCATCTATATGTATATTATGTTCAACCTCAGAAAGAGCTTTATTGGGGAATTTTAGATTACTGTCTGCTTGAGTTGTTAAACCTTGTTCTTCAGACACGTTCTCATTACTATTTGGTAGATAGTCATTTTCTTCCGTATCATTTGATTCTGTAGGACTTGCTAGTTCTTGATTGGAGGCTATCTGATCTTTAATTAAATCCTCGACATGGTCCGCATCGATATGTTGAAATTGTTCGTTGTTCTCCTCTACTATCGGTTCGATAGGTATGTGAAGCCCTTCATTGGAGGTGAGTTGCTCTGATATGGTTGGTTCCTCCGGTAGACACTTCTCGATATGTGAGGGGTGGTCGTATTCTTCCTCAGAATTGGTTTCTGTAAATAGAGGTTGTTCTTCATGGATGATTAGTTGCTCGGTTATTGTCAGTTCCTCCGGGAGACTTCCATCGTTCGCTTGGAGATGGTCGTCTATATATATGAATTGCTCTTCATGGTTAGCTAATTGTTCCGTTAAGATCACTTCTGTGTGGCTCTCACTGATAGCTAGGGGATGGTCTTTTTCTTGCGCAACATTTGTTTCTTTATCTATTGGTAGCTCTTCATTAGATGCTAATTGTTCAGCTAAGCTAGCATCCTCCCTGAAGTGCTCAAAATTTGGATGATGTTCGTGTTCTTCCTCAATAATCGTATCAGTAAGTATGGGTAGCTCTTCATTAGAGATTACATGGTCTGTTAAAGTGGATTCCTCTGCAAGTATTGATATATCCCCTATTTCATCAAATGCATTACTATCTCCGTTATAAGTAGGTTCTAATGGTGATTCGTGATCTATTTTAGTCTGATACGTCCACTCACTATATTTATTTTGTTTAGAGGATATTTCCTTCATCTCTCTAAAGTTAATCCATGGAGTTGCCATTCGTTCACTCCCAAATAATGATTTGACAAAAAAAGCACAACAATAAACAAACTTTTTTTGTTATCAGTTGCGATGATATTAATTCCTTTAAAACATGTTATATGATCGGAAACTTACAATACTAATTACAATTCATATTATGCATTATTTCTACTTTTGTCACAGTCCCCTCCATGAGATATGATTGTACATGTTCTTTTATATTGCAAAAAAGACAGTTAAAAGTTCAAGTAAAGTGAACTTTCAACTGCCTAACAACATATTTGATTTTATATTAGCTTTATTGTTACCATATCTGCTCCACTACATAAAAATATTAACAAGACTCAGTAGGAGGAATAATTTCAGGGACAATTGGTGTTGCTGGTGGAGTAAGCCCTGGAAGAACAGGTGTTACTACACTACTTCCAGCGCCCAAACGGATTTGTTGAACTTGCAATACTTTTACAGTAAGTTCTAATACAATTTTTTCACGTAATGTGCTGAATGCTTCTTCAGGAGCTGCCATAATCGGTGAAAAATCAAGTTCAAAGAAGTTGGCTGCTACTAATTCACCAAATGGTTGTTCATTGTATTTAACGAGATTTTGGAAGAAAGCCTTATCTAATCGAGCATCCATTTGCGTTCTTTCATTAAGGAAGTTTGCCTCCGCAAACTCGGAAATACCTAAGATTGGAGTAGCGCCACCAGTTGCTTGTGGGAAAAATAGTTCTGTAAAACCTGAAAACGGAACATCAGCAATTCTATCCTGAAGTGCTCCATTACATGCTGATGAAGCATATTCAATATTTTTCCGAATATGTCCTGCTACAAATAATTTAGCTCGTGTTACTCTAAAGAAATCCGTGCCAGCAATCCGTGCAAAGCTAACCGGTACCAGTTTCACTTGATTTAGAAAGACATGCTTTTTCACTCGTTTGATTTCTGTTGCTGCAGGACTAAGCGTAATATCCGACTCGACAACGATTTGCAGTGTTGGTTCTGCCAGTACAACTGGAATTTTAATAGTTGGCGTCGTAAGCGGTGTAGTGACTAGCGGCGTAATCTCATTCGTTAACGGTATTTGTTCAGTAGATGTTACTGGACAAGGTTGAATCTGATTAATAAATTGTTCACTCAAAAAATCCCCTCATTTCATTTATAGTATTAGTGAGCTCTCTATCGCTAGAATATGTCGCAATTAAATCTATGTATGGACAATGAACTTGTTCACTTACATATTTTATTTGGAATGTTTGAGCCTGTGATTTTCCGGGGTGACTTTGACTATCCTTTATGTATTAGTAATGATACATATCTTTAATCATAGATGTATAAATCCACTTATAGCACGGATTTAACACCGATCCGCTTCAAATACTAATAAAATAAAAAGCCACTTAAAATAATTTTTAAGTGGCTTTTTCTAGGTCTTGTTGATAGTTAGTTGTACATTACTGTTATTCGAATTCATAGGATATGGCAGACAACGCATATAGTGGCGCTGTTTCTGCACGTAAAATTCTTGGCCCTAATGACATCGTTTGAGCACCTGCTTGTATTAGAGCTTCAGACTCATGACGAGAGATGCCTCCCTCTGGCCCAAAAATAATCAACATTGATTTTGATTTCTTATCATCGACATTTTTTAGCTTGTCCGCAAATCTTGTCCGCTCATCAGCCTTGGCATCTTCTTCATCTGCGATAAAAACGGCATCAAAAAGTTCTATTTGTTGTACCAGTTGCTTAAATCCAATTGGTTCAAAAACTACTGGAATATGTGTACGATGAGCTTGTTCAGCTGCCTCTTTAGCAATCTTTTGTAATCGTTCCTGCTTTTTTGCTCCTTTTTTCTTGTCCCATTTCACAATGGAACGCTCGGCTTCAAATGGTAATAAAGCAAACATTCCGAGCTCTGTTGCTTTTTGCGTAATCAGCTCTAGCTTATCGCCCTTTGGCAAGCCACAAGCTACTGTTACTTGAATCGGTAGCTCTGGTGAAGGAATCGTTTGACCTGTCGCTTCAATTACGACTTCATCATTATCAAACCCTTCAATTGTACATATATGAGCTGTATTTTGTGCAACAACAACGATTTTGTCGCCCTGTTTCATACGCATCACTCGCTCAATATGGCGTGCATCTTCTCCACTAATACGTGCATTTTCTATGGCTGTCTCAATAAAATAACGTTGCATGCTACACAGTCCTTTCTACTACTGGTAGAGAAAACGCCAAATCACAAGCACACGGCTCACGATTTGGCGCTTCTTCAATCATGTTATAGTGGTCGACGGGCAATAATAGCGACCCAATCTTCCATCAATAATACTTCTTCAATAACGAAGCCTGAAGCTTCAAGTGCTGCTTTTACATCATCACGTTTTGCCCCGATGATGCCTGAAGTGACATATAATCCACCTGGTTTCACAATTGTATAAGCGTCGTCTGTGAAGGACATAATGATCTCTGCCAAAATATTAGCTACAACCACATCTGCTGGTTCTTTTACTGTATCTAATAAGTTCCCATGGAATACCGCTACTTTATCTTCTACTTTATTTAAGGCAACATTTTCTTGTGCTGAGCGTACAGCTACCTCGTCTAAATCGAGAGCATGCACACTTTTGGCACCAAGTAATGCTGCTCCAATAGATAATACACCTGATCCTGTTCCAATATCGACTACTGTATCCCCTTCTTTAATGACTTTTTCAAGTCCTTGTAAACACATCACTGTAGTAGGGTGTGTACCTGTACCGAACGCCATGCCAGGATCTAACTCAATAATCAATTCATCTGTAGAAACAGGCGTATAATCTTCCCATGTTGGTACGATAGTAAAGCGTTCAGAAATTTTGACAGGATGGTAGTATTGCTTCCAGGCAGTTGCCCAATCTTCTTCGTTGACTTCAACAATGGATACTACATTTTCACCGATATCGATGTTAAAGTTCGTTAAATTTGTGATAGCTGCTTTAATTTCTTCGACAGTTTCATTTAAAAAGCTAGACTCCGATAAATAAGCTTTGACAATCACGCCATCTTTCGGAAAATCCTCTTCATTTAGCGCGTAAATTTCACCATATTGATCCTCACGTGGCTTCGCAAATTCTGCAGAATCTTCGATGACAACACCACTTGCACCTGCTTCATGCAAAATATTCGAAATTGCTTCTACCGCTTCATTTTTTGTATGAATGGATAATTCTGACCACTTCACGTAGCTCTTCAGCTCCTCTAATTATTCACCTTGGAATTTTTTCTTAATTTTATCAAATAGTGAACTACCCTGTTCTTCAGGAATATCGCCACTAATTTCTGCAAATTCTCGTAGTAATTGCTTTTGTCTCTCCGTTAATTTTTCTGGTGTCATAACTTTCACCGTTACGTATTGATTACCCATACCATAGCCATGAACATTTTTAACACCTTTATCTTTTAGACGGAATTGAGCGCCTGACTGTGTACCAGCTGGGATACGTAATTTAACTTTACCATGAACTGTTGGCACTTCAATTTCGTCACCTAGTGCTGCTTGTGGGAATGTTAATTTTAGCTCGAAGTAAATATCGTCCCCATCACGTTCAAATTCATTGTGACCTTGGACACGGAACATAATATATAAATCCCCTGCAGGTCCACCATTTATACCTGGTTCACCTTGACCAGATACACGAATTTGTTGACCATCATCAACACCAGCTGGAATCGTCACTTTAATTTTTTTGCGTTTTTGGACTTTTCCTTCTCCACGACAAGTTGAACATTTTTCTTTTATGATTTTACCTGTACCATGACAAGTTGAACATGTACGACGGTTCATCATACGACCAAATGGTGTATCTACTGCTTGATTGATTTGTCCAGCACCATTACATGTTGAACATGTTTCAGGCTGTGTACCTGGTTTAGCTCCTGAACCATGACATGTTTCACACGTTTCATCTTTCGGGATTTCTATTTCTGTTTCTTTCCCAAAAATAGCTTCTTCAAATTTTATGTTCATGCGATATTGCAGGTCATCACCTTTGCGTGGCGCATTTGGGTCTTGACGGCGACCTCCACCGCCAAAGAATGAGCTGAAAATATCCTCGAAGCCGCCAAAGCCACCGCCTCCGAAGCCACCACCAAAGCCTGCATTCGGATCTTCATGACCAAATTGGTCGTAACGAGCTTTTTTCTGGTCATCACTTAATACTTCATATGCTTCAGCGATTTCTTTGAATTTTTCATCTGCACCTGGCTCTTTATTAAGGTCAGGGTGATATTGTTTTGATAATTTACGGTATGCTTTTTTAATCTCATCTTTTGAAGCCGATTTTGTTAAACCAAGCACCTCGTAATAATCGCGTTTCTCCATGATTCACACTCCGCTCTGTTTGCATAAAATCTATTGTAACATGCAGTTGATAAAACTGCCTCTTTTTTTCGAACTAATTGTCTTATAATATAGAGTTTTTTTACTTCCTAGCAGCTAACGTATGCAGCTATTCCATAAATGGTGCCATTCACGTGAAGTGTTCTCACATCATGACAAAAGCCAAAGCCGCAAGCGGTCTTTGGCTTTTCACTTAACTGTGTTAACTCTTATTTATCGTCTTTTACTTCTTCGAATTCAGCATCTACAACACCGTCATCTTTTTTACCTGCACCAGTGTCTGCTCCTGCTTCGCCACCTTGAGCTGCTTGAGCAGCTGCTGCTGCTTGTTCGTAAACTTTCATTACTAATGGTTGTAATACGCCTTCTAATTTTTCTTTCGCTGCTTTAATGCCTTCTAATTCACCAGCTTCAAGTGCTTTTTTCAATTCATCACGAGCATCTTCAACTGATTTTTTCTCGTCTTCTGTAATTTGCTCACCTAAGTCAGCAATTGTTTTATCCACTTGGAATACTAATTGATCAGCTTCATTGCGTAGGTCTGCTTCTTCTTTACGTTTAGCATCTGCCTCAGCATTCGCCTCTGCGTCTTTTACCATACGCTCAATTTCTTCGTCTGATAATCCGGAATCAGATTGGATTACAATTGTTTGCTCTTTGTTTGTACCAAGGTCTTTCGCTTTTACAGATACGATACCGTTTTTATCAATATCGAATGTTACTTCGATTTGAGGTACACCACGTGGTGCTGGTGGAATGTCTGCTAATTGGAAGCGACCTAATGTTTTATTGTCAGCTGCCATTGAACGCTCACCTTGTAGAACATGGATATCTACTGCTGGTTGGTTATCTGCTGCTGTAGAGAATACTTGTGATTTTGATGTAGGGATTGTTGTGTTACGATCAATTAACTTCGTGAACACACCACCCATTGTTTCAATACCAAGTGAAAGTGGTGTTACGTCAAGTAATACTACGTCTTTTACATCACCTGTTAGTACGCCACCTTGTACTGCAGCACCCATTGCAACAACTTCGTCTGGGTTAACACCACGGTGAGGTTCTTTACCAGTTTCTTTACGTACTGCTTCTTGTACTGCTGGAATACGTGTTGAACCACCAACTAAAATAACTTGGTCGATTTCTGAAGTTGAAAGACCTGCATCAGATAATGCTTGGCGCACTGGTCCTACTGTACGGTTTACTAATGGTAATGTAATTTCATCGAATTTTGCACGAGTTAAAGAGATTTCTAAGTGTAAAGGTCCTGCTTCACCCGCTGTAATGAACGGTAAAGAGATTTGCGTTGATGTTACACCAGATAAATCTTTTTTCGCTTTTTCAGCTGCGTCTTTAAGACGTTGCATAGCCATTTTATCTTTTGATAAATCAATACCATTTTCTTTTTTGAATTCTGCTACTAGATATTCGATAATTGCATCATCGAAATCATCTCCACCTAGCTTGTTATCACCAGCAGTTGCTAGTACTTCAAAGACACCGTCACCTAATTCAAGGATTGATACGTCAAATGTACCACCACCAAGGTCAAATACTAATACTTTTTGATCTTGATCTTGTTTGTCTAATCCATAAGCTAGTGCAGCAGCAGTTGGTTCGTTAATGATACGCTCTACTTCAAGACCTGCGATTTTACCAGCATCTTTAGTCGCTTGGCGTTGTGCATCGTTAAAGTAAGCAGGAACTGTAATAACAGCTTTTGTTACTTTTTCTCCTAAGTAGTCTTCTGCGTAGCCTTTTAAGTATTGAAGAATCATAGCAGATACTTCTTGTGGTGTATAATCTTTATCTTCCACTGTTACTTTTTCAGCTGTACCCATTTTTGATTTAATAGAAATGATTGTATTAGGGTTTGTAACTGATTGACGTTTCGCTACTTCACCAACTTGACGTTCACCATTTTTAAAGGCAACAACAGATGGTGTAGTACGGTTTCCTTCTGGGTTTGGAATTACTTTTGGTTCTCCACCTTCAAGTACAGAAACGCAAGAGTTTGTTGTTCCTAAGTCAATACCAATAATTTTGCTCATTAAAATTTCCTCCTATTATTTCAACGCAAGGGATGCGTTTTTAACTGATTTTAATTGACTAAATAGTACAAGGACTATTCGTTCACAGATACCATTGTAGGGCGTAACACACGATCCTTTAAGATATACCCTTTTTGCAGCTCGCGTAAGACAACACCCGTCTCTTTTTCACTATCTTGTTCTTGCATAACAGCTTGGTGTACATTTGGATCAAATGGTTCACCTTCTGCTTTAATAACTTGCAGACCTTCTTTTTCTGTTGCTTCAATTAAAGAGCGATACACCATTTCAATCCCTTTAATAATAGATGCAGCTTCTTCCGAAGTTGTCTCAACTTGTAAGGCACGCTCAAAATTATCAAGAACTGGCAATAAATCAGATAGTAAGTTTTGTGCGCGGTATTTTTCAGCAGCCTCACGGTCTAACTGATTACGACGACGCATATTATCGAAGTCAGCGCGTAAGCGTAGGTGACGGTTTTCCTCGTCATCAAGCTTGGCTTGTAGTTCAGCCAGCTTTGCCTCATACTGTTCTTCAATTGATAATTCAACTTCTTCTTGAACTTCTGCTTGTGCTACTTCCTCTTCTGTCGTTTCAGCTTGTACATCTTCTTGTACTAAATCTTTGTTTTCAGTTGTTTCTGTCACTTGAATCCTCCTCATTATCATTCACTACGATTCTTCGTAAAGGCCTGTGTTAAATCCAAGCGCATTACGTCTAATAAAGCCACGACACGCTTATAATCCATGCGTGTTGGGCCAATAATAGCAATGGCTCCCTGTTGATCATCACCAATGGAATAAGTAGTAGTAATGACACTGCAATTTTCCATTTCTAATTGTTTATTTTCTGAGCCTATCCGAATATGAATACCTGATTCGTTCGGATGAAAAAGTGACTGCACTTGGCTAGTCGTCTCCATTAAGTCCAAAATCATACGGACTTTGTTTAAATCATGGAATTCTGGTTGGTTAAACATATTCGTTTTACCACCATAGAAAATTTTACTTTCTGGATTTTGCATAGTGGCTGTCACGAGTGCGCGAATAAAATCATCCGCTGATCGAACATGCTGCTGTAGCACAGCCAGCACTTCAGCCTCAAGTCTTTTATGGAGATCTTCTAATGATACACCGATTAAGCGCTCATTTAAGATATTCACCATTTTCTCTAAATCCGAAGCGGTAAAGTCAGGCGGTAAGTTGAACATGCGATTTTCTACATGCCCATTGTTCGTCACGATAATTGCTACTGCAGTATCGCTCGAAAGAGGCACAATTGAAAATCGTTTGACACGATGCCTTTGAACATCAGGTCCTAAAAGTATGGAAGTATATGATGTCAGCTCCGATAAAATATTGGCTGACTTTCGGATAATATGCTCTACTTCTACTAATCGATCATTGAAAATTGATTGGATTTGTTGTATGTCCTTCGAATTAATACCTTGTGGACTCAACAAATGATCTACATAAAATCTGTAACCCTTTTCCGAAGGCACTCGACCAGAGGAAGTATGAGTTTTTTCTAGAAAGCCTAATTCCTCTAAATCCGCCATTTCATTTCGAATAGTGGCTGGACTAAATGTAATCCCTTGTTTTTTGGAGATTTGGCGAGAACCTACCGGCTGTGCAGACACAATAAAGTCGTCTACAATGACTTGCAATATCTGTAACTGCCGATTTGTTAGCATGATTATCACCTCTGTTAGCACTCGACTAAGAGGAGTGCTAATACTATTATTAAATTATCAAATCCCACATTTTATGTCAACGATATCGCTCAATCTTCTAGCAAAAATTGTTGAAATACTTCATTCCCTACGAAACGTCCTTTGCGCGTAAGACGAATTCCCCTCTCATCATGTTCCAAAAGCCCTTCTGATTCTAGCTTTTCGATGACTTGCTCATACTGTGCATTCATCGGCTCATTAAATTTCTCTTCATATATAGAGTGCATAACGCCCTCTGTTTTTCGCAGTCCTAAAAACATTTGTTCTTCTCTCTTCTCCGCTTGTGTTACCTCATGCTCATGTACAATTGGTAGCTCTTCTGCAAAAACAGCATCCATATACTTTTTCAATGGACCATGATTAGAATAGCGTATACCCGCTAGGTACCCATGAGCACCTGCCCCAAAACCGGCATACTCATCATTATCCCAATATATTTTATTATGTTCTGAATGAAAACCGGGTTTTGCAAAATTACTAATTTCGTATTGTTGAAGTCCGTGTAAAGACATTTCTTGCATTAGCACATCATACATATCCGCTTCAAGATCCTCAGTCGGTAAATGCAATTTGCCTTTAGCATATTGATTATAGAAAATGGTTTTTGGCTCTACAATAAGGGAATAGGCAGAGAAGTGCGGTAAATCTAGCGCAAAAGCTTTTTCTAATGAATCCAGCCATTGAGCCATCGTTTGCCCAGGTAACCCATACATTAAATCAATGCTAATATTGTGAAAGCCATGCTGTTTTGCCAAAGCGATTGTTTCGTAGACATGTTCATTACTATGTGTGCGTCCAATCTTCTGTAACAGTCCTTGGTCAAATGATTGCACACCCATACTCAGGCGATTAACACCACCATCAAACAATACTTGCAATTTTGCTGCAGACAGTTCATCAGGATTGGCCTCTGATGTAAATTCTTTCACACTACTCATTGGAATATACGCATGAATATACGTTAGTAGTTTGTCCAATTGTTCTGGAGATAAAGCAGTTGGTGTCCCTCCACCGAGAAAAATCGTTTCGATGTTACGAAAATGCTCAGGATATTTTTTTGTTACTAGGGCCATCTCTTTCCCTAGTGCTTCTATATATTCATCCACTGGTTGATTTTTAAAATAAAATTTATTGAAATCACAGTAATTACAGATTTGATGACAGAAAGGAATATGAATGTAAACACCTCGCGCCATAGCCATCCCTTCTTTCTCGTTAAGTCTTTTCCATTTCTACATTATAACGAATCAATAGCAGGAACGCTATGAAACCATCTAGAGAGCTTGCAATTCAACACTCTTAAGATGATGTATATTTGATTGGTCTCCACAAAAACGAACTGCACTTCAAATGTTAGTTAGACTCTAACAATCGAAAGTGCAGTTTTTTCATGTATAACAAACAATTCCCACTATAATACCTAAGAGCACCAGTATGTAGGGTTGCATTTTCCAACGAATTAAACACCATATAAAGACCGCGACTATACAAATATCTAACCCGTTTACAATGGTTTGCGTAACAATTGGATGGATAAATGCAGCAGCTAAAATGCCTACGACTGCAGCATTTGCCCCTGCCATCGCCCCTTTGAGCCGTGCAATACGACTTAAACTAATCCAAAATGGAAGAGTCCCAATGACTAGTAAAAAAGCAGGTAGAAAAATCGCTAAAGTAGCAATGATTGCTCCTGGAATACCAGCAATGACCATACCTATATACGCTGCAAACGTAAATAAGGGTCCTGGAACTGCCTGTGTCATACCATAGCCAGCTAAAAAATCGGACGTAGTAATTTGGCCGCTTTGTACAAACTGTGCTTCCAGTAAAGGTAAAACAACATGACCACCACCAAATACTAAGGCCCCAGCAGTATAAAATTTCTCAATCATAGCGATCCATTCATGATTCCAAATGGCACTTATGAATGGTAGACCGATCAGTAACAGTAAAAAAAGTGCTAATAACACCATGCCAGTTATTTTAGAAATTGGTATATGAACCATTTTGGATGAATGGTCCTCATGGTCTTTTTTAATATATTGAAAACCTATACAGGCAGCTACTACTATCGAGGTAATTTGTGCAAATGGATGCAACCATGTCAACACAATTACAAGTGCCAACAAGGCAATCAACCAATGCAATGTGGTAGAAAGTATTTTTTTGCTCATATCAAAAATAGCCTGCGCCACAATCGCCACTGCCACTAACTTCAAACCATGTATCCAATCCATTTTCAGTTCTGTCAAAATGGACAGATAAGCAAATACCATGAGTATTAATACTGAGGGTAATGTAAAACCAACAAATGATAGAAGGCTCCCTAATAGCCCACCTCTTATTAAACCGATCCCCATCCCCACCTGACTGGATGCGGGACCAGGTAAAAATTGACTTAATATGACAAGTTGACTATAGTCATGCGCAGACAGCCATTTCCTTTTTTGCACATATTCCTGTTGAAAATAGCCTAAATGAGCTGTTGGCCCTCCAAACGAGGTACAGCCTAATTTTAAAGAAACCCAAAATATCTCCCATAGCGTTCGCAAACTCTCAACTACTTTCCCTGTCTTTTCTTTCATTTTACATGGAAAACAGATCCTTTCATTTTAAAAGTTTGTAAATTTTACTTACAGGCTAATCTTCCTTTATTTTAATGGCAGAACCAACTTTTTGACCTTCTTTATCGACTGGGATTAATTGATAATTCCCCTCTGTTAAATAGAGAGCATCCACACGGCTCCCCCACTTTGTACGCTCTTTATTTAATGGATAGGGTGTTTCAAAGCGCCACGATTGCCCTGCTTTTGATTGGATTTTAAAGTATAAAGTGTCATTTATTATACTCTTTTCAGACTGAAAATAAATTGTGGTCGAAATAGGTGTTGAAACGACTCTGTCAATCGTTATTTCCTGTTGATCGACATGCTCGATTTTTTTTCCTATAGAAAAGACTTGCCGATCTTCTTGTAATTGTTCCTGAGATGCCTCTATTTGAAATTCCCACGGCTTGTCAATTGGTGTTTCTACATTCCAATCTTTATACCGAATAACTAATTCTAATTGTTCATCAGACGGAAAATCATCCATTTTAATGCTATTGTATATTGTATAAACGTGTGCAGATTTTGCTATGGACTGTCCACCATTACGAACCATATAATCTTGACCATTGACAAGTATTTGCGGGAAGAAGAATACTTGATGATCAGGCGCAAACTCTTTTACAGGCTCGAAGGTTGCATTTAACAAAATTTGATTATCATCAATAATCACTTCATTTAACGTTAAACGACCTAAGCTATTGGTAGCTGTCTTACCTACTTCTGTTTTGTAGGCTTCAAAGTCAACATCTTTATCCCAACATAAATACAGCACAAACCCACTAACCATCATCAATAAAAGAAATACAACTATACTCCTACTCCATTTTTTTCGTCCTCGATTTTCCTTATCCAAATCAACAACTCGAAGTATATCATCGGACAACATGTACACCTCATTTTTTTATAATCGTTATGTTTCATTGTAGTTTGTCTCGATGCATTATATAACCTTGATTTACCGGAAGGATGGATAAATTCATATGTAAAAGGAATTATTACATTCCTTTATTTGAATGACGGACTTTATTGGCTTCCTGCATTAAATAGTCCACAAAGACATCATCTCTTACTAGCCATGCTTGGTAATTCCGTTTCAAAAACCACTCTGCTTCATTAAAACTTGAAAAAATTTGCTCTAAGGGTGTTCGATTTTTTTCTATTACCCAGTCTATTTCATTATTTGTATATAGTAGAAACACTTCATCTTCAAGGTTTTTATAAAATGTTCCAAATGATGTTCCTTTGATGTTATAGCGATTTCTTTTTGCATCCTCTGGAATAGGCTCTATATGAAATGTTTCTAACACAAACTGTTTATAGGCTTCCACTGTTAAAGAGCAACCGGCAGCCTTTTGATGCCCACCACCACCATATTGGGCTGCGATGGAGGATACATCAATATGGTCATGAATCGTCCGAAATGAGATTTTTTTACTTCCCATATTCATCATGGCAATATAATCAAGATGAACATTTTCTTTTCCTAATTCATTGCCAAGCTCAGAATGGTACGATTCCGCATAGACAATGCCAGCATAAAATTCGCCCAAATTTGTTTGGACAAGCTCTCGTTTCTTACGTCGAATATAACGCTCTATTTTTTCTTCTTCCATACTTAAAATTTTCTTTTCGAATTCATCAAAATCAAAGTGATTATTTGTTTTTAAACGATCAAGCATTTTCTCTTCAAACTCTTCAATAGACACTAAAAAAAAGAGGGCATTTAACCGTTGTGCTTGAAAATTCCCATTCTTTTCCCATTCCCAAGTATCGTACTGCCTTACTAACTCTACAAACTCTGAAATGGCCTCTGTTTTTTCTAATAGTCCATGGGTCACAAGGTATTGATAAAATAATGAAGTAGCTGATGTTAAGCCTTGCTCATCTTCAATTAAAACCTTTCCCCATTCATATTGATTTAAATGAAGAGCTGTTTTATGATGGTCCAGCAATTGCACATTACCAGTGGCTTGGTAATAATCCTGAATCCTTTTTTCATTTTTTTCATTTGGAGAAAGATCGGTAATAAACAAAAACGTTTTCTGTTGGTCATTCTCCAAAAAGAACTCTATTTCACGGTCAAGTGCCGTAATGGAATTGTAGCGTATCTTCACTTTATCATTAAACGCAAGCTTCGCTAAAATTCCACAACCTACTCCATCTAAATCGTTATGTGATAATAGTTTATACATCTCCTCACCTCAAACGTAGTATGCTTAATTTTTTGGTATTCAAACAAAAGAAGATGAAACTTCGTTGTGATCGCATTTGAGATGACATACATTTAAACAATAACCGTCATGATGAAAGAAAGGAGTTTGTCAATGAAACGGAGACTAACTTATACCGGAATGGGGATTTTATTCATCATTGCTTTAACATTTGCTGCCTATAAATTAATGAATGCTCGTGATTATCAATTGTTTGGTAATATTACCTCACATGTTATAACAGAGGAAAAGGTTGTTGCCTTAACCTTTGATGATGGACCTACTAAAAATACTAGTGCCATTCTCGCGTTACTTGACAGTTACCAAGTAAAAGCCACATTTTTTCTAATTGGGGATGACATTGAGGAAAATCCAGAAGAGGCTAAAAAAATTGTGGAAGCTGGACATCAAATTGGCAATCATACGTATTCACACAAGCGTATGGTATTAAAAAGCCCTTCCTTTATTAAAAATGAAATAGAAAAAAACGATGCGCTTATTGCTAGTATTGGTTACCAAAAAACACCTGTCGTAAGACCACCGTATGGTAAAAAATTATTTGGATTGCCTTACTACTTAAATAAACATCAACGCAAGACGATTACTTGGAACTTAGAACCCGATACATTTTTTACAAACGCAGAAGACAAAATTAACTATGTAACTGAAAATATTCAACCAGGATCTATCATTTTAATGCACCCGATGTATGATCCTACTGACAATGAATTGCAGGCAATAGAAGGAATGTTGCAAGCTCTTAGTAATGATGGATATACATTTGTTACAGTAGATGAACTTCTACAATTTCAGCAATAAACATACAGTTACCTCGGGTCTGTACTACTCTCCGTGCAGACTCAAGTTAGTTAGAAAGTATCACCTTTTCAATCTTTATATATAACATCAACATTATAAATTATATAACTTCACACCTCCCCTTTAATCAACATTTTGTACACCTTCATCAGCTATTATCTCTACACAGAACAACAATGTATTTTATACCAACGAAAGTAAGACTTTTCAGAAATGTTAATAAATATTTTTTCAGTAAAATATAATAACCAACTCTGCTAAAATATGCTATTATACCATTAGTATAAGGTCCTATTTTTATTAAGTTAAAAATAGAGGAAATATGAACTAAAAAAGGATGATGATGATGCACAATATCCAACAATTATTCCAGAGCGAAGATGGAAATATTCAACAAAGAGAGAATTTTTTATCCCTATTAGAGAAAATTGTTTCCTCATTAGATGAATTAAAGAATCCTAATAAAACTACACTTGGTCCAATGAAAGAACGCTCTGCTAATTTTTACCAAGAAATAATGCAGGACCATCAAGTACCAACAACAGGTGTTGGGCTCGATCAAGTAGTAGATGAATTAACACAATTAATGCAAGGACATCCCTATCATACACGTAACTTTGTTACCAATGTTTTACCGATGGCAAGTATCCCAGGTGTATTAGGCCAGTTTACAAATGCCCTATTGAACGGCAATAACTTATGGGATGTTTACGGTCCAGCTGCTGCTGAGTGTGAAGTAAAAGTAGTATCGATGATGTCAAAATTAGTAGGCTATGATTATACAAAGAGCTTTGGCTATACTACATGGGGCGGTCAAGGTGCGGTATTCAGCGGATTACGTCTTGCTATTGCAAAACAATTCCCACATGCAAAGGAAGACGGTGTACCAAATAACTTATATTGCTTTGCTTCAGAAAATGCCCATTATAGCCTATTAAAATCTGTAGAAGCAGTAGGCATCGGTAGTAAACATTTAGTACGTGTAAAAGCAGGCAAAGATCATGCTATGGATGTGGAAGACCTACGTGCTCGTATGACAGAAGTTATCGAAAATGGCGGTATTCCTGTCTATGTAGTAGCAACTACAGGTGCAACAGATCAATTTGGGATTGATGATGTACAAGCCATCAAAGAAGTCACAACAACGCTTGAGAAGAAATATAATTTACAGCCAGTACATATTCATGCGGATTCAGCGTTAGGTGGATTTTATGCTTTTTTCAATGATTATGATTTCAAGAATAACCCACTACAATTTGAAGAGGAAGTATTACAAGGTTTATCACAAATCCATAAACGTATGCAGCATTTAGCTATTGCAGATAGCCTGTGCTTCGACTTCCAAAAGCTTGGACAAACACCTTATTTAACAAGCTTATTCTTAGTTAAAGATGGTAAAAGCTTGCAATTATTAGATATTGAGGACTTCGATACGCCATATGTCGGGAATCGTGGTTATGGCTCTTATCATACTGGCTATACATTAGAATGTTCTCGTATGGGTAGCTCTATTGCTATTTTCGCTGCATTACAGGCGTTCGGTAAAGAAGGCTATCAACAATTACTAGCTAATTATGTACGAGTGAATTTAGCTTTCCGTGCTCAATTAGCTGAGAAAACACCAATGTTACAAGTGGTAAATGAAACGAATATCGGTCCTGTAACAGCTTTCCGTTTGTATCCAGACGGGTTGAATTGGCAAGCTGAACAAGCTGGTCATTATACACAAGATCAGATTGAACATATTAATGGTATCAACGCTTCATTCTTTGAAATTATTGGAGAAGGACGAGACGAAGTATTCTTTGGTGACACGACACGAGTTTGTACCGTTCATACTAGTGATACAACACAACATGTTCCAGTTGCAGCGGCGAAATTCTTCTCTATTTCACCTTATACAGAAACAGCTCATATTCCAGATATGATTCATTTCTTACAGCAAAAGCTTAACGTACTGGAGGCGTCTCACATTGCGTATCGTCACTAAATTTAAGAGCTCTTTACTCTATAAATATATAGCCAGTTTCACTATTCCAATAGCGATTATCTCTTTGCTATTTAGTGTTGTATTATTTGTAGCTTCTTATCGGATTATCGACAATTTTGTGATTAAACAATTCGAATCTACTTTAGAGATTACATCCAATACGATTTTTGAAGATATTGAGAAAAATGACGTCAAAGCAGCGGATAACGGTAGTCCTGACAAATATAAAAAAGTATTGGATCAATTGAACACAGTAGTTAAAAAGTATGATATTGAAAATGCCTATGTGCTTTCTAAAGCCAATGGTAAGGAGCATATTGTCGCTTTAAGTAATACCGATAATCATCAACAAGACTATGTGTTTAGTGAAGAAATGCATGAAGCCTTAAACTCTGGAACTAGTCAAACGAGTGAATTATACGAGGATGAATATGGAATCCATAAATCTATTTTTATCCCATTTAAAGATACTGATATTATTTTCGGTTTAGATATGGATGCCTCTTTCATCTCTGAACTTCAAACGGAAACACTATGGATTTGTATTGTTCTTACCGTTATATTTATTATTTTTGGGGTGATCGTTGCTTACTTTATTAGTGTAGGTATTACGAAGCCAATCAAAAAAATGACTCGCTATGTCGGTCAAGTTGCACAAGGGGATTTAGCTGTCGAACCTCTGCAAATAAAAGGTTCCAATGAAATTGCCCAGCTGTCTTCAGGGATAGAAAATATGACGGAAGATTTACGCTCATTGATTCATCAAATAGCTCAGAATGCTGAACAAGTGGCCGCCATGTCAGAAGAATTAACAGCAAGCTCTGAACAGACAAGTGCATCCATTCAGCAAATTACATCTTCTATGCAAGAGGTAGCAGTGGGCTCAGAAAAGCAAACTTCTTCGATTGAAGAAGTAGAAAGTCATATTACTACTATCTCAAGCAAAATGAAAGAGGTTGTAAAAAGCGTCACTGATGTTACAGAAAAAGCATTTCACACTTCAGCAATCTCTGAAAAAGGAAATATGACGATTCAGGATGCTACAGAAAAAATGGCCGTTACATCTCAAGCCATTCAAGAGTCTGCAACTGTCGTAGAACGATTAAGCACATATACAAATGAAATCGGGGATATTGTAACATTGATTACCCAGATTACAGATCAAACAAACTTATTAGCTTTAAATGCATCGATTGAGGCAGCTCGTGCCGGTGAGCATGGTAAAGGCTTTGCCGTAGTGGCTGAGGAGGTACGTAAGCTAGCAGATCAATCTTTAGATGCAACAAACAGTATTCGTACACGTATCGAAACCATTAAAGAAGAGACCTCACAAGCAGTAAATTCAATGGCTATCAGCAGTAGTAATCTTGCTGAAAGCTCAGCTACATTTGATGCATCAGGAGAAGCATTCGCAGATATCAATAGTCAAATCACTGCATTGACGCAGGAAATGGATCATGTGAATACTATTATGTCCAACATCAATGAAGGCGTTAGCAGTATAGCTATTTCTGTAGAGCAAGTGGGCGTAGTAGCTATGCAAGCCTCAGGTAATATTCAAAACGTAGCGGCTGCCTCTGAAGAGCAATCAGCAAGTATTGAAGAAATAACCGCTTCTTCAAATAACTTAGCTGAAATGGCGCAACAGCTTCGTAATATTATTCAAAAATTCAAGTTATAAAATGAACAGATCCGCTATCCTTAATTATGGAATAGCGGATTTTTCCATCCATAAAAAAACTTCTACCGTAGTGGTAGAAGTTTAGGCAATAATACTCTTCACAACTTTAGAAATAACAGCTCCTTCTGCTTGGCCTGTAAGCAATGGTTTAGCAATTTTCATAGCCTCGCCCATGTTCATTCCTTTTCCAATACCAGCTGCCACTAATTTCTCAGCAATTTCTTCTTCTGTCAATTGCTTTGGTAAGAAAGATTTTAATAGAGTCAATTTGGCTTCTTCTTTTTCAATCAGGTCAGCTCTCCCAGCTGTTTGTGCGCCCTCTAAAGCTTGGTTGGTTTGCTTGACCTCACGATTAATAATGGCCATTTCTTCTTCAGCAGTTAATACCTCTCCCTTTTCCTTTTCAGCTGAATCTAATGCTGATTTTAAAAGAGATAGTACACCTTTCGCTAAAGTATCTTTCTCTTTCATTGCCGTTTTTAATTGTTCAAATACTTCCGTTTTTAACAATGATCTCACTCCTTCTAGCCATCTATATCAGAGAAGATTATATCATAAAACATCCTCAAGAATGACAATCATTGCCTCCATCAGTAAAATAAGCATCCTTGATAATGTAACTTCCCTTCTACTCATTGATGGAGTGGATTTCTTTCATTCTCGAGCGGGGTTGCTCTTCCTTTGAGCAGGTTCCTCCCATTTTCGAGCGGCTTTTCCCTTCCTTTGAGCGGGTTCCTCCCATTTTCGAGCGGCTTTTCCCTTCCTTTGAGCGGGTTCCTCCCATTTTCGAGCGGCTGGTCCCTTCCTTTGAGCGGTTTACCTCCCATTTCGAGCGGGGTTGCTCTTCCTTTGAGCGGGTTCCTCCATTTTCGAGCGGCTTTTCCCTTCCTTTGAGCAGGTTCCTCCCATTTTCGAGCGGCTTTTCCCTTCCTTTGAGCGGTTTACCTCCCATTTCGAGCGGCTGGTCCCTTCCTTTGAGCGGGTTCCTCCCATTTTTCGAGGGGGTACCCCTCTGTGGAGATACCTTCCATTTTCAAGAGTAAAACATACACATTTGTAGCTCAAACCAAGGCCGCTACAAATGTGTTCGTTTGTTATTGATCGTTCGTCAAAAAAACTTTTCCTTTATTAGACGATTGAACAGCATCTATTGCCTTATGAATATCTAGTAATGGAAAATGGGTTTGCACCTTCATCATTTTTAACGAACCATTATGTACAAGATGAATGAGCTGTTGCATTGTTTGCTGCCATTTTTCTGTTGACGTTTGTCGCTGCCAATTTCTTAAATGAAACATCATAGCCTGTACTTTTGCTTGCTTCACAATGTTTGTCCAATTCACTTGTATGCCTGATAAAAGACCAATGGCTAGAAATTTTCCACTGGGCTTTACGCAGAAAGCAAGTTGATTGCCTGCTTCCCCTCCAATAGAATCAATTGCTGCATCGGCTCCTCTTCCCTTGGTTAATGCCATAACTGTTTCATATAAAGGCATTTGAGAAGTATCTATGACAAAGCTTGCTCCAAGCTGCTGTAATTCCTCAGTATGCCGTTGACTCCGTGTCACTGCGATAAGCTGAAAACCTAATAGTTTCGCAAATTGAGCATACATATGCCCGATAGCAGAGCCACATGCATTCACTAACAAAACATCATTTTGCCGTAATTTGAGAACTTCTGTACAGGTCACCAAAGCTGTTAATGGATTAATATACATTTGTGCTGCAGTAAAATCATCCATTACCGCAGGGAGAGCTACAGCAAATTCAGCATTGGTTTTCACCACTTCCTGCCAAGTTCCCTCTCCCCTGAGAGGCAATACTCTCTGTCCAATAAGCTTCGGACTAGCGAGCGGCCCAACCTCTTCTACAATCCCTACACCCTCATAGCCTGGGACTGTTGGTAAAGTGATTCTATGGGCATATTTCCCCCATATCGGTATTAAATCAGAAGGATTGATAGGTCTCGCTCGCATACGAACTAGGATTTCTTGACCTTGTGGAGGTAGGATCGTTTTATTTTCTATCCTTAACACCTCTTGAGGATTTCCAAATTCATAAATTTTAAGGCATTTTGCTTTCAACAACTCTAGCTCCTTTATTAAATATTTGACAACATTCTACGGAACAGCTACTTCTATAAAAATGTATACGACTCTATTGAATATTATAATGGCTTAATGGTTAGTTGACCTTTTTCATCCATATTTAATTGAACAGCTTCATTTATTTCTATACAGATCGGACTGACAATTGCTTTCTTACTCGAAAAATACCAAAGCCTCTCACTTGGCCCTAATAGAATATTAGCACCATCTTCATAGTTACCTAGAAAATTCAGGGCATCTGGTTGAATGTCCTTGTTTTCTATAGACATTATATCCAATTTTTTTAACTTCCTCGCAACCGTTAGAATGTCATCAGTCGTTAAATTAATTTCTCCGATATTTAACACATGCTCAACGGAAAAACTAGAGGAAGAATGTTTTTGATTTACCTCTTGTCTTGAAATAAATTCTATAATATTACCTTCAGGATCGTAAAAATAACAGGAATAAGCCTTTAAAAATTCAAAATAGATTTCATCCTGCCCCTCTGAATGCAATAAGGCTACTCGCTCTTTTGCCCAATTTTTTGCCTGTTGAAATAAATTACTAGGAATATTTAGTGCAAAATGATACTGCTTTTTAATACTTAATGGAGCTTTTTCAAAAGTCATCCTACTATCACCAACGGCTATTGTAAAATAGTCCTCTGTACTTACTAACAACACAAATCCTAACAGCTCACTATAAAATTGCTCCATTTTTTGTAGATCGTGAACAAAAAGTTTAGCCTTCGTAATCCTCATCTTTTAGCCCCCCTTTACTTTCTCTTACTATAACAAGCAGGTGGCTGAAAAGACTTCCTGCAAAAGAATGAAGTTCCAGTTTAGAAGCTATTTTTCCCATATTTGCTGTGACTATTTCATTTTCTTCATGCCACGTTAAATATATGCTTTTCTATCTATGATAGCTATGCACGATAATGGTAGTGGCTTATTCCGCTGTAGTTGCAGCCCTTCTTTCTAGACTCAGCCAACTATTTTGTATAGTTGCCTTAGTAAATTTTAGATTGCCTCTGCATCTGAAGAAACAGCCTCTGGAATTGAACAAGTGACTGCTACAACTTTTTAAAGGAACCACTTTCATCCTCATGATTCCTTTTCATTATCCTCTTTGGAGAAATTCCGCCAAACTGATTTTCTTTTTTTCATAGTCTGCACAAATATGCTGTAGCTCATTTTCTACTCTTAGGGCACCTGCTTCAACTCCCCTAAAAATCAATAGTGGACGCTGTTCTAGAGCTATTCTTGCCTGTGCATAATCGCAAGATAATATTTTTTTAAGCAACAATAATGTCTTTATTTTATCCTGCCCATTACCTGTAATATACAGTTCATAGTACGTTGCACAGCTTGCTTCGGGCAAATCTTCCTCTAAACCAGGCGCAGTTAGTACACTCTCCAGGAACATCAGTAAATTATCATAAGCCAGTGTAAAATCCCAGCTACCTGTTCCATGATGCGCGGTAAAAATAGCGCTATCCCCTCTTGATAAATCGAGACAATAAGGGTCTCCCTCATCAGTTGCAATGACCAAAAAGTCGTCCGGCCAATCTGAAATTACCTCATTTGTCACTGGATTATAGTTGTAACCTTCCTGCCCTCGTATTAAATCTCTTGCTCCATAGATCTGTAAATTTATATAATCACCAGTACTCCATGTGACCCCCTCCACTACATAATGACTCAAAAAGTATACATATTCTTTAGGCAATGACCAACGGCTATCAACAAAAGAGCTAACATCTTCTTCGATATAATTATGAAAGACCATTGGATATGCTGATTCTTGCTTATGAGTCTCTTGGATAAAACTGCGCATTTGTTCAAGTACTGTATCCAGCTTTTTAAGTAAATCTATCAAAATCTATTCCCTCCCTTTAGTTGTTTTTCATTTTACCATATTCCATCATTAACCAATTAAGGATAACATGTTATAATCATATAATAGACTTATATTAGGCATATTTAGGACAAAACTAACGGACGGAGCAATCGCGCTACCCTTTACTATGCATTAGGTTACAGCTTGCACTTGATTGATTAACGCTGTATAGGCAGTTATGAATCATTTACTAGAAATTGACGTTGAACGAGCTTACCTTGTTCTAACAAAATTTAGAAGGGGCAAATAAACTTGAAATTACTTTTGAGACGTCCACAACAATCGGACATACAGGCGTTACACCAATTCTTTTTCCATGTTATTCAGGATACTTATGCAAAAGAAGGGATTGCGGAGCTAGTGGATGATCAACAGCATGAATGGGAATTGAAAAAAAAGTATGTAGCAATGGACCTAGAGAGCCGCGGCGAAAAAAGATTTTTTTGGCTAGCTGTTGACGAAGAGTCAAATAAAATAATAGGTACCATCGAATGTGGAGAAGCCAACGAGATCATTCAACAAACAATCAAAGAAGATTTATCCTATTGTCCAGAAATCGGTACCGTTTTTGTTCATCCAGACTACCAAAATCGTGGTATTGCGACATTGCTTGTACAAAAAATACTAACAACGTTGGAAAAACAAAAGAAATCTAGCTTTTGTTTAGATAGTGGATACAAACAAGCACAAATCATCTGGCAGAAAAAGTTTGGACAGCCTGACTTTATACTTGAACATTTTTGGGGAACAAATAATCACCATATGATTTGGAAGCGAGCATTACCATTCCAACTTTAAGGAGTAAAAATATGTCCTATCATATTACACAAGAAATACATCAAAAAAACAAAATGTTTGTCAATAACATGCTTTATGAATATAATGTAAAACACTTTCCAACAGATTTACAGGGCCGCTATCAGGAAATTAATTTATTTCTAACTGATAATGCTGGTCAAGTTTTTGGAGGCCTTCTAGGAGAAATTTGCTGGAACTGGTTAGAGATCCATACGCTGATGGTTGACGAAAAGCTTCGTGGCCAAGGGTATGGATCAACATTATTGAAAACAATTGAACAAATGGCTTGGGACAATCAGTGCGATTTCATTAAAGTAGACACACTTAGTTTTCAAGCGTTAACATTTTATGAAAATCATGATTATGAAATTTATGGAACTCTCGATAATGTTGGAAGAGATTTTAAACATTATTATTTAAAAAAGACTTTACGACAGAATCTTTAAACATAGGAAACAAAATTAATAAATGTGTGTATCATCTATGTATTTTCTATTTTAGTATTCGGTAGGAGCATTTTAAAAAGTAAGGACTAAATGCTTAATTGGTGACTATACTTATTATGTTTGGAGGGAAATGAAATGTTAAAATTCATTGATGATTTAGCCGGTGCGGTTTTCGATGTCTTTATGTTATTTTGTTATTTCTTTGCAGGCGTAATATTGGTAGGAGTCCCCATCTTTTTATTAGCTAAGTTTTTCCAACTGTTTCTCTAAATAAATTTTAAAAAGGAATCGAGAAGTCTACTCTCGATTCTTTTTTGTTTATTAAGCAATGCAAAATTATGGAAGGTATTTGTGCTACCGCTAGTTCCATTACTTGTTGTGTAGTAGATACAGGCATATCTGTGGAGGAATATTGTCATTGAGTTTCATAAACATAAATAGCCCTGTTCCCACTGCAACTATGGATGGGAATGTTGCAGCTATTGCTACATGCTTTAGAGTTGCATACTTTTCATCACCTTCAAATCAATCACTGTAATCTGTATATTCATGAGCAGGTACAACCACTGATTTAATACGTTTCTTAAACATCTATATTCCTCCTCTTATTGAATATCGTTATTTGTGTACACCGTGCACTTTAGCCCACCACAGGATGCTTCTAGCTGTTGCCTACGCGATTCTGTTGTGGTCAACCATACAAGGGTAATAACCTAATTGCTTGACAACGCTTGGTATAAGCTCTTTATACCATTTAATCTTTTCACGATACTCCTTCATGGTTTGAAAGTTATCGACTTCTAAAAAATGTTGAATTCCATTCCTTGAAAACATGCCGTCCACAATGATACTTGTAGTGCCATCTGATATTTTGACTTCACTCTTCCAGTCACTTGGACATTTTTAAAATAGCCAGAATTAATTTCGCATAATTGTGTGTTGTACATGGCCGCCTTTCTTAGGTACCTTGTCACAATCAACGTAAAGACGACCTATATTGTTGCGTATAAATCGTTTCGTAACCATCGCGAATGGATGATAGATAACTGAATAAATTGTGGAGGACTCTATTTGTATTTCAAAAAGCACACTTTCACCCTTTCCTTTTTCATCTGCACCACGGTTCTCTTACGTAGTAAGAATCGCATGTAATGAGCAGTCTAAAATGAAGTGCAAACCATTGATACAACAGCATTTCATATATGCCCACTTCAATACTCGAATGGCATTAATCAGGCATGGTATCGAGTATACAAATGGGCATAAAAATCACCGTACAATATACCCAACTTTGCGAGGTTCTTTTACTTTCTTATCAACAGTTTTATTAACATCTGTGGAAGGTGGATGACAATAGCCTTTTAACACCCACCCCCTCTGAATAGACTGATGAAAAAGGAGGTATTAAATGCGTGATAATAATTCCATAAATTGTGGTTGTTCGTCAGCTAAAAACAATTGCAAAATCGGACCTTTTGAAGCTTTAGATGCCACATGTTCACCAGTACCTTCAGTTGCCTCAGGAATCTCAATCATCCCCTTCTCTTCCGGACCTTTTACTTCTTCTATATCTACAACTTCTGTGGGATTACCAAGTGGTATATCTTTAATCGGATTCGGAAGTGCTGTAAATGGATTAGCGTTACTACCCAATGGTGATATTGATCTAACTACTCAAGTGACAGAAGCTTTTTCTAACCCACAAGCAGGCAATATAACAACCATCTCTGCATCCTTTAGTTCTACTACTACTTTTCAACCTCAGATAGAAAGTACAATTAGAGCACAGATTTACCGTGCAGCTGCATATAGCAATATTTTCTCTCCTACAAACGCATTTGTTGATTTAACCCCAATATCTACCCTATTTTCCGTAGCTAGGGGTCTTAAGAATGTTTCACCACCTGTATCTGTAGCAGCAGGTGATCTTTTATTAATGGTGTTTACAGTCACTTCATCAGGAACTGTTACCATTATTGGTAATGCAATGGCAGGTATCACTATAGCTTTATAGATTTAAATAATCTCGCTCTGCTATAGATAAGATTTATTAGGCTTCACTTTTGAACGTCCTACAGCCTTGTTATAAGCTCCTGTGAAAACGGCTCTTAATGTACTAGCAATAGTTTATGTACCGTTCGCAATATCACGGATAATGTTAGCCCCTTAGCGTTCACAAACTCACGTACATCGTTCATTTTTGTAGCTAAGTTACATTTGTGAAGCTGGTCAATGGTTGCTGTGTATGAGGTTTATCGGTTGACAGTACATCAAACGCAATAAAGGTTGCTGGAAGGGTTAAAGTAGCCTGTTCAATTTTGGAGGGATTCTCCATCCATCCATTTTAAATCGTAAATCCCGATGTTGATCGAAAGTGGACAACCAATAAAAACTGTCCAAAAAAGATTAGGACACAGCAGATCAGCAATTACTGAAGACCGCTATGTCCATTTAACACAGAAGATGGCGAGAGATGCTGCCGATATTTTTGATTCCATCGCTAAGAATTTATAAATTGCTGGCACAATTTTTAATGCGGTGGCAAATCGGTGGCAATCTCCACCCAACTGTTAAAAAACTATTTGATTAAAACCTTATAAATACTGTTATTTCAAGGTTACTTCGTATCATCCATCTTCAGCACAGCCATGAACGCTTCTTGAGGGACTTCAACGGAACCTACTTGTTTCATACGTTTTTTACCTTCTTTTTGTTTATCAAGAAGTTTACGTTTACGTGAGATATCCCCACCGTAACATTTTGCTAACACGTTTTTACGGATAGCTTTAATTGTTGAACGGGCCACAATTTTTTGTCCAACTGCTGCTTGAATTGGTACTTCAAATTGTTGACGTGGGATTAATTCTTTTAATTTTTCTACGATAATTTTACCACGATCATAAGCAAAATCACGGTGGACGATAAAGCTTAATGCATCGACTTGTTCACCATTTAGTAAAATATCCATTTTCACTAGTTTCGATGGTTGGTAACCAATGAGTTCATAGTCGAATGATGCATAGCCCTTCGTATTGGATTTTAAATAGTCAAAGAAATCATAGACAATTTCTGATAAAGGCATTTCGTAAATAATACTTACACGAGAAGTATCAATATAATCCATTGTCATGAAATTACCACGCTTCATTTGACAAAGCTCCATAACCGCTCCTACATAATCATTCGGTACCATAATAGTTGCTTTTACATATGGTTCCTCAACACGATCAATTTTTTGTGGATCTGGCATAAAGGAAGGATTATCTACCTTAAGGGAAGTCCCATCTGTCATATGGACTTCGTAAATTACCGAAGGCGCGGTAGTAATGAGGTCAATATTAAATTCACGCTCAATACGCTCCTGAATAATTTCCATATGTAGCAATCCTAAGAAACCACAGCGGAAACCAAAGCCAAGTGCTTGAGATGTTTCTGGCTCATATTGTAGAGCAGAGTCATTTAACTCTAGCTTCTCTAAAGCTTCACGTAAATCATTATATTTGGCTGTATCAATCGGATATAATCCACAGTACACCATTGGGTTCAAGCGGCGATAACCAGCTAATGGTTCTGCTGCTGGTCGGTTAGCAAAGGTTACCGTATCACCGACACGTGTATCACCCACGTTTTTAATGGATGCTGTTAAATACCCTACATCCCCCACTGTTAGTTCAGCCTGTGGCACAACCTTTGGTGTATGTACCCCAACTTCAATAACCTCAAATTCTGCTCCTGTCGCCATCATGCGAATTTTATCGCCAGGTTTAACAGTACCGTTGATAACACGAATCGAAATGATAACACCTTTATAAGCATCATAAACAGAGTCAAAAATTAGCGCTTGTAGAGGTGCATCAGGATCACCTGTTGGTGCTGGTACTTTCTCAACGATTTGCTCTAAAATATCTTCAATACCAATACCTGCTTTTGCAGAGGCTAATACCGCTTCCGATGCATCTAGCCCGATGACATCCTCTACCTCTTGACGTACGCGCTCAGGATCTGCTGCTGGTAAGTCGATTTTATTAATAACAGGTAAAATTTCTAAATCATTATCAAGTGCTAAGTAAACATTTGCTAATGTTTGCGCTTCAATACCTTGTGCGGCATCCACAACTAAAATGGCACCCTCACAAGCAGCTAAACTACGGGATACCTCATATGTGAAATCGACATGTCCTGGTGTGTCGATTAAATGGAATGTATACACTTCGCCGTCTTTCGCTTCGTATTTTAATTGAACTGCATTTAATTTGATCGTAATGCCTCGCTCACGCTCTAAATCCATTGAGTCAAGGAGCTGTGCTTTCATTTCACGGGAAGTTAAAGATTTTGTTTGCTCTAAAATACGGTCAGCAAGCGTTGATTTCCCATGGTCAATATGTGCAATAATAGAGAAATTTCGTATATTCTCTTGTCGTTTTAAACGTGCTTCTCGGTTCATCTTTTCCACTCCTAATTAAACTATAATGAATTATACTATGAACGATATGCAAAGTACAACAGCAACAAGAGTGGAAAGCCTATAATATCAATACTTTAGGTGTTTAATGCCACTTTTAGGTTTTACATTATTAAGTATATAAATGCAGAGAAATTGGCTGAAGTAGCCTGTATAGAAAGCGGTAGACACTCGAAGTAATAGGTTGAAAGTTAATAATGGATAAATCATAGTCAACAGTATAGAAAAAAGAGGTGTAATTCTCACCTCTTTTTTAGAGCTCTATTGATTACTCGGTTTAGTGGCTTCCATCGAATTATCAACTCTCCAAGAAATGATAGTAGTGCTATCTCTGACATGATTGTCTTGAATGTTTTTCAATATCGACTGAATGCTTTTATTTTCGTTGCTGTTCATAGAATGAAAAATGTTTGCAGGATTATCATAAGGCTCATTCGGACATTCAATTAGACCATCTGTCGTTAGAAAAAAAAGATTCTCACCTTTTCTTAACTCCCTAATTCCTACGCTATAACATGGGACGTCCTGTTCAAAAGTATTTACTTGTCCGATCCATTCATAGAATTGCCTTTGATTTATTTGGTACTGACCTAACGAGGCTAGTTCAGGGTGAAATAAATAAAAAATACAATCTCCAACGGAAAACCACCAACTATATTGATCTTTTCTTACAACAATTAAACAAGCAGTTTCTCCCTTTACATTTTTACAAATCGATAAAAACTCTTTCGATTGAAACATACTTAATATCTTTTCTTCTAGCATGTTAAAAGTTCTTCGGGTTGTGGCCATAGATAGCAAATGCTTTATGGTGTATTTTTCATCATTAAATAATGCTATAATTTTTTCTGCACTTTCAGATGTGTTATGTGCATCTAAAATAATGGCAAATTCCCAATTTACTTTTTCGTTATACCAAACTAAACATCCATCCTCATTCTTATATTGCCCTGCATTCGAGTTACCCCCATATCGACCGACAATGATATGATTTAATTGGTGAATAGTTATTTGATCAACAAAATTTTCTTCGCTACCAACCCAGCTAAAATCTTGGCTATTGTTATTCATATTGGTTATTCTCCAGATGTGTTTTTAAACGATTACATAGATCGATAACCTCATTATTATCTCCCATAGGAGCCTCTTTCCAATTGTAGACCTCCATAGGACCCCAACATTCTTTTGGTGTATTAGCATAGCGAGCCACTAGGTGCAAATGGAGATGCGGAACCGAATTCCCTGAAACAAGTGCATAAATATGTTCAGCGTTTTCTGACTCCTTTAGTGCTTTGCTGACTCTAGCCATGATGATTCCAAATGCCTGCGCTTCCTCAACAGTCATTTCAGCAAGGGTCGGTACATGTCTTTTTAAGTCAATCATAATATGCCCTAAATAGTTCGGTTGACCGTTGCTATCAATATGACCCACATAAACATACTTGTCTTCATAAATCATCACGCCAGCAGCCTCAATATTGCCAGCATGTTTATTGCAAATAAAACAGTCTTCCAAAGAAATCACTCCTTTTCCATCATTAGTAAAATTATAACATCACACATTATTTATTTTTTACCATATTTGTATGTTTCCACCTTGGATAGCTACTAGGTGTATCTAAAAAAGTCAGCTACACAGAAAAACTGTGTAAACTGACTTTTTCATTAGTTTTGCTTTTGTAGGGATTGTTGAATCAGATTTGTTAAAACTTCTACCCCTTTTTTCTCTAAATGAACGCCATCAGGGGCAAAGTATTCTGGATGATTGAGTGCTGCTGCATGCCAGTCAATTAGTGTAATATGCTCATGCTCCTGTGCTTTTTGGAGTAAAGCTTCATTCACTTTAGCCTCCCATGAACGAGGCACCCGTGTATTTACTAAATAAATATCCGCATTCGAAAATGCGTTAAGGAGTGTGTCCATTTGGTCATTCGTAAAATAACCATTCGTCCCTAACTGAAGAATAACTGCATTATTAGGTTGATTAAAACTTGCATAATTTGGTGCTAGTTTAACAGCTTGTGAAACTTGGCGACCTATTTTTCCATCGATCGTAATAGTTGGGTAAATAGTATGTAAGGTCGGTGCAATATCAATCATAAGCGAATCACCAATTGCTAATATGCCACTATAAAATTCTTTCTTTTCAGGCACTGCATGGACGTCATTGTCATCTTGCTTTGGCGTTTCTGTTTGCTGAACATCCTCGACTTCCTTTTCCTTACTAGTGGTAGCTTCGTCTGTCTCTAGTTGTTTGTCATGCTCATTCAGATTGGCTGTATGTTCATCTCCATTAATTTTAATGGTTGTTGGATAGGAACTAGATGGGCTTTCCTGCCCTTCCCCTACAACGCCCGTCATTCCTGTAAAAAACACAAGAAGGAAAAGTGGTACCATGACGGTTGAAATTTTTCGTGATAGTGAAATACTTTCCCATTTATTTTTATTAAAGACAAGGTATTTTCGATAATAGTCTTTGAACCCCTCTTTACGAATAGGCATCTCAATGAAGCGATACGATAACTCTGCAATCATAATGATGAGGACAAACTGCCATGCAACTCGCCAATAGGAGGGATTACCGATTTCATGAATAGGTGTCCCCAACACCATAACAGGATAATGCCATAGATAAATCCCGTAGGATCGAGATCCAATCCAACAAAGTGGCTTCCAGGCTAGTATTTTTCCTAAAATGCTCACTGGGTGACAAACACATGCAATTAATATCGCCGCATTCAAGCAAAATAAGAACATTCCCCCTCTATAAAGAAAGGATTGATATTCATCCACATATACTATACTGACTAAAAAAATAGTAAGTGCAATAAAACTCATACTATTTAATTTCTTCACATGGTTTGTCGATAATTTTTGAGAAGATAGCCTTTTCATTGGCCAAACAAGGGCTAGCCAACAGCCAATTAATAACTCAAAGCAGCGAGTATCCGTTCCATAATAGACGCGACTAGGATCAGCACCTGGCTGATAAAGGATCGCCATGACTAATGCTGAACAAATGGCCCCAAGAAAGACGACCTTTGCTAGCTGACTTTGTTTTTGGACAATATAAAGCCCAATCATTAAGAGCAACGGCCAAATTAGATAAAACTGTTCTTCAATGGCTAAGGACCATAAGTTTTTTAAAGGTGACGGAGATCCGAAACTATCAAAATAAGAAAGCTTATGAAAAATGAACCACCAATTACTTGAATAAAAAATAGAAGACAGTGCATCTCCTCTTAATGTATGGAGGAGCTCTTTATGAAAGAGCATTGTCCAAACAAATGATGAAACAATCATAACGTAGGCAGCTGGTAGTAATCGTCTAAACCGTCCGATCCAAAATTTTTTGAGGCTGACTGTTAATTGATTGCCCTTTAAAGGTAAAATGGTAGAGGTGATTAAATAGCCTGATAATACAAAAAAGATATCTACTCCTAAAAATCCCCCTCTAGCCCAACTGAAGTTAAAATGGTAAGCAATAACTGCTAATACAGCTAATGCTCGAATCCCGTCTAGTCCAGGAATATAACGATGATTTAATGACTTGCCTGACATACTATTCCTTCCTTCAATAATCTATCAAATTCTCCTCAGTATAATGGCCCTTAAAGAGTGCTAAATCTTGATTGACGCATAGTTGCGCCCTTTAATGAATAATCATCCCCTCTCCATCGTTCATTCATTTATGTTCACTATATGTTTGACGATTGAAAAACGATAAAAGTTTTAGAGAAAAATGAAACATTATCACTTTTTTAATCTTTTAAAATTCATATGTATGTATGCTATATTTTTAAAAATACATCCTCCAAAAATGGTAGATGTTTCAAAATCATATTTACCTTACTTGCATATGCTTTTCATTTACGTTTAATCATGCAATCGGAGTCAACTTGAAAATTATAAGACAAGAATGGAGCAATGAAAAGACAAATAATGAGATTTTTTTCTGGAAATTTTATTATGATACAATAGTAAAAAAGTGAGTCTACAAGAGCCTCACTTTTTTCTGCCATTTTATTTTTTTGAATCATTTACAAATGCTTTTGATATAGCCTTCCCAATTACAGCAATCGTACGATTGATCTCTTCTTCTGTATTGCCAATTCCACCTATCTCAATAATCATCATTTGCTTCGCTAAATCCTGATTGTAACGTCCATCGACACCGTCACCGCTTTTGGAAATAACACCCTTAGAAATTTTAGGGACAATCGCGTTTAATGTGGAAGATAAACTTTCCGCATAGGCTGTATTCCAGCGGAAGTTGGCATGTTCAGCTCCAACAACGATTGCGATTTTCGCATAGTTTTCCCCGTTATACGAAATTGTTGTAAGATCATGTTTTAATGAGTCACGATGTAGATCCAGTATTAAATCATAATTATTTGTTTCTAAATGCTTACTTAAATAAGGTCTCATCACATTATAAGATTCGTGATATCCCTTACCTTCTGCTTGTAATTTCTTCATAATATCTACATCAAGAACATCTGTCTTCAAGCCATTTACATTAAAATGATTCACAATCTTATCTTTCAAGCTCATAATATTAACCGTTTCATGAGAAGTCGCTACCTTACCGCTCACTGCCTTTACCATTGGTTCATAGGCTTCATGGGAATGAGTAAATAACACTAACACTTTAAATGGGTCAGGTCCCGGATCCGGGGCTTGATCTGCTTCAGGTTCTTTCGTTTGTTCCAACACACTTTGTTCAGCTAAATTGGTAGCGGCAAACACGACCTGCTTATCTTCTGGTTGTTTAATCGGAGTCGATGCTTGCTTGTTGAACGGAAGTTGCCCAGCAATGACAGGTAATACGAAAAAGAACAATAATATACCAAATGACCATTGTAGTTTTTTTAGCAAAGTCACACCCTCCTCCCCATATCGTATGGAGGGGGGGTATTTTTTAGAACGAAAAAATATTTCTTGTTTTCTGCATAAAAATCAGTGCTTCAGAAGAGCTCTCATTTTACTTTTTTATATTTCACTTGCCCAATTCATTAGCATAGAAGCCACTAATCTTGCATAGCGATCAATCCAATAGTCTGCTTCTTTAGGCGTTACCATCAATTGTGTATGGGAGCCTGCGAAGGTTTCTTCAAAAAGCTGTTGACGTTCCTCTTTCGTCCATGTCGCCCATTCACCGAAAATAGGTTGAACTAACGTCATATCTAGGTCCTTACTGATGTCTGGTTGCCAAGAGGATAAAGAAAGCTTTGATGATGGTTTACTTCGTTCAGCCACTCGAGCAGCTATCGAACGAAGCATTGTTTCTACTGCATCTGCAATTAAAACTGGTGCATCAACTACAGTCGGGATGCCAATTGCAGTTACTGGAATACCCATCATCTCATAGGAGATTTCCTGACGTTGATTCCCTACCCCTGATCCTGGATGTATACCTGTATTTGTTAGTTGAATGGTTTTACATAGTCGATTACTCGCTCTCGTAGCAAGTGCGTCCACGACAATGATTAATTTTGGTTGTAGACGTTCAGCAATGGCAGCCACGAACTCACCTGTTTCATAGCCTGTTTGTCCTGTTACACCAGGCGCATACATCACAAATTTTTCATCAATCACATCTAAACTATGCAGATGATCAATTAAATACGGACCAATCGCATCGGGTGTAATTGTGCGATTCCCCAAGCCGACAATTAGAATTTTATCGTCTTCTTGCCAGGAAAGGGATTCATGCAATTTCTTAAAATTCACCAATAGCTCTTGTTCTAGTTGTGTAAATCCATCTTGATCTTCTAATGTTAGGGTCGGGACAGAAAGTGTAATATACTGTCCTTCTTTTTTACCAATTTGCTTTTCCCCTTCAGCATCTACAAGAACGTCTGTAATTTTCACTCGACCAGCATTCCGATCTACTATTTGAATGCCACTTGATTGTTCCAATTTTTCTTTTTGTTCTTTTGTCTGATGGACAACTACCTCTTCTGATTCATCGATTAAATCTGTTCGTTGCCAATTAAATTTTTCCATACAGTTCACCTCAAGCTGTAGTTTGTTCAATCTGTCAAGTAAATATTCTTTGCATTTATCTATTGCAATTTGGCCAAGCGTTTGTTAAAATGATTTTTGTTGTATTGACACAAGAAATCAATGAGAAGATATCATCTCGTACCTAATTTAGGAGGTGAAATATATGCCAAACATTAAATCTGCGATTAAACGCGTAAAAGTTAACGAAAAAGCTAACATTGCTAATTCTCAAGCTAAATCTGCAATGCGTACTACAGTGAAAAAAGCTGAGAACGCTGTTGCTGCTAACGCTGAAAACACACAAGAACTTTTACAAGCAGCTTTCAAATCTTTAGACAAAGCAGCTTCAAAAGGACTTATCCACAAAAACGCGGCGGCTCGTAAAAAGTCTCGCCTTGCTAAAAAAGCGTAATTGTTTAAAGGATCAGATACTCTATTATGAGTAGCTGATCTTTTTAATTTTGATAGATAATAAAAAAAGCTGTCGCAATATTGGACAGCTTTCTGTGTTAAAGTTGACGTAATAAGAAAAGCTCTAAAAAGCGTTCTCGGTTACCGCTTGTCGATTTCAGTTGTAAATCAACCTCTGCTAACTGATATAAGGCTCTTAACAAACTTTCTTCTGACGGTCGATTCCGCTGCTCAACCATTAATTTGACACGATACGGATGTATTTTTAAATTTTTAGCAATTTGTTGCGGATGATATCCTTTCTTCAACAAATAAAAAACATTCGACATTGTACGAACATTGGATGCGAGTAACCCAACTAACATAATAGGTTCTTGTTTTTGTCGTAATAAATCATGATAGATAGACAAGGCTCCGACAGAATCATTCGCCAAATAAGCATTGAGCATTTTAAAAGCATCTTGCTCCAATGTTTTGGCCACTAAATCCTCCACTAAAGTAGATGTAATTTCACCACCCTCACCTAAATAAAGGGTTAGCTTATCAATTTCCATTTGTAATTGTAGCATGTTCGCTCCAACCATCGTCACAAGCAGTTCAATTGCATCTTGTGTAATGCTATTGCCCTGTGCTTTCACAATGCCTTGAATCCACACCGCTAAGTCCTGTTCCTTTGGTGTTTCTGCTTGCACAAGTAACGCATGCTCTTTCATCATTTTGGTTACTTTTTTACGTTCATCTAATTTTTCATATGGGGCAATAAATACAGTTACTGAAAAATCGGATGGATTCGATAACCACGTTTCTAAACGCTTCACATCATGATCGATTTTTTCCTTCCCTTTTTCGGTTGCCTTTAAAAAAGAGGCATTTTTAGCAATAATCAATTTTCGTTCTGAGAAGAAAGGAATTGTATCTGCTTCATCCATGACAGCATCTACTGGCATTTCATCCAAATCAAATGTTGTCATTTCTAGCTCTTCTTCTGGGCCCATCGCTTTTTTTAAACGCTTGATGGTCTCATCTATAAAATAGCTTTCTTCACCAACAAGTAAATATACTGGTGCCAGCTCACCTTTTTTTATTGTATTCCAAACCGTTGAAATCATAATTTCCCCTCCATCTAGCAATACTATTAGTATACATGATTTTTTATTGATATAGCAGAAGACACGATAGCTCTTTCGTGAAAGATGAATGAGTTTTACTTTCTACCCTTTAAAGGCTATTTGTGTCTTTGACTAAATTGTGTCGATTCCTTGCCAGACGGGGAATTCTCCTTTTCAATATAGCTTTTATGCACATGTTGTCTTATAATAAATAACAGAATTGGAGGGATAACAATGAATCCATTTGAAGGAAAAAACATACAATGTCGACGTAACGATGCCATCGATTCTGGTGTTGGTTTCGGTGTATCATTTGGCGTTTTCACAATTATGTTTATTATTGCAACTATAGTAGAATTTGTATCACAGTAATTGGACTTATGCACAGAAAAGGGCTTTGTCATTGGACAAGGCCTTTTTCAATTTTTGACACTGACCATGTAGTATTGCCACGAATACGAATTTCAATTGTTCCATCTACTCCTGTTGTAAAAGTCGCCAAATTCCGACTTGTAAAACGTTGGACCACTTCTTCATGTGGATGCCCATAGCGATTCTGGAGACCTGCACTGAAAATCGTTAATTGCGGTTGGAGTAACTCGACAAATGATTCTATACTTGATGTTTTACTACCATGGTGACCTGCCTTAAGTAGTGTTAGATTGGCTATTAGATGCCCGTAACGCTTAATTAGCTGTTGTTCACCATATTGCTCCAAATCGCCGGTAAAAAGCGCTGTAAACCCCCTCTGCTGCATGTATAAAACAAGTGAATCATCATTTCCTTCATAAAAGGTATCTTGAGGCCATAAATAATAAAAACCCACCTCTCCGATATGCCACGCTGTCCCCTGCATCTTTTCCTTGATGGGAACTTTGAATTTCTTTGCCTCCTTCAATAAATCTCTCATGACAGGCTGTTCCAATGAACCCGGCGTAACATGAATTTCCTTCATTTTAATCTCTTGTAAAACTTCCTCTGCCCCTTCTACATGATCTGCATCTGCATGTGTGGCAATAAAAATGTCGATAGCTCTTATACCCTTGCCTTTTAAAAACGGCACTACAACTTGCTTTCCCACCTCATAAGGTCTATCTGTTTTCTTCCATTGCTCTTGTTCAAATCGCAATACCCCTCCCGCGTCAATGACATACACAGCTTTCCTAAATGGTAATTCAATCACGATACTGTCCCCTTGTCCAACGTTTAAAAACGTGATCTTTGTTTCGCTATACAACATGGGTGATAAATGAATCCAAAGGGCTGGTATGAAAAGGATGACAATTGCCTTCCCATATCGTCTTGTTTCTAAGTAATAAAAGCTCACTAGAACACTTAGCATTGCTACACAACTAAGCAAAATAGCTGGTTTACCTGGTGACCATAATTGGAAAGGTAGCCCCTGCATGTAAAAAATCATATCGGTTAACAAATGACGTAATGGTTCGTAGACAATAAATAACATGTCTGCAAGTGGTAAGGGAAGATACGTTAGAACAAAGACCACTAGATTAAAGGGCAATATTACAAGGGAAAAGAGTGGAACAAACATAATATTTACAATGAACGAGGATAGGGATAGTTCATAAAAATGATAAAGTAATAAAGGATAGACGAGCAGCTGGCACACGAGTGTAATGCAAAAAGAGCGAGCAAGCTCATTTTTTGTTTGTTTAAAAATGGTGCCGGAATAAACAAGACTTACGGCTGCTAGATAGGATAGTTGGAAGCCTATTTGAAAAATGACGCCAGGTTCAAGCAAGACAAAGCCTATAAAGCTAAAAGCTAATACATCATCCATTGGTAGGTCCAACTTAATCATGCGCAGTATCATCATTAATTCGACCACAGAAACCGCACGCCACACAGAAGGTGCGCCTCCTGCAATGACGCCATAAACGGGTAAGAGGATCAATAGAACAACCGTAGCCAATTCTTTGCGAACGCCTATTCTAAGTAATCCTTCAAAAAATAGCCAAGATATCAAGGCAACATGTAAACCTGAAATTGCAAATAAATGCGTAATACCTAACTTTTGATAAGCACGCTGCAATTCATCATCCATTTGGTCCTTCTCTCCAATTAAAAGTGCTTGTGCCTCTACTACAAGGGATTTTGGAAAAGTACGTTCAATATGCTTTTCTATGCTGTATCTTCGTTCTGCAAGGAAGGTAACGAAGGAAGTTTGCTTTTCTACGTAACTCCAATTCGTGATTTCAACTATACCTATTGCTCCCTTACTCGTTAAATAATCTGACATTGAAAATGCATAAGTATGAGCAGCAGGTGATGGCTCAACAAGTTCACCTTTTGCTAAATAGGTTACGCCTGTTAGGGACGTATTTTCATATAGCTTTTTCTCTTGCTCAGAAGAAAATGTATAAACAACATAAAGTTTTTGGCCATCTGTGGTTGTTGCAAATCCTCGAAGTGTTTGACCGTTAATTTTATAGTCATTTGACCATGTTAATGGGAAGGTTGACGGTAAAGGGGAAGGTTCCGTCAAATGATAGATTGAAAGGAAAAAATACGATAGTAACCCACAAGCCATTACAAGCGTTGCAAGAAAACGTGACTCATCTTTTATGATGAGCCACAGTGCTAAAAGAAGTATTAACATGAGTAGCCAAGCCGACTTGTGTACCGCAAGAGCAGCTACAAGTACAGCAAGTGCTATATGGATCCATTTATGCTTTAAAGCTTGATGCCAAATAATGCGCTCACCTTCTGTTCATATGGGAGCAATTTTTCTTGTGACACACCACTCTCGCGAAGCTCATCTAGAATCTCTGTGTACAAGGCTAGTTTTTCATCTCGCAAAAAATCAATTTTACGCTCATCAAAGGGTACATGAACGACTTCCACTCCTGCTTTTTCAAATAATTCCTGAGCATATGGATTATTTTTATAGTCTGTTGCATAATACACACGTTCAATCCCTGCTTGAATAATGGACTTTGTACATGGTAGACATGGGAAATGAGTTACATACAAATCTGCACCTTTTGTTGGTGTTCCATATTTAGCGCATTGTAGCAATGCATTCATTTCGGCATGCACCGTACGAACACAATGATTGTCCACTACATAACATCCCTTTTCAATACAATGTTCATCTCCTGTAATAGACCCATTATAACCACCTGCAATAATGCGTTTATCACGTACCACAGTTGCTCCTACTGCTAGTCTAGTACATGTACTTCGTAATGCGAGTAAATGGCTTTGTGCCATAAAAAATTGATCCCAAGTAATTCGCTCCATATGACTACCTCCAAAATTTGCCTAACAAATGATTTTTCTCTTGTTTTTCTACTATAGTGTAGCCCTTTTTGAAAAGGGGCGTCAATATCACAAAATCTACAAGGTTTAGTTTACGGTAATAGAATCTTGTAACTTCTCAAATGTTTTATCACCGATGCCACTAACATTTTTTAAATCATCAATCGTTTGAAAAGGACCATTCTCCTCTCGGTATGAAAGAATACTTTGAGCTTTAGAGGGACCAATACCTGGCAATGTTGAAAGAGCTGACACATCCGCTTTATTAATATTAATCTTTTGCTCATTACTATTATTTTCAGCAGGCAAACTAATAAAATTAGTAGTTCCTTCCTCTAGTTGTTCACCTTTTTCGGGAATATAAATGACCATTTCGTCCTGCACTTTTTGAGCATGATTTATAAGCTGTGTGTCTGCATCCTCTGTATAGCCGCCTGCAAGTTGGACAGCATCTCGAATACGTTGGTCTTGCTGAAGCTCATAAACACCTGGGTATAGTACAGCACCCTTTATATCAACAAACACTTGCTGTATAGCCGTTTCTTTAGTCGAATCAATAAGGTTATTTTCTTCAATAGGTTGGATTGTTTCGATGAGCTCTTCTTGGGGAGGTGAAGAGTCTGAACTCGAAAAATAGAAGTAACAAAGTCCACAGAGTACGAGTATGCCGGGGAATAACATACTTTTTTTATACTTTTGCCATAAAGATTGGAGCATAGCACCACCCTTTCTTTGCAAAAGATAATCATATGGAGGTACATATATCTTACACTATCTTATGTTATTTGCAAATCGGTAAAGAATTATAGTTTTAGAACAGTCGTTCCTCTCATTTTGTCCTAGAGTTCTATCCATCACTCTAGCCTTTCTATCGACCAATTCCAAGACTCTTTCCATCAAAATAGCCACACTGCTACTTGAACAGTATGGCTATTTTCTAAATTATTTTACTGCACGAATAAAAATGCGTTCGCTGTCATATTCTGGTGCTTCATCTGTAAAATCTGCTGTAATTTCAACATGGTCAAAACCTATCGTACGCAACCAAGTCATATACTGGTCAATAGAGAAGGTGCGTTGAATATGCTCTTCGTCAAAACGCTCATATAATTCACTCGCGATATCCCGAACATAAAAAGTCATTTGATGGATAACGGAATGCTCGTAATCTGCAGGTTCTGTATGCCATACATAGCTAATATCTCCATCATCATACGTAAACGGTCCATCTAAAAAGATCTCATTCATTTTAAATAAGGAGTGGACGTCAAAAAATAGCTGTCCCCCGTCTCGCAGAGCATGATAGATACGTTCTAATGTCGTATAGACAGCTTGCTCCTCTATCACATAATTAAGGGAGTCTATAGTAATTGTAACAACGTCCAATGCCTCAAAGCCGTCTAATTCATCCATAGACATACAATATAAAGGTGCATGATATCCTGCAGCAGTAAAACGTTCTGTAGCAATGGATAACATCTCTTCTGATAAATCTATACCGCTGACCTTATAGCCAGCCTGTGCAAATAACAAGCTAAGCACACCCGTTCCACAACCAATATCTAACAATGCTGGATATTGACTACTTGGTGCATGTTGTACAACCCAATCTACATAAAGATTATAAGGAATATCCTTTTGTAGCTCATCATAGACATGGGCAAAGCGTTCGTAACTACTCACTTAGGCCTCAGGCATGTCTAATTGTGGTGCATCGCCCCATAGACGCTCTAAATTATAATAAGCACGCTCATCCTTATGGAAAACATGTGCCACTACATCACCTAAGTCTACAAGTACCCAACGAGCTGCATCGAAGCCCTCGATACGGCGGATTTCATAGCCCTCTTTTTCCGCTATGTCCTGCAATTCACGCGCAATAGCTTGCACTTGGCGATCTGAGTTACCGTGAGCAATGATAAAATAATCCGCTAAAAGGGAAATTCCTTGCATATTTAAAACGACAATATCCTCACCATGTTTGTCGTCGATTGCTTTGTACGCTGCTTGTAATAAAGTTGAAGTCATCCTTCACTATCCTCTCTGTTCATCATATCGTTATAACATTCTATTGATAAAGGAAAAATTGGCTGCTTTGTGTCTATTAAAAATGCCAATGTATGGCGGACACAAGCACTCATGGCCTTATCCAAATTTTTTTGAGCTTTTTTGCGCAGACGATCGACACCTTCAAATCGGCGATTCGGTTCAATCATATCTGCTACAAAAATGATTTTTTCTAAACGACTCATACTAGCGCGTCCTGTTGTATGGAAACGAATCGCATTTAGTATCTCTTGATCAGTGATGCCAAACTCGCTTTCTGCTATATATGCACCAACCGGACCGTGTAGTAATTCACTGCCCCAGCCAATTAGTTTTGGATCTAATTTTTTTTCACGAACGATGTCCTCCATCCATTCAATGTCGGCATATTTAGCAATATCATGGAGGATTGCTGCTGTTTCAGCTTTTTTCGCATCCTCCCCATATTTTTGTGCTAAAGAAATTGCCGTTTCCATTACACCGATTGTATGGACATACCGTTTTTCAGGCATTCTTGGCTTAATCGCCGCTAAATACTGTTCGCGTTCCATATAGACCTTCCTTCCGTATGAACGTCTCTACCGCTTCTGGTAGCAAAAATGTCACCGTTCCTCCAGTAGCAAGGCGTTCACGAATCAGTGTGGACGATAAATCGATTTGAGGCACTTCCACCATACATACAGGGTAATCTGTCGTAGCCGTTGTTCCTGGACGCTTTACTCCAACAAATTGCACAAGTTTCACTAAATCATCGATACAATGCCATGTATGGAGCGAATCAATCATATCTCCTCCGATGATAAAGTGGAATTTCACATTTGGTTCTCTTCTACACAATGCTGAAAGTGTCTCATAGGAATAGGATACGCCACCCTTCTCAACCTCATACGACTCTACAGAAAAATGTGAAAATGGACGAATAGCCAGCTTCACCATTTCAAGTCGTTCAGCATTACTTGCATCGAAACGAGCATGCTTATGTGGTGGTATTGCATTAGGCATAAAACGAATTTCATCTAATTCTAGCGCATGAAAAACTTCATTTGCCATCATTAAATGCCCTATATGCGGAGGATTAAATGTTCCTCCCAGTAAACCGACCCTTTTCATCGTTTCACCTTATTTCGTTGCTTTTGGTAATACAATCTTTTTATGATTGCGTGATTCTTTATATAAAACAACTGTAAGACCGATTAATTGGACAAGCTCTGCATGTGCGCCTGTTGCAAGTGCTTCAGCAACTTCATGTTTATCTTCTTCACAGTTATCTAAAATACGTACTTTAATTAGTTCACGTACTTCTAATGCCTCACGAATTTGCTTTGTCATTTCGTCATTAACGCCGCCTTTTCCTACTTGGAAAATAGGTGTTAAATGATGTGCTTCCGCACGTAAAAAACGTTTCTGTTTACCTGTTAACATAAAAATTAGTTTCCTCCTAATTGTGCCTTAAGCTGCACAATCATTGAATTTGTATTTGGATACTTTCCTATCCAGTGCTCAAAAGCGATGGCTCCTTGATGTACAAACATCCCTAGACCTGTAACAATCGTTGCTCCCCTTTTTTCTGCTGCTTGTAAAAAAGGCGTCATTAATGGATTATACACAATATCTGCAACAATTGCTCCTTTCGAAAGCAAATCTAAAGAAAATGGCATGGAAAAATTGCCCGTGGCAAGGCCAGCCGATGTCATTTGCACAATAATGCTGAAATCAGCTAAAGTCTCTTCTGCTTCTTTTAATGAAATCGCACGACCTATTCCCATTTCATCAATAATAGCTTGAGCATTAGCCACTGTACGATTGGCAATGGACAAATGGCTATAGCCTTGCTGCTGCATAGCAAAAGCAATACCACGAGCAGCGCCTCCAGCACCAACAAGTAACACAGGCTTGTCTTTATGCGACGTACCAACGGCTTCTTCAAGTGAGCGAACAAAACCGATACCATCTGTATTATAGCCTTTCAGCTTTCCTTCCATTGTTCGTACGACTGTATTCACTGCACCCATTTTTTGGGCCAGCTCATCTAGCTCATCTAAATAGGGTATGATGGCTGTTTTATGGGGAATTGTAACGTTCCAACCACTTGCTCCTAATGTTTTCAAACCAGCCACTGCTGACTCTAATTGATCAGAAGGGACATGTAAAGGAATATATGTCGCATCTATCGACATGTCCTCGAACCAAGCATTATGCATGGCTGGTGATTTTGAGTGTTCAATTGGATCACCCATCACTGCAAACCACTTCTTCATTTTCTAGCCCTCTCTCTACTTTATCCTTCGATTTATATAAGGGAAGGACGAATTGAAACTTGTACACCTTTTGGTGCATAAGCTGCCACTACTACATTGGCATGTTGAACTGTAATCCAGCCCAGCCCAGAGAAAACAACATCTGTTTTGGCTTCTTTAATAGAAAACTCATGACGAACTAATGGCGGTAGTTGATCGATGAAATCTGCAGTTGGTGGTGCCAGAAGTTCTCCTTTATGTTCTGCGTACAACGTATCTGCCTTCTCTAGCTTTGTTCGATGAATTGGTAAATCGTTGGCTACATGAATTGTAAAGGCAGAGCGATCTCCCTGAATGAAATCAAATCGAGCTAAAGCCCCAATAAATAAAGTTTGTCCAGCATTTTGCTGATAAACTTTTGGTTTAATTTCTTTTTTCGGCATAATATATTTTAATTCACTGGAATCAATATGATGAGCCATTTGATGATGATTAATAATACCAGGTGTATCATATAATGCACTACCATCATCTAATGGAATTTCAATCATGTCTAATGTTGTGCCAGGGAAATGAGAAGTTGTAATGACTTCACCTTCACCTGTTGCCTGTTTAATAATACGATTAATGAACGTAGATTTCCCAACATTTGTACAACCAACAACATAAACATTTTGCCCTTTTCTGTACGCGTCGATAGCTTCCATTGCTTCAGCCATCCCCTTGCCTTTATGAGCACTTACTAACAGGACATCGACAGGCTGAAGTCCAAGAGCCTTTGCTTCTCGTTTAAGCCAGTTGATTACTTTTTTAGGTTTTACCGATTTTGGTAATAAATCTGCTTTATTGGCAATCAACAGGACTGGGTTATTTCCTACAAAGCGGTGAAGCCCCGGTAACCAGCTCCCATTGAAGTCAAAAATATCAACAATTTTTACGATTAAGCCTTGCTGTGTACCAAGACCATTTAAAATACGTAAAAAGTCATCATCTGTTAATGACACTGGTTGAATTTCATTGTAATTTTTCAAACGGAAGCAACGTTGGCAAATGACCACATCCTTCTCTAAAGATGATGGGGGTGCATACCCAACTGCTGTTTTATCTTCTGTTTGAATTGTTGTACCACAGCCAATACAATTTGGCATTTCAATCATTCTTGTTCCTCCCAAGTTATAATTCCTTTTCGTTTCAAATCATTAAACACGCGACGTTCAATGAAACGATTCAATTTTGTTACAAGCCCATCCGATTGGGCAACAGGTTTAACTAACACTGTATGCAGACCTAAGCGATTGGCACCCATCACATCTGTAAGCAGTTGATCTCCTACCATCACTACTTCATTTGGACGCAAACCTAGCTGAATTAGCGCATTATAAAAAGCATTTCGAAGTGGCTTTCTTGCCTTGTGAATATATGGGATACCTAATGGCTCAGCAAAATGTTTTACACGTGCCTCATTGTTATTCGACGCAATAATAACACGAATTCCTGATTCTTTCATAATGCGTAACCATATGATTAGCTCTTCAGTGGCATCTGGACGATCCCATTCAACCAGCGTATTATCCAAATCTGTAATGATTCCTCTAATACCTAATTCTTGTAACTTCTCTGGTGTAATTTCAAAAATATTCGTCACAAATTCGTTTGGTAATAAAAAATTATACAAAATAGCGACCCCTAATCTTAACGTATTATTCGACCATTATAGCATATTTGCAAAGGCTTCACCCATTCTAATTGGGCTTCCTTTAACAACATTATCCGTAAATTCAATCGCATCCTTTTCAAACAGCATCACAACGGTAGAACCAAATGAGAAATAACCAACTTCTTGCCCTTTACGCCATTTCGTTGTTGTATTAGTAAGCACAATTGAATTAACAAAGGTTGCGCCCACTTTTATAAATGCTACATGTTGCTTATTGTCTACTTTCAATTCCGTCACTAAACGATAATTATGAGAAATTGGTTTTTTACCGTATGTAAGACCAAGCTGATTCACAGGATAAGATTTCTGACCAAGTGTATATTGTCGTAATACTTCTCCATCAATTGGACTATGGATACGATGATAATCTGCAGGACTTAAATAAAATACGATATAATGTCCATCCGCATATTGTGCTGCTCGTTCTGTATTGCCGAGTAAATCCTGTAATGCATAGGGTTTACCCTTTACAAGAAATGTCATATCCCACTCAATGCGTCCAAAAGATTCCACTTTAGCATCTACTGGACTGGTAAAAATGGCTGGATCTTTTTCAATTGGCCGAGCATCTTCTAGCAGTTCTCTTGTAAAAAAATCATGTAAACATGAAAATTGTTGTTGTTTTTTTGAAACTTCTTCAAGGTTAATATCGTATAACTTCATGTAGCTTGGAATTATACGTTTACTCCACTTCGCTTTTGCAATTGTCTGCAAAAGATGGGAAGATTGCTTACCATTCGTTAGTTCTATCAAGCGTTGATATAGTTTTTCTTTCATTCAGTAAAACCCCTATCCATTAATTTAGACTGTCAATTTTTTCGCATTCGAAGTATAATGGTACAATATCTTAAGTGCAAAGGAGTGATCCCCCTTGTTTTTTTATCACAAGTTGGTGGATACCACGGTTAAGAAAATGAAATCGCACGCAGCTAACTTCATCACAATTAGTAATATGTCCTTTGGAGGCGCGGCTATTATGGCCACTTTACATGAATACTATAGCTATAGTGTCTTGTTTATCTTTATTGCAGCTCTTCTTGATCGCTACGATGGTAAGGTAGCGAGAGCGCTCGGACAAGTGTCAGAGCTAGGTAAACAATTAGATTCTATGAGTGATATTATATCATTTGGCGTGGCGCCTGCATTACTAATGTATGAAGTTGTTCTAGTTGATTTTGGTTTTGCCGGCATGATGATGGCCGTATTATTTATCGTCTGTGGTGCGATGCGTTTAGCTCGCTTCAATATTAGTGAAGCGAATGGTTATTTCACAGGTTTACCTATTACAGCTGCAGGTACGTTCTTAACTTTAACGTATTTCGCGGCCAATACGTTCCATCCGGCATTTTATCTTTTCCTTTTTCCCATTTTAGCTTTACTAATGATTAGTACATTTACGTTAAAAAAAGTGTAACAGCGCATTTGCTGTTGCACTTTTTTCATTTCCCACAGCTTTTAAACATATACTGTCGAAAAATGGGGAAAGGATGAAATCATTCAATGAGCGGAATTTTCACATCAATGTTGCAGTTATGGCTTGAGATCCCTGCGTTGCTTGGCTACTTAAAGGGGCAAACATTCCATAAACCCTTTTCAAAAGAAGAGGAAGCTGCTTGTATTGAACGATTTTTAGGTGGCGATGAGCAAGCGCGTCTTGATCTGATCGAACGTAATATGAGGCTTGTCGCGCACGTCGTTAAAAAATTCCATCCAAAACATGAACAACTCGATGATTACATTTCCATAGGAACAATCGGTCTAATGAAAGCAGTAGAGAGCTATACCCCTGACAAAAAAACACGACTCGCCACATATGCAGCTCGTTGTATTGAAAATGAAATTTTAATGCATCTACGGACACAAAAAAAGGTTCAGAAAGACGTTTCTTTGTTTGAGCCTATCGGGACTGATAAAGACGGAAATGCACTGCAAATTCGTGATTTACTTCAATGTGATGAAGAAAGTGCAACAGAGAAGTTGGAGCATAAAGAGCATGTAGCACAGTTATATCATTATTTGCATATGCTTGATGAACGCGAACTTGAAATTGTAACACTGCGATATGGCTTAAATCAACAGGATGCACTTACACAAAAGGAAATTGCTGCTCGATTAAATATTTCACGAAGCTATGTATCTCGCATTGAAAAACGAGCACTTATTAAACTCTACCAACTGTACAAACGAGACCAAAAGTCGGTTGAATAATTTATTGTAAAATGGACAATAGAAAAATTCAATGCTTCTTTGGCGGAAGATGTGCCTATTTCATGGCATAGAAAAAAGCCCCTTGCGACATGACTATGTCGCAAAGGAGCTTTTCCGTCATACATACTATTAATGTGCTGATTCTGATAGTTCTGCTGAAATCAGTGTGCCGATTAAAGTTGTTAAAATGACTACACCCGCTGTTAGAAATAACATCGTGAATGCCTCCCATTCTATTATGAAGAGATTGATTAGTCTAAAGTGTAGCATTTGTCCTTTATTCTAACTGTGATTTTTCTCACAGAAAAATCAGCACATTTTGACCATTTTGTGTAGTTTATAGTGAGGCAATGGCTTTTAATACTACTTGTGTCGAATGCTTTGCAGCAACTGGTAAAAACTCATCAAAGCTAATATTCGATTCTTTCCCAGCAATGTCTGATAGCGCACGAATGACAACAAAAGGTGTCGCAAATTGATAACACACTTGTGCAACCGCTGCTGCTTCCATTTCTACAGCCTTCATTTGAGGGAAATGACGACGAACAGCTTCTACGCGTTCAGGATCATTCATAAAAGCATCCCCAGAGCAAATTAATCCAATACCATACTGATGCTCTCCAACCGCCTTAACAGCCTCTTCAGCTACTTTCATCAATTGTTCATCTGATTTATAGGCTGCCGGCATACCAGCCATTTGTCCGATTTCATAGCCGAAAATAGTGACATCTACATCATGATGACGAACTTCATCGGAAATGACTACAGCGCCAACATCAAGAGCTTCATCATACCCACCTGCAGATCCTGTATTAATGACAACATCTGGCTTAAACTCATGTAAAAGTATTGTCGTAGACATGGCAGCATTCACCTTACCAATACCACTTTTTAATAACACGACTTCCTTACCCTCATAGGTTCCTGTTGTATATTCACTACCTGCGATGGTTGTACTTTGTGTATCGTTTAATGCTGCTCTTAGTAGCTCTACTTCCTCTTCCATTGCGCCAATTACTGCAATTTTCATGAACTGTTACTTCCCTTCTTTATCAACTCTATTAAAAATAATCAAAAGAGTGATTTTCGTCAATAGGCGCCTTCTAATGTGTTCAGTTGCTCTAGCTTCACAGGCAACCAGCCTTCATTGTCAACCCATTCCATGCTGACACGGTACATTTGAGATTTATCTTTACTTGAAACCGTTGCAATGGCTGAATTAGGACCACCATTATTTTGCATACGCCAGATGATCATATTGCTTTGGTCGATACCTGTCACAGTAGAAACTGTTGCTACTTTTTCAGCCCAGTCTACAGACGTATCGTCATATGAAGACACATGCTGGCCTGTTTGTGTTGTAGGTGTTGGCTGCCAGTTTTTATTCGTGATGACCTTGTCTACAATAGGATTATCTGAAGTCGATTCCTCAGGTGTCCCTTGCTCCTCTTGTGATGTCTCAGATTCCGCTTCTTCCTCTTCCTGTGAAGGTTTTTCTTCGTCGACAGCAAGATCTTTATCCTCTTCATTCGCAGGCTCTTTGTCCACTTCTTTTTCTTTATCACCGCTCTTTTCCTCTTGAGCTGGCTCATCTTTTACTGCTTGATCTGCATCATCTTGCCATTTAAACACATAGGTTGCTGTGATAATAATAAGTACGACCACAACGCCAATTAAAACATTCAATAGTTTATCTAGCTTTTTATTACGAGATGGCTGCAAATGACGACTACTTCGAGTTTGTCGTTCACTCATAATGTCTCCCCCTCTCTAGCAAATATTCTATCAAGTTCGACAGCACTTGCAAATAATTATACTCACTAAATTACTAGGAAGCCTGATAATCAAATAATGGTAAAAGCAGTTAGCCTTTCTTGGAAAGAATGGCCAACTGCTTGTACATGTTAACATTATTTAATAGAAATAATTTTCACTTTCATTTCGCCACCAGGTGTTTGAACAACTACTTCTTCGCCTTCTGCGCGGCCTAGTAGACCTTTAGCAATTGGTGATTCATTTGAGATACGGAATTCCATAGGATCTGCCTCTGCTGAACCAACAATTGTATAAGATTCTTCTTCTGTCGAAGGTTTACCATTAATAATTTCTACAAATGTAACCGTTTTCCCAAGTGATACTACACTGTTATCTGTCTCATCCTCAGAAATAATGACTGCGTTACGAATCATTGATTTTAATGTAGAAATACGACCTTCTAAAAAGGCTTGTTCTTCTTTTGCTGAATCATACTCAGCGTTTTCAGAAAGATCTCCAAAATCACGTGCTATTTTAATACGTTCAACGATTTCTTTACGTGTTTCAGTTTCTAATTTTACTAATTCTTCTTCTAATTTACGTTTCCCCTCAGCTGTCATAGGGTACTGTTTTTCATTTGCCAAAGTCCTTCACTCCTTGTTTCTTCAATATAAAAACATAAAACTCGACTAAATGCTTGGAAATTGCACTTAATCGAATTTTATTATTTTTAAACGTTTTCAAATTACGCTTTGACCTAATAGTATGCATACCTTTTTAAAATATGCATGAAAATATTGTCAATACCACTCTATCTTATTACAATACGTTGTCGGTTTCAAGAATAGTTTTAATTTTCGTGACCATTAAATCAATTGCTACCTCATTATCCCCACCTTCTGGAATAATGATATCAGCATAACGTTTTGTTGGTTCAATAAATAAATTATGCATAGGTCGAACCGCCGATAGATACTGCTCAATTACTGAATCTGTTGTACGTCCACGCTCTTTAATATCACGCATGATACGACGAATAATTCGTAAATCCGAGTCTGTATCCACAAATAACTTAATATCCATTAAATCACGTAAATCAGCATCCTCTAGCACTAGAATACCTTCTAGTATAATAACATCCACTGGCTCAACATGAATGACTTCTTGTGCTCTCGTATGCTGCACGTAATCGTAAACAGGTTTTTCAATTGGTTGACGCACTAAAAGTTTTTTTATGTGCTCAATTAATAAATCGTTATCAAAAGCTAACGGATGGTCATAGTTAGTTCCTAGGCGCTCTTCAAATGTTAAATGACTCTGATCTTTATAATAAAAGTCTTGTTCAATGACAACAACTGAATGATCGCGAAAAACATCATAAATAGCACGTGTCACACTCGTTTTCCCTGAGCATGAACCACCAGCGATTCCGATGACAACTGGACGCTTTACTGCCATTAGTTATTCTCCTTTCGCATCATGTTATGCGGCTTTAATGGTGTCTCACATTTAAATTTAACAATTTGTAATGGATGACGGGCTGCATCTAGGCTATTGCCATCCTCATCCCATATTTCTCCCATTGTCATTCGGAAGTTCTCGATTTCAGGTCCAAAGAACTCCACTTCATCACCTGGTTTAAAATAATTACGTTGCTGCATTGTGACAATTTTTGTCTCTGGATCATGATCTAAGATCAAACCAGCAAATTCATACGTTGTTTTACGACCATGCAAACCAAACATTTGCTCTTCGAAGCCAGGTGCATCATGGAAGAATGCTTCAGCTGTATCACGATTTGCACATTTATCTAGCTCTTCAAGCCATTCTCGTTTAATTTTAAAGTTATCTGGATCAGCACAATAGGCATCAATTACTCTACGATAAACTGAAACAACTGTCGCTACATAGTGAATGGACTTCATACGACCTTCAACTTTTAAAGAGTCGATGCCAAGCTCAATCATATGAGGAATTGCTTCGATTAATTTTAAATCTTTTGGACTCATAGCAAATGGTGCATGATTATCATCGAAAAGTGCTTTTTCTTCACCATCTTCTAATTCGTATAAATCATAGTCCCAACGACATGATTGGCAGCAACCACCACGGTTGGAATCACGCGCAGTCATATGATTGGACAGAACACAGCGACCAGAATAGGCAATACACATTGCACCATGAACAAAGGCCTCGATTTCAATATCAACCTTTTCCTTCATTAGCTTCATTTCTTCGCCGCCTACCTCACGTGCTAAAACGACACGATGTAAGCCTTCTTCTTTCCAGTACTGTACTGCCTTCCAGTTAGATAGCGATTGCTGTGTTGAAAGGTGAATTTCAAGCTTAGGTGCTGCTGTACGGCATGTTTCGATAATCAGCGGATCCGCTACGATAATACCTGTTACGCCTGCTGATTCAATATCCTTTAGGTAACGCTCTAAGCCATCCATATTTTCATTGTGGGCAAAAATGTTTGTTGTCACATAAATTTTTGCGCCGTATTTATTGGCAAACTCCACACCCTCACGCATTTCCTCAATCGAGAAGTTATCTGCATTGGAACGAAGACCAAACTCTCGTCCACCGATAAATACTGCATCTGCTCCATAATGAACAGCGACTTTTAATTTTTCTAAGCTACCTGCTGGGGCAAGTAGCTCTGGTTTTTTAGTAATGACACGTTTACCGTCGACAATCTCACGGATTTTGTCATTTTGTTCTAACGCTAATGCCATGTTATTGCCCCCTCCTAGTAAACTGTTTCCTTGAAGATAAAGCCTGTATCTAATGGTCTAATGGCTGGTTGAATATCTTCAATTTTTGCTAATAAAGTATCTTTTATCTCTTCATACGCTTCTTCGGATTCATCAAAATACGCATCAATAGCTTGACGATAGGCTTCTGTTACCGTTACGACATAGTCAGCCGTTTGTAGAACACCTTCAATTTTCAGAGCATCAATGCCACCTTCAAATAATTCGCCCAGCTCATCAATAATACACATATCATTTGGACTGAAAATATGTGTTCCATTCACATCTTCGTAAATTGGATATTTATTATTTCGCTCATCATCATGTAGGAACATATTGCGATTTTCTTGACGATTTTCAATAGCCATTACTTTATCTTGGTATAAAAAATAATGACCAAGTAAAGGACGTTTAGATTGGAACATACAAGTCATACCATGTACTTGTACCTCAATTTCCACCTCGGCATTTTCTTTAATTTCTAATACTTCATCAAGAGAAAGCTCACGTGCTAACACGGCACGAGTTGCACCACGTTTTCCCCAATAGTTCGCTGTAAACCAGTTTGTAGCAGTTGTCTCTGGGTTCCAATGTAATGGAATTGTAACGCCCTGCTCACGACGAATAATTAATACCGCTGGATCCCCGTAAATTAAACGATCCACTCCGATACGTTGCATTTCTTTTAAATAGTCAGCAAGTGCGTCTAGTTTCTCATTATGGAATAGTGCATTGACCGCAACATAAACCTTTTTACCTGCTGCGTGAATAAGCTTCGTTGCTTCTTCCACTTCAGCAACAGAGAACTCCCCTGCTAGACGTAGACCAAATTGTTGTTCACCAATGACAAAAGCATCTGCTCCAGCTTCTAATAGTGCTTTTATATGTTCTACTGATTGTGGTGTCACAAGCAATTCCGGTTTTTTCATAGTAGTCACCTCTTCAAGCATAGTAATAAACCGTCACCGACTGGTAAAAAAGCACTTGTATAATCCGGGTGCTTCATGATCCAATCTGTGAAGTTTTTTAAATTGCGAATCATTGTCCGCTTACGACGTGGAACATCCTTCAAATCTAAATCAGACAACCCATGCATGTACATATTATCGATATACAAAACTCCACCTGATTTTACTAAAGGGGCATATTTTTCAAAAAAGCGTTGGTATTGTCCCTTTGCGGCATCGATAAAAACAGCATCGAATGTCGTGTGAATGGCCTCATCGTCCACCTCTAAAGCATCACCTTCAATGACCGTAATTCGTTGTGATACGGTTGAACGTTCAATATAGGCTTTCGCCCTTGTTACACGCTCTACATCACGTTCAATTGTAACAATATGGACGTCAGGCAAAGCCTCCGCCATTCGAATAGCAGAATAACCAATTGCCGTGCCAATCTCTAAAATTTTTGACGGATTTTGAATACGTAACAGTTGATTTAATGCATCAATCCCTGCTAGTTGCATTATCGGTACATGATTCTCCTCCGCATATGCTTCCATTTCTAAAAGCAATTCATTACGTGGCTGTATAAATGATTGTATATATGCATCTGATAATTCCATTGTTTCACCCTCATTTAAAAAGCAACAAGCATTTTGCTGTTGTCTGTACTTCATCATTTATCAACAAAAAGAAAAAGACCAAACGTGATGTCTTGGTACTTTGCCATACAAAAATGAGCAATTGTTTAGATATGCAAACAATTGCCACCACGCATATTTGTCCCGCATAAATGAACGGATTGATCAAAAATCACACTTTATAATAGCATGAAAATAGAAGGAAAGCTATTTTTCTTTCCTTCTATCCATCTGTTTGCTATATGCTTTTTAAGCTTTACATAAGCTTACTCTTCTTTTTGTAAATATTTTGCTATTTTCTGTAAATGTTCATCATATGTTTTCGAGAAGTGGTTGACACCCTCTTTATCTGCTAAGAAATAGAAATAATCTGTTTGACTTGGGTTCAAGGTAGCCTCAATCGAAGTCTTACCAGCACCAGCTATTGGTCCAGGTGGTAGGCCTTTATTTTTGTAAGTATTATAGGCATTATCGACTTCTAAGTCCTCAAATAGAACACGATCTTTATGATCTCCAAGTGCATATAAAACAGTTGGGTCTGTTTGTAAAGGCATTCCTTCGTTAATACGATTATAGAAGACGCTTGCTATTGTCTCTCGATCTGTTTGAGCAGTAGCTTCCTCCTCCAATAATGAAGCAAACGTTAATAGTTGATGAACTGACATTTGTTTTTCTGCTAAAACATCATGATAGTTCTTAACCACATTATTTGTGGCTGCTATCATCTCTTCTACGATTGATTGTAAAGATGGTTTTTCTTCAAAGTAAGAATAGGTCGCTGGGTATAAATAGCCCTCTAAGTCATAGCGAATGTTATCTGCTAACACAGCATCTGTTACAAGCTCAGGATAGTTTGCCATCATTTGTTGCACAAATTCTTCACTTGTCACAAGATCCATAAATTCTTTTTGTGTGTATGGTGTTTTCTTTTCAATTACCTTACCAATTTGCTCAAGTGTTAAGCCTTCCGGAACAGTCATCGTAAAGACTGGCTTACGATATACTTTCCCTGTTTTCAAGCTTTCAATGAGTTCATCAAATGTCATTGCCTGTGTTAAATCATAATTTCCTGCCTGGAATTGAGATTCATTTTTAAATTTAGCATAGTATTTAAAAACACGTGCATCTTTAATGACACCTTTTTTCTCTAGTAATGTAGAAATGGAGGTTAAACTCGAACCTATTGGTACTTCTACTGCTATTGTTTTTGTTGCATTAGGATCAAGTGGTTTTAATGCACCCTTTACATAGTTGTACCCAAATAATCCAACTACACCTATTATAAGCACGAAAACAACGGCAATAATTGCAACGATTTTTCTCACAACTTTTACCTCAGATTTTCTTTCTTGCATTTTTGAAAACATTTCTTGTTTTTTAGAACCGTTATCCACGGGTTTCCCCCCTATCACTAAACATTATCATACTAGAAATCAACTTTCACGACAAACAGAAATCGACAATTCAGGAGAAATTACATATGTAAAAAATCTGCCAACAATCATTGTTAGCAGATTTTTGAGCTTAAAGAAATCGTTCAAACTATAAAGTATTTAATACTTCCTCAACAAATTCCCACTCTTCATCCGTCTCAATCGGCAACAATTCTTCAATTTGTCCATCGTTTCCAGCAATATATTGTGCAGCAAATATATCTCGTTCGTCAATAGGTTCATCCGTCGCTTGAACATATAAAACATACGATTTGCCAAATTGCTCAGATGAAAACGTATGAATAACCTCACAAACATGATCTGTCCCGTCTTCCTCTGTCACCGTAATAAGTTGTGGTTCATCTTCCTCAAACTCATCAAGAAGTGTTAACACCACTTCATTAATCATTTCCCACTCCGCATCTGTTTCAACAGGTTGTAAATTTATCATCTCACCACTATTGTCATCATAATCAAATGTCATCGCTGAAAGATCACCTGGGATTTCTTGACCACTCTCATCTAAAATTGAAAATAACACATAGGACTTGTCTTCTGCATCAAATGTAAAGACCACATGGCAGCGTTGTTCCTTCCCATCTTTTCCGATTATCATAAATTCTTGCGTTTCTTCATTCATTCGATTTCCTCCTTTTATGACAGTTTATTGTCATGTTATTGAGTATTTTTTGTTTTCTTAATTAAGCTAGTTACTTTTTAAATGCTTTCATCCTATATCTAGGTAGGATTGGACACCTTTTGAGCAGTTTCACTCTGCTTGCAAGCGGGGCCTGCCTATGTTTGAGCGCTTTCTACTCACTTCCGAGCGGCTACCACCTGTTTATGAGCGCTTACCATTCACTTCCGAGCGGCTTCAGCCTGTTTATGAGCACTTACCCTTCACTTCCGAGAGGCTTCAGCCTGTTTATGAGCGCTTTCTACTCACTTCCGAGCGGCTACCACCTGTTTATGAGCGCTTACCATTCACTTCCGAGCGGCTTCAGCCTGTTTATGAGCACTTACCCTTCACTTCCGAGAGGCTTCAGCCTGTTTATGAGCGCTTTCTACTCACTTGCGAGCGGCTACAACTAGTTTATGAGCGCTTACCATTCACTTCCGAGCGGCTACAACTAGTTTATGAGCGCTTACCCTTCACTTCCGAGCGGCTTCAGCCTGTTTATGAGCACTTACCCTTCACTTCCGAGCGGCTACAACTAGTTTATGAGCGCTTTCTACTCACTTGCGAGCGGCTCCTACCTGTTTATGAGCACTTTCTCCTCACTTGCGAGCGGCTACAACTAGTTTATGAGCGCTTACCATTCACTTCCGAGCGGCTACCACCTGTTTATGACCGCTTTCTACTCATTTGCGAGCGAGTCCTGCCAATACATGAGCGCTTATCCTCTATTCTTAAGCGAACCCTGCCAGTTTATAAGCAATCTCATTTATCATTAACAACCTTTCTACTCTCTAAACACAATCGGATTCACATATTTAAGGTTTTCCGCACCCCTATAAAATAGACCCCAATAAAAAAGGAACAAGGACTGCAAGTTGCGATCCTTGTTCCAAGCTTTAAGTAAGAAGATTAGTCTTCGTATTCATCCTCTAAAGCGTTTAAAACGTCCTCTACCATATCCCACTCTGCTTCAGTTTCAATTGGTGTTAATTCACCATCTTCACCATTTTCAGAAGGTACGAATGAAGATACGAAAATTTCAACTGAACCATCTTCATCTTCTTCTGCGCCTACCATTGAGTAAAATACGTATGATTTCCCAAACTCTGGAGATTCATGAACGTGAATCACTTCACAAAGCTGCTCATTTCCGTTCTCGTCAATCACTGTAATGTGTTGAACGTGTAATTCTTCTTCATGGTTATGCTCTTGTGCCATGTATTGTCACCTCATCAATTAATTTTTGCTATCTAAGTAGCCTTGTAAAATCATCACTGCTGCCATTTTATCAATGACCTGCTTACGCTTTTTGCGACTCACGTCCGCCTCGATTAACATACGTTCAGCAGCCATCGTTGTTAGACGTTCATCCCATAATTTGACCGGTAGTGAGAAATGTTCTTCTAATAGCTTTTTATAGTTCTCAGAAGCCTCCCCGCGCGGTCCAACCGTATTATTCATGTTTTTCGGAAAACCTACAACAAATTCTGTTATAGTGTATTCCTTTACTAGCTCGGCGATACGTTCAATGCCGAACTCACCATTCGCTTCATCAATTTTTACGGTTTCAATACCTTGGGCGGTCCAACCGAGTGCATCACTTACAGCAACGCCTACGGTTTTTGACCCAACGTCTAATCCCATAATTCTCATTTCTAGTCCTCGTTATTCTTTTTGATATAAAATTTAACAAGCTCTTCTAGAATTTCGTCACGCTCAAGCTTGCGAATTAAATTACGAGCATCCTGATGGCGAGGAATATACGCCGGATCACCAGAAAGTAAGTAACCAACAATCTGATTGATAGGATTATATCCCTTTTCCTCTAATGAAGAATGTACTTTCAACATTACCTGCTTGACTTCCTGTTCCATTGATTCTTCTGGAAAATTAAATTTCATCGTTTGATCAAATGAACTCATGACCAGCACCTCGCTTTCAGAAATAAGGAGATGTGCAAACAAGCTCATCTCCAATTTCTCTTTATTATAACATGTTTTGGTGAATTAATTAAATGGATTTAACATAATCATACACAGAAAGTAGTGCTTCATCAAGTTTTGAAGCATCTTTTGCACCTGCCATCGCCATATCTGGACGACCGCCACCTTTACCACCACATGCTTCTGCGACCATTTTCACAATATTCCCCGCATGGTAATTGCCACCAACTAATTCTTTGGAAACACCTGCACATAGCATTACTTTTTCGCCATCAACAGCCCCTAGTACGATAACTGCTTTTGGCATTTTCGCTTTCAGGTCATCCATCATTTGACGCAGTTGATTGTTATCCTTCGCTTCTACTTTTGTAGATAGAACCGTCACATCTCCAATTGTCTGTGCTGCATCAACAATAGCTCCTGCTTGAGCATTAGCGATTTTTTGCGATAAAGCTTCATTTTCACGTTGTAATTCTTTATAGTCAGCTTGTAATGCCTGAACTTTCGTTACGATATCTTTAGGGTTTGCTTTTAATAATGCAGCTGCTTCATTTAATAGAGCCTCTTCTTCTTTAACCGCTTCATAAGCAACTTTACCTGTAACAGCTTCAATACGGCGAGTCCCTGCACCAATACCACCTTCTGAAACAATTTTGAAGAAGCCGATTTCAGAAGAACGTTTTACATGAATACCACCACATAGCTCAATAGAATAATCTCCGATTGAAACTACACGAACAACATCACCATATTTTTCACCGAACAATGCCATTGCACCCATTGCTTTCGCTTCATCTATAGCTTTTTCTTCAATAATGACCTCTATATCATCCCACACTTTTTCATTTACAATACGTTCGATTTGTTGTAACTCTTCTTTTGTAACTTGACCAAAGTGTGAGAAGTCAAAACGTAAACGGTCAGGACCTACATAAGAACCAGCTTGGTTAACATGGTCGCCTAACACATCTTTTAATGCACGTTGCATAATATGTGTTGCTGTATGGTTTTTAATAATTAAATTACGGTCATCACGATTTACTACTGCTTGCACTGCATCTTCTACATGCATTTCACCAGATTCAACTACTACAGTATGAAGCGGTTGCCCATTTGGTGCTTTTTGAACATCTTTAACTACAGCAGTAAAGCTATCATTTGAAATTGTACCGCTGTCGGCAATTTGACCGCCCATTTCAGCATAGAAAGGTGTTTTTGCTAAAATGACTAATGCTTCTTGACCTTCTGAAGCTACTTTGGAAACTTGGCCATTGACGATCATTGCAGCAATTTCAGTATTAGCTGTTAACGTATCATAGCCAACAAATTCACTTGCAACTGTTAAGTTTGCTAATACCTCATTTTGTACTTGCATGGAATCAACATCTTGACGTGCTGCACGAGCGCGCTCACGTTGCTCTTCCATCGCCGCCTCGAAGCCATCATGATCTACTTTCATGCCTACTTCCTCTGCGTATTCCTCTGTTAATTCGATAGGGAAGCCATAAGTATCATATAAACGGAAAGCATCTGCACCTGGAATATAATCATGGCCTGCTGCTTTTTGTGATTCAACTACTTCATTAAAGATAGCAAGACCTCCATCTAATGTTTCATGGAAACGAAGTTCTTCATTTTTAATAACGCGTTGAATAAATTCACATTTTTCCGTTACCTCTGGATAGAAGTCTTCCATAATTTTACCCACAGTTGGCACTAATTCAAACATAAATGGTTTTTCAATACCAATTTGTTTTGCATAACGAACAGCACGACGTAATAAGCGACGAAGTACATAGCCACGGCCTTCGTTTGAAGGAAGTGCTCCATCACCAATTGCGAATGCTACTGTACGAATATGGTCTGCAATCACTTTAAATGGTGTATTAATATCTTCCTCTGAGCCGAAAATTTCATTTAAGTCTACTTCGGACGGACGTTTATATTGACGGTTAGCAAATTCCTCGATTTTTTCAATAATTGGCATAAATAAATCTGTATCAAAGTTCGTTGGTACATTTTGAACAACGGATACAATACGCTCTAAGCCCATACCTGTATCAATATTTTGTTTTGGTAGTGGCGTGTAAGTGCCATCAGGATTATGGTTAAATTGAGAAAACACAAGGTTCCAAATTTCAAGATAACGTTCATTCTCCCCACCTGGGTACATCTCAGGGTCATTTTCATCTGAGCCGTATTCTACGCCACGATCATAAAAAATCTCTGAGTTCGGACCAGATGGACCTTCTCCGATATCCCAGAAGTTCCCTTCTAAACGAATTAAACGTTCTTCTGGAATACCAATTTCTTGATGCCACACATCATAAGCTTCTTGATCTTCAGGGTGAATTGTAATCGATAATAATTCTGGATCAAAGCCCATCCACTTCTTATCTGTTAAAAACTCCCATGCATAATGAATAGCCTCTTTTTTGAAGTAGTCACCAATAGAGAAGTTTCCAAGCATTTCAAAGAACGTATGGTGACGAGCCGTTTTCCCAACATTCTCAATATCATTTGTACGTATTGATTTTTGTGCGTTTGTAATACGTGGATTATCAGGAATGACACGACCATCAAAATACGGTTTAAGTGTCGCAACACCAGAGTTAATCCAAAGTAATGATGGATCATTTATTGGCACAAGAGGTGCTGATGGCTCATGATGATGCCCCTTTTCTTTAAAAAATTCCAAATACATTCGGCGAATATCTACTGCTTTCATTGGATAAATTCCTCCTATTTTTTATATTGTAAAATCACGATATGAATCCTGCAATCTACATGAATTACACCTTTAAGGTTCTACCGAAGAAAATAAAAAAAGCCCTCATCCCCAAAAAAGGGACGAGGACTTGTCATTTGTCTCGCGGTACCACCCTAGTTGTAAGTAAACGCTCTTACTTACCTCTTTAGCACTTGTAACGTCAGTGAACGGCAGGGATTAGCTGCACTCTGGAGTAGCTTTCGGCATTTGCTGTTGTGAGGATTTTTTCAGCCTAGAAATCCCTTTCTTTTCACACACAAATACGTACTGTCTCCATCATCGTTTTTACTTTTTCTATCGAAAATTATAAAAAAAAATTATTGTGCTGTCAATTAGTACTAGTATAACAAACGATAGCTATGCAATCATTTTTTTGAAATAGACCCACATGCCCCATGTAAATAACACTAAGAAGGCACTGATCGTAATTGTTGTAATCGGCGAGTCTTGATAAGGTAAAGGTACATTCATACCAAAAAAGCTAGTAATCACAGAAAGTGGTAACATAATTGTCGAGATCACCGTTAATAAGTTTAGTTTTTCAATAGATTTCCCACTAATAATTGAAAAATACGTATCTAGCGTACTGTTGACTAAATCACGATAGGTCTCCGTAGAATCAACAAGACGTTCTAAATGGTCATTTAAATCTTTATAGAATGGAATATTATCTTCTTGAATGTCAAATTTCCATTGACCATTCATAGTTGAAAAAATTCTTCTTTGCGGCATAATAGCTTGGCGAATTAAAATAATGTTCCGCTTCAGCGCAAGAAATTCCTCGGTAACGACTTTTGGTTGATAATCATAAATTTCTTCTTCCAGTTCATCAATGCGTGCTCGGATGCGCTCTAATACCGGAAAATACTCATCTGTAATTCCATCAATAATCGTATGCAGTAAAAAATCAGTGCCTTTTTCCATATACGTTGAACTATTGAAGCAAACCTTTTCCATATGACCAAGCCATTGTAATTTCTGTTTATGAACAGTGACTACATAATTTGGCCCCATAAAAATATTTAACTCAACAGTTGTAATTTCATTGTTACTTTTTTCATTGTAGATAGGCGCATGGAAAACAAAAAATTTATAATCACCATAGTTATCCATTTTAGGACGTGATCCTTCATGTAAGCAATCTTCCACTGCTAGTGGATGAAAGCCAAAGACATCTGCTATATTATTTAATTCATTATATTGATAAGCATATAAATCCACCCATAATAAATCTCCGTTAGGAATAGGAAGTTGTATATCAAGCATATTGAAATCATGTTGCACTGTCTTACTATTGCTTTCATAATAGTGAATTTTAATCATTATACTTCACCTCGTGTTTTGTTATGAGAAAGTAACAAAAGGTAATCAAACTTACCTTTTGTCTGCGTCGGTGATCAGAAATTGACGACTTTTTAATTGTTGCTGTTTACCTAAATAGTACTTATTCGGCTCAGGACTACTATCCATTTCTCATCACCTTCCTTTCATAACAAAAACACGCCTTCTACGAATGAAGGCGTGTTGAATACACATATCAAAAAATAGCAATAAAAAACATTGCATGCTTGTTACCTTCAAACGTTGAGTTTTAGCACTATGCGGCATAGGATTATGTCCAGCTACGTTAAAAAACACCTTATTTCGATGATTTCTGTTGACCCATTGGCGTCTCTCGACATTTTTGGGTAGTAGCGTATCTCCAGCATAGGAGCCTCACCTAACGAAGGGAGTTTATTCTTTTATTCCTACAAATCATAGCGGATACAATCACAACTGTCAAACAATTAATCAATCACTCTTCAAGAAATCTTCCACTCTCTGAACGAAATGCTCCCGATGATAAGACTGATAGAGCAGGCTAGTTAAACGTACAGGGTCACCAAAGAAAAAGCGTTCATAAAGTGTTTGTCTTGTGCCAAAACTACTCATCGTTAAATCCCAAGCCAAACGGAACTTTTTTACTCGCTCTTCGCCTGTATCTCGGATTGATTGTAAGTAGTGATCAAGATCACCGTCATCTGTTGCAAATGCTTTTGCACTTGGTATAGACATTAAACCGCTTGCCCCAAGTAGCTGGACAATATCTGTGAAGGTTGGATACACTTTCGGGAAAATTTGAATCGCGACCTGTAGCGTGGATAGGTCAGGTCGTATAAAGCCAAACAAATCTCTCTGTGCCTCTATTTCTGATTTTAATTGTAATGCTTTCATCGTTTCTAAAGCCACAATGACATCCACCACTTTTTGATGTACATGTTGGTATTCTCCAATATTAATTGTATCCACAATTGATTGTATGACCCCTAGGATAAACTCCGTCTTGGCAATTTGACGAGACAGTACTTGATGCAAGCCATAGGCCTGGAATCCACTCACATTCATAAATTGATTAGCAACGTCGACATTTTCATAGTAAAAAACACGATCCCATGGGACAACTACATCATCAAATACAACGATCGCATCCATTTCTTCAAAACGAGCACTCAAAGGGTGATCAAAAGTAGAATGTCCGCCTACAAAAGATTGTCGACATAAAAACTTTAAGCCCTTCGTATTACTCGGTATAGAAAAGCCGAAACCTTTTCCTTCATCATAGCCATTTGTAGATAAAACGAGCAATTCATCTGTTATACCACCCTGTGTTGCTAATAATCTTGCCCCTTTAATGACTAAACCTTCACTTGTCTTCTCGGTAATTTTTGCCGCAATCGTAATATCTTCATTTTCATGGTAGTAGCGCTGACGATTCACTTGTGGTTCGATAAAGGTATGTGTCATCGTTATATCATTTTCACGAGCATACTCATAAAACTTTAGTAAATGCTCAGGAAAACAGTTTGGTTTATCTTTTAAAAAATCTGATGCAGAAGCTAGGGCCATTAACGTCGTATTCATATAATCAGGACTTCTTCCTAAAAAACCGTTAGATGCTAAGGCCCATTCCCTTGCAGCTTGGCGTCTTTTCACAAGATCTTCTGGGGTCAAAACCTGAAGAAATGACATGCCGACTCTCTCTTTACTAGTTGGCGATTCGTATGTCATTTTTTCAAGAAGTGCCCTTTGATGTTGTATATCAAAAAGTTTCGCTTGACTTTGCATAACCCCTTTAAAGGCAGGATGTTCTGACACCTTTCCTGTCACAACTTCTCCATCAATCGAAATATACGTTTTCAAAGCATCAATGCGCTCAATATACTGCTGCCCTGTCATTATTGCCATACTGTCACCCCTATACATTTCCTATGTTTTTGTACTTATCTAGTATATGAAATGTCCAAAAATTAGGTGACGACACAGCTAAGTAGAAAAAACCCGATTAGATACTGTCAGTCTAATCGGGTACATGTTCTTATTGATCGAGGTAACTACTTTAGTCATCCAAAAAATCATACGGAGAGATATCCTCCATACCAATCATCGGATGAATATAAGGTGCTGTTTCTGCCGTTAGCTTTTGTTCATTGGATAGCTCTTTACTCTCTTCTTCTTCCACTGAGACTGCCTCGACTTCAATAATCTCATCATTCAGATCCATTGGGTTGAGTCTAGCTCGTAAGGAAGTGAATCGCTGTAGATCGTCCGTACGCTGTAAGCCATCTGCCAGCACATCAGGTTCGCCACAAAGTATCAAGAAATTTTTTGCACGTGTAATGCCTGTGTATAAAAGGTTACGACGCAACATTTTTGAATATCCTCTGACAACAGGCATAATAACGGTTTGAAACTCAGAGCCTTGTGATTTATGGATTGAACAACAATAGGCTAATGTCAATTGATTTAAATCACTACGTTGATAGGTTACTTCAATACCATCGAAGGAAACGACTAGTAAATCTTGCTTTTCTATTGTTTCCTTCGCCTTAATAATACTTATGACTTCCCCCATATCACCATTAAAAACATTACTTTCAGGTTGATTGACTAGCTGCAGGACTTTATCCTTTATCCGATAGGTGACATCACCGAAGACAAGCTCTTTTCGAGTACCCGTATCATTTGGATTGATGAGCTCTTGTATCATTTTGTTTAAATTATCAATGCCAGCAGGTCCTTTATACATGGGGGCTAGCACTTGAATATTACGAATTTCTTGACCTTTTGCCACCGCACTTTTTACAACTTGCGTAACGACATTCGCAACCTGATCAGCTGAAGCCTTAATAAATGAACGATCTGATGTTTTGGCTGTAAGATCATTGGGAATGGTTCCTTTTTTTATTTGATGGGCAAGTTCAATAATCGTAGAACCTTCAGCTTGCCGGTAGACATCAGTTAATTCAACCGTCGGCAATTGCTTGGATGCTAATAAATCCTTTAACACCTGTCCTGGACCTACGGGTGGAAGCTGATCCTGGTCACCAACAAAGACAACCTGAACATCTTCATGTAATGCTTTTAATAACTGATGAGCAAGCCATGTATCCACCATGGACATTTCGTCCACAATAATCAGCTTGCCAGTCACCTCACGCTCTGTCTCTTCTTCTTTTTCTTGCCCTGTAAAGCCAAGTAGTCGATGAATAGTCATTGCAGGAAGTTCAGTCGATTCAGCTAATCGTTTAGCAGCACGTCCAGTTGGTGCACAAAGAATGATTGGAAAAGGCTCCTCTTTTTGCGCATATTCTTTTGGGTTTAATGATAAGCCATGCAGCTTTGCATATACTTCAACGACTCCACGGACAACAGTCGTTTTCCCAGTCCCAGGGCCGCCCGTTAAAATCATGACCGCTGAATTTAAGGCTTGCTCAATAGCATTGGCCTGTGTTTCGGCATAGGTAACATTAAGTAACTCCTCTGTTTCACCAATAGCTTTACGAATTTCATCTTTACTAAAATGCTCCGCCTTATTATTTCGTTCAATGAGCGAAACAATTTTCGATGCAATGCCTACCTCAGAAAAATAAAGTGATGGTAAATATAACCGAGTTTCTTCACCACAAATTTTTCCCTCTTCACGCAGTTCGATACACGCTTTAGAAATGTCTTCAAATGGGATCTCCTGTCGTTGGCTTTGTTCAAGCATATCCTTAACGAGGGGCAAAACATGTTCAGCATCAAGATATACATGTCCATCCGATAATGCAGCCGTATTTAAAACATGGAAAATCGCTGCTTTGACACGATCAGGATGTTTGCCAGTAATGCCTAATTTCGCACCTAATTCGTCAGCTCGAAAGAAACCAACCCCCTCAACATCTTCAATCAAACGGTATGGATTTTCTGTTAATAATTCAATTGTTTCAGTTCGATAGGTTTGATAAATTTTCATCCCGAGCTGTGGTCCAAAGCCCCACTCATTTAACTGAATCATCACTCGTTCTAAGCCTAAGTTTTGCTCAATGGTGCGATGAATCACTTCTTTTTTTTCAGTAGATAGCCGTGGTACAGCATCGAGCGCGCTAGGATCTTCCAAAATAACACGGAGTGCATTAGCTCCTAATTTTTCAACAATCGTTTCAGCCGTTTTTTTCCCAATTCCTACGAATAAATCACTGGATAAGTAATGTATAATGCCTTGTTCGGTTGCAGGTACCTCTTTTGTAAAAGTCTCAATTTGAAATTGAGCTCCATATTTAGGATGTTGCTTTAGAATCCCTGTAAAACGATATTGCTCATCCATTTGTAGCGGTGGAAAATAACCAACAATGATAATCTCTTTATCTTCATATTGTAAGTTTGTCTCTTGAATTTTCACACGTACAATCGAATACATATTTTGTGCATTATGAAAAATGGAGACGATTGGACGTCCGAGTATAAAAAATTTATTGAGCTCGAATAAATCTAAATGATCTGTCATGTTCGGATCGTCCTTTCTTAATTGTTTTCAATCTTTTTATTTTACCATAGCCTAGGAAAAATATCGTAGAGAAAAATGTTTTCCTCTCTTTATTTTTACATTATTTTGACAAATGACAATTCTCCGCCTTTTACTATCGTTCCATGCTATGATGAATATGAATTAGTAGCACGGAAGGATTGTGAAGTCATTGGAATTTAGACCTTGCATCGATTTACATGAAGGCAAAGTAAAACAAATTGTCGGGAGCACTCTAGGGTATACGGATCAAGCCGTCGTAGAAAATTATATTTCTAATCATGATGCTAGCTACTTTGCTCAACTGTTTGCAAAAGATCAGTTAACGGGTGGTCACGTCATCATGCTTGGTTCAGGAAATGAAGAAGCCGCTTTAGCTGCTTTAGCTGCCTACCCCCAAGGCTTACAAATTGGCGGTGGCATTACAGCTGAAAATGCACAAAAATTTATAGATGCAGGGGCTTCACATGTCATTGTCACATCCTATATTTTTCATGATGGTCAGCTAGATTTAGTACGTTTAAAACATTTAAACCAATTAATTGGTAAAGAACGTCTCGTCATTGACCTCAGTTGTAAGATGCGTGATGGAAAGTGGTTTGTCGTAACAGATAAATGGACCAGATTTAGTCATTTCGAAGTCAATGCAACGTCCATAGCCTATATTGAGCAGTTTTGTGATGAACTTTTAATTCACGCTGTTGATGTGGAAGGGAAAAAAGGCGGAATGCAAGAAAGTTTGGTACAGGATTTAGCTGCTTGGACTTCCATCCCAACCACTTACGCTGGCGGTGTTCGTTCAGTTGAAGACTTAGAAAAATTTAACCTATTAGCCAACGGAAAACTGCATGTGACCATCGGAAGTGCCCTCTCTCTTTTTGGCGGAGATTTACCATATACAGATGTAGTGAAATATTGTAAAAAGGACGGGATTTTGTGAAGCTAATTTATAAGGATTTTGTTTTCCCTTTTCAAGAAACGAATTTAGAACGTATCATTGACGGAAAATATTTCAAGGTTAATAAAAAAGACGATTCTCTTGCGATTCACGTACAACTGGATAACGAGCAAATGTTACTAGAGTTTTCAAAATCATTAAAGGCTACATGTGGCTTCTTACGTGATCAAGAAACCGAACCTTATATTGGAACCTATATAGATTTACAAGTTTTTGTAGATGAGTTTAATAAGCGTTATAACTTAAATGCTGAAATTATTAGTTAAAATAAAGGGGCAACTCATTCCCCTTTGTTTAATCCCCACTTCTCATCCTATTAATCCATTCTTGTCTTTCTGAAACCTTTTATTTGTAATGGGAGTTCTATATTGTATAGCATATAAGCGTATTGGAGTATCATCGCCTACTACATTAAAAGCTACATAAACGAACCATCGCACAAATAATAAGTATTTTACTAAGAGAAAGGATTTATGAGGTATGAAAACCGAATTTGAAGTAAACTCTTTAAAGTCATTTCAAACTGAACTCACACGCTTCTTTTTAGCCTATAAATTTGCCCTACAAGAAGTGGAGACGAAAATTAATATCTTACAAGAAGAATTTAAGTTAATACACGAATATAATCCAATTGAGCATATATCGACACGTGTAAAAACACCAAAAAGTATTTTAGCGAAGATGATGAAAAAAGAGCTTCCTCCTTCAATGGAAGCCGTTCGTGAAAACATCCGTGATATAGCAGGGGCTCGGATCACCTGTTCTTTTGTAGAGGATATTTACAAGGTAAGCGCCATGTTACAGGCGCAGCATGACATAGAGGTTGTAGAGGTAAAAGATTATATTGCCCATCCAAAAGAAAATGGTTACCAAAGCTTACATCTCATTATTAAAATCCCGATCTTTATGTCAGACCATATGGAAAAGGTTTATACAGAAATCCAAATTCGTACAATAGCAATGGATTTCTGGGCAAGCTTGGAACATAAAATTTATTATAAATATAACAAAGAAGTACCCGAGCATATACGAATTGAATTAAAAGAAGCCGCCCTACAAGCAGCTGAGTTAGATCGAAAAATGGAACGGTTAAATAAAGAAATCAATATTTTAAAAGAAAATGAGACTGAGCCTTCATTGTTAGATAGTACCCCTATCTCTCATTTAGCTAACTATTTAGCAGAATTTCCTAGCAAAAATAAAGAATAAGATGATAAAAATCCACTTGGTGTTCTGCGAGAAAAATAAATCATGTTCCTTCCCGCAGAAGGTCAAGTGGATTTTCCAATTAAACTATGCTTTGGACTTTGTTGCTACAAAGAAAGAGAAAATCAGGGTACAAACTGCAAAAATAAGGGTAGCTATATATACATAGCTTACACCATTTGCAATAGTTTCCTTTAAAAAGCTAATTTCTTCTAGACTAAAGCCACCTTTTGCAAATTCCCCATTTAATTGAATTTCACCTTTGCCCAATGAAGCCATTTTTTCACTCGTTGCAAGGTTAAAAATCATCCCAAATAGAGCTGCGCCCATTGCTTGACTAAATGTATTGGTAAATGAGTTCAAACCTATAGATATACCAAGTTGCTTTGGATTGGCAACCTTTTGGATTGAAATCATTAACATCGGCATAATAAAGCCCATACCCAATCCAATTAAGGAAGAACCAAAATAGGCACTGAAATCACTGGAGCCTTCAGATAATCTTGCAAGCAATAGTGTACCTATAACAAGCAAAATCGTTCCCATTTGAATAATGCGCTTATTCGTTAAACGTCCAATTAAATAACCAGCCAAAATGGAATTCACCGTCCAGAAAACTGACATCGGTGTTAATATTAAGCCTGCTTGTGTTGCATTTTTTCCAAGAACACTTTGTGCAAATATCGGTATATAAACTGTTACACCAATGACAATAGACATTGCGCTTAATGTTAAGGCATTAATGACCATGAGTCGACCATTTTTAAACAGTGTTAATGGAATAATGGGTTCTTCAGCTCGTAGCTCTACCCAAATAAAAACACCTAAGAATATAGCTGCGATTCCATACATAAGAATTGATTGACTTGATAACCAAGCCTGCGTTTTGCTGTTTTCAATTATGACAAATAACAACGCCACCATACCAATAGTAAATAACATAGCACCGAGGTAATCAATTTTACGCTTTACGGCCTCAAGCTGTTCCTTATAATGTTTAGCTATTAAATAAATAGAAGCTAAGCCGAATGGGATGTTAATGAAAAAGATAAAATGCCATGACACTTGGTCAACGATAAAGCCACCAAATAAAGGACCAACCACGCCAGACACGCCCCATACCATACTTAAATAGCTTTGTCCTTTGGCACGTTCTTTCTCAGATTTAAACAGCTCTCCAACCATCGTTAATGTGATTGGTAAAATGGAACCTGCACCAATCCCTTGGATCGCACGAAACACAATTAATTGCTCCATCGATTGTGCTAAGCCACATAGCATGGAACCCGTTAAAAAAATAATGATTCCGATAATAATCATCCGTTTGCGACCAAATAAATCGGCTAGCTTTCCAAAGATAATGGCGGCAATTGCAGAAGCCAGTAAATAAGCGGAATATATCCAGCTTATTAAGTCAACTCCTAATAAATCAGCGGTAATACTTGGAATGGCTGTACTAACAATGGTACCTTCAATGGCAGCAAGTGCTGTTACAAGTAATAGTGCAGTAAATACTTTATTCATTTTGTCACCTTTTCCTTTCCTGCATGACATACATTACCAAGTTTGAACTGAAAAGAAAAGAGGAAGGGATTATTTTTATGTAATAGATTGACGGTAACACCACCGATTGAGATAAAATACAAAAGCAGCAAGTTGTCAATTCGGCTCTTGCTGCTTAGCATGTATTAGTTAAATCGTTGTGCAATCATATCGTAAATATAACGTGCTTGATCATATTCAGGCTCTAATGTAAATGCTTGTTTCAAATGATACATCGCATCTTCTGTTTGTTCTGTGGACACGGCATACAGTACACCTAAATTATAGTGTGCATCTGCATTATTCCAATCCTGCTCAATTAAAAGATCCAGTTCCTTCTTCCCTTCCTCAAACATTTCTAACGCACATAGCACAATGGCATAGGCTAATCGAATCTGTGTATCTTCGGGAGCAAGCTCCACGGCACGTTGTAAATAAGGCAATGCCAATTTTGAATTTTCCATGCGTTCAAAACATTTGCCCATCATATAATAGACATCCGCGCCTTCAATATGATGCTTTAATGCTTGCTCATAAAGCTTCACTGCTTCATTATAGCGTTCTGCATTGTAATATAGATTGGCTAAACCATAATAAGCTGTAGCCGCTGTTTCATCCACAGTAATGGCCTTCTGAAAGAAACGCTCAGCACGTTCTGTATCTTCGAGCACCGCTAATAGATTCCCAAAATTCACATATCCAATAGCATTTTCTGGCTCTGCTTCAATTGCTTTTGTAAATAATTGTGCAGCATCCTCATAACGTTTTTCTTGAAATGCTTGAATGCCTTGTTCATTAAAATTCATTCGTTCTTCACCTCTTATGTAGCGAAAGACTGCTTCTATGAAGCCAAGAGGCAGTAAAAGCAGTCTTAACGCAAACTATCCAACATATGTTAGTTTTTCATTACCTTTAAAGACTTCGTCAATTGTTCCGCCACCCATACATTCTTCTCCATCATAAAGAACAACTGCTTGTCCAGGAGTGATAGCACGAACAGGCTCAGCAAAAATAATATGAGCACGGCCATCTGGTAAAACTTCAACTTCTACTGGAGTATCAGTTTGACGGTAACGGAATTTTGCTGTACATGAAAATTTCCCAGGCAATTTTTTTGTCGAAGTATAATTCATTTTCACAGCAGTTAAAGATGTAGAGTATGAATACTCGTTGTCAAATCCTTGTCCTACAAGTAGAACATTTCGCTCTAAATCTTTTCCTAATACAAACCATGGCTCACCATCTCCACCAATACCAAGACCATGTCGTTGACCAAGTGTATAGTACATTAAACCATCATGCTGTCCCATCACAACGCCATCCATCGTTTCCATTTTGCCAGGTTGAGCTGGTAAATATTGACTTAAAAATTCTTTGAAATTACGTTCTCCGATAAAGCAAATGCCCGTTGAATCTTTTTTCTTTGCAGTTGCTAATCCTGCTTCTTCTGCAATTTTACGCACTTCTTTTTTCTCAATATCACCAATAGGGAACATGACGTGAGATAATTGCTCCTGTGATAGTTGGTTTAAAAAGTATGTTTGATCCTTATTGTCATCAACACCGCGTAACATTTTGACTTCCCCGTCATCACTGCGGTCAATACGTGCATAGTGACCTGTTGCTAAGTAATCAGCGCCAAGGTTCATGGCATGCTCTAAAAATGCTTTAAATTTAATCTCTTTATTACACATTACATCAGGGTTCGGAGTACGTCCTGCTTTATATTCTTCTAAAAAGTATGTGAAAACTTTATCCCAGTATTGTTTTTCGAAATTAACGGCATAATATGGGATACCTATTTGATTACATACTTTTATTACATCATCATAATCTTCTGTTGCTGTACAAACACCGTTTTCGTCCGTATCATCCCAGTTTTTCATAAAGATCCCGATTACTTCATACCCTTGTTGTTTTAACAAGTATGCAGCTACCGAGGAATCAACCCCACCAGACATGCCGACAACAACGCGAATTTGTGAGGGGTCACGTGTTTCTTTCATTGTGTTCACCTTTTCTTTTATCTATTTACAGTTCGTTCTTCAAAATTTGTAGAACATAACATTCGTTTCGCAAATTATTTTTTAGCTAGTTTTTTCACAATTTGTGCCGTCTTCTCAGCTGCACTTCGAATATCATTTTCCGTTAAATCCTGACCAAAGCTAAATCGAATGGAGTTTCTTAATTCCTCTGAACCTTGTCCAAACATAGCGACTAACACATGTGATGGATCAATTGATCCAGCAGTACATGCCGATCCACTCGATACACAAATTCCTGCTATATCAAGATTTACTAAAAATGATTCTACTTCCATGCCATCAAAACTGATATTTAGAATATGCGGTAATGACTGCTCCTCATTGCCATTCACATGGAACGCTAACTTTTCCTGTGAAAAAACATCAAGCATAATTTGCTTAAAGTGATTGTATAGTGAACGCTTTTCTTCACGCAACTCATTTGCAACTTGTACAGCTTTTGCAAAACCAATAATAGCTGGTATATTTTCAGTACCTGCGCGACGTTTTTTCTCTTGTGCGCCTCCTAAAGCATAACTCGCTAACGGTGTGCCCGTCTTTTGGTAAAGGAATCCAATTCCTTTAGGACCATTGATTTTATGAGCGGATACACTTAATAAATCAACTTGTAATTGGTCTACATCTATCGCCTCTAAGCCATAAGCCTGTACAGCATCTGTATGGAATGTAGCCTGATGATTACGCAATAGCTCACCAATTTCCGCAATAGGCTGAATCGTACCTACCTCATTATTACCATACATAATCGTTACTAAAATGGTATCTTCACGGAGTGCTTTTTGGACATCCTCCACCGCTACACGTCCCATTTGGTCTACTGGTAAATAGGTCACGTCGAAGCCTTCCCGTTCAAGTTTTTCACAAGTATGTAACACCGCATGATGCTCAACTTGAGTTGTAATAATGTGTTTTCCTTCATTCGCACGGGCATAGACAGTCCCAAAGATAGCCGTATTATCAGCTTCCGTACCACCACTTGTTAAAATAATCTCCCCCGCCTGAGCACCAATGGAATTGGCTAATACCTCACGAGCATCGTCCAAATATTTTCGTGCTTCTCGACCTGCTCCATGAATACTTGATGCGTTGCCAAATACTTGCTGCATAGCAGTTGTCATCGCTTCTATGACTTGGCCGTTCATCGGAGATGTGGCTGCATGATCGAGATAGATATATGAATTCATGTTTAAAAAACTCCTTTTTGATAAAAAGCGCTGGAACCCACATTGATTATCATTCGCTTGTCAAAAGCATTCAGCTTGAAGTCCATTACTTCAACCAACATATGATAAGAATGGGGGAGCAGCGCTTTAGCCTAAACATTTTAAATATAGAACATATAGCCTTCTGCTACATTTTCTTCTGTATATTGTGCTAAATCTTCAATTGTTGTTGTGTCTAATACATTTTTTACCGCATCACGAATACGAAGCCATAGCTCTCGTTGTGGTGCTTCCTCATTTTCGATACCCTCTACAGGTTGAATCGGCCCTTCTAGTACACTAATAACATGGGCAGCTGAAATTTCGCTAGGTGGATTCGCTAGCATATAACCACCATAAGCACCACGTACACTTTTTACTAAGCCTGAATTACGAAGCGGGGACACTAATTGCTCTAAATATGCTTCAGAAAGCTCTTTTTCCGCAGCAATTTTACGCAATGGAATAGGTCCTTCCCCATAATGCTTTGCTAATTCAATCATAATCGTAAGCCCATAACGGCCCTTTGTTGAAATTTTCATTTTATCACCCTCAATTAGTCTAGTCAAAAATACTACCAACAGTATATCATAATCTCCTCTTGAAGAACTCGGAAATACACCTAGAAGGATATGATATACTAATAAATGCGATTCATACTCGTTCAAAAATGACCATCAGCGCTTTATTTTAACGTAAAAACATGGTCGAAGCAAAACATGACAACGACTGAAAGGGGGAATTATTATGCACAATGAACCACTCGCTTTTCGAATGCGTCCTTTAACCCTTGATGAGATTGTTGGTCATCAGGATTTCATTGGTCCCAACACAGCCCTTTATAAAATGATTCAAAACGAACATGTACCTTCGATGTTGCTATACGGAGAGCCCGGCATTGGTAAAACATCTATCGCGAATGCTATTGCAGGAAGCTCAAAGCTCCCTTTCTTTGCACTGAATGCAACTCGTGCTGGTAAAAAAGATGTGGAAGATATTGTACAAGAAGCTAGAATTTCCGGAAAAGTACTCCTTTTTTTAGATGAGATTCATCGTTTCAATAAATTACAGCAGGATACTTTATTACCACATGTTGAAAACGGCTCCATTGTATTGATTGGTGCTACAACGGAAAATCCTTACCATGATGTGAATCCAGCTATCCGTTCACGTTGTGGGGAGATTTATCAACTAAAACGGCTAACAAAAGATCATTTAATTGAGCTTATAAAAAAAGCTCTAGCGGATGAAAAACGAGGCCTTGGTAAATATCATTTTGCATTAACTGATGCTCAAATCGAACAAATTGCTGGAGCAGCTAATGGAGATGCACGAAAGGCATTGACTTTACTTGAATCTATTTACTATGCAAGCGATGAGGTGGATGGGCAAGCCATTGCAGCTGACCACATCATTGAGCACCTCATTAGCCGCATTGGTGTTTATGGCGATAAAAAAGGTTCTCATTTTTATAATTTACTATCTGCCTTGCAAAAATCTGTACGAGGTAGTGACACAAATGCCGCTTTATATTATTTAGCGCATTTATTAGAAAAAGGTGATTTAGTAGCTGTCTGCAGACGACTCCTTGTTATGGCCTACGAAGACATAGGTTTAGCCAATCCTGAAGTCGGCCCTCATATGTTGGCAGCAGTCCAAGCAGCAGAACGACTCGGATTACCAGAAGCGCGAATACCACTTGCAAGTGCTGTTATTGAAATGTGTTTATCATCCAAATCCAATTCCGCTATTGCTGCAATTGATGCTGCCATAACGGCCATTCATGAAGGGAGAACAGGTGATATTCCACACCATTTACGCGATGCTCATTATGAAGGTGCGAAAGATTTAGGGCATGTCGGCTACCAATACCCACATAACACGCCGATTGGCACTTTTGGCGGTTGGGTGGATCAGCAATATTTACCCGATGAGCTTGTAGGAACAGAATTTTATAAACCGGTGATTGCTGGTGAAGAAAAACGAATGGCAGGCATTTACGAAAAGCTCAAATCATTTCATCAATAAAAGCACAAAAGCAAAGTCACAATTGCTAGTGACTTTGCTTTTTTTATAATGAAGACTACACTGGCAATCATCCTGTAAAGCTCGGGTTATTAGTTGTGTAACGTTCCTTGTAAAATTGTTTTAAAGGTTCAGCTATATGGCGAAGCGATGGCAAAATGGATTCTTCTCCATCTTCTTCATTTGCCTTACTATGCAAAAAAACAATTAAATTATACGATTGATATAATAAACTTGCGAACTCTTGATTGTTTTCTCTTACTTCAAAGCGAATGGCTTTTACAGCCACTGCTTCTGCAATTTTTTGTTCCCTTGTTTCAAAAAATTCCTCATCAAGTACTTCATCATCTGACACTCGGTATAATAGTTTTAATGAACCATATACTTCTTGATTGTTACTAAAACGATCCTTTAACCACTGCAAGACAAATTGTAAAAGAATAACGGCATAAATAAGGGAAAGACATTCATCATCTCGTGACTTTTTAGCTAAACGTTGAAAGTATTCTGCTTGTGTAACTAACTCAAAAAGAATTAAACGGATTGGAAATAGCATGGCATGACCGCTATTGACGTATAATTTATCTCGATCCCTGTACAGCGCCAACCAAATATCTCTGACTAATGAAATCGATTTTCTTGTAGAAAGAGCTAATTGACATTGAATCAACTCATGCTCAATCGTTGAGTGGATAAGTCGTTGAAATAGATGCTCATCTTCCTCGCTGATTAGTAATAGTGGTTTTTCCAAATTCGCCAGATCTATTTCTATTCCGTTTACTATCATTGCCTAGCCCCCTTCCAATAAGTTTGAACAACATCAAATAGAGTGAGCATATGTACTACCAATTTTTTAACTAATTCGACAAAAATTCATAAATACCTTTTAAAAAAACATGTCTTTTTTATGCTTGTATAAAAAAAGAATCTACAAGACTTAATAAGCAAGTAAATCGATTATCTTCTACAACGTACACTGTAGAAAAAGCTAGAATTAATTGAATAAGTTATGTAGATTCTTGTCTAATATGCTATTTTCTGAAAATAGATGGTCTAGTCTTGTCTATGCTGATAGTTCTTGATCAACAAATAATTTAAACTGTTTTAGACAGCTCTTCACATCACCTTTTTGGGACAACACTTCATCGCGTATTATTGTCGTTTTTTCTTCATCCTCTAGCACTTCCGCTAAAAGGGCCAAGATATCTGTTAATAATTGTTCATTCTCTTCCTGTTCGATACTTGGTAAAGAATAGGCAGCTATTGATAATAAACGCTCCACTTTTTCAGGTGTTTTTTGTAAAGCATTTGAGGAATAATAAGTCGATGCAGCTAAAAAGTAACATAATTTTGCACAGCAATCGATAAATAAATGCCAATACGTATTCGCACTTGGTAATTCTCCAGCACGCTGATCAATATACGCCTTATAATATGTTGTTACTTGTGTATATAAAGGATTTAATTCTCTCATGGCTTTCGGATAATTGTTGGAGGTATCCAAATAGTCAAATACAATGGCATTCATTTTCTCTTGAAGTTTAACAATATCTAAATGATCACGAATTACTTGAATTTCCATTTTCCCACTCTCCCATATGTCATTTGTTGTTTTCACATTTTGCTATTCATTGAGTAGCAATGAGCAACCCAAACAAACTGATCGATTATCTTATGGATGATTCAAATTATAGCAATAAACCATATGAAGAAGTGTAGACATGAAAAAAATAAGACAATTTCGTGAATTAATAGCATTTTATGTACATAAGAGGAACTATTTTGGTAAAATTATACCCTTTGTACATATTCATCAAATAACCATTGTTCCTGTGCTTGATCAACAATTTCGAGAATACTACCCTGCATATATTTTTTAATGCGCTTTTTTGGTGTATAAAAATAAGCATTATTCCTAATTAACCACTCACTTAATGTTAAATCACCCTCTACATATTGATCTGTTAATATTTTCTTATGGCGCAGAACATCCGCCATTTTATAAAAACCATCTGATAATTCATAAGCCGATACATCGAAATTAAAAATGGGGCTGACAACCTGTCCAACGTCAAAAATATGGATGGTTTGCTTTTCTTCATCTATAGCTAACTCTACTGTGCTAATTTCATCGAAAAGATTTAAACCTCTATATTCCATTTGATAAATTTTTTCCATCTGTTTACGCCTCCTTTTTAGAACGGTCTAATTGTAACACAGAAAAAGTAGCTACCTCTAAAAATTGAAGGTAGCTACTTCTACAAAAATAATCCATGATATTGTTTGTTGCAATGTATGGCTTTAACCTTGTACACGAGTAATTTTAACATCTTTTAAGATGGTATTGACCACCCAACTAGCAGCAATTAAACCTGCAACTGACGGCACAAAAGCATTGGACGATGGCGGCATCTTTGCTTTGCGGATCGCCGCATCTGGCTTCCCAACATGTTCTACAACATCTGGTCGAACGACAATCGGGCTCTCATCCGAAAATACAACGGTTACCCCTTTATGAATTCCGTCTTTTCGTAGCTTTGTACGTATGATTTTAGCTAGAGGGTCTGTGTGTGTTTTTGATATATCAGCAATTTGGAAGCGAGTAGGATCCATTTTATTTGCTGCACCCATACTTGATATAATAGGAATATTACGCTTTAAACATTCCTTCATTAAATGAATTTTATACATAACTGTATCACTTGCATCGATTACATAATCAATGTTTTGTGCAAAAAATTCCTCATATGTTTCTTCCGTGTAAAACATATGCATATCAATCACTTCACATGCTGGATTAATATCTGCTATGCGCTCTTTCATTACAGCTGATTTAGATTTGCCCACAGTAGATAGATATGCTACTAATTGTCTGTTGACATTTGTAATATCTACATTATCTTTATCAACTAAAATGATGCGGCCGATCCCACTGCGTGCACATGCCTCAGCAGCGAATGATCCCACACCACCCACACCAAGAATGGCAACCGTTGTATTTTTTAATTTTTCGAGACCCTCTGTTCCTATTGCGAGCTCGTTACGTGAAAATTGATGTAACATCCTGACACTCTCCATCTATGAAATTTTATTAGTAAACCTAGTTATATACTAAGATAAAAACACAACCTATCTTACATTTTATCATGTTATTCATCAAGTGAAAATTATAAAGAAAAAAATAGTTGCCTACTTATAGTCATACTATAAAGAGCAATTGAATCACTTCAACTACTCTTTGATTACTATATATAATTTTTTTGAAATACTTCAACAAAAGACATATGAGGCTGAACGTCTAGCTGTTGAAATGCTGCTATTACTGCCCCACCAATTGGCGGTAAAGCTGGTGTCTTAAAGCTAAAAGGTAATGCTTCCTCTAGTGCCATAGCTTGAAGTCTTGAAACAAAATGAGCTTCATTGGTAAACACCCCACCTACTAAGACGACTGGTACTTCGTCTTGCTCCCACTGCATATCCAAATAGCAAGCCCTAATCGCCTTATAATAGTTTTGACAAGCATTTTCTATTATTTGCTTAGCTACAAGATCCCCATTGTCAGCTGCTTCAAAAATATACACACTCAATGGGGCGACGACCGTACGTGGATGTTCCTCGCCATAAATATGGGCTATTAATTGTGGCACAGTTTTTACAGAAAAATGATGCAGCACAGCTTCGGTTAAGAGTGTAGCTGTTGCTCTTCCATCATAACTTTGAAATACGGCTTTTAGCAGCTGAACACCTAAATCATAGCCGCTACCTTCATCATCAAAAAGATAGCCCCAGCCACCTACTCGATGAAAGCGTTGGTGACAATCGTACCCCATCGTAATGGCCCCTGTTCCAGCAATTTGAACAATCCCTGCTTTGCCAAGTGTACCTGCATAAAGAGCAATTAATGCATCATTATCCACCCTAATTGTTGCGGCTTTGGAAACATAGTGTCGTAAAACAGCTTCAACCATGCCTCCTGCTTGTAGCTCCTGAACTCCTGCCATACCAGCAAAACAGCTAGCAACTTCTGCAAGTGCTTGTGGATTTTGCTGCTGTAAATTTTGCATGATTGTATGCAAAATTGCCTCAAAAGAGGTTCTATCCATCGCTGTTGGATTACTTCTTGTCGTCACCACTTGAGCATAAATATTCCCCTTTTCATCACAAATAACTGCTGACGTTTTCGTTCCACCACCATCAATTGCTAATACATACATAACAATGTTTCCCCCCATAAAGAAAAAGAGATTGATAACTCAATCCCTTCCTCTCCATTCTTTACTTTGTAAACCCAAATGATGCCCATGGTTGAATATATGGTAATAAAAATCGCTCTTCCTCGACAATGCTAGCAACGACATTGCTGGAACCAGCATTTGGAATGTCCTTCAGAACAATTTGGAGCTCACCTTTATAACGAACATCAAGATTATTATCAATCGTAACATCACCTAGTTTAAGTGGACGTGTATCATGGATAGGAAAATCCTCATTTTTATATTTAACTCGAGATTGAGTACTCCGAATGACATAATCAGAAACATCACCACGATTAAAATGAGGCTCCTGAAAAAGAATGGTCTCCTCTAAACTACTAGTATCTGAGGACTGGCTCACCTTTAATTCAAGCTTATAGCGATTTAATTGACCTAATGCTCGTATTTCTTCCTCTGAAGCATACATATTGCCGATAATACAATCATCAATTAGCCCCGTGTGCCATAAATCTTTTGCCTGTACAGTAACTGGTAGTTGACGGTGCTCCTCTAGTGTTGGTAAACCATGTTCCGTTTGCTCCCAAGGTCCAAATTTACCATGCTGTGAGGAAATCATCGCTGCCGTTCTTATATTGTGTTCCTTAAAGCATTGTGATGTTTGTAAAAAATGCTGACGAGATAAACCAGTAAAGCGTCTTGGATAAAAATTATGACAGCCAATAATATTCTCTTTATTTGCTTGGTAAGATAACACATTATCGACATACTTCGTACCATTACTAATATTTAATTCTATCTTCAGATTACTTGCGTCAAATGACATCAGCGCTTCTTCCTGACCTGAAAATCCCATGTCTAAACGTATAGCTGCCAAAGAAAAATGTTCTTTTAAATAGCCAATATCCTTATAGGTATAGCCTAAATCATCAAAAACGGCTGGTGCAATATCAGCTGAAATGTCAAAACCTAACTGTTGAGCAAATTGGTTAATTTGCTGTAATTTCTGGCGTTCTTCCTTCTGCTTTAATGACATCAGACATGTAAAAATACGGTCAAAGCCATTGTCATGGGCAAGCTGAACATAGCGCTTCATTTCGTCAAGTGTAGTATGCTGCGGATAGAGCGAAATTCCTAATCTTCTCACTTTAAACCCTCCATTAGTTCACGCTTAAACTTCTACTTTTTGCCCTTCTGCTTGGACAACAGCTTGTTGTTCATTTTGTGCTGCTAAAGCAGCTTTTTGCTCATTCTGCCTTGCCATACGGTTTGCCATCGATAAGAACGGTAAATATATACAAATGGCAACGACAATTAACACTATACTTAGTACTGCTCCCCACACAGATTGCGTTACCAAGAAACCATTAATGATAGGAGGTGTCGTCCATGGCACAGCAATTGTTGCTGCTGGTACAAAGCCCCATTTAGTGGCAAAGAACGCAATAGTCACATTTACCATTGGTGTTAAAATAAATGGAACAATTAAGACAGGATTTAATACGATAGGTAATCCAAATAGTAGTGGCTCGTTTATATTAAATAAGCCTGGAGCCGCTGATAACTTGCCCACGGTATTATATTGCTTATTTTTACGAGCAATAATGAATATTGCGATAATTAATGCGATTGTTGTTCCGGAACCACCCATATTAACAAAGGCATCAAAGAATGGTTTGTTAATAATATAAGGTGCCACTTCTCCGGCAGAAATAGCTGCTACGTTAGCATCAATTGCTTGTAGGTTAATCGATTGCATAAATGGCTCGATAATATTCGCCCCATGAATACCAAATGACCATAAAAACGTAGGAATAAACGCTAAAATAAGACCAGCTACCCATGTATTTGTTAAGCCCATAAACGGCTCCTGAATGGAAGAATAAAACGTTCCAATAATATCTGGTACATTAAATCCAGCGGAAATGATTGTGCGAACTAATGCAAATAAGCCAATTGTTAGAATTGCCGGAAGTAATGCTGCAAATGATTTAGATACAGCTGACGGCACACCAGCAGGCATTTTAATTAAAAGCCTTGGATTTCCAGATAAACGGGAGAACAGTTCTGCTGAAATTAAAGCCGTGATGAGGGCAACGAATATTCCTCCCGTTCCAGTCGTCAAGCCTGTTAATCCACCTTCACCAAACGTACCAAATGTCATATAGCTAGCAAGCCCTATTACTCCACCAGATAATGCATCTTTGTCATAGCTTTTCGTCAAATGATAGGCAACACAAAAGGCTAGTAATAGTGAAATAATTCCAAATGTAGCTCCCCAAATATTGCCGCCAAACTGTGTCCATGTCTCATGCTTCCAAATGGCATCGAGTGCATTTTGATAAAATTTGATAGGCAAATTGTTAATAAGTACAGCCAGAGATCCCACAATCGTTAAAGGCATAATCGTAATAAATCCATCACGAATGGCAACTAAATGACGCTGATTTCCAACCCTTGCAGCAACCGGTACAAATTTCTCTTCTAAAAAACGGAACATCCCCATACACTCCCTTTGCTTTTTATTGTTACATCAAAATTTGATGTTACTCCCCTTTGATTCGTTCATATAGCTCAATCATTTCCTGTGCTAAATCACGAAATGTAATAGCATTCATTAAATGATCTTGTGCATGAATTAATAACATAGAAACCTCTACTTTTTCTCCCCTTGCTTCTTGAGACAGTAACCCCGTTTGAGCGTGATGTGCATCAATTAGAGATTCATTCGCTAATTTGATTTTCTCCTTCGCCGCCTCAATTTCCCCTTTTTTTGCTAGCTGAATAGCTTCCATACACTCACTTTTCGTATTACCACTATGCACAATAAGACCCATAATCGATTCTATTAATGCTGCTTCTCCCATTTCCCGTTGTCCTCTCTTTCATCCTATTAATTGCAGGGCTTGCTTCAAGACATTCTCCCCATTCATCATGCCGTAATCCGCCATATTAATAACATCAATAGGAAAACCCATATCCTTGTATTTTGATTCAAACGTGCCCTTCAAGTAGCGTACCTGAGGGCCTAGTAAAAGCACATCCGCCTTTTTCGCAGCTAATACTTTTTCAACCTCTCCTTCTGCAATAGCATAAATATCAGCTTCAATATTTTTCTCCTGTGCGGCTTTTTGCATCTTCGATACTAATAAGCTAGTACTCATGCCTGCTACACACACTAACATGATGTTTTTCATTCGAAACACTCCTTTAATGTTTTTATTTTGTAATCGCTTACTTATGTTGAGAATAGCACCTATTGGTATATACCACAATACAATTTTTACATTAAATATATGTTAAGCTAATAAATTACAAAATTGGGCTATTGCAGTTGTATAGCATAATTAACGATTCTTTTTAACTGGTATAGTCCAGAAAAAAGTTCAAAAAATTTTTATATTTCCATCAAATTTAATGCCTAAAAATACTCATAAAAAGCAGGTTTTTCTGAAGGTAACGCCCTTTGCCAATGATCAATTATCTTTTTCTCTATAGGCTGATTAGCATAGATAACTGCTTCTTTTACAGAAAGATAGCCCACCATCATTGCAGAAAAAAGATTAATTGGTAGTGTTAACATATGCATGGTATCGGTTGAATTTGTCTCAATTATTGAGACATGACCATTTTTATTTATTTGATAGACATGCTCATTCCAATGACAAAAAGAATCTTCAATACGAATAGTCAAAATGTCATTAATCTCTCCCCATGGATACTGCTGCATGAATGCATAAACGTCCACCACCCTAATCATGACATCCTGAACGACTTCCTTTTTGAATTGTGGCTCTTTGAAATAAAAGCCAAATGGATAATGATTGCTAGTAACTCCTGTAATGTTACTAACACTTGCTGCGTGCGACGAAATATAACGCCATATTGCTTGTTCCGCTAAATGATTGGCTACAATAAAATCTTGAACTTCAAATGTCTCCTGCCTTATTGCATAACGAATATACCCCTCTAGATGCCCATCTAGAAAATAAGCTGCAAAATGACTATCAGGGCTCCTTCTCTCAATTCGCTTCCACCAAGCATCATCACGTACCATGCCACCATGTTGTACGATTGCCATTGCATTATGAAATTCCTTAATACCCTGAAAAAGATCGGGATCTAACCATTCAAAGCTCATCCTTTTAACGACATCTAGTTGTTTACCTAAATCTGGAAAATTCGTTTGTGGAATCGTATAATGAAGCTTCTCAAAAAATAGTTCCCACCCAAAATATCGATAGAATGACACGGAATAAGGTGCTAAAACAGAAATCGTCTGCCCATTGTTCCGCATTTTTTGCAGTGCTTCCGTCATGAGCCTTTTCACAATTCCCTGTTGCCGATACTCTGGATATATAGCGACAAATCCTATCCCCCCCATTTTGTACTGGACGCCATGCACCGTCATGTTTAATGGTAATATTAGAAGCTGCCCAACGACTTTTTTATCATCATAAGCCCCTAGTGTTGTGCTATGCTCAATCCAATAGTGAAAATCGTCTCGACGAGCCTTTGTATATTTATTTGGAAAACAATAATCCCTCAATTGATGTATTTGCCAATAATCGTTAGGTGAGACAATGTTAATGTTCATACTTAACCACCTCTGTTTAATGAATATTCTGATAAATATTGATAAATAAATGCTTTTTCCAAGGGCTCTTTTGCAGTGGTATAACAACAACCACTGCAAAATCCCTTAACACTCTTCTCCAAAATTCCCTTAACATCTTTGTTATTCCTAGTGACGAACCGCACTTAACCCATTATCAACGTAAATTTCCTTTTGCTATTGCTCATGTAAAATCTATACGATGCTGGTATTTTGCAATCATTGTTTCATTATGTGACCAATCTGAATCCACATTATTACTAACAAAAATAGGTAATTCAGTTGAGTTCTTTGCTATCTCCTCAATGATTTCGCTAAATAACGCATTTAATAGTAGTGAACCAATAACAGTAGATGCTGGCGCATATTGCATTTCATGTTTATGCAAAACGCCATCACCAATAGGTATATGTGTGTTGATGATGAAATCTACCACTTCTTCTAGTCTTTGCCCGCTATGATGACGTGTAGGCTGCTCTTTATAGAAGAGCGATTGTAGGGATAGAACAAAAACACCTCTAGCCTTTGCTAATAAAGCGGCGTCAATAGGTGCTGAATTTCTCCCGGAAGTCGAAATCACAATGCACACGTCATTTTCACGAAAATCAAACTGTTCCTTATGTTGTTCAATAATAGTCGGGTCCTTCTCATTACTTGAGGAAGCTAAAGCCCCCGCATGTAATGCTAACGGTTCAATAAAAATGGGACGCACAGGAACTAAACCACCTGCTCGGTAAAATGCCTCCTGAGCTAATAACTGCGAATGTCCACAACCAAAAAGTTGGATAATGCCACCTCGCTGAAGGCGCTGCACAATGATACGAGCAGCTTCATTAATCCGTACAGCTTCCTGCTCTTTTACAACTTGGATTAGCTTTTCGATTTCAGAAAAATATGCATGCATATGATCACCTTTTAATTTCACTTATAAATTTGTAGCGATCCGCTCGATAAGTACTACGTACAAGCTCAAACGGCTTACCATCCGATAAATAACTTGTTCGTTTAATAATTAAAACTGGTGCTGTTTGATTAATCTGCAAAAACTTACTATCTTCTTTTGATACAATGGCTGCCTCCATTTGCTGAACAGCATTTCCAATTTTTTGATGGAATTTTGCTTCAATTAAGGCATAAAGCGAGCCCATAATTTGCTTTTCATCCAATTCAGGATATATTTTCACAGGGATATACGTTCTTTCAATCGCCATTGGCTGAGAATCCGCATTTCTAATCCGAACTACAAAGAATACCTCTTCTCCTGACTCAATCATTAAGTCTCTGGCGATATCCATCGGCGGTACGATTTTCTCAAATCGTAAAACTTTACTGCTCGGTTCCATGCCTCGTGCGCGCATATCCTCAGTAAAACTCGTTAATCCCTTTAATGGTTGCTCTAATTTTGGATTGGCAACATAAGTACCTCTCCCTTTTTCTCGATAAAGAAGACCACTATTTACTAGATTGGTAATGGATTGACGTACAGTCATTCTACTAACGTCAAATTGCGCGGAAAGCTCTCGTTCTGAAGGAATTGTTTCACCAATTTTGTATTCTTCTAAATAAATTCGTTGTTTAATAATCTCTTCTATTTGTATATAAATAGGAATATGGGAATTTTTCTCTAACAAATCTTGCACCTTCCTTATGCCTCATTTATGATATTCCAAATACAACTTTACCTGACAAATCGTTTTTTGCCCATGCAAATGTTGAGTAAGCAATACACAATTCACATGAAAACCATCCTTAGCTTTCTTGGTAAGTCGTAATTTTTTAACATTGGCTTACACTATTTTTTGTATTGACTACTTTGTCATGGCATCTCTATTTCTACTGTCTACTCCATCATTAATTGAATGCCTTTTTATGCATCGTTTGCTAATGGAGACTTTTTTGCTTCCAACTCATGTTCATCATATTACTAGCCAATTACGAAGATAATGTTTGCCTGAGCATTTTTTCTGTAAGGCTAACTTTGCCATTGATGAAGGTATAGTTGTCTATACCAATTATATGCTGATTAACCAAAAATAAAAAGTAATTCTTTCATATTTTCTAAATTTTCCTATTTTTCAATAGCTATGTCCCTTTTTCAACATAAAAAAAGGAGCTATACTCAAGCTCCTTTTAATCCTATGTATAGGACGAATCCCAATTGTGCCGTAATGCCAAGAAACATTCGTTTTGAACCCGCAATTTGCAGGGGGGTGCCCGCTTTGCAGCTTTAAACGTCCCGCTCCGCTAGGGGCATGTTTGCGACTACAAAATGAAGGCTCCCGATTCGATAATGTTCGGTCAAAACTGTGAAGTAGAGTTAGCAGTTAGACAAACACATCAGGATTCGTATTACAGATATCATACCACCACTTTTCTGATAATTCAAACGATTTTCTCTAACAATCTATAATTTCATAAGAAAACGCAAAAAATACCTAGGTTCCCAACAATATTTGCTAGGAAACCTAGGTATTCTGTATTATTGTTTATTTTCTAAATGGTTTAATTGCTAAACTTAATTCGCTTAGTTGCTCTGGTGATACTTCACTTGGTGCTTCTGTCATTAAGCAGCTAGCACTTGCTGTTTTCGGGAATGCAATCGTATCCCGTAAATTGTTACGTCCCGCTAATAACATAACAAAGCGATCAAGACCAAAGGCAAGACCAGCATGTGGTGGTACACCATATTCAAATGCTTCTAATAAGAAACCAAATTGCGCCTGAGCCTCTTCTTCTGTAAAGCCAAGTAATTCAAACATTTTTTCTTGTAGATCACGTTCATAAATACGTAATGAACCACCACCAAGTTCGTAGCCATTTAATACAATATCATATGCTTGAGCACGAACTGCTGAAGGATCTGTGTCCATTAACGGGATATCTTCATCAAACGGACGTGTGAATGGATGGTGTGCTGCATAGTAACGTCCATCTTCCTCAGAGTATTCAAATAATGGCCAGTCAGTAATCCATAGGAAGGCAAATTGAGATTCGTCAATTAAATTTAGATCCTGCCCTAATTTTGTGCGAAGTGCCCCTAAAGATGCGGCTACTACAGCTGCTGTATCTGCTACGAATACTAGAATATCGCCCACTTCTGCACCCATACGTTCTATTAATGCAGCTGCTAATGCTTCATCAAAGAACTTCGCGATTGGACCATTTAAGCCTTCTTCTGTAACCTTTAACCAAGCAAGACCTTTTGCCCCATAGATACCAACAAACTTTGTTAATTCATCCATGTCTTTACGTGAATATTTGTCGGCTGCCCCTTTAATATTGATACTTTTTACTTGCTTCCCTTGTGCCACTGTATCTGCAAACACTTTAAAATTACAACCTTCAAAAACATCATTTAATGCTACTAATTCTAAGCCAAAACGAACATCTGGTTTATCTGAACCATAACGATCCATTGCTTCTTGGTATTTCATGCGTTGGAATGGTGCAGGGATATCAAGCCCTTTCACTTCTTTCATTACGGCTTGGATTAAACGCTCATTCATTTCTAATACTTCTTCTTGTGTTAAGAAACTTGTTTCAATGTCTACCTGTGTAAACTCTGGTTGACGGTCAGCACGTAAATCTTCATCACGGAAACAACGTGCAATTTGGAAATACTTTTCAAAGCCAGCAACCATTAATAACTGTTTAAATAACTGTGGTGATTGTGGTAAAGCATAAAATTCACCTTCATGTACACGTGATGGCACTAAATAATCACGAGCACCTTCTGGCGTTGACTTTGTTAAAATTGGTGTTTCAACTTCTAAGAAGCCTTCATTTTGTAGGAAGTTACGAATTGTACGTGTAACATCAGAGCGCATTTTAAAGGTATCGAACATCACTGGACGACGTAAGTCCAAATAGCGATATTTTAAACGTAGATCTTCTGACACGTCTGTACGATCTTCAATTTGGAATGGCGTTGTTTTGGCCGTATTAATGACAACCAATTTTGTAGCTTCTACTTCAATTTTACCGTTCGGCACATTTGGATTGATTTGGTCCTCTGTACGAAGGATAACCGTTCCTTCCACTTCAATTACATATTCACTACGCACTTTATCCGCTAAAGCATGTGCTTCTGCAACGTCTGGACTAAAAACAACCTGAGTAATACCTGTACGGTCACGTAAATCAATAAAGATTAAACCACCAAGGTCGCGACGACGCTGTACCCAACCTTTTAATACGACTTTTTCGCCTTGTAACGCTTCTGAAAGCTCGTTACTAGCATGTGTTCTTGTAGCCATTGTTAAATTCCTCCAAAAATATCTTCTTTTTATGTAGCATTTAACGAGAAATGCCATGTCTTTTAGGATTGTTGAGATAAATAGTTCACTAATTCTGAAAATGCAACCTTATGCTGCTCACCAGATTCCATATGCTTCACTGCTGCTGCTTGCTCTTCCAGCTCCGTTTCACCAAGGACAATCGTAAACTTCGCCCCTAGGCGGTCCGCTGATTTCATTTGTGCCTTCATTTTTCGATCTAAATAATCCATTTCTGTGGCAAGGCCTTTTGCGCGGAACGTACTAGTTAACTCTACAGCCTTTTGTTTCGCCTCATCGCCCATTGCAATAATATAAACATCTAGTCCAGAAGCCGTATCTAATTCCACACCTTCTGCCTCAAGCGCTAATAATAAGCGTTCAATACTTAGTGCGAATCCAATACCTGGCACATCTGGCCCTCCAATTTCTTGTACGAGACCATTGTAGCGTCCACCACCACAAAGTGTTGTAATAGCACCAAAGCCAGAAGCAGTCGACATAATTTCGAATGTCGTATGATTGTAATAATCAAGTCCACGCACAAGATTTGGATCAACTTCATACGTAATGCCCAATGTATCCAAATACGCTTTCACTTGAGCAAAATAGGCAGCTGATTCCTTAGTTAGGAAATCTGTCAATGCTGGAGCCGTTTGCATTAATGGATGCTCGCGATCTACCTTGCAATCTAAGATTCGCAATGGATTTTTTTGTAAACGATTTTGACAATCGGAGCAAAACTCCTCTATATGTGGCTCAAAATGTTGTAATAATGCTGTACGATGCGTATCACGAGTTTCTTTGTCACCAAGTGAATTGATGACCAATTTCAAATCCTTTAAGCCCGCTGATTCATAAACATCCATCGCAAGAGCGATAACTTCTGCATCAATGGCAGGATCTGCTGAACCGATTGCCTCTACACCGAATTGCACGAATTGACGGTAGCGACCGGCTTGTTGGCGCTCATAGCGGAACATAGGTCCTAAATAAGAAAGTTTAACAGGTTGGTCTGGGGCACCAAACATTTTATGTTCTACATACGCACGGACAACTCCAGCTGTATTTTCAGGACGCAATGTTAACGAACGCCCCCCGCGATCTTCAAATGTATACATTTCCTTTTGCACAACATCCGTTGTTTCACCAACACCACGTGCAAATAAATCTGTCTGTTCGAAAATCGGTGTACGAATTTCGTTATAGCGATACACACGGCAAATATCACGAATAATCGCTTCAACCTTTTGCCATTTTTCAGATTGACCTGGCAAAATATCTTGTGTTCCTCGTGGCACTTTAAAACTCATGTAATTTCCCTCCTATATTGATTGCTTATGATTGAGCAGCTGTCATTCCACTTGGAGCGGCTTCGAGCTTTCTTTGAGCACTTTCCTCTCCACTTGGAGCAGCTTCGGTCCTTCTTTGAGCGCTTTCCTCTCCATTTGGAGCGGCTTCGGTCCTTCTTTGAGCGCTTTCCTCTCCATTTGGAGCGGCTTCCACCCTTGATTAAGCACTCCGCTCACCAGTTGGAGCTATTTTTCTTGCTGTTCAGTGAAGCATCTTCCACATAGCGCAGAATTCACCCCATTTTCAGCGGGGTCGATTGCTTTTTAGACAACAAAAAAGCCCTCGTCTCCTTGCCATTGCAAGGGACGAGAGCTGTATAAGCTTCCGCGGTTCCACCCTAGTTGACACAAAATATAAATCTGTGTCCTCCTCATAATCGGATAACGGCCGATTCCGTTTTTTCCTAGTAGGCATTGCTGCTTTTCAGAAAAAAGCCTCTCAAGTGTTATTCGCATCATACATATTTGTAGGAAAGATTGCAGCCTAAGTCTTCCCCTCTCTTTTCCAATAGAGGTACACGCTACTTGCTTGGTCATAAGCGATTAATCATTTTTCGATTACCCTTTATGTTAGTCACTAGCCAAGCCAATGTCAACTATTTTTATATTTTTCATCAAACAGCAATGAAAATGACAAATTCCATTACCTTTTTACCACGAATTTTTATACAAAAGCATGGTAAAATAGCACAAGGAATAGGAGGAATCTGATGAGGACAAAAATTTTACATAGTATAATGATCTTCATACTAATGGTAACTATTGCGATGCCAAATAAGAACTTTGTTCAAAAAGCTTCCGCTGACACTAGTGATCTAAAAGTCGCTGGAACAATTCTTCATTTACGTGAGGGTCCTGGTTTGTCTTATCCTATCATTACGACATTAGAAGAAGGTGATCCTTTATCCTCAATTGGTCGTGAAGGTGATTGGATTCAAGTAAAAACAGGTAACTACGAAGGATGGGTTGCCTCTTGGCTGACAGCTCCTACAAATGCTAAACAAGCCTTAGATAAAACTGTCATCGCACAAGTTGACCGTTTAAATATTCGAACAGAGCCAGATATCTCATCAGCAGTGCTTGGGCAACTTTCGACGGGCAACCAAGCAAACCTCATTGAAGAAAATAGTGAATGGGCCAAAATTGATTGGAATGGACAAACTGGATGGGTTTCAAAGGATTATGTCACGATAAACGATAATCCTAAAAAAGAAACAGAACCAAAAGAAGATGCAGTAGAAGTAACTACTACTACAACACCAGTAAACAAGGATACTACTTTTACAATCTTAGTGGACGTTCTAAATGTCCGTAAAAAACCTGATTTAAATACTAAAAAAGTTGGTACTGTGACAAAAGGGCAAGCCTTTAAAGTAATGGCTCAAGAGCATAATTGGGTACAAATACAGTACAATGATAAAAAAACAGGATGGGTCTATAGTTTTTACGGTACATTCTCTAATAAAGTGAAGAGTACTTCCAAAACTTCCTCTTCTAAAGAGTTGGAGTCTGTTACGATTATTTATAATGGGACAAACCTACGAACAGATGCGTCAACAGATGCTGAAGTTGTTGAACGTGTCGATGCTGGCATTAATTACCCGATTGTCGGCGTGAAGAATGATTTTTATGAAATACAATTAGATGATGAAAAAACGGCATTTGTCGCGAACTGGGTAGTAACAACAAGTTCAAATAAAGCAACAATACCTCAAAAGGATAAAGAAGAACCTCGTAAAAAAGGAACTTTAAATGGACTGACGATTGTTGTGGATGCAGGACATGGTGGGAATGATCATGGAACAACAGGGCAGCGTGGTACAGAGGAAAAAGGCATTACTTTGAAAACAGCTACTCTACTTGCTTCTAAATTAAGTGCTGCTGGTGCAAATGTGGTCATGACGAGGGAATCAGATGAATATGTAGCTCTACGTAAGCGTGTATCAATTGCCCATCAATATGAGGCAGATGCCTTTATTAGTCTTCATTATGATGCAACAGACGACAGCTCTATTAACGGCTTCACATCCTATTATATGAATAGTAATCAAAAAGGACTTGCTGAAGCGATCCATGATGGCCTTTCAGGTAAATTAGAATTGAGAGATCGTGGGACACAGCAAGGTAACTATTTAGTACTTCGAGAAAATCGTCAAAAGGCTGTACTTATTGAGTTAGGCTTCTTGAGTAATTCAAGCGAGGAGCGAGTCATCACGACAGCAAAGTTCCGTGAGCAGGCAACTCTCGGTATTTATCAAGGTATACTCAACTATTTTAATAAGCAAGAGGAATAAACAAAAAGCTGTGGAAAGAATAATCTTCCACAGCTTTTTTCACGTTTTAAGTGATCCCTATTGCTACTGCAGCAATCAATGCAAGACATGCAATCACTGCCCAACCAAGTATCATCTTCCAAATAAATTTGATCCACTTTTCATATGGGATACCTGCTACAGCTAAATACGCCATTAGCGCAGATGAAGTAGGAATGATAGAATTTGTTAAGGAATCCCCATATTGAAAGGCTAACACAGCCACTTGACGTTCCAATCCTAATAAATCAGTAATTGGAATCATAATTGGCATTGTTGCTGCTGCCTGTCCACTACCTGATGAAATAAATAAATTCAAAAGTGCTTGGATAAATAACATGCCAATTGCGCTAATAGCATGTGGTAAATGGCCAATGGTTTCTGATGCTGCATAAACAATCGTATCAATAATTTTTCCTTGCTCTAACACAACCGTGATTGCACGGGCAAAGCCTACAATTAAGGCACCGAACGTTACAGCTTTTGCCCCATCAATAAAGGAATCAAAAATAGTCGCAGGTTTTAAACCGCCAATTAGCCCCGCAATTAACCCCATAATTAAAAAGGATGCTGTTAATTGTGTTAGGAACCAGCCCCAATTAAAGACACCATAAATATTAAAGCCAATTCCGCAAGCCATCACAATAAATACAAATTTATGCTTACCTGTTAATGTAGGAATGTCAATTTCGGATACAGTAGATTTAGCCTTTTGCTCAATGTCATAAATAACACTTGCTTGTGGATTCTTTTTTACTTTGAAAGCATAGCGAGACACATAAAATATGGCAAAACCTAGAACAAAAATATAGACAACTGCACGGAAACCTATTCCAGAAAATAGCGGTACATCTGCTAATGATTGCGCAACACCTACTGTAAAGGGATTAAGCATACCTCCAAAAAATCCACTAGCTGCACCAAGAGTAATCATAGCTGTCCCTGTTACAGCATCAAAGCCCATTGCACGAGCAATCGCTACACCAATCGGTACGAAAATAATTGTTTCTTCTGCCATCCCCATTGTAAAACCGCCAACAGAGAACAAGATCATCGATAATGGAATGAGTAATTTTTCTCTTCCCTCTAGCGCTTTTACACCTTTATAGACACCAGCTTCAATGGCACCTGTTGAACGGATAATGCCAAAAACACCGCTGACTAAGAAAATGTAGAAAATAATTTGAGCTCCTTTTTCAAGCCCCATTGGAATCGCTGTAAACATTTCGAAAAATGAAACTGGATCACTCTCAATATGATGATAGCTTCCATCTACAACGAGCATTCGCCCTTCCTCATCCTCTACACGGTCAAACTCACCCGCCGGAATAATATAGCTTGCAATACCTGCTAAAAAAATAATAGCAAAAATAATGGTATATGTATGAGGTACTTTGAGCCAACTTCTCTTTTTAACATTCTGTTCATTTTCCATAAATTCACTCTCCTTTTCATAGATTTAGACATCGGAACAATGTTGTCGTTATATGTCGTTAATTGAGAATAAATATACATGAGTTCAAATTTATTGTAAAGTATTAATTTTCTATTATTTCAGAATGTCCAATAGTTTGTTGCCTTATAAAGCTTTCGCGGACGGCCTTGATGATAAGGTTGCTCCTCTCCTACTAACTTAAAGTAATCATGCTCGATTAATCGATTAATAATGCGTTCAGCAGATCGACGTGACAGATTCATATATTGCGCTAATTCCGTAGCTGAAAATGGGCGATTATTAGTAACTGTGATAAATTGCTTCATAACATTTAAATTTTTAGCACTCATTTTCACCTTTTCAGCCATCTCTAAAATGGCTTTATGATGGCTACTTAATGCAATTTGATTATTATGTTCAAATAATTGTTCATGTAACTTATTCTCTGCATCTACTAAACAAATGACGGTCGATGCATCTCTCCATTTGGGCGTGAAAAATAAAGCTTGGGAAGAATGAGTTTCTGCTTCATGTAATGAATATCCATAGCCAATGCCAATCGTAAAAGTGGTTTTAAATTGTCGTTCACACTGTTCAATTAATGATCTTAAATAAGCAGGATCAAGTTGTTCAATTACCCCTCTAGTAGAAATGATTAAATAAGGCTCCTGTTGGGCTTGCGTGATTCTTGCCTGAAAACGCTTGCAAATATTTTCTAACGACTTTACAAATAGTTGTTGTTCATCCATCAACTTTTGTTTACTACAAATAGAAACGACAGCTATTTGCGACGAAGTCAACATTGTATGCTGATAAGCTTCAAGCGCTGAATTAATTGTCATTATGAATGTTTGTTTGCTTTCAACCATGTACTTCGAAGGTATACCTAATCTTTGTAACTCAACAAAAACTGCGTGTAAACTAGTAAGCGCTAAAGTGGTTTTCCCTGCTTTATATAATTCCTTATGAAAGTGAATAAAATCATTCACATTGAGCTTTGTGATTTTTTCTGGTTGATCATAAACCCATTCGTAATCTTTTACATAGACGTCAGTAGATGGAATACCGGCTTCCATCATTACCTGATGAAGACTATTCTGCTTAGGTACATCGATCGATAGCTGGGATAAATCCACCTTTTCATGATGTTGTAAGGATAATAACGATAGTGCTAGTGTCAATTCATCAAAAGGGATAAACACTGCTTGGATGTGCGATGCTTTTATTTTTTCATAGCAGTAATAATAGGGAATCGATCCAGCAAATAGTAATATATCCGAACAAGATGCAGCTTCATCAAAAAGATTTACACATTGATCTGGTGAAGTATAGGGAAAATGAATAAATTGTACTTGTGGAAACAACGTGAAATGTTCTTTTATATTATTCCAGAAAAATAATGAACCTAGAATCCCTATTGTTTTCAAAATGCTCAGCTCCTTTAATACGCACAATATTCTGATAATTTTAATCATTATACCGTAAATATATAAAAAAAGAACCTTCTATCAACTATTATGTGAGAAGGTTCATACATACTTATTTTCTTGTAGCTTCCAGCGTTACCCATACAATCTCCTCCATTGGAATGAAGTAAGGCGTACGACTAATCTCTAGGATTAAATGGTCAGGTAGTATGGATAATAAAATACCTTGCTGAATATTTTTTTCTGTTTGCACGACAACTGCCTGACCAATCATCATTTTAAAAGTTTCGTATAAATATGGATTGGATATACTCCCCATCTGTGCCATGTGTAGACACCCCTTCCTATAAAACTAACCATACTCTTTAGTATATGAAGGAATTATAGGAAATGTACCATTATTTTGATTCTAGAAGTATTGTGACCGGACCATCATTAATTAGTGCAACATCCATCATCGCACCAAAAACACCTGTTTCCACATGTAAGCCATGCTCTCGCAGTGCTTGATTAAAAGCTTCCCACAGCGGTTCGGCTACTTCTGGTCTAGCTGCACTTGTGAAACTTGGTCGATTCCCTTTTTTGGCATCCCCATATAACGTAAATTGTGAGACGGACAAAATAGCGCCTCCATGCTTTAAAATGGAATGGTTCATTTTACCATCAGTATCTTCCCAAAGGCGTAAATTGGCTATTTTTTTCGCTAAATAAAGGACATCCTCCTGTGAATCTTCATGTGTAATACCCACTAGAAGAACGTAGCCACTATCAATTGCTCCTGTGACAGCTCCGTCTACTGTTACAGAGGCAGCTTTACTGCGCTGTAATACTACTTTCATGCATTAAAACCCCAATTCTATGTTGTTGCTTACCATTAATTAATGACACGTTGCACCGAATAAATATCAGGTGTTTGTTTAATTCGTTCCACAACTTTATGCAAATGAGAAATATTTGAGATCGAAATAGTTAAATGAATTGTCGCCATCTTATCGCGATCAGCACGACCACTGACTGCTAAAATATTCGTTTTTGTTTCACTAACAATTTGCATGATCTCATTTAAAATACCTGGTCTATCGAAAGCTGATACTTCGATATCGACTGGATATTCTTTTTTCTCTGGAATGACACCATGCTCCCATTCCACCTCAATTAAGCGCTCCTGCTCATCCTCGATTTGAATATTTGGACAGTCCGCACGGTGCACAGACACACCTCTCCCCTTTGTGATAAAGCCTACAATTTCATCTCCAGGAACAGGTGTACAACAACGTGAAAGTCGAATAAGCATATTATCAATGCCCTTTACAATGACACCAGATTCCGTACGTTTTTGCGGAATTGGATTTTTCATTTTTTGTTCGATTTTCTCTAAAGCTTCTTCCTGCTCACGCTCTTTACGGCGTTTTTCCGCTAAACGATTGACTACTTGCTGTGCTGTTATACCGTTTACACCAACTGCCGCATACAAGTCTTCTTCGTTCGTATAATTAAATTTATCACACACTCGTTTGAGGTTTTCTGATGACATTGTTTCCTTTAAATCGAAATCCTGTGCACGGATTTCTTTTTCGATCATCTCTTTACCTTTGATAATATTCTCTTCACGTAGATGTCGTTTAAAGAATTGCTTAATCTTATTTTTCGCCTGGGAGGATTGCGCTATCTTTAACCAATCGCGGCTCGGGCCAAAGGATTGCTTAGAAGTTAAAATTTCAATTATATCTCCCGTTTTTAGTGGTGTATCAAGAGGTACCATTTTCCCATTAATTTTGGCTCCAATCGTACGATTTCCGACTTCAGAATGGACACGATACGCGAAATCGATCGGCACAGAGCCAGCTGGCAATTCAATGACATCGCCCTCAGGTGTAAAGACGTACACCATATCGGAAAATAAATCAAACTTTAAGGATTCCATAAACTCTTCTGCGTTGGAAGATTCATTTTGGAATTCTAAAATTTCACGGAACCATGTTAGCTTTTGGTCGACATTTTGCTTTTGATGGTCGACCTTTTTGCCTTCTTTATACGCCCAGTGTGCAGCAATCCCATACTCTGCAATCTTGTGCATTTCCTTTGTGCGAATCTGCACCTCTAGTGGATCACCATAGGGTCCAATAACAGTTGTATGCAAAGATTGATACAGGTTTTGTTTTGGCATGGCAATATAATCTTTAAAACGGCCTGGCATCGGTTTCCATAATGTATGCACAATACCTAAGACGGCATAGCAATCTTTAATACTATCTACAAGTACACGAATGGCTAGCAAATCATAAATTTCATTAAATTGTTTCTTTTGTAGCACCATTTTTCGATAAATACTATATATGTGCTTTGGACGACCATAGACATCTGCTTCGATTTCTACCTCATTCAGCTGGGACTTCATCTCAGCCATGACATTCTCTAAATAAGCCTCACGTTCATCACGCTTTTTCTTCATCAAACTGACAATACGATAATATTGCTGTGGGTTTAAATAGCGAAGTGCTGTATCTTCAAGCTCCCATTTGACTGTTGAAATTCCTAGGCGATGTGCAAGTGGTGCAAAGATCTCTAATGTCTCTTTGGAAATACGTCGTTGCTTTTCAGCAGGTAAATGCTTAAGTGTACGCATATTATGAAGACGGTCTGCTAGCTTGATTAAGATGACACGGATATCCTGTGCCATCGCTACAAACATTTTACGATGATTCTCTGCTTGCTGCGCCTCTTTAGATAAATATTTAATTTTCCCCAGTTTAGTAACACCATCAACTAGCACTGCTACTTCCTCGCCAAATTCCCGTACCAAATCATCCCGCGTAAAATCTGTATCTTCGACAACATCATGCAAAAAACCTGCCGCTACAGTTTCCGGGTCCATTTGTAATTCAGCTAAAATACCTGCTACTTGTACTGGGTGAATAATATACGGTTCACCAGAGCTACGGAATTGCTCAATATGAGCATCCCTTGCTAATTCATATGCTTTTTTCACGAATGCGACATTTTCATCATTCATGTAGGATTTGACTAACTCAAAAACGTCCTCAGGAGTCAAAATTTGCTCTTTCGCCATAACATGTCCACCTTGCTCGTCAAATTTTTCAGATTAGATATAAACTTAATTGTATAAAATATTATGGTCTATTGTAAAGAGACTGTATCATTTAGTTTAGTTAATCTCGTGAACAGCTTGAAAAATGGAAAAAATAATCTCTTTTTTAATAAAAAAGACCCTTGTGACGATATGCGCCACAAAGGGTCCTTGTTTCGACAAGAGGATTAGTGTAATTGGTTGTAAGCTACAGCAATTTTCGCGCCTACTACTGCATTGTTTTTCACTAATGCAATGTTGGCATCAAGACTTTTACCTTCTGTCAATTCTTTCACTTTACCTAGTAAGAATGGTGTAACGTTTTTACCTTGAATACCATTTTCTTCAGCTTCTACTAAAGCTTTTTCAATAATGTTAGTAATAAATGTATGCTCTAATGCTTCAGCTTCAGGAATTGGATTTGCAATAACAGCGCCGCCTTTTAATCCTAATTGCCATTTCGCAGATAGCATTGCAGCAATTTCTTCTGGCGTATCCAATTGGAAGTTTACATCAAAGCCACTTTGACGTGTATAGAATGCTGGCAGTTCATCTGTTCCGTAACCTACAACAGGCACACCTTTTGTTTCAAGGTATTCTAGTGTAAGACCGATATCTAAAATAGATTTTGCTCCTGCACAGATAACAGCAACATTTGTTTGTGCTAATTCCTCTAAGTCTGCAGAGATATCCATTGTTGTTTCAGCACCACGGTGAACACCGCCAATACCTCCAGTAACAAAGATTTCAATGCCTGCAAGCTCTGCACAGATCATCGTAGCTGCAACTGTAGTAGCACCTAATTTTTTCGTTGCAAGTAGGTAACCTAAATCACGGCGAGATGCTTTTGCAACACCTTGTGCATTCCCGAACATTTCAAGTTCTTCATCAGATAGACCAATTTTAATTTTTCCATCAATTAACGCAATTGTTGCAGGTACTGCTCCGTTATCACGAATAATTTGCTCTACCTCACGCGCAGTTTGCACGTTTTGTGGGTATGGCATACCGTGTGAAATAATTGTTGATTCTAATGCAACGATTGGTAGACCTTTTGCTTGTCCTGCTTTTACTTCTTCTGATAATACGATGAATTCTTTCATGTTGTTATTCCTCCATTTCACTTGTTAACAAATCTACGGATAATTCTGGTCTTACTGTATAGGGAGATGCCAAAGTATTTTTAGCATTTGTTAAGCCAGCATCAATACTTGTCGCAAAGGATTGTCCTGTCAACCAGCTATGTATGACTGCGCTGACAAAGGCATCTCCTGCTCCTGTAACATCTTCAATTTTTTCTATCACTTTGGCAGCAAAATGACTTGGAGCAATGGTAGTAGATGCTGCATATACACCCTTGCTGCCTGCTGTAATAATGACATGTTCGGCACCTAGCTGCAGGAGCTGTTGTAAAGCTTTTTCATAATGGGTAGCGTTTTCAATTTTATGTCCAACAATTGTTTCCGCTTCATCCGTGTTACAAATAAACCATGTTACTCCTTGTAATGTTTCAGGTAGTCGATTCATTTTCGGTGAAGATACCGGCACAATGACAAGTGGGATATTACGAGCAACGGCTACTTGTTGGATATAGGCTACTGTTTCTTTTGGACAATTTAAATCCAGAATAAAGCAGCCTGCGTTGACTAACATTGTTTCATGCTTTTTCAATAAGCTAGGTAATAGTAGATCATACACTTCCATATTGGCTACAGCTAATGCTAGCTCCCCTTGCTCATCCATAATGGCTGTATAAGAACCCGTTGAAGCCTCTGCTAGCTGCTCCACATAACGTAGGTTCATAAAGGATTCCGAAGCTTCTTGGATGACTTGCCAATCCGCATCTTTCCCAGCCGTTGTCAGCAATGTCACTTGATGGTTTAATCTGCCTAAATTTTCAGCAATGTTTCTACCAACACCACCAACACTAAAAGAAGAGCTAGCAGGGTTAGATGTCCCAAATTGAACATTGCCTTTCACGTGGAATTTTCGGTCTAAATTGGCTCCCCCGATGCAAATAATTTCATTTTCTTCGGGTAAAATATATGCACGACCTACAATTTTTCCTTGCTTTGTTAAACTAGACACTAAATTAGCAAGCACTGGACGTGAAAGATTCATTGCATCTGCCATCTCTTGCTGAGACATAAACGGATTTTGGCGAATTAAAGCAAGCACCGCCTGTTCTCTTTCATTCATAGCATCACCTTTTATTATATTTGTTTACATTATAAACTTTTGTTTGGTTCATGTCAAAGGATTTTAAAAAAAGTTGAACCCGTTATTTGAGGTTCAACTTTTTTCTTTTATTATACATGCTGTGGTGTTTGTTTTTTGACAATGATTACGAACAGGCTAGCCATGGCACAGAATATACCCGCAAGGAAAAAAGCCCATGTATAGGAATTAAAAAATTGATAGATCAATCCACCACCATATGCAGCAACAGCAGCTCCTGCTTGATGTGAGGCAAATATCCATCCGTAAATAATACTACTTTTTTGCATACCAAAAATTTGTCGTGTAATACTGATCGTTGGTGGTACTGTGGCAATCCAATCGAGTCCATAAAAGATAGTGAATATCGTCAGTAAAATAACAGAACCTTGTGATAATGCATAAGGGAGTAATAATAAAGAAGCTCCCCGTAACAAGTAATACCAAAATAACAGCCAACGATTATCGAAGCGATCTGATAGCCAGCCTGAGGCAGTCGTCCCTAGTAAGTTAAACACACCCATAAATGATAAGAGTGATGCAGCGGTGACTAAAGGAACGCCAAAACTAATACAATACGAAACAAAATGAGTCCCGATCAAGCCGCTCGTTGAAAGTCCACATATAAAGAAGCTTCCTGCTAATAGCCAAAAGGCTTTAATCTTAACCGCCTCTAGTAAACCGTTAAACGCAATATGAATCGGATTTTTCTTCTGCTGCACTGTCTGTTCTTCAATAAACTCCTCTTGTCCATATGGGTTTAGCCCCACATCCTGAGGCTTATTTTTAATAAAAATAGCAATCAAGGTGAACATCAACGTACTTAGAAGAAGAATTAACCCCATTGCCCAGCGCCAAGAATAATGTTCAATGATCATGGCTAGCACTGGTAGTAGAATTAATTGTCCTGTAGCTGTACTAGCCGTTAATATACCAATTGCTAACCCCCTGCGTTTGACAAACCAATGATTAGCTACATAGGGACTAAGGACCGTTAAAAAAAGGCTTGCACCAAGGCCGATGATGCCACCCCAAATCACAATTAACTGCCATGATTGATTCATCAAAAATGTCAAAGTGATCCCTACAATTAACGTAGCCATCGCGCTTAGCATCATTTTCTTTAAGCCAATAACTTCAAGCAATGCCGCCATAAATGGCCCTGATATACCATATAAAAATAGACTTATGGCGAAGGCTAGGGCAATAGTTGACCGCTCCCATTGAAATTCCTTTTCAAGAGGATTTATAAAAACGCCAGAGGATGACAATGTAATACCTGCCACAATAATCGAGAAAAATGTGACAACTAAAATAAACCAGCTATAATGAACACGCTTCATCCAAACACCTACTTTTCATATGAGTGGCACTAAAAACATGTATATACATGTTTTATGGTAGTAAAAAAAATAACATTCTCTAATGGGATAGGTGAAAAAGGCTTTCCATTCTATGCTACTTACTTGCCGCTTCAGCCCGCTAGTTGGAAAGCTAAAGAAAACCCTTGTGAACTAGCGTTAGACATAAGGTACATCGTAGGCTCCCTGAAAAGGACGCAGCCCCCTTGCCATAGGTTCTTTTTCATGTCCTACCAATTATATGTATATACATGTACAATGATAATAACTGCCGCTCATATAGCTGTCAAGAAGTAATTTCCACCTCTAAGGTGTATACTTACAATTAGTAGAATCCCTTAAAAGGAGTACTGACCATGAAGAACCAACTAAAAAACATTGATTATACGCAAATATGTGTTTGTGCGAACCTTCGAAAAAAAACGAGGGCTGTCACGCAATTATATGATAAGCTGCTACAGCCTACTGGATTAAAGGTAACACAATATTCAATGCTTGCACACATTGACCTTCAGCAAGCTGTCTCGATTAGCCGTCTAGGTGAAATTTTACAACTCGATCAAACTACGGTGACACGTAACATAAATCTCTTAAAGCAACATGGCTATGTGGAATTAAAGCGAGACACAAACGATGCCCGTACGAAACAGATTACACTTACTGAAAAAGGGTTAGAAAAGTTGCATGAAGCTGCTCCCATTTGGCAAGCAATTCAAGATAGAATTATTGAGGATATCGGGATTGAAAAATATGCAGATTTCTACGATACGTTGCGAACAATGCAAAAAATCATCCAATCCTATGAGGAAGAATAAAAAAAAGCGCCCTTTGTTTTTAGGGCGCTTTCTTCTTGCTCTTAGTATTGAATAAGTGTTTTAATATTTAAATCGCCAAGTTTAGCACGACCATTTAATTCTAAAAGTTCGATTAAAAATGCACAACCTACTACCTGACCACCTAATTGTTCTACTAAGCGAACTGTTGCTTCCACAGTACCACCAGTTGCTAGTAAGTCATCACAGATTAAAACTTTTTGACCCGGCTTAATCGCATCATGATGCATTGTTAATGTATCTTTGCCATATTCAAGACCATAGTCAGCACTAATGACCTCACGCGGTAATTTACCAGGTTTACGAACAGGGGCAAAGCCGATTTCAAGTGCATAGGCAACTGGGCAACCGATAATAAAACCACGAGCCTCAGGACCTACTACAATTTCAGCTCCTACTTCTTTGGCGTATTCTACAATTTGATCTGTTGCATATTTGTATGCAGCTCCATTGTCCATAATTGTCGTAATATCTCTGAAGATAATGCCCTCTTTCGGCCAGTTTTCAACCGTAGTGACGTATTGCTTTAAATCCATGTTATTGCTCCTCCTACGAAACATTTTTCGTCTAGTCATGTATTCGTTCATCAAACCATTGTTTTAATTCTATATAAGGAGCGTAGACAAGCTTTTGCTCCATTTCAATCTGTTCTGAACGTTGTTTGTAAGACGGTGCCTCTGTTAGTGCCTGTTTTGGGGCATTCACGTTGACAGTCGTCAGTCCACTCTCCATTTTAACAAAACCAAGCTCAAAAAACACCTGTGTCATAAATTTTAATGCATCTAATGGCCATCCTGTATGCTTCGCTAAATCAGCTATGTGCATATCAAGCGGAAATGCTGGTCGATTTTTCAGGAATTTATAAAACCAAGCAAATTGCTCTCGTGTAGGTAAACCACTGAAATATTGTGAATCTGGCATATAAAAGTGCGCATAAATTCGTGAAGGCTTCGTTTTCTGTAATACTTCTTCTAATCTTTGAACATTTTGTGGCAAATCTAAAAGCACAATATAATCACTTTGATCAACATTTGAAAGTGTAGGGTCCACTACTGTAATAGGTACACCAATCAATGACTGATAATAGGTCATCGTTTCAGGACGAAAGGCTATAAACATCGCCTCATCCTTCGGCACTGTATTAAGCCAACGAGCTGTTTGACGGATTCCACGGATATCAAATAGCTGCCATTCTGTTGTTTGGACATCTTCAATCATAAATTGAGCTTTTTTTCGCCCTTGCCATTCGTTAATTTGTAAATCACCTATAAAGGAAACTTTGATGCCATACGTTAGCTCATCATGTAAATGACCTTTATTAAAACCGACACTATCTAATTTGTCATAGCCATTCGTTAATTCCATTTTAATATGATTTTCTGCTGCACCAATTTTACGCATGGATGAAATTTCTACATCCTCCAGTACATAAATAGGCTTTGGAAAATCAGTTCCAAATGGGCCAAGTGCTGAAATTTCTTCGATAGCATCTGCTGAAATTTCATCAATACTTAGTGGTATATCAATATGGACAATAGGGGTTAAGTGCTCCTCTGTTAAACAGGCCCTTGCTTGAGCATCTAAACGTCTACGTAGTTCATCAACATGCTCTAACGATAAGGTCATTCCTGCTGCCATGGGATGTCCACCAAAGTGAGGCAAAATATCCCGATTTTTTGCTAGTTCGTTATATAAATGGAAGCCTTCAATGCTTCGGGCGGAACCTTTAGCTATCCCTTTATCAGGATCGAGTGAAAGGACAATGGTTGGACGGTAATATAACTCCACAAGACGAGAAGCAACGATGCCCACAACCCCTGCATTCCAGCCTTCCCCTGCCACAACAAGAACTAAGGAATTGCCAATCGTTTCATCGGCTTCGATAAGGGCGATAGCTTCATCTGTAATGCTTTTCACAATATCTTTTCGTTCTGTATTGCAAGCATTTAACTGTCTTGCCAGTGCAGCTGCCTTGGCATTGTCCTCAGCCATTAATAACTCGACTCCTGGAGCTGCTTCTCCGAGTCGACCAACAGCATTTAATCGAGGGCCAAAATAAAAGCCAATCGTTTCTTCAGAAATTTTTGCCTGCTCTGTACTCGCTATGTCACACATTGCTTGTACCCACGGACTAAGGGAGCGACGCATTTCCTGAATACCCCGTTTGACCAGATAGCGATTTTCATCTACTAGCGGCACTAAATCTGCTACAGTGCCAATCGCAACAAATTCAATTAAGTGGATGGGTAGCTCTCCATATAGAGCATGTGCTAGCTTAAAGGCTACACCTACTCCAGCTAACTCTCCAAACGGATAATGCCCTTCTGGTAATCGCGGGTGAAGAATAATATCTGCTGGCGGTAGCTCCTCCCCAGGTTCATGGTGATCAGTCACAATAACATCCATGCCAAGCTCTTTCGCTACTCGGATAGGTTCAATTCCTGAGATCCCATTATCCACTGTAATGATTAATTGTACCCCTTCTTCATAGGCTTCTCGAAATAGAGCCTCATGTGGTCCATACCCATGGATAAAACGATTTGGGATTTTAAAAGATACATCGGCACCGAGATCCAATAACACATTTAGCATGACAGTCGTGCTTGTCACACCATCCGCATCGTAATCGCCATAGACTAATATTTTCTCACCATTTTCTAGTGCTTGCTCAATTCGCGCCACCGCTTCAGCCATGCCATGCATGAGAAATGGATCATGAATATTTGCTTCGGTCATATTTAATAAGCTTTCTGCGTCAGCGGTTGTTTCACAGCCACGTGCTGCTAAAATTTTTGCTGCAATCGCAGAAAGTTGTAAGTCATTTTGTAATGTTTGGACAAGTGTGGCATCTGGACGCTCCACCTGCCATCTTTTTTTCGATAGGATCATCTTCTCACTTCCTTACGAAAGCTATTATACCGAAATTCGATTGGTTACGCACTATCCATTAGATTGATAGTTTTACCATCCATTTGAGATGTAGATCCATCACTTTTCCTTAACTATGCTTCAAATTAAATATTCACTCCCAAGCAAAAAGCCTACTCTTTTAAAGAGTAGACTTCGCTAGTATACCTTTAGAAGCAGCTATTAATGCTTCCACTGTTGCTATATCTCCTTCATGCAGGGCCGTTACAATGGCGCTCCCGACAATAACCCCATCCCCTAATGCCCCCATCTTTTTGACGTGCTCAGGTGTCGAAATACCAAAGCCCGCCAGTACTGGGATTGGACTTGCCTGACGTAGACCTGCAAAATGATGTTCTAAATTATTAGCAAAATGAGACCTTGCTCCCGTAATACCATTAACGGTTACTGCATAAACAAAGCCCTGACTAGCAGCTGCAATACGGGCAATTCGATCTGGAGGGCTAGTTAAAGAAACGAGTTGAATCACATCAATACGATGAGGGTTTAATGTTTCACGTAGCAGTGCACTTTCTTCTAATGGGACATCTGGTACAATTAACCCTTTTACTCCTGCTGCTACACAGTCTTTGGCAAAGGTCTCTAAGCCATAAGCTAACACTGGATTGAAATAAGTCATGACCACTAGAGGCACCGTTATCTCCTCTCTAAATGAAGCGAGCGTTTGCAACACTTTCCTTAATGTCACACCAGCTGCCAGTGCGCGTTCTCCTGCACGCTCAATCGCCGGTCCATCCGCTACAGGATCTGTAAAGGGAATACCTACTTCGATCGCTGTCACACCGAGCTGTTGAAAAGTTAAAATCGTCGGCTTGATTGTTTCTAGCCCCCCATCACCTGCCATCATATAGGGGATAAAAGCTTTATTTCCTGTAGCCTTTGCTTGTTCAATTGCTTGTTTTAGTGTCGTCATTTAGCATCCCCTCCTAGTACCGCTCGAACTGTGTGAACATCTTTATCTCCACGACCAGATAAGCATACAACTATAATAGAATCCTTCGGCATTGTCTTAGCAAGCTTTGCTGTATAAGCAATGGCGTGGGAACTTTCAAGTGCAGGAAGAATGCCCTCTGTTCGACTTAACAATTGCAAGCCCTCTAGTGCTTCATCATCTGTAATGGAGTCAAATTGAGCTCGGCCAATATCATGTAAATAACAATGTTCGGGCCCTTTCCCTGGATAATCCAATCCGGCTGAAATAGAATGTGCTTCTTGAACAAAGCCATTTTCATCCTGTAATAAATACATATAAGCACCATGTAACACCCCTAGCTGTCCACCGGCAATGGCCGCTGCATGCTTTCCAGTATCAAGACCACTCCCTGCCGCCTCAACACCATATAAGGCTACTGATTCATCATCAACGAATGGATGAAACATACCTATAGCATTACTGCCACCGCCAATACAAGCAACTACTGCATCTGGTAAACGTCCCTCTTTTTGCAAAATTTGCTTTCTCGTTTCAACGCCGATTACACGCTGGAAATCCCGAACAATTTTAGGAAATGGATGAGGGCCTAATGCAGAACCTAAAATATAATGCGTATCCTCAACATTTGTCACCCAATAGCGCAATGCTGCATTCACCGCATCCTTTAAAGTTTTAGAACCACTTTCCACCGACTCGACCTTCGTGCCAAGAAGCTCCATGCGAAACACATTTAGCTGTTGGCGTTTGATATCCTCTGCCCCCATAAAAACAACACATTCTAGATTTAGTAAGGCACAAGCAGTAGCAGTTGCCACCCCATGCTGTCCTGCACCTGTTTCGGCAACAATTTTCTTTTTACCCATACGTTTAGCAAGTAGCGCTTGCCCTATGGCATTGTTTATTTTATGAGCCCCTGTATGGTTTAAATCTTCACGCTTTAAATAGACCTTTGCGCCACCTAGCTCCTTCGTTAAATTTTCAGCATAATAGAGAGGGGTTTCTCGTCCAACATACTCCTGTAAATAATAGGTAAGCTCCTCTGTAAACGTTGCATCTTTTAATGCATCATCATAGGCGGTTTCTAATTCTACTAATGCGGTCATTAAAGTTTCTGGCACAAACTGACCACCAAATCGGCCGAAACGTCCTTCCTTTGTCGGTACACTATTTGCAATTGAAATCCCCATTAGATGATCCCCCTCTTTACTGTCTTTAAAAATTCCTGTATTTTTGCAGAATTCTTCATTCCATCTGTTTCCACACCACTCGAAACATCCACCATAAAAGGGGCTACCGTTGTGATGGCCTCTTCAATATTGTCCACGTTGAGACCACCAGCTAATAGTAATTTTTCTCGTGGGATACCTACCTCCTCCAGTAGGCTCCAGTCAAAAGTATGGCCACTGCCACCTTTAAAATCTGTCCCAGGTGCATCGAATAAATAATAATCTACCTGATAATCAGCTGCAGCTTGAATATCCTCTTTGCCTCGTACCGACAATGCCTTAATAGCTGGATAACCTTGTTCTTGAATAAATGCGGGCGTTTCTTCTCCATGATATTGCACATAGTCTAATGGCACACGTTCTACCGCTTCCTTTAGTTCAGCTGCAGACGGATTGACAAAGACACCAATTTTTAATACCCCTTGAGGTACTTCGTTCGCTAAAAGCTGAGCTTGCTCAATAGTTACGCGACGTTTGCTCGGTGCGAAAACAAAACCAATGGCATCTGCACCAGCCTGAATAGCTGTTATGACATGTTCTTGTTTTTGCAATCCACAGATTTTAACTTTTGTCATACAGAAGCCCCTCCTTTCGTACTTGAAAACATTGTAGTGCCTGCCCAGCATCTCCACTGCGCATTAATGCCTCCCCTACAAGAATTCCACTAGCCCCCATGGCTACAACTTGTTGTGCATCTTCCTGTGACCAAATACCGCTTTCACTTATTAATACACGGTTTTCATTAAATGGAAAAGCGTCAGCAATTTCTTGTGTACGTTGTAAACTGACCTCAAACGTGCGTAAATCTCGATTATTAACACCAATCAACTTTGCATCTACTGCAAGTGCACGGTCGAGCTCCTCTCTATCGTGCACTTCCACTAAAACCTCTAAGCCTAACCCCGTTGCGTAGCTATATAAATCTCGTAAGGATTCGTCTGTCAAAGCAGCTACAATTAATAAAATAATGGATGCTCCTGCTGCCTTCGCAAATCGAATCTGCACCCTATCAATCATGAAATCCTTACATAGTAGAGGGATATTCACAACACTAGCAACCGCTGCTAAATCGTCAAAAGAGCCTTTGAAAAATTCTTTATCGGTTAAGACAGAAATGGCTGCTGCTCCTGCTTGTGCATAGATTTGTCCTTGGGCAACTGGATTTGCCCCTTCTGCAATTAGCCCCTTGGAAGGAGAAGCACGTTTCATTTCAGCAATGACTTGTAACGTATTCGCCTGTCGTAGCGAATCAAATAACGATGGACGTGTCTTTTCTGTATAACTTGCTAGAGGATCAGGTTGCTCTAATAAAGCATCTACTTCTATCCTCTTTTGCTGTAGAATTTTGTTAAGTATATTCATAAACTTACCTCCACTTTTTTTATTTGCTCGCTAAAGGTAACTACCGCTTCCAATTTTTGAAGTGCTCGCCCACTAAAAATACTTTCCTTTGCCATGTCTACCCCTTCTTTAATCGTTTCTGCTTGACCATAGCCAAATAAGCCAATACCTGTATTGAATAACACAGTATCTAAATAGGCACTCTGCTCCCCAGCTAATAGTTTTCTCATGAGTACAGCATTTTCATCTGCATTGCCACCTCTGATTGCCTCTAACGGTGCAAATGGGAGACCAACATCTTCTGCTGTTAAGGAAAAAGGAATTAAATCCCCTTTATCTACTAAAACTAGCGTATTTTGACCCGCTAACGAAGCTTCATCTAAGCCTTGTGGTCCTGATACGACAATGGCTCGTTCACGCCCAAGCATTTGTAAAACAGAAGCATATTCCATTACAAAATTAGGTCGGTTAATTCCCGTGAACTGTGTTGACAATGGGACTGGATTTGTTAAAGGTCCAACAAGATTAAAGATTGTTGGTTTCCCTATTGAACGGCGAACCTCCCCAATCCGCTTTAATTTTGGATGAACATTTGGCGCATAGAGAAAGGCGATTCCTTCTTTCTCCAATAACTCAATAGTTTGCGGAATAGAAATAGCTGTATGAATACCTAATGCCTCCAATACATCGGAACTGCCCGAGGAAGATGATATTTTGCGGTTTCCATGCTTGGCTATTTTGACGCCTGCTCCAGCTAGTACAAAAGCGGAAGCTGTACTGATATTAAAAGTATGAAGTCCATCACCGCCAGTACCGCAATTATCCATATAGCCACTAGCTTGTATGGCTACCTCACGTGCAAAAGACCGCATAATTGTTGCTAATGCTGCTACCTCATGCGCCGTTTCTCCCTTTACTGATAAAGCTGTTAAAAAGCATGCCATTTGGTCTTTAGGTGTCTGATCATCAAATAACCATTGTGCCGCCTTCAGCATTTCCTCATACATTAAGTGTTCGCCTTGCAACACTTTTTGTTGTAATTGTTCCATTAATCTTGCCCTCCATTGTTCGTCAGTAACTGTAAAAATGCCTCTTGTTCCTCTTTCACTCGATCTAATACTTTCTGCACGTCTGTATATTTCGTCACGGTGATGGTCGTTTGCATATTCATGGATTCATGATCAACTACAATGGACTGTCCTGTTAAGGCAAAATCTAAATGTCCATTAAATCCAATAAAGCCTAGAGCTCCACCAAAATTGGACCTTCTTTTAATAGATCGTGCCATCTGTTCATTTGGAAATCCCACAGTTGAAAATGTTGGCAATGTTGCAGCTAATACGTCAAGCGCATGAAGCATAGGTAAAAGCTGCCCCTCCACTGTTGATGTCATATGCAATGCCTGTTTCGATTCCTCAATACGCATGGCATCAATAATTTGAACAGAGTCTCTGAAGCAAACAGACTGTAAATCTTGTTGAACTGTACGAACAAGAAGCGCATGTGATTTTCTAATGGCCGAATGATCGTATAATTTGCGCTCATTTTCTAGGTCTTCACTTTTTGTCTCCCCTCGTGGATATGTCCCCTCCATAGGTGTTGCAATTACTTTATCTCCTTTGACACGTATCAGACTTTCAGGGGAAGTTCCTAATACAACATAATCATCGAATTCTATATAATACATATAGGCTGCTGGCTTCATTTTACGTAGCTGTCGGTATAAGGTAAACGCATGCCCCTGAAAGTTTGCTACATATTGCTTGGGCAGTACAACCCGTGAGATATTATTAGTTAAACTTTCTTGTATTGTCTGTAAATCTTTTGCGAATTGTACATAGGACATCCTATCGAGTCCATGATACCGAGAAGTTGCTTCATCACTTACATGTCCGTTTAACAATTGTTGTGCCAATTCTTCCAAACTAGGTTGTTGTTTTTCCGCATCAATATTTGTATGAATTAATGTCACTTCATCGGTTAGATGATCAAACACAATAATTGTTTCATACACATGAAAATGGGCCTCAAGCATTTCTACTTGATTGTCGTTGAACACCTTTGTTCCACTATGACCTATAAAACCAACAGCCCCTCCAGAGAATGGAAATTGTGTCGTATTGGTAATGCGTGGCATTAGTCGTTTAAGTAGGACAAAGAGATTTCCTTTATGCACATATGTTTTTCCAGTTTCATGGGAAATCTCCTGAATTTCTTGGCCCATTCCTTTATAAGTCTTTCTTGGATTCGCTCCAATAAATGAAAATCTTCCTGCTCCCTCATGCTGGGAGGAGCTCTCCAGCAAAAATTTATGTGTACCCTGTAACCGTCTAAAAATCAAAATAGGTGTTAAAGAATCGCCATTAATGGTTTTCATTTTTGTCCTAGAACTCATTGTTTGCATAGCTATTAAACTCCTTTTAAAGATTCTTATTCTTTTTCACTGTTTAGTCGAATGCTGAATCAAATAAAAAAGCCCTCTGCAAAAAGGATTAATCCTAATTGCAGAGGACGATCATGACCGCGTTGCCACCTCATATTAGAGCATTTGCTCTCACCTTTGTGCTTTCCGCTCTGTTTTACATATGGAAAAGCACCCCTATAACGTGGGGAATCACGTTCGCTGTTTATTAGCGACTCTCATAAGTCCATTCACATAAGCTGTAAATCAGTTTACACCAACCACTGACTCTCTACATTACAGGACTTATGTTACTACTCTTATTCAACAATTTCTCAGCTATTCTCATCTAAACTCAGCTCATCTGTTCTTAGGCTGACCTCGCTCCCGAAGCCTTCTACCTGATCCGAACAAAAAGTTAGCCTTAATTCTATGCCAAAGCAATATAATTGTCAATAAATTCTGAAGAAAAAGTGGTGATACATGCTTTTTGAGTAGACCTTTATAGTGGGTATATTCTCCTTTTAAATACCCTTTAATAGGGAAGTTGATTTCCTACTATTGAATATTTTCTTAGTATTGACCATGTAAATATATCAAGTTATAGTAATTTCAGAACATTATTTTTTCCATATAATTAAAGAAAGTAGGAACGTATATGACCGTTCGCAAAAAACTAAATCTAGGCTTTATTTCTTTAACATGTTTACTTTTCATTTCAAGCATCCTATCATTTCTTCAATTTAAAACAACACAAAATGATTTAGAGGAAGTCTTGAATCATCGTATTGTTCAAATTCAATTAACCGAGAAAATACAGCAAGAACTTGCATCTCAAGGATTGTTTTTACGGTCTTATATTTTAAATAATAAGGATGAAACTGCTAAAGCCAACTTAGAGCGCTATGAAAAGCTATTACCTGAAACCGTAAAAGAACTATCTACCATTGTTCGCTCTGATTATACGAAAAACATTATGCAGCAAATCACAGAATTGCAAAATGAATTATTAGCAAATTCAGCAAAAGCACAGCAAGCGTTTAATAACGGTAAAACGAATTTGGCACTTACATACATAAATGTCGATGTTACAAAATACAATAAGGAAATTTTTAAGCTAACGAAAGACTTATTAGAATATCATGATCAACAGCTTCAAAAGGTTGATCGTGATGTTAATCAAACCGTTTCTAGCGCAATAATTATTGCCATTAGCCTCCTCATTGCTAGTGTAGTAATCGGTTTATATTTTATGTACTTTATTAAAAATAGCATTGTTATGCCACTTCGGAAGGTCATAGGTGCAGCAGATACATTAGCGCAAGGAGATTTAACGATTGCTGAGCTTAACCATCAAGCAAAGGATGAGATTGGCACACTAGCAAATGCAGTCAATTCATTAAAACAAAATCTCGCTGGATTGATGACAAACATTCAAGATAGTGCATCCCATCTATCAGCTGTCTCTGAAGAGCTTTCAGCTAGTACAGAGGAAGTGACGGCAACATCGGATGATATTGCCCAAAGAATTCAAGAAAACGCAACACATATTAATTCATCTGCTAGTGCTTCACAGGAAAGTGCGGTGGCTATGGATGAAACGGCCGCTGGTGTCCAACGCATTGCGGAAGCAACGCAAAGCCTCCATCAAAATGCAGAAAGTATGACGAAACTTGCCCATACAGGTGGAGCAACTATTTCAACAGCGAAAGACCAAATGGATAGGATTTCAGAGGCTACTACAGAGATTGCTCAATTAACTCAAAAATTAAGTAAGCAATCTGAAGAAATCGGTCAAATTACAACAGTCATCACAGCCATATCAGAACAAACCAATTTACTAGCACTCAATGCTGCTATTGAAGCTGCAAGAGCTGGTGAGCATGGTAAAGGGTTTGCAGTGGTAGCTGATGAAGTGCGTAAACTGGCTGAGGAATCGAATCAATCTGCCAATCAAATCGTTGCTATTACAAAAGAAATTCTGACAGATACACGCAATGTTGCAGCTGCGGTTGATAACGGCTTAGCATCTGTAAAGGATGGCGTAGTTAAAATTCATGAGGCTGGAGATGCATTTTACTCTATTACTTCAGCCGTTGCAGCCTTTACCGAGCAAATTGAAGAAATTTCTGCTACATCAGAAGAAATTTCAGCAAGTGCCGAGCAGGTCTCGGCGTCTGTCACGGAAATAGCCAATGTCTCGAATCTGTCAGCAAGCAATTCACAATTGATTGCAGAATCTGTAGACGAGCAGGTTGCAACAATGCAGCAAGTAAATGCTGTTGCGGAGGAATTAAGCCAAAATGCGCAACAGCTCCAAGAATTACTTCAACAATTTAAATTATAAACCCAATTTAACTATACACTCTTAAAATTTGGAGGCATGAGTCATTAAAATATAGTACTCATGCCACTTACCTAGATTATTATCAATACATATATCTGCATGGACATTTTTCTAAAAATTTTAATTTAGTGATACCAATCACTCTGTGATTTAAACATACTAGCATATTCCCCTTTTAGCGCCATTAACTCATTATGATTACCTTGTTCTATAAGTCTCCCATTATCTAAAACTATTATTCGATCTACCTCTTTACAAATTCCTAATCTATGTGTAATGAATATAGAAGTTTTATCTTTTGTAGATTTAATAAATTTACTTAAAATGTCTGATTCTGCAATTGGATCTAAGGCAGCGGTTGGTTCATCTAAGATTATAATTTCAGACTCTTTAAACAATGCTCTTGTTAAACCAATCTTTTGCCATTGCCCTCCAGATAACTCTTGGCCACCTGAGAAGGCAGTTCCAAGTTCAGTTTCATAACCGTGAATTAATTTTTCTATTAATGAATTAATATCCGTTTCCTTAACTACTCTATTGATTTTCTCATCATTATCAATATTTTCAATATCACTGATGCAAATATTTTTTCTAATAGATAACTGGTATCGGACAAAATCTTGAAAAATAGCACTTATTTTCTTCCTTAAATACAAAGGGTTAATCTGATTAATATGTACACCATCATAAAGTATTTTACCTTCTGTAGTTTTATAAAGACCTATTATACAATTTATTAAAGTACTTTTTCCTGCTCCATTCTTACCTACAATTGCAATTTTTTCTCCACATTTTATCTTAAATGAAATATTATCTAAAGTTTTTCTATCACTATGTGGATACTGGAATGATAAATTTTCCACTTTTATTTCTTTCTTGAAAATTAGGGGATTATTTAAGTAAGCATTTAATTTTTCTTCCTCTTGATTAATAAAATCATAATAATCATTAATATAAATAGCCCCTTCAAAAATACTAGAAATTCCTTGAGCAACTTCACCAATCATTGATAATGAGAATGTAATACCTTGCGAAAATATAAAATAATCTCCCATAGTTAATCGGCCTTTACTAGAAATATATAATATACTACTTATAAAAATCAGATTAGAAATGTCCTTTACACTAAATACCCCTAAATTAGATTTAACAGCTCTTTTTTCTAAATTAAATTGTTCTGTATTGTTTTTCCATATAAGTTTTTCCCACAATGCACTCAAATAATTATCATGTTTCGATAATCTCAATTCTTTTGCAGCATGTTTACCAATGAGAAGATTATATAAATAACTTATTCTTCTTTGTGTAGGTGTTTGTTCATATGCCTGGTTATATTTTTGTTGTCCAATTCTAATATTAACCCAGAGTGGTAGGAATATTAGCAATGTTATACTTACAGGTAATATCCAATGTAAACTGTAAAGCATAACAAGATACCCTGTCAAAGTGATTAAATTTTTTAATATTTCTAGAATAGCAGCTAGAATACTTGTAGCTCTCACTCCCGCAGCTGATGCTCGTTCAACTTTATTATAAGATTCATGATCATCAAAAAAAACAAGCGGCAAATTATTTGCTTTTTGAATTATTATTTTTTGAAGAGAAAAATCAATTTTTTGATTCATTTTAATTTCAATTAATTTGTGAACTGATTCAGCTGACCAAGTTAATATAGATATTAGAGTCTGAATAATTAACAACAAAATACCTTTTGTTATCGAACCTTTATTTTGAATAATATCGACAACTAAATTTACTACTTCTTTCATAATAGCTAAATTTAGAAGCGGAGTAAAAGCTAACAAAATATAAAAAACAATATTAATTACAAATAAAACAGGAGTTGTTTTATAAATAAATTTAATTATTTCAATTAAATTTTTAAAAGTATTATTATTCTCATTCTTCATATAAATATTTGCCTTTTTGTTTTATTAATAGTGTTTCATCAACTATGACCCAACTCGGATATTCATTAATATTAAAGTATTTACCTATAAAACCTTTTTCATCTAATATTATTTTTATATTCGAATTAATTTTTTTAGAAATACTATTTTTTTGCCATTCGGGTCCTTTATAAAACAAAAAAATTTCATAGTTTTCAGACATTCCAGTTATGTCATTAATAATTTTTAAATTATCTTTATTATTGAATGATATAAATAAACAAATTTTTTGTTTATTTACTAGATTTTTTTCTTCAATTAGTTTTTGTAAATAAAAACTATCTTTAAGATTCTTTAACCTTTTACTCAATATAGTAATATAAACTAAAATTATCATTAAAAAGATATAAACAAATAAAATACAATATAAAAGCAATTTTTTTCACCTATTCCTTTAATTTAATTGAAATATATTAAATATTTTAAAGATATTAAAGCTAAGGCAGATGTAATTAGGATACATGTGATTTCAACTAAACTAGAAGAAAAATTATCATAGCTTGTAATAAAGTAACCAATAATACTAATACAAATTAAAATTACATTTCTTAATATTGCCATTTTTCTATTTGTTAAACCCCTTTGAATACCGAAACAATTACATGCAATTTCTTGTTTTTTTAATATTGATTTAATAAATAATAATGTAAATATAAGAAATAATAAAGAAGATATGATAAAAGCAGAAGCAGAAAAAAAATTAAGTGATATTGAAAATGCTAATATTAATTCAAGGCTAATTACCACTATGGAAATTGATTTTACTGATATATATTTAGGTGAATATAATGTTTTAATTGCAATGATAAATTCATTATATGAAAAAAATTTAGAAAAAGCCGACGAAAACAAAACAAAGGATATGATAATAGATGGAATAATCAAAAAAAAGTGCATTGGTTTCCTCCGATTAAATTCTATTTATGTATTATACAATTCTTACAGTTAAAGGATATTTTGCTACTTTTTCTTGGTTAAGATAAAGTTCGAATGTTATATTACCAGATTTTAACAATACTAATTGGACTTTCATATCTAAATCTACACCTGGAATTTGATCGCTGTCACGATAATTTCTCACAGCAAAAGTTGGAGAATTATTAAGAATGTTGTTTTCAGTATCTTTTACTAATAACGCCAAATCAGTGGTTTCGATTGAAGAAATTTCACTTAATTTTATAAACACTTCAACATTCACAACAGAGGGGAAAACATCCACATTTACATAATTTAACACTTTATCTATACTATGGCTTTTGTCAAAATTCACTTTATTACAAACGATTAATTGTGCTTCCAAAATGTACATCTCCCTATTCTAATTTAAGTTATAAATAAATAGTTATGTTAAGCTTAACATAGCAATAAAATCCTTTTGATTATAAATTACTCCTTTTTGCTTTACTTCATTTTTATTTGTTATTATACAAAATGGTTGTTTTACAACTTTAAAATATTTCTCCATCTCATCTTCAGTTAAATGAACTATAGGGAATTTCCAATTAAAATATTTTTTCATTTCAATATTATCTTCATTATCTCCTGTAGAAAATAAAATCAATTTATGCTTTTTACTTACATTCTTAATTTTTTCTACCTCAGGTAATAAATCAATACAATACAAACAATAATTAGAGACAAAAATAAGAATGTAACATTCATCTTTTATTAAATCCACTTTCTTTCCATCCGAATGAAAAAAATATAATTCAGGTAATTCATCACCTATATTTAGACCAGTTTTATGAGAAGGTATACTCTTCATAGTTTTTAACTCTCTTTCTAATCTTTTTTTTCAGCATTGTGTACATATAATAAAGGCCAAGCTATTGCCTCAAGAATATCGAGACTATTAAAAATACCACTTGCAATAATTTGCCCTTTAGGATTAATTACTAGAACTGATGGGATTAAACCATTACTGTTTAATTGATTACTAATTAATTTCATTGAACAAGAATAAATATCTATATTTATTTTTACTCCCTGTTCAAGAATGCTTTCTATTGATCCCTGTAATAACATAAGATAATTAAACTTTTTATATTTATTAATAAATTCTTCTATTACAGAAAAATTACAAGCATCACAATTAGTCCCTGCCAAAAATACAAAATGACCACATGGACTATATGAAATTTCAGAAGTATCAATCGTATTCCCTTCTATATCAAGTATTAATTCATTTGGAAAAAAATTACCTATATTATTTGTCGAAAAAGTTTTTAAAAATTTTCTATGATCATTCATGTTTTAGCTCCTTAAAAATGAAAATCTTCTTATTCCATTAATAATGCATCACTTTAATTTTAAAAAAGTAAAGGTAAACAAAAGAGTTTACCTTTACTTTCTTTAATTAGCCACAGCAACCAATTTTAGTTTCATTACAGGTTACTAATTTCTTCACATCACTCCATCCCCATTCTTTACACCAAGTGTAATCTTTTTCTACTTTTTTCTGGCGACCAGAATCTCCATTACATCCAAATGTAGTGCAGGCCACCTGTCTCGAGTTACTTTCAAAGCTAGTTAAAAAAGGACATGAACATGCCATAACAAAAACCTCCTATTTATGTCTTGTATTTACAAATAAATACAATTTAATATTAACATATTATTTAACTTTTTACATAGATTTACATAAATTGAGTATTTAATTGTAAAAAAGTAGAATTTTTATGCCTAAATGACATTTTTTTGTAAATTATGTAAAAGTTTTACCTTACTAAATATTAATTTCATAAAGTAATTAGTTTACATAATAATAGAATCGTAGGCGAATAAAATTGAACTACAACTGATTATTTACTAATTAAGTGGACAGTATTTGGAAAAAACAATAAAGAGCAGCAACTTAAGATGAATAAAAACAATCGGGATGTAACGAAAAAGTAGAAGTTATTCATAGTCTCGTAAATAACTCCTATTCTCAAGCTTGTGGTCTTTACCACTAAGTTTGTTCATTCATGCGCACAAAAAAACAGGGAAAGAAATATTTCTTTCCCTGCCTCACATTAATACTAATATTATACAGTAGGTTCGTCTGTACCCCATTGTTTTTTCTCTTTTTTGTGTAGCTGTCCATCTGATTTTTTCATTTCACGAATTTTTAATGAATACCAAATTTGAGCTGCAATACAGATTGATGAATACATACCTGTAATTAAACCGATTAATAACGCGATAGAGAAGTTTTGAATAGATGGTGCGCCAAAAATTAATAGAGACACAACGACGATAATAACTGTTAACACAGTATTAACAGAACGTCCCATTGTTTGACGGAGCGATTTATTCACAATATTCGCCAATACTTCACGGTCAGTAATTGTGTCATATTGATCTAAGTTTTCACGCATACGGTCAAAGGTAACGATCGTATCATTAATGGAGTAACCAACAATCGTTAACACAGCCGCAATGAACGTTATATCCACTTCTAAACGCATGAAACTAAATACCGCTACAATAAGGAATACGTCATGCAGTAGTGACACAATTGCGCCAACACCCATGCGCCATTCAAAGCGAATTGCCACATAAATAATGATCCCTAGTGCTGCGAGTGATAATGCCTTAATGGCATTTTTAACGAGTTCCTTACCAACTGTAGGTGATACGGTACTTACAGCCGGTTCATGACCATATTTTTTGCCAGCTTCTTTTTTGAACTTTATAATATCTGCTTGTGATAGATCATCTTTATAGCGAATAACTGCTATATTACTTTTCTCACCTGAAAGTATGATATCTTCTGATGAGAAGTTGATGCTATCTAGATACTTGGATACTTCTTCTTTTGTTAAGGTTTGGTCAGATTCAATTTGAACACGTGTACCACTTGAGAAATCGATACCTAGGTTTAGACGGAAAATACCAAGAACGACTAGACCTGCCACTAGAATGGCTAATGAGAAAGTATAAAATTTCTTACGGTTGTGAACAAAATCAAAACGATCAAATTTCGTTGATAAATCCAATGCACCAATATTTTCATCCAGGCTATGCTGTTTGGACTTTGCAATACCAAACCATGCTGGACTGTTGAAATAGCCACTGTTAACAAGTAGACCTAAAAGGACACGTGAACCCCATACTGCTGTTAAGAAGCTCAACAAGATACTAATGATTAATGTTGTCGCAAAGCCTTTTACAGAGCTTGTCCCAAATTGGAATAATACTGCTGCAGCTAATAAAGTTGTCAACTGCGCATCGACAATGGCCGATAAAGATTGTTTAGAACCAAGCTGGAAGGCTTGTTTTACGGAATAACCAACACGTAGTTCTTCCCGAATCCGTTCTGCCGCTAAAATATTAGCGTCTACTGCCATCCCGATTCCAAGGACAATGGCTGCAATACCTGGCAGTGTTAATACCGCATTAATCCAGTCGAATACTACCAATACTAGGAATGTGAAAATAGCTAGAGTGATGATGGAAATAAAACCTGGTAAACGATAGTAGAATAACATGAACAAGAAGATTACTACTACGCCAACAATGCCTGCAAAAATAGTACTTTTCAGTGCTTCATCACCGAATTGTGCACCTACAGATGTTGAGTAAATTTCATCAAGCTTTACAGGTAATGCCCCTGCATTTAAAATATCCGCTAAATTTTTTGTTTCTTCAACAGAGAAGTTACCGCTAATCATAACGTCTGTTGTATTTAATGTTTGACTAACTGTTGCAGCCGATGCATAGCGAGGCTTCGCTTTTTGTGACTCGGCTTTATAGGAGTCAACACCCTCTTCAAAGTCTAACCATACAACCAATAAGTTTTGGCCTGCAGGTTTCGCTGCAATTTTACTTGTGATATCAGCAAATTTTTTCGCATCTTTCAAAGTTAAAGATACAATTGGACGATTTTGTTGGTCAAAGGAGTCTTTAGCACCGTTTGCCTTTAAATCGTCACCATCTAATAATAAATTATCATCCACATCACGGAATGTTAAATTCGCAGACGTAGACAATAACTTACGTGCAGATTCTTGATCCTCTACACCTGCTAATTGAACCCGGATACGGTTTTTGTCCTCAACCTGAATGCTCGGTTCACTAACCCCCATAGTATTTACACGTTCTCCAAGTGCAGTTGATGTAGCTGTAACAATTTCCGGTGTAATTTTTTGTCCTTCTTTTAATTCATTCACCTCATAAAGCACTTCAAACCCGCCCTGTAAATCAAGACCAAGCTTAATGTCCTTTAAGACGCCGTTTACAGTCGTACTAATACCTGCTGCCAATAGCACGATAATCAGTAGGAATGCAACTATACGACTTTTTAGTTTCATCAATAAATCCTCCTCGAATTGGTGTAAGGTCTGTCCTTACACGCCAAACAAGTAACTTGCAAACCTTTTGAAACGTTTAATCCTCCTTTTCATCTAGAATTGTGTTACCTGTGCTTCAAAAAGGTTGCATACTTATTTCAATCGTTCATAACGCGCAAGTTTTTCTTTGTATTATTAGGTACTAGCCTCCAAGCTTAAGTAAAGCTAAAAAAGACTTATGTAAGTAAGAACTTATTCAAAATAAAAAAAGCGCAACACACTTATTATGAAACAGGTTGCGCTTGGTGTCAATTCAACACATTAAGGATTCTATGAATTATTGTAAAATTTGACACATCATTGATTACGTTTTGACTGGACCAAGCAGTAATTGCAATTCTTCATTATTGACTTCTTCAAACCAATTATTACTTTGTAAAAACTCTACTTGATTAAATGAGACGATATCAGATGGTGATACCGCAAAAATAGTAGAAATAACTTCATGTAACCGTAGCTGTTCAACCTTCTTTTTACGCCATTTTTTTTCAACACAGTAACGCCAAAGTTCTTCCGCTGTAATGGCATCATATTGATAATACTTAAACTCTGCTATCTTACTATCAATTGCCGGACGAATTTTTTCAAATAGCTGCTCATACTGCATACTCATTTTGAATCATCTCCAATCAAAGTCGTAACGTAAGACATGCTTGCATACAAATAGTGTAAATGAATTTTTGCGGCTTGAGAAGGGACGGATGGCATGAGTTCTTTTGTACGGGGTACATTATTTTTAATGTTTGTCATTTTTTTATCTAAACTTTTTGGCTTCTTTTATAGAATGCAATTTATGCGTATTGCTGGTGAAGAGGCAGTCGGCATTTATATGACCGTCTATCCTGCATTTATTTTCTTCATCTCACTCATTCAACTTGGACTACCTATTGCAGTTGCTAAAATCGTAGCAGAATTACTAGCAAAAAATAAACGTGAAAGCATATTTGGTGTCATGCGTACTGCCATTCTTTGGTCATTTATTGGCATGATTGTATTTATGCCACTCGTTGCACTCACAATACCATATATTTCGACGACGCTATTACATAATGAACAGACAACATTTACGCTATGGATTGCTCTCTTTGCAGTACCTGTATCAGTTGGATCTGGTTTATTACGTGCTTATTTACAAGGTGTAGCTAAAATTACCCCAACAGCTTGGGCACAAATGATTGAGCAAGTTGTTCGTATTAGCTTTATTACACTAATGCTTCCTTATGTGGCCAACTTTAATAATGCTGCTGTGACAGCTGCGGCAGCAATGGGGATTACTCTTCTTGCGGAAGTTGTAGCCTTCCTTTATTTATGGCTGCATTATATCGTCTCCAAAAAGAGATTATTAACACGTAAAACTAAAATCGAAGGGTATCCTGCGTCTCCAATGCTTCGGATAGCGCTACCCTCCGCAGGCAGTAAGCTGTTTGGATCGTTCACTTGGTTTTTGGAACCGATTATCTTTTTAAAAGCTTTAACTGTGGCCGGCCTAACAGCATCGGCAGCCACAATTCTTTACGGTGTCATCTCAGGTGTTTTGGTGCCATTACTGCTATTCCCTGCGTTTGTGTCAACAGCATTATCGATTGTCCTCATTCCTGCTGTTAGTGATGCTGTTGCTCGTCAACATATACCACTACTACAGGAACGAATTTCGGTCTCACTAAGATTATCTTCCTTAGTAGGCTGCTTTGCAGCTACGTATTTCTTTGTCCATGGTGATGAATTGGCTATGAAGCTCTTCCATTTAGAAGAAAATCGTGGGTACGTAAAAATTTTAGCACCTATTTTTTATTTTTATTATATTCAAAGCCCACTGCATTCCATTTTGCAGGCGATTGGAGAAGCTCGAGCGGCTATGATGAACTCCATCTATGGTGGACTGGGTAAACTATTTGTAATGTTTGTACTTGCCTCACAACCTGGTATACAGGAAAAAGGCGCCGTTGTAGCAATTGGCTTTGGTGTTTTATTAACATCCTTCTTGCACATCGCAACTGTTAGACAAAGAAAAAATTTACGTGCTGGCTTTAGGATGTTCATCGTACCATATAGTTGCTTTATTGCCGTATGCGTAGCACAGTATTTCCTTATCCCAATATTGTCCTTACCATTTATTTTGAGTAGCTGTGTTACATTATTTTTACTTTTTACTTTTTTATTAGTGAGCAACCAGCTACGGATAACAGATTTCCGCTACATCCGAAAATTAGCAAAAAAAGTTTAAGTTTCTTTTAATTGGATGTGCAACTTATTGTCTTCCCAAATACAAAAAAATACAGTTTCACTATCTGTAATATTATTTTTTGCTAGCTCACCCATTAACCATTCCACATCTTTGTGCATAGTGAATAAATGTCTTTCCTGAATATCACCGTCAATTATCAGTGGATACACGAATGATTTTTCATCTTTTTTGTAGACGGAAAGATTGCCTGAAGGCTCTAAATACGCAAATGCAACATCTGTCACAGAGGCAATTCCATTTTCTCGTAATTGCTGACATAAATCATCTAAATTATAGCGGTGTTTTCGCATTTCACTCTCTAAAATAACACCGTCCTTTATTAATAAAGCTGGATCACCATCGACTAAGTCACGAATTCTCTTGAACTTTAACGATAAAAAGGCACTTAATATTTGAATAAAAAGCAAGATGATAATAGGTAGAATGGCATTAAAAAGAGGATTTTTATAATCATCTAGCGCAAAAGCAGCCACCTCTGCAATTAAAACAAAGACAACCAAATCAATGACTGATAATTCTCCTACTTCTCGTTTGCCCATCAATCGAAAAACAATGATGATAAACACATATAAAAAACAAGTTCTAAAAATAATATGGAAATACTCTTCCATAGAAACACCCCCATACTATCAAGGTGACCTTACTCATTGTTTTTTATACAGGTTTATAGTCCGATGTCACTGAAAAAAGTGATTTGCAACGAATAGTCCTTAAAAGAAGGTAAACAATATAAAGAGCCAAATACTTAAAACAAACAAGGTGAGAACATGACAAGGAAAATAATTGTTGTCGTTTTTGTTTATATAGTTCTGTTCACTTATCCTTTTCCCATCCATGGATACCAAGAACAGAAAATACCCGTTCTTATGTACCACCATTTAGCGGAGAATATAAACAACAATACAGTTATTTCACCCAATAATTTTGAAAATCAAATAAAAGCACTTAAAGCAGAGGGTTATCATGCTATTTCAGTGCAAGAATTGTACGATTACTTCAATAATCACATAAAACTACCTGAAAAGCCTATATTGATTACATTCGATGATGGCTATCTCAGCAATTACGAAAAAGCCTATCCTATTTTGAAAAAGTATGACATGCATGCAGAAATCTTTGTGATTGCAAGCCAGATTGTTCATACAAAGAATGACTACCCAAAGGAAATTGCCAAGATGAATTGGGATCAATTAAATGAAATGCAAGATTATATAACCATTCAAAGCCATACATGGGACTCTCATTATAAATTAACTTCAAAAAATGGAAGAGTATATGGGGCAATTTACGGTCCAAGCTATATAAATGGACAACTAGAAAGTCAGCAATAATTCGAAGAAAGAGTTCGTCATGATTTACTTTACTCAAGACAAATAATTAAAGAAAAATTAGGCTATGAGCCTATCGCTATTAGCTATCCGTACGGTAATCAATCTCCAGCTACCATTCAAATAGTAAAGGAGGCTGGTTTTAAAATGGGCTTTGTGATTCAAAATAAAAGTGTCAGAATGGGAGATGATTTATTTACGCTAAGTAGAATAACTGTAAATGGACATGATACAGGTCCTGAGTTAATTCATAAATTAACTATGCAATAAAATAATACGAAGAAAGCAGGAAGGTTCGGCGTCCCTTCTGCTTTCCAATTATAAGAAAAGGCTTACAACATAGCTATTGCCTATTGTAAGCCTTTTTCTTTAATTACTTATTGTCATTGATTTTCATTGACAACTCGTCCAATTGCCTGACGGTCAAATTTCACACGTACATTGTCAGCAATTTTTAATGTCACTGCAGTGTCCTCAATTGCATCGATGACACCATGTAGACCACCAATTGTAATGACTTTATCTCCACGTTGCAAACTATTTTGCATATTTTGAGTTTGCTGCTGTCTTTTTTTAGCTGGACGGATTAAGATAAACCACATTGCAACGAACATTAATAATATTGGTGCTAATCCTATTAATTGATCCATACTACATCTTGCCCCCTTTCTAAATCTCACTTTTTTAGTATAGACTATTCCACCTGCAAAAAGCGATGGACATGCCCAAAAATTTTCTCAATTACTAATATTTTTTCTATGATTGACAATATTTTGCTAGAAATATTCACTTTTTACAAAGTTTTGAATAACTTTTCCTAACTATAGCTCTTAGTTGACGTTATTACGCCAAAGCGAATTACTTAAAAGTTTTTCGCATTTGGGCCATTAAAGCCATATTTTTCAAAGAATTCCTCACGGAAATCACCAAGACGGTCTTGACGAATTGCCTCACGTACTTGTTCCATCAATTTTAATAGGAAATGTAAATTATGATAAGTTGTTAAACGAATTCCAAACGTTTCTTCTGTGCGAATAAGGTGGCGAATGTAGGCACGAGAATAATTTTTACATGTATAGCAATCACAGTTTGGATCTATTGGGCCAAAGTCACGTGCATATTTGGCATTTTTCACTACTAGACGTCCCTCAGAGGTCATTAGTGTACCATTACGTGCAATACGTGTTGGCAGTACACAGTCAAACATATCAATTCCACGAATAGCTCCATCAATTAAAGAGTCTGGTGAGCCAACCCCCATTAAATAACGTGGTTTATTTTCAGGCATCATTGGTGTTGTGAATTCTAAAACTCTGTTCATCACATCTTTCGGCTCACCAACAGATAAACCACCAATTGCGTAACCTGGGAAGTCTAATTCTACTAAGGCTTCTGCCGAACGGCGGCGTAAATCCTCGTACTCCCCGCCTTGAATGATACCAAATAAACCTTGGTCTTCTGGACGCTTATGTGCTTCTTTACAGCGTTTTGCCCAACGAGTTGTACGATCGACTGATTGCAACATGTATTCATGTGTTGCAGGATATGGTGGACATTCATCGAAAGCCATCATAATGTCAGAGCCTAAATCATTTTGAATTTCCATTGCTTTTTCTGGACTTAAAAATAATTTATCTCCATTTAGATGGTTACGGAAATGAACGCCTTCCTCTTCAATTTTACGGAATTGGCTTAGTGAGAACACTTGGAAACCACCTGAATCCGTTAGAATTGGACGATCCCAGTTCATAAATTTATGAAGTCCCCCTGCTTCCTTGACAATATCATTACCTGGTCGTAGCCATAAATGGTACGTATTGGACAAAATGATCCCTGCATTCATTTCTTTTAATTCTTCTGGGGACATTGTTTTAACTGTTGCTTGTGTCCCTACAGGCATAAATGCTGGTGTTTCAAAGGAGCCATGTGGTGTATGCACGATACCAAGACGAGCTCCTGTTTGTTTACAAGTATGAAGTAATTCATATCGAATTGCTGGTTGTGTCATAAAATAAAAAATCCTCTCTTATCTGAAGTAAAAACAGTACTTCGATTTAATCCCCGATTATTTTTTCGGACGTATAAACATCGCATCCCCAAAACTGAAGAAGCGATATTTTTCCTCTACAGCTTGTTGATAGGCGCTTAAAATGGTTTCGCGTGTGGCTAGTGTACTAACAAGCATGACAAGCGTTGATTTTGGTAAATGGAAATTGGTAATTAACCCATCTACCACCGTGAAGTTGTAGCCCGGATAAATGAAAATTGATGTCCAACCCTGTTCAGCCCGCACTTCGCCATCGTATTTAGAGCCAATCGTTTCTAATGTTCGTGTAGAGGTTGTCCCAACAGCTATTACCTTACCACCGTTACGCTTTACACGATTAATTGTGTCTGCTGCTTGTTCGGTAACACTATAAAATTCAGCATGCATTTCATGGTTTTCAATTGAATCTACACTCACTGGACGGAAAGTACCAAGTCCTACATGTAATGTGATAAAGACTACTTCTACACCTTTAGCTTTCACTTGCTCTAATAATTGCTCTGTCCAATGCAGTCCTGCTGTAGGCGCTGCAGCTGAGCCACGTTCTTTGGCATAAACTGTTTGGTAACGATCCTTGTCCCCTAGTTTTTCACGAATATATGGAGGCAACGGCATCTCACCAAGCTGTTCTAATATTTCATAAAAGATTCCATCGTAATGAAATTCAAATGTACGTCCGCCATGTTCAAGCTCACCCGTACAAGTCGCTGACAATAAACCATCTCCAAATGTGATAGTTGTCCCTACCTTTACACGCTTCGCTGGTTTTACAAGTGTTTCCCACTCATCTGTACCAGCTAATTGTTTCAATAGCAATACTTCTATATGTGCACCTGTTTCTTCTTTGACGCCCATTAAGCGAGCAGGTAAGACTCTTGTATCATTTAATACAAGACAGTCTCCTGCATGTAGCTCATCTAAAATATGAGCAAAATGGTGGTGCTCTACTTTATTGGAACCAGGTGTTACGACCATTAATCGACTTGCTGTACGATCGGCTAATGGTGTTTGGGCAATGAGCTCCTCTGGTAATTCAAAATCAAAATCTTCTACACGCATGAAAAAAACTTCCTTCTATTATGTTTGTTGGGGATATTCATATCCAAAATGTTCGTAAGCTAAATGTGTGGCTACTCTTCCACGTGGTGTACGCTGAATTAGGCCAATTTGCATCAAATAGGGCTCATATACATCCTCTATCGTAACCCTTTCCTCACCAATTGATGCAGCAAGTGTATCTAAGCCCACTGGACCTCCTCGGAAGCGCTCAATCATGTTCGTGACAAGTTTATGATCAATATGATCAAGACCCCTAGGATCGACTTGTAACAGTTCTAGCGCTTGCTGTGCAAGTCCCTCCGTTATCATACCATCTCCAAGCACTTGTGCATAATCTCGCACTCGTTTCAATAGACGATTGGCTATTCGGGGGGTTCCACGTGAACGCCTCGCCATTTCCATTGCCGCTACTTGCTCAATTTCCACTTCAAATAAATGAGCACTGCGCACCACAATTTCTGCAAGAGAACGATCATCGTAATATTCTAATCGTAGTAAAACTCCAAAACGGTCTCTTAGAGGGGCAGATAAGGCGCCAGCTCTTGTTGTAGCACCTACAAGGGTAAAGGGAGGTAAATCAAGTCGAACTGAACGTGCTTCTGGACCTTTCCCAACCACAATATCTAAACAGAAGTCCTCCATTGCTGGATATAACACTTCTTCAATGGCACGGGGGAGTCGATGAATTTCATCAATAAATAAAACGTCCCCAGGCTCTAGTGAACTTAAAATAGCTGCTAAATCTCCTGGACGCTCAATCGCTGGTCCACTTGTCATACGGACATTGACATTCATCTCATTCGCGATAACAGCAGCTAATGTCGTTTTCCCGAGTCCTGGAGGCCCATATAACAGCACATGATCTAAACTTTCTTGGCGAAGCTTTGCTGCTTCAATGAATATTTGTAAATTTTCCTTTACTTTATGCTGCCCAATATACTGTGCTAGTCTTTGTGGGCGTAAAGATAATTCAAATTGCTCATCATAGCTTCCTGCCTCACTTGCCATCATACGTTCAGACATGTACCTTCCCTCCTTTTCTTATTTTAATTTTAACAGTAGTTGCAGTGCTTGTTTCATAAAGGCATCTGTCGTCTCAAGCTTGTCATTATCCTCAAGCTGTGGTCGAATTTTTTCGAGCTCCTTTTCAGAATAACCAAGTGCCATTAAGGCAAGTATGGCTTCTTCTAGTTCATGTTTATAAGGATTGACACCAAATAACGGTAGCTCATCTTCTGTACTAGGTAACTCTATTGTATCTAATAGAGAGCCTAGCTTACCTTTTAAATCTAGTATCATTTGACGAGCTGTTTTCTTCCCTACTCCAGGGAACTTTACTAAAAACGCCTCGTCTTCCCGTTCAATCGCACTAATAACCTGTTGCGGGTTGCCTGTAGCTAGAATAGCTAGAGCCCCCTTTGGTCCTATACCAGATACTAAAATTAGCTTTCTAAACAGTTCTCGTTGATCTAGATTAGGGAAACCATATAAAACCTGTGCATCTTCTCGAACATGCAAATGAACGTATATCTGTTGTTCAAGAGCAGATGCTCGAAACGCAAACGGGTTAGGGGTATTAAGTTGCCAGCCAATACCCTGTTGTTCAAGTACAATATATTCTGGTGTAATACGAGTAATTTGTCCTTTTAAATAATCATACATCCATAATCCCTCACAATCATCGTCTTCGATTATAGCATATAGCGAACGAATGCTCGACAAAAAGTAGTATGAAAAGCGTTGCTCTCAGACAAAAATGACCGCCAAATGACGGTCATTTCTTGACAAATCTATCAATATCGTACCACAGTTTTGGCCAATAGGTGAGGGCTCGTTTTGTAAATGGCACTAAATAATCTAAAAATACTAGCTGTTGCTCTAATGGTAAATCCACTGCAAAAAGCCATTCACGTAATAATTCATTCGGATATTTCAAACGATGGAGCTTTCTTTTATCCAATCGCTTCAGCTCCGGTAATTCAGCAAAAACCTTTGCAAGGTCATAATCGACAGCTGGTAATACCCGATGCAACCATAAAATATATTCATCATCCGCTTCTCCAAGATGTGCTAAATCAAAATCAATTAAACGCAATTGTCCATCAGAGCACCATAAAAAATTATGATGGACAACATCCCCATGTAAGAGTGTGATGTCTTTTTCTGGTACATCCTCTAGTGCAATCAATTGTAGCGATTTATCGCTGTAGTGCAAAATTTGATCTATTTCTTCTTTTGTTAGAAATGCTCGAAACTCATTTCTTCTACTTTTAAAACGCATATGACGCATTTGCCACTTTAAAAGTTGTGAGTAGGTATGCAAGCCTGGCACTCGCTGCCAAGCAATTTTTTTATGTGTATCATGTAAAGCAATTAATAATTTAAGAGATTCCTTACGATCCTTTTTATGTGCAAAGTTAGCGCCATGACTTCCCTCTTGCCAAACTTGCACAATTAATTGCTCATCATCGCTTTGGACTATTGGTAAAATGAGAGAAGGCTCCAATCTTCCTAACTGGCGATGAATAGCTCTCACCTTCTCCGCAATTTCCACTTGCTTTGCTCGTTTAACAAAATAATTATTCGATTGATACTTATATTTCCAAATATTTGGCTTTACCTCTTCTACTATATACGCTTTTTCACCATCGATAAGGCGTCATCCCGCCTGGGAAATAGTGCGGTGACATCCATGGTCCTGCTCCTGATGGGCACGGCGGTTGACATTGGCAAGGATCCATTTGCCAATTAGGCATCATCATTGGTTGGTTATGACAACCACAGTCTGGCATTGGCATTGGTTTTGTACCACAGCCACAAGATTGACCCATATTCATGTCTGGCATTGGCATTGGCATCGGCATTGGTTGGCTACCACAACCACAAGATTGGCCTATATTCATATCAGGCATCCCCATATTCATATTAGGCATCATATCAAATTGTGGTTTCATTTGCTCATTATGAGTAGGGAAAAACGGTGACGTAGATTCTAAAAAGTCTTCCATCCCCCCAACCTTATGATCTGGCATATCATAGGACATCGGTGGCTGTGGCATCGCATAATGCTCTACCTGTGGCTGCATCTGCATTGGCCACCACATTTGATGATGATAAATCGGCTGGTGACAACTTGAGCAATGTGGTACAACAGGCATTTGTGGCATGATATGCATTGGTGGCTGTGGTGCTGGTTGTGGCACGGGCATTGGCTTTGGTTTTGCTACTGGTGGTGGTGGTGGTGTAGGTGCTGGCGGCGGTGGTGGCTGTATTTGTACTGGTGGCGGAGTAACAGTTTGTTCTACTTGTGGCATTACCACTTGTTGGTGCCAATTCATTTCCACAGGCTGCGGTACCCACATCGGTTGTTGGGGCATCTGCATTGGCATTGGCATTGGTATAGGTATTGGAATCATTTGTGGTTCTGGCATTGGCATAGGAGCTGGTGGTGGTGGTACAATCGGCGGTGGCGGTGGCATCGGTCGTTGTACCTCCTTTTTAGGGCTTTCCTTTGTCGGTGTCTCCTTATGCACTTGTGTTTCCTTTTTCGGCATTTCTTTATGTGAATCTCTATGCGGCTCTTTGTTTATTTTTTCAGGCAATATAATCTCCATGCCTGGAACAATATAGTCTGGGTTGGCAAGATGGACATTGAGCCGCTTCAAATCTTCAAACGAAATGCCGTACTCTTTCGCAATCTTCCACAATGTGTCTCCCTTTTGAACAATATGAATACGCAATTTTTTCCTCCCTTCCTCTCTACGTATCATATGTTCAATGTTTCATTTGGATACAAAAATTTCAGCAAGTAAGAAATGCTTCATGGTACACTTAATCATAAGGAATGCGGATTCCTTTACTATGAGCAGAGGTGAACTCTTATGAAAAAAATGTTAGGCGAAGAACGCCGACTGCAACTATTAACACAATTAAAAAAAAGTAAAACTCCTATAACTGGGACAGACTTGGCTAAGTTTGCTAATGTTTCTAGACAAGTGATCGTCAATGATATGACTTTATTAAAGGCAAGAAATGAGCCCATTATTGCAACGAGTCAGGGCTACCTTTATATGCATCAGGAACATTTACAGCAAACTGTTGAACGCACTCTCCCTTGTTTGCATACCTCTGATCAAACAGAAGATGAATTAATGACGATTGTTGATTGTGGTGGTACAGTGAAAAATGTCATTGTCGAGCACCCAATATACGGAGAACTCATAGCATCGATTATGGTATCTAACCGTCATGAAGTGAAACAATTTATAGAACGTGTTAACGAAACACAGGCAAATTATTTATCAGCTCTCACAGGCGGCATTCATTTGCATGTTATTACTGCACCTTCTGTTGAGGTATTAACTTTGATTGAACAAGCTCTAGAAAAAAAGGGATACTTAGTGCAAGATCAATAAATAAAAAAGCACCGTCTGGGATATCATGTCAAACGGTGCTTTGTGTTTTATTGTAGGTATAGTCTTCTCTCCGCGGGTACCCCTATCATATTAGGAGAGGAATCTTTGTCGTTGAGAAGGTGTTGGCAAAAGACATTCACTTTTCTGACCGAATAAACGATAGCGATATTTGGCAAATAGGCGGTATAGCGCATTGCGTATAAATGGTGGCACGAGGATGAAAAGATACAAGCAAGGCCACAGCCTATCTAATTTCTTACATATTTTTAGAGCAGCTGTTGATTCAAAAAAAACTTGCCCATGTTCAATAAGAATCACACTATCTATATTCTTTGAAATATTGAACTGCGCTAGTAGGTTTTGGCCAAAATCACTTTGAAGTGAGGCAAATTGAAAATAGCCAGCTTGATCACGCTTAATAATAAATTGAACCGTGCTATCACAAAAATTACAGACACCATCAAATAAAATGATCCCACCCATCACATTTCCTCCTTATCGTTACTCTGCATCGTCTGAAGTTAAATAAGTAAAGTAGGTACCCAGTGACTTGACCTTACAGCCTAGGGCAGCAAGCTCTTCCATTGCCCCACGCATCATCGGTTCTTTTTCATCTGCTAATACATCAATCATGAAGAAATAATCGCCTAAACCTGTTTTAAGTGGACGTGATTCAATTTTACTTAAATTCAGTTGACGCCAGGCAAAAACAGAAAGCACCTGATGTAACGCCCCTGAACGATCAGTCGGCAATGTTATCATAAATGTCGTTTTTGCTTGCCCCTCTGATAGCTCTTGTGGCAAGCGTTTATTTTGTTTAGACAATACAAAGAAGCGTGTATGGTTAAAATGGAAATCATGGATATTCGACTCCACTATTTCAAGGCCATACTTTTCCGCTGCCGCCGCATTACCGACTGCCGCTATACATTCTTCTGGGTTTTCAGATACATATTTTGCTGCAGCTGCAGTTGAAGTAGTTTGATGTAATGGTACATGACTGAAACGATAAAATAAATATTTATGACATTGTGCAAGCGCATGAGGATGGGAATAGACACCCTCGATCGATTGCCAATGATCCTTCTGCTCTTTATTGACCATTAAATGTTGCTGGATTTTAAGGAGTAATTCACCAGTCACATACAGTGTTGCCTCATGGAATAAGTAATCTAATGTTAACGTTACAGAACCTTCTAAGGCATTTTCTAAAGGTACGACAGCTAAATCAACCTTTCCCTCTGCGACAGCCTCAATACATTCTGGAATCGTTGCGCATGGTATAAGCCACTCATTTGGAAAAGTAGCCTTTGTTGCTAAGTATGTAAATGATGCTTCTGGTCCTAAATAGGCAATTCGATTTTCCCATTGTTGCTTTGTCATTGCAAATACCTCCTTTATGGCACAATAAGGAGCAGTCCCTCCTGTGCAATCACTGTTGGGACAGCTCCTTATTTGAGCTTTGTTATCGTATTTTTACCTATGGCTTATTCAATACGATAATTGTCATTTTTATCAAAAATTAAAGACTTTGAACACTACTATACTTATAATGCACCAGAACTAATCACTTCTGCTGATTCAACAAAATCTAAGCGTTTTAATTGCTGGATGAGATCATCAAGGTCACAGGTCATGCTCGTTACATCCAATGATAATGTAACATTAGCACGCCCCTGAATAGGGATTGTTTGATGAATTGTCAATACATTACAATGTGTAATGGTCACCGTTTCTAAAAGCTTGGCAAGTGTTCCTTTTCTATCTTGAAGCTGTAAAAAGACTGTTAAAATGCGTTCCTGCACAATTGAATGAAAAGGAAAAACCGCATCACGATATTTGTAAAACGCACTTCGCGATAAATCCACCTGCTTTACCGCATCCCAAATGGAGGATACTGAACCACTTGATAGTAGGTGTTTCGCCTCCAAAGTTTTTTGCATTGCATCCGTTAAAACATCCTCACGAACTAAATAATATCGCTGATTCGCAACATTCTTCATACGCTTCCCCCTAAAACTCATGTCTTAATCGACAAATTCAAATTCAAACTCTTGTAGGCGTACTGTATCGCCATCTTGTGCTCCACGTTCTCGAAGAGCCTCGTCCACACCCATTGCACGCAATTGTCGAGCAAAACGACGAATTCCATCTTCACGGCTAAAGTCTGTCATTTTAAATAAACGTTCAATCGCATAACCACTAATAATAAAGGTACCATCATCATCACGAGTAATTTCGAAATCTTCGCCTTTTGCTTCATGCTTGTACATGACAGTTGCCTCTGATTGCTCCTCTAAGTCATCATATAGAGGGAATTCAGGCGTTACTTCTAATAAATCCGCAATGGCAAATAGAAGCTCTTTTAACCCTTGACGTGAAATAGCAGAAATCGGGAAGATTTGTACTTCCTCTCCGACCTTTTGGCGGAATTCCGCTAAGTTTTCTTCTGCATCTGGCATATCCATTTTATTGGCAACAATAATTTGTGGACGCTCTGTTAAACGAAGATTATATTGTTTCAGTTCTTCATTGATTGTTAAATAATCCTCATACGGATCGCGGCCTTCCATTCCTGACATATCAATGACATGAACAATAACCCGTGTACGCTCAATATGTCTTAAAAATTGATGGCCTAATCCTACCCCTTCGTGTGCTCCTTCGATTAGCCCCGGTAAATCTGCCATCGCAAAGCTTCGGTGATCATCTGTTTCAATCATCCCTAAATTCGGTACAATGGTTGTAAAATGATAAGCACCAATTTTTGGTTTAGCTGCAGAAACAACAGATAAAAGCGTTGATTTACCAACACTTGGGAAACCTACTAACCCTACATCTGCTAAAACTTTTAACTCTAATATAACATTTAATTCTTGTCCTGGCTCACCTTTTTCAGAAAGTTCTGGCGCTGGGTTAGCAGGTGTGGCAAATCTTGAATTCCCACGGCCACCGCGTCCTGCTTTTGCAATAATAGCTCTTTGTTGGTGCTCGACTAAATCGGCAATGACAGCGTTCGTTTCCTCATTGATAACCACTGTTCCTGGTGGCACTTTAATAATTAAATCATCAGCATTTTTACCATGCATGCCTTTACTCATCCCATGTTCACCACGAGGAGCCTTAAAATGGCGTTTGTAACGGAAGTCCATTAATGTACGGAGACCTTCGTCTACTTCAAATACTACATTACCACCATGTCCACCATCGCCACCTGCTGGACCACCATTGGGTACATATTTTTCACGACGAAAGGCTACCATACCGTCTCCGCCGTCGCCACCTTTAACATAAATTTTTACGTGATCGACAAACATTTAGTTCACTCCCTATTTGCACTCAAGACATATTGCCAGCGCGTATTTGACTGCTCAATTGTTTGAATGTCGAATTGTTTCAAACCTTTTTCGGTGAATGCATCAGCACTCCATAACCCATTTAGCGTGAATGTCACGGCAAATGTATGATCGTCAACACGTACATCAAGCGTTAGGATCTGCTCTGTAAACGGATCTAATGTATCATAAACATGCAAAACTGTTTTGTTTAAATAATCTACAACTTCCTGATCAATATCATTGGTCACAGGCTTTTTTATCTCACCGCTTAGCTTCCATGCTAATGATGGATAACGCCATCCTGCTGTTTGTAGCCATTCTATTGTTTGTGGTAATTGTAGTCGATTGAGGATAGAAAACACTCTTAGTTGTTCTGAATAATGCTGAATAAGTTCCTTTGTTTCATCAATTCTACCTAAATCTAAATTCATGCGAATCAGTTGCAGTTGATTCACATAATCATGATTTGCAAAACGTAATACTTCACTAATGGTTAGTGATTGATTGTTCATCCCATTCACTCCAATAAAGTTATCCTTACTAGTATAACAAGTTTTGCTGTAATTTTCCCTAATTCTTTATTCAATTATGCCTTAGCATAATATGTTTCGATTGAGAAGTTAACGTGATAAACTACATTCTTCTCATCACCTATAGAAGAGGGAGACTTCTGTACCTGTTACTATGCTTTCATAAAAACATGTACTAAAAGTCATTGAAATTTAGCCAAAAAAAGGACTGCAATAAATGCAGTCCTCCGCTTTATGTTATCTTATAAAAGATTAAGCTTCTTGTGTTGCTGGGTATACAGATACTTGTTTGCGATCGCGACCTAAACGTTCGAATTTCACAACGCCGTCAACTTTAGCAAATAGTGTATCGTCACCACCACGACCTACGTTTGTACCTGGGTAAATTTTTGTACCGCGTTGACGGTAAAGAATTGAACCACCAGTTACGAATTGGCCATCAGCACGTTTAGCACCAAGTCGTTTAGACTCAGAGTCACGTCCGTTTTTAGTAGAACCAACCCCTTTTTTCGATGCGAAAAGTTGAAGGTCTAATGCTAATAATAATTTCATCGAGTTCCACCTCCTACTTGGTTGTAGTTGATTTGGATGTATTGTCCGTAATTTTGCACCATAGAATACACTTGGGCAGTCATTACTTGAACAATTAACTGTAGTTTTGCATCTATTTCAGGCTCTAAATCTAATGGTAAATCTACCTTCAGATAGCCTCCACCTTCAGCTGCTTGTTCGATTTCTGGTTGAATCTGTAATAATGCATAAATAGCATTGACTGTACCAATGGCAATAGTCGACGCTCCTGCACATACTAAATCTTTGCCAGATTCATCGTAACCAGCATGTCCTGAAAATTCGAATGCTGACACATGTCTATTTTCATCGTGATGAATCGTAACTTGTATCATTCGCTACACCTCACAATTAAGCGTTGATTGCTTCAACAACTAATTTTGTGTAAGGTTGACGGTGACCTTGTTTACGACGGTAGTTCTTTTTAGCTTTCATTTTGAAAACAACGATTTTTTTCGCACGGCCTTCTTTCACAACTTTAGCTGTTACAGTAGCGCCTTCTACGAATGGAGCGCCAACTTTAACGTTTTCGCCACCTACGAATAAAACTTTATCAAAAGTTACAACCTCGTCAGCTTCTACGCCTAATTTTTCAACATAGATTTCTTGACCAGCTTCTACTTTGATTTGTTTACCACCAGTTTCAATAATTGCGTACATTTTACTGCACCTCCTCTTAGACTCAGACTCGCCTGTTTAATAAAGGTGATCCTATCAGATACTTAAACCTTTCCAGAGCGGTTGTAGTAGCACGGGTGCTACAAACAATAACATTAAAATATTACCACATGATTTATTTTAAGTCAATCTATTCATAACATATTTTTCAAAGGCTATTCGATATTTTCGATAATGCCATTCTTTCCATGCTTGAAGCCAAATAAATAAAATGATAATTGCTAAAAAAATAGATTGTGGCAAAAAAAGCAACGTGATGAATAAAAGTATAGTCGAAACGATGAAGGATAGCCAATAATAACTTTCCACCAACTGAGCTCTTGGGTGATGTAAAAAGAGCCAGGCTAAAAATATTCTCCCTCCATCTAACGGTATGATAGGAACAATATTTACAGCCAATAACACTAGTTGCACGCTTATAAGTCTAGTAGCAAGTAGTTCAGGCATAAAAAAAGCGAGGCCAATCCCAATAATGGTAGCGATTGGTCCTCCTAATGCAATCCATAGGAGTGACGACGCTTGCACAACCGCTGGATTTTCAAATTGAATTTCTCCCCCATATGGTGTAATGACGCATGATTTCACCTTGACACCGCACAATAATGCTGCAATTAAGTGCCCTGCCTCGTGCCATAACAATGAAAATAATATAATGGCGTAATAAGCTAATTGCCCACTCAAAATCATGACAAACACAAGAGGGATGCACAGAAGATGTAATTTAATCTTCATTGGTCTCCGTCATTTCGAGCCATTGTACAATTTGCTCTAAATCGTAATGGGTATCTCCCTTTTCAATGGAAAGATAAAGTTGACCCGCTTCTTTCATGCCAATTAAATCATTTGCTTGAATAGATGTATAAGGTAGTTGTGCTAAACTATCTAGCATCCCATAAGATACTGTTGTACCATCTTCGTAACTAATGGTCATGGTCTTACCTGTATACTTTGTATGTCCAGTAAAAACAACTAAGCCTGTCTGACCAGCATAGACTGGCAAACCTACATCATACTGCAATAAATAGCCTTCTTTAAAAACTTGGGCGTTGGCAAATGTTAAAAGATCTGCTTGCCCTACATCACTAGATACCATGATCGTCTCTTTTTCTTTTTCGAACCAGCTTTGCCCGAGCTCACTTAAATACGTTAAATCAGCAGAGGTTGTCACAAGCTTCCGAACAGGTGTATCCACTACACCCTGATCCTCTAAACGAATTACAAGCATAATTGCTGCCACAAGTAATATCGTGACGAACCATTTCCATTTTTTAAACAAGCTCTCATCCTTTTTTCCACACTATATGAGATTGCATGTCCAAACATGCACAAGAAAAAACCTTCTCGTACAATTGCACGAAAAGGTTTTAATTTATTTTGAAAATAGCGCTTTAAGTTTAGAAAACATTCCTCTTTGCTCGTCTTGAATAGCCATCAAAGGCACCGATTCACCTAAAATACGACGAGCGATATTTCGATAGCCTAATGATGCTTTATTGGATGGGTCCATGACGATTGGCTCCCCTTTATTTGAAGAAGAAATTACTCCTTCACTATCTACAATAATACCTAATAAATCAATAGATAGATGGGTTGTAATTTCATTGACATCCAATGTGTCACCGCTCTTCATCATATGTTGTCGTATACGGTTAATGATTAGTTTAGGTGCTGTAATTTCCTCTTGCTCAAGTAAACCGATAATTCGATCCGCATCACGAACAGCAGAAATCTCAGGTGTTGTGACAACAATCGCATGATCTGCACCAGCAACGGCATTACGATAGCCTTGTTCGATACCAGCAGGACAGTCAATTAACACATAATCATAATCTCTTTTCAATTCCTCTACTAAGCTCTTCATTTGCTCTGGGGTAACAGCATTTTTATCTGTTGTTTGAGCAGCAGGTAATAAAAATAGTTTTTCATCTACGCGCTTATCCTTAATTAATGCTTGGTGAATTTTGCAGCGTCCTTCCACCACATCAACTAGGTCATAAATAATACGATTTTCTAGGCCTAAAATTACATCTAAATTACGCAGGCCAATATCTGTATCGACTAAACATACTTTTTTACCTTGTAGAGCCAATGCAGTCCCAAGGTTAGCCGTTGTCGTTGTTTTACCGACACCGCCTTTACCTGAAGTTATGACGATCGCTTCTCCCACACTAGCTTCCTCCCTTAGACACATTTAACAATGGTCGAATATTTTTTAAGGCATGAATTTGATCGTACGTAATCCGTCCATCGTAGCCAATAAAAGCACAAGTCATTTCTGCTTGATTCATCGCTTTTACATGTTCATCTGACATTGCCTGAGCTTGATCGGCAATCATGATATGTGTGGCTTCGAATCGAGATGCCGCAATGATGGCTTCTTTATTACCATGCACGCCTGCATGTGCAATCCCTTTCAATTTACCTAGGACATATACATTACCACCAGCCTCTACACGACCATTTGGATTTACATTTCCAACGATGATAATGTCTCCTGACGAACGCAGAATTTGTCCTGATCTGACCACGCCAATATATGTATCTTGTTGACTTTCAATCATTTTCTGGTTGCTTTCATGGACAGTCAGTACTTCACTTTGCACCTTTGATACAATAAGTTGCTCTGTTTCTTCGACAATTTTGATCAATTCATTAATTTGGTCATCAGTACAGTATCGATAGCCTAAGTATAATTGTACATCTACTTTACCATCGATACCGCCTTCTAAAACTTTTTTCTTTAATTCTTCCACTAACTCGCCATACGCACATTGGTCGTCTAGGCGTAGTACAAAACCGTCCTTCGTTCCCTTCATATTAACTAACTGTTTTTTCATGAATGCCTCACCTCACGTTGTTCTTTATTAAGAAACTTCACGTGCTCTCTGTAAGACACGCGCATTAATTAGATATTTGAAGGCCCAACCAAGAATCATTAAAAATAAAGCATTGGCAATGATTGTTGGCAATAGTCGTGAACGTAAGAAATCCGCTAAAGGTATTGCTGTAAAATCGATTAAGAAGAAGAATTGATAGAGTATAAATTCTAAAATTGCTACTAGAACAACTGAAATTGTCGTTGTCACAACTAAGTGCTGATGTATAACTTTCACGATAGACCCTGCTAAAAAACAAATAAGTGGATAAAGTACTGAATATAATCCAATAATATCAATGTAAAAGACATCATACAAGACACCAAAAAAAAGTCCATACATTACCGCACGTTGACGGCTGTAATAGATGGATATAAAAATTAAATATAAGATTAAAAAACGCGGTATCAGATAATAGACTTCCCCTTTAATTTCAATTGGGGAAAGCATGGCAAACTCTGGTTCTACTAAGAACAGTAAAACCGCCACAGAGGGAATGAGAAATCGAACCATCACTCCGCCTCCTCTTTATTCGCCTCTGGCGGATTCGATAAATCCTTATTTGTTGCATTGCCATCTGAGCCATCAATAGCTGTTGACGTACGCTTTGCAATCACGACATGCTCTAAAATTGAAAACTCAGCAGATGGTTTGACATAAGCCATTTTCGTTAAGCCATGATCATCTGTACTAACTTCTGTAATTTCTCCAATCGGGACACCTTTAGGGAAAATTCCACCAAGCCCTGAAGAAACTACTTGCTCGCCTTCCTTAACCTTCATGCTAGAATCGATTCGCTTCATAATGAGTTCATTACGTTCTTCATCAAAGCCCTCGATTAAACCGTATGCTTCTTTTTCTCCTAACACCATCGCAGATACACGATAGTTTGGATTATTTGTATATAAAAGCTCTACCTCAGATGTGAAAGGTGTTACTAGTGTAATCTTACCAACTAGTCCTTTCGCCGTCATAACTGCCATATTCTTTTGAACTCCATGAGAAGACCCTTTATCTAAAATAATTTTCTCTTCCCATTGGTCAGGATTTCTAGCAATCACTGTTGCATGAATTGGATTAAATGCTTTTAAGCTCTCAGTTTTACCCAATAGCTCTCGAAGCTTGCTATTCTCTGATTTTAAATCCGTAGCCTCAGCTTGTACAACTGCAAAATCTTCTAAGCGTGCTTTTAAACGTTTATTTTCTTCGTACGTGTTTAAGAGGGAGTCAATATTATTAAAAATGCCATTAATATAATTTGCCGGCTTCGCAACAATTGATTGTGCGACGCCGACAGTATCTTTAATAATTTGCTCTGGTAAAGTTGCATTCGTCCGATCACGTAATGAGAAGCTAATCAATGCCACAAGAAATACCATGCCTACGAGCAGCAAAATTACTTTCTTATTGAAAAAAAAGTGTGGCATTGCCTAAACCCCCTTACCCTTTAACTTGTTGTTGACGAATTAAGTCGATATGATCTAAAGCCTTACCTGTACCGATTGCTACACAGTCTAACGGATCTTCCGCGATAAATACTGGCATGTTTGTTTCTTGGCTAATCACTTTGTCCAAGTTAGTTAATAGCGCACCACCACCAGTTAAAACAATTCCGCGTTCCATAACGTCAGCAGACAATTCAGGAGGAGTTTGTTCTAATGTTTTTCGAACACCATCAATAATAGATGCAACAGCTTCACGTAATGATTCAGAAATTTCCTGTGAAGAAATTTCAATTGTTTTCGGTAAACCAGTTAACAGGTCACGTCCTCTAATTTCCATTTTTTCCTCTGAACCTTCTGCTAAGGCAGTACCAATTTCCATTTTCACAGCTTCTGCTGTACGTTCACCAATTGTTAAATTATACGTTTTACGAATATATGAGATGATAGATTGGTCCATAGCATCCCCACCAACACGTACAGATTCACTTGTTACAATACCACCTAATGAAATAACTGCAACTTCTGTTGTACCACCACCGATGTCAACAACCATTGACCCAGTAGGATCCCATACAGGTAGATTAGAACCGATCGCTGCTGCAAATGGCTCTTCGATTGTGAAAGCCTCTTTTGCGCCGGCTTGTCGAGCAGCATCAATAACCGCACGTTGTTCAACTGATGTAATACCGTACGGCACACAAATCATAACATTTGGTTTTTTCCAGTTACCGCCGGAGTTTTTACATGCTTCTTTTAAATAATACTCAATCATTGCTGTTGTAATATCGAAATCAGCAATAACACCATCTTTCATTGGGCGAATTGCTACGATTGAGCCAGGTGTACGACCAATCATATTTTTCGCATCATTACCAACGGCAACGATATCTCCTGTTTTTGTATTTTTTGCTACCACTGAAGGTTCACGTAAAACGATTCCCTTTCCTTTAATAAACACTAATGTATTCGCTGTGCCGAGGTCAATCCCGACATCTTTACTTCCTAGTCCAAACAAATTGTGTACTCCCTTTCTATATAAGCCATACTTTCGTTGACATCCATTATCTTTGACGACAATGTATAGGAAAATTGAATTGTGTAGTGTATCTACACAATTGACTCCTCTCAAAATCCATAACATCCGTCAAATTGTTTATCTTCATCAGCCGGTGATTCACACCACGAAAAAACTACACACTCATTCACCTCACCACCAATTTTCGATGGGAGTCCTTCCTGAATAAAGATAAAATTCATACCTTTCATTATAACGGAATAACGCAAGAATTTGTAGTGCCACATACTCCATCTCACAGAAAAGATACTATTTTAATTCCCTCTTAAACTAAAAATAGTACGTATAGATTAGCATATAATTTTTATTCTCATAAAACAATGTGTATCAGGCTACCAATTTTTGTGAAGATAATAGAGTTTCTATGAATACATTAACGATTTGTAAGGAAAAAGGTTCGCCAATATACCACAAAAAAATACAAAAATTTTATGACTACCTATCATTGACACTTTGATGTTATTATTGCACAGATTTTTTAGCTGACTTACATGATGTAATCAATAGGTATTGCTAGCCCCTCCTACCGAAAGCAAAAAACTCTGCACAATACATGCAGAGTTAAAAATATCCTTTTTCCTTCAAACTAATAAATTGATGATCACCAATAATAACATGATCGATTAATTCAATGCCGATAATATAACCAGCTTCAACGATACGCTTCGTAACTTCAATATCCTCCGTACTTGGCGTTGGAACTCCACTAGGGTGATTATGGGCACAAATAATTGAAGCAGCAGATCTCTTGACAGCTTCACGAAAAATTTCCCTAGGATGTACGATGGAGGCATTTAAACTGCCAATAAAAATCGTTTGTTTATGAATAATTTGATTCTTGATATTTAAAAACAGAACTACTAACTTCACATAAACCCAAACTTTTAAATTATATGATTTCCTTCTATATTAATAGACCACCCATTACGGAGTGGTCTTTTTCTTAATTATTTACTTATTTTTTTTAATAAGTCTCCTACTTTAGGATATAAAAAAGGTTTAGGTATTTCCTCAGTACTCGAACCAGATGCTGCCAAGGGGTTTAAAACCCTAGAAAAAGAATTTGGAGAGCTTCTATGTGTAATTTTTTCTGTTTCAATTGTTTCTAATGTAGCTACTTTCTCTTGTACATGAATAACTTTACCTCTACCTTTAACTAGTTCTAGTTGACCGAGGTTTTCAAAAGTATCTGGATCATATAATGTATCTCCTAGTTCAAATACAAGGTAAACATCCCCTAATTTGACATCATCGTCACTGCCTTTATTCATAACTAATCTTAGATCTTTATCCAAAATCATCACAACTTTTGGCGTACTCATTATTAATTTCCTCCTAATATTTCGCTAAGAATTTGCTGTTCTATATAAGGCTTTACAATTACTTTCTTCCACTCGTGTTGATTACCCGCAATAAGTTGTTGAATGAAATTCGCCTCTATGTTATTCCAGTAAATAACTGTAACTTGAATTAATCCGTTGTTCTGTATATTAGTAACAAGCCCATTCCCTAAAAAATATTCAGTACCATCTGATTCTTTTTTAAAAAAAGACACATATATATTGTAACTAAAAATAGTAGATTTATTAACAATAATAATTTGTGTATCACCTTCGCTTCTTATATTTACAATTGAAGGATGAACATCATTATTTTTCATTTCCCTTTTATAATTATCCCATACTATAGAGATAGCATATGATAAAAGAATGATAATTAGGAATAAAAAACTGATAATCATTACACAAATAGCAAGTGGTATTTTTATATCTGGTTTCCAAATCCAAATAAACAAGGGAACCACTCCTGAAAACGTTAAAGAATAGACAAAACTGTTCTTTAGTTTTTTACTACTTTCAAATAGTATTTCTCTTTTTTTTAGATTCATAAGTTCCTCTTCTGCTCAATTTAAAAAGTAAAAATTGAGGTTAATTTGTTTTATAACCAATTATAATTTATAATAACTAATTTGTTAATAGAGGAAAAATTAAGCATAATTTTATCCTTATGCTATATTACTATATTGCATCACCTATGGTACGTAATATTTGTAAGAATAAAGGTGACATCTGAATTAATACATAGCCTAATCCAGCATTCATAATTGTATTCCAAGCACGCTCACTATTCCCTAACATAAAGAAGAAACAACCACCTACCATAATGACGCTGGCTATTGGAAAACTAATAGCTACAAGAATCTGCACAAGTGGATCTAATGCAGTTGCTAATATCTCTAATGACTTTTCAGCAATGATTCCTGTTGGTTGAGCAATTGTACTTACAGGTATTGTGGAAGGCATTTGTGCTACGACTGGTTCCATTACTTGTTGTGGAGCAGATACAGGCATAACTGTGGAGGAATGAGCGTCATTGAATTTGTTAAACATAAATAGCCCTGTGCCTACTGCAACTGTGGATGGTATAGCTGCAGCTAATGCTACATGCCTTAATGTGGCATACTTTTCATCCCCTTCAAATCGATCACTGTAATCCGTGTATTCATTAGCAGGTACAACCTCTGTTTTAATACGTTTTTTAAACATCTATATTCCCCCTCTTATTTCTTCAAATGTATATACCTTAACCTTTAGCCCTCCACAGGATGCTTCTAACTGTTGCCTACGCAATTCTGTTGTGGTTAGCCATACTAGCGTTGGGTAATAGCCCATCTGTTTTACCAGGCTATCCATAAGCAATTTATAGCACTTAATCTTCTCGCGATTTTCCTTCATCGTTTGAAGGTTATCAACTTCTAAAAAATGTTGAAAGCCATTCCTTGAAAACATACCGTCCACAATGATTGAAGTGGTACCATCCGATATTTTGACTTCATTCTTCCAGTCACGCGGACTTTTATAGAACAACCAAAATTCATTACGCATAATGGTATGTTGTACATGGCCGCCTTTCTTGCGTACCTTGTCACAATCAACATAAATACGACCTAAATTGTTGAGGTAATAAATTGTTTCGTAACCATTCCGAATGGAGGATAGATAACTAGATAAATTGTGGAGGACCCTATTTGTATTACGTTTCTTTCCAAGATTAAAATATCGGCTAAGTTGATCACGCGTCATGAAATCAAACTTCTTCAAAAGTAACAGTATCTGTTCGTCTCTCGATGATAGTTGTTTCTTCAACGCGCTCCCCTTTCTTATCGATTATGTGAGGTTGAATAGTATCGTAGATAATTTGTGGTGTGATCAGTGGAGTTTGAAGTATTTCTCTTTTATCTGCTGTTTGGTATATGGCACGACCTTTAATCATTGGTAATGCCTCTGCTCCCTCTGCATCCAGTACAACCCTTGAAGCAACGCCTGATTGCACTCTAAAGCACAGTTTTGCATCGGCATTTTGCTTTACTTGTCTTGGTATAACGTCACCTACTGGATATTGAGTGGCTACAACTAGCCTAAAGCCTAGACCTGCTCCTAGCCTTGCTATTTGACTCATTATTGTTTGGCATTCTAGTTTTAACCGTTTCTCTTCCTTAGTTACTGCCTCTGCTGCATTAAGCTCCCCTACTTCATCTATGACTACAAAGTAACGTTCTTTAATGCCTGCTTGCTGTACATTCTTCTTGCCTAATCGCTTTAATTCACGTTGAATATCACGCATCTTGTCATATACCATCTGTAGAGTGTGGAGGGCCTCATATGGCTCATATGCAATGGAAATCGTCTGTTTAATATTTTCATAGTCGCACAGCTCCACTCCGCCTTTTAAATCGATTAAATAAAGGTTTGTGTGCTCTGGTTCAGCTTGAATAAGACTACAAATAGTTGAATTGATGAAATTACTTTTGCCGTATCGTGTAGCACCACCAAGAACGACATGCGGCACCATTTCAAAATCGTGATACTTAAATTCGTTACGTGCTCTAGTGACACCTACAGGCACTCTCCAACCTTTACCTGGTGTGAATGGTACTTCCTTAGATAATGGCTTATCATACACTCGCACAATTAATAAACCATCGTAGGATAGTTCAATTTCCTTTTGCTCTGTAAGTTTTGTCTTCCACAGTTCTTGCAGTTGAAGAAGAAGGTCTTTATGGAAATCCAGTTGTCGTAAATCATTGAATAAAATTTTCTTTCTACGATTATTCAGACCATCTTCAAACACTTGCAGTTTCGATTCATAATCAGCAAATGAGCGACCAAGAGGAATCCTGTACTTGTATTCCCATCCCCATTCAAACTTTTTCTTCTTAACAAGCTGCGTAGTTAATGTATCTTTACCGTCACGAACATTTAAACCAGACAATGAAATTATGCGCTGGATCTTCCCCGAATCATTTGACGATAACCCCTTATGTTTTTGAAATGCCTTTAACGCAATTCCACCCATCAATCCAGTTGTTAATATTTCAAACAGCACACTTTCACCCTTTCGTATTTCATCTGCGTCACGGTTCTCTTACGTAGTAAGAGTTGCTTGTATCAGGCATTCTTAAAAACAGTACCAATCATTGATACAACAGCAATTCATCTATGCCCACTTCAATACCCGGGTGGCATTCAATCAGGCACACCATCGGGTATACAAATGGGCATAAAAATCACCGAACAATATACCCAACTTTGCGAGGTTCTTTTACTTTCTTATCAACAGATTTATTAACATTTGTAGATTCCTTTTTGAATTGCATTTCTTCATATTGGTCCAATAAATCAAAAATCGTTAATTGACCTTGTTGCTGCATGTATTCAAAATGAGTCATTTATTATCTCCCCTTTACCACAACAACCAGTTATCGATTGTTGGTCTTGTATTTGATTGTGGATGACTATCACGCTCTGTTAACCAATTGTAGAAAGGCACAGGACGTTCTTTAACAGGAGTTTCTTCTATAGATAATGATTTATATGGCTTAACTTTTGAACGCTCAATAGCCTTGTTAAATGCACCTACAAATACAGCTCTTAATGTACTTGCTACAGTTAATGTACCGTTCGTAATATCTCGGATAATGTTAGCTAAAACATCCTTAGCGTTCACGAAATCACGTACTTCGTTCATTTTTGTAGCTAAGATACATTTGTGAAGTTGGTCTTTCAATTCATCTGCTAAAGGCAGCGAGTGCATGAAATCGTAAAGCATCACTTGGTACTCGTTCATGTACTCCTTTTTCTTTTCAGCTTGCAAAGCTAATTCATTGCCAAGACTCATAATATTATTTGCTTGTTTAGAACTAAAAAGATAAAAAGAACTAGATGGTTGGTTTTCAGATTGTGGAGGGCAAACCGCGTCATTACTAGCTTCATCGACTGTCTCTCGTTGGGACACGATCGATGGGACATAAGGTAAAATGCGATAAATACTAGCCCCTTTAATGCCGTTTAACTTAGTGCTTGGTACTTTTTCAATGATGCCTAACTCTGCTAATTTCTTCATTGATCGATAAACTGTTTTTGTACTGATTTCCAATGAAGTAGCAATTGTAGAAGCTTTTAAGTGGCATACTCCTGTATGTTCCAAGCTGTGTGAGGCAAGTTTAAATACGATTGCTCGTTCTGATTCTGTTAAGTCGTAGTAATGAACCGCCATGTGGTCCTCCACACTCTTATCCATATCTGCTACTGAATCGAATGTTATGTATTGTGCTAGGTATTCGAATGCCATTTGTATTTCACCTCTTTTCCATACTAAAATAATTAAATTTCATTATTTATTGATTTGAGTATAAATTATTAAATTTAATAATTCAAGTATTTAATAAAAATTATTTATTAAATTTACGGATTTGTGTATAATGAGATTTAAGGAGAATATAATTAAAGAGGTGAAATCATGGAACTTAAAGTTAAATTAAAAGAAGTGTTAAATGAACGAGGAATGTCACAAGTGGAATTAGCAGAAAAGACAGGATTAACACGTACAGTAATCAGCGAACTTGCAACTAATAGAAGAACCTCAATTAATCGTGAACATATCACGAAAGTTCTACAAGCACTTGAAATTACAGATATGAATGAAATGTTTGAGATTAAATAACAGATAACTAAATAAAGGTTGTCTGTTTTTTTGTATACTTTCTTTGTGTTATTTCCTAAAATGGTAATATCAAGGGAGGTTTTATTTATGAAGAAATTATTTTACATTGGAGCATTATCAGCGTTTTTACTTGCTGCTTGTGGTGAGGAAGAGGCTACACCTAAAGAGGAAAAGCCTGTTGCAGAAGAAAAACAACAGGATGAGAAAGCAAATAACGATGTTCCCGAATACAAAATCGAAGAAGATGATTTCGGTAAAGGAATGTGGAAAGTAACATTATCTACACCATCAACTGACGAAAAAGAATTGAAAGCATTGGTTGAAGAAACAAAAAACCTAGCTGCGGAAAAGTATGAAGATGTTAGTTCAATTTGGGTTAATATTAAAACAGAAGGTAGTGTTGCAAATACATACGCTGCAACAGCAAAAGTAGCGCTTGACGAAAAAGGTAAAGCTACTACTGGGTTAGATGAACTTGGTGTATTTGAATTCAACTATAATATTGGAGAAACACATGAAACAACTGCTGCAGATTTACCTCAATCAAATGCTGATTACACAGCAGATGATATTCTAAAAGCATTTCAAGATGCTGGTTTAAGTACAACTGAACCGCGAGACAATAGCCAAAATTGCGTTAAACTTGAATGTACTAAATTAATTACTACTGAAGATGTTAGTATTTATGAATGGCCAAGTGTTGAAAAAGCACAAGAAGTTAGTGCTAAGAAATTTGGAGATGCTCAAGTAGGCACGATTATTATAAGAATGAATAATAAAGAACTTGATATACAAAAATACATTGATGCAATTAACACTGTTGTAAATAAATGATTAATGACCACTCTTTTGAGTGGTTTTATTTTTGAATAAAAAAACAGGCCTCAATTGAGTACCTGTTCTAAGTGGCTGGTTAATAATTTTTCCACTTGTGTTTTAAGTGCCATGTTAGCATAAGTAAACACTTGATCGTTTCCGGCTGTGGCGACAATCAAATCACTAAAATATTCATTGGTCTTTTCCCATCGTACTATTCTTATTTTATCTTTTGCCAATAGCCTTTTAGAGTTATAACACTCTTGTGAAATGCTTTCTAAAAGCTTATCAAGTATTGGTAAGTAAACTTTGCTTAATTTAAGGTTCTCAATCACTTTGTAGTCTCGCTGTAATGACTGTACTGCCATATCATAAACCACATATTTATGAAGTAGCCGTCTTTGCTCAAAACTAATCATACAACCTCACGCTCTTTTTTAAAGACAGGAACAACTGCAAGAACATTGTTAATTATAAAGGTACGCTTTGAATTTCTTGTAAAACAAAATGCTTGAAATGAATCGCCAACAATTTTAATAACTTTTACTCGTCTTTTTGTGACAGACCCATTTTTAGATACATACATCATGTTTATCAATTGATTACGTTGCATAGCTTTTATCAGTTGTTCTCTCATCACAGTTCCTCCTAAACGTGAATTATTTCTCTTTGTTATTTTATACAAGAACATTTGTTTGTATTCATCATAGAACAGATGTTTGTGTTTTGACAAGATAAAATTTATGGAAATAAAAAAGCCCATTACCAATTAAGGTAACGGGCTATTGTTATTAAACGCTACGTTGAGCAATGATAATTTCTAATCCTTTAAAATCGCCATCAGTCAATGTGCCAGCATCAAATTTTTCAAGATGTGATTTATCAATAAGCTTTTTGTCTACTGCTTGTTTAAGGTAGTCACGTACAGCTGCTTTAAGTGTTTCATTAGTAAATCGCATTGTATCATCATCCTTTGCAATATTATTTGGAGGTACCGGTTGCAAATTTGCTTTAACCATTTGTAAAAAACTACTCCAAGGAATAGGTGCACTTGTGGAACGCATCTTACTAGGACAATTTTTCCCACTGTAATAGTTGTGCTGTACAACATCATTGATTGTTAGGTTTTCATCCTTTAGAATTTTTGCAACTAGTGCTGCTGTATTTTGTACAGTCCTTATATAATCGCCATCAGTATTCACACACATCTCAATATGAATTGCTTCGTTGTTCCCCTTTGTACTACCTGCTGCCCAACATTGATAGTCATGTGTAAATGATTGGATCGCTTCTTTGTCATCCACAATCCAGTGCCAACTTGCTTGGCGACTGTTACCATTGACTTGAAGTTTTGCGTGATTGTCTGCTCCACTACCTTTTTTGGTATTGTCAGTTTCATGGATACATACTTTTCTACGAGTGTTATTTCGGCCACCAGTTACTTTAATAGCAACGGCTACTGACACTAAATATTGTCTGATATGCACCATCATTTATCACCCTTTGGCTTGTCATACTTTAAAGCTCTTTCACTATCATTCATACCTGGTGTTGTTGGATCGTGTACGATTCCGATTAATGCGAGAATAGTCAGTACTGTCTCTACTACGTTCGTTACTTGCGCACTAACAAGTGTAATGTCTGCGCCCCATATTGAAGCGATTTGTTGCGCTAGGACGATAATAAGCGCCCATAGCGATAATAGAAACGTTTTATTTTTAAAGCGTACTTTCCAGTTGATTTTCATATTACATCAGTCCTCCTTTAATAATAAAAGCCAAGATTGCACTTACAAGACCGCCAATAAGCAGTCTTAATATCCAAGTTGTATTATCCTTAATTCCGCCTATATCCTCGCGGATTTCCTTAATATTTGATTCAGCAACAGCAAGCCGTGTTTTCACATCGGTCATGTCATTTTCTAATTTTCCAACTCGTTGCTCCATGTGAATCACCTCATAAATAAAAATGGCACTGCTCGGCACAGTGCATTGCTTTGATCTTGTTGTATAATAAAAGCCCTCCACAGATGATTGTGGAAGGCTTAAAAATTATCTTGTGGTGCTAAAGCAGCTATTTCTCTTTCAGCAATTTCTAATTCTACATAAGGTTGAAGCTTTTCGGGTTTTACATCAGCTATAGTACGCACACCGCCCATAACTGATGTTGCATAGGCTTTCACAAGACGTTTTTCTACAATTGTTAAACCTTCTAAATGTGCTTCACTCATTGTATAACCTCCATTTCTGTAAGCATCGTAATCACTTTTATTTCTAATTCAGCATCAGCAATTTCTGATGGAGAGGGTTTTAATGATTCTAGTAATTGCTGTTCTTCACGTTCTGCTTTTTCTTCTTCCAATTCGCCTTCAATCCATTCTTCACCTGTCCATTTAGGTTTATATAAGTTATTTGGAAAATCTATAGTAATGAATCCTTGTTTATTTTCATCCATAATATTTCCGTGTTCATCAATTTCAGCAACATATATTTCTTTCAAATAGCCTTGCTCATCTATCTCATAGGTTTGTTTTCTCATTTTTTCATCTCCTATTCTATTGCGTTGGGAATGAAATATATCCTTGAACTAAAGTATCTCCTGGTGCCATTAAAGCTATATCTCCATTTGGTGTAACCCACACAAGACAAGCTTTGAAAACAGTACTTGCAGAGTTACTAGTGTTGACAGCGAAACTAATATACGGATTCGGTCTGTAACCTACCGGTAATGTCAAAACAACTGTACCAGTTGCTATATTTCCTCCAGATGCATTGAAATATAAATGAACAATACCAAATTCATCTTTAAAGTATCGACTAGCAGAAACATTCCAATTGTTTTTGCCTGTGGGAGTAAGTAAAGCTTCTTGCTGTTTATTGGCTTTTAAATCATTTAACGTTTTAACTGAATTTGCTGAAGCAGCGTAATGCTTTGAAGTAGAAGTTAAGCTGTCCGTTAGACCGAAACCATCACCCTGTAAGATAAAAAACGCACCGTTGTAGACTAAAGTATAGATTGCATTTGCTTTGAACAACCCTGCCTGAATAAGACCATCAGCCGCATAAGTGATGTACTTGAAAGGCATATCGTTTACGATTATCTTTACACCTTGAAGGTTAGTCATATTTGGCTGCACTCTGATAGCTAAACCATTAGTAAGCTCTGTAACATCCTCTAGCGTAACATTATAGTACTCTCCATCTGTAGAGGTAGCTGGTACAAGTATTGTCCCTGCACCTTTACTAACTGCACTTGCTACGCCTGTAACTGGGTCTACAGTGATCGTTGTACCGTCAGGTTTAATGTGACCTAGCTCTTCTGTAGTCGCAATTTCTTTTGAATGTGTTTCTAATTCAGTACTACTAGCAGCTCCAATATCTGAAGGAGACAATATTATTTCACCTTCAGCGTTTGGCTCTTTGCCGTTTACCTTCGATACTGCGCCCTCTCCACTTGCACCTTTAGCAGCTGTCATATGCCAATAATCGTTAGCTATTTGCGGGTAATTAGGCGGTGGATTCCCCTTAGTAGGTGTGACGTTTATATAAATGTAAGAGCTACCTTCATACAAAACACTATTATTTTTTGCATAGATTGTTTCCATATCAAAAGTGCCTTTTGTTTGGAAATTATCAATCATACTTTGGATATCATTAACTGCATTCAAAGCTGATTGTGCTGCATTATTTGCATCATCAGTAGCGTTTTGAGCATTTGTTATGATTGTTTCAATATTAGCCAAAGCTGATTCTAATTCTTCTAATACCAGTGTGCTTTGACTTAACAACTGATTTAATTGATCTATTAACTCTTGTACATTTACATCACCTGTTAGTAGATTAATTTGTCCTTGTAAATTAGATAAATAATTTTCAATTATGGTCCAGTTGTTGTTTAATTTCTCACGTTCAGAACGTGACCAATTAGATGCTATAGGCTTTAAAATCACCATTTTCTCACCCCTATTTGTATAAAAATCTGAAATCAAAAACGACACTATCTACAGTGCCGCCTTCCACAGTTATTTGATTGTCTCCTGGTGCTAAAGTTAAAAGTTTGTGATTGGTGTGTTTAAATGCACTTAGACTATTTTTCAAAGTCCTTATTCCCGATAGCTTTAAGGTATCTGTGGAGGACAAAGGATTGTTAAATCTGTAGACATCACCAGTAGTATTGTTTTTGATTTGTACATAGCTGCCGAATGTGCCTTTCAATGTAATTTCTAATGTTGATTGTTTTGGATCAATCTTTTGATTACCTATATTCTTCACAACAAAATTGTTTGAATTGAATGTGTAATTGTAATGTGTATCATAATCAATCCCTGAACCAAATCCCCATATATCAGCATCCCACTCACCGTGATTTTGTAAATCTAAAGAGGTGCCAACAGATTCAGCAAATAAATCATCCATTCTAAATGAAATATCGAAGCTGTTCATATGTTGATTCGGCTCCATCTCCAACTGCTGCGCTAAACGTACTTTATATCGCTTCCAGTGCTCTCTTTTGAATATGATGTAAAAAGGTTCATCCCTAGCAAAAAGTGCGTTTAATTCATCTCGTAGAAGGTAATAACCGTATATGTCTTGGACAATATACAAAAGCGTAGCCGTTATAACTCTTTGTTGGTATTGAGAGCCTACGACTAAACTTCCTCTGCCCTCCACACTTTCAGTGGTATGATTAATATCTAAGGATGGAATATGGTGAAATAATCGTTTTAGGTTATAGTCCTGTATGTCTTTTTTGGTGCCATCTAATAATTGAATAATCATGAAAACACCTCTTTTTTAGCAATTTTAATCTTACGTAATTCATTAGCTGTTTTTTGACGTTTTCGAAGATCCTCTTTCTTATTATTTTCAGTAATCACAATCGACTTTAATGACCTTTCTTTCTTGCGTTCAGTATCTAATAACTGCTTTATTTCCAATGTATCCACATAAAAGACTTCTATATTACCATCACTAGTTTTGCGAAGCATTTTGTACAATGTCTTCTACCTCGCTTTCATGAGACAATTCTAAACGAACGTCCTCATATCCTTTACGTTTTGCTTTGATTTCATAGGCAAATGGAATGTCATCACCCTTTATTACAAAGTAATTAGGAGTCATTTCATCCACATAAATTAAGCCTTTCCCATATGGTGTGAGAAAGACTTCATAATCAATATTTGTATTAACTGTTTCTTTAAATAGTGATTCAATATTGATAGTACATTGACCTTCCACAACTTTACCTCTACCAAGATCACCGAAGTAGTATTCAGCCGTTTCATAAGCACTGACATTTACATCACCAATACTTGTTGGCACCTTAGCATTCTTACTACCACTAACTGAAAAGTCACCAATGATTTCTGCACCTCCATTTATTGCCCATATTTCAAGAGGCGCACTATTACTCGAAATCATATTTCTATTATCATAGGAATGTAACCGTAAATCTGGACTACCTGTTTTGACTGTGAGTCCTGCATAATCTGTCCAAGATGCGGTGTCTATTATAATGCTTGAATTACCGTTAACAGCTTCAAATTTTGAACCACCCATGTAAATACGTGGTAATGAAGGGTTGTTATTTGTTTGAATAATAAAACCTGTAAGTATTCCAGCTATAAGCTTTTGTACGTCAATACTATTTGTTGTAATTTTGCCTCCATCAATCGTTGTGGACCCTTCGCTATTAATCCCACGAATAAGACCTGTGACATCAATGTTGTTGGCCTTTAATTGACCAATGGCCCCAGCACTTAAAACAAATCCATCGGCTGTTATGGCTTCACGGAAACTAGCTCCGCCATTGTCACTGATACCTATGCCTTTCGAATTTATCAACACTAACCTATTTGGGTTAGATGGATCACGAGCAATAATCCCATTATCGAAGATTAATTCAGTCATTGCAGATGTTAAAGCTTCTGTAGCTCTTAATACAGCATCGTCTAAAACGTTATAGGGTAATTTCTGTTCACCATTTAAAATAGCGTCCACATTATCCTTTGTTTTTTGGAAACCTGCTATTTCACTAACAAAATTTTTCTGGAAGTTCCCGAATGTGTACTCAGCTGGTTTTGATGATTCAGGGTAGTCAACGATTTCAAGTACCCTTGCAATACTATCTATATTTAATGGATCATGGATAACAAATAATCTATCCCCCTCATTAAATTGTTCTGTTAGTACGCCCATCTTCTTCATCTCTAAAGAATCAACTTTAAAGCTGAACTGTGGTTCTTCTATTATTTCGGATTTAATACGCTCAAGTAATTCACTATGGACGGTATATCGTTCGTCAAAGACCGGCTTTGCATCACGTATTCCATAAATAGCAGCATTAGGTGAAATGTACTCGGCTGTTACAAGGTAGTTGCCATCCTCATCTTTCTTACCATAGCCGCGAATACGTGTCGAAAGATTATTTGTATTCACGTACTTTTCTAGAGTCTTAATATTGTATCCATAACGTATTTGAATTTCAGTATCTGTACCAATTTGGCGGTAAAATTTTAAATGTTTATTATTAATTTGCACCTCTGCCCCAAATACATTTAACGCTTTTTGTAAAAGGCTTAAAGAATTATCTTCACCAAACTTTTCAAAGACTGCACTAGAAAATGAATCGACTATTTCAAATGTGTAACCTGTTCCATCTAAAATGAATGATAAACATGTCTGTAGATACTGCGTATTTTCTAAGTAATCATATTTATACGTATCAACCAAATCAAAAAAGATGTGAGAGGCTTGTACTGTTTTGATAGGCGTAATACCTGACAATACTTCCGTCACATCTTTTATTCGATATTGCTGTCCATCGTATTCAATAATGCTTTCTTCTTCAACAAGTGGATAAGCATGTTGATTTTTCTCGGTTTTTAAAAGAGCGAATGATAATGAATAATCGCCGTTAACCTGCCTAGTTCTTTTTAAACTATTACTAATGAAATCGACAAGTAATTCAGTTTCGCCAGCCAAATTTGTGACAATCATCATTTCACCCCACTTCTTCTTAATTCAGAATTAAAATTATTGCCCATGATGTTTGTTACGAAAGGTGTGACAGCTCTAGCTACCTGTTGCCCTTCCATAGTGATAATTGTTTCAACTGGTCTTGAAGCTAATTGAGTAATAGCAGCTACTAAATTTGATAAATCAATATTGTTTGATTGATTAATAATTTGTTGTTGTGCGATCTGATTTGCTTTAGATTTATTTGCGCTGCTTGCTAATGAACCATACACAGTGTTCATAGCATTGTTTAATCTGTTTTGTGATTGTTCAATACCTTTAATAAGGCCCTCGTTAATATTGACACCAAATCCCATCATGACACGTGAAGGACTGTGGATGTCCAATGCTGATTGAATAGTCTTTTTAACTGAATTAGCAATATCTAAAGCCTTACTTTTAATTGCATTAGATGTGGAAGACAAACCTTTTAATAATCCGTTACCTGCATCCATACCGATTTGTTCAAGTGAAGATAGTTGTGTAGATGTATCTGTTGTAATGGATTTAATCTTAGCATTCCATTCTTTTTGCAATGTATCTAATTGTTTATTAGCGTTTTCTCGTAAACCTTTGATTTGCTTTTCAGTATCGTTTTTCATGCCAATATGTTCTTTTTCCGCAACTTCTCGAGCCCATTTGGACTTAGTTCGGTACAACTCACTGTATTGAGTAAGTTGTGAATCAGTCATGCTGTTTAAAGCAACAATTTCTGCTAATGCATTAGGACCCATTTCACGTAATTCTGCTAAAAGACCATCATCTATCGCTCTAGTTGCTAATTGCTCAATCTCTCTTTGCCAACCTTCGAAATGTACAATTTGGGATTGGAGATTTCGCATGAGCTCTTCACCAGAACGACTTAAATCCACTGTAAATTCATCAAATAAACCCTTTGTATTTTTCAAAGAATTTTCACGTTTAGAAACCGCATCTTCATAAGCCTTATTTAAAGCATCTTCACTCTTGATTAAATCCTCATTTATCTTTATAACTTGGCTTGAGTATTCAGAGTTAATTGCTGTAATCTCTTTACTCACTGCTTCTACAGCTTTTTTGTATTCCTGTTGAGCTTTAATGCGTTCGTTTGTGCCTTCAGAGAACAATTCCATTGATTGCTCCCAGATTTTCGCTTCTTCTAATATAGACAATTGATCTAAGGACTTTTTGTCATCCACATACTTTTTAATGACATCGAGATATTCCTTTTCAGATTTCTCTACGAGCGCTTTGTACTTCTTGTTAAAGTCTTGATCTGCTTTTAACTTAGAATCCTTGTACGATGCTTCTAATAAAGCAATATCTTGCAACTCTTTTTGAGTTAATTTGCGTTTCTTTTTAGCAGCATTATTTTGGATCTATAGATTTTTTCTAAAGTTTTATCGTTTTTGTCCTCATTCTTTTTATTAAATTCATCAAGCAAATTTGAGTACTCTTTTTGATAACTTTTAGAAACACTTAGAATGCCATCACCAATATCAGACATAGCTTTGTTGACTTTAGCACTAGAATCATCCAAACCAATAGCCATACCCTCACCAGTCCATAAACCAATTTGCTTGAATACTCGCGAAGGTGAATGAATACCTAATAAGGATTTTGCCTTGTTAACTACGCCATCCACAACACCAGTGATGGATTGGATTGCATTAGCTGTCATTGCAGTAATACCTTTGATCAAACCGTTAATTATGTCCTTACCAATTGAAATAAATTGAGCTGGTAACGATTTTACCTTCTCTACCATTCCATCCTTTAATTCATTCATTTTGTTAACTACATTAGTTTTCATTGTAGAAATTGTATTAACAAAATTAGTGCCAAGATTCTTCACAAAGTTGATTACTGATGTAACCATGCTTGAAACAATAGATTTTGCTGAATTCCCTAAATTAGTGAAAAATGAAACTGAACTAGTCCAAGTATTTTTAACTGAATTTATTGCGTTAGTAGCTAGATTTTTAAAGAAATTGATAACACCTGATGCGAATCCAGATACTGTGGAAGACACCTGCGAACCCATTGAGGTAAAGAATTTAGCTATGTCATCCCACATGCCTTTTAATAAGCTAACACCTGTTTTAGCAAGGTTGGTAACGACTGTTTTAATACCACCAAAGAATGATAGAGTCATCCAACCAACAACAAGATCAATGGCCCCTTTAAATATTTGTTTAACACCTTCCCACATTTTCGAAAAGTCACCTGTAAAAAGACCAGTGAAGACTTTAATTGCACCCATAATCACATTTAAAGCACCGTCAATGACTTGTTTAATGGCGTTCCACACAGTTTCAATAACAAACTTAACAGCTGGCATTACAAACTCAATAACAGCCTTTATGCCATTAAATACGTTCTCAACAGCTTGTAATATTTGAGTACCGTTTTGGTCCCAGAACTGTTTAATCTGTGCTATTTTTTCACCAATAAAAGAAGCCACTGTTTCAAATACAGTGACTGCTACATCCTTTATTGCTTGAAAAACGTTATTTACATTTTCTCTAAACGTTTCAGAGTTTTTATATGCAGCTACAAGGGCAAGACCTAGTCCTGCTATTGCGGCAACTAACAACGTAATAGGTGCTGATATAGCTCCAATTGCTGCAGCTAAGGCAGGCCATGCAGTGACAAGTCCTCCAACTGCTGGCATTAATGCGGCAAACAATCCAACTAATATTCCTATTACAGCAACAATTGCTACTATTGCTGATGCTAATCCAGCATTATTTGATACCCATTCAGAAATTTTTGCAACAAATTGTGCTAAGCTATCTAATAAAGGTGCAAGTGCTTCTTTAATGCTTCCCATCGCTGTCGAGAGGGCATAAGCAGGATCAGCATTGATTTTAGCAACATCATCGTTTAACTTTTTCTGCATATCATCAGCTGATTGTAAATGTTTATCCATGTTGAGAATAGTGTTAGCAATATTCTCTCCTTGGTCTTCCCACATTGTTCCGAAAAGTTCTACTCCTAGGGCATTTCGTGCAACGTCATCTTCCACATTCATTAAGTATTGAGTCATATCTTGGAATGCTTTATTACCTTTTTCGCCACCTTGGGCAATCGCTACACCCCAGAGACGAAACTGTTCTTCTGAACCACCAATAATTTGCAATGCGTCTGCCATCGATGCGGATAACCCTGCACCCATTTCTGCAGCCTTTATACGACCTTCTTTAAGACCATCTAAAAGGTTGTCGATGTTCCAAGTACCAGTTTCAACACCTGCAGCCATGATTCCTTGAACTTGCTTTGCATCAAAACCTGCTCTTTGAAGTTGTCCACCATATTCAGCAATAATATCTAATTGTTCTGGGGGAAAGCCAACACTTAACAATTGATTAGTTAATGCTAATGCTTCTTTTTGAGATACTTTTAATTCTTTACCGATTTCAAACGATTCTTGGATTAACTCTTTAAAATCGACCTCTTTATAAGCACTTGAAATCATAGCTGCGCCTTTGATTATCTCTTGGTTAGATTCCATAGAAGCATTTTTATTAAGAGTTATTTGTCTTCGGACACCTTCATATGCTGCTTCTTCATCTCCAATTGCAGCAGTTGTTTCCATAATTGATTGACGTACTGCTTGCGCATCTTCTTCATTAAGTGTCATGGAAATATCAATATTAGTATTAAGTTTAGAAACATCTAAAGCTTGTTGTACAGCTCCTGCAATACCGCCACCTGCTGCTAATCCCGCAACAACACCTGATAATTCTTGCCCAAAGCCATTAACAGCTTCCTCGGCTTGATTAGCTTCTTGAGTTATTCTCGCTAAGTCTTGTCTTACTCTATTTAAATCAGCACCTTCAGCAGCTCTTCGTAGTGCTTCCCGCATTTGGTCAATATCAACGCCAGCACCTAAAGCATGTTGACCCATTAAACGTAATGCCCGGTTCATTTGGTCAGTTGTGGCCGAACCATCACGAATTGCATTTGTTAAACGTGTACCTAACAGGTCAGCAAATTGGTTAACATCGGTGCCAGTAGCTTGGAAAAACGCTGATAGTTCACCAGTAGTACGAGCCAATCGGTCTTGTTCATTAGCTGTACTAGCCATTTGAGCATTGTACTGTTGTAACTGTGCTTCAGTAGTAGCTAGTTCACGTTGAAATGCTCGGTATTGCTCTGCTCCGATATCACCACGTTGGAATTGAGCTTCAACCTGTGATTGAGCAGTTCTTAGCACATCTAACTTTTGACTAGTGTTCTGAATTTGCTCTGCTAAAAGCTGCTGTTTTTGTGCAATCAACTCGGTATTACCTGGATCGAATTTTAAAGCTCGTTCAACTTCTCTTAATTCGCTAGTAACTTTACTACTTTCTTTATTTACATCCTTTAATGCATCCGTCAGCCCTGTTGTATCACCGTTTAATTCAATCGTAATCCCTTTAATACGCCCGTTTGCCATTACCCTCACCTACCTTTTGAACAAAAATAAAAAGCCACTCAAAAAATGAGTGACTTATAACCAAGGAACTTCCTCTGCGTATTCAACAATTTTACTATTCATCTTGTTATCTGGATTTTTCGTTTTTAAGTATTCGTCAATGTAATCTAAACACATTCCAAAAGTCATTGTTTCAAGATCATCATGTGTTAGACCACATTCTTTACATAAAACTAAAAATTGTTCCGTGCTAATTTCACCAGATGGATTATTAGCACCATTATTTGTTATTTTTTTTTAGAACCTATCGTCTTTTCAAGTAAACCTTGTAATGGCTCGATAATTTCTAGGATTGGGAATTCATCAAATGTTTCTAGCCAAGACAATGGATCTGGAATCGTATTGTTTGCAGTTTTTGCAAACACCCATGCAATATCGTAAAACATATTAAAATCGATGTTATCTCGCATCCAAACAACTTTTTCGCTTTCTGTCATGTCATCGAACTTTTTCTCTGTGACCCCTAAACTTAAAATATCTTTCAGCATATCACGTTGAAATTGCATCATATAACGTTTTGCAACTGCACCATTTGATTTAAACGGTATTTCTTTACCATCTATAGTTAATGTAATTTCCATCTATTTGTCCTCCACAATTCATTTTAATTAAGGTGTTGGTACCGTTGGAGCTTCTTGAACGTTTTGGAACCAAGCATCAATCACACTACTATTTGTTTCATTAGAGTCCAAACGGTATCTCCATTTACCATCTGCACGTGGCAAGAACTTAGCTGAAATGGTTGGTGTTTGGTATTCTGTAGTTCCTTGTTTCGTTGTATGTTCACTTGATGGAATACTAAATTTGCCTTTATAGTACCAATACATTCTCTTACGACCGCGTGTTAAAGGAACTTCGAATCCTAATGCCACATAAGGTGCTACATTATCGACACTGTCCGTTACACCACCATTTGAATCAACAGTAGCTCCCAATAGAAATGCGTAATCCTCCGCAGATAAATCCGTTACATTAATTTCTACATCAATATCACCTAATGTTTCATCTGACTCAACAGCACGATCATCCCCGTATAAAACTGCGCTCTCAACGTTTGGTGTAATATTTGCTGTAATAGCTTCTGCAATTTTCCGAGGGGCTTCGTACGTTATAACCTCACCTGTTTCTGTGTACTTTGCTACATGAATATTTTTTAAACCAACTGCTGCCATTAAAAAAACCTCCTTATTATTCGTTATCAATTTGTATAGAAAATGTACATTTAAAAACTCCCTCGTCTCTGATGAATAGTTCATCGTAGAGCCAAGAGAGTTCATTTTCTTTTAACATGTCTTTAATTTTTTTCTCTGCTATCAAATCTTTATTGACTGTATATAATTCAATGTCTACATAGGTAAATTCAGAAATAACCTTATCATCAGCGTTGAATGTGTCGCCATCCACAACTAAGTAGCAGATGAAGGGAGGTACTTGTGCTGATTTGAAATGTGAGTAAGCTACTGGATAACCAAGTGCTTTTAGTTGTTGTGCTAGTTCAGGTAACGTCATCCTCTGATCGCCTCCTCAACACCTTGTATAAATTCATCAATCATTTCTTCCTCTACTGGTCTAATATGAACCTGTGCAGGTACACGACCTCCACCAACTTTTGCATGGCCTTTTTCAAGCAAATGAGTAAGTTGATATTCAGTATTGTGGACTACCCATTGATTACCTATTTTTTTCGCTCGCCACCCTTTTGCATATCGATGTCTTACACCAATAGGAGAACGAATTTTAAGTTGTTGTGCACCTTTTTTAGCAACCTTTTCGGCAACCTTCACTATATCTTCCCCAGCACCATGAGCGTAGTTTCTAAGAGTACGGTTAATTTCAGCAGCAAGATTATTTATGTTTGTTGCCATATCATAACCGCCCTTCTACAACGATTGTGACAGTGTTATTCATGTCGTCATCATTAAGAGCACTTTTAACATCATATATGACGCCATTCTGGACCACTTCAAAACTCGTATGTTCACTATCTATAAATTCATCTAGTGATTTTGCATACTTTAATACATAACGTTTCTCGACTTTTGTTTGCTCTCTTCCGGCATCCATTATTTCGCTACCTTTTAGCGTTTTAATCATAGCCCAATAGCGTCCGTAGTCCTCAAACGTTTCGATTTCTTGTAATATTTCATCTGTAGTCAAAGTGCGTTTACGAATTAAAATACGATGACGATACAAGCCACTGTGATTGTTTTCGTTGTATCTAAACTGTTTCATCGACATCACTACTTTCGAGTGCTTTATCAATGTTAAGGTTGTTTAATTGTGTTAGAAAGTTATTGTGGAAGTATTCAAGTGCATCGTTATAAACATAGCGAGAACGCTCGAATACAAGCTCTTTAAAGACTTCGTGAGCGTTTATATCATAGTCACCACAAATGCGCTGTAAATCATCGTGAGATGCTTTTAAAATACGTTTCAAATTGTCGTCTTCATCATCACTTAGTCGCATTCGTAGTTTGAATTCATTTATAATTTCTGAAGTAATAACATCCACATTCATCACTCCTTATCTTTAGGAGTTTCTGTGACTTCCTCAATGAAGATTTGTTGGTACTTATTTTTCGTTGTCGATAATTCTTCAAGTCGTGCTTTAGTCGCCTTCTTGCCCTCCACAGGATAATTATCACCAACCTCATAGATATGTCCGTCATGCTTCGTTTCCTTGAAACGACTAACTACTTTGTGAGTCATTTTATCCCTCCTAAAAGTACAGACTCCCTAAAATTAAGGAGTCGGCACAGATGTATTGAATTGAATATCTAAGTCATAAAGTAAAGCTGTTTTGTTATCTTTTGGCTTACCGTTTGCAAATTGCTTAATTGTATAAAGCATTGCATCTTCAATAGCTAACGTTTGATCAAATTTATTTAGCTTGTAACCACCTGCAATAGCAGCTAAGTAAGCACCTTTTACAAAGAATAGTGCTTTCTTTTCTGGAATTTCTTCAGACTCAACAACTTGAATGTTGTATGGTAAAGCAGTTACCCATTGGCCGTTAGATGTTTGAATAGTATTTCGTGCTTGAACAGAAATTGCATCGATTGGATTCACTAACATAACAATTTTATTTAATACTTTACGTGGCTTGTCTTTTGCATCTTTAGATAATGCTTTGATTACATCATGTAATTCACCTGCAACAACTTGACCAAATTCAGATGGTGCAAATGTTAATGTACCCGAAGAAGTTTTATCAGTAACTGCGCCTGTGGAAGAATCAACATTTTTCATTAAACCAACAGGTTCGTTTTGTGCTGGACCACGACCATTAACTAAACCGTACTCTAAACCTACTGAATATGATTCGACTAATAATTCACGTACATAACGTTCAACGTATTCGGGTCCAAGCTCTAACATATCTTTTGGAATTGCTGCAAAGGCAGTTAGTTTTAATTGACCAATTTGCTCTTCACGGAACGCTGTATTTACTTGACCTTTAATTTCACCAAATAATGCGCCCCATGCATATGTTTTTGTTGGATCAGAATAAATAAAGCGTGTAATAGCTCCTAAATCTTGAAGGCCGATCACAGTAAGTAATGGATGTTCTGTAACTAGATCTTCAAATACACGCTCTTGTGTTGTAATTGGTAAGATTGTATCTTCCTTAAATCCACCTTCAAGCACAACAGCATTGAAGAATTTACGTTCTTCAGATGTTAGTACATTCTGACCACGTGCAGCTAAAATTTGAGCATCGTGTGCTTCGTTGCGTGCTTCATTTGTAATTTGTTCTGTTAAATCTGTTTGCAAAGCAGCGAACATATCATTAAAAGCAACTTCTAATTCTTCAGGTGTTGAATTTTCAGCCTTTACTAAATCCATGTACGCTTGTTTTTTAGCATTGAAGTTTTCCATTTTACCTTTTAATTTCATAGTCATTTAAATGACCCTCCCTGTTTTAAGTATTAAAAAAAGAACCCTTTTCGTTTAGCCGCAACTTTTTGAGTTGGTGCTTCAGGTTCTTCTTTCGAATTATTTATTTTTGTTGTTAAATCAGCAACTTGAGATTTCAAATTATTGATTTCGTTCATTAATTCTTTGTTGCCCTCCACAGTTGAAGAAGAGGCAGCAATGGAATTATTAAACTCTTTGGCTTTATTTGAGAAAATTTCTGATTCCACTTCTTCGATTTCAGTCGAATCAATAATCTCATCGATCAAACCTAACTCTTTGGCTTTTTCTGCTGATAAATAGGTTTCTTCGTCTAACAATTTCTTCATTGTAGCTTTATCAACTCGATGAGTATATGATGCTAAAACAGATTCTCCAATCGAATCTAAGTCATTCGCTGCTTTTCGTAATTGTTTTGCATTGCCCGCAACAATCGTCCAAGCGTTATGAACCATTACTTGTGAATTAGAGTACGCTTTGATAGTGTCAGCACCCATAGCACCTATTGAAGCTGCGCTTGCTATAATACCTGGAACAACAACAGTCACGTGGCCTTTATGTGCTCGCAAGGTATTACATAAATCAATTCCTAGAAAAACATCGCCACCGTATGAATTGATGTGTAGTTCAATGTCTTCATCTTCTTTGATTGTACGCATTTTGTAATTGAAGTCGTAAATAGTTGAGTTCCAACTTGTAAAATCACCTTTAATTTTATGCTTCATCTTTTTCACCTCCTTCTATTGTGCCACTATAGTTTTTAGTCATTACATATTCTTCTAACAATGGATTGTCCACTGGTTCATCACCAAACTTCCTGCGAATTTCATTTCCATTATAGACACCGCTAGCTCTCAACTTATCAACTGCATCAGCAAATTCAAGAGGATTCAATTCAGCAATTCCAATCACTTCAATTTTTGTGCCAGACAAATAATCATCTTTCTCAATAAGTTTTGCATTGAGCTCATCCTCAATTTTCTTGACTAAAGGAGCAATACAAAACTTGATGTATGCTTTAATAGCTGTTTCAAATTCAGCCATATCTCCATGAACTAAAGATGTAGGAATACCTAGAATGTTAGCAACGTCATCAATCAAATCACGTTTTATCTTGGCTAGTTCTTCGACAGACTTACCACTATTTGAGCCATCTGCAATCTCTTCATAATTGAAACCCTTTAATTTAGGAACAATTGCAAATGCATTTTTACGAAAAGCACCAAATAATTTATTGATGAAGTTTTGTAATTTACCCATGTTTTCGTCATCGAGTTTTTGAGTCGAATCCATTTCAGCAGTTGCTCGTATTTGATTAGAAAACATATTGGTTTCAATCATTCGACTAAATAGGTTTGTATAATCTTCGAACATGCCATTCATAAATTCTGTTAACTTTTCATTGTTGTAAGTAATATGAATAACTTCATCCATGTTAAATGATCGCTGGAATGTGTAATCCTTTACTGTCACGCTTTTAAAAATGTCTGGATAAATAGCATACTCAATTCGATCAAAACTATCTGCAATTAATAAATCATTATTGTCTGTTAAAATAACCAACACTTCATTTTCATGAAGCAATTTATAAGCAAAATCTTGCCAAAAGTCTGCAGCTGATTGATCTGTATTTGGCCTTACATTGAGTAAGTAATCCCAATCACTTTTTATCCTCTTCTTAACTTTTGATATTCGAAATTCAGATAACGATATGGTCCTCCCAATAAAGTTAATACAGGTTTCTAAGGCCATCTTTTTTAAATAAGCTCGTTGACTTATTTCAATACCGAAGAAATCATATTCATCAAACATCGTGCCAATTTCTTTATTTTTATTAAGGACATCCTGTAGCCATCCCAAACTTTCACCTCCCTTCTAAAAATTTAATCCATTGAGTGCATCTAAAGCTTCGCTAATATCTCCATCGTCTAAGTCCCTAGAAGCCCATACACCATAAAGAAACATCATAAAACCATCAGTTTTACGCTTCACTTCTTCTTTTTTACGATAAACCTTGTTGCCATTAGGAAGCCGTTTAACAAGCACGTTATTTGTGTACCATCGCATTAATGGATTATCTCCGAATATTACTTGTTCATTTTCAAAAGCAATTTCTATTCGAGGAGCTAACAAACCACTTGCAGCATCTGGATTTCGAATAACTTCAACCTCAAAGCCTTCAGCTTCAAATAGAGGTTTAAGGACATCCATTTTAAAATTATCTCCTACGATTTTTTTAATGTTCCAACCTTCATCTCGTTTATCAACAAACCATTTAACTACAAGGTATGGATCCATTGTTTCGATGTCCAAGACACTCAAAAGACCATCGTTTTCCCACTCTCTAATTGGAGCGAATTTTCGATGATCTTTCATATTGTTGTTTTCAGCTTTTTTCTTTGAGTATGCATAATGTTTATCCGCAAATGGCTTACAAACATACGAATGTGTTAATTCCCTAGGAACAAAATAATTGTCATCTTTAAAAAATAACAATCCCATTGCAACAAAATCACGCACAGCTGCATAATCCAAGCAGCCAATACATTCTCTTTTTTTCAATTCATCTAAATTATAAGGTTGTTCAGTAGCTTTAATTTTCTCCCAAGTTGTTACACTTTTTTCTAAGTCTACTTTTGGTAGATTCATACGTTTTGTAATGAACTCCTCGTAGCCATCTGGATCATGTTCCAATTTGTTGTATTGTTTCATGACAGTTTTATAAAGTGTTTTTGCATAACTAGACAGAGGAGGATGAAATTGCGAATTTGCCTTTTGCCACATATCGGGATTATGCATTTCTGCTTCATCATCCAAATTACACATAAATGCAAAAAGTCCATCGTCTCGGATGCTAACATGGCCATCCAAAATATTGTCCGCCCGATCAAGCAACTTATCTAAAAAACCTTCTCGTACAAATCCATCAGAACCAACATAGAATACACGAGGATTAGAGACTTTACCAAGACCAGAAGTGAATACATTTACAACGCCAGAATCTTCATATCTGTGTACCTCTTCAAAAATTACACATCCATCTCGTAAACCGTCTTTTGTACCTGCATTTGATGTATGGTACTGAAATATCGATTTCGTACTACGTGATTCAATTAAAGCTTTTTTATGATTGAAATGCTCTTTCAATGTGTCATCTTTATCAATTGTGTTAAACACTTCTGTAAAGGACATTTTCGCCTGTTTCTCACTATTTGCAACAACAGACACATTATAGTTATCAATCCCATGTAGTTCACTTATGAAGTAATTTGCTAGTGTTGAAATGCGGCCAGTTTTACCACCGCCACGTCCTTCATAGTCCAAATGCTCATCAAAAACTAAAGAGCCATCTTTGTAATACAAAAAAATAAAACACGTTTTAAATTTTTGAGTCAATGTGAGTGGGAAGTAATACTTTTCAGTAAATGTAATGTAATTTTCAATTTGTTTCTCATCGAAATACATATCATTCGCTGTTAAAATATCCCGTTCAATCAACTCAATTAATTTAATACGTCTTTTATTTAAAATTATTTTGCCGTCACGCCACAGCTTAATATATTCATCAATGTACTTATGACTAATCAAATTAAGCTCGTCCTGCCTTTGTCATCCACAGTCGAAGAAGATGCAGAGGGAGTAGGATTACTATCGTTTTTTATTCCAAGCGCATCCTCTAATTTCTCAATTTCTTTTGAAATAGATAATTTTGTTGCTATGGCAGGATGTTGTTTTAAAAAATTCTGTGTACCATTTTCAATTTTTATTGTTGTACCGTCTTTATCAATATCGGCATCGCATTTTAAATCAATTTTTAGAAATCGTATGTAGCGATGTACTTTTGACAATTTAATTGGATCGTCGGCGTGACGAGCTAGTAACTCTTTTTCGATTTTTTTTATTTCTTTATCCACGTCTCCCCCTCCCTCCTAAAATCGCTTTTTAAAGAAAAATTTTCAGACAATCGAGCCCATCACCGTTTCCCGACTTCCAAATAAATTGGAAAAGTTTTAGGCCGGGGGGTGATACTTTTTACCATCTTTCATCTTCTTCCCATTTGTTTGGTTTACGAGGATACCTACCATGCTTGGCATTATGGTGTGGAATGCAAAGAACCCGCAAATTGGATGGTTCCAATGCGAGTTCTGGATGTGTTGAAATCTCAAGTATATGGTCAACATCTAATGATTTGTGTTTATCTGGATCCGATAAAGTAACGAGTCCTTGTTGTTTGCATTCTTGGCATTCATAGTTTTGTTCTTTAAGAATCTGGGCTCGTAATGTTCGCCATTCTTTTGATTTGTAAAACTTCATTTGCTCTTGCTTTGTTTTGTATTGCTGCATGATGTTAGTCGCTGCCTTCTGGATGTGTTGGCAATTCTCCATCGTAACTGATGCCACACTTATGACATTTCACTTCGTAATATGGACAACCATCGTCATCATAATGTTTTTCTGATGAGTAGTTTGGCTCATCATTTGATTCAGCATTATCAATAGCATCCAACTCATCAGCCAATGCACTGACATGCTTTGCAATTGCTCGTAGCTTTAATTTAGATTTGTCATCAAATTCTAATCCGATTGTGATTCCTCTAACGCTTCCCATTGTTCATCCCTCCACTATTCATCCTGTATATCAAGCAACTCAACATTTCCAATGGCATAAACTGATTCAACTTTTATTGAATACAGTAATATACCTTGCTTGTTGTAAAACAAATACGCACCTTCTTTAACATCAATTGAAGCAACATTATTGATAATGATTTTGTGATACTTACCAAGATTATTAATGAACCCAATACGGTACTTCATTTCATCCCTCCACAATTCATTTACTCTTTACCTTTTCAATCGACTCACATACTGCAATAACAGCAATGGCAATCCATGCTGACGATAAAGCATAAACATCACGCTCATACCCTAGTAGTTGAGCAAGTACATGGTTTATTGCGTTTCCTATTACATACAGCCATAACAATCTTTTTGCCATTCGTACACCACCTTTTAAGGCATAATAAAAAGCCGCAACTCGTAATGAGTGCGACTCGATTTTATACTGTTCTAATATCTCCTATAGAGAAACTGTTAAGTGCTAAATTTTCAGCACTTAAAATTTTCTTTCTTAATATCTGAGAACCTTCAGGTGTATCGTAATATTCAGGTTCATTTTCTAAATCCAATATCACGGTAGTTGTTTTCTCTCACTTAGTATTGTGTATTCAATTAAATACATCATTCTAACCTCCCAACTTAATGGAACATACTATCCTTGTTAGTTAAAAATTCTATTTCTTTATTATTCTTAAGTTCCAAAACCGATTTTTCGCTTTGGTTCTTCAGGATTTAATCGAGGCACAGCCATTAATAAAAAGCTGATTTGTGTAACATGTTGGATTAGTTCAATTTTGTTCCCATCTCCAGTCTTTCCGTAGAATGTAATCAAACTAGGATTATAATATCCAATATTTTCTACATGGAATTGGATTGTTTGTCCAAATGATACTAATCGCATACCAACTTCTTCAGTTTCAGATAGTTTATCATCGAAATCATTAATCATTTCAACTAACCTTTTATGAAATTCACTAGCTAAATTAGGATTAGTAAAATCAATATTCGGTGGTTTAAATATAGATTCAGGCTTTGGTAAATTCGATATTCCTAAATTATTCAAGTTCATACAAACATCTCCCTTCTTTTAGTACATAATAGTACAAAAGGGTCAAATTGTCATTATAAAAAGAGACTACCAATTTAGTAGTCTCAATTGCTTGTTTCCGACATACACGTACAAGCGAACGTGTTTATTTTGTAATGGAAATTTTGTACGCATTTCCGTGCGCTTTTTGATACTCCTATAATATCTCGATTTTTCAATAGGTTCTATAATTTAATTACAACTTAACATTACATTAAGTTAGGTTTGGAATAGTATTTACATATCGTTAGGAATTCTTTTTGACTTTTAACGTCATTCAGCAGGAAGGAAAAAAGCACCCATATTTGGGTGCCCTTTGAATGTTGTTTAGTTTTCATTAAACATTTAAGGTTGGATTGGACATGCCTTTCCAGGAACACATGTTGGAGGTTTAGAAGGATACCCTCCGCTGCTACCTCCTCCTTGATCGTTTGACGCGCTTGCGCCCGCACCAAATGATAAAGTTACAACTAGAAGAGTTGCTGTAGCCACTGACCATATTGTTTTTTTCTTTTTCATTAATACATTCACTCCTTCAACTGTTTTTTTATGTTACATTTACTATATTAGACATTATATGTAAAAAACCTTCAAGTTTTTTAAAAATTTTTTCAAGAGACAAATCTTTTACCCTACTAGAAATTGATTTCTACTTTATGAAAATTCCCTTTCTGCTTTTCTATCTCTTACTGAACATTTTCTTTCAAAGGGGCACGAAGCCCCTACAATCACCCATTTACACTTTCAGCATATTTATACTTAACCATTTTCATAATCTGTGCATGCTTGTTGTAAATGTAATTCGGACTTTTATCTAATTCATCTGCAATGGATATAAGTGTTTTGCCTTCCACATGATGTTTGTACAGGATTTGATTATCCAACCCTCTGAATGTATTAATCAGATTTTTCATTTCTTCTAGGTCATTCATTTTATGTGCTAACTCACGTTCAGCAGCCTCAATAATTTCTTCTAATTGAGCTCCATGGCTTTCTGAAGTTAATTTTACTTTTGTTAGATCGCCTTCCACCCAACGTTTCAATTCCTTCTTATTACGTTCTAAATTAAATTCGATGTCTGCAATCTCATCCTCTAATTTTTGATAGTTTTTTAACCACTCGTAATGCATGTGCAGCACCTACCTTGTTTGTTTATTTCTTCATTATTCTTTAACTACAATCCATAATTTTTATAATACCTATTTCTATATTTGGACCAAAGATCACCAATGCACTTGGAAACGGTGCATTATATTCAGCACCTACAAACTTTAATCTACCTCTTATAAAACGCACTTCTGCATATGGAAATATGACATCATGCCAAACTTTTGTTTCTGGCCTAGCTGGTATTAAACAGACAACTGTAGCCCCTTTTTGTGATTCCTCAAAGGCTTTTTGGATCCATTTGATTTGTTCACGACCATAAGGAGGATTCATCCAACAAACTTCATTCGACCAATCTTGTTCAAGACCATTCATTTCAGGGGTAAAGTATCTAGGATGTTTTGCGTTGTGAGGCAATGCACAGACATCAATAGTAAATTGAAATTCTTTATTTAAAGTATTGTATAAAGTATTTGGTGTTTCCCAGTCTTGTCTTACACTACTTAATAGTGCTGTTTGATTTTGCATTTTTCCACCTTCCTAACTGTTGGATCAGTAACATATTTGCAGTTCAATAGCTTCGAATAATCTTTTTCTAGATACTTCAACATAGTGCTCTTCTTTTTCAATTCCGATAAAATTTCTATTCAAATTTTGAGCTGCAACAAGTGTTGTTCCACTACCAGCACAATTGTCTAAAATTACATCCCCTTCATTGCTGTACGTTTTAATAAGGTACTCGCACAAAGCTAATGGTTTTTGAGTCGGATGAAGGTTCAATCTCTGTTTATCACTTGCGAATTGAAGAACACTTCTTGGATAACGATCCGTATTTCCTCCACCTGAAATTTCTTTAGAAACGTTGTTATAGATTTCTGTTTTATTTTGGACATCCAAATATTTCGTATAACTATTAACAGGTTTATGACCTTGTGTTTTTTGCGGATTATATACAGGCAACTTTTTATAGAAGACCAAAATGTTTTCATGTGCCTTTAATGGCATCTTCTTAGCATTTAGATGTCCAGTTGCTGCAGTCTTTTCCCAAATCCATTCATATCGTAATAATTGCAGATTACTTGCGCCCAAAACTTTATCGAAAGGAGCTTGACCGAATAATACAATTGCACCATTGTCTTTAATTATGCGCTCATAATGTTGCCAAAGCTGCTGCAGATCAATAGGTGTATCCCATTTACAATTAGTTGTCCCAAAAGGGTAAGTCACACAGGATCATATCAATCGTTTTATCATCAATCTCACTCATAATTTCTAAACAATCTCCGTGGTACACTTTGTTATGTTGCATGACATTTTCACCTCTATTCTTGCTGAACATTTTCTTTCTACTGCACCATATCCACACGCTTTTTCCTATCCTCAACATTTATAGATCGCTAGATTTCACAAATACACCATTAACCATTTTTCCTGTGCGCCCTTTTATTTCATCGTAGGCTGTATTTAAACACTCGTATAAGTCCATATCATTTTGTTGGGCCAATATAATGAGTGTTACAACCACATCACCAATCCCATCACACAAAGCATCCTTATCATTACGTGCTAGTGCTGCCGCAACTTCTCCCAATTCCTCTGTACATTTTAAAAAATGCTTGCTAGATTCAGCTTTATCTAATCCTTTTTCGATTGACCATTGTTCAACTTGTTTTATTAATTCATTCATTTCTGCATTTCCTCCAATTTAGATTTATTCAATTCAATTAGCTTTTCTATATAAACAATTGCCTTTTCTAAATCTCGAACGTTATAGCCGTTCTTTTTCCCGTATCGAGTTAAATATTTAATCGCATTGATTCTGTGAAAACCGATACATTCATCTAAGTTGAAATTTTCATCAGCAAATGCCCAAACATCAATCTTGCCTTCATGGTAGTGATCTGAATCTGGTCTGTTTTTCATAACTTGATTCATCATGCCTCGGCTCCCTTTCGTCTAATTGGTTTAGTTACAATTCCGTTTGCCATTTTCCACTTTGAAATAGTACAAGGAATAACATTGCACATCTCTGCAATTTCTTTATCAGTAAAGCCTTTATCCTTCATTGAAAGGTATTCGGATTTAGTCATTTTGAATTTTCTTCTATCAACTGGCTTAGAGTCTTTTCTTTTACTTACTAATCGCAACAACTTTTGGCCAAGCATTGCAATTCGTTTACAGTTAGGACAATTATGAATTTCAATTGCTGTCTCACAACTACATTTTTGCTGTAACGCATCAATTTTCTTTAAGATCTCAATACGCTTTTGTTGCATTTCGGACTTCTTCATAAGGCCCAAACCTCCTTCGTTTCCCATCCCTCGCGCTTATATTTTTGAACCCATTTATGCTTATAAGGCATGATTATACTGGCCTCGCATCCATCAACTATCATTGTCAATTCAATGTAACGCTTGTAAGGATTAGGCTCGGCTTTCCACAATCGCCCTTGTGGTTGTTTCAATTTCCCTGGCTGGATAATAGGTATACCATTCCGCAAGTTCATTTTTTAAAGCCTCCTGCTACCTGACTTGGTTTCAACATGATTACACGTTTAGGAAATCCATATTTCTTTTTCACTTCATCCCTAGTCATGTCATGTTCTAGTTTGCAATGTACTTTGGTAATTACTTGGCCGATATGATTACAGCCCTCTACTGGACACTTTAAGAGTTCATTTCCTTTTGAACTCCAAGAGGAATTTGCCATTTTCTCCACCTTCTTCGCAGTTTTTGGGTATAAAAAATAGGGCCTCAAAAAACAGGCCCTCTATTCAGTTTTTATTTAGTCTCACCAGGTTCCTGATCGACTTCATCCATACTCATTTGACCATCAGGCGCATCGGTATTTTCAGGCTTCTTACCTTCCATCACTTCTTTTGGTGTGCCATATTGATAAGTTAAATCGACTAGGAAGTATTGGCCGTACTTGTTGTATTTCTCGCTGATTTTATTCATGATAAGCGCTTCATTTTCTTTCGCTTCTGTTACAATTTCCTCTGCTTCTTCGCGAGTATCTGCATACCATTGTTCTTTTTGGTTAAGTTGTTTTTTCATTGTTTGTTCTCCTTTTCATCTTTGCGTTTTTTTCGTGCTTCTTTTAGATCTTCATGTGTAATCCAACCACCATCGATTTTCGAATAGGTTAAGAGAATCAATTCGAATGGATACCGATATTCAAATAGTTTTTTCTTAATGTTGAAATCTTTTGTTGGCTGTCCTTTAATATCGATTACTTCTATTCGCCCATCTGGGTAATGTACTTCAAAATCAGCTCTATAAATGATTGGCCTTACTTTCACACCGTTTTTTGTGTAGCCATCAAATATCGTGTAATTCTTTTGCATGATGAATTCGGATATTATCCCTTTGTTCTGCAAATCTATTAAATGATCGTAATAATCTCGCTCCATTTTGCTATCAAACTTAATCCCATCATGTTCAACCTTTTTGTTGTTGTACTTATTACGTTTTTCTTTAACAGGTTCAATGTGAATAATGTGTTTAATAGTGTTAATGGTATGTCTAGCTTTAATTCGTGCTTTCACTTGATCTTCTGCATCAACATGTATTTCTTTATTTCCAGGTACTTTTTTATCGATGTACCTTACTAAAAACTTTTTCATAAGCTACACCTCGTTAGAATGGAAGATCATCTTCATCTACTTCAATCGGGCCTTTGCTATTTGCAAATGGATCTTCATCTGCCCTTGTGTAATTTGGCTGTGTGTTTTGAGGCGTTTTAAAGCCTCCTGTGGCGTTTTGAGGGCTTGCCCCTCTATTTGTATCAGAACGCACGTTCGAACCGTTCTGTGAGCTTTCTGGACCGTTTTTATGCTCTAAGAATTGAACGCTGTCGGCTACAACGTCAGTAGTGTACACACGCTTGCCATCCTGTCCCTCATAACTTCCTGTTTGTATACGGCCTTCAACGCCTATTAAATTACCTTTTCGCTGAAAGTTTGCTAGATTCTCGGCCTGTTTCCTCCAAGCCACACAACTAATGAAGTCTGCTTCTTGTTCTCCGTCCTGCCCTTTGAATGTTCGATTAACGGCAACTGTGAAGCGACATGACGCAATGCCATTTGGTGTGTATCGTAATTCAGGATCTTTTGTAAGGCGGCCAACTAATACAGTGCGATTAATCATGTTGTTCCTCCAATCCTTTCAATGCGATATTATGAATTTTCTCGTATGCTGGGTTCATATCGATTAAACCTTTTGTGATCTCTATAATTTCTTTAAGCGCTGCTTGTTGTTTCATCAGCGTTTCATTTGTTTGTTCAGACATTCGCCTCTATCCTTTCGTGAAAATCATTGCTGTAGCTGGAAAGACTAATGTTTCATCTTTCACCTGGCGTAATGATTTATTTTTTTGTTGTTCAGGAAACCAAAAACTCATATCCATTTTGTTTGATATGTCGAATATCTTTATCGGGATTCTTCCCAACTCTGCATAGACATGTCCTTTCGCTGATTCTTCGTTTTGAGCAAAAATGATAATGTGGTGTCTATTACCAAGTGGAACCGAATAAGTCTTGATCGTTTGCAAATTCAATTCATTCCGTTCTCTCATTTGCTTCACTTCTTCATGGTTTACTAGATTCCAGTTGATATTGTTGGCAAAGTCAGTTCCCTTTACGACATTGTTTTTTATGAGCCAATAGATTGAGTAAGCTAGTAGTTCATCATCACACTTGATTGCTTCAAGTAGTAACTCATTAAACGTCACTCACTACACCTGTCCATCTGTTGAATTTAGAATTTACTGTTCCGACTTCCCCTTCACGATTTTTAGCTAAGATAATTTCTAGCGAATCATCTTCATCATTTTTCGTGTAATAGGCATCACGATAAAGGAAAACTACAACGTCAGCGTCTTCCTCAATACTTCCTGATTCACGTAAATCTGAAAGCATCGGACGTTTGTCAGGGCGCTTTTCTACACTTCGCGATAATTGGGCCAGCGAGATAACAGGACAATTAAATTCTTTTGCTATTGCTTTTAATGCCTTTGATATTTCCGAAATCGATAAGTGCATGCTTTTTGATTCATCTGATGGCTTTATAAGCGTTAGGTAATCGATGAAAATGATTAGTTGCTTATCAGGATTCTGATTCCGTACTTTCCTGATCTTCATTCGCATTTCTGAAATTGTTTGTCCACTCTTATCAAAAATTTCAACGTTTGTTTTAGCAACCTGGGCAATTACTTTCATCCATGACTCTTTTTGGCCCTCTGTTAATCGCTCATATAAATTTTTCATTTTGTTACGGTTATAGTTACCTGTCGATGCAATCAAACGGTCTCTTAATTTGACTGCAGACATTTCTAAACTAAAGACAATTGGTAAACAACCTTGCCAACCTGCTTGCTTCACACAATGCAACATAAAATCTGTTTTACCCATCGATGGCCTTGCAGCTACAATAATTAAATCTGTATTCTGCCAGCCGTTTGTTGCGGTCTGCAATGCCTCTAAGCCTGTGTGGATTCCCTTTGTACCTTTTGTTGGCTTCCAGGGATCTTCTGCAACCTGCATCACTAACTCGTTAATGCGGTTATGATCGTCTGTATTGTTGGATACCAGGCTGTTTAATTCATTTGTGATCTTTTCAAGAGGCCAGTTTTCATGTCTTGCTACTTCCAAGATGTTTTGTTTTTCACGCTCACGCCATTTGTCTAGCAAGATTTCAACGTAACTATCAAACTTTTCTTCATTTGCGAGATTTTGAATTTTATTAAGCTTTCCAGCTCCACCAAATTCTTCGGGATTGCCTTGTGTCAACATAGTGATTAAGTCAACAACCTGACCTTTAGCGTTCAACTCTTTCATAGCCTGTAATACATTGCGATTCTCTGCATATTGAAAATAGTTTGGCTTTAAATCTGTATCTGTCAGTAAGTGAGGGAATTTTAGCAGCGTTCCCAACACGGCTTCTTCTGTAAGCATTAACCTTCACCTCTCGATAAATCAGCATTAATTGGCTTGTACATTGTTGTTTGTACTGTGCCTTGATTTTGTAATGGTGTTGTTTGAACAAACTTGCTTTGCTCATTTAAGTATCCTTCGAATTTTGTTCCGAATAATGTTTCAGGTCGTAGATACACGGACATTTTAGGATCTGCTAACCATTGAGCTGTTTTAATATCAATCACTTGTTTGAAATCATCTAAAGTGAATTTCTCTTTAAACCTAGCTTTAATTAACGTCTGTGTTTTCTGTGATGTATGTTTGAATTTCTTATTAGCTTTTTGGTTGAGATAATCGATAATTTCTTTGTAAGGAATTGAGTCGGGTTTGTTGCCCGACAATATATATTCTTTATCTATATCTTTATCTATATCTGTTGCGTGACGTCCCGTGACTGTCACGTGACATTCTTCTGCCATTTCAATTAGCTCATGATTCCTTGTTTTTTCGCGCTGTCTCTGCTTTCGCAAGCGATTTTGTTCACGTATTCTTTGCATACCATCAGCATTTTGGTGCTTCTCCCAGTTGCTAATTAGAACTACTTCTTGATCGTTTACTTCTAACATTTTGTAACGCTGCAGTATTTGAATGGCATACCTAACTTTTTCTAATGGCCTGTTAAAAATGATTGCCATTTCCTCGATATTCATTGGGATATTTTCACTAAGCATGATATAGCCGTTATAGTTTGCCTTACCTGCATAAGTGAGTAGCTTTATCCAAATGATTAGGATCATGTCACCTTCGGGCATTCGTTCAATAAGTTTGATTTTCTCATTATCGAACATGTCAGTTTTAATTTTTATCCAAGTAATGTCTGCCATCTTGGTATCACCTACTTCAAAAGAAACTCTATTTCAAATGTATTGTTCAGTTGCTTTGTAGCTCGGCAGTATTCGCATACTTCACACCGTTTTGGCTCTTTGTTACCTGTCTTAGCTTCAACAATGTTTGGCAAATGCTCTTTAACATATTCCAATTCAAATCCGAAACGGCTATCGTCAAAGTGCAAAATGGCTTTATCGGGTGGTGTTTCCTTTGTGACTGCCACAATGTAAGGATTGTAATAATAGCCAGTGTTTTGAAAGATTATTTCTCGATAAATAGCCATCTGTAGCACGTAATCAAAGGCTTCAACGAATGAAACATACTTGCCGTACTTGTCGCTCCAATAACGCTTGCTAAGGCTTTGAGTAGTCTTTAAATCGGTGAATGTTTTGCGACCATGATTGATAGCATCAACCTTGATTTTCCAAAGGACACCGAACAATTCACCTGTATAAATAACCTCTTTGTCACCTTCCAGGGCAAACATTGCAAATCGATCATTTTTTATTGCTTTAATCATGGAATCGGCTTGCTTGAAATCAGCGTATTTTCCACCTCGCGTATTGAAAATTACGCCTCTGTTTTCCTCAACAAATTCGTCAAAAACTTGATCGCTTTCAAATGCTGAATGCGTATAAGAACCGACTGTTAATGTAAGGGATGAAGCACGTTCATACTGGCCTTTTAGCTCTGCAATCACACTAGCTTCACACTCTACAGCACTCTTGAATTGTGATACTGACATGTAGTGCTGATTGGCTTCGTTTGAGTGGTAATTATCCTTGTTCAGCTGGAACGGTGTCTGCATCTGACTTCACCTCACCTTGTTCCTTGTTGAAGTCTGCAGCTAGTCCACTTGTTTGTTGCTTGCCAATGTCCTTATTGAACCAATCTTCAACAGTAGACATTTTGTCTTTTAATGAATTTCGAATACTTGTTAGTTGAACTAAATCAAATTCACTGAATGAGCTTGCAGCATAGCCGAAACGATCTTCTATCATTTCTTGTGTTACACCATATTTTTCTTTGAAATGATTTAGTGCTGCGCTTACTCGATCTTTAAGTGGTTTATCTGAATTTCCAGTTAGTGTTTGTCGGCATTGTTCGATTGCCATTTCTACAACATCACCTGGGATAACACTTAAAATACAAGCACGTACCCTACGCGCACCATCATTCGCCACTTTTTCATATATATCTCTCGGATCTGTTAATTGCTTTAATCCTTGTCGTGTTTTTAATGAATGCTTAACAGTGAATGTTTTTTCTTGTCGTACATTGGTTTCTAAATCCCAGCAATACGCTTTAGCAACAGATTCACCGTTTCGCTGTTCTAATTCCTGAATACCGTAGGAAAGGTTGCCCCAATTTTGAGCCAATACCTCGGCTAATCGAATAGATGGCCCTTCTACCTTTGTAGATCCACGGTTATATGTGTACATTGCTGTTTCAGCCAAAGAAGGACGTTTGCAAGCATCTAAAATTCGTTTTTCAGCTTCAAAGTAGTTACGTGGGAACTGTTTTGCTAAGAAGATCGCACCTTTGACTTCTTCCATTTCTCTCGAAACACTCGATTGAGCTAATACACTTTGTTGTTGATCTATATTTGATTGAACAGAATTAAACTGTGTTGTTAAGTCGTTTGTCATTTTTTACCCTCCTGTGGTAAACTACCAATATCCATAGTTTTTCTTTTGTACTTGTCATCGGTTGCAGCCTTTGACAAGATTTTTTTTGGTTCAATTTGGGCATTCTGTGCGTCTTCAATGTCTTGCCAGTAATCTGATTCACGGTCATAAACATCAGCGTGTGTGTGGCCTATACGCATGGAATCACCTACTTCAACTCGATTTCATCGATAAGTTTTTTAGCACCTTCAATACTTAGAACCAATTTGCCACCTAGTAGAACAAGATTGTCTTCTGATACTTCACCAGTAACAGCGCATGCCATATTAGGCTTGTACTCTCCTGACAAATCAACATCCTCTCGCATGTAGTTACCCCGTTTAATGATGTCTACAGCTTCCTGTAGCCCTTCTGCCAAAGTACCAACATTGTCATAACGCTCTTTAATTTCCGTAGGGAATGGCTTATCTGACTGAATGTAATCGTGTGCTAAATCATTTGAAATTTCCTCGTATTCAGCAATTCGTTTTTGAATTGAATTAACTATGCCTTCCACAATTAATTTTGCTTTCATCTTTATTCCTCCTTATATTTCCTTTCTGCTAAACTATTGGTAGAAAGGTGGTGGTAGACTTGAAAATGTTTTTAGGTATAGTATTCATTTTGTTCATGTATCTCAGAAGACCTATAAGGTTATTTTGGAAGAATATGCAATTAAATTACCTTATGAGCCTTTATAACACATATAAAGAAGCACAGACATATGAAGATAAAGTTAATGCTTTTGAGCAAATTGCTAGAAACAGACCCTTAAGTAATGATTTAGCCGGAAACTATAATTTTAGATTTCCAAGTTATAAAGATTTTGATGTCGAACATAAAATTGTTCAGAGTTATTTTAAATTGAATGAACTCTTTGATAGAAATTCGTTTTGGATGAAAAAGTATCTTTTAAATCCTAAATACTTCATAAAAGATATTTTTTATATACCAGTTTCTGTTTTAGGATTTTTATTAAATCGGCAATTCAATAAAATTCCTTCATTATTTCTTAGTTTTTTAGGTTGGATTGCAACTATTCTTATTTCTGCTTATGCAACAGAACTTAGGGTTTTTATTGACGAACTCATTCAGCAGTTTATTTGAATAATAAAAGTAGAACCAATAAATTTAGAACAGTTAATAAAATACGAATGTACTTATCTCTTAAAAGAATCGATTGCATTCCTTGTTCAATGACATTAAGTATTAATTTAATTTCCGCCTCACTTGTTATACCAGCAACTTGTGAGGATTTTTTATTCTTATTGTCTTCCACAATTCCAACCTCCAAATAGTTTGATAGATTTACTTCTGACGTGATGCTACTGCTTTAGCTAATACCTTAGCGATTAACGCAACTGGAACAGGGTTAATTCTCAATAGATTCACCTACATTCATCTGCGACCATCTGGCTGACCACATCGCAGTTGTTTTTGAAATTGCCTCAAGTAATTTTTCTGTTTTGCAATCATCACATTTTTCAGACCGCCATTGTAGATTGGTTGTTTTCATTTTGTAACTCCTCCTCCTTTCTTTGTCGTTCAGCTTCCTCTAAACGTCTTTTATAGATTCTTGGTGCGGATGTTTTCATGAAGAAAGCATGCATACGCTGTTGGGTTTCGATAGATGGAATGGTTTTCATAGTTATTACCTCCTTGACATTTTGGCACCAACTAAACATAAACCTCTTCAATTGTTTCCGTTTCGGAAACATTCAGAGTAAAAAAAATCGAAATATCCTCATGGTTCATACCAAATTTACTTGTAATCAACGAAAACTCATCTATATGAATTGGTAATTTTCCATTCTCTTTCTTTGAGTATGTTCCTTTCGAAACACCTATTACCTCTCCCATTTCTTGAACTGTAAAACCTCTAGCAATTCGCTCTGCTTTTAGTCTATTATGGTTGAACTTCATATTTTCACCTCCATCTTTTGTTAACCAAATAATAGCACTGTCGTTTCCATTCAGTCAACAAAAATATAATAATAGTATAAAAACAATACTTAATTCCTCCTATTGTTTCCTATCAGGAAACATGTTAATATATTTACAGGAGGTGAGAAACTTTGAAATCCATAGAAGTTGCTAAGAGAATAGAGAAAATAGCAGAAGAAAAAGGTATAAGTGGTGCAGAACTAGCTCGAAGAGTTGGAACAGATAGAAGCACCATTACCAGGTACTATAAAGGTACTCGAAAAATATCTATGGAAGAACTACCAAAATTCGCTGAAGTGTTAGAAGTGGATGTCATAGAGTTACTTTTTGGGTCTGAAATTAAAAATATTAGTACTATAAGTAATGAAAAAATTGCGATACCTGTTCTTGGAAAAATAGCTTGTGGTGAACCTATTTTAGCTAAAGAAAATATCGAAAGTTACATATACAAACCAGTAGATAGTTTACCTAGTGGAGAAATATTTGCATTACAAGCAAAGGGTGACAGTATGGAGCCCACTATACCAGATGGAGCCATTGTTCTTCTTCGTGCACAACCAGAAGTCGAAAATGGACAAATTGCAGCAGTTTTAGTGAATGGTGATGAAGAAGCTACATTAAAACGCATAAGAAAAGAGAATGGCTTTATATGGTTAGTTCCAGATAATCCTAAACATGAATTAAAACAAATTACAGAGGATTATCCCGCAAGAATTATTGGTAAAGCAATTAGTTATGAAAAGTTTTTGTAGTAATTCCAAAACGTTTTGAAATTAAAATGAAAGAGCAGACTCATCCGTCTGCTCTGTATTCATATTAGGAGTGATAATAATGAATTTAGTAGATATAACTGCTAAACAATCTAAAGATTCAATAGAACTTATAAAAGCTGGTCGTGATTGCACTTTAAAAATATATTTACTTAATAATGAATATAAAGTCATTCATGTAAATGATTCTCTACAAAATAGAGTAAGTGTATCTCATTTACTATTTAATGAGGTTCCTCAAGTGGTTATTAAATATTTAATTGAGGACTTTCTTGAAACTTATGTAGAAAATGTATATTTATTTACACTCGGGGATAGTCCAATCGTTCACATTCATCACCAAATACTCGATAAATATTTTTATTCAGAAGAAAATGCTCACGATGTAAATAAGGCTGAATAAGTAAACGAATGTAAAGTGGGAGGTATTTTACATGGCTGTAGGTATTTATATAAGGGTATCAACAGAAGAGCAAGCAAATGAAGGTTATTCTATTTCTGCTCAACGAGAACGTTTAAAGGCCTTCTGTACAGCTCAAAACTGGCTCGACTATAAATTTTATGTAGATGAAGGTATTTCTGGACGTGACACAAAAAGACCTCAATTAAAAAAGATGATGGAAGACATAAGAGCAGGACATATAAATGTGTTATTGGTTTATCGCTTGGACAGGCTAACACGATCCGTACGTGATTTACATCGAATTTTAGATGAATTAGAAAAGTACAATTGTACATTTCGTTCTGCTACTGAATTTTATGATACATCTACTGCAATGGGTAAAATGTTTATCACAATAATAGCTGCCATAGCAGAATGGGAAAGTGCCAATTTAGGAGAACGAGTTACAATGGGACAAGTTGAAAAAGCTCGTCAAGGTGAATGGGCAGCACAACCCCCTTATGGCTTTTATAAAGATGAAAATCATAAATTACAAATACATGAAGAAGAAATTAAAGCAGTCAAAATAATGGTTAAAAAGATACGAGAAGGTATGTCATTTAGACAGCTAGCCTTTTATATGGATTCCACAAAATACAAGCCTAAAAGAGGCTACAAATGGCATACACGTACATTATTAAATTTAATGCACAACCCTGCTTTATATGGTGCTATGTACTGGAAAGGGAAAGTCTACGAAAATACACACCAAGGAATAATGACGAAAGAGGAATATGATCAACTCCAAAAAATAATTTCTTCTCGTCAGAATTATAAAAGCAGAAATGTAACAAGTCATTTCGTTTATCAAACTAAATTAATATGCCCAGACTGTGGAAATCGATGTACATCAGAGCGCTATACATGGAAGAGGAAAACAGATAACGTTGTTGAAGTTAGAAACTCCTATAGATGTCAAGTTTGTGGTTTAAACGACCCTACAACAACTCCTTTTAGTGTCAGAGAAGTCAAGGTTGATGATGCTTTAATCGAATACATGAATAATTTTGTAATTGCACCTTCAATAGATGAGGAACCTAATACTGATAATGAACAGTTATTTGAGATAAAAAATGAAATAAGAAAAATAGAAAATCAACGAGAAAAATATCAAAGAGCATGGGCAAATGATTTAATTACTGATGATGAATTTAAAGTTCGAATGGATGAATCACGATTACGTTATGACTCATTACAAAAAGAATTGAAAAATATTGAAGGAGAAAAATATGATGTAGTTGATATAGAAAGATACAAAGAGATAGCTTTATCTTTCAACGAAAATTATATAAATTTAACACAAGAAGAAAAACGTACTTTTGTACAAACATTTATAGAAAGTGTTGCAATTGAAATAGTTGAACAAACAAAAGGTAAAGGTTATCGAAACCAGAAAATACGAATAGCAGATGTGAGATTTTATTAAACCCCAATCTGCTTATATTTATTCGTATTTACGTTAACTTCACTACGACAAAATGTTCCTGATTAAGCGAAGTCATATCAGGCATTAAATAGGCCGCTGCATCTTGTGGAGAGCGAATAGTAAATTTTTCATCATTATGCTTCTGAGCCAGACGTCTTCCAAGTTCAATGGCTGCTAATAATTGAATAGCTTTTACCTCTCCTATTCCTTTAATGGCCACCATTTCTTCGATGGTTGCGTGCTTCAGATGGTGTAGTCGTTCAAAAACATTTAAAACTCTATTGGCAAGAACTAGCACAGATTCTTCCTTTGTGCCTGTCCTTAACAAAATAGCAAGTAGCTCTTGGTTAGACAAACTTTCAGCCCCTTGCCGTAGTAGCCGTTCACGGGGACGATCCTCCATATTGACATCACGTATCATTAAAGTTGGTACTTCTAGCAAACATACTCACTCCTTCGCAAATTGGACTATTTGTAGCGCTACCAATTGCGAAAACAAAGCTGCAAGTGGTAGACCTACAACATTGTTATAATCTCCTTCAATTCGTTTAACTAATAATGTACCGATTGTTTGAATGCCATATCCACCAGCTTTATCAAATGGATCACCAGAATCTACATATGCTTCGATTAGTTTTTGTGTTAATTGGTGAAAAACAACTGTAGTTTCTTCCACAAAAACAGTTTCCTGACCACTTGGCTCAATAATGGCTACAGCCGTCATCACAACATGCTTATTGTCTGATAGACGTTGTAAGTGAGAAATAGCTTCCTCACGAGATTTTGGCTTATGTAGTAGCTCATTGTCGTACACTACGATTGTATCCGCGCCAATAATCGTGGCTTCTGATGCTTTTTTGGCTACATCGCGTGTCTTTAATAAAGCTACTCCTTTTACATAATCCTGCATGGTTTCTGCTCGTACACTTGTTTCTTCCACTTTACTTGTCATAACCTCAAATGGAAGAGCTAACATGCCAAGCAATTCCTTCCGTCTAGGTGAAGCAGAAGCAAGTATAAGCTTATGATTTGTTTTCAACATTATCTGACCATTCCTCCTTATCCTTATGATAGCGAAGAATGGGCTATTTGAAAATTTTTTAAAAATCAAGATAACGAGGATTTCGCTATGTTTTATGATTAAAATTTAACCTGTAGACACGTATTCTTCGATTGATAATGAGAAAAAACGTGCAAGCGGATGATATTAAGATCGTTGGAAATAGTAGAGGCTGCCGCACCAATAGATTGCCAATCCTCAGGTAATGTGGAATCTTTTTCTTTTTCCTTAAAATTTAATTTTGTGGCATTTTTATCTGCTAAAGCTGCAGGTATTTCCGCAAGTGTGGGCTCCTTACAACTTTCACCACTAACACTAAAGGCTTTTTTAAATGTTGCAGGTTCCTGTAAAAATTCAAGCTGACTTTCTTCAGTCACCATGCTTGTCCATACATAAAATTTCCCATCAACTTGAACAATTGCGCTCTCTTTTAACGCAGGGTACTCTGCAACGAATGAACTGGCACTCTCATAATTTGAGTAGACGCCTGCTTGGCTAGCAAAAAACATCGATGCATTCGATGTATTGCTTGTCTCACCGGCAGTTGGAATTGTCTCTGATTGTGATTGATTATTTGCCACTTCACTACCGTTTTTCTTTAATGGTAATTGCGTACTCGCTTGTAAAGCACCCAAAAAAATAGCTACCCCTAATAGACCAACAAATCCACCTATAATCATTGCTCGAAATATTTGTTTTTTCATCACATGATTGACAATTTTCATTCATCTTCACCTCATCCTTCCACCTATCTATCCTACGAGTAACTTTTTCAAACATACTATGATTCAATATGATATAAGTATATGTAGGTTATGAAGTGTAAATGCGAAATTATTGTTTTTTGATACATAACTAGGTTTGCTAGTATATATAAAAAAACTAGGACCCTCTCTCAAGAGCCCTAGTCTTTTCATTCTTTTAATCTATTACGGACAGCAGTTAATAAATATAACGAGCCAGATACAACCGTTCTTTGCTTGCTCTGTGATTGTGCCTGTAAAAAGGAGGCATAATCAACTAGGACGGTCTTTGAAGTTGCATTAGAAAGCTCTAGCATTTTTTGCGCAGTCATGGCACGTGGATTGTCCAAATCAACAAAATAAAAATCATCACTAACCTGCTCAAAAATTTGTAAAATCTGCTGAACATCTTTATCTGCTAGTATACCAATGACAAATGTGATCGGTTCACTAGGAAACTCATTCTTAATCGTTTCTACTAATTTTTCTGCACTTGCTGGATTATGAGCACCATCCAAAATAATAAAAGGCATTATTTCTTCAAAACGTCCTAAAATCGAGGCATTTTGCACCGCTTGTCTAATGGCTGAATGATTGATCGATACATTTAAAACAGAAGCCACTTCAAAAAACGCTGTGATAGCTAGTGCCATATTATTTGCCTGATGTCCACCTTTCATGGAACGTGTTAGGTTTGAAATTTGGCAATGTTGGGCTTCATTCGTATAGCATTCCCCATCAGGAGTGGCCATAATCGCAAAATGATGGCCTAATTCAAAAACAGCGGCTCTTTTGTCAGAAGCTTTATTATAAACAACACGCTTCGCTTCGTCTGGTAATTCACCAATAATGACCGGGCAATGTTGTTTAATAATCCCCGCTTTGTGATGGGCAATACTTTCAAGTGTATCCCCTAAAAACTTTGTATGTTCTAAAGCTATGCTCGGGATAATGGAAGCAATCGGTGTTACGACATTCGTGCTATCCAATAAACCACCCATACCCGCTTCAATCAACGCGATATCCACCTTCTTATTTACAAAATGTAAAAAGGCTACTACCGTTAAGAGCTCAAAATCTGTTAATTTTCCACTAAGTCCTGCTTGCTGCATTTGTTGAAATACTCGGTCCATTTCAGTAGCTGAAATAGCTTGACCATTTACTTGAATTTGATCATGAACATCAACTATACAAGGTGACATAAATTTACCCACTCGTAATCCATGTTTTTGAGCAATGGCCTCTAGGAAGGTTAATGTAGAGCCCTTCCCATTAGAGCCAGCTAAATGGACAACACGCAATGTTTGTTGCGGATTACCTACTAGAGACAAAGCTTGTTCAATGGCCTCTAGACCAGGTTTAATGACATCATCACTTTCGACTTGCCACTTCACTTTATAATGATCAAAGCTTGGTATCATTGTCCATCCCCCTGTAGCCATTGTCGAACTTCCGCTATAAAGTATAAAGAACCTGTAATCACCACAATATCTTCTTTATGTCTCTCATGTAAGACTGTTTGAACGGTATGTTGCCATTCTTGATGATGTCGTTTATTAGGATTTGTTGACAATATCGCTAAGCTTTCGGCATCCATCGCATTTGGTAAATTTATTTGTGTAAAAGCAATAGAAGTTGCAACGGCATCCATTAACGCAATGCTGTTGGCATGATCCTTATCTGCTAATGCAGCATAAATAAAGTGATATTTTTTTTGCGGATAGACTCCTTCTAGTGTTTTAATAAGGGCAGCTGTACCTTCGGAATTATGCGCCCCATCTAGAATTATATGATTAGGCCATTGTTCAAAGCGTCCTGCCCATTGCGCACGACGTAGACCGTGACGTATTGAATCGTCAGCAATGGTGATTGCTCCTTCCTCACGTAAGATGAGCATAGCCGTTATCGCAAGACTTGCATTACTAATTTGATGAGGGCCAGCCATTTTTAAGGATATATTTGACATCCTGAACTGTTCTCTTTCATATGTAAATTGCTGAAAGTCTGTATTTTGGGAAATAGAGGAAACCTTGAAATCTTGCCCTAAAATAAAGCACGGTGCATGTCGTTCTTCTGATGTAGCTTTTATGACAGCCAATGCCTCCTCATGCTCCACACCAACGACAACAGGTACGCCATCCTTGATAATTCCAGCTTTTTCGGCAGCAACCTTTGCAAATGTGTCACCTAAAAATGCTGTATGTTCAAGAGAGATTGTTGTAATGATGGCTAAAAGTGGTGTTACAACATTTGTTGCATCTAAACGTCCTCCAAGACCTGTTTCAATAAGCGCTAAATCTACTTCTCGATCGGCAAAATATTGGAACATTATTAATGTCACTACTTCAAAGAAGCTCGGAAAATCTCCATTGTATTGCTCTTCTATTATTTCGGCAACTTGATTGAAATAGTATAAAAATTGTTCATCAGAGATTTGTACGCCATTAATGGTTATACGTTCATTAACTCGCTCTAAATGCGGGGACGTAAATGCTCCTACTTTGTAACCTGCATGTTGTAGCATTTCTCTTAGTGCATTGACTGTTGAACCTTTGCCATTTGAACCGGCCACATGGATAACGCGTAGTTTGTCTTGTGGATTGTTCAAATGAGCTAGTACTTCCCGCATGAGTACAAGAGGCTGACGTTTATGATCAACTGCTTTTAAAGTAAAGATAAATTTTGTACATTCCTTCATTGTGTTAAACAATAGAAAACACTCCCTCTTACTGCAATACCTTTATTTTAGTACAAGTATCATTTAATAACATAGCTAAATGTCAAAACTCTAAAAAACACGCAGTGAGCGACTGCATGTTAGCACTCTCTTTTGTTTATGCATCTGGTGAGCATCTAGAAAAGCACCCATATTGTCTAAAATAATTTGACGTCATTATTTATCAGTGGAAGTTCTTTTTAGTATTGATATATAAATCCAAAGATTATTGTAAATAACACTATATGTTTTTCCTAAGCCGCACAAAAAAAGCAATGGATGACTTTCCTCATCCATTGCTTCTAGCTTACATATTTTTTAACTCTTCTAAACGTTTTAAAACAACGGCATGTTTACTTTCATAATCCGCTAATTTTTCACGCTCTGCATTCACTAATGCTTCAGGTGCTTTCGATACAAATTTCTCATTTGATAGCTTACCTGTAACAAGCTTCACTTCTTTTGCCCATTTCTCTAACTCTTTTTCAAGGCGAGCGATTTCTTCCTCTAGGTTAATAAGTCCAACAAGTGGTAAGAAAACTTGTGCTCCTGTCACAACTGCCGTCATTGATTGACCTGGCGCTTCTAAGCCTTCACCAATTGTTAGTGTATCAGGATTACAGAATTTTTCTAAATAAGCTTTATTCGCCTCAAGAACCGCCACTGTTGCAGCATCTTTTGCTGAAATAAATAACGGTACTTTTTTGCTCATTGGTGTGTTCACTTCCGCACGAATATTACGTACTGAACGTATAATATCCATTAGGAGCTTCATATTATCTGCTTCATCAGCAAAATGAAGGTCCTCACGTACTGTTGGCCATGCAGCCACAGTAATAGATTCACCATCATGCGGTAAGTGCTGCCAAATTTCCTCTGTAATGAATGGCATAAATGGATGTAATAGACGCATTGTTTGATCTAGAACGTAAGCTAAAATAGAACGAGTTGTCTTTTTAGCTGCTTCATCCTCACCGTAAAGTGGTAATTTCGCCATTTCAATGTACCAAGAACAGAAATCATCCCAAATGAAATTGTAAAGTTCACGGCCTACTTCTCCAAATTCATAGCGTTCTGCAAGAGAAGTTACACGTTCGATAGTCTCATTTAAGCGCGTTAAGATCCATTTGTCAGCAACGGATTTTTCACCTGTTAAGTCGATTTCATCAAATGTCATACCGTCCATATTCATAAGCGCAAAACGTGATGCATTCCAAATCTTATTAGCAAAGTTCCATACTGATTCTACTTTTTCGGTTGTATAGCGCAAATCTTGACCAGGTGATGAACCTGTTGCTAAGAAGTAACGTAATGAATCAGCACCATATTGTTCAATAACATCCATTGGATCAACACCATTGCCAAGTGATTTACTCATTTTACGTCCTTCGCCATCACGTACTAAGCCGTGAATTAATACATCTTGGAATGGCCGTTGACCTGTGAATTCTAAACCTTGGAAAATCATGCGAGATACCCAGAAGAAAATAATATCATAGCCCGTTACAAGTGTATTTGTTGGGTAATAGCGTTTATATTCTTCATTCGCTTCATCCGGCCAGCCCATTGTAGAAAACGGCCATAGTGCAGATGAGAACCAAGTATCTAGGACATCTTCATCCTGTGTCCAATTTTCTGCATCAGCTGGGGCTTCTTTCCCTACGTAGATTTCGCCTGTTTCATTATGATACCAAGCTGGGATTTGATGACCCCACCATAATTGACGAGAGATACACCAATCACGAATATTTTCCATCCAGCGAGAATATGTGTTTTCAAAACGAGCTGGTACGAAGTTTACTTTCCCTTCTGCGTCCTTTTGTAGTTCAAGGGAAGCATCAGCAAGTGGCTGCATTTTAACGAACCATTGTGCTGAAAGATATGGCTCAACAACAGCACCTGAACGTTCCGAGTGTCCTACTGAATGCATATGCTCTTCAATTCGGATTAGCACGCCTGCTTCTTGTAAATCAGCAACGATTTGCTTACGGCATTCGAAACGGTCCATTCCTTTATACTTACCAGCAAGATCGTTCATTGTGCCATCTTCATTCATGACAAGGATGCGCTCTAGATTGTGACGGTTACCTACTTCAAAGTCGTTTGGATCATGGGCAGGAGTCATTTTAACAACCCCAGTACCAAATTCCATGTCAACGTAATCGTCTGCAACAATTGGAATTTCGCGGCCTACAATCGGTAAAATAACCGTTTTACCAATTAAATGCTTATAGCGCTCATCATTCGGGTGAACTGCTACCCCAGAGTCACCTAGCATTGTTTCTGGACGTGTTGTGGCAACTTCCACATATCCTGAACCATCAGCTAAAGGATATTTCATATGGTAAAAGGCACCTTGCACATCCTGGTATATTACCTCGATATCTGACAATGCTGTTTTCGCTGCAGGGTCCCAGTTAATAATGCGTTCACCACGGTAAATTAAACCTTTTTCATATAATTGAACAAACACTGTTTTAACAGCATCTGAAAGACCACTATCTAATGTGAAACGTTCACGCGTATAGTCTAATCCAAGGCCAAGCTTTGCCCATTGATCGCGAATATGTCCAGCATATTCTTCTTTCCATTCCCATGTTTTTTCAAGGAATTTTTCACGACCTAAATCATAACGTGTAATATTATCTTCACGCAGTTTCGATTCTACTTTAGCTTGAGTGGCAATACCTGCATGGTCCATACCTGGTAGCCATAGTGCATCGTAGCCTTGCATTCGTTTCATACGAATAAGAATATCTTGTAATGTTGTATCCCAAGCGTGACCAAGGTGTAATTTTCCTGTTACATTTGGTGGTGGAATAACGATTGAATAGGGTTTTTTCCCGCTTTCAGGCTGTGCCTCGAAAAATTTCCCTTGCAACCACCATTCATAGCGACCTGCTTCTATGGACTGCGGGTCATATTTTGTTGGCATTGAAATGTTTTCTGTCATATTGACTCCTCCTAATGTCTGTAGAATGTTGGTAAAATAACGCTGTTCATTTTTTTACCCAACAAAAAAACTCCTCTCGTCAAAAAGGACGAAGGAGTTTTAGTTCGCGGTACCACCTTTAATTCCAGCAGTAGATAAGATAAATGTAAATAAATCACATTTTCTCAGCCTAAATTACTGGCTCTTAATTCGGTAACGGTGTTTAACCGGCTTTAACTACTATTAGTTCACTAAAGCTGCTCAAGGGCTACCTTCAATTACGTACAAATAGAAACTTCTCAGCAACCGTTTCCTCTCTGAAAATGTAAATATAATTTACTCTTCCCCATCATAGCATCTGTATTTGATTTTCCTTATTGTACCGCAGAAACGTGTCATTTTTCAAGTGATTTAGTCATCTTTTAGTAAGAGTAAAGTAAATAGAAAGGAAGTGAGTATTCAAATGCGACGACGCAAGTATAACCCTTGGCTTTTACCACCTTGGCTACGGCAGGTTCGTTTTTATTGTAGAACTATTATCGTACCCATTTGTGCTTTTCAATTTATCCGTGTCATTATTGTGCCAACATCAGGTGATCTAATCTTCTTATTGCTCCTGCTACTTCTCTGCTATTTACTTTTGAAAGACATCATTTGAAACACGGACTTTAAGCGGTGTATATTCTTCTGTAAGGTCCCAAATCATGGAAGGCACTTCATGCCAGGAGCTAGATTCACGCACAACAATATGACTGGAGGATTCCCTCATCACTGCTTTTTGATCTACTGTTGTCACTTTCTCTTGGCGTGAAGCTGCTGCTACGGCTTGGGGTTGTTCTATATGCATACTTTCTTCAATCGTAGCAATGGCCTTTTCTTGCTCGAAGGCTTGAACAGAGAGGTGTTGACTGTCTAACATATCCTTTTCAACAATGGGCTCATATTCATTAAAAATACTTGTTACTGTCCACTCAAGCTGACACATTTGATTTGTTAGACTAGGACGAATATCTTTGACCATTAAATCTTTAAGATCCGATTCTTTTGGTAAATCCACATGTAAAGGTACAGCATACTCAAAATAACCAGTATCGCCTTGGATATCAAGGGCATCAATTGTAATTAGTTCTTCATCGTCTGTAAATGCTTCCATATCTTGAAAATCAAAGCGAACGTGAGCGGTGATGTGGTAGATGCCCATAAGTCGAAGTGAATCCTCTAACTGCATTGCCTGCCACTGAGGCTTAATTTGCACTGCTGCTATTTCAGTTGGGCAGCCGTATCCAGGAAAACAAAATGTTTCGCGCATATTCCATGTTTTTTGTTCGATAATAATCCCTCCCTTTGCATCATATGACAATTGGGAGGGTAGTATGCTAGAATGCTTCAAGTTACATACAACGAAAGAGCATTCTAGTAAAAAAATGGCATGCTAGAGAATTTCATCTAGCATGCCATTTTATGAATGATCTTCCATTCAATTAAACATGTACTAATTTAATTTTATTCGCTACACGATCTGTTAACATTTGTGTTGCTTTTGGAACGATCGGTTTGAAAATTGGATTTAAAACAGGTCCTGCCAAGCCGCCAGCGACTACTTCTAAAAAACCTGTCATTTTTGTATTTTCAGCATCAATGCTTTCTGCAAGGAAATAGCCATTTCCAGTGAAATTATCAGAAAGCCCCTTTAATTCGAATGTTACTTTTGAGGGCGCTACCCATTCTAAAATGATAATTTCTACTTCTACTGTTTTTTTCAAAACACCAACATTACCTTTAAATGTCCATGTTGAATGTTTATCATCAATCATTTCATGTGCATTATAACCTGGGACAAGTTTTGCCCATTTTTCCATATCACTGACGAAATCCCATACATGATCAATTCCTACGGGTACTTCGACTGTATGTGTGCCTGTTGCCATATCAATTCACTACTTTCTTTTATGAATAGCTATATTATAAACGATATCGCCCACAATTTGGCTATGCTGAAAGATATAATTTTGACAAAAACAGGTCCTTCATCCAGTATAGATGATCTTGCTTACTAGTTAATATATGCTAGTTCCTCATTTTTCTCATTCATTCCTCAAGCACTACCTTATTTTCCATTTTGGTCATCAAAAAAGAGCATGATAGAAATTCTTCTATCATGCTCTCTCATTTTTATCGCGCTAATTGCGCAAACACTTTATAGAATGCATCTACTGTTTTAGTAATGTGTTCTTCCGTATGAGCTGTAGAAATAAATAATCCCTCAAACTGAGATGGTGGCAGGAAGATGCCTTCCTCTGCCATCAATCGGAAGTATTCCGCGAATAATTGTAAGTCAGATGTTTTAGCTGAGGCAAAGTCAACAACCTCATCATTTGTAAAGAAGAAACCAATCATTGAGCCAGCACGATTTACTGTATGTGGAATATTGTATTTCGTAGCTGCTTCACGGAAACCAGCCTCTAGCTGATCACCTAATTGTTTAAAGTAATCATATGTTCCGTGATCTAAACGTGATAACGTTTCATAGCCAGCCGTCATCGCCAACGGGTTTCCTGATAATGTACCCGCTTGATAAATCGGTCCTGCAGGGGCTACTTGCTCCATAATCTCTTTTTTCCCAGCAAATGCACCTACAGGGAGGCCTCCACCAATAACTTTACCTAATGTAGTCATATCAGGCGTTACCCCAAAATAACCTTGTGCACAACCGTAGTCTACACGGAAGCCTGTCATTACCTCATCAAAGATTAATAACGCGCCATGCTCAGATGTAAGTGCACGTAAACCTTCTAAGAAACCTGGTTTTGGTGGTACAACACCCATGTTCCCTGCAACAGGCTCCACAATCACTGCTGCTAGCTCTGCACCAAATTTTTCGAAAACAACTTTTGCCCCTTCTAAATCATTATAGGCAACTGTTAACGTATTCCGTGCAATATCTGCTGGAACACCAGGGCTATCAGGTAAACCTAATGTCGCAACTCCTGAACCTGCTTTAATTAATAAAGAGTCTCCATGACCATGATAAGAACCTTCAAATTTTAATATTTTATCTCGCCCTGTAACCCCACGAGCTACACGTAACGCAGACATTGTAGCTTCTGTTCCTGAAGAAACAAAGCGAATCATTTCCATGCCTGGTAGACGATCTAATACTAATTGAGCTAAACGATTTTCTGTATAGCTTGGCGCACCAAAGGATGAACCTTTTGCTGCTGTGTCAGCAATCGCTTTGACTACCTCTGGATGTGTATGTCCCAAAATTAATGGACCCCAAGATAGTACGTAATCAATATACTCATTGCCGTCAATGTCTTTAATGATCGCACCATGGCCAGATTCCATAAAAATCGGGTCCATATTCACTGATTTGAATGCACGTACTGGGCTGCTAACACCACCTGGCATTAACTGAACCGCCTCAGCATAGGCTTGTTTTGATTTTTCGTAAGAACGTGTCATTTATTTCTCCTCCAACCAACGTGCAACATCTTTTGCATGATACGTGATGATTAAATCAGAGCCTGCTCGTTTCATGCCTAATAATGTTTCAAGCACAACTTTTTTCTCTTCAATCCAGCCATTTATAGCTGCCGCCTTAATCATCGCATATTCACCAGAAACATTATAGGCAACAAGCGGTAATGGATAGTTATTTTTCATATCTCGGATAATATCTAAATAACTAAGAGCCGGCTTCACAATTAAGAAATCTGCTCCCTCTTCAATATCTGATTCTGCCTCACGGAATGCCTCTAGGCGGTTCGATGGATCCATTTGGTAGGATTTACGATCGCCAAATTGAGGAGCTCCATCTGCAGCGTCACGGAATGGACCATAGTAGCTAGATGCATATTTGACTGCATAAGACATAATTGGAATATGTTCAAATCCTGCTTCGTCAAGTCCTGCACGAATCGCTACAACAAAACCATCCATCATATTAGATGGAGCAATAATATCCGCTCCTGCTTTTGCTTGTGATACAGCGGTACGGGCTAACACGTCTAATGAAGGATCATTTAAAATTTGATCGCCTTCTATTAATCCGCAATGTCCATGATCTGTGAATTCACATAAACATGTATCCGCAATAACTAATAGCTCAGGATGACGTTTTTTTATTAAACGAGTCGCTTCTTGAACGATACCATGATCATGGAACGCACCTGTTCCAACAGCATCTTTTTCAGCTGGTAACCCAAATAAAATAACTGCAGGTATGCCTAAAGCTACAACCTCATCAATTTCTACTTCCAATTTATCCAATGAAAATTGAAAAACGCCAGGCATAGAAGGTACTTCATTTTTAATGTTCTCGCCTTCAATTACAAAAATAGGATAGATCAGGTCCTCTTTATGTAAATATGTTTCTTTTACCATTGATCGCATTGTCGCATTCGTACGCAAGCGACGATGTCTTTGAAATTGTAATTTTGTCATGATTTGTCCCCTACTTTCATAATTTCTTCGATGACTGCTTGCATTGTATATACACTTGGCATAATATCCACAGTAGCACCGTATTGTTCAAGAGCCGCTTCTGTAATATGACCGATGGCTGCGATACGCGTTGCTTGCCAGCCAATCTGTGACGCTACATCCTTTGCGTATACATCAACCGCTGAAGGACTAGCAAAAATCACAGTAACATCTTGTTGGTGATGAATACAATTCATAATAACAGATGTCTGATCATGTCTTTCCACCGTTTCGTAAACTGTCCACTCAACTAAATCAAACGGCAGTCCATCCTTTAGTGTACTTTTCGCCTTTTCTCCTCGTATAAACAGGCAACTCGGACAGCTACCCGCTACAGCCGGAAATTCTTTAACGAAAATATCAGCACTAAATACAGAGGGCATAAAGCTCACTTCAAAGCCAAGCTTTTCTAACGCTGATGTTGTTTTTGTCCCTATAGAGGCAATTTTCCCTCTAAAATTATCGACCCTAAATTGGTGCTGTTGCATCTTAGTAGCAAAAGCATCGACAGCATTTTGACTAGTAAATATAATCCAATCAAATTGACATGCCTTTTTCAATTGCTCAGCATCATTACTGCCCAATCGTTCACAAGTTTCAATTAATGGGGCAATTACAGCATGGCCACCTAATGTTGTGATGTCATCTTCAATAGTAGCTGTCTTAGATGTACCAGTTAAAACGATTGTTTTACCCTTTAGAGGTAAATTATTTTGCATCTTGCTCAGCCTTTACGCGCTGAATTAATTCGAATGCACCTTGTTCTGTTAATATTGCTGCAAGCTCTTCTCCAATTTTTTGTGCATCTGTCCCCACTACTGTTTCCTTATAGATAACAGATGCATCTGGAGCGGCAACTAAGCCTGTTAAAGTAATTTCATCCCCATTTGAAGTGGCGTAACCAGCGATAGGTACTTGACAGCCACCATCCATTGCTGCTAAAAATGCGCGTTCTGCATGTGCTTCTTGCCATGTTAATTGATCAGTAAGCTTTGCTAATTCAGCCAATAGCTCCTCATCATCTGCGCGACATTCAATTCCTAGAGAGCCCTGTGCTACTGCTGGTAAGCAATCTTCTACTGGTAAAAATTCAGTAACGACATCATCACTCCAGCCTAATCGTTTCAAACCAGCTGCTGCTAAAATAATCGCATCATATTCTTCATCTTCCAGCTTAGCTAAACGCGTATCAACGTTTCCTCGAATCCATTTTATTTCGATATCAGGGCGTACTGTTAATAGCTGTGCACTACGGCGCAAAGAACTTGTCCCCACTACAGCACCAGCAGGAAGATCTGCAAATTTAATATGTCCTTTTGAAATAAATGCATCACGTGCATCTTCACGTGGAGGAATACAACCAATTACTAAGCCATCTGGCAATACAGCAGGCATATCTTTCATAGAATGAACAGCAAAATCTATTTCTTTATCGTAAAGGGCTTGCTCTATTTCTTTAACAAACAATCCCTTCCCTCCAACTTTAGATAGCTGTACATCTAAAATTTGATCACCTTTGGTCACGATTTCTTTCACTTCAAATTCGAATGGTGCACCAGCCTCTTTTAACTCATTGATAAACCAATTAGTTTGAGTTAGCGCCAACTTACTTCTCCTAGAACCTACAATAATTTTTCTCAACAGTCTCCAACCTTTCTTCTAATACCATAAATGGAATCGCGATAAACTGCTTCCTAAGAAGAAGTTCACAACAACTAATAAATAGGCATATATATGTACCCATGCATAAGTTGTACCTGTCAGCTTGCTTTTGCGATTCACATATAAGATAACGCAATACAAAATTAAAATGATGAAGGACCCTATGATCTTTGCATCGAAAATCGAAAGACTCTCTAATGTTAATAGTGCCCATTCAAAGCCCAATATTAAACTTATAAATAAAACTGGAATTCCAATAAAAAATGACATATTCATCCAGCTACTTGTCTGCTGTAAGGATGGTAACCTTGTCCATAGATGTGACCACTTTTTCTTTTTCAGCAAACGATATAAAACCAAGTATAATATGGCAAACACAAATGTTAACGTGAATGCGGCATAGGACAATATCGCAAATGATATATGAATAAAAAGCATTTCCGAAATTAATGTATCCCCGACAGCGCCTGTAGGACGTTTTGGCATAAAAGTAAATATACTAGCGAATAAAAACCCTAGTATATTAATAATAAATACAGGCAAATCAACCCTAGCTATACAATGTAGAATGATCGATAGCGTCACAAGTAACCAGGAGTAAAAGAGAATCCCCTCTGACAAAGATAAGATCGGAAAACGCTTCGTTTCCACAAACGTTAAAATGATAATAGCGCTTTGAATCATCCATACAAATGAAACAAGCCAAAAAGCTATTCGTCTTGCTCGCACTTGCTTATAGAAATAATCAGTAAAGTAAAAAACTAGACTGATCGCATACAAGACGATCATCACTTCATAAAGCCTCGTCATGGTCAAATCAGCCAATAGACATCCCTTCTTTATAGTGAAATTGTAAAATTACTATACAAAAACAAAAAAACGTTTTCGTATCCTAAGTTTACCATACAGATACGAAAACGCCTCATGTAATATCAGTAGAAATCCAATAGCGTCAACACTATCGTACATTTGTGTATGCGACGCATCAGATATTTAGAAAGAGTACTTTGGTTCAACGGAAGTTTGAGAAGCCTCTGCGCGTTCTTTGCGCTCAAGCTCTTGCTTCGTCATCTCTTGAACTTCAGCTTCCACAGCATCCTCTATACCAAAAATTTGTTGGAATAAACGTAACTGTTCATTTGCTTTTGGTGAATTTGCCATTTCTTTCGCTTGTAAGATTGGCTCTTTTAACAATTGATTAATAATAGATTTTGTATGCTTACTTAAAATTTTACGTTCACGTTCCGTTAAATCTGGCATTTTATTTTCGATACTAGTCATCGTCTCTTCTTGAATTCGATTAGCCTTTTTACGCAAAGCTGAGATCACTGGTACGACGCCTAGTGTTGCTACCCAATCTTTAAATTGCACAACTTCATTACCAATCATATCCGTAATATCAGCAGCAGCACGTTCACGCTCTGCTAAATTCGCCTCGACAATTCCTTGTAAATCATCGATATCATACAAGAAAACATTTGGCAGGTCGCCCACTCGTGGATCAATGTCACGTGGAACAGCAATATCTACCATAAATAAAGGTTTACCTTTACGTAAACGTTCCACAAATTGCATTAACTCATAATCAATGACATAATCTGTTGCACCTGTAGAAGTAATTAAAATGTCTGCTTCTAATAATGAACATTGTAATTCCTTCATTGATTTAGCTTCCCCATGGAATTTAGCGGCTAGGCTTTCTGCTTTTTCAAACGTACGGTTAATGACCGTAACTTTTCCTACACCACTACCATAAAGGTTCTCAATCGCAAGCTCTCCCATTTTCCCTGCACCTAAAATAGCTACATGCTTGCGTTGTAAAGAGCCAAAAATTTTCTTTGCTAATTCTACTGCTGCATAGGAAACGGATACCGCATTCTCACCAATTGCTGTTTCATTATGAGCACGCTTAGCAAATGTTACCGCTTGTTTAAATAGCTGATTGTATACCGTTCCTGTTGTGCCAATCTCTTGTCCACTTAAAAAGCTTTTTTTTACTTGTCCTAAAATTTGTGTTTCCCCAAGAACCATTGAATCGATCCCTGCAGTCACTTTAAATAAATGTTCGATTGCCTCATCTTCTTCTCGAATTGTTAAATAGGAAGAAAATGTCTCCACAGGCAAGTCAAACCAGTTCGCTAAAAATTGTTTCACAAAATGACGTCCAGTATGCAATTGATCCACAACAGCATATATTTCTGTACGGTTACATGTCGAAACAATAACGTTTTCTAATATACTTTTTTGCTTTTGCAGCGCTTCCATTGCTTGTGGTAGTTCACTCTCTATGAATGATAACTTCTCACGTATTTCAACAGGCGCTGTTTTATAATTCAAGCCTACTACGATGGTATGCATGAATAACACCTCACACGTTCTAATTCACAAATCTCATTATAGCACAGTTCGACAATAGTTCACGTATAATTTGTGAACATGTCATGAAGAACTGTCATTCGTCATCTACATTAGAATTATTATAAACTAAGTGTAACAAATTATACGTCTTGTTTCAAATTAAAAAACTGCACCTTCAATTGTTAGATCAATCTAACAATTGAGGTACAGTAAATTTGTGATCAGTATTTTCTTAATTTGTCATTGTGACAGTTTTCATTGCAATAATATTACCATCTTTATCATAGGCTATAAACTCAATGTCATTATTAACTTTAAAGTCCTGCATAGTTTGTACTGTTTTCGTTAGCATATAAACTGAATCACTACGTTTTTGCAAATCAAACTGTACATCTCCACTAACTGAATTGAAGCGTACATTCATCTTTGCAACATTAGAACAATTACCATCAATTCGAGCACTCATAGTAATATAGCCTTTTCGTAGCGAAACGCTTGTTTCTTCAAATAAATCTTCAGGATTGATACAGCTCGAAGCTGGTGTTTTACATAAAATTGTATCAACTAGCTTTTGGAATACTTGATGCAATTGTAAATTATCAATGGCGTGGAAATAAGCGCCGCCAGTTTGCTCTGCTACTTGCATTAACGTAGCATCATTGATTTGTGATTTCTTGCCCATACTAATTGTATAAACTTTCACACCTTGCTTTTTCGCTTCATTGATCGCCTTAGTCATTTTAGATTTACTTGTTTTACCATCCGAAACAACAACAATGGCCTTCGATGTTTTAGTATCATTAGAGAATTTAGTTAAGGCGATATCAATGCCGGCAAAAATATCCGTCGCACCTTTATCTTTGGATGCTTTATAAAGATCTTTTTTCAGTACATTTTCTGTCGTACCTTCACCTAGAACAGTTGCTTTTGTATTCGTTTCAATAACAATATTATTTTTTGCCTTTATTTGATTGATCAATTCAATCATCTTTTTACCACGGTAATTTGTTGGATCAACCGCCTTCATCGAAGAAGAATAATCCACTACATAGGCAATTTCCGTTGCTAAAGAACAAGAGTTTTTACTAAAGTATGGATTCGTAAATATTTCTTTCGTTACTGTCTTATCTTTTAAGCCCTTCAAAATTGTTGCATAGCGTGGATCTAATGGATTAACGAGCGTTGCCTCTACTTTAGATTTTCCATAAATAATTGAGTCAAAGTAAGCGACGGCCGTACCTGGACTACCTGTATTATTTAATGGATCTGAAGTATTTGTTATAAACGACGCTGTTTTTTCCACTCCATCAAATTTAATTTTGACCGTTCCCTGATAGTCCGAAACGGGCTCCCCACCTGGACGAACTAAAGTCACCATAACTTTAGTATATCGATCTTTCCCTGATGGTCTTGATGCAGCATCAGCACTTTCTTTCAATGCTTCAACACGTTTTTTATAGGCTTCCACTTGTCCAAGTAATTTCCCGCCCTGATATTTTAATAACACAGTTCGGTCATAGTTACTTAAGTTTGTGAAGATTGCATAAATCTTCATCACACTATCGTAATGCTCTAATGTTAAATCTTTTTCGTTTGGCATATGATTCATAAGCTGAATGATAGCTCCGACCGGATTAATATTTTCTACCTGAGAAGCAATATCATCATCAATCCCTTGAACACGATAAATTGGTCGTCCATCATCAGAAATCATATACATAATTTCAGTTTTGGCAGGCGTTGTTACTGAGTTATCAAAACGGCGATTTAAGAGCTCTTCAAATAAGTATACTGAGATATCATAGTTTTCAAATTGTAATATTGCATGTTCATATCCTAACGCTGGGTACCTAGGATCAGATCCACCGTAGCGCAAATAAACATTTTGTACGTTCCCTAAAGCATCCGTTACATTTGTTTGCTGACCAATACTAAATAACTTTTCATCAGAGTCAGGATCTAAAGGTACTGGAGCATACACATCAATTAAGTTTTGAGTAAAGAACTCTGGCAATTTTTCATATGGAACATAAGGAGGTGTTACACTACCATTATCATCTGTATTTGTTGGATCATATACTTGGTAATCAATACGTAGTTCTGGCTGTGGTGCATAACGCACTTCTGCATTTAACTTCTCCCCCACTAAACACTTCATAGCAGGGTCTGTATTATTAACTAGCTCAAAAGAAATCGTATCACGGACAGATTTTGTTAGTGATGGTGCGATTACGATAGCAGATACAGTGGAGCCATCAGATTGAACCGTTTTAACCGCTTCACCGGATGTATCCACAATTGTCCCATAGGATGACGTCACTTTGAATGTATACGATTTATCATCCGCAATTGGGTCACCATTACAAGCCTTTAACGATACCGTCACAAGTGTAGAATCCACATCATTTGCGATTAAATCCGGTTTTTCAACTACAATGCTTTGCAATGCATTATTTACATATTCTGGTCCAGTAAAGTCATTTGAGTTATCTTTTGGTTCTTCAAAATCAGCACTGTTAGATCCCATGAAACCTGGTGGTAACGTAATGCTATCATTATCACGGCCAGCAGCACTTCGCTTTAATCCTTGTACAGCAAAATTGCCATTTTGAACAGCTCTATATAAAAATGTAGCAACATCCGCACGTGTTAATTTAGTAGATGGATTAAAGCTAGCAAAAGTCTTTTTACCTGTACCACTGGTAGAAAGATCATTCGAATATAAATATTGTACAGCCTGTGGTTCATCTAAATCTAAACCTTTGAATGCAGCGTAGATCTGGGCAAATTGGCCTCGTGTCACCGCTTTTGAACGATTAGCATTCACATGTGTGCCGTTAAATGGTAAATAAAATTCACTGTAGAAATTATAGGCAACACTATCAATATAAGATAACGCATAATTACGATCTAGCTTGGCAAACATTAGCACAAGCTCTCGATCAGTTACTTGTTCATCTGGTAAAAAGTTATTAGCACTGTTCAAGGACATGAGGTCATTGTCCACTGCCCAGGAAATAGCCTTATAATTATTACTATTTGAAGGAACATCTCTTATTGTGGTAGCTGCTTGCGTGACAACAGGTGTTGCCGTCATCAGTAGTAACATGAAGCAAAGCAAAGAGAGCAATGCTTTTTTTACATATGTCATTAATGTTCAGTCCTTTCTTTAGTTAAAGAACAAGATATCATCACGATAGTTTTGTTTTAGATCATCTTCTAAATATTTTAAGAATCGCTCAAGGACAAGAGAAGCCTCTGCACGAGTTAGCGGCTTATTTGGATTAAAACGGCCAGCGGAATCACCAATCATTAACCCAAGTTCATTTGCAATATAGATGCCGTCTCTAGCATAGTTTGGAATTTGATTGTTGTCTGTAAATTTCGTTAGATAGCCAGGATCAGGCGCTCTATTTTCAAGTCCTAAAGCACGCACAAAAATAGTAGCTGCTTGTGCTCTTGTAATGGCATTATCTGGTTTAAAGTAGTCAGCTGAAACGCCTTTTATTATGCCTTTATTTAATGCCGATTCAATATAGCCATAATCTTTAACCGTACGCTTTAAGTCTTTAAACACACTTGTAGTAGGAGTCTTTTTCGATTTCTTTTCTTCAAATACACGTAAGTCTACGGCTTTACCGATTGCCGTAGTAAAATCTATACGTTTCATTGGTGTATTTGGAGAGAAGAAATTACTTGCATCTGAATAGATACCTAGTGAATACATTTTTTCTATCGCTTCTTTAGCAAAATGGTTTGTTAAATCACGGAATTTAGGGATAATAAGACGTTCAATAGTTGGCATGTATTCTGTATCTAAATCAAGCGTCCCTTTTTGTCCTGAAGATAAGTCGTACGTGTACTCAGAAATAACATCTTTTTCACTTACAACTGCATAGCCACCCTCAAAACTACCCAAGCTTCCAAGATTCTCCTCATAATTTAAAACACGAGATTTACTTGTAGATAAGCGGTTTTTTACATGGCTTGTTTTGCCATCACTGTAGGAATAAACAGACTCTGTGATTTGAGTTTCTGTTGCTCCCCAGAAGTTTTCATAGCCCGCATGGCGACTATCGGTTTCAATCGTTACTGTGTTTTGGACAGCGTTTTTCCCTTTTCCTGTTTCAAAAGCATAGGTTTTTCTAGAGATTACATTCCCCGAATAATAATCAGAGGCAGCTCGATTATCTGTCACCGTTCCTTGAGAAAATTGATAATCAACTAACGTATAAGTAATCGCTCCAATTGTAATTTTTTCAGTGTATTTCTTTACCTCACCATTAGACGTTTTTTGACCAAGAACTGCATAGTCAACAACATCAGATTCATAGGCGATATTTCTTGTCAATGTGGCTCCATTATTACCTGTCAACTTCATGTTATAAGTTTCAGTTAATCTGCCTTTAGATTCCTTTTGTGTAATTTTAATATCTTTACTAGTGCCCTTAAAAATAACAGGTGACCCTGATAGGAAGACAGCTTCTTCATATGTATACTCATTTTTTACTGCACCAGTTGTTTCTAATGAAGCAGCCGATGCATTGAACGAAATAGTAGTTCCCATTAAACAAAAAACAAGAACGACTACCATTAGTTTGGCTAAATATTTTTGCATTCGCTTGTCCTTTCTTTCACTGTGCACTGTTATGCATAATGAAGCATGTTTTAATGACTAAAAATCTGCTCGTCTTTCGAACATTTTGCCTATGCGAAGTAGCCTTCTCATCAAATGTGAATACATCGCCCTTTTGCAAATATTATTCGCCTGAGACTAAGCAGATTTTCAGTCTATATTTACTTTTAATCTACTAGAATAAAATGAGCTTTTACAAATCGATCTGATAATACAACTAAACGGTCGGATGCTTGTAGATCGGAAGGCTGTATCACTTTACCTGCTTTAATGATTGTTGCTTGGTCAATATTCATATCCACCATTTCACCAGCCTCATACCAACGGCCATTCTGCCATTGGCTTACACTTTTTACGTTAATTACAGCTGGATACTTCGATTTTACAGACTGTAGTTTCCCAGTCAGCATTAATGGGGCTACTGGTTTAGCATTATCTAAAATATGAAGTGCTTGTACATGGCCTTCCTTCACATAGAAGTAACCATAATCACCTTCGGATAAATAAAGCTCAATATCTGGCATGACGCTGTATGTTTTATTGCCATCATCGACCATTGCCTTTGTTGAATTACTAACTGATAAGACAGTATCATCTGTTTTCTTGAAAACATTTGGTTCAATTTTCATCGCATCATCAATTTCAATTAAATACCCATCAGCTTGAGATAAGCGTCCATAATATAATTCATGTCCAGCTAAGTTAGGTGACATAAAGCTATCACTTGTCACTTGTACAACCTGCGCATAATGGTCACGTGCAGCACCATCTGCAATGACAAATGCCGTACCATACGCTAAAAGACCAGTTGGTTCAATTAAACGTCCATTACGAATTAAAATAGTTCCATTATGGAAGTACAATGTGCCTGCAGATTTCAGCTTCAATAATTGGTAATCTGTATCTACAGACAACATGGGTTCGTAATATGTTCGTTCATTGTTTTTCAATACTACAATTTTCTCAATGACTTCTTTACCGAATTGTTTAACCGTCGCATAGTATGCTTCACTACCGATATAATTTTTCAGTTGACCTTTTTCGACTTTCGTATTGCCAACATATATTGGTACCTTGGATGTAAAAGACATTGTCGATAGATCATTGGTTGTTTGAGAGCCAAATTGCCAGTTAATAAAGGCATGTTGATTTTTCACCGTTAATTTATTGGCATTAGGATTGACTGCTTGTATTTCGCCTTTGTATAAGTTTTCAACTAGTGTGCCTGTCTCACTAATGGCTACTTTTGTTACGACAGAAGTGTTTTTATTTTTAAAGTTTAGTTTAACTCGATCCCCAACGTATAACGCACTAATATCAGTGGCTGAAGAGCCTTTTTGATAATTAGTCTCTTTGTTAATATAATAAGTCGTTTCTTCACCTACATCTGGCTTCACTATAATAAATAACCCATTTGGATCGATACTCGTTACTACACCAGCTGTTGTTTTACTGCTACTTCCTGATCCTGTGGATGATCCATTCGGTTCTGTTGCTGTTGTAGATGTACCTCGCAGTTCAACAACACTTCTTAGAGAAATTTCAGCTTCAACTTCCATTCCCATCTTAAAGCCCTCGATAGTCGTTGCCGTGTTGTTAATATATAATCGAGTATTTTTATTAATATTAAAAGTCACTGTTCGGCCACGATCATTTTGCAAAGTTACTTTACTAAGTTGTTGTTCTATCGTGCCATCTGGCTTTGTGTATTCTGAAAATGTTACATCCACAAAGGTTCCAGTAACTAATTGGGCAGCTTTAGCCGGTTGGTTAAAGGCTAAACCGAAAACCAGAAGTAACATGATCATGATTATGTATGAATATTTCTTCAAAAATCCTGCCTCCTTACTAAATATTAGTAATCATTATATCGTATTATTGGTAGCTTTTCTTATTTAAAAAGTTACAATTTAGACTATTAATCTTTTCAAGCGATAAAAATAGAGGTAGCTTCCTACTTTCAAGCTACCTGCCTGTTTCATACTTGAATATCAATTGTATGTCCAGCTGTCGGATGTGGAGCATCTAACATTTCAACTAACTGCTCTGTGTTTTGTTGTTGCATCTCCATTGCCTGTTTCGTAACAGCTAAAGAAACGTTTTGCATAAGTGTTGCTTGATTCATTGCCATCGATAAAGCTGCAATATCCATCTAGTCCACCTCCTATCTAATTTATCGGACAAATATTTTAATCATCAAGCATTTTCTACAACTTTCTACATTACCTTCTGTAAAAATGAAAAAAACATCTACTGTCCTAACGACTAGACACAATAGATGTTTTTACATTACATTTTATTTTCAATTGTTCTCCAAGCTTCTTCAAAGCCAAGACCCGTTTCTGAAGAGAAGACAATTAGAGTATCGCCTTTTTCCATTTCCAATGTTTCTTTGACAATCTTTTTATGCTTATCCCATTTACCTTTTGGAATTTTATCTGCCTTTGTTGCAATCACAATACAAGGAATATTATAGTGCTTTAGGAAATCATACATCATGCGATCATCAGCCGTTGGAGGATGACGCAAGTCTATAATTTGTACAACTGCTTTTAATTCCTGACGCCCAGTAAAGTAGCGCTCTATCATTTTCCCCCAGGCTTCACGCTCAGACTTTGAAACCTTTGCATAACCATAACCCGGTACATCCACAAAAAACAATTGCTCTTCAATTTTATAAAAATTAAGGGTTTGTGTTTTACCAGGCTTAGAAGAAATACGTGCTAAAGCTTTACGGCCGATCATTCGATTAATGAAGGAAGACTTTCCTACATTCGAACGACCAGCTAATGCAAATTCTGGCAGTCCATCTTCTGGATATTGGTCTGGCCGTACCGCACTAATGACCATTTCGACGTTATGGACTTTCATTTTTCTAAAAACCTCCGTCCAGTGCATAGGCTAAAACTTCATCAGCCGATGACACTAGTTTAAATGTTAGTTGCTCACGTACACTGTCAGGAATATCCTCTAAATCACGTTCATTATCTTTTGGACATATGATTGTTGTTAAGCCTGCACGATGAGCACTTAATGTTTTTTCTTTTAGACCTCCGATTGGCAATACACGGCCCCGTAATGTAATCTCGCCTGTCATACCAACTTCACGGCGAATTGGGCGATGTAAAATAGCGGAGACAATAGCAGTTGCCATAGTAATACCTGCAGAAGGTCCATCTTTAGGTACAGCGCCTTCAGGTACATGGATGTGAATATCATGTGTATCGAAATATTCCGCATCCACATCAAGATCTTCCATTTTCGTGCGAACATAGGATAATGCTGTTTGAGCAGATTCCTTCATGACTTCCCCAAGCTTACCAGTAAGCTGTAACTTTCCTTTACCAGGTGTCAAGGATACTTCGATTTGTAACGTATCTCCGCCTACAGTTGTATAAGCAAGTCCAGTAGCGACACCGACTTGGTTTTCCTTTTCAGCCTGCCCATAACGGAATCGATGTTTACCGATTAACTCTTGTAGTGATTTTGAGCTAACAGTTACCCGTTTTTTCTCACCAGATACAATGATTTTGGCAATTTTTCTGCAAAGCGTTGCGATTTGTCGTTCTAAACCACGAACACCTGCCTCGCGCGTGTAATAGCGTATAATATCGATGACTGCTTCATCTTTAATCACTACTTGCGTTTTTTTCAATCCATGTTCTTTCAATTGCTTAGGGATTAGGTGATTTTTCGTAATTTGAGTTTTTTCAATTTCAGTATAACCTGCAATAGAAATAACTTCCATACGGTCTAATAATGGACCAGGAATACTACTCAAATCATTAGCTGTTGCAATAAATAACACATTTGATAAATCATATGGCTCTTCAATATAATGATCACTAAATGTATTATTTTGCGCAGGATCTAATACTTCTAGCATTGCTGCTGCAGGGTCGCCTCTAAAATCATTAGACATTTTATCAATTTCATCTAATAAAAATACTGGATTAATGGTACCTGCTTTTTTCATTCCTTGAATAATACGACCAGGCATTGCGCCAACATACGTACGTCTATGTCCACGAATTTCAGATTCGTCACGAACGCCGCCTAACGAAATTCGAATAAATTTGCGATCTAAGCTTTCTGCGATGGAACGAGCTAAAGATGTTTTACCTACCCCAGGAGGTCCAGCTAAGCATAAAATAGGTCCTCTCAGCGAATTTTTCAGCTGACGTACGGCTAAATATTCTAGAACACGTTCTTTCACTTTTTCTAACCCATCATGATCACGATTTAAAATATTCTCGGCATGTGTAATATTCATGCGATCTTCTGTTGCTTTTGTCCATGGTAGTGATATCAACCAATCAATATAATTGCGAATAACGCCGCTTTCTGCACTAGCGCTTGGCACTTTTTCATAGCGATCTAATTCTTTGAGTACAGCTTCTTTTGTTGAATCTGGCATACCTGCTTCATCGATACGCTTACGCAATTCTGCAACTTCTCCAGTTTTCCCTTCGCGATCGCCCAGCTCAGTTTGAATAGCCTTCATTTGTTCACGTAAATAATATTCCTTTTGCGTACGCTCCATGGACTGCTTTACTTTGGAATTAATCTTCTTTTCCAAATCCAATACTTCTTGTTCATCGTGCAAACGGATAATTAAGTGATCAAGACGTTTTTTAACACTTAGCATTTCCAATACTTCTTGCTTATCCGCAATCTTAAACGGTAAATGAGAAGCGATAATATCTGCTAGACGTCCAGGTTCTTCGATATCCGTTACAGTATTGATTGTTTCAGTTGTGATTTTATTGGAGGATTTTGCATATTTTTCGAAATACGTCAATAATGTACGCATCAATGCTAGCGTTTCTACATCTTTATCTACCGATTCCTCTTTAATGTCAATATCCACAACTGTATACTTGTCTAACGCCCGATAATTTTCCCAGGTAGCACGAGCAACCCCTTCTACTAAAATTCGCAGCGTACCATTTGGTAATTTTAGCATTTGTTTGACATATGCAATTGTACCAACGGAATATAAATCTTGCTCCTCAGGCTGTTCATCGTGCATTTCCTTTTGTGTCACCAATAAAATCATTTGGTCCTCTAACATCGCCTGCTCTAGCGCCGCTACAGAACGATTTCTACCCACATCAATATGTAACACCATCGATGGGTATACTAAAAGTCCACGTAAAGGCAATAATGGTACATTTGTTGTTTTTTGTATTGTCACCATGCGGGCATTCACCTCCGTCAAAATTTTCATGTTCACATCCCGCGCTACTAGTATGTGTTTAAAAAATTGATTCACACTAGTTATTGAAGCGAGCCAAAAATTTCTTCAAGTTACAATTAGCTTTATGTAGAAATGAATAAAAAGCTGACTGTCGATATGTGCGAATATTGCACAATCGAAGTCAGCTAATTACTCTCTATCTCACAACGGTAGACAGCCATATCTATTCGTTATGCTGAAGTTTTTGTATCGCTACCTTCATCGAGTTCAGTGCCATCTTCAAGAAGCAATTTCGGTTTTTCTTTATCCGTAATTGTTTTTGCTGTAATGATACATTTTTTTACGTCCTCACGTGAAGGCAATTCGTACATTACATCAAGCATTGTTGACTCAATAATTGAACGAAGACCACGCGCACCTGTTTTACGCTCAATTGCTTCTTTTGCAATTTCAACAAGAGCACCTTCATCAAATTCAAGTTCAACGCCATCTAGTTCAAGCATTTTTTGATACTGCTTGGCTAGTGCATTTTTTGGCTCCGTTAAAATTTGTACAAGAGCAGCTTCATTTAATTGCTCTAGACTCGCAAGTACAGGTAATCGACCAATGAACTCTGGTATTAGACCAAATTTCAGTAAATCCTCAGGAATCAGCTTTGACATGATAGAACCTTCATCTACGTCTACTTTATTCGGATCTGAACCGAATCCAATTACTTTTTCACCCTGACGGCGTTTAATGATCGTTTCAATACCATCAAATGCACCACCAACGATGAAAAGAATATTAGTTGTATCGATTTGTAAAAACTCTTGATGAGGATGTTTACGTCCTCCTTGTGGCGGAACACTTGCAACCGTTCCTTCTAAAATTTTAAGGAGTGCCTGTTGAACACCTTCGCCAGAAACATCACGTGTAATAGATGGATTCTCCGACTTACGTGCTACTTTATCGATTTCATCAATATAGATAATCCCTTTTTCAGCACGCTCAATATCATAATCTGCTGATTGGATTAACTTTAATAAAATATTTTCAACGTCCTCACCTACATAACCTGCTTCAGTTAGGGAGGTAGCATCCGCAATTGCGAATGGAACATTTAGTATACGTGCTAACGTTTGAGCTAATAAAGTTTTACCGCTACCAGTTGGGCCGATTAACACAATGTTCGATTTTGCTAATTCAACATCATCAATTTTACTATTCGTATTGATGCGTTTATAGTGATTGTAAACTGCGACTGCCAATGCCTTTTTAGCACGTTCTTGTCCAATTACATACTCATCTAGAATCGTTAGGATCTCTTTTGGTTTTGGAATATCTTGAAATTCGATTTCCTCTTCTACACCTAGTTCCTCTACAACGATTTCGGAACAAAGCTCGATACATTCATCACAAATATAAACACCTGGACCTGCAACTAATTTACGTACTTGTTCTTGTGGTTTTCCACAAAATGAGCATTTTAAATTGCCTTTTTCATCATTAAATTTGAACAATATGTTTCACCCCTATTCAAGCAACAATCTTACAAGATTATTGAACCTTTATCAAATAAATTGTCTGCATCATTTACGCCAAGGCATTCATGCATGTATAGATTATAACGCATCATCATGTTCTTTTCTTCATTTGCTTACCAAAGTATCCTCTAGGAACGTGTTTACTTCGTGACTTTACATGATTCTTTCGTATGGCACTTCACTTAGATTACACCAAAACCAACTATCCATCGTTATGAATCTACTACATTCATCTACCTAGGGTTTATTCATTCAAAATTAGTAATTTTATTATATATGACTTTTCTGAATGAAGTTTTTAGCATCGTATCAATTTCGCCTTAAATTGTACAGTGTCTAGGTTTTGAATTCCTTGACTCTGGCCATTGGCTTTATCTTCATTCAGTCGTCGTTTAACATACTAAAAAGCTTCTGTGCATACAGTTTACCATCTATTTAGATGGACATGTTTTGTACTTAACATTTTACATTCCGTACAAAACATCTGTTGAATGAAGATAAAAATTAAAACAATACTATGTATAAGTGAAGTATAAAGTGAAAAAAACTATAAGGGGACCATTTTTTAGAGTTTATGTGATAAAACAAGGCACGGTTTAATGCCGTACCTTGTTTTGTTTAGCTATCTAGTTACACAAATCTTATTCAGTAATTTTAGCGTTTTCTACTAAAAATTCAACTGTTTTTTGGATTTTGATGTCGTTTTCAAGTACTGCAGTACCACCTAAAGCACCTGTAATTTGATCTTTAGTCATATTGAATTGAGCAGCCATTTTTTCTAATTCTGCTTCAATATCTGCTTCAGTTGCTTCAATTTTTTCAGCTTCAGCAATCGCTTCAAGTGTTAAAGAGACACGTACACGGCTTTCTGCTTCTTCTTTCATTTGACCACGTAAGTCTTCTTCTGATTGACCAGAGAATTGATAGTAAAGGTCTAAGTTCATGCCTTGCATTTGTAAACGTTGACCAAATTCTTGTAACATACGATCAGTTTCAGAGTTAATCATACCTGCTGGCACTTCGAACTCAGCGTTTTCAGCAGCTTTTTCTACTAGCTCATCACGAAGAGCTGCATCTGATTCTGCTACTTTTTGAGCTGCAGTTTGTTCTTTAATTTTAGCACGTAAAGCTTCTACGCCTTCAACTTCTGGGTCAAGTTCTTTTGCAAATTCATCATTTAACTCAGGAAGAACTTTTGTTTTAACTTCTTTTACTGTTACTTTGAAAGTTGCTTCTTTACCAGCTAATTCTGCAGCATGATATTCTTCTGGGAATGTAACAACCACATCTTTAGATTCGCCAGCTTTCACGCCAACAAGTTGCTCTTCAAAACCAGGAATGAAAGAACCCGAACCGATTTCTAGTGGATAGTCTTCACCTTTACCACCTTCGAAAGCTTCTTCACCTACGAAACCTTCGAAATCGATAACAGCTGTATCACCTTCTACGATTGCTTCGTCTTCTTTAATTTCAAGCTCAGCTTTACGAGCTAATTGGTCTTGAATTTGAGCATCCACTTCTTCATCAGTTACTTCTACAGGAAGTTTAGATACTTCTAGACCTTTGTAGTCACCAAGCTTTGGTTCTGGTTTTACTGTTACTTGTGCAGTAAATGTGAAATCTTGACCATGTACAAAGTTTTCTGTACCAGAAATCTCTGGGTAATCAACTGGCATAATTCCAGCTTCATCAATTGCTTTTGCATAAGAATCAGGAACGATAATTTCTAATGCATCTTGGTATAGTGATTCGATACCAAAGCGTTGTTCAAACATTTTACGAGGCATTTTACCTTTACGGAAACCTGGTACGTTAATTTGTTTTACAACTTTTTTAAATGCTTGATCCATCGCTGCATCTACTTCTACAGCAGGTACTTCGATTGTAAGAGTACCGATATTACCTTCTTGTTTTTCCCATTTTGCTGACATGTATAAATACCTCCAAAATAAATAATCAAGTTTAGATGTTAGACAATTCATTCGTAACTACGATTTTGACAACCATTTTAGTATAACATAGATGTGTATAGTTTCAACTTATTTCATACCTAATGTAGTTCTGTTAGCTTTTCTAACATTTGTAAAAAGTCCATGATTTCATAGTCCATTTCTTGCACATTTCCTAGCATTGTTAAGACAAAATCAATATAACTATAAGCAACATCATCAGCTTGGAATGGATGCCACTCAAACGGATACGTTACAATGGCATGTTTCGCCATTAAATATTGTACCATTTCCAATGTCGTAGGGTCTTGCTCTAACTTCATTTCAATAATATTTTTTATTTCTCCATATTGCGGTAATTGATTAGGCAATACTAGATTGGCTGGATTCACGACTTTTGTTTGTTCAAATTTAGAAACTGTTATGTCTATGGCTACTTCCTGTTCCACTAACAATATTAATGCTAAGCTTTGTACAAAAGGATGAATCGTTGAGCATTCAATAATAGCCTTTAATGCCGTTTTTAATTGTCTTACATTGGTATCCATAAGGCGGTGTAAGCGAATGGATTGTTCATTTGGTGAAAGTGCACTAAATTTCGCAAGCTCATATTCTTGTTCCTCTATTAAATGTTGTGCATTTTCTCTCTTTTCTAGATTTCTAGACACTTCTCTATTCAAACTTTTTAATCGTTCAAATTTTTCAACTTGATCATGCGGCAATACATTTTCTTCAAGTAAAGTCGTTATTAACGTCTCCACTTGATGGTAATCTTTTAACTGCATGCATATGGTAATGTACAATTCCATCACTTCTACATACATTGACGTACCCATCGTAAATAGCTGCTCACATACATTTTTCGCTTTGTCATAGTCCTTTATTTCATATAAAGCAAAGGCATAGGCACTCAGCGCAAATTCATCTCCAGTTTCATATACAAATGCCTTTTCAAAACTCGCCACTGCCTTTTCATATTGATAATTCTCTGCAAACAAATGTCCTTCACGTATTAAAGTTTGGACAGCGCCTGGAAAAACAACAATATTGTCATGTTTAATGACATGACGCTTTCGTTTTGTCATTTTTCTCACCTCTTTATTTCTATTTTTTAATTCGGTTATTTACTAAAAAAATCCACAAGTTTCTTATTTTTAACAAAAAATCATTGCTTTTGGATTCATATTTTGTAATAAATTGTATTATAATTAGAATAATCTAAAATTTATTACAATGACAGACATCCCCTTTATTGTCTGTTTGAATAAAACCAAGTTCTTAACAAGGAGTGGAATCCATGCAATTACTAGATACAATTACTGAATTTAATCATTGTATCTCACCTGCATTCGAGGCATTATCGATTAAAGTCATTTCTTTTTCTACCACAAACGGACCGTTTCAAGATAAGCCGATAGAATTTGATTTTTTAACACGTACTAAAATTGATGTCTATACACAAGAAGCAAGTACCTATATTTTACGTATTCAAGGTTATATTCCAGGTTCTATTTCACTTGGTCACCAAAATGAATCACTCTGCATTATTCCTCAAAAAGTAAACATTGAATGTAACTACAAACTATTACATGTTGATAAAAAAGATATGCAGCAAATTTTACAGCATCCAGAACCAAATCATCATTACAGTGAATGGCTCATTGATGCTATAAAAAACACTCATATTCTTGTCGAGTTACAGACAAATCAGGACTCCCTTATTGAATGGCCAATTGGCATAAAATCAGCTGTCGTCCTCTAACGAGCCAAAGAGACATACTTAAATAGGTATGTCTTTTTTTGCGCTTAATTTAAGCTTTACCATTTTGTTGCGTTTCTATCATAACAACTTTCTATAGGTTCAGGAAATAATATTGTAAAAAATTCCGTTCAAGAGGGACGTTATGTTGCCGTTCTTTCTTTCCGAAGTTTCAAATTTGTCAATTCGAAATGAAAAGCGGCTATAATAATAGAAGAAAAATTATTATGGGGGCTTTTTCAAACATGACTATCAAAGAAACATTACAGTCTTTTTCTACAATGACACTTTCTGAACGCCAAACTTTTATGTCACAACACAGTGATTGGCTATTACAAGAAATGCTATCTCATATAGGCACAATCGATGCAGAATTACGGGATCAGTACATATATCGTACATTCATCGATTTACTGAGCGATAATTTAGTAAACCCGCAACAATTACAGTTTTTATTTGATACAGCAACTAGTGATGATTTCTTGTACTTACAGATAGGTAAAAAATCAACAGATAGCGTCTTTACTCGTTCATTTTCCGCTCTACTAGTTGCAGGTATTCTTGCAAAGGATGCAGAGTTATTGATTTTAAACAATGATCGTTTGCAAATTTTCTTTAAAAAAATCGGACGCTATTTATTATTAGAACAAGATACTAGAGGTTTCGTCCCAGATAAAGGATGGGCGCACAGCATTGCCCATGGTGCTGATTTAGCCTCAACGACCATTAAACACCCAAAATTCGATTTACAATATGCCCCTTCCATCTTACATGCTTTAAAGCTTGTCACTTGGAAAGACACCGTCTATGTCAATGATGAAGAGGAACGTTTAATTAACATAGTAGATGCATTATTAAATAAAAATTACTCCGAGGAAGCACTAATTGAATTTGTTGAACAAGCTTTTGATAAATTTGAAATGCACCTAATGATGCAAGGCTATAATGAAAGCTTTTTTAGCGGACGTACTTGCACATTAAACTTTATGAAAACATTGTATTTTTTCTTAAAAATGAATAATAAAGCTCCTCAATTACAAAACACAATTTATGGAAAGGTAGCCAAATGGCTGAAGCTTGGAGATTGACTGTCAATTTAAAAATTGCTGATTTACTACACATCCTTCTCCATAACATAAAAATTTTCTAAAACACCAGCAAACTAGGACTGCTCTTAGTTTGCTTTTTTACTTTTCGAGTAGAATATATCAAGTAAATATATGGATATTAAAGAAAACAAATTATTATATTAACATAATCAATATGATAAGACAGTTATTCCCTTTCCTCTCATTCCTTTGATTGAAAATTCATCCTAATGTTTCCACACACCTTCATTGCGACTACTCCTTTTTTAAAAAAAAGGCAACCCAAAAGTATTGAAAAGACCGATATTACGTTGATTTTATTACAAAACAGCGTCCAAAATGTGAAATGCAATTTTTCATAAAAAAAATTATTTACTTAGTTAAACATGAGGAATGCAGTATTTTCAACGTTTTCACAGTGTTTAATAATTAAAACCTTTAAATACCAATACTAAAATAACGATTTTTGTTCAAAAAATGTTCAAATTCAACACCTCTTTACTATCTTTTTCATAACAAAATTATGTTTTTTCTTAAAAACAGGGCGTATAATCCAATGTGCAAACAACGACACATTGTGACAATCGTCATTAGGCAAGTACGTATTTAAAACGATTGCACAATCATTAGTTTTGCTAACGCTTGCATCAGATCAATCAACACAAGATTTTATGTTTCATATTGAACCATGCCATTGTAAATTCTTATGTTGTTGATTGATACGCCAAGATAAAAGAGGTGACCTCAGTACCAACTATTTGTAAATGTGAGACTGACAAAAAACACATGAATTTTATGAATAGCCGTTCTATAGAAAGGAGTCAAACATGAAGAAAAAATTAAGTTTAATGTTTGTAGCTTTGAGTGCTCTTGCACTTCTTGCTGGATGTGAACCATTAACAGTGTTCAATCCAAAAGGACCAAATGCCGAAACATTATCAAACACAATTATTTTATCCATTATTACAATGGCCTTTATATTACTAGTCGTGTATGTGCTTTTAGCCTTTATGCTAACAAAATACCGTGCATCAAAAGCATCTGCAGATTATGAGCCTCCTCATGAAGAAGGAAGCCATCTTCTAGAAATTACATGGACAGTAATTCCAATTATTATCGTAGCATTCTTAGCTGTTGTGACAGTTAGAACAACTTCTACAGTAGAAGCTCAACCAGCAGGTTATGACGATAAGGAACCATTAGTTATTTATGCATCATCATCAAACTGGAAATGGCACTTTAGTTATCCAGAACAAGGTGTTGAAACAGTTAACTATGTAAACATTCCGGTGGATCGTCCAATCGAGTTCAAACTTTACTCATTTGGTCCTATTACAAGTTTCTGGATTCCTCAATTAGCAGGTCAAAAATATGCCATGAGTGATATGTTAACAACTATTCACCTTGCGGCAGATGAAGTTGGTTCATTTATGGGACGTAACTCTAACTTTAATGGACGTGGCTTTGCCGAAATGGAATTTGAAGCACAATCTATGACACAAGAAGACTTCGATAAATGGGTTGCTGATGTAAAAGCTAAAGAGGCACCATTAACTGAAGAAAAATTTGATGAGCTATTAAAAGCAGAGCACGTTGGTCGTCAAAGCTTCTCATCTACACACTTAGACTTCAGTCCAGCTCCAATGGAACATGGTAAAAACATGGATATGGATCATGGTGATATGTCTGAAGAAGACATGAATAGCGAACATTCAGGTCACTAATTTAACGTTAACTTCGAACGAATATTTACATTAATTTTTATTTCTGAAAGGAGCGCATCCAATGAGTATGGAAGAATTATTCCATCCAATGCAAGAACCGATGATTTTAGCGGCAGCTATTAGTATCGTAGTTGGTGCAGTGGTTATCGTAGCAGGCCTTACTTATTTTAAAAAATGGGGCTTTTTCTACAAAAACTGGCTATCAACTGTTGACCATAAAAAAATCGGGATTATGTATATCGCAGTAGCATTATTAATGCTATTCCGTGGTGGTATTGATGCACTATTAATGCGTGCACAAACAGCCGTTCCAGATAACGGACTTCTTGATGCACAACATTACAACGAGATTTTCACAACACATGGTTTATTAATGATTCTATTTATGGCGATGCCATTTGTTATCGGTTTAATGAACATTGTAATCCCACTACAAATTGGTGCACGTGACGTTGCTTTCCCACGTCTAAATGCTGTTAGCTTTTGGCTATTTGCAGCAGGTGCTGGTTTATTAAACTTATCTTTCATTATCGGTGGTTCACCAGACGCTGGTTGGACAGCCTACTTCCCTCTTGCAAGTACGGATTTTAGTCCTACTGTAGGGAATAACTATTATTCTTTAGCACTTCAATTATCAGGTATTGGTACATTAATGACGGGTGTTAACTTCATCACGACAATTATTAAAATGCGTGCACCTGGTATGACATTAATGAAAATGCCAATGTTTACTTGGTCAATTTTAATTACAAACGTTATTATCGTATTCGCGTTCCCAGTATTAACTGTAGCGCTTGCCCTAATGATGTTTGACCGTCAATTCGGCACAAAATTCTTTGCGATGCAAGACGGTGGTATGGATATGCTCTGGGCCAACCTATTCTGGGTTTGGGGACATCCTGAGGTTTATATCGTTATCCTACCTGCTTTCGGTATCTTCTCAGAAATCATTGCAACATTTGCACGTAAAAACTTATACGGCTACAAATCAATGGTTATGAGTATGGTTGTCATTTCTTTACTATCATTCTTAGTATGGGCCCACCACTTCTATACAATGGGTCATGGCGTAATGGTAAACAGTGTTTTCTCTATTACAACAATGGCAATCGCAGTTCCGACTGGTGTAAAAATATTTAACTGGTTACTCACAATGCGGCACGGGAAAATTCAATTTACAACCCCGATGCTTTATGCATTAGGCTTTATTCCTATCTTCACTATTGGTGGGGTTACAGGGGTTATGTTAGCAATGGCAAGTGCCGACTACCAATATCATAATACGATGTTCTTAGTTGCCCACTTCCACTATGTATTAATTCCAGGTACAGTGTTTGGTGTACTTGCAGGTTACCACTACTGGTGGCCAAAAATGTTCGGTTTCCGTTTAAACGAAAAATTAGGGAAAGCTGGTTTCTGGTTTATTGCTATCAGCTTCAACGTAACGTTCTTCCCATTATTCATTTTAGGTTTAGATGGTTATGCTCGTCGTATGTACACTTATTCAGAGTCTACTGGTTACGGCCCATTGAATATGCTTTCGTTCGTTGGTGCTCTAGGACTTGCAGTTGGCTTTGCATTGATCGTTTATAACATTTACTACAGCTGGAAACACATGCCTCGCAATGAAAAGGCAGATGTTTGGGATGGTCGTACACTTGAATGGGCTACTCATTCTCCAGTACCAGAATACAACTTTGCTGTAGTACCAACAGTTACTCGCTTAGATGAGTTTTGGTTCGCGAAAAAAGAAGGTCGCGATATTACAGCAGGTACAATTGAAAAAATTCACATGCCAAATAATACAGGCACACCATTCTGGATGAGTGGATTCTTCTTCCTTGCAGCATTCTTCGCTGTATTTAATCTATGGATTCCAGCCATCATCAGTATGCTTGGTGTATTTGGTTTCATGATCCATCGTTCATTCGAAAAAGATCATGGTCGTTACATTTCAGTTGAGGAAGTTATGGCAACTGAGAAAAGCTTGAGAGGTGATAAATAATATGAAAATCGATTCTTCACTTCCATTAGAATATAGTACAGAGGAAAACCGCCTAAAAATCTTTGGTTTCTGGGTTTTCCTTGGCGCCGAGATCGTGTTATTTGCCACACTATTTACAGTGTATTTCACACTTCATACACGTACAGGTAGTGGCCCAGATGGCGCTGAAATTTTCGAATTAACTCCAGTTCTGTGGGAAACATTCTTATTATTAACAAGTAGTTTCACAATTGGTCTTGGTGTTCATGCAATGCGTATTGGTCATAAAAAAGCAATGATGACATTCTTCATCATTACCCTTTTACTAGGCCTAGGCTTCTTAGCTATTGAGATTGATGAGTTTGTCACATATGTACACGAAGGCGCAACGATTCAAACGAGCGCATTCTTATCGTCATTAATGACTTTACTTGGAACGCACGGTGCCCACGTAACATTTGGTTTCTTCTGGGGCTTAGCTATTTTAATCCAAGTAGCTAAACGTGGTTTAAATCCACAAACAGCGAACAAAGCGTTTATCTTCTCATTGTACTGGCATTTCCTAGACGTTGTTTGGATTTTCATCTTCAGCTTCGTCTACTTGAAAGGACTGATTAGCTGATGAAGGAATTATTCCCAAAACAACATGTCATGGGCTTCGGCTTCTCATTATTATTGACAATTGTCGCTTTAGCCGTTGTAACCTTTGATATGAGTTATAAAATGGCATTCGCTATTTTACTAGTAACTGCCCTTGCACAAGCAACTGTACAATTAGTTTTATTCATGCACATTGGTGAATCTGAAGATAAGAAAACGTTATATACAACGATTTTATACTCAGTATTCGTAGGTGTTGTAACAATCATTGGTACATTATTCGCTATGATCTGGGGTTATAATTGATCCATTACGCCTTGGCGTAAAAAAGAAGCTGTCCCAACTATCGTCCTTATGCGATAAGTTGGTGACAGCTTTTTTGTTTTTCCCTTTATTCATTTATTAATTATAACGTTTACTACTAATATCAGTAGGAAAAATGTTGTTTTTTTAATAAAAATCTAGTACTTTTTTAACAATTTACGAAACTTTTCCTTTTCTAGCGCGTATAGTAGTAGATAGTGTTTTTTACCAAGAATAGGAGATGAAAGAAATGAAGAAAGTTTTTAAAGTATTAGCAGTTGGAACACTAGCATTGACACTTGCGGCTTGTAACTCAAGCGCTACCCCTACGAAAGACACAACGAAAACAAGCAAGCTTACTTTAGAGCAAGTGTATGACAAAGCGGTGGACCGCCAGGCTGACATTAAAAGTGCGAGTGCCAAAATGGACATGACACAGGTGACAAAGGTTGGATCTGGAGAAGAGGCAATGGAGTTTTCTATCGACTCTAATATGGAAATGGACATCATTGTTGACCCACTTGCAATGCATTTATCAGGGTCTATGTCGATGCCAGATATGATGAGTGAAGGTGAAGAAACAACGGACATGCCAATGGAAATGTATATGAAAAAAGATACTGGCCTGTTTATGAAAGATACGACAACTGATAGCTGGATGAAGCTTCCTGATGAAAACTTTGAAGCAATTTTAGATCAAACAGCTGCTTCTGCAGATGCGAAAGAACAACTAGAACAACTAAAAAAATTCATTGGTGATTTTTCATTTGAACAAACAGATGATGAATATGTTCTTACATTAGAAGCAAAAGGCGATAAATTTAAAGAGCTAATTGATTCTGAAATTAATAAATCGATGCAAGATATTGGGTTAGAGGAAAACCCGCTGGATCAATTAACAATTGAAAAAATCAACTATGTACTTCATATCGATAAAGAGACTTTCGATACAAACAAAATGGATATGAATTTTGATTTAAAAATGGCAGTAGAAGGTGACGAATTAGTAATGAATACAAAATCAGTCGTTACTTATACTGAATTTAATCATCTAAAAACTATCGATATTCCTCAAAGCATTATAGATAACGCTCAAACAATCCAATAAAATAAAGAACCTGCTTGTTTTCGAATACAAGCAGGTTCTTTTTATGCCGTCTATTTAATAATTACTTTCTCTATACTAGCGAACTAGTAAGACATCACATAGAGCATGGCGTACAATCTTTTCGGCAACGGATCCTAGCATCATCTTTTCCATACGGTTTAATCCAGTCGCGCCACAGACGATTAAATCAACATTCGGTAATTGTGTTAAAATACCCTTCGGTGAACCTGTTTCTACTATTGATTCCACCTCGTTGACACCTAATTGTAACGCCTCTTTTTCTAGTTTTTCCATTTTAAGCATATTTTCTTTCTTTAATTCCTCTGCATATTTTAAATCATAAGCAGATACCGCTCCAAACGATTTCGTATCAATTACGTTCACCAATTGTAAAATAGCCTGATGCTGTATTGCTAAATGATTTGCTCTGTCGAATGCTTTGAGTGATTGCTCTGAGAAATCAATTGCGACAGCGATTTTAAGATAATTAGCCATGTTAGTCCTCCCATTCACTTATCTTCCATGTTTTCACAACTATTATATCACAACGGTGTTCGATAGAGCTTATCGTCACGAGATTGTGGATTTCCACGACCATCCGTATTATTGCTTATAAAATAAAGGTATCCTTCCTCCACAAAAACATCCCGAATTCTACCAAATTCAGTAAAAAGCTCATCTTGTTTATTGTTTGTCACATCGAACTGTAACACAGCTGAGCCTCTTAGTGCTGCAACATATAATTGATTATTGACGATGGCCATACCCGATGGTGCCCATGTTTTAGAAGCACCCGATGTATAGAGTGGTGTTATCATACCTTGCTGTTGGTCCATTCCTTCAATGATTGGCCAACCGTAATTTTTTCCTTTTTCAATCAAATTAATTTCATCATTTGCTGAATTGCCATGTTCACTTGCATACATTGTCCCATCCGCTGCCCATGCCATGCCTTGTGGATTTCGATGTCCATAACTATATACATACGATTTTGGAAAAGGATTATCGTTTGGTACGGAGCCATCCAAATTGATGCGTAAAATCTTCCCTTCTAGGGCATCCAAATTCTGTGCTAAGGATGGTTGTGTCGCATCTCCAACCGTAGCATACAGCTTACCATCAGGACCTATTTGCAAACGACCACCATGATGATAGGTACCACTTCTAATGCGATCAATAATGAGATCCGTCTCTTGCCACCTATTATCGCTCAACGTTAATGTCACAATGCGATTAAACTGTTCCGATCCCTCGACATACGTATAATAGGCATAGGCAACCTGTGCTGTAGAAAAATTAGGTGCTAGTACAAATCCCAACAATCCGGCCTCTGGCGCTGTTGAGAGCTCTTTCTTTAGCATGACCTGTTGCCTATCCACAGCCCCTTCCTCAATCTTCACAATATTTCCCGGCCTTTCAGCTATATAAAAAGCAGTTCCACTTTTTTGAATAGACCATGGTGTTTGCAATTGATCTGCTACTATCTCAGCAGTTGAATTGGTTGTGAGTTTAGAACGCGTGTCTTCGTTATCAGGCCTTTTATGCTCCTTATCTTTGATTGAAGTACAAGCAACACATAAAACTATTAGTAGCAGGAAAAATGGCATGAGTTGTTTCATTGTTTATCATCCTTTCCTTGATATTCTAGCGATACGTTATAAAAATAGAAAAAGACGTCATCTAGACGCCTCTTTTATTACCTTTTATACTATCAAACATAATTATTTCACCATATGCTTTTGTTTTTTCTAATACTTCAAGATACGCTTCTTTCCGATGGATGAGTCGTTCTTGTTGCAATTTTTGATGGGAATGTTGAAAATCATCAATAGCTACTTTGTCCATAAACTCACCTCTTATAGTAGTATAGAATATCACTATTATAATATTGGAAAATTCTTACGACAATTCTATTTCTATTTTTGATTACAAGTTCCCAATCAGAAAAAGGATAAAAGACATAAAAATGTTGTTAATAGCTATTCAAATTTATCTAGCTAATGCAGGAAATAAGGCAGCACTTTCTCTTCTACTGCTTGTTCTCCTGCCTGAATCCATCTACTTTTATCATGAATGTGTCCATCTGTATCAAGTGGTGTTTGGAATTGGCTAGCACCAGTTGCGTCTAGTAAAGATCCCTCGTCATAATCTAAGCCAATATTGGCAACATGCTTAATGACAAACGGCTTTTGAAAACGAATTTGGCAATCTTCATTATCAAGTTCTCCAGATGTTACGATGAAGGGGACGCGTAAATATATAGTTTCGCCCGCTTCTTTCCATAATACCGAATCGAAACTGCCTTTATAATACTCCCAATTACCTCCGATTGTAAAACCACGATCGGCAATTTTATCTCGTAAATAACCAAAACCAATCTCTTTCCCAACAATTTTTGAATCAAACTGTAACAATTTGCACTCTCCTCCTTTCACTCAATAAAAGTCTAACCTAAAAGGTGGAATTACAAACTTGCTATGTACTAATTAAAAATTGGTGAATGAACACTATCAAAAAATCTCGAAGCTTGATAGATCAAAGCTTCGAGACATTCTAAAATTTTTATAGAGGAACCGAAATATTGCGGTTTAAAACATATTTAGCTGCTTCTATATACTCCGTAACAGCTCTTTGACTTATATCAGCAGTTGGAACAATGCTTTCAAAGCCATGATAGCATCCAGGATATAAGTGGAATTCTACATCTACTCCTGCCTGGCATAACTTTGTGACATATTGTAAAGTCTCATCACGGAATGGATCTAATTGACCAACACATGTATACGTAAACGGTAAACCTGATAGATCTTCTGCTCTAGCTGGAGCGGCATATTGAGACACATTAGCACTGCCGTTTTCTCCATTCAAATACATTTCCCATCCCTTTTGATTAAGATCATGGTTCCAAATCATATGCCCAGTAATTTCTAATGAGGATGGTGTATTATTACGATCATCTATCATTGGATATAGAGGCATTTGGAAGCTAAGCTTTGGATAGTTACGATCACGAGTAAGTAATGCAAGGGCAGCTGTTAGCCCTCCACCAGCACTTGCGCCTGCAATGCCTAGACGATTAGGATCGATTCCTAGTTCATCTGCATGATCCGCTACCCATTTTAATGCGGAATAACAATCTTCCAGCGGTGCAGGATATGGGTGTTCAGGTGCAAGTCTGTAGTCTACAGATACAACGACACATTTTGCTTCATTGACAAAGCGCTGACATAGTAAATCATCCCCCTCCGGAGCACCTAACACATACCCACCACCATGAATCCATAGCAGCCCTGGGTAAATCTCATTTTGCTCTTTTGGCTTATAAATTCTAACGCGCAGTGAATCATGATGATCAGCAGGCCCCTGAATCATTTTATTCTCAACTGCAATATGTTCATCTATTGGTGCTGGTACGGCAACTGCCGCCATTCCCTCTCGTGTAGCCTGTACATTGTCTAAATCTAAAGGGGGAAATAAAGCTAATGTTTCTTTTAGTTCTGGATTAATTCGATGTTCCATTCTGATCCATCCTCTCTTATTTAGCTATTTTTCAAGAAGTTAATCCGCCATCAATAGTTATGACAGCGCCGTTTACATAGGAAGCTTCTGGTGAAATTAAGAAAGCGATTACATTTGCAACTTCAATAGGGTCCGCTAATCTTCGCAATGGCCCATTTTCTTCTGGGCTTGATGCTAATCCCTTTGTCATGTTTGTCATCACACCACCAGGACAAATTGCATTAACCCGAATACCACTTGGTCCATATTCAATAGCAGCTGTTTTCGTTAGCCCAACAACACCGTGCTTACTAGCTGCATAGCCACCTAAATAGGGTTGTCCTTGTATACCTGCTGCTGATGCGGTATTGACAATAACACCTGACTGTTGTTGCTCCATTTCTTTCAACACATACTTTAAACCTAAAAAAGCCCCTTTAAGATTGACCGAAATTACTCGATCAAACGTCTCTTCATCTAAATCTCCAAGAAGTGCTGGAGGGCTTAAAACACCTGCATTATTAATAAAGGCATCAATCCTGCCAAATGTTTCTTTTGCAGCGTCCACATACTTTTTGACATCTTGGCTTTTTGCCACATCAGCTTGGACAAAAATTGCGTGTTGTTGATGTTTCTTCACTACGCTTAATGTATCTTGACCATTTTTTTCATCAAAATCTACTAATACTAAAGCCTTGTCCTTTTTTGCAAGTAGTTTAGCAGCCTCTCTGCCTATACCACTTCCGGCACCTGTAATAATGACTACTTGTTGCTCCATATTTATATATGCTCCTCTCTCTCAAACTATGATATCGATTTTAATTTCATTAGCTTAAAGCCCTCATAATGGTTTTGAGCAACTTCATTGCACCGTTTTGTATAATAATCAAATCCTCCAAGATAGATTAAAAAACTTCGAGGTTTCCCTTCAATATTAGCTCCTGTATACCAGGAATCACCTTTGACGTATAGTGTTTCATTAGCAATCTCTCTACAATGCTTGCTCCATGCTATTTCTGCTTCCTCAAAGGGTTCCATTATTTCAATGTCGTGTTCACGTAAGTAGTTAATGCATTGTGCAATCCATTCTACATGCTGTTCAATAGCGACTGGCATATTCACAAGTACAGAAGGGCTTTCTGGTCCCGTTATCATAAATAAATTTGGAAAACCAGCTGTTGTAAGTCCGAGGTAGGTTTGAACAGATGCACCATTCTCCCATTTTTCTTTCAGTGTCACGCCACCCCTTCCCCGAATATCAATTTTAAATAACGGCCCCGTCATACCATCATAGCCAGTAGCAAAAATGATGATATCTAAATCGTACTGATCGTCGGATGTCTGAATACCTGTTTCGGTTATTCGTTGAATAGGTGATGCTTTCACATCCACAAGTAAAACATTATCTCTGTTATAGGTTTCAAAATAATCGCTATCTAAAACTTGTCTTTTTGTCCCATACATATATGTAGGACATAATCTTTCAGCTACAATTGGATCTTTGACAGTTTGACGTATTTTGGAGCGAATAAATTCCGCTGCTTGTTCATTGGATTGTTCATTCGTTAACAAATCATGATAAGTCACTGAGAAGGCAAAGCCACCTTGTGCCCAAGCCTCTTCAAAAACCTCTAGCCTTCTATCATCACTATCCTCCATGGCAGACTGCTGATTTTGTGCAAAGGGTGTACCCGAAACAGAATTTCTCATCGCATGCTTTAACGTTTCGAAGTTTTGCTTTGTTTCTTTTATAAAGTCGTTATCATATGGATGATTACGGGCTGGGATCGTGTACTGTGGCGTCCGTTGGAATACGGTTAAATGTGCTGCTTCTTTTGCTATAACAGGTATTGCTTGAATGCCACTTGAGCCTGTCCCAATAATCCCTACTCGTTTTCCCTTAAAGTTAACTTTTTCATGTGGCCAATGCCCAGTATGATACCATTTTCCGTGAAATTGTTGTAACCCTTGAATGTTAGGAATATTAGCAGCAGATAAACAACCTATTCCTGTTATAAAGTACTTTGTTAAAATCTGCTGTCCATCATTTAAATGAATGAGCCATTTATTCTGTTCCTCATCAAAATGTGCTGCATGGACACGTGTGTTGAATTGGATACTTTCTCGTAACTGAAAACGATCTGTCACATAATTTAAATAGCGCAATATTTCTTCTTGTTCTGGGAATCTAGATGTCCATGTCCATTCTTCATATAATTCCTTTGAGAAAGTATAATTGTAATAGATGCTTTCGATATCACACCTAGCACCAGGATAACGATTCCAATACCATACCCCTCCTACACCATCTCCAGCCTCATATACAATGGTAGAAAAACCATTACTCCTTAGCTGATGTAACATATACAAGCCCGCAAACCCTGCACCTAAAACAACTGCGTCCACCTCGTTGACTGTTTGACTCCCCAAATTTTGTGCCCCCTCATCTTCATAATTTACTTAATACGAACTAAGAAAATAATGGATTTTCTTAACTTAAATACTACAACTTACAGAATATATTGAAAATTCCTTATTTTAAGGGTAGTATATACCTAAAAAAGGGGATAAATCATGTCCAATCTTTATACCATTCAAAAACGTTTCGACACGATCCAAAGTTTTGCTAATCATGAAGAGTTGTTGATACACATTTTGCAGGTATATTTAGATTCTTTTCCTCTCAAGGATGCCTATTTATTAAGGTATTCTCCAATAGGCTTTGTAGCTGAAGGTATAATTTTTTTGAATGAATCTGGTGGTAGTCATATCGGTGAAATTCGAGAAGAAATTCGTAGTTTTCCTATTATTTACTCTGCTATCGAAGATAAGAAAGCTAAATTTTGTACAGGTATCGATTATTTAAAGAATATTAGTATTAAATATTCTATTCACTCGCAAAATAATTCGTTTTTAATTGTCCCCATTTTTATAGGTCAATATGTTTTTGGATATATTTGTAGTACACAAATGGAGGAAGGGACTACTATAACGGAAAAGATCTTAGAAGACTTAACGACCTTTGGGAACATTATTGGTCAGCTTTTCATTCAAGCAAGAAACGGTAAAAAAGAAGTCTCACTTAGCAAAAGAGAGCTTGAGGTAATGCGACAGGTAGCAATAGGAGAAAGTACGAAGGAAATTGCAGGTTTTATGAATCTTAGTGAATTAACTATTACTCAATATGTTAAATCTGCTATCAAAAAATTGCATGCTAAAAATCGCTCTCACGCCATTAGCATTCTTTATCAGGAAGGCATCCTTCTATAAAAATAAGGGGAGCTAGTTACTCCCCTTATTTTTATTAACTTTTATATTCAAATTGAGTGTCAGGAACTCTATCAAAATAAATAATTTCTAATGAGAAAAAAATCTTCCTTTTAAAGTGGTTCATGCATATGGTCAATGAGTTCAATCGATCTCCGTTTCCATCATATTCCGACTCAAAAAAGGTGATTAAACAAGTTAATCACCAGACGTGCCGTAATCCTTGATGGATATAGTAACATCACATGTAATTGGAACTTCACTAAAAATTTGATCCCAATCTTTTTTTACTTTTTTCCATACCTTTGGATACTCAATTCTCAATTTATTGCCAAACCCTGCAACATCCGTCTGATATTCTTGTTGCAACTTATCCAATGTTTTCATCACTAAACGTTCAATTTCTTTCTCGATTATTTTCTCTGCTTTTTTCAAAAATTGATTATTAAATGTTTTGTCTGCTAGTACCCAATGCTCCGCTATTCTGCCTTCGGAATTTATTTTGATTGTAAAAGAAATACGATCCCCTTCAACATGCGGGATAATCTTAGTTTTCAAAGACAATATTTCATATACGATAGGGGAATTCGACGCTTCATCAAAACCCTTTACTAAGCCTCCCTTTCCTTCACCCGTAATCCATGCAATACCCTCTAAGTCACTTTCATTTAAAAAACCTTTTAGTTTTTTGGATTTCCCTTCAATGACCGCAGCTCCTGAAAATTTTACTTCCTCATCTTCTACCACCACATTTTGTAATAAGAAGCTAGAATGTGAATACAGTTTCCCTTCTAATTTAGCTATCGTCATAGGAGGCAAAATCTTTGTCGTTCGTTCGTGTCCACGCATCATTTCTACCAATTGAAAGGCTGGAATTTTAGTTGGTTCATTTGTTTCAAGCACCTGCCTTGCTTGCCCCTGAGCAATTAGCAATATTCCGCTTGGTCGTATTTCCAACTCTCTTAGAAAAAAATCCAACGTTTGTTGCAAGTTGATAGTACTTGCAAGGTCCTCTCCAATCACAATCACTTTGGAATGTTCAGCAAAAGCACGTTTATCAATCTTTAACACCATATTCCGTAGTGTAGGCAAAACGGCATCTCCTGTTTCCGAAACGTTTTTGTAGGCTTTCTGATGTATTGGCCCTGTTTTGGTACCCGTAGAAGTTGTCTCTGAAGTGACAAGTTGATTCGTGACCGTAAGCAGCTCTCTATTAGCATATCTAGCCTCTTGTTGCTCTTCTGACGTAACGTCCCCAGTTTCTAAATCCAAGGACGTACCTACAATTAGCCCTAAGTCTTCAATCTCTTTACTACTCCAGCAGCCTGTGAGAAGTAGGGCAACCATCATCACTAGTAAAAGATGCACATATCGAAGAGTTCGCTTCATGTTTTATGTCCTCTCAGTTTTGATATAAGGAGTAAGGTTATAGGGATTACGCCAAATAAAATTAATGCAACATTGCCAATTTTATCTCCAAATTTAAACAGTTCATTAATATTCTTTGGCGTCATAGCAATGATATAAATAACAGGCAATAAGCCATATAGGAAAGGATGTATAGTTTTGTTAAAAAGCTGAGCTAATCCTAAGGCAGCAGCATAATAAGTAATCGTAAAGGTCGCAAATATTTGCATAATCCATATGACAAGCAAAAATGATTCAAAGCGTTCAAAAATTAAGCCAGGAATTTCAAAACTTCTCATTAGTTCAATTGTTGGCCATGTCCTTGTCACTACCCCATCAATAGATAGAGCACCTATCACCATCACGACAGTAATGACATAAAAAAGTAAAGGTACTGTGATGCCAACTAAAACTACCTTAATCGCTTTCGATTTATCTGATGGATACATAAAAGCAACTAGCAACAGCATAATTTCAGGTCCTAAAAAGGCTAATGTAGCTGTTTTTACACCTTTTAACATCGGTACTAATCCTAAACCTAATACGGGTCTAAGATTATCAATCTCAAATATGCCTATGCTTAAAAAAGCAACTAGTAAAAAAATAACAAAGGTTATGGGGAAAATGATTTCGAATAATCGTGCGATTGAATTGATGCCACTACTAATCAAATACAGCCCAACCCATAAGAAGGGTAAAATAATGGCCCATGTTGGCGTTCCCTCCAATAAAAAGAGGGAGGTCACTTCAGCCATTATCCGAACCTCAAATGCAGAAATAGTAAAAAAATAAACAATGACACAGGAGCTAATCAACCAGCCTAGCCATTGGCCAACAATGTCTTGAGTATATTGATAAAAAGTTTTATCTGAATATTGTTGACTAAGCTTGACAATGATAACGCCCGCTATCATTGCGACGATGCCACCTAAAAAAACACTTATCCAAACATCTGGCGTTTTCACCTTCTCTACCGATGCACGAGGTAAGGTAAGAATCCCAGTTGCTAGAATATAGTTAATAATAATAACAACTGCTTGTGACGTTGTTATTTTATCTTTTGAACGATCGGACATGGCAATTATTCTCCCTTCCTCCTAATTCCCTTTGCGAATAGTGTCTTTAGGCTTTAACAATTTTGGTCGACGTTTCATCATCTTTAACGGCATACGTACCATAAAATCCTTCCAATCCCCTGCTCGATAAGGAACGGTTGGGCTAACAAAAGGTACACCAAAACTTTTCAACTTTACTAAATGACTGCACAGGAAAAGGAAAAATAGAATAATTCCATATAACCCAAATAAAGCAGCAGAAAGCATTGCAATAAAGCGTAGCATACGTAACGAAATCCCTGCATTATATTGTGGAATAGCGAAGGATGAAATAGCTGTTAATGCTACGACTATGACCATAATGGGGCTAACAATTCCTGCCTGGACAGCCGCTTCTCCGATGACAAGTCCGCCAACTATTCCCATTGTGGGACCAATCGGCTTAGGTAAGCGAAGTCCAGCTTCTCGTAGGATTTCAATCGCTATTTCCATGATCAGTGCTTCGATTAATGCAGGAAATGGAACACCTTGCCTTGTCGACATCATCGATAAAGCAAGTTTAGTCGGGATTAGCCCCTGATGAAATGACACAAAAGCAATATATATGGATGGTCCAAACAATGTAATACCTGCCGCAAGAAAGCGAAGCAAACGAATAAGTGAGCTAGGTAACCAACGTTCGTAATAATCTTCCGGAGATTGTAAAAGCATATTAAAGGTTACTGGCACAATGAGAGCAAAAGGGGTCCCATCTAATAAAATGGCGACACGTCCTTCCATTAAGGCTGCAAAAACACGATCAGGACGTTCGGTGCTTTGAACTTGCGGAAAAGGACTAAGATAATTGTCCTCAATCAATTGTTCAATATAACCAGATTCAGGTAGATTATCTAGATTTATTTTGCTGATTCGTTTCTTCACCTCTTCAATTAAATCGGGCTCAGCAATTTCATCTATATAGGCTATTACTAGCTCTTTTTTGATACGCGTGCCAACTTCCATTTTAATGATAGCTAAATGCTGATTTTCCCCTTGTTGCCTTAATAAGGAAGTATTCACGCTTAAATTTTCTGTGAAGCCTAATCTTGGTCCGCGCACCAATGCTTCTGAAATAGGCTCATCAAGATTGCGTGTCTTTCCTTGTGCAGTACCAAGGATAAATACACTTGGTATACCATCAATAATTAATGCTGTTGCCCCAGTTAGTACCCCCCCTACAGATTTCATCACGGTTGATTCCTCGAATAGATCGCTCACAGGAAGAACTTCATTTTTTATTAATTGCTGCAATTCATAGCCTTTTATAATCGTAGGATTTTCAGTTAGTCCCTCCATTAATGATTTCAAAATATGCTTATCGATCATTTCTTTATCGCATAATTCTTTTAGAAAGACGATGGCTGCACGAATACCTGTATTCCCTATGTGAAACTCTCTGAATTGTACATCCCAATTATGTTCCAATTCTTTCTTTATTTTTAAAAGATCAACATCATAAACTCCTGTAAATTGGTCAAGCGTTTTTGAAACAGATTCGTACTGCTCCTCACCTTGCACAGTTTGTTCTTTCATATCAATCATTCCATTGTTCTTTTTTACAAATAAAAAACCATTAAACAGTTTGAAAATCAAAAATGGAATTAAAAATGCTAAAAAGGCCTGCATAAAAACTTGCCAATGTGGCATGTAGGAAATCACTTTTTCCCACACAAATCATCACCCTCTTTAGTAGACATCATACATAGTATCTCTACATGTTTTTATCATTATCTAAGCCACCATATTTTAAACTTCTAACCATCAATATTCTGAACAGGAACCTAAAAAAACCAGCCCCCAAAAATTGGAGTACTGGTAGTGGATTTAGAATACAATACTATATTGAATGAGTTGACTGGTTTCCCCTAAATATTCCGACTTCCCCTTCTACTTATTTCTCTAAACCCTATTTTCTCTAATATGGCTCTTGCTCGCCAATTTGTTTCGTGTGTTTCTGCTAGCAACTGATCAATCCTATTGTTTTCAGAGGCAAAAGCTAGCATGCATTTTGTCGCAATCGTACCAAACCCTTTTCCCCAATAGGAACTATCTCCAATAGCAAGTCCTAGCTCAGCTGTCTGCTCCTTCATATCCACTAAATCGGCATAACCTATGAGTGTACCATTATACGCTATCCCCATTCGTACAAAATCAGCAGAGTTATTTTCCACATATCGGAGCCACCATTCATAAAGTTCTTCATAACTGCTATTAATATTCCATCCATTGGCTGAACAAAACCTATCATCTTTACTCCATTTTAAAACACTAGGAAAATTCTCTATTGTAATCGCTCTTAATTGAATGCCTTTTGAGTTTATTTTTGACTGATCCATCTTATCCTCCCAACATTTTAGAACATGATAAATGAAATCTATTAAATAGAATATGGTATACTAGCTACTATGAAAAATTAGAAGGTGGAATTTATGCTTGAAGTTAGTGAAAGTAAATTAGCACAATATAGTCTACATTTTTTGAACGAGACACTTATTTTGGGTGAAGAAGCCTTTACTCAGCCCGAGGTCATGTTAGAAGCAGCCTTTACACAGCTTGCATTTAGTAAGATTGATTTAGAGCAACAATTCGAATTTTTCCATGAAACAAATATTGCTCTCAATGAAATTTATACGTACGCCAAGGCCATTTTTGAACAAAACAGTAGCTTTCTAGAACAATCACAAAATATAGCTAGACACTTACATAGTGTGTCACAGCATCCCAATATTAAAAGCGGTGAACTGTTTATTGGCTTATTTGAAAACTGTTTACTATTGAATGAGGAAAAAAAGATTATTGCCATTGTTAAAATTGATGAAAAAGAAATATTTTTAGATGTTAAAAATGATCAAAATCAAATGATTGTCAACGGCATTGATGGCATTAACGTCAAAAAAATTAATAATATGGCCATTATTGTGGATATGGGGCCAGAACAACCTCCTGCTGTATTTATGAAAACAAAGCGTAAAGAGGATATCATTTATTGGCAAGAACGTTTTTTAAAAATTAAAGTTGCAGATGAATATTATCATAAAACAGATTTAGCGCTCACTGAATGTAAAAAATACATTTTAAAGGAAGAAAATTATTCAAACACAGAGAAGCTAGGACTTTTGAATAAAACATTGGATTATTTTAGAAATGAAGAAAAGTTTCAAGTAAACCATTATATTGAAACTGTATTTGAGCAAGCTGATGCTACACAAAAGGATATACTGATCAACTCAGTCAAACCCTATGAAACGGTTATATCAGATAGTGCATTAGAAAAGGCCGAAAAAAAATATAAACGTAAAATTAAGCTCGATGCCAACATTGAAATACAAGTAAATATTCAACATATCGACCAAATAGATGAACTGATTGAAGTAGGATATGATGAAGCAACAAATCGAAAATTTTATAAAATTTATTTCCAGGATGAGATGTAGAAGAGGCATTCCCTTAAAGGGATGCCTCTTTTTTAATGTACCATCCCTTTTAAATAGCAGGCAAGCTGAAGCCTTAATACATCATCTGCATTTTGAAAAGAGATCGTTAACTTTTCTTCGATTTTTTTTAATCGCTGATACAAAGTATTGACATGAATGTGTAATTGTTTAGCAGTCTCCCCTACAGAGCCATTTTGCTTTATATACATAAGCAAGGTTTCTTCTAGTAGGTGATGCTTTGTTTTCTCGTTTCGTAACGGTAGGAACACTTCATTCACGAAACCTAGAAGTTCCTCCTGTGTTTGATGGATAAATAGTCGATTCACACCAATCTCCTGATAATGCATGATACCCCAGCGCTGGCGGGTCATTAAAAACGACAGTGCTTTATCTGCTTCATTATAGCTTTTTGCTATTTGATCCATCCCCGAATACAATGTACCAACTCCAATTTTCAATGAATTGTTCTTAACCTTCTCCCAGCTTCCTTGAAATTGCTGCACGAGGTGTAGTAGCTCATTACCTATACGTTTAAATTGGCAAAGGACCGTTATTTTATGACCAAAACCAAACACTATTGGGGCATGATCCTGAAAATGTTTTTTAATTTCACTAATCAACAGATGTACTTGCATATCCATTGCTTGAATATCTGTGCCCGTAGATAATTGAATTAAAACGACAGCATAATTGGCATTTGACTGAATACCAAGCTCTTCCCCTTTTTTCATGAGTTGCCCAGGGTCCTTAGACGTTAAAAAATCATGAAAAAGGTCATGTGTTTTTTTATAAAACGAATCTACTATTGTTTGCTTCCGTATCAGCTCTAGTGCAATAATGGAGCTTGCCTGTTCAATAATTAATTTGTGAATGGATTCTAGCTTTTGTTCATTAATCTCGATAAGCAGTAAGCCAAGAATTTGACCAACACCGATGATAGGCTGAATATAGTAATCAACTTGCTCATTCTCTACTTCAAGTGAATAAAATGCTGGCGTTTCTGTTAAATGTACAAAACGGAACAAATCACCCTTTTCAATCCAATGACGTGGACTTGCATAAATTGAATCATCCATTAAATCCATAATAACGAGGCGTAAATTTAACATATGTCTTATTTCATTAACAATGACTTGCATACCTGCATTTTGCAAGGAAAGTTTCATAAAGGTGTGGTGGATTTGATCCCGTTGGAGTAGTAATTCATTTTGAAGTTTTAAATTCTGAAATAGTTTTGAATTCGTAAGTGCAATGGATACTTGATCCGAAAAGCTTTCTAACAGTTGTTTATCTTCTATAGTTAGTAAGGCATTTTCTCCATTTTGATAAATAATAACCACACATAATGTCTGCTCTTCTACAGCAATTGGAACAGCAATAACCGATTGTAAATATTCAAAAGTATAGGCATTTAATAAATGACGTAAATTCTCTTCTGTCACAGAAGAGGAGGCTTTTAAAACGTCTGTATACGAATTTAAAATCATAGATTGGTTATCTTTGAAAGTCTTTCCGATAATCCCTTCGCCAACTTTCATGCGCATATTTTTAATGTCCTCACCAGGTCCCCCCACCCAAGCCTTTGGTACAAGTGCAGCTTCACTTTCATCATACATCCATAAAACTCCAAAGTCTGCAGACGGTATAACCGATAGCGCATTCTCCAAAATCTTCGTCAACAATGTGTGTATATCATTTAGTACTGAAATTTCCCGTATACTTTCCATCATTTTGTCTCGAATAAATTGCTCTTTTTCTAACATTAATTCCAAATAATAAGCATGAAGTAATGTTTCGATTGCTTGGTTTTCCGTAGCTGATAGTGCTCTATGGAGCCGTAAGACCAATTGTCTTTTTTCATGGAATTGAAATTGATACTCATATACGTCTATATTTTTCTTGTCATGTGAAGGAGCCAGTTGTTCTTCCATCCCCTGAGAAATGACAAGAGAGAAACGATCCTCATTGATATTTTTCCATACCTGAAATTGCGAAAGATTGCAAAAGTCAGATAGAAATTGTTGTAGCCTATCTACTATTAGCATCACGATATACCTCACCCTTTATGTATATATATCTATATTTAACGCCTTTATTATATGAAAACATACATTGTTAGAAAAGTCTAAATTTTTTATACTTTGCAATATAACCAAATTTACTATAGCTAGGAGGACAAACGATGACAGCAACAACTAAAGCTCGAAATACAAAATATATTGTTATAGCCATGTTATTTTTAGGATGGTCGTTAGGGAATTTTGATCGTTTCATCATAAACTTTGCCATTCTTGATATTTCAAAGGAATTACAATTAACTGAAGCATTAACTGGCATTGTTTTAAGTAGCTTTTTTGCAGGCTATGCTTTAATGCAAATTCCTGGTGGCTGGTTAGCCGATCGCTTCGGCTATCGAAAAGTGCTCATTTCAACCATTTTAGTGTGGTCAATCTTCACCGTATTAACGGGAGCTGCCTGGTCTTTCCTTTCTATCATTGTCATTCGATTCCTGTTCGGGGTTGGTGAAGGTAGCTATTTCCCTGCTGCTTCAAAAGGTATTGCCAATTGGTTTCCTGTCGATGAGCGCAGTAAAGCTATGTCCATAATGTTAACATCCGGCTCCATTATGGGCGTCGTAGCACCCATTGTAGGAACATATCTCATGCTGGCATTAGGCTGGCGAGATATTTTTTATATCGTAGGGGCCATCGGTATCGTTGTTGCACTTTGTTTCTTCTTCCTAGTGAAGGAAAAAGAAATACCAGCTATCCATCAAGTACAAACACAAACTTCAAAAGCACCATTAAGGGATGTCTTAAAGACACCTATGATATGGAAGTTGTTTATTGCCTACTTTAGTATTTATGCAGTGAACTGGGGCTTAACCTCTTGGATGCCTACGTATTTATCTAAAGTAAGGGGTTTGGAGTTGACTGCTGTCGGTATCTACTCAGCCATTCCTCCGTTTGTAGGAATCTTTGCAATGCTGTGTAGCGGTTATATTCTAGATAAAATGCCACAAGGACGAGATAAACTTGTAGCAGGAATTTTCGCTATTATTGCAGGTATTGGTCTTTTACTCATGGCGAATGGACCGAGCATGCTAGTCTTTACAATATGTCAAAGTATTGTAACCGTCATGCTATCCTTTAATATTATTTTAATTACCTCTGTGCCACTGAAGATTTTACCAGAGGCAGTTGTAGGAACGGCAAATGGCTTTATTAATACCGGTGCACAATTTGCAGGCGTACTAACACCTATGCTTATTGGATTTTTAGTGGAGGCTTTCGGTGGTTCATATAGTCCCGCATTTGCTATGTTAATTGGCTTTACCATTGTGTGTGCTGTGTCATTATTCATGATTCGTCCAACTAAACAAACAGTTGTTATCAATCCCCCTTCCATAAACGAGATCATTGACTAAGGAGTGAAAGATTATGAGTTTAACTGAAAAAATTGCAAACTATATCGATCAAAAAAGTGGGCTGTACAAAAATGTAAGCGATAGCATCTGGGACTATGCTGAAACAAGATTTGATGAAGTACGCTCCGCTGATTTACTATGTAAAACATTAGAGAATGAAGGTTTTCATGTCGAAAGAGGTGTTGCGAACCTTGAAACTGGCTTCATTGGTACCTTCGGAAATGGGAAACCTGTAATTGCCATTCTTGGTGAATATGATGCACTTGCAGGTCTTAGCCAACAGGCAGGGAGTGCGAATTATGAACCGATCATTCCGAATGGTAATGGCCATGGCTGTGGTCATAACCTTTTAGGTGTCGGGGCACTTGCTGGAGCCATCGCTACTAAACAATACTTAGAAGATAACCACTTAACGGGAACTGTCAAATACTTTGGCTGTCCAGCTGAAGAAAGTGGCTATGGCAAATCCTTTTTGGCAAGGGATGGTTATTTTAAAGATGTAGATGTTGCTTTTTCATGGCATCCAGGAACGATTAACACTGTTATGCATGCGAGAGCAAATGCCGTTATTAATGCTACTTTTAAATTTAAAGGACGTAGCTCCCATGCTGCGGCATCCCCTCATTTAGGGAGAAGTGCATTGGATGCCGTAGAGTTAATGAACGTTGGTGTTAACTATTTACGTGAGCATATTGTAGATGAAGCGAGAATTCACTATGCCGTAACAAATACAGGGGGCGTTGCACCAAATGTAGTACAAGCAGAGGCTGAGGTGACTTATTTGATACGAGCACCTAAACCAAATCAAGTCAAGGACTTATATAAGCGTGTCCTCAATTGCGCACAAGGAGCTGCTTTAATGACTGAAACAACTGTAGAAGAGCAAATTGTTGGCTCTTGTCATAATTTAATCCCTAATAAAACATTGGAAAAAGTGATGCATCAGCATATGCAGGATTTGGGTAGTGCAAAATTAACAGAAAATGATATTCATTTTGCCAAGGACATCTATAGCACGCTATCCGAAGAGGAAAAGAAGGTAGCGGCTTTACAAGTAGGAAAAGAAGTAGCACAGATGCTTGTTGACCGACCTATTATTGATTTTCTTGCACCACTTCCAGAAGAACCATTTTTCATGGGTGGCTCAACAGATGTGGCAGATGTTAGCTGGAATGTCCCAACGGCTCAATGCTCGACAGCTACATGGGCATTTGGCACACCATTCCACACATGGCAGGCAGTCGCACAAGGAAAATCATCCTATGCTCATGAGGCGACGATGCTAGCTGGAAAGGCGATTGCTTGTACAGCCATTTCTGCGCTAGAAAATCCTACATTGATCGAAAATGCGAAGGCAGAATTAGTGGAACGTCTCGGTGGTGAAACATATGAAGCTTTGATTCCAAAAGATTTAGTCCCTCCTAAATCAAACCGAGAATCAGCTGCAATAATGGCATAACTTGTACAAAATAAGACTTTCTATCATCAACAATAGAAAGTCTTATTTTTTATCGGTTTATATTTGTTATAGCCTCTCTTTCTAGGCCAATCATATTATTCATTTAGTTGTTGTCCAGGATGGCATAGATACACTGCTAGGGGAAATGTTCGATAAATGACATGAGTTTTTTTTAATTCTTTTTTAAAATAATTAAATTTTTTTCTTAAAAGTTAAAACTTTTTCAATTGGTAAAACGTCTAATAATTGGTAACAGAAGTTAACCTAAAGGAGAATGGATAAACATGAAAAAACCTGTTAAAAAAACATGGCTTTTGGCTTCAGCGCTTACACTAGGAATGGCTGTCTTAACACCGCTTCAGGCTGGTGCGACATCTGTAGAAACAACAAAAAATGTCACAATTCAAATAGAACACCAAATAAAAGGGACCATTAAATATTTTGATGGCTATGGCTTAACTATGAAAGGAACAGATGGAAAAAATTATTTCATTGGCTTACACAAGTTCTCTGATAAGCAAATCGAGCAATTAAAGCTTGTAGAAGGTCAAGAAATTTCTGTTGAGGGCACTATTCTAAAAGATTACTCAGACTTCTTTACCTTTGACGTATTCAAAAAAAGTTTACCTAAAGGGGTAACAAAAGAAGAGATTGTCCAATTAGAAAAGCTTTTTAACGACTTAAAAAAGTTTGAAAAAGAAGAGAATTATGAGGAAATGGATCGAATCTATGAGGCGATGAATGCCATTACAAGACCGTATGAATTAGCAAACTGGCAACCAGAGCCCTTTGAGGAATTTATCAATGAAGCAGCTTTCGCTGAAAAAAATATCGTTATTAAAGCACAAGATAAAGAGCAGCTAAAAACACTTTATTCAGAATGGATAAAATTTGTAAAAGAAGATAATATGGATGCAGCTCAAGAAAAAATAGATAAAATTTATTCGATTCTTGATATTTATTACGCAGAACTATATCCACCACTTACGTTTGAACAATATATGGCAGACTTCGAAGTAGAATTAACAAAAGAGGAACTAGCAGAACTAAAAATGGTCTATGAAGATGCTCAAAAAGCAGACAAAGAGAAAAATGAAGAGCTTTCAACGAAGCTTTGGGAGCAATTTTACGAAATGCTAAACTCACACTTTAAATACGAGCCTATTTCTTTTGAAGAATATATGGCTGATATTGAATTCGACATTAGTCAATCAGATTACACTAAATTAAAACAGCACTACGAAGAAGCCGTGAAACTTGAGCAAAATGGCGAAGAAGAAAAAGCTGGCGAGCAATGGGAGGCCTTCTACAAAATTTTAGATCCTTATTATGAAGCTAATAGAGACATCCTAATCTCAGCATCTAAACTAACAATAAATGGGCAAGTTGTACTTCCAGAACCAGAGCTAACTCAATAAATTTTTAAGGGCTCTCCTATTGATATAGGAGCAGCTCTTTTTGATGTGACGAAATTGTCATGTTATCCCTTAAATAGTCATGTTAATCGATGGTTTGACCATAATTTGCTTGTTATAGTAATCCATGTTGAAACAAACAAATTACATCTTAAGGAGAAAATCTACATGACATTGTTCATAAAAAAATTCGTGATGATGGCTGTAATGTTCGTATTTTTTACTTTCATACCCGAAGTAGTACAGGCAACATCGAGGGATACTATTCATAAAATTGACCAATTTATTGAGGAACAACAAAACATTAGTAAAATCCCAGGTCTTTCAGTCATCATTGTTGATAAGGGCGAAACCGTATATCAAAAGAGCTTTGGCTTTGCTGACACAGAAACAAAAACGCCTGTCACATCTGATACCCTTTTTGAGCTAGGGTCCACATCTAAAGCATTTACAGGGCTTGCTATTTTACAATTAGAAAAGCAAGGTTTGTTAAAACGATCAGATGATGTTCGAAAGTATATCCCGTGGTTAACATTAACCTTTAATGGCGAGGAACAGGTTATTACCATTCAGCAGTTATTGTCACATACCAGCGGAATTCCCTCAAATTCAATTACTCAGATTCCAGAAAGTACGGCTGATAACGCCCTTGAGCTAACGGTCAAAACATTACTGGACCAACAGCTAAATCGTAAACCAGGTAGTTCTTTTGAATATGCAACAATTAATTATGATGTCTTAGGATTAGTAATTGAACAAGTTTCAAAACAGCCATTTGATCGGTATATCCAACAAAAAATTTTACAGCCAATTGGTATGAATGAATCTTTTGTAGGAATTCACCAGGTACATTCTTCAAAAATGGCTTCTGGTTATAAAATAGGTCTGATGAAAGAACAGCCATACATACCACCTGTCTATCGCGGCAATATCCCTGCAGGCTATGTCATCAGTAACGCCAATGATATAGCGAGATGGTTAAAATTACAGTTAGGGAACAGTAGCATCTATTCTATCAGTAACCATGTAATACAAGAATCACATACTCCAGATCAAACAGTGGAGCCTTTTGATACCAATACTTATTATGCAAACGGTTGGGCCATTGTGGAGAAGGATAAAAAGCCATACATTTACCATGCTGGTGAAAACCCAACCTTTACCTCGTACTTCATCATGCAACCTGATGAACAAATAGGCGTAGCTATTTTAGCCAATATGAATACAAGCTTTACGACAGCGATTGGACAAGGTGTCATGGATATATGGGAAGGTAAAACGGTTCAAGGACAACATGTTAGTAGCTATCAAAAACTAGATAAAATTGTAACTATTATAAGTGCCTTCGTCATCGTAATCAGTATGATATTCTGTTATCTATTATTTAAAATTGCACAAAGATTTTATAAAAAACAACGTGAGGTCGCAACATTAAATTATAAGAGAATTTTCCTTATTTCTGTCCATATAGTAATTGTTGCTTTGCTAATGGCAGCTATATTTATAGTCCCAAATATTGTCGGCTTAAATTGGACATTTATAAAAGTTTGGGCACCTACTTCTATCACGGTATTATTGTATAGTACCATTATGGCAAGCTCCCTATATTTATTATTAGGTTTATCACTCACTGTTACTAAAAAGAATATCTAAGAAGATTTATTTCAAAGGAAAGCTTCCATTATGGAGTATGGTCTACATCAGTTCATTTGTGCTGCCATTCACCATTGCCATTCTTGATCGGTTTTCTTTTGTCCAATATAGAATCATCGACTAGACGAAAACCCCCTCTCCTTTCAACGTCTTGACATACAATAAATTGAAGAAAGGAGAGGTCTTTATGGGATACTACGGAAATGCAGGCAATTATAATTGTTGTTACGGCGGCTATGGTCATGGCTATGCTGGAAGTTATGGTGGAGGCTATGGTAACGAGTATGGCGGTGGTTATTGCATGGACTATGGTAAGAATAATAGTTCACCATTCGTATTAATTGTTGTACTATTTATTCTGCTCATTATTGTAGGCGCAACATTCGTAGATAAAGAATATTAATTTTTAGCATCTTTCATTACTGGTAAGAAATCTCATATTCTAACGCAAAAGGGTCGCTGTCAGGTGACCCTTTTTATTTATAAAATTTACTTTCAGCCCGTCTCCCCTAGTAGCTTAAAACCATATGTTTATTTCAACAAAATCGTCAGAAAATGAAACGAACTACAACTTTGAAACGTAAATATACTTAAGTAAAGTTAGTAACTATTATTGAAAAAGGGGATGAGTTCCATGATCGAATGGTGGCAAAAAAGGAAAAAGAAAACGAGAAGAAACAGAAAGAGTTATAATAAGTCCCCTCTAGTAGAATTATTTATTAACGTACTATTTTTGATACCTGAATTGTTTTTATTCCCATTCAGATTAATTTATTGGTTGTTAAGAGGGGTGGGAAGATTTATTGGAGAGGTCATTTAATTTTTTTCTTGAACTTGGATGCTGTGATCTCTTATTTTAATTGTTTTACACAAAAAACACTCAAAAACTTGTATTCATAAGATTTTGAGTGTTTTTTATTTTTCAAGGAGTGAATTTTGAATGGACAGCATCCTACTGTTTTTTTATATAGAAAATAAATGCATCAAATTGCTGTATCACAAGCCATCATAAATACCATATAAACTTATGCAAACAGCTGTTAGAGAGAACACCTTTTTATCTTCTATCCAAAACAGCCCATACAAAAAGGCAATTCAAGAAAACGGTAAGATATCATAAGTTACTTAAACTTTTGAATATATCCACCATATTTTCTTAAACTGCCCATTAAAAATCAATTAATTAGATTCTACAGTCGTGTTCTTAGTGTCTTTAGAGTAATTATACTTTGATGGATCTACAGGTGTATACCCTGTTGGTGTATAGAATCTCAATAAGTCACCATTGACGACTTGATCCGATAATTTTAGTTTATGATCTACTTCGTTTTTCATCGACTTAGCAAAGTCTAATTGACTATCATCTAGAGGCAAACCTGTTTTATTATCATAAAATTTTTCATTAATTGAATAAATCGTAGGACTAACAAAATCTCCATTTCTGAATGGTACGATTTCATCATGCTCTTCTGATAATAAATCAGAACCAAATTGAATGAAATTTTGCGTATCAATTCCTAGTAAATGCAATAACGTTGGAAGAAGATCTATTTGGCCACCATAAGTATGGTTAGTTCCACCTTGCATTCCTGGAACATGGATAAATAATGGTACGCGTTGCAAATTAGCACTTTCATAAGGTGTAATTTCTTTGCCAATCACTTGCTCCATTGCTCTATTATGATTATCTGAAATACCGTAATGGTCACCATAAAGAACAATCATCGAATTATCATATAGGCCCGACTCTTTTAATTGATTGAAGACCTGTTTGATTGCTTCATCTGCATAGCGTGCTGTTTGGAAATAATTATCAACACTTGCATCGCCAGTATTCGCTTTATCAATTGTTACTAAATCTTGACTCATTTTATACGGATAATGGTTACCTACTGTAATTAATTTTGTATAAAAAGGTTGTGGTAACGAACTTAAAAGACTTTGTGATTGTTCAAAGAACGGTTTATCTAACAAACCATATTCAGCCATATCACCTGAAGAACCAGTATTATAATAACTTGCATCAAAGAAATGCTCGTATCCAAAGGACTTATAAATCACATTTCGGTTCCAGAAGCTTCCGTTATTCCCATGGAATACAGCTGATGTATAACCATGATCTTTTAAAATGCTTGGAGCAGCCTGGTACGTATTTTGTGCTTTTGTAATATAAGCAGACCCTTGTGGTAACCCAAATAAAGAATTTTCTAGCATAAATTCTGCATCTGAAGTTTTACCCTGACCTGTTTGATGGAAGAAATTATCAAAATACATTGTATTCTTATCTTTTGTTAATGAGTTTAAAAATGGTGTAACTTCCTCACCGTTTAATTTATAGTTAATAAGAAAGTTTTGGAACGATTCTAAATGTAAATAGATAACGTTCATGCCTTTTGCTGCACCAAAATAGTCTGCATTAGGTTTGGCGTAATTAGATTTTGTATAATTAATTACTTCTGTCGTATCACTACTATCTGCCAAAGCTCTCTGTGAAGAAGCTTTCATAGTTTCTACTGAATCATAAATCGTATAGTTATACATCCCTAAATACTTCACAATATAGTTTCTATCAAAACCTCGTGTTAACAATTGTGGACGACTAGTTTCAGCTAGGCCTAAATTTACAATGGATACTGCTAATGCTAATGCAATAATTGCCGTTGCTTTTTTATACCCTACACGTTCAGTTTCTTTTTGTATTTTTCTTGAGAAACGTAGATAGAACATGACAAGAACATCCACAAAGAACAAGATATCATAAGGCTTAAGTAAAGAAAGAACACTACCACCTAAATCGCCAAAGTTCTGCGTTTGGAAAATTGTTGGTAATGTAATGAAATCACTAAAAAATCGGTAATAAACAATATTGGCATATAAAAGAATAGACATCAAGGTATAAACTATTACTAAAGATGAATATTTTCTTTTTCCTTTAAATAAAAACGAAAATCCTAGAAACAGCATGGCTGATCCTAGTGGATTTAATAGTAAAAGGAATTGTTGAAGAGCTCCTTCTACACCTAGTTCAAATTGTGTTATTTGAGTGATATAAGTTTTAATCCATAACATTAAAACAGCTATAAAATATATTCCTAAAAAGTTGTTGAATAGGTCATCTTTTTTACTTACTAGATTTTTCATTACTACACCTACCTTCTACTTATTAAATTAAAAATCTAGTTGTATATGAACGTAGACTATAAGTATTGTAATGCATTGCATTAGAAAAATGTTACTTCACAATAACTTTTTTTAGTAGCTAATGTATAGTACTCCCCATTTAGAAATCTGTCAAGTTGTTAACTAGCACTAAAGACAATTAGTATAAAAATTTCTAGTTACTGTAAATATCATCATAAAAAATACCCTGCAAATGTTAGCCTGTTGACTATTATTTACCGGGCAATATTAACTATCATATTCTTTTTATCTCCTTTCAGTTCAAGCATGCAATTGTTTCATTGCTGTGCACACTTTTTTTGTAGAAAGTTGAAATTTATTGCATGATCAACTAATTTATTTATCCTAGCCTATGTATATCTATTTACTGGATGCTCATGTATATTTTGATCATTTACTCACTTAAATATGGATAAATTTTTCTGCTAAACTTATTTATAAAAACAAAAAGCCATACAACCATTGTTGCTATATGGCTTTGCTAGAAATCCATGCAGAGAATTTTTGTGGCTCTTATTGAGTCTCTACACTATTTCTTATTCGCTATCATTCATTTCTAATTTTTTTTGTACAGCTTTAATCATTCGAGCAGACCCATAGCAAATTTCCCCATTTTTCATTAGAATTTCTTTGTTCTTAAAGTCAACTTCCTGTATATTGTCAATATTCACTACGAAAGAATTATGGCAACGAATGAAGCCTTCATACTCTTTCTCTACATCTTTCAACTTCCCATAGAACTCTACTTGGCGATTGTCCAAATGTAAAACAACTTTATGTAATGGGGAGGATTCAAAAAACATGATATCATCATAATTGACACTAATAATTTTATCTGCAATTCTCTGAACAAATTTTTTATTAGATGTCCTGTTTGTTACTTGCTTTCTTTCATTTGCCACCTTCAAACAGCTAACAACTTTGCTCTGTATAGAATTAACATCATCTTTAATAATAAAATCCATCGCGGCTACCTTATAAATGAAATTTAAATAAGTAAGTTCGGAGTGAGTAGTGACAAAAACAATATCACCTGTTGGATCAATTTTTCTAATTTCCGCGCCAAGTGTGATGCCATTCATCTCATGATTCAAGTCGATATCAAGAAAATATAAACCTGATCGATTGCTCTCTTTTATATACGTTAATACTTCTTCTGGATTTGCGGTTGTTAGAACCAGTTGCATATCAAGGTTTTCAATCATAATATAATTAGAGACATACCTGGCTATCCTTTCTCTTTGTTCCTTTTGATCTTCACAGATAAAAACATCAATCATCTTGATCCCTCACTTTAAAATTACAATTTCCTGCTTAAAATAATTATCCTCTATCACTGTATCCAACCGTGTCTTATTTTCTTGATCTACCATTTTCTTCAGACTATTCAGCCCCAACCCTCGATTTTCTCCTTTTGTTGAGAAACCTTTTTCAAAATATTGAAAGAGCTTATGCCCAGTATCTCTAAACGTATTCCAAACCACAAAGGATACTGATTGTTCAAGTTCTACAAATCCAACTCGAACCATCCCCTTTTCTACTTCTTCTGCTGCTTCAATTGCATTGTCTAAAATAATTCCGATACAGCGGCACAACAGTACACTATCCATATTCAGATCATGTATTTCGTTAGGACATTCAAAAACCACATCTATCCCCTTTTCCTGTGCAGTAATCAATTTGGAGGATACCAAACCTTTTACTTCAGGAATTTTAATTTGAGACAAACCCCTCATCTTAAAATCATTGTCACGAATCTCTTGACTGACACGCATTATATTGTCATTAAAATAGCTCTCTAAAGCTGTCATATCACGATTGGTGATGTATTCAGACATAGAAGACAGGATATTGATGTAATCATGGCGAAAAGTTCGCATTTCATAATAGTTTTTTTCCAGCTGTTCCGTGTACATTTGTATACTGTTTAGTTCAATTTCTTTTTCCCTCATCTCAAACTGCTTTCTGAAGGTATATACTAGAAACGACAAGCTGACAGCAAAAATAGCAAAATAGATAAATAAGTACATGGTATTCATCAATACCAGCGTATTTTGGTTTCCCGTTAATCTTACATACACAATCATTGTAAAATAAATCACATATGTAAAAAGCCCCAGGAAAGCTAAAATACGCTGTAAATTCCTGTCATTCTCATCCTTTTCAAAAATCCGAATATTCAATCTTTTCCAAAAAGTTATAAAGATAAGCCCAGTAATTAGGGTAATAAATTGATGAAGTAATATCACCGGAAAAATGGTTTCATTTGATTCTGAAACAGTACTAATCTCTAAGACTTTTCCCATAATAAAAGTTGTTAAATGATCAATCAGAATCATAGCAATCAATAAAATTGATGCGTCGTACAATGCAGGTATCCATTTTCGATAGGTATGCTTTAAAATAGCTAGAACAAATGCAAATATTAATAATGAACCAAAAATGTCTAAATAAGGATATAGCCAGGCCATCATTAAACTAAATAAGATGACTGCAATAATATTTTCCTTTTGAAAGAAACGTTTACCTAAAACAAAGCTTACCAAAATACAATAAATTGCTACTTGTATGAATGCTAATATAGTCAATCACTGACCCCTCATTTCTATATAGTAAACTTTCACTATATATTATACTATAGATCAGTAAATTGTAATATCAGGTAAATTTATACTTTTTGCTTAAAATCTACTTCTTTAATTCCTCTGGAATTTCTGGTTCAAAATTATACAACAAACAGAAATTCTCCACGCTTAACGCACCTACTCCAATAAATAGATTGATTAAACCTTCAGTAAACATTCTTTGAATTTTTTTCATTTTCATCTTCCTCTCTTATTTATTAATATTTTATATGTTATTGGAAGGATACAAATTACAGCTAGTAAACTTCCAAAAAATACTTGATTGATTACTACTTGTGAACTAGTACTAACCATAACTGCCACACATATCGAATAACCTATAATGGCTCTGTTTCTCAGCCTTGCTCTTAACACCTTATCGTTAATGCGGTTCTTTTCTGTATCTTGGGGGGCATACTTATAAAGACAGCTATATACAGCTAGAATAACAATCCAGATAATCGGTTCTGATAGTGAAATATCTGGTACCATTATCGGTAATATTCCGAATAGGAAAACACTTATTAAAGTGCAGGTACTACTTTTTTGAGCATGAATACCTCTAGCATTTAGCCTTATCAAGAAATAAGCACTGTGAAAAATAAATGTCAGCCAAATAGAATGAAGTAAAAATGCTGTCATATAAACTGGAATTGCTTTACCCATATTTATGAGGCAAACTTCAATACCTAATTTACACTTCAACTCTTGAATTCTAGTCAGGTTATGTCTTTTTTTTAATTTCCTAACCATATATTCTGACAACACTTCTTCTCTGAATCCCCTTAGCAAGACTTCCATTTTTACCCCTCCCTTGTTTTTCTTTACAATTATAGGATAACCTTCTTTACTCTATTATTATCAAAAGTATATTAGGTTATTCATTTCATTACATAAATGTTAAAAAAAAATAGGAAAATACACAGTTATGAGTATTTTCCTTACAATCATGATTTATTTTATACAAGCGACTAACTCATTACTTTCGAGTGGTTCCACCCTAGTTATACAAACTCAACTAAATATTTTGGATAAAGTGTAACCGCTTCACTGTACCCTTGGAGATCCATTCGATTTATACAGACTTTGTTTCTAGTTGGGAAAAATTCATTTTGCCGCATTTTATTATATAATTTGAATAACTGAATAAATAGAATTCTCTCTAAGAAGAAACACATCAGTAATTCTTCATGATGCATTATTGCTGCATTCTGCTCTCCTTCTAATGAAAACTTAGGAATCTCGAATTTGGTTGTATTAATTAATGGACCTATCTCCAAACTATTTTCCTGACAGCTCAATGCCAGTACATAGTTTGCAAAAGAGTCTATTTGAGTTGTCTCTACAATTTTCTTTTGTGTTCCAATTAGCAAATCAATATTGTTCTGTTGTTTCTCATCGTATACAGTTTGAATAAACGGTGATTTTTCCAGAAACTCTTGAACATTTGGGAATTTATCTTCTAAAAAGACTTGAACGTTAAATATTTTCCCCGTCTCAATAATTTTTTCTGCAAAAATCACGTATTCACTAATCGCTTCTGTTGATATAAAATACGGGGTAAAGAATTCCGTATAGCTTCTAACTAGATTCAAAAGATCTCTAGATTTTTGTTTTTCATAGAAAGTAAACAGTTTAGAATCCTTTTCCAACAGTTGCTTCCCAAGCCTATTCTCCGAACTGTCTGTTGTTTCATCTATACCATGATAGACAATTTCTTTTAATTTATTAAACTCCATATCTTTGACTTTAAAAGCCATGACGGTTTCTAATGTTACACAATCCTGAATCATAAAGAAATCGTTGACTTTTTTTACTTGATATTTCAATTTTAAGCAATACATATTCCATCTCAGCTCCTTTCTAGCCTAAAAGAAATGCATACAAAGATGTTTGATTATCTCTCAAAAGTCTTGATAACTCAATATCATAAAAACCGCCTAAGGGTACACTTTCCAATCCTAGATAGTTCGCTACTAACTGAATATTCTGTCCAATATGTCCAGCCTCTTGTTGCACCAACTTGTACGAGATATCTGTATACTTCCCAGAGATCTCAGACATGTCACAACTTAATGCAATAGCGAACTGTGCTGTATTAGCAAGATACTTTTGAATAAATACGTTACTGATTTCATTCCACGGCTGATATTGTTTAACCAATAACTTGTGAGTATCACTATTCAGCCGCATAATATTTCCCTGCTCTATTAAATCAATATCTACCAATTGCTCGTTGAATAAAAAGTAAATGTTGACATAATACTGTGCCCCACCGGAAGGGTATGTACGACTCTCTCTATCTCCGCCAATCATAGCCAATTGAGCAAATTGTGCCATTAACTTTCTATCAACCTTTACCTTGGCTTTGAATGGTTCCCTTGCCGAATATCTTGTAGCTAAAATTCTTTCAAATAAATTTTCTTGGTCAACTGTATAATCCAAATCAATTAGTGGATAATTACCATTTCCCTGTATTTCCCTCGGTCTGTGAGCATATACTTGAGTATTGGTGAATTCAGGTTCATTGATCGACATCATATGATAATCCATGAATTTTTTTTCAATATTCCGCTCACCTTTAAAGTTCCACAAATTAAACTCCCCCTTTTAAGAAATCATCCAGCTTTAAGGAAAGCATCTGAGAAAATGAATTCAAATTCCGGAGAAACGCCTAATCGATTATTCAGCATATGAAGATGAGAGATGACTATATAAAAGGCGTACTCTGGCTCGTAAGTCGTTTGACATAGTTTTATTTGGGCAAGCAATGACTTAAAAACCTTGAGATACGGCTGATAGATTGCAGTCGCAAGTTCTCCCTTTTTCAAGCTACTAATTCTGTTGCTAATCACTTTGTATAAATTCTCCGAAGTCTTATTCTTAGAAAATTGTGTCCATATTTCTCGATACGCAAGGAACATTGTCTCATGCTTCTCAATATATCCTAATTCTTCAGCAACTTCTGTACAGAGGTACATGAGATCAATTGCTAATACATAACGTTGATTTCGGTTTAGCTTTTGAATAATTTGCCCAGCAAATCTTGACGAGTGTACAAACATTTCTTCGGACAGTCCCATCGCTTTCTCTCCCCCATAACGGTTAAGCTCTGGTACATAATCAATTGTTTGAATTGAAAAATTCGGATATGGAGCAGTTGGTTTAATGCCTTCTGTCTGTACAATCGCATCATCATATGAAATAGGTTGGAACGTATGATTCTTATGCTTTTGATGAAATCTCTCCAGTAATTGATTTAAATCTTTTTCAAATTTATCTGCTACTTCAGGTTCTGTTTGGTATCTCAATCGGATATGAGGACCCCCATCCCAATAGCGAATGAAGAAATATCGAACCTTTTCTTCATCTAAATAAGGCAACAGACAATCTTTTAAAAATTCCTCAATTAATAGATAATCATGAATGAATAAGTGTTTAGATATCCACATACTACTACTCCCCTTTATTTTAAAAATATACTGTGACTTGTATTCCAGCTCTTAAAAAGATTTAATGAGTAGCCAATCTGTTTATTTTCTTCTAAATTGAATTTCTCTTTTATTGTAGTGTCATTATAATTTTTAATCCCACGAGCAGCTAATCCATATTTCGCTGCAATAATGGATAAACGTTGAGCAAAATGACCAATCTTCAAAAACATTTCATCATAATCATGTCCCGTATTTTCAAATGTAAAGAAGAACCAATAATTCATTCCCTCTAGATTAGTGAAATCTTGATATTCATGTAACATCTTCTTATACATAAATTTTTCATTGGGTTGAATAAATTCACACTTTTCTCCAATCTTGTAAAACCCGCTTCTGAAATCAGTAATATTATCTATAAAACTCCACAAACCTATTTCAGGATAGTCTTGCACAGCTACTTGACACTCCTTCAATAACTGACGATGAGTATCAGCAGACAAAATCTTTCTTACGACTGCGTCACCTCGAATATTTTGCTCCGATACCCTTTTCCTGAAAAATTCTGTTTCTGGTTGCTCTTTTATATCTTCTGTACTCAAATGATATTCTTGATCCATAGCTATTTCTAAAACAAGAGGAATTGTGACAAATTCACGTGGTTTCTCCAACGAAATCGTTGTTAGTCTACGATGCCGAATTTGATGACCATTTAAAACAAAGTCAAGATTATAGAGATAGTGGCCTGTATTCAGTAAACCTAGCATCGTTGAAAAATCACCATAGATTTTTTGGAGCTGACGATTATCATTTACTATGACTAGATAGTCTTTTTCAGCATTCAATCCTTTAAAATACTCTTGCTTATACACATAAATTTTGTCTGTTAATGCATTGTAAACAAACATATGTGTCTTATGGACAAACACCAATTTGAGACTATCAATATTTCTAGCTTTTGGAGAAAAAGAGTGGAAATAGTATTTGCTGAAAAAATCTATCCGTTGTATCATTTCTAAATAATAGTAGAGATCATAAATAATCGAACTCCAGCCATCACTTTTTCCAAGCTCTTTCAAAAATTTCATGTCAATCACATCTATATGATTTTTAAACAACAAATCTCCATCAATTTTTGCAGCAGACAATGTTTGCTTATAACAATCCTCCCCGAATCGTTCTAAATAATGTTGATCAATCATCCTTATTCCTCCCATTCATTTATGGAAATGGATGCGGTGTCTTTTCTATCCAGTCTTTATCTAACTTCCCTTTCTTCTTAAACTGAATAGCCTTTTCAATACGCTGATTTACGACTCGTCTATTTTGATGTCCAAAGGTCATCGTCAGCATACCAGGTACTATATATTTTACGTTCACAAATCCTGCAGAAAATAAATTCGGATTCTCTGTCTTAGCCCGATATGCTTTACCAGAGATGATGACCAATTGCTCTTCAAGCGCTCGAACAACCTCTAAAAATTTCCCTTGATATGTTGTATACCCTGCTTCTAATTGCTCGAAGGAAGAAACCATTTCAGTATCTAATGCAAATTTAAATGCATTTTTCATTTCCTTATTTGAATAAAGAAGCAAATGGTCTTCTAACCTGTGAACGGATTGAGGATTCTTCAACAATTGTCTTTTTCTAGTCTGATATTCCTGATTATTGAATACATTTGTAAAAACAGTAATCGCTGTTGTAGCTTCAATCAATGCTCGTTCTATAGACTCTTCCAAGTCAAAAGAGGCAGCTGCAGCTGTATAGAAGGCCATTTCATTTTCCTTAGGCTCCTTCTTTTCTAATAACACCCAGATTGTCGGGATTCTCACTTCCATAGATATATCAAACAAATGAACACGGATATCTTTTCGCTTGAGAGATTCTAGATAAGCCTGTATTTTTGTAGAATAAATGCTTGATTCATCAATTCTGACAGGTGGAATCTGTCCATACCATGTAGCTAAAAAAGCATCTCTTTCAATTAGTTCTAGCATCGCATGCAGACTCGCTTCAGCCTCTGTTGAACCGAGAGCACTACCATTGGAGCTTTCATAAATATATCTCTTTTCATCAGAAACAACATGAGAATTGTAATAAATCAACTGCTCGGGAATTAAAACTTCTTTTTCACTGTGCAATGCCCAAACTTTTTCATAGTTCAAAGGCTGATCTTCTGTATAATTCTCTGGATTACCATAATCGCATTGTGTCATTACTTCACTCAGCGTAAGATCAATAATTTCACAATCCTTTTCCCGTATCGCGTTTTTTTGTTTTTTATAAGGAAACGCTGTAGCATAACGCTCCAACGATTCCAGAATAGAAATATATTTTGATTTTTCAAAAGTCCCTGTTCGACCATAGGAAAGCATTGAAATCCCCTTATACAGTACCTCGGTCTGTACCATCGGTGTCCCGTAGGAATCTCCTGAACGCGTTAATGCATTCACAATCGACGATGGATGCGCATAGATTAACCTCTTGTTTTTTTCAATTTTCTCCCGAACCTTTTCAAAGCTCAGTTGTCGGTTATCTTTTGGATCGAAAATCGTATCCAATTCAATGGGCTGATTCGAACTTGTGTTTACATTACACTCACAATCTCCTCGCTTGAAGGTTGCTTTCGCCTGAATTTCCAATGTATCCCGATTGAGCTCATATAGGAACGGTTCATTACTTTTTTCAAGCTTCTGAACAAGCATAGCGATTAATTCAGATTCTAGCTGGTTTGGCTGATCCTCTAGCCAACCGAAATACTGTTGATAGCATTTTAATTCTTTTGTTCGCTCTTTATAGCAGTTGAAACAAAAGGAAGAGTCATTCTGTGATGAATGAATAAAAATATACTTTTGGTTTATCAGAATTGTAGTAGCTGCAATTGTTTGTATGGACATTACTCCACCTCCAAAAGTTCATATTCAAAACCATTTTCATCGAGAATTTTTCCCACAGTAGTCTGCTGTCCGCTTACTTGTTTTTCTTGAATAGATATGTTCCAATTTAAAGAACCATCTTCCTTGAATCGGAACTCATTTAAATCTACAGATTTAAAGAATGACTCTTTGACAGATACATCGTTTTTATACATACTAATCCAAGTCAGTATGACTGTTGTCAGCTGAGCAGCTGTTCTTACAGGGATTTGGAAAATTAGTGTCTCTGAATCGTTATTTACAACATATAAGTAATACCCTCCACCTACACAAGACTGGAGATAGAAATTTACTGATAGCTTTTCTTGATTCAGTAAACTACTGATAAGGTCGGATTCCTCTAACTCATTCAAATCTAATCTGAAAAGTTCTCCTGTCTTATCGTGTTGGGTACTATATATGATTTTTTCCTGTTGCTTCAGTAAAAGTTCTTTTGAATAACTGTTTTTTAGGATCTCAAGAAATGCTGCTTCTGCAAGAAATTGTGCCAGCCTTTCATAAGAAATATCTGCGAAATAGTAATTTTCTTCGTCCTCTGTTTGTACGGTAATAACCTGCAATGGAGATTGGTTGTAATTGAAATATGCTTTATCATTATTAAAGGAAACGATCTTTGAATCATATTTCTTTACAAAGATTTCAAGCGAATTAAAATTCTTTATAGCGTCTTGATGCGTCCGTCCAGAAAATTGATAATCCACTTTTTCAATTCCGTCAAAAGCCACTTTTCTTTCAACTTCCATCATAGTATTTATATTGAATACAGGGGAATTTTTACCAATAACAGATATAATGGCGCTATAAAATAGGAAACCTGACAGAAGTTTCTCTGAAATATCCTCTGCTGATACCTCTTCAAAATTCCTATGGTTTCTTGTTGAAACCCAGATTCTTTCTCCTTTTTTTCCAATATGATATTTTGCAACAATTTTTCCATCTGTCAGAACTTCAATATTCTCTACATTTGTAATTTCACTTTTAATTTGATTCTCTTCCAACAATTCTTTTAGGCAAGTTGCACCAAAAAACGATTGGGGAATATTTACACAGATTTTTTCAATTTCTTTTAGACCTTTTTCCACGGATAGACAATGCTCTTCTACCCATGGCAAATAGATACTGCTTTTGTGAATGTTATAGATTTCCGGATCAACCAGATAAAAAATATGTTTTTCTATAAGAAACTGAGTCAATTTCCTATAGCGCATAAACTCTTCAAACAGTTCTGTTTCTTCACTTCCTTGGTATGCCTTACTAATCAAAGAAGTAATGTTTTCATATTCAGAAACGCTCAATTTTAATTTTATTTTTTCGTTTGGCCCATATATAAATAAATCTGGTTCATTATAGTGATATCGAATATTTCTTCTAGCTTTAATAATCATAATAATCACTCCTTCTTGTTGTTGAGCTTAATAACAACTAATGAAATAATGAGGAGAGCCGAAGCGTAACCAACCGAAATTAACATATCTTGATTAAGTTCAAATGACTGATTCCAAACAGAAATATATATGTTATTTAAATGATAGAACGGATTCGCATAAGATACATATTGAATAAAATTAGGCAGACTCTCCACAGGAACAGAAAAGCCACCAGTAAACATAACAATTTGGAATAAAACAATAGAAATAATTAATGCTGTTTTTACTTCTTTGAAATTTGAATAAATGGCATGAGAATAAACCAACATTACTGCATTGATAAGCAGCAAGCTTAGATATGAAACCAAAAAGTTAACAATAGAAAGTTTCAAATCATAAACAAGAAGGCCAATTAATGTTATTAAGAAAAATCCTGCAGTGGCAATAATGAATGACTTAGCAATACTGGACATTAAAAGAATTTTATCTGTTATTGGTGTAATGAAAAGCCTTTTTTCAATCCCAGCTGCACGATTCATTACCTGATCAAATCCAAAGGCAAAAAATACTACTGAAAAGCTAATTAGGACAATAAACGATGGCGTATATACTTGAACATAGTTCATTCCCCCGCTATAGGTTGCATTACTGAACATTTGTCCCATTAAAATATAAGTTACGGGTGGTACAAAAACTGTGAATACTAAATAGAATAGCTCTCTGAAGAACATCTTTAAGTCATATTTAATTTGCGTTAATAACATGTTTATTCCTCCTTATTTGGCGATTTTATCAAGATAGAAGCTATTAATTGATTTATGACCGGATTTCAGTATATTTTCAGGAGTATCAAATACTTCTGTTACACCGTCATTAATGAAAAGAACTTTATCACAGTAAAGTTCGATTTCGTCCATGTAATGCGTTGATAAAATCACTGTACTGTCATTTTTTTTAATATAGCCTGTAATGCTTTCCCATAAAATGTTTCGCATATGTGGATCCAGACCAGTTGTCGGTTCATCTAAAATAATCAAACGTGGTTTTGAAGAAAAAGCAATTGCAAGGCTAACCTTTTGCTTCCATCCCCCTGATAAGTTATCAAAAAACGTATTTAAATGCTCTTGTAGTTCAAATTCTTCTATAATTTCTTTTAAATCCACTTTGCTTCCATAATAGGAACGGAAAAGATCTAGTAATTCTTTTACTTTTAATTTTTTATAAAACTGTGTTGGCTGAAGTACAGCTGAAATATTACTTTTGATTTTTCCCAAATCAGCTTGATCAATTTCCTTCAGGTTATTACCAAAAACAACGACCTTCCCGTCATTATAATCTTTAATCGTCATTAAAATTTCCAAGAATGTCGATTTCCCAGCACCGTTTTTACCGATAACACCTATAATTTCACCTTTTTCAGCAGTAAAGTCTATTCCTTTCAAAACAGCTTTTTTTCCATAATTCTTTGTTAATTTTTCTACCTTTACATTATAGTTTTGCATGGTTCACCCTCCTAATTGTCAATCGTATATTCAACAACATATTCTTTAAGCTTATTTTCAAATTCAGGTAACACCTCTTCGATATAAAACATAGGATCTTGATTTTCTTCATGTATAATTTCATTAATAAAATGTTTGAATAATATTGGTACTGTGATATCAATAAACAATGGCTTCATTGCAGAGATTTCTTCACCCCTACGGTATTTCTTTAAAAAGAATGTTTTAGGTAACTGCTTATTTAAAAAATAGTCATTAATAAGTAAATACAGCTCTAATTCATTTGAAGCCTCTTTGTTTATATTTGCAAAGTCTTCAAGTTTTAAATTCCACTTCTTTCTGTACATCACAATATTTTCAAATATTATTCTTGGCATATCACTTCTTTTTTTCAGGAAATAATTAATATCAAAATTAATTCTCCCGCTTTGAAACAGAAGTAGTAATACAGATAGAACACCTGGGAGAAAGACAGGAACTAATGACGATTTGTAGGCCACCTTCGCTTCTTTCTTTTGATGATCAAACACTTTCAGTTTTTTCGTTTGCTCATCATATTTAACAGAAAATTCAGATATACTCGGATGCCCTACATCATGAAACCTCTGATTTCCAAATTCCAAATTCAATTTTTGATCATAATATCTATCATGAATTCCACCATTAAAACCAAACAGCTCTGTCACTTCATAATAATTCTTCTCATAATAATTTTTTTGAACATATTCTTGATATAGTAAATCGTCATTCAAATTCTCAAAAAAGTCTTTAAATCTAGATAGAAATTTTTCCTGACCATCATAAATATCGTTTAAAATTACTTTGTCCTGAAAAAGTTGATAAAAAAACGTCATACTAAATTCATTGCCGTATTTAATATACTCAGGAATTTTTTTAGAAAATGGTTTGATAAGTTCTTGAAAATCTATTTCTTTAGTGTTATTTTCATCTAAGTATTGAGAAAAGAATGCCTTGAATTCATCTCTAAGATCATCCAAAATCTTTATTTCAGGGGCAATTGCTTCATCATAGCGGTAATCCATGTCTTGGAAATAAGGGAAGAAGTATCTCAATTTTTCAAAGAATACGTTGTTTAATAAATTGCTGTCAGATAAACTGGTTTCTGAATCCCCATATAATTTCTTATAAAGCGCAGCAACTTCATATTGCACACGAATATTCACATCAAACAACAGTAAGAATGCTGTAATTTCTTCAAAAAAATGATTAGAAAATTTATTTTCGATATCTTTAAGACTGCTCTTATTATTTTGAGCATCAAACAATATATCTTCATAAAGAATTTCTGTACCAAAATTCGGAATGTTTTCACTCAAATTTTTAATAACATCCTCAATTTTTTTCCAAAGAACTAACCGCTCATTAGTACCTGCCTCCTCGAACTTCTTTTTTAATTCATTCATAAACTGAAGCTGGAGTGATAGATCTTCACATATGCCCTGTTCTTTTAAATAGGCAATCATTTCTTCAACAAGATTTCTTTTAGCATTTACTGTAATTTTTTGAACTAATATTTTTGTGGAAACAAGTCTTTTAAATACATCCAACTCGTGTTCCGAATATAGTTCATTTTCTCTAAGAAATTGAGCAAAGTCTTTATAAAATATCGTTTGACCCTGATTTTTCTTTAGAAATTGAATTACTTCTTCCGCAATTCCCATTTCAACCAGCTTATCTCTTGTTTCATATATTTTCTTAGATTGCGGAACATTTTCTTGAGTAACATAGAAAATCTTGGAGTCTCTTTGGCCAAATTTAGAAACATGGACTGGAATTTTTTCTAATGCTTCTTTATCCGAACGAATGATTTCCAAAAATATTCTAAAAAGTAACGCATGGTTCAATTCAATGTTTGCTTTCTTTTTAATTAAAAATCGATTTCCAGAGGAGCCCGTTTGAGTAAGATAAGAAAACGGACTAGTTTTCATTGAGCTACGCATTAACAAATTGATAATAAAATTATCCAACTTTTTTTCTTTTTTATTATGTGTCTGTACAGGTTTTGATAAGTATTTTTCAATGTTCTTATAAATTGTTTGATTGAAAAATAAAACTGTCTTTTGCAATTGGTCATTTGCTATTTCTCGCTGAAGAATCTCTCTTGATTTCACTACCGCTTCTTCATAACTTTGTTGCAGCATTTCTTGATATAAATCTAATTGATTTAAAAGTTCTACTAGACGACTCAACAGAATGGGTCCTTCGTATTTCTTTAAACGAACGCTGCGTAAATTATGAACATCTCGTTTCAAATTCAATAATTTTGGATCTTTTTGCAAAGAAAATTCTTCTTCGATTTGACTAACTACATTTTCCTTCTCTCTTTCAATTTTTTCGTAAATTTTGTTAATCTCGTCTATAAATGTATGAATTTCCTTTGCTTTATCTCGCATTTCAAAATACCACTGATCAGAGGTATTGGTTCCTCGATAAACGCTAAATGGATTTTGAGTAACTGTTATAGTCAAGATTTAACTCCTCCCTCCAAGTCTTCCCTTTATTTTTTTCCACTTCTCTGTACGCCATATAAATATACTTTTGCTTCTTCAAAGCACTAATATTAAAATAAGGGAGTATTAAATACAGCAAATTTACAGTAAATCGATAAGCCGTTGCTTCGGGATTTTCCATAAAATTATTTCTTTTTGAATAGCCAACAAAGTTTCTATGAAAATCATTTTCAAAATTCTTCTCTAATTCCTCAATCGTACGAGCCAATTCCGCTTTATAGTGATCATCTATTAATTCATCCATCTGGCTTAAACAACATCCATAAAACTCCGAAAAATACTCAAACCATCTATTAATTAATTGTGAATGTGCTTGCTTAGAGTCCTTAAAACCCGTTTGTTTTTCTAAATAAAGTGCCTCAAATGATTTTTCGGTATAAGGTTTCTTTTGCTTGGCTGAAAGCTCAAAGAAGCCTTGAACATGCGAGACAAATGAAAGGTAACCTTTATTGTTATTTTCTTCATGATAAATATCTGAGACCCTTGAAAAAATAAGTGGGAATAGCTCCTCAACACTTACTTTCTGCGTTTCTAGATATTTTCTGGTATCTAGTAGCAGTTGGTAATGTCTGAATCGTTCAGCCACATATAAGCTAGTTATTCTTTCATTATGAAAATGAAAAGAATATGGAAAGATGTCTATTTCACCATGTTCTCGAATCACTCGTTCATTTTTCTTACTCTCCAAATTTGAAATCAATTGGAAACTTTGATGATATTTTTTCTTTACTTTTTCAATGTACGATTTGTCTAAAGGGTTTTCTTCAATGAGACGGCCGACTCTGTTTTCCAAAGCTGTATACTCAAAATCCAATATTTTATTTTTTGTAATCAACTGAATATGTGGCCCGCCTTCCCAGCCTTTTGAAACAAAATATGGAGTACCTTTCCACATATCATCAATAAGTGATAGCAATGATTGTTCTAATGTACTGTCATAGTTATATATACAGGTTTGATACACAACAACACATCCTTACCTTTATGTAATTTTTCTAAAAGGCAATAATCTACTCGAAAAATTAATTTTTTCACTCTTCTTTAGTATAATCAGGCGGTTGTCACAATTCTTTGTTTCAACCGCCTGATAATAATAGTCAAGTCATTAACAAGAACCACAGCACGATGTTGAGCCGCATGTAGACGATGCTGAACAGCTTGTTGAGCCACTGCTAGCTGTTGTCTCTGGAATCGCTGATACTTCATCAAGATCTAATAGCTCTACTTCTAAATCGAATTCTTTTGTATTTACTTCCTTAGTATTCATTGGTTTTGTCATCATTTGTTCCTCCTATAGAATAGTAATTTTTTTGTTTATATTGTTTTACAAAACTGACTCTTGACCTTCAATAACTATTAACAAGAACCGCAGCATGATGTTGAGCCACATGTTGACGATGCCGAACAGCTTGTTGAGCCACTGCTAGCTGTTGTTTCAGGAATGGCTGACACTTCATCCAAATCTAATAGTTCTACCTCTAAATCAAATTCTTTTGTGTTTACTTCCTTAGCATTCATTGGTTTTGTCATCATTTGTTCCTCCAGTTCAAAAGTAATTTTTTGTACATCTTTTCCTTCAAAAACTGACTCTTAGCCTTCTAGATGATTATTAACATGAACCGCAGCATGATGTTGAGCCGCATGTTGATGATGCCGAACAGCTTGTTGAGCCACTGCTAGCTGTTGTTTCTGGAATGGCTGATACTTCATCCAAATCTAATAATTCTACTTCTAAATCAAATTCATTTGCATTCAGTTCTTTTTCTCGTATTTCTTTTGGCATCTTTTTTTCTCCTTTCATTTTTACTACATACATAACATAACCCGAGACTTCTACAGTTTTTCATTTCATTCATACAAACCGCTCCTCAATACTTAAATGTCCTAAGTATCTGATTTAGGTGTTATATTTTCCTTCCTAACTGTCATCAAAATACCATGTGACTTCACTTGTTTTATAAGTTCAGCTGTTTTGAAGAGGCTGATGGTTTCATGATTCCGACTTCCATTTGTCCTGAACGATAGCAATATAAACATTATTGTTTCAAATTAAAATACCCGCTTAAGAATTTTTCTTAAGCGGGACGGTATGTTTCTCTTTAAGAATGATGAATGAATTATACTATCGTTGGAGCTAATAAACCTAAACCGAACATTGTTTGACTCCGATGAGAATGTATAGAAACTTTTCATTTTCTATCTTTTTCCAATATATTCTCAAAAAAAGAAAAGCGCTTCAAACCCTTGAGATTAAAGGATTTGAAGCGCTTTTCAGTTGGTTCAAGCTTATTCTATCTGAACCTTTTGACGTCCCAGGAGGGATTCGAACCACCGACCGACGGCTTAGAAGGCTGTTGCCCTATCCAGCTGAGCTACTGAGACAACACAGTCATACCAATGATTTGAGACGTTTTTAAACTCTACTAGGGATTCGGTCAAATTACGTTTTTAGACCGAAACTATCTTTGAACCAATGATAACATTATACAAGCCCCTTGAAAAGCTTCGTTAGTTTCGGTAGTAATTCCAATTCGTTTGGTTGATACAGGTCACCCATTAATCGGGAAATAATCCATCCAAATATCGGTAACTCCCCCTAACAGAAGCTCCTTTCAACACTAGATACAACCTATTAGTTCATCAAATATCGAATCAACCTTTCTCTTAGAAATACTCTATATCTCTTTTCCGTAAGATAAAATTATCCGCTAGCCAATATAAAAGTTCTTTAGATATTAAATAACTTAATATCGGAGTATATATCTAGATAAAATACCATTAAATTGTTATTATGACTTATATACGCAAAATACTATATAGTTCTATTTTATTTATTAATATATATATATAATAAAGGATGTTCTTTATGAGAATTAGACATAATATTTCATCATTAAACACTAACAATAAGCTAGAAATTAATAGAGGAAAAACCGAAAAAGTCTTAGAGAAGTTATCTTCAGGATTTAAAATTAATCGTGCAGGTGATGATGCGGCTGGTTTAGCAATCTCAGAAAAAATGCGTGGTCAAATTCGTGGTCTTGATATGGCTTCAAAGAATATTCAAGATGGAATTTCTCTTATACAGACGGCTGAAGGTGCTATGAATGAAGTACACTCACTTCTTCAACGTGGAAGAGAGCTATCTGTTCAGGCCGCAAATGATACCAATACATTTGAGGATAGAATAAATTTACAGATAGAGATAGAACAAATTAAAAATGGAATTGATCGAATAGCCCAAGATACAGAGTTTAATACAAAAAAACTTTTAAATGGTGGTAAAGATAATTTTGTTGAAGGTACTATAGAAAATAAGTTACTTTTAACTACTTCAAACGATGAAAGAATAATGGTGTATGATTTTTTTTCTAATGCTACTATCTCTAGCGGTTTTGGTATTAGTGGCGATAATCCTATGGGTGGCGAAGGGTATCTGACTTTCAGCTTTAATCCAAATACCGTATGGGACTATGTACCATTAGGAACCACGCTGGAGGAGTCATTAGACAATTTGTTGACGGAATTTAATAATATAAAAAATGGTATATCAGGCACTGCTAACAAGCAAAAATTGATAAATGATTATTCTATTAGAATGGAAAAACACGGAAACGTAATATTGTTGATTAGCAAACCTAATGTTAAATATACTGGAGGAACAGCACAACCTTATGACTCTTTCCTAATAGAGCCTAATCAAAGCCGTGAAATAATTTATAAAAAGAAAGGCATGATACTAGATACGGATGGAATAAATTCACAACTGAATTTTCAAATTGGTGCTAATTCTAATCAAAGTTTTCGTTTCAAACTTCCAAATATAACAGTTTCAAAACTAGCAATAAATGAAGTCAATGTATCAACACAACTTGGCTCTAATTCTGCAATCAATACTTTTGATAATGCAATTAACCTTGTTTCAACTGAACGTTCTAAACTAGGAGCTATTCAAAATCGACTTGAACACACTTATAATTCTGTTACAAACACATCTGAAAATCTCCAATCTACTGAATCACGCATTCGGGATACAGACATGGCTGAAGAAATGATGGAATTAACTAAGAATAATATCCTAATGCAAGCAACACAAGCAATGTTTGCACAAGTCAATCAGCAACCAAATAGCGTATTGCAATTACTTCAATAATTGAAGAGGGCTTTTAGAATAGCCCTCTTTTATAATCAATAAATTAATAATAAAAGTATGATTTTATTTGCTAGTAAAATGAGCCTCAATGAATGAAGATTTTTTACTCTCCACTTTGAGGGGAGATAAAATACTAAGACCATGCTCTTGTCTATAGTCCCACATTTTTACCCAAGGATATGTGTTTTCAGGTAGAATAGTCCGTTCATCTAATGGATAAATTGTCGGCATATCACATTTTGTGCCATGTACCTCAGTTGCTGGATAGATACTTATTTCTCTACCAGTATCGTTAAAATATACAATTTTCAAGTTTCACCCCTCCATTTTATAACACCTAATCAGATTCACTAATATAGTTATATACCAATTATATTGATTACATCGAGTATGTGGTTATTCGTTTCGTTAGCAACCTCATGTTGTGTGAGTACAACATGTCACTTATATATAAGAAGAAACCATCCCTCAATATCGGAAAACACCCCCCCTTTACTCCCACACTCTGTAGCGCTCCATTCGTTCACCTAGCACGCTTCCATCCTTCACTGACCAATTGTCAATTCGTCTTCTAGGAACCGCTTTGTGACACTCCTATAACTCCACGAGTTGCTCTGTCGCTCCTGTGTCACACTCAAAATAAAATGATATTTTATTTTTTCTTTTGTAACTATTTTTTCCTTTTACTCTTTGTAAGCAATCATGATTCCGATTCTAATTCAGAATTTTGATTTTATCTAAATCATAAAAAGTAAGTTTAAAATAATCATAAACAAGGTCTTCTTCACCCAATAATATCGCTACTCCAAGTTATATAAAAAAGGAACGTATCTATTTATGTATGCTCCTCTATCATTATTATTAAATTATTTGGGCTTTACGCTTCTTGCTCTCACGCTTCAAGGTACTCATACTGATTCCTGTTGCTTCTTCCACTTGCTTGAACGAATGAGTTTTTCCTTTAGCTTCATAGCGTGGTCAAGCTGTGCTTTTGTGTATGTAGGCTTTCTACCTTCACGATAGTTTCCCCAATCAATATATGATTCTCTTAACTGCCCTAGAGTGTTAATGCGAATCCCTGTCTTGTACATCGTTAAAATAGCTGTTACATCTCTCAGACCAATGAATGTACTTTTATCAATTAACGACACTAAGATTGCAATGTCTTTTAGCTTTGCTCCCTTTTTACCCTCTTATCTACCTTCACATTGATTGATTGCCAAAAGTTCAAGCTCAGCCAACCATTGGTGAAACACTTGCCTAAGAAAGATTTCAATACCTTTATACGTGTTAGCTTTGTTTGATTCACTTCCTGCATACTATCAAGCCACGAGTAAATCTTGTCTACTGTTGTAAGCTTTGATAGTTTGAGGACGATAACCACTCACCTCCATTTGATTAACTATAGTTCCTAACGCTTCTGAAAAGGGCTTGTAGCGAGCTGTGACAATCTTTCCTTCTTCGAAAGAAGCTGTAAGCTCTTTGGTTGTTGTCAGTGTGAAATCCACATCAAACAATCCCGTCTTTTTAGTCATAAAAAAATCCTCCATTCAATTGAATTGGAAGATAATTTCGGTACGCTATTTACGTAATTTCTTTGGGTAATAAAAAAGGGATTCTGCATCAGTGACCGAAGCCCCGACCGAATCCCTAGTTTCTCACAAATCCAATTGTATCAATGGTTTGTGACTGATTTTTAGACGTCCCAGGAGGGATTCGAACCCCCGACCGACGGCTTAGAAGGCCGTTGCTCTATCCAGCTGAGCTACTGAGACATGATGTCGTTTCTTATGTATTCCATAGGAAGGACAATATTTATTATATGTACTTTATAGCATAATGTCAACATTAATTTTACTATGTAGGCAAGGTTTGCCTCATATTTTTTATCATATGCTGTGATAGTATCAATTATACCATCTCTTCACCTTCTAAAGGGACGAATATAAAAAATTTTGCTACACTATTGGCGATAAAAACTTGGAGGTATGTTTGATGTTTAAGGATTCAGTTGTTATTGTCACAGGTGGTGCACAGGGGATTGGGAAAGGTATTGTTCATGCCTATGCACGACAGGGAGCAAAAGTAGTGATTGCCGATTTAAATGAAGGGCTTGGTCAACAATTAGAACAGGATCTGCTTGCTAAAGGCTACTCTGTATTATTTGTTCACACGGATGTGACGAAGGAAGAGGAGATCGTTCATTTAATGCAACGAGCTGTTGAGCAATACGGGACGATTCATATTTTAATTAATAACGCTGGAAAGTTTCAGCATAAATCTCCTTATGATGTGACGTTTGAGGAGTGGAGTGATCTTTTGCATACGAATTTAACGAGTACCTTTTTTTGTGCAAGAGAGGCAGCAAAGGTGATGAGACACAATGCGAAGGGTGGTGCGATTGTTTCATTGGCTTCGACGCGAGCGGAAATGTCTGAGCCTGATACAGAAGCCTATACGGCTACAAAAGGTGGGATTGTGGCATTAACCCATGCTTTAGCCCGATCTTTAGGGCCTGATCAGATTACTGTGAATTGTATTTCGCCTGGTTGGATTGAAACTGGCGATTATGCAGCTCTTCGTCCAATAGATCATGCGCAGCATTTGTCGGGAAGGGTTGGTGTACCAGAAGATATCGCACAGGCTTGTCTCTATTTAACTAATCCGCAGAATAATTTTGTGACAGGCATTAATATTACCGTTGATGGTGGTATGACCAAAAAGATGATTTACGAAGAGTAATCATAATCTCCTTTACTTTCTTGTTCTTCATACTTAGAGATTGTGCGGAGTATGCTACTGTAGGAGAAAAAACAAGAAGGAGTGAAGCCTTGTACCCCTATTCAAATGGTTTTACTTTAAGCCAGCTGTACCAAGGTCCCTATGGTCAATATACGGCACCGATTCGACACATTTTAAATTCCAATGATTATCGTCGTTGTATCAGTAAAAACGAAGCAGATTTTATGGCCATGAATCGCTTACTCTGGATGGAGCATGTGAATTGGACACGGATGACGATCATCAGCATTGTCTTTAATTTACCTGATTTACCTTTTGTGCAGCAGCGTTTGCTACGAAATGCAACCGATTTAGGTAATTGTCTACGGCCCTTTTACGGTGACTCTGTAGCAGATCGCTATGCGGCCTTAATTAAGGAGCATTTACTTATTGCTGCACAATTAGTAACAGCAGCTGCTAAAGGCGATGCTTCAACAGCGGAAGTGAAAGAAAAAGAATGGTATCGCAATGCAGATGATATTTCCATATTTTTGCATACAATCAATCCTTATTTAAGTAGAGAAGCTGTACAAAAAATGTTTTATACGCATTTAGCTTTAACGAAAAATGAAGCGGTGACGATGATACAAAAAGATTATCAAGCAGATGTAGAGGTTTTTGATGAAATTGAAGCAGAGGCACTTGCGATGTCTGATATGATTGCCAGCGCCATTGTGATGCAATTTTGTTACCTCTTTTAATTACGTAAGCTTTTTATGTTCCATTACTGGTGGGAAAACTCTAGCCACCTTGTTCTTGGCATAATGGGCAATAGGCTCCATATGTTGAAAAGTTTTTTTCATAAAGGAAGCGAGTGAATTGCTTTGAATGGTTACTCTGGCTCGTTGCAACTCCCAAGGTGAGTGGTGGATATCAATACGAAGCAGTTTATTGTTGTATTTTGACCATGAATGATAACGTTCTACGATCCAGTGATCAAAATTCGTGGCTGTATGATCCCCCAATGTAAAAGTAACTTTTAATCTTTCATCACATGCCTTGTAATGGCTTGTATAAGAAAAGTGATGATCAATTTGTTTGCCTACTAATTGTGAATAACGATATGGTAAGCTCCCGATTGCCGTTACCTTTGATAGTAAATAATTAGTCACATCTAGATGAAAAAAATAGATTCCTTTCCTACCGTTATACTTGACATATGTTCGGACATTCAACTGTAAATAGTTATTCATGCCAGGGATGGGCGGTAGAAAGCGAAGTCGATGTCGATGAACTTTAAAAAGGACAGCACTAAGCCAAGCATTCTCTTCAAAGAGATCGAGCTGTAACTCATTCGGTATATATTTTTGTAGTTCTTGGGGAGATATAGGCCAATGTAAGAATAATACATCTTGCCATGTTTGTGTCATCATCCACATAATAAAACTCCTTTCTAACGACTAGTTTTTCCTAGAAAGGAGTTATTCAAACAAACGAACTATTTATCTTGCTCAGCAGATTCTATTTCAACATAACGATAATATAAATTACGTAATTCAGATTCTTTATACAAACCTAAATGACTTTTGTATTGGGGATGAACCATTATCCCCTGTGCTCGTAATTTTTTGACAAACCAACCTTTTGAATATTGATGCACCGAACCCATTCTCCTTTATCTTTATTCATACATAGGGTATGCACTTGAATTCTTGAGGGTGCCTTTGTGCAATAAAAAAAGAGAGGCGGTATCCTCTCTTTTTTAAGTGCCACAAAAAGTGCGATATGGTTGACTACACGATTCAGGCAATGAAGCATAGTTCTGTTGCTCTTTTGTATGGGCGTAGGGCTGCGCAAGGACTTTTAATAAGTTGTTCATCACACTATAATCCCCTCGTTCTACTGCCGCTTCTAATGCCTCTTCTACTCTGTGATTGCGTGGAATAACAGCAGGATTATGCTGTTGCATTAATTGTTGTGACATTTCTTTCGTCTGCTGCTGCCTCTCTAATCGCGCTTGCCATTTTTGATACCATTCTTTAAAAGCTGATGCAGTAAATAACTCAGATTCATCTACCTGGTCAAATGTTAACGCGATAAATGTATTTGTATAGTCTGCTTTGTATTGTTGCATGAGCTGCAAAAGTTCTTCAATTAATGCTGCATCCTCTTGTTCTTCAGTAAATAATCCTAGCTTAGCACGCATCCCCTTCATCCAATTTTGAGTATACAGCTGGGGATATTGTTGCAGAACATCCTGTGCCAGTTGAATAGCTTCCTCCTGATCTTCGTGAATTAAAGGGAGTAACGCTTCAGCCAAGCGTGTGACATTCCAGCCACCTATATTTGGCTGGTTGCCATAAGCATAACGACCTTGATGATCAATTGAGCTAAATACTGTCGCTGGATCATAGGTGTCCATAAACGCACAAGGGCCATAATCAATCGTTTCACCACTAATCGTCATATTATCTGTATTCATCACACCATGGATAAAGCCAACTAATTGCCACTTAGCTATAAGAGACGCTTGTTTTTTGATTACTTCCTGTAGTAAATAAAGATAACGATTTTGGTCTCCTAAATCTGCTTGGAAATGTCGCTCTAATGCATAATCAGCTAAGAGCTGAAGCTCCTCATCCGTCCCCCAGTTTGCGGCAAATTGAAAGGTTCCTACACGCAAATGGCTACTGGCAATTCGTGTGACAATCGCACCTGGCAATTCAGTTTCACGCATAATCGTTTCACCGGTAGTCACGACTGCTAAACAGCGGGAAGTAGGAATTCCTAACGCGTACATCGCCTCACTTATAATATACTCCCTTAACATTGGACCCAATGCAGCTCTTCCATCACCACCACGAGAATAAGGTGTTCTACCGGAACCTTTTAATGCGATATCATAGCGTTCATTATGGGGGGTTATTTGTTCACCATATAGCAGCGCCCGACCGTCACCTAGCATATTAAAATGACCGAATTGATGTCCTGCATAAGCCTGCGCAATTGGTTCGCCACCTTCTGGGATTTTACTACCAGCCAAAATGGCTACTGCCTCCTCATCTTGTAAAGCTTCAATGTCTAGGCCAAGTGATGTTGCTACTGCTTCATTAAGCAACACCAGTTTTGGTGAACGTACAGGATTTAATGAAATGTCGGAATAAAAAATACTTGGTAGTCGAACATAACTATTATCAAAATGCCAGCCAATTGTCTTTTTCATGATGTCTCCTTTGGTTCCTTTTGAGTTTATTTTTTCTATTTCATCATCTTTCATTCATAGACAATTTTACCACTATTCATAGTCAATATAAAAATCCGCAATAACTTCGGAAGTCTTGCGGATTCATTTCCTCTTATTTTCTTTGAAATGTATGACTAGCTATACATTGGTGATCGTCAGTCCAGAATGCCACTTTAAAAGAAGAAGCCTCTATTTCCACAATAGCAAAGCTTTTCTCTTTACGACCACGTGGTTTTAATAAGCTTCCAGGATTTAAAAATAAAATATCATCTATCATTTCAGCACCGAGGATATGGGAATGACCAAAGCACACAATTTGTGCATCTAGCTCTTTAGCCCGATAGGATAATGAAAGAATGGAATTTTTCACATTGAACAAATGACCATGGGTGATAAAAATCCTTACGTCATTATTCATGAAAATTTCTTCTTCTGGATAAGCCTTCTCATGATCACAGTTCCCACGTACTTTTATCATTCCCGCTAATGACTCATGCGCGAAAGGAAGCTCACTATCTCCACAATGAATCACAGTGTCTATTTCTGGATAAAAACCCTTTACTCTTTCAATGACTTGGCTGTCACCATGTGTATCACTCATAACAAGTATTTTCATGGATATCACCTCTTATTTTATAAGATTCGGTAATTGCTCCTTTAACTTGCGAATGGCATTGCCACGATGAGAAATTGCTCCTTTTTCTTCTGGAGAAAGCTCTGCCATCATACGGTTTAAGCTTGGTACGAAAAAGATAGGATCATAACCAAACCCGTTCGTTCCACGTTTTTCATGTGCAATGACACCTTCACATGTACCAAAGACCGTTGTTGTTGCAAATTCGGGACCTGCTATAGCAATGCAGCAGCAAAAACGTGCTGTACGTTTATCATCTTCGACCCCTTGTAAATTTTCTAATAGTTTTATCATGTTTGCTTCATCATCATGATCGCCAGCATAGCGAGCAGAATACACGCCTGGTTCACCATTTAAAGCATCTACTGCTAAACCACTATCATCAGCAATCACAATCGTACCAAGCTCTTTTGCTAAGGCTTCTGCTTTTAAGATTGCATTTTCTTCAAACGTTGTCCCTGTTTCTTCTATTTCCATTTCTGGTGCCACTTCAAACATTGTTACTACTTCATAACCAAGTGGTCCAAATAATGCTTCGAAATCCTTTGCTTTTCCTTTATTTTTAGTTGCGATTACTACTTGTTTCATATTATTGATTCCCTCCAACCTTGTTTGCTAGTTCACCAAGTGTTGTTTTTTGGAGCTCTACTAATTGCTGAATGCCCTTTTCACCTAACGCTAACAATTCATTCAGTTCTTCACGGGAAAAGGTTGCTTCTTCGCCAGTTCCCTGTAATTCAACAAATCGCCCTGCACCTGTCATCACAATGTTCATATCAACAGCAGCAGCTACATCTTCAACATAATTTAAATCTAAAATGGCACCCTGCTCTTCTACGATACCTACACTAGTTGCTGCTAAAAAGTCTGTTACTGGGAATTTCTCGAATGGCTTTTCCTCAGCAAATTTAGCAATAGCTTGTGTCATGGCAACAAATGCACCTGTAATGGATGCTGTACGAGTGCCTCCATCTGCTTGAATGACATCACAGTCAATCCATACTGTACGTTCTCCCAATGCTTCTAAATCCACTACAGCACGCAATGAACGCCCAATTAAGCGCTGAATTTCCATCGTACGTCCATTGACTTTCCCACGAGAAGATTCACGAGGTGTACGTTGAGCTGTTGCACGAGGGAGCATTGAATACTCAGCAGTAATCCATCCTTTTCCTTGCCCACGTAAAAAGCCAGGTACTTTGTCTTCAATTGTAGCTGTGCAAATTACTTTTGTGTTTCCCACTTGAATCAATACGGAGCCTTCTGGATGTAAAAGATACTCACTATCCATTTTTATCGGTCGTAGCCCGTCTGCATTTCTTCCATCGAATCTTGTCATATATTTCGTTCCTCCTAAAAGCTTTCGCGCACTCATCTTATCATAATTTGTTTCATCAAAAAAGTACTCGTCGGCTTATGTATGATGCTGAAAACGGCAAAAATCAGCCTAGCCAGTTGCTAAGCTGATTTTTTATTTTAATGTCATACGTTTTATGTCAAGAGTACCTTGCCCTAGCCAATTCTCAGCAATCGAACGGAAAATTGGAACAGAACCGGTTGCAAAAAATTTATGAGCAGGCACCGTATTTGCGTTTGCTAAAGTGCCGTTATACGCTAACATTTCTTGAACATCCTTTGCTGTTTCTTCCGCAGAAGAGAGTACATTAACATCTTCTCCGACAACAGCTTCAATTTGTTTTTGTAGGATAGGATAATGTGTACATCCTAAAATAACCGTATCGAATTGTTGATTTTTCAACGGCTTTAAGCCTTCCGCTATCAGTTGATTAGCAAAGTCACCTTTGTATTCGCCACTTTCTACAAGTGGTACGAATGTTGGACAAGCTAGTGGAATAATATGTGTTGACGTATTAAGTGACAATAAGGCTTCTTCATACGCCCCACTTTTTATTGTTCCTTCTGTTGCAAGCACAACGACTTCATGTCGCTTCGTTTTCTTTACAGCTGCACGTGCGCCAGCATTTATAACACCTAGTACCGGAAAAGGCATATTTCTTTGTAAACTTTCGAGTGCTACTGCAGTCGCTGTATTACAAGCAATAACAAGCATCTTAATATTCATTTTTTCAAGTGCTTTTGCCATTTGCCATGTAAAATTCCGTACTTCCTGACGACTTCTTGGACCATACGGACATCTTGCTGTATCGCCAATATAATAGATCGTTTCATTTGGCAATCGCTTCATAATTTCTTTTGCTACGGTTAAACCGCCTACTCCTGAGTCAATAACGCCTATCGGGGCATTCATACTTTCCGCCTCAATCCTGTTTCATGTGTACATGTAGTTTTTCTAAATAGCTTGATAATTGCGCGACTTCTTGTTCATTAAAACCAACAAGCATCTCTTGCAAATATTGCTGTCTTTTTTCAATAACTTCTTGAATAATACGTTCGCCTTTTTCGAGAAGATGAACGACAACGACACGGCGATCATTTTCATCACGCACACGCTTGACTAATTCATTTTTCTCCATACGGTCCACTAAATCGGTTGTCGTACTAAAAGCTAAATATAAACGGTTTGATAATTCGCCAATTGTAATATCACCAAGCTCTTCTAACCACTGTAATGCAACAAATTGTGGCGGCGTGATCGCATAATCGGAAACAATCTCTCTTCCCTTTTGCTTCACGATGGCCGCTATATAGCGTAATTCCTTTTCAACCGTTGCAACGGTTTCAGGTGAGTGCTTTGTTACTTCATCCGACATATAACTATTTCACTCCTAAAAATACGTTGAATAGTTCTATTTTGTCGTTTTTTTCACGAAATAGCAAGTGTCCATTAGTCTAATTTAAATTCTTCCAAGCGTAACAGCTCAATTAACGCCTGAGATCGATTCGTTACACCTAGCTTTTGAATTGTATTGGAAATGTGATTCCGCACTGTTTTTTCACTAATACCAAGCTGCTCTGCAATATCTCTCGTTGTTTTTTCAGCTAATAAAAGCGCAAATATTTCACGTTCTCGGTTTGTTAAAAGAGAACGATGATGAGAGCCATTCATTCAGTTACACCCTCCTCCCCCGCACGTATTGTAACTTATGTTAAGGGGCTTGAAGCGGTGACGGCTATTTGCATGATTATTACATGTTTTCTTTAAAAATTTCGGAAATTGTTTCGACACATACGTTCGTTTTCTGTTCATTGGGTCCATATCTCACCACAATTAAGCGTCGAGATGATTGCCAATGTAGTTTGGTTAGCGGTTTACTCGCAAACAGCTATCACGAAATTGAACAAGATGGCTACACTCCTTTTTACTGAGAAATAATTGCTAGACTAATTAAATGAGCTCTCTCCTCCTCTGAAATCGGCACACTTTTGCCTGTTCGAGGATCCATTTGCACAATTGTTCCGCGACCTGTAAAGCATATTTCATTCTTCTGATTTTTTGCTAGATAATGAATGTCCATTGAAGAATTCCCGACATTCGCTATCTTTGTGTAAATTCGTAGAACATCATCAAAGAAAACTTGTTTTACATAATCACATTGTAAATCAGCTACTATCGGTATAGCTTTTACACCTTCATCCACTGCTGAAGGCATTAAAATACCTAAATGACGAAAATAATCAATTCTTGCTTGCTCAAAATATGTAAAGCTAACGGTATTGTTCATATGCCCGTACATATCCGTTTCCGAAAAACGTACACGTACCTCACTATAAAAGGAAAAATCCTTTTGCCACTCTTGTAAATTTTCAATATATTTCGCCTTCATGTTACACATCCCCTTTTCATTGTTTGCCACTCCTATTTTAAGTCGAGTAATGCATTTGCACTTTTATTAATCATGGCAAATAGTAAATGAATCAATATTCATTATAAAAGAAATTGCTTTATTAGCATAGAAAAATTCACTATTTACCTATTTTTATTGCAAATATTGCTACCCATTACATCATTAGATTGGTTTCTATAAATATAAAAAACTCCCTCACACAAAAGTGTAAGGGAGTTTGAAAGCCCGCTTATCCGATATTAGTCTACGTAGTGATCAGAACCGAAGAAGTTACGGAACATTTGCACTGTAGTTGCACGGTTAAGTGAAGCGATAGATGTTGTTAAAGGAATACCTTTTGGACATGCAGCAACACAGTTTTGAGAGTTACCACAGTTTGCAAGGCCGCCATCACCCATAATAGCATTTAAACGTTCATCTTTAATCATTGCACCTGTTGGGTGAGTATTGAAAAGACGTACTTGTGATAATGGAGCTGGTCCGATGAATGAAGCTTTTTCAGACACGTTTGGACATGCTTCCATACATACACCACAAGTCATACATTTAGATAATTCATAAGCCCATTGACGTTTACCTTCTGGCATACGTGGACCTTCACCTAAATCATAAGTACCATCGATTGGTACCCATGCTTTAACTTTTTTAAGTGCATTGAACATACGTTCACGGTCAACTTGTAAGTCACGAATAACAGGGAATGTTTTCATTGGCTCAAGTTTAATTGGCTCTGTCAATTGGTCAACAAGTGTTGAACATGATTGACGTGGACGTCCATTGATTACCATTGAACATGCACCACAAACTTCTTCTAAACAGTTCATATCCCAAGTTACTGGCGTTGTGCTTTCACCATTTTCAGTAACAGGGTTTTTTTGAATTTCCATTAAAATTGAAATTACGTTCATACCATGACGGTAAGGTACTTGGAATTTTTGCCAGTAGCTATTGCCGCCTTGTGTATCTTGACGTAAGATTTCCACTTTAACCATTCTTCCAGTATTAGCTGCGATTTGCATAACTTTTAGTCTCCTTTCGCAGAGTAGTCACGTTTACGTGGTGGGATTAAAGAAACGTCGACTTCTTGGTACGTGATAATTGGGTTACCAGTAGTTGGGTCAAACTTCGCCATTGTTGTCTTTAAGAAGTTCTCATCATCACGGTTAGGGAAATCAGGTTTATAGTGTGCTCCACGTGATTCGTTACGTAATAATGCACCTTTTGTCATTACTTTCGCAAGAACTATCATATTCTTAAGTTGACGTGTGAAGTGTGCACCTTGGTTACTCCATTTTTGCGTATCGTTAATGTTGATATTATTCCAACGCTCAGTTAGCTCATCAAGTTTTTTCAGTGTTTCTTCAAGCTGATCATTGTAACGTACTACAGTCATTGTAGCAGTCATCATTTCACCAAGCTCTTTGTGAAGTAAGTAAGCGTTTTCTGTGCCATCCATTTTCATGATAGCTTCCCATTTAGCTTGTTCTTCTTTTACGCGAGCATCATAAAGGTCTTGTGGAAGATCTTCAGCATGCTTTTTAAGATGTTTTACATAATCTACTGCGTTTGGTCCTGCAACCATACCACCGTAGATAGCAGATAGTAATGAGTTTGCGCCAAGACGGTTTGCACCGTGTTGTGAGTAATCACATTCACCTGCTGCAAATAGACCAGGAATTTCAGTCATTTGGTTATAGTCAACCCATAATCCACCCATTGAATAGTGAACAGCTGGGAAGATTTTCATTGGTAATTTACGTGGGTCATCCCCTACAAATTTTTCGTAGATTTCGATGATACCACCAAGTTTAACGTCCAATTCATGTGGATCTTTATGAGAAAGATCTAGATATACCATGTTTTCGCCGTTGATACCAAGTTTTTGGTTTACACAAACGTCGAAAATTTCACGTGTTGCAATATCACGTGGTACTAAGTTACCATAAGCTGGGTATTTTTCTTCTAAGAAGTACCAAGGTTTACCGTCTTTATAAGTCCAAATACGACCACCTTCACCACGAGCAGATTCTGACATTAGACGGTTTTTGTCATCTCCAGGAATCGCTGTTGGGTGAATTTGAATGAACTCACCATTCGCATAAGAAGCACCTTGTTGGTATACGATAGAAGCAGCAGAACCTGTATTAATAACAGAGTTTGTTGTTTTACCGAAGATAATACCAGGGCCACCAGTCGCCATAATAACAGCGTCTGCACGGAATGATTTAATTTCTTCTGTGCGCATATCTTGCGCTACGATACCACGGCAAACGCCGTCTTCGTCGATAATAACACCAAGGAATTCCCAGTGCTCATATTTATTTACTAAACCAGCTACTTCGTGTGAACGAACTTGCTCGTCAAGTGCGTATAGTAATTGTTGTCCAGTTGTAGCACCAGAGAAAGCTGTACGGTGGTGTAGTGTACCACCAAAACGACGGAAGTCTAAAAGTCCTTCTGGTGTACGGTTGAACATAACACCCATACGGTCCATTAAGTGAATAATGCCAGGTGCTGCATCACACATACCTTTAACTGGTGGTTGGTTCGCTAAGAAGTCCCCACCATATACTGTATCATCAAAGTGGATCCATGGAGAATCCCCTTCACCTTTTGTATTTACCGCACCATTAATTCCGCCTTGCGCACAAACAGAGTGTGAGCGTTTTACAGGAACTAATGAGAATAAATCAACTTCAGTACCAACTTCAGCTGCTTTAATCGTTGCCATCAGACCGGCAAGACCACCGCCGACAACAATTATTTTGCTTTTCGCCATGATTATTTCTCACTCCTCTTAAAAAATTGCAATGATTGCATGTGTCTATCCTAGCTTCTATGGAATTAAACGAAAGCTAAAATAGCAGCCACACCAACTACACTTAGAATTACGAAAATAATGTTTGTTACGTAAGTAGCAATCTTTTGAGACTGAGGAGATTGTGTAATACCCCAGCTTACTAGGAATGCCCATAAACCGTTAGATAAGTGGAAAGTTGCTGATAAAATACCAACAATGTAGAATCCAAGCATGAATGGATTATTCACGATATTTGCCATCATGTCGTAATCAACGTGTGTGCCAAGTGCTTTTTGAATACGAGTTTGGAAAATATGCCATGCAATGAAAATCACTAGGAATACACCAGTGAAACGTTGTAAAGAGAACATCCAGTTACGGTACGTGCTGAAACGTCCTGTGTTTGGTGTAGCAGTGAATGCAATGTAAACACCATAGAATGCGTGGAACATTAATGGAATATAGATGACAATCCATTCAACTAGGATAAGGAATGGAATCTTTTCCATTACTGCGGTAGCATCGTTGTAACTTTCTGCCCCGCCTGTTGCTGTAAAGTTAATGAACAGGTGCATCGTTAAAAACAGACCTACTGGAATGATCCCAAGTAGAGAATGTAAGCGACGCCATAAAAACTCTCGATCTTTCGACAAGACTGTTACCCCCCTTAGTACTTAAAATAGCACAACAAAAGAAGTCATCATTTTGTAAATGATACTTCATTGACTGTGTATTTCATCATGGTACAATATTATGACATGTTTATTGTACTCTCAAGAGCTACGAGCGTCAAGGCAACTCGGAGTTTTTCATAGAGCTTATTAAAGAACTAATATAGTACATGATGCGTCGTTTTTTCTCGAAAAATCTATCATTACTTTATTACCGCCAAATTTTAAGAATATTCTAAGAAAGAAGGATAACAATGTTAAACACTCCATCTCCTACAATCTCATCATTTGGTTATGAGATCATTCGCGATCATATTCTATCTTCTATACTTGGTAAACATGAAGATGATGTCCTTTATTGGGCAGGTAAAGAGCTTGCACGTAAGTTTCCATGTAAAAGTCAAGACGAACTTATCGCATTTTTCGCAGATGCCTGTTGGGGTACATTAGCGTTATTAAAAGAATCAAAGGATGGTCGCATTTTCGAATTGACTAATGACCCAGAAATATTACAAATCAAACAACGTAGCTTTAGACTTGAGGCGGGATTTATAGCTGAACAAATTCAATTAGCTAAAGGCTATCTTACAGAATGCTATGAAGAAAAACGAGAAAAGCAACACCATGTCATGTTTACAGTCAAATGGGATGTTAAGGAACGTATTATGAATACCATCCCTACAGAGTAATGAAAAGGATTGCCTCCCTTATATGGGATGACAATCCTTTTTTCTTCCTATCATTTCGAACAATTACATAAAATGCTGTTTCTTCTATTATTATATATAAAGTGCTTGCTCTAAATTAAATTCATCATGTAATGCATTTGCTGCACGGATCATATCATCCTGTGGTACGACAACTGATACTTTTATTTCAGATGTACTAACCATTTTTACGGGAATGTTTTCATGGCGTAATCGATCAAACATACGGGCAGCAACACCAGGATTAGACGCCATACCTGAACCAACAATGGAAACTTTTGCTAACCCTATTTCGAAGTCAGCAAAGCTAAAGCCAAGTGATACTTTGCTATCTTCTAGAACCCGCAATGCTTCCGCAAATTCCTCTTTTAAAATGGAAAAAGATACAGTCGGCTTTAATCCATCAATAATCGCTTGAACAATAATATCTACATTGATCCGATTTTCTGCTAGGATGGTAAACATATCGGCTAATGAACCTTCGCTATAGGCATCATACCCAACTGTTAACCGAATAATATCTGCTTCAAAAGCTACACCGCGAACTACTAAATTTTTCTCCATTTCCACTTCCTCCTTCAATAAAGTACCTACCGACTCTACTGAACTAGAGCGGATGATAACTGGTAATTGAAACTTCTTCGCTAACTCTACTGCCCGTGGATGTATAACATGTGAACCTAAATTGGATAGTTCCAACATTTCATCGTAAGAAATTTCCTGTAGCTTTTGGGCATTTGTAACATAGCGTGGATCGGCTGTATAAACACCATCCACATTGCTATATATATCAACTCTCTCTGCCTCTAAACCTATGGCAAGAGCTACAGCTGTTGTTTCCGCTCCACCCTTTCCAAGAGTTGTTATATTATAATCGTCGTCAACACCCTGTTCTCCAGCAATGACTACAATTTGGCCTTGTTCAAAATGTTCTTCAATACGATGGACATCTATATTGTCTATACGTGCATGTCGATACATACGATCCGTATGAATACCTGCCTGCCATCCAGTTAATGACACTGCCTTATAGCCTGCTTCTTGTAATGCAATAGCAAATAAAGAGCTAGATAATTGAGTACATGTGGACATCACTGCAGCTAATTCTCGCTTTGACACATCGTCAGTGAAACGCTTCACCATCATCTTTACGTCTTTTGCAGTTTGTCCCATTGCCGCTACTACCACTACTACATCAAACCCTTTATCCTTCTCAGCAATAGCTTTTCGAGCCATTTCTTGGATGTGGCCCGTTGATTCTAATGTAGCTCCTCCAAACTTCATCACAATTCTAGCCATTTTTTTGTTCCCCTTTCCAGTCTGCGTATTTCACTTAACTTCGAAGTGTAAAAACAGTCTCTAGAAAACTAAAAAAGCAACTTCCACATAACGTGAAAGCTGCTTATAACATGTACAATAATCGTAACTTGCGCATGTGTGATAGCTCTCCGAAACGTTTAGAATCGACAGTCTTACATTTCTTAAATGCAAAACCAGTACAACAAAGGAAACAACAATGCTGTACTTCGGCAAGCTCCCCTTTCACACAATGTCTCTGGACTTGTTCATCCTCCATTGTGCTATTCTTGAATCTTGCACCTCTATCATCACCTTAAAAGTGAAGTATTAAATTTATTAGCCCTGGCGTCCACTAACTAGCCGTCCAAAGGGCTGTTTAACATTGAACAACAATGTTATTTACAACCTTAGCACATGTCTATTCCTTTGACAACGATTCTTGCTGAAAATAGGAGTAAATTTGGCTTGCTAACTTAGCAGGCATCCCAGCCTCCTGTAAAGCTAGTTCGCTCGCCTCTCGAATTTTTTTGACTGACCCAAAATGTTTAAGCAACTGTTGCTTACGTTTAGGTCCTATCCCTTCGATTTGATCAAGGACAGATTGAATAGCATGCTTCTCATGCTGTTGACGCAAGAACGTAATAGCAAAGCGATGGACTTCATCTTGAATTCGTTGTAACAAATAAAAACCATCACTTGTACGCTTTAAGGCGATCACTTCTGGCGGATCACCAAACAATAGCTGCGATGTATTATGCTTGTCATCCTTTGCTAAACCCGCAATTGGTATAACAAGCCCTAGTTCATCTTCTAATACTTCACGAGCTACTTCCATTTGCCCTTTTCCTCCATCAATGAGGACTAAATCTGGTAATGGTAAACCCTCTTTTAAAACCCTCGTATAACGACGACGGATGACCTCCTGCATAGCGCCATAATCATCATGCTTGGCTGCTGAACGCGTTTTGTACTTACGATATTCCTTTCTTGCAGGCTTTCCATCAATGAAAACAACCATAGCAGAGACGGCATCCGTGCCATGCATATGACTATTATCAAAAGCTTCGATTCGTAATGGCGTCGTTATACCCATTGCCTCACCAAGAACCTCACAAGCACCAATTGTACGTTCTTCTTGTCGTTCAATCAGCTGGAATTTAGCTGCCACAGCTATTTCAGCATTTTTGGTTGCTAAATCTACCAATTCCTTTTTCTGTCCTCGTTTTGGTGTGAGTACTTTGATCTCTAATAATTCCGTTAAAATGGCTGCATCAATGGCTTGTGGAATAAAAACTTCTTTTGGCTTTATATGCTCTGGTTTCTCATAGAAACGCCCAACAAATGTTAAAAATTCTTCTTCAGCATCTTGATAGATCGGGAAAATGGAGACATCACGTTCTATTAATTTACCTTGTCGGACAAAAAATACTTGTACACACATCCATCCTTTTTCAACAGCATAGCCAAATACATCACGGTTTGTTGTATCACTTGATACAATTTTTTGTTTTTGCATAACTGTATCAATGTGTGCAATTTGGTCTCGAAACTCCTTCGCACGTTCAAATTCCAAATTTTCAGCAGCTGCAAGCATTTTAGTTTCCAGCTCCTTTTTAACTGCCTCAACACCACCATTTAAAAACTTTGTCATATCCTCAATCATTTCTTGATAAGTTTGACCATCAATTTCCTTTACACAGGGAGCCAAGCATTGACCCATATGATAGTACAAACAAACTTTTGAAGGTAATTGTACACATTTGCGTAGCGGATATAATCGATCTAATAGCTTTTTCGTTTCACTTGCCGCATATGCATTAGGATAGGGGCCAAAATATTTAGCCTTATCCTTTTTAACCTTTCGTGTTGTAATAAGACGCGGATGTTTTTCGTTGGTAATTTTTAAATATGGATATGTCTTATCATCCGTTAGCATGACATTGTATTTTGGATCATGTAATTTAATGAGATTCAGCTCTAAAATAAGTGCTTCAATATTGGATGATGTCACGATATACTCAAAATCTTCTATTTCACTTACAAGTCTTTGTGTTTTCCCCTCATGTGTACCTGTAAAGTAAGAACGCACACGATTTTTCAGTACTTTCGCTTTACCGACATAAATAATTGTCCCCTGTCGATCTTTCATCAAATAGCAGCCAGGCTGATCGGGTAAAATATCCAGTTTACGCTTAATTAAATCGTTCATTACCTACCTGCCCCCCTAAGTAAAATTTCCTCTCTATATTATATAACGAAAAAAAGCCGAACACATCAATTGATGGCTCGGCTTTTATAAACTTCATTTATTACGCATGTTTTGAGATAAATGCTTCTAAAGCTTCTTTAGGTTGGAAGCCTACAGTTTTGTCAACTAATTCTCCATCTTTAAATAATAGTAAAGATGGGATAGACATAATTTGATACTCAGCTGCAGTACCTTGGTTATTGTCTACGTCAACTTTTACAATTTTAGCTGCACTACCAGCAGCGTCCATTTCTTCAAGAACTGGCCCAATCATTTTACAAGGTCCACACCAAGCAGCCCAAAAGTCTACTAGTACTAACCCTTCTTTAATATCGTTTTGGAACGTAGCATCCGTTGCATGTACAATTGCCATTTGAAATCCTCCTTAAGCTTACTATGATTGTAGTATAGCATGGATAAATTCACTTGAGCGAACAATCTGCCTACAATGTATTTTTTATGAAAAACGATGTCGAAAAACGTAAGATTGACTATTCATTTTCTTGATAACGGCCTTTCAATACATAGGATAATGTAATAAAGAGATAAATGCCTAACGTAATGCCTGTGATGATGATGGAAGTTGTGAAAATAATCCCAATTAAAATGGCACTTAACGCAATTATAGCGATCCATGTTGTATAAGGGAACCATTTCACTTCATAGGCACTTGTATTTTCCGCTTGTTTTTTTCGTGATTTCAAATGGGCAATCGCAATAATTAACCAAATGAATAACACCGTATAACCAAGAGATCCCATTAAGAAATCAAAGGTCTTGCTCCCAGCATATAGAGATAAGATTACACCTAAATACATGGCCACTGTACACATTAAAATAGCATATACTGGCACTTTACGTTTAGATAAATAGCCAAAGATTTTAGGTACACGCCCGTCTACAGCTTGGGTATACAGCACACGAGATGAACCATAGAGTCCTGAATTCATGGAGGAAATAATGGCAAGTAAAACGACAGCGTTCATAATATGATCTGCACCAGGAATGCCGATCATTTTAAATACCATTACAAATGGACTTTCAGGTACCCCGTTTACATTATTCCAAGGTATTAAGCTGACAATAATAAAGAAAGGTAGCAGATAGAACGTAACAATACGTACTAGTGTACTGCGAACAGCTTTTGGTACAACTTTTTCTGGATTCTTCGTTTCTGCTAATGTAATCCCAATGATTTCGGTTCCCCCATAAGAATAAATAACCACCAACATGGCAGCAATTAAACCCATTGAACCATTAGGGAAAAACCCTCCGTGCTCCGTTAAATTAGAAAAACCTACAGCTGTATGATGTCCAAACGAAACTAGTAATAAGATAAGTCCCGCTATAATGAACACAATAATAACCGTTATTTTAATTAAGGCTAGCCAGTATTCGGTTTCAGCAAATATTTTTACGGACAATAAATTAATAGCTGTCACTAAAACTGAAACTGACAAGGCAAGTATCCAGATGGGGTATTCTGGCAACCAATATTGAATAAAAATTGCCGCAACGACAGACTCCGCTGCGATATTTAAAACCCACATTTTCCAATAGATCCAATCGAGGAAATAAGCTGGGTATTTTCCTAACACCGATTGAACTAAATCTCTAAACGTTCTGGCTTCTTTATTTCGAACGGCCATTTCTGCGAGGCCTTGCATAACAAATAATAAAATGATGCCCCCTAATAAATACGCAATGAGCACTGACGGCCCTGCCATATCGATAGCAGCACTACTACCTTTGAATAACCCTGCCCCAATTGCCCCACCTAGAGCCATCATTGTGATGTGACGTGAGGTCATTGTTCTTGTTAATTGTTGACTGTTTTTTTCCACTTTCTTACCTCCTAAAAATCAAAAAAGCATATCGTCTCTTCTTTCATAAAAGAAGAGACGATATGCCATTTAGCAAACCGCGGTACCACTCTAATTGGTTCTTTATAGAACCCAGCTTAAAACCTTGTAACGAAGGTTAATCGTCAAACAAATAGAATAATCAGATAATTCTATCTATCTTACCACTCCTAGGCAAGTTCAAAGCCTTATTGGACTGCGTTGCACCATCCCGCAGCTCTCTTCACCGAATAATGAGCTTTTACTACTCCTAATCTTTGCGTTTCAAATCATTAATGTATCAACCACTATAATAGCTATCGTTAATTATGTCAATATTTTATTTTGCAATAATTTTCAAACACTAATTATTTCTTTCGCCCATTATAAAAAGCAGGAAGGATCTTCCCTCCCTGCTTAACACTTTATGCGTTCACTTTTAATGCTTTAAATTCTTCAATTAAAAGCGGAATAACTTCAAACAAATCACCAACGATACCGTAATCCGCTACTTTGAAAATATTTGCTTCTGGATCTTTATTGATGGCAACAATTACTTTAGAATTTGACATTCCTGCTAAATGTTGAATGGCACCAGAAATACCCGCCGCAATATAAAGGTCAGGTGTAACTACCTTCCCTGTTTGACCGATTTGAAGTGAATAGTCACAGTACTCAGCGTCACATGCACCACGTGATGCCCCAACTGCACCGCCTAGTAAATCTGCTAGCTCTTTTAATGGCTCGAAACCTTCTTCAGACTTCACACCACGACCACCTGCAACAACAACTTTCGCTTCTGAAAGATCTACACCTTCTGAAGATTTACGAACTACTTCTTTGATTATTGTGCGTAGGTTTGTAATATCTACAGTGATAGCAGAAACATCGCCTGTTTTTCCTTCGACTTTTTCTAATGGTGTAATATTATTTGGACGAATGGAAGCTAAAACAACGCCCTCTTTAACTTTCACTTTTTCAAAAGCCTTACCAGAGTAAATTGGTCGGATGAATAGAACATCATCACCGGCACCCTCAATAGAAGTGACATCGGATACTAGACCTGCTTGTAATTTACTAGCGATTTTTGGAGATAAATCTTTACCATTTGCTGTATGCCCGAAGACAATGCCAGCTGGTTTTTCTTGCTCAATAACAGCTAATAATGCCTGACTATAACCATCAGATGTATATTGCTTTAAATGTGGGTGTTCCACTGTTACCACACGGTCAGCACCATATTCAAATAATGGACCTGTTAAACCTGCTACAGTATCCCCTAAAAGTACTCCAACAACCTCGCCACCATCTGCGATTTGTTTTGCAGCTGCAATTGCTTCAAAAGAAACATTACGTAAGCTTCCTTCACGAACTTCACTTAACACTAATACTTTTTTTGACATAGAATATTCCCTCCGTTACCCTTTAAGATTCGATTAACATCATCAAATAATTAAACAACTTTTGCTTCTGTGTGAAGTAGATTTACCAGTTCTTTTACTTGTGCAGAAAGGTCACCTTCAAGAACGCGGCCAGCTGCCTTTTGAGCTGGTAAGAAGATGTCTACTGTTTCAATCTTCACTTCTACATCATCTTCATCGATATCTAAATCATCTAACTCAAGTTCTGCAAGCGGTTTCTTTTTCGCTTTCATAATACCTGGTAATGATGGATAACGTGGCTCATTTAAACCTTGCTGAGCTGTTACTAATAATGGTAAAGAAGTTTCAATGACTTCTGAATCTCCTTCGATATCACGAACAATTTTCGCAGATGTTCCGTCAATTTCTAGTTTTGTAATCGTCGTTACATAATTAATATCCAGTAAATCTGCAACGCGTGGACCAACTTGACCAGAGCCACCATCAATTGCAACATTTCCAGTTAAAATTAAATCCGCATCTTTATCTTTTAAGTATTCAGCTAAGAGATAAGCAGCAGCATTTTGGTCTAATTCATCTAAATCATCTTCGGTATTAATTAATACGGCTTCGTCAGCTCCCATAGCAAGCGCTGTACGTAATTGCTTCTCTGCATCCTCGCCACCAATTGTGACAACTGTTACTTTGCCACCAGCAGCATCACGCACTTGAATTGCCTCTTCAATGGCATATTCATCATAAGGGTTGATAATGAATTCCGCGCCATCCTCTTGGATTTTGCCACCCGACACAACGATTTTTTCTTCTGTATCAAACGTACGTTTAATTAATGCAAAAATATTCATATATCCATACCTCCTGGAACGTTTTTATAATTCTAAGTAAACTTATAAATATTATATATTTTCAGTTTCGATAACGCCGATAACATCTTTGTGCTATCGACATTTGGAAAATTATTTACCAGTAAACACAGGCTCACGCTTTTCAATGAATGCTTGAATTCCTTCTTTTGCATCCTCTGTCACGAATACTGTTCCAAAGGATTTCGCTTCTGCTTCAATGCCTTCATAGAACGATGCATGCTTTGCAAATTGCAATGTTTGAATAGCTGCCTTTAAAGCTATTGGGCTTTTCTTAGCAATATTCTTAGCAATCTTTAACGTTTCATCTAGTAGCGTTTCGTCTGAGAATGCACGGTTTGCTAAGCCCCATTGAACAGCTTCTGTACCTGAAATTGGCTCGCTTGTAAACATCATCTCCGCGGCCTTTGCTACCCCCACATAGCGTGGCAAGCGTTGAGTACCGCCAAATCCAGGAATAAGACCTAATTGTAATTCAGGTAAACCTAGCTTTGCAGATTCAGTGACGAATCGCATATGACAGCTCATTGCTAACTCAAGTCCGCCACCTAATGCTGCACCATGGATGGCCGCAATCACAGGCTTAGAGAATGATTCAACACGCTCAAATACTTGCTGTCCATTGCTAGCTAACTTCGTAAATTCTTCCCCAGATTCTACCCCAGTAAATTCTTTAATGTCTGCTCCCGCAGAGAAGAAACGGCCTTCACCATGAAGTACAAGGACTCTTACAGCATCATCGTGTTCTAAAGCATCTAGAACAGCGTTAACTTCTGCAATAATACCGCGAGATAAAGCGTTTGCTGGTGGACGTGCAATTGTAATCATTGCTACCCCATCTTCTACTTTCCAACTTAGAAATTCCATTTCTCCACATCCTTTTAAGCTTTAATGCCGTTCAGGATTAATGCCTGAACCTTTGGAACCTGTTCCATTAAATCATATCGATAGTCATTCATAACCCACGACGTAATAGTTTCATCAATTGTTCCAAAAACCATTTGTCGTGCCAAGCGTACATCCATCGTTTGATTGAACTCACCTGAAAGCATACCTTCGATTAAAATCTGATCGAGTAAGTGTAAATACTCACGTAGTACCGAATTAATTTTTAATCGTAAGTCTTTGTTAGATTGGCGTAGCTCTAATTGTGTGACGGTTGCTAGGTATCGATCTGTCGCTAGAACATTAAAATGATTTTCAATCATTCGTGAAAGTTTGTCTTTTGACGTACTTCCATTTTCTATTATATCTTGTAATGACTCTACAAAAACAGCCATTTTTTCATTAAAGACAGAAATTAATATATCTTCTTTATTTTTAAAATATAAATAGATTGTTCCATCGGCCACCCCTGCCTGTTTGGCGATTTTCGATACTTGCGCTTGGTGATACCCATTTTCCGCAATAACGATGACAGCTGCATCAATAATTTGCTTATATTTCGGCTTATCTCGTTTCACTTTTATATCACCACCTAAAAAACATGCGCACGTCTACATGATCCATATGACGTGTGAACCTAAAAAAATATGAAAATATGAATGGTCATTCATTCATATTTTCATATTATATTTTACAGCATTGCTTGTCAATACTTTCACACGTATTTATTTCGCTTCTTTATTCGCTAATTTTGTTTTTTCTTCTTCTACCAAAGTGCGACGCAAAATTTTCCCTACGGCTGTTTTTGGAAGCTCATCTCTAAATTCATAATAACGCGGAACCTTAAATGCCGCTAGATGTTGACGGCAATATTTATTTAATTCGTCCTCTGAAATCGAATATCCTTCTTTTAATACAATATAAGCTTTAACTGTTTCTCCTCGATATGGGTCAGGTATGCCAGCGACTACACATTCTTGAATTTCTTCGCGTTCGTACAACACTTCTTCCACTTCACGCGGGTAAATATTAAAGCCACCTGCTATAATCATATCTTTTTTACGGTCTACTACATAGAAAAAGCCCTGTTCATCCATATATCCAAGATCACCTGTTAAAAACCAGCCATCTACAAATGTTGCTGCAGTATCCTCTGGGCGGTTCCAGTAACCCTTCATCACTTGTGGTCCTTTAACAGCGATTTCACCTACTTCACCAACTGGTAGCACCTCTGTATCGCCTGTACGTAAGATGACAGCGTCTGTATTTGGCCAAGGTAAACCAATTGAACCAATTACTCGCTTCCCCCAAATTGGTGTAGCATGTGTTACAGGTGACGTTTCTGTTAAACCATAGCCCTCTACCAGTTTGCCACCAGTTACAGCTTCAAACTTCTCTTGCACCTCAATAGGTAATGAAGCAGAACCACTTAAGCATGCTTTAATAGACGATAAATCATAATTTGCAATGTCTGGATGATTGAGTAAACCAATGTATAAGGTTGGGGCACCAGGGAACAGCGTTGGTTTTTGTTTATCGATTGTTTTTAATGCTGTTTCTGCATCAAATTTTGGTAGGAGCACCATTTTATTTTGAGTAAATACCGATAACAGCATAACAGTCGTCATCCCATAGACGTGGAAGAATGGTAGAATGCCCATAATGGTTTCTTCCCCATGCACACATTTATACATCCATGCATCACACATTGTCGTATTGGCAATTAAATTTTTGTGTGTTAGCATGACTCCTTTTGGAAAACCTGTTGTTCCACCTGTATATTGAAGCAGTGCTAGATCTTCTTCAAAATTAAATGAAATATTCTCAATCACCTTAATTGGTGCAGAGCGCATTATTTCTGAAAACAAGTGATTTTGCCCACTATGCTCAACCTTGACACTAAATCCATACTGCCTTTTTTGAATAAAAGGATAAACTAAATTTTTTGGAAACGGTAAATAATCTTTAATAGCTGTCACAATAACATTTTCGAGAGCCGTCTCCTTCATAATTTTCATCACGCGTGGATATAAAATATCCATGACTAAAATAACCTTTGCCCCAGAATCAGCCATTTGATATTGAAGCTCACGTTCAGTATAAAGTGGATTTGTTTGAACGACAACAGCACCTGCATACATGGCACCATAGTAAGCGATTACACTTTGTGGCGAATTAGGAAGCATAATAGCCACTCGATCACCTTTTTCCACACCAAGTGCTTGTAAATAGTTTGCAAATCTTAAAGCAGACTCATATAGCTCAGTGTACGTCAAATCCTTCCCCATAAAATGAATCGCAATTTTAGATGGATTCTTTTTATAGGCACGTGTCAAAAACTCTTGCACTGGAATTTCCTCAAACGTTAAAGACGATGGTACTTCTTCAGGATAATTTGCTAGCCATGGTTTTGCTGTCATACGTCCTCTCCCCTTTGTCCCAAACTTTGTCAATTCTTATATTTATTATAATGAAAAAGAAATACAGTTTCAAACAGAAAATAGAAAATAAATGCATTTTCGATTAATTATTATGCAATTTACAACATTAATATGACTGATATTTATTGGTATTTGTACGGATACACCTTATGAATACTCATTCATTCTTCATTATTTCTGCTAAAAAGCTACTCGCATATTCCTATATTATAAAAATAATCTTTTTCAATGTTCCGTTAGATGATTGAGAGAAAATTAATAGTTTTTAGTAGAAATTTATGTAGATTCATTCACAAAAAAACGCACCCTCCTAAGAGAATGCGTTGTTCTTTATACAGTCATCATATAGTAGACGCCCACTGCCAAAAATGCGATACAGACAATGATTAGTACCTTCGCTAATTTTTCCATGTCATGACACTCCTATGCAATACTTGCCCCAATAACAAACGATAGACCGACAGAAATGGTAAAGGAAATAAAACCTACTGAGCGATTATCATTGGCAATCTCTTGATCAACATTAAAACGAGGTGTCATAAATTCAAATAAGAAATACGCTACAATCAATAGTGTAAAGCCAAAAAGACCCCAGCCAATCATTTCACTCAATGTGCTATGGCGTGCAATGGAAAAGCGAAAGATATTGCAAATGCCAAGTATTTTACCACCAGTTGCAAGTGCCACAGCGACATTACCCTTTTTAATTTCTTCCCAATTCTTATATTTCGTAACGACTTCGAACAATGCCATCGAGACGACTAAACATAATACTACAACACTAAAATATCCTGCCGTTTCGATAATTGGATATCGCCAAAAGCCAGAATTCAGCATTTTTCTCCGTCCCCTTTTTAGCTTATTTCAATTCTACAACTGTGACGCCTAAGCCCCCCTCGCCGGCTTCACCAAAACGGAAGGATTTCACGCGTTTATGCTTTTTCAAATAGCTTTGAATACCTTGACGTAAAGCTCCTGTACCAACTCCATGAATAATAGAGACTCGACCATAATTAGCAAGCAACGCATCATCAATATACTTTTCCGTTCTCAAAATCGCGTCCTCATAGCGTTCACCACGTAAATCCAATTCTAATTTAACATGGCTATTTCGATTTTTCACACCAGCTGTTCGTAAAACAGGCTCTTTTTCAGGTTTAATATACTCCAAATCACTATCCGAGATTTTCATTTTTAAAATCCCCATTTGGACAACCCATTCGGTATCCGACACTTTTTCTAACAATGTACCTCGTTGTCCATAGCTTAACACCTTTACCTCGTCCCCGACAACTAAGTTTTGTGCACGGGCTTTAACTTGTGCAGCCTTTTTCAGCACTTTATTGTTATCAAGCGGTGTTGCTTCCTCCAAGCGTTTGCGGGCTTCAATCAATTCATGTTCCTTGACAACTTGGTCAGCATTTTTGCGCATTTCTCTCAGCTCAGCAATAATTGATTCTGCCTCTTTTTTCGCTTCATCAACAATTTTACGAGCTTTTTCCTTCGCTTTCTTATCTAGCGCCTCTTTACGCTCCTCATAGGCTTGTAATTTATCTTGAAGCTCTTTACGTAAAGTTTCAGATTCTACCAGCAATGCATGGGAACGCTCTGCATCATCTTCTGATTGGCGACGTGTTTCTTCTAATGAGGCAATCATCGATTCAACCTCATGTCGATCTGTCCCTGTAAAGCTCTTAGCTCGATCTATTATTGATTCTGGAAGACCAAGGCGACTGGATATTTCAAATGCATTAGAACGTCCAGGTACACCAATAAGTAGTCGATAGGTTGGGCTCAATGTTTCAATATCAAACTCTACACTAGCATTGGCAACACCTGGTCGATTATAGCCATATGCTTTTAGCTCTGGATAGTGGGTTGTTGCCATCACACGAGCTCCTCGTCCATGCACTTCATCTAAAATAGAGATAGCTAATGCTGCACCTTCCTGGGGATCAGTACCTGCTCCTAGCTCATCAAAAAGAACAAGTGATTCATGATCAAATTTCTTTAAAATATCTACAATATTGACCATATGAGAAGAGAACGTGGAAAGTGATTGCTCAATCGATTGCTCATCACCTATATCAGCAAACAGTTGCTTAAATACTGCAAGCTCCGACCCATCCAATGCTGGCACTGGTAATCCAGCCTGCGCCATTAATGTGCATAAGCCCACCGTTTTTAACGTCACCGTTTTACCGCCCGTATTAGGACCTGTAATAACAATGGCTGTAATCTCTTTGCCAAATTCGATATCATTTGGTACAGCCACATCGATTGGTAAAAGTGGATGGCGTGCACGCACTAATCGAATATAGCCATCCTGATTCATTTTAGGCATTGTACATTTATTGGCTTGTCCATATTTACCTTTTGCTAAAATGACATCGATATCACCTAAAACTTTCACTAGGTTAAATAAATCTGATGCTACTTCTTGTACCATTGCACTTAATGCTAGTAATATTCGCTCAATCTCTACCTGTTCCTTCATTTTTAAACGATGTATTTCATTATTCGCTTGTACGACAGAGTCAGGTTCAATAAATAATGTTTGACCGGAAGAAGATTGATCATGCACAATACCACCATAATGATGACGATATTCTTGTTTCACCGGAATAACAAAGCGATCATTACGAATGGTAACAAGTGTATCAGAAAGCATTTTCGCTGCATTACTTCCACGGATTAAACTTTCCAGCTTTGAACGGACTTTTCCTTCTTCAGCACGTAAAGATTGACGAATGGAGCGCAATGTTTGACTAGCTGAATCTACAACAGCCCCATTGTCATCAATACAATTGTTGATTTCATGCTGCAATCCTGTTAAGACAGGCATGGCTTCCTTCTTAGCGATGAAATGTGGAATCTCAATCACTTCATCAGCCTCTATATCTTCAATAAAATTACGTAAAATTCGACTTGCTCGAATCGTACTGGATATTTCCATTAGTTCTATTGCTGCAAGCATGCCTCCTATTTGTGCACGTCTTGCAGATGGGCGAACATCAAAAATCCCTCCCATTGGTACATTGCCCTTAACTCGTAAAATAGATAAACCTTCATCCATTTCTTCTAGTAATTGTACTACTTTATCAAAATCAGTTTGCGGCACAAGCTCTTCAATCGCAGATTTACCAATTGAAGAAGTACAGTATGAAGCCACTTGCTGACGTACTTTATCGTATTCTAGTGTTTTCAATGCGCGTTCTGCAATCACTGAGAACACCTCCTCAGTTTATTTATTTCGTCGTATGAACGCTTCAAACTGGTCACGCGTCCATGTATTCACAATCATATCTTTCGGTAGCCATGCTCTATTGGCATAGCGAACACCAATATCCATAAAACGTAAATGCGCAATATCATGGGCATCTGTATTAATGGCTATAGGAACACCTGCTGCTAAAGCCATTTCTAAATGTTCTACACATAAATCCAGACGGTACGGATTTGCATTTAACTCTAAAATTTTACCATATTCTTTCGCCCAAGCAATTAACTGTTTCATATCAGGATTATAACCATCACGATCTGCAATAATTCGACCAGTTGGGTGGGCAATCATATGGACATACGGATTTTGCATCGCTGTCAATAAACGTGCCATGATTTTATCCTGAGATTGAGTAAAACTAGAATGAATAGAGGCAATAACAAAATCCAGTTCTTTTAACACTTCATCATCGAAATCAAGGGATCCATCTGGCAATATATCCATCTCTGTCCCCTTAAACAAGTGAAAATCAGGATGGCACTCATTAAATGCCTCAATTTCGATACGTTGCTTCTCTAAGCGCTCTGGTGTTAAACCATTTGCTACTCTTAGAAATTGAGAATGATCTGTAATGACGCTATATTGATAGCCCCGTGCTCGTAGTGCCTCTCCCATTTCTGCCACAGAGTATGCACCATCAGACCATGTCGTATGCATGTGCAAGTCTGCTTGAATATCCTCTAGTCGAACTAATTGAGGAATCGTGTTGGGTTGATCAAATTCACCTTTTCCTGTACGAAGGCTCGGTGGAATCCAAGGTAGATCAAAATGGGCAAAAAATGCCTCTTCATCTTGAAACGTCAAGATAGTACCATCTTGCTGTTCAACCCCATATTCACTAATTTTTTCACCACGTGCTTTTGCAAGTTGGCGCATTCGCACATTATGATCCTTTGAACCTGTAAAATGATGCAGGGCAGTTGCATATTCATGATCCTTTACTAACCGGAAATCAACACTAACTGGCTCATCTAAATCTAAAATTACTGAAATTTTAGTATCGCCCGCTGCTACGACTTCCTGAATGGCCAATCCATTTAATAAATTGTCACGTACAGCCTCAACCGCTTCTGTCACAACAATAAAATCAATATCTTTACTTGTTTCTAGTGCTCGACGGAAGCTTCCAGCAACTGAAAAACGTTCCACTTCCTTCATACTACCTAGAAGCGCCTCAATTTGTAAAACCACAGGCTCAAGCTGCCATATTGGTAAGCGTTCAGAACGATTAGCAAAGTTGGCAAGTTCCTTTAAAATTTTCTCCTCGGTTTTTACAGCAAAGCCCGCTAATTCACGAACTTTTCCTTCTTCACACGCCTTTTTTAAGCTCTCTGCTGAATCAATACCAAGTTCTTGATGTAGTTTCGCAATCTTTTTGCCCCCTAAGCCAGGCAATTTTAACAATGGCAGTAACCCTTTTGGGACAATTTCTTCTAACTCTTTTAATAAACTTGATTCACCTGTTGCCATCAAGTCCTCAATAACAGCAGCCGTCCCCTTACCAATACCTTTAAGTTTTGTTACATCGTCCATTTCACTTAACGAACGCTCGTCCCCTTCAAGTGCTGCAGCTGCTTTTCGAAAGGCAGATACCTTGAATGGATTCTCTCCTTGTAATTCCATATATAAAGCAATTTTTTCGAGTGTACGAATAATTGTTTTTTTATTCATTGGTAATTCCTCCTATCGTAAAAACACTTCTCTCAAATCAGAGAGAAGTGCATAGTTTACTATTGCATATAAATATACCACCAGTTTTGGAACATCTTTGTAATAATCGGAGTATGCTCCAACATAAGACCACTTAACAATGATTTCGACATTAAATTTTGAATAACCTCAATCGGTAATAAGGCGCACACGTATAGCAAAATAAACATAATTAAATAGTTTTCAATCATGCCAAGTAACGCACCAAGCCAACGATTGACTGTATTGAGCACAGGTAAGTACGCAATAAAATCAAATATCGATGCCACAATTTGCAACGTAATTTTCACTGCAAAGAAAATAACAGCAAAGGCGATTACACGATAAAAGGTACGGTCTAAATCTAGGCTATCAATGACGACACTAAGGCTACCTGTATCAGTAACGCCTGGATATGGAACCCAAAATACAAATTTTTGTGCTAATGGCTTATAATAAATATACGCAACAATCAGTGCTACTACGAAACTGACAATGTGCATCATTTGTACAATGAAACCTCTTTTTGCACCGACGCCAATTCCAGCTAACAGTACCACTAATATGATTAAATCTAACATTCTCTTCAACCCTTTAATTTTTTCAATTCTTCTTCTAACTGCTCCATTCGTTCTTTTAATAGTAAATAATCATGTACTGTATTTACTGCTGTCAGAACAGCAAGTTTTGTGCTATCAAGTGAGGGATTATGTACGTTCATTTCGCGCATACGGTCATCAACAATCGAAGCAACAAGTCGCATATGGCCAATGGATTCAGAGCCGACCATTTTATACGTATGACCATATATTTCCACAGAAATTTTATTCTTTTCTTGTTTTTCCATAGTCGCACCCTCCTATAAATTGAATGCTCACGCGATTTTTTCGGTTTGCGAGCACCATCACACAAAAAAGCTATTTATTATCATACCATGAAAGGTATAAAATTGTGAACAATGAGGACAGAAAGGAACGATTAAATGTCAAATATTGTGCTATCCATTTCAACAAATATTCAAAAAGAGGTAATGGCTTACTATGCAACCTATTTTATTGAACGAAAAGCTCCAGGCGTTATTTTTGCTGCAAAACTACCAGATGCCACTATTACTATGTATAAATCTGGAAAATTAATGTTTCAAGGAGGAGGTGCTGAACGTGAAGCGGCTCGTTGGGGAACAGTTGAAAAAACAACTACTCAACATTCCTCGTCTATTGGGGCAAAGGGGGATATTCTACCAGACAAATTCGCGACAATGTCTGTCTTAGGCTCTGATGAAACAGGCACAGGTGATTATTTTGGTCCCATCACCGTAGCGGCCGTTTATGTACCTACATCCAAAATCGAACTTATCAACGAGCTTGGCGTAAAAGATTCAAAAATGCTAACGGATGATTATATGCGAAAAATCGCACCCGATTTACGTGCAGCCTGTGTCCATAGCGTTCTTGTATTACGAAACGAAAAATATAACAGTCTACAAGCAAAAGGCTATTCACAAGGGAAAATGAAAGCTATGATGCACAACAAGGCTCTACAAAATACACTCACAAAGATGGCACCCGAAAAACCAGAATTTATTTTAATTGACCAGTTTGCTGAACGCGGAGTTTATTACAATTACCTAAAAAATGAACGTGAACTGGTACAAGAAAATGTCCTCTTTTCTACAAAAGCGGAGCAACTACATGTAGCTGTAGCCACAGCATCTATTCTAGCCCGCGCTGCATTTTTAAAGGAAATGGATCGCTTGAGTGAAATAGCCGGTCTCCCATTAATGAAAGGAGCCTCCAGCAAAGTAGATGTGCAAGCAGCACGAATCTGGCGTAATCAAGGCGAGGATTTCCTACGCTCCATCACAAAATGGCATTTTGCCAATACAGAAAAAGCACGGAAAATGGTGTAACGGAAACATTTAATGCCTACAACTGTGGAATACTTTTAGAAATGCTTTGCGGGGAATTATAGGGTTATGTAAATGTTGATTTCTATTCCGGGAAAATGCTTTTCGTCATTTTAAACATGCTACTGGCTTAGGGTATTTTTTTTAGGGTTTCCTACCTGATTGGAGGGCTTTGGGACCCTCTTTGAGAGATTTTTTACATGGTTGGAGCGCTTTTGGCTCCTTTTTGAGCGGCTATTTTCTTGGTTGGAGCGCTTTGACCTCCTTTTTGAGCGGTTTCTACCTGGTTCGAGCGCTTTAGTCACTCCTTTGAGCGGTTTTTTACCTGATTGGAGCGCTTTGGCCACCTTTTCGAGCGGCTTTCTGCCTGATTGGAGCGCTTTGGGACCCTCTTTGAGCGTTTTTTTACAAACTGGAGCGCTTTTGGCCCCTTTTTGAGCGGCTATTTTCCTGGTTGGAGCACTTTAGTCACCTCTTTGAGCGGTTTTTTACCTGATTGGAGCGCTTTGGCCTCCTTTTCGAGCGGCTTTCTGCCTGATTGGAGCGCTTTGGGACCCTCTTTGAGCGGTTTTTTACAAACTGGAGCGCTTTTGGCTCCTTTTTGAGCATTTTTGCCTGGTTCGAGCGCTTCCAACCCCTTGGAGCGACCTGATTGGAGCGCTTTAGGCTCTTCCTTGATCAATCTTCTACCATAAAGGAGCATTTTCGTCCCCTTAAAGAACCCCCTCAAGCACTAATTAAAGGAATTAATCATAGAAGAATTTGATATTCCCTTCGTTTCGATGCACTTTCTTTCCGATAGCAACTAGTCATTAACATCCTTTTTATTGTATGACGATTGTTTAATCGTAAAAAATGCTGTGCTTGACTGTTAGTAATGCCTTTATTTATTAGCATCCCATAATCTTGTAGAGCACATTTATGGGCTTTTTTATTGCTATATAGGCAACTTGAGCAAATCCATTTCATCTTTAACCATTGCATCTGTCCAATCTGACATTCTGGACAGATCACCCCTGTTTGAATGGCGTCTATCTCTATGCCATAGTAACGACAAAGCGGGAACAATTCATATGGCTTATGGTGCTGCACAAGTAATGCACTAATAGACTGAGAATCTATGGTTTTTGTCTTCAAAGAACGCTGTTGTAAATAACCTGTTACCTCCCTAGCCATCAACACTGGAAATAAACTATCCTCATATTCGATACGAGCATTGTTAAAAGGAAAAACAATGATACCATGGACAGGTACTTCAATTTGATTTTGATTGAAAAATTCTTTTAAATTGTACATATATTCCTCAAGCTGTACTTCAGGATGGTGAAATACACGCCGTTCTCCTGTCTCAAGAGTACGAATCATTTGACGGGGACGATTTTTTAATTCCACTTCTCCTTTAATATTTTTACTTTCAATAATGATTACCTCATATTTGGTTATCACTACAATATCTAGTTGCATCGGAAACGGCCGTTGAAGAGAAATATTATGTAAAACGTGAATACCCCTTACAAAAGTTAATTTCTCCAGTTGTTTCATAATAAATTTTTCTCCATGCTCCCCTGCCTCAGCCTGTAGTAACTCTCTTGTTATTTGATCATATAGGGGATGCTTTGATGTAAGTCTTCGAGCTAAAGCCCGTAGACCTAATGTCATTTTTGCTTCTTCATATGGTTTGATAAACATAACATCACGCCCTTTTTTACACGACTATAGCAAGGAAAAATGGTCACGCCTAGACAATTTGATAAACTATTTATTTGATCAACTCTGGGGCTCCAAATTTGATTTTTTATGAATTTATGTGAATATCCAACTGTTTCTATAGTATGTTTTTAAAACTCGATCATCTTTTACTTACTTTCAATCATGTTGTACCATCTTGCTTCTCGCCTTGGAGCGGTTTCATCCTCTTTTGGATCACCTTCACTTCAATTTGGAGCGGTTGCTTCTCCTTTTGGATCACTTTCTCTTCGAATTGGAGCGGTTTCATCCTCTTTTGGATCACCTTCACTTCAATTCGGAGCGGTTGCTTCCCCTTTTGGATCACTTTCTCCTCGCCTTGGAGCGGTTTCATCCTCTTTTGGATCACTTTCACTTCAATTTGGAGCGGTTGCTTCTCCTTTTGGATCACTTTTTCCTCGAATTGGAGCGGTTTCACTCTCTTTTGGATCACCTTCTCTACAATATGGAGCGGTTGCTTCCCCTTTTGGATCACTTTCTCCTCGCCTTGGAGCGGTTTCATCCTCTTTTGGATCACCTTCACTTCAATTTGGAGCGGTTGCTTCTCCTTTTGGATCACTTTTTCCTCGAATTGGAGCGGTTTCACTCTCTTTTGGATCACCTTCTCTACAATATGGAGCGGTTGCTTCTCCTTTTGGATCACTTTCTCCTCGAATTGGAGCGGTTTCATCCTCTTTTGGATCACCTTCACTTCAATTTGGAGCGGTTGCTTCTCCTTTTGGATCACTTTCACTTGCCTTGGAGCGGTTTCATCCTCTTTTGGATCACCTTCTCTACAATTCGGAGCGGCTGCTTCTCCTTTTGGATCACTTTCACTTGCCTTGGAGCGGTTTCATCCTCTTTTGGATCACCTTCACTTCAATTTGGAGCGGTTGCTTCTCCTTTTGGATCACTTTCTCCTCGAATTGGAGCGGTTTCATCACCTTTTGGATCACCTTCACTACAATATGGAGCGGTTGCTTCTCCTTTTGGATCACCTTCCATCCCTTGAGCGAATCATTGCCTTCGACAGTATTAATGTAAATCGAGACTTTTACAATGACGTGTTTAAACCATTCTTCAAACAAAAAAGACTGCCTCGAAAGACAGTCTTTTGATAATAATTTTAGCGTACTTCTGTGCCTGGAATCGTCGCAATAGCTTTTAACACTTTGTTATGTGCAGCTACTACTTCTTCGTCTGTTAAAGTATGTTCTGGATCGAAGTATGTGAGTGAGAAGGCAACAGATTTTTTACCTGGCTCCATTTTCTCTCCTTCGTAAACGTCAAATACGCGGATGTCTTTTAGTAATTTCACGCCTGCTGCATCAATAGCATTGATTACTTCACCTGCTGTTGTGTCACGGTCCATAATAAGAGCGATATCACGTGACATAGCTGGGAAACGAGGCACTGGTGTGTAAGCAAGTGGTGCTTCTTGTGTCGTTGCATGTAATAGAGCAACTAAGTTCATTTCCATGACATATGTGTCTTTTACACCCCATGCTTTTTGTTCTGCTGGGTGAAGTCCTCCAATAATGCCCACTTGTTCGCCATCTAATAAAATGCTAGCTGTACGTCCTGGGTGTAATCCATCTACTTGTGCCTTCACAAATGAAATGCGATTTTCTAAGCCTAGTTTTCCGATTACGCCCTCTACAATACCTTTCAGTACAAAGAAATCTACCGCTTTTTTCTCGCCTTGCCAAGCATGGTCTAACCATTTACCAGTTAGTACGGCTGCCACATGCTCTTCCTCATACGGTTGCCCCTCATTTGATTGACCAAGGAACACTGAACCAATTTCATATAAGGCCACACCTTCAGCTTGACGCGCTACATTGTACGCAGCCGCTTCAATTAAGTGCGGAATAAGACTTTGACGTAAGGTAGAACGCTCCTCACTCATTGGCATTAGTAAACGAGTTACTGGCTCGGCTTTCAAGGCAAAGCGTTGTGATAATGCATCAGATGTTAATGAATATGTTACAGCTTGATAAAGCCCTGCACCCTCCATGAAATGACGCACAACACGACGATTTGCTTGGTAAGATGTTAGATTGCCCACTTGTGTTGCACCCTCTGGTAACGTCATAGGGATTTCATCATACCCATAAAGACGGGCAATCTCTTCTACGATATCTTCTTCAATTTTAATGTCTTGGCGACGTGTTGGAGCATCAATAATTAATAAACCATTTGCTGCCTCTACACCAAATTTTAGACGCTCTAAAATTGAAAGCATATCTTCTAAAGAGATCTTCATTCCTAAACGCTCATTAATAAAATCTGGGGAAACAACAACTCGTGCTGGTGCTTTTTCTAATTCATCTACTACACATGTACCCTCTAATACTTCACCACCTGCTAATTCAGCTAGTAAAGCGGCAGCACGTTCAGCAGCAGGTAAAACACGGTTCGGGTCTACCCCTTTTTCAAAACGTGCAGATGCATCTGAACGTAGGCCAAGGTGACGAGACGTTTGGCGCACTGTTAAACCATCGAAATAAGCTGATTCAATGACTACAGTCGTTGTAGAATCCGTTACCTCTGAATTGGCACCACCCATTACACCCGCAATTGCGACAGGCTCTTTACCGTTCGTAATGACTAAATCTGAAGCTTTTAATGTGCGTTCTTGATCATCTAATGTTGTAATTTTTTCACCTTCTGTTGCTTTACGAACGACGATTTCGCCAGTTGCAAGGCTATCATAGTCAAAAGCATGCAGAGGTTGACCATATTCCATTAGTACATAGTTCGTTACATCTACGACATTATTGTGTGGGCGTACACCCGCAGCCATTAAGCGATTTTGTAGCCACATTGGTGATTCACCGATTTTTACGTTTTTCACTACTTTTGCTATATACATTGGGTTCGCTTGTAAATCTTCCACACGAAGCTTCAGGAAATCCTGTGCTTTTTCACTAGCTACTTGATACGCAATTTCTGGATATTTAATTTCCTCTGAAAGAATTGCGCCTACCTCATAAGCTACACCTAGCATAGAAAGAGCGTCTGAGCGATTCGGTGTTAGGCCTAACTCTAGTACTGTATCACGTAAGCCTAAAATTGCCAGTGCATCTGAACCTACTTCTGCATCCGCTGGCAGTACGTAGATCCCTTCTGAATAAGCCTTAGGGACAAGCTTCCCTTCGATCCCAAGCTCTTGTAATGAACAAATCATACCATTTGATTCATGGCCGCGAAGTTTAGCTTTTTTAATTTTAATGCCACCTGGTAAATGTGCACCCGGGCGAGCAACAATTACTTTTTGACCAGCATCTACATTCGGAGCCCCGCAAATAATTTGTTGTGGCTCTTCTTCTCCTACATCTACTTGGCAAATATTTAATTTATCTGCTTCTGGATGTTTTTCTTTTGATACAACATAACCTACCACAATTTTATCCATAGCATTAGCTCGATCGATTACTGCGTCTACTTCGATACCAGAGCGTGTAATTTTTTCAGCTAATAGCTCAGGTGCCAAGTCCTGTGTACTAACATAATCTTTTAACCATTCTAATGATACTAACATGTTTTATCCCCCTTACGCTTCTGTTCGCTCGAATTGTGATAAGAAACGAGTGTCGCTTGTATAGAAATGACGAATATCATCGACACCATATTTCAACATCGCAATACGTTCGGCACCAATACCAAATGCAAAACCAGAAACTTTTTTCGGATCATAGCCAGCCATTTCTAAGACATTTGGATGAACCATACCTGCACCTAGAATCTCGATCCAGCCTGTGCTTTTACATACGTTACAACCTGCTCCACCACATTTGAAACAAGAAATATCCATTTCTACTGAAGGCTCAGTGAATGGGAAGAAGCTCGGACGAAGTCGAATTTCTCGGTCTGCACCGAACATTTTTTTCGCTAATGTATCGAGTGTTCCTTTTAGATCACTCATACGAATATTTTCGCCAATGACTAAACCTTCAATTTGCATAAATTGATGGGAGTGTGTTGCATCATCATTATCCCGACGAAACACTTTACCAGGACAAATGATACGAATAGCTTCTCCTTTTTTAGCTTCCATTGTACGAGCTTGTACTGGGGAAGTATGTGTACGAAGTAATATTTCCTCGGAAATATAGAACGAATCTTGCATATCACGAGCAGGATGTCCTTTTGGTAAATTCAGTGCCTCAAAGTTATAGTAGTCCTTTTCTACTTCTGGACCCTCAGCAATTTCATAACCCATTCCGATAAATAAATCTTCAATTTCTTCAACGACACGTGTCAAAGGATGACGATTGCCAACTTTGATTTCACGACCAGGTAAAGTAACATCAATCGACTCACTTGCCAATTTTTCAGCAATAGCCGCTTCTTCAAGTACAGCAACTTTTGACTCCAATACTGCTGTCACATTTTCACGAACATTGTTCACTAAAGCGCCCATTTTTGGTCGCTCTTCAGCTGATAATTTCCCCATCCCTTTTAATAAATCAGTGATCGGTCCTTTTTTTCCTAGATATGCAACACGCACTTCATTCAATTCTTTTAAATTTGCAGCTGTTTCAATTTTTGCAAGTGCTTCTTGCTCTAATTGTTTTAATTGCTCTTCCATGATAAAACCTCCTTAGAAAATACATGCCTGTTTTTTGACATAAAAAAACTCGCCCCTAAAAAGGGACGAGGACATATTCGCGGTACCACCCTAGTTATTGCAAGGTCAACTATCCTTACAATCACTTCATTGACATAACGACTTGATAAAGCCGGCATACCTTTACAGCATCAAGCTGGTCCCGGTTGCTGCTCGCGGGCTGAATTCAAAACTGCATTGGTACGGCGTTGGCTCTCAATCTCTGGCCTTACGCTCCCTGTCGTCCATTCACAATCTTTACTACTTCCCGGTCAAAGCATTTACTATTTAAACTTAATTTTAGCTTAGATTATACATGAATAAACTGTAGCAAATCAAGAGACAACCGCCTGAATCTCGCAATTATCTTTAAATTACTTTACAAAGCCATATAAAACGATTCCCGTTGCTACTGCCACATTTAAAGATTCAGCCTGTCCAAAAATAGGAATAATCATATTTTGATCAGTCTTCGCCAGCAGTTGTGGCTGAATGCCGCTTCCTTCATTCCCCATAATAATCGCAAATGAACCCGTATGCTTGATATCACTATATGGTACTGCATCCTCATCCAAAGCAGTTCCAAATACAGGTACACTTTGCTCCTGTAGCAAATCGATCCATTCAGCCAATTCTCCACGTACTACCGGGATATGGAAATGAGAGCCTTGTGCGGCACGTAGTGTTTTAGGATTGTAAATATCGGCACAACCCTTTCCTAAAACAACAGCATCTAATCCTGCCGCATCTGCTGTACGGAGCATTGTACCGATATTACCAGGATCTTGGACAGCATCTATTAATAAGACTTTGCGCCAAGTTGCCATCACTTCATCCTCTAATACCGGCTGTTTGCACACAGCAAAAACACCTTGTGATGTTTCAGTTTCAGCAAATTCCTTCGCTACCACTGTCGTTACCTCTACAATAGCGACATCATCAATCGGCCATAACATCGGTAAATCAATACCTTCACGTACAATAATTTGCAATACTTGCTCTTTATTTTTTAATGCTTCTTCAACAAGATGAAAGCCCTCTACTATGAATTCACCTGATCGTTCACGTTCTTTTCTAGTTGTCGCTAGCTTCTTCCAATATTTCACTAACGCATTTTGCGTAGATTCGATTCTTTTCATCGCTACTTCTTACCGCCTTTTTCCTATATAGTGACCATTATTATACCTTAGAAAATGGCTAATTTCATAGCCATGTGAAAAAACTGTTATTTTTCCAATCATCAAAAGACGCGCTTAGGCAACTGATAAGAAATAAACATGCTATACTTATACATATTTGAAAGTATTTGTTTAATTAAGGACAGGAGAATGTAAATGAAACAAACAATCCATGTAGTCGGTGCAATTATCGAAAATGAGCAACAAGAAATTTTCTGTGCTTTAAGAAATCCAACGATGGTACTTGCAAACTATTGGGAGTTCCCTGGTGGGAAAATAGAACAAGGCGAAACTCCTAAACAAGCACTTTATCGCGAAATCCTTGAGGAATTTAACTGTATGATTCGAGTAGGTGAACAGGTAGCCGAAACCTTTCATGAATACGATCAATTTTTCGTTCACTTACAAACTTATAAAGCTTCTATCATACAAGGCGTACCAGAAATACTTGAACATGCTGAAGCAAGATGGGTAGCTCGTAATCAGTTGCTTGACCTGCCATTTGCACCAGCAGATCTTCCATCTATCGAAAAATTATTAGCTGAAAAGTAAAACTCATTCCTTTATTTCATGAAAATGAGTGACTTGATTGGTCCATAATGTTTTGACCATATAATGCTTCGTTTGCTTTTTTCAATGTCATTTCTGTGATTCTTCATTTCAATGCCTAAACCAAAGATAATACACTCTGTTCAATATAGCTGATAAAATCATAACCAATTCTTCACCACCGTAGCGAGCGACGATATCTTCTACAAAAGCTTGGTCTATTAACAGCTGCGCCAATTAAGAGTTATAACATCACATGGTTTGATCACAGACAAATCCATGTACAAAAATAATGGATTGATCCTCTTGACCGATTTTTTTCACCTTATTACGAACAACTATTTCTATTCTAATGACTAATCATGCAATCAAAAAGAGCAGCAATGCCTCTGCACCCTGCTCTACTAAATGTCTATAACCATTTTCTAATAGGTGGAATACTCTGTGGAAATTGAAATACATTTAACGGATCATATTTTGTTTTCACTTCTCGAAGCCTTCTAAAATTACGACCATAATAGGCTGTTGGCCAGTCCGGAATCAATAGATCTGGAAAATTAACATAATCACCAGCTGTATAAGGTGATAAAGCTCGCCGTAAGTTTTCTACCCATTTGATATTTGGTTCTTCTTCATTTGGATTTTCCCAGGAAGTATTATATTCTTGAGCAATTAATGCATCTCGATAGTAATATGCCGTGCGATTTGGTGCAATTTCACTGATTGCACCTCCTAAAGCTTGTTGCCAAATCGTTGTATTTAGATTGGGAGCATTGACTAAATAATCTTTCATTGTTTGAATCGCCTTATATGGAAAGAGTCTTTTAATAAATGATCCTGACCGTTTTCGAAGTGCTGGGAGATTGCCACTTGGTACATCAAAAAATTCTACTGCTTGGATATAAGGCACTTCCTTTATCCATATGCTTGTTGGCGAACCTGTTTTTCTTAGGGGGCGAAGTAATTTCTTTAATTCAGCTGCCGTTCCAATAAACTCCCCTTGTGCGACAATTTCTCCAATTTCCCTTGTCTTTAACTCAATTTGAGAGGTTAGACGTTTATCGGTATAGGGAGCCCATTTCTGCCATGCATCAAAAGCTACTTCAAAATCATCCCATCCCCAGGTAATAGAGAAGAGTGATACATCATGGATAGCATGTAACTTAAATGTCAATGCGGTTACAATGCCAAAGTTTCCACCCCCGCCACCACAACTTGCCCAAAAGAGCTCATTATTTTTTTGCTTATTTGCTTTGATTACCCGAACCCCCTCCTGTCCATCAGCGACCACCAATTCTATTTCTATGAGACTATCACAAGTTAAACCAAATGGACGTGATAGCATCCCAATTCCCCCGCCAAGGGATAAGCCGACCACCCCCACACTGCTTTCTGTGCCACCAGGAATGGTTACACCGTGTTCCCATAATGCACGATATACCTTACCCATATTGGCTCCAGCATCGATTTTAGCTGTCATTTCTGACCGATCAATTGAAATAGAATTCATGTCGCTTACGTCAATGACAAGACCTTTATTTAATAATGAAAAATTTTCATAGCTATGCCGTCCACTTCTAATTCGAAAAGGCTCATTGTTTTCTCTAGCCCACTTCAGTGCATTGACCACGTCTTTCGTTTCTTGACAAAACACAATGACACTCGGATATTTAGGGTTATTTAGATTATTGTTCGTCCTCGCTTTTTCATAATCAGAATCTTCAGGAGTAACGATTCTACCCGTGAGCTTTACCTTTTTCAACATCAAACCCCTTTCTCACAATGATACTTATCCTATGCAACTAATTTAGAAAGAATTTGCTTTTATACTAGACTCAACCTAACATTCTCTTTTTCATAATTGAAACATATGATGCACTAATATCATCGTGTTGGAGGTGTTCTATGCTTATTCATGTAGTGAGTGCTGGTGAAACACTGTGGCAAATTGCTAATCGTTATACTGTACCTGTTCAAACGCTCAGTCAATTAAATGCATTGACTACACCCGATCAATTAGCTATCGGACAATCACTGGTTATTCCTTCTCCTTATATAATTTATACCGTTCGAAGTGGAGATACGTTATGGTCAATCGCACATCAATTTAGCGTTCCTGTACAATCCATCGTGACAGCAAATCATCTAACAAATCCTGATAGGATAACACCTGGAACAAAATTATTGATTCCACCAATTATTCATAGCGTGCAGCCAGGAGAAACATTATGGCAAATAGCTCAGCGATACGGAACAACGATTCAAGCCATTGCGGCGGAAAATAATATTACTAATCCTAATATGCTTTACATTGGTACTCATTTAATTATTCCAAGGAAGTTACCACTGATTGAAGTCAACGCTTATTCCTACCAACCTTCAGAAGAAGCAATTGACTCCATTAATGCAATTGGTCATTTACTAACTTATTTTAGTCCCTTTGCTTATATGATGAAGGAAGATGGTACTTTACAACCAATAAATGATGAAAAAATGATTATGGCTGCAAAAGCTAACAACATCATCCCTATGTTAACGCTCACTAATTTTACTTCTACAGAAGAGGGCTCAAATTTAGCACATGTCGTCTTATCCAATGCAGATCTGCAAAAAAAGGTGATGAATAATGTTTTACAAGTGATGCAAAATAAAGGTTATAAAGTCTTGAATATTGACTTTGAAAATGTTTTGCCAGCAGATCGTGAAAATTATAATGCATTCATTCAACTAGCAGCTGATACACTTCATCCAAAGGGTTATCTTGTGTCCACGGCTCTCGCACCCAAAACGAGTGCTACACAGGCTGGAACGTTATATGAAGCTCAGGATTACGAGGCACACGGTAGAATAGCAGATTTCGTAGTATTAATGACATATGAATGGGGATACCGCTTTGGCCCTCCTCAAGCCATTTCTCCTATTAATGAAATGCGAAGAGTGGTGGAATATGCTTTAACGGAAATGCCTGCTGATAAAATTTTATTGGGCTTTGAACTGTATGCAAGAGACTGGCTTTTACCACATGTCAAAGGGCAAGAAGCCGAAACATTCAGTCCACAGGAAGCATTGGATAGGGCCATCAAGTATGGGGCAACGATTCAATTTGATCCGATAGCACAATCTCCTTTTTATCGATATGTTGATGAGCAAGGAAGAAATCATGAGGTATGGTTTGAAGATGCAAGGAGTGCACAGGCTAAATTTGACATGGTTAAACAATATAATCTTCGTGGTATCAGTTATTGGGCATTAGGATTCCCATTCCCTCAAAATTGGGCTTTGTTGGATAATAATTTTTCCATCAAAAAATCTTAGTTCTACTTATTGTTCTCATAAAACAAAAATTGATGCGACTTTTCCACATGTGAATTAGCGTTTTACTCATTTTTATTACGGGATAAAAAATTCAGTTCAAAGCCATATTAAAAGATATCAACATGAAAGGAGCAACTCACATGGGAAGAGATAATAAACAAGGTCAAAGTAATAATAAAGGTTCATTACCTCAAACACCAAAAAACCAAAAGATAGCACCAAACAAGGTTAGTGAGGAATTTTCTCAAGAGTTCATGGAGCTGATTAACTCAGTTGCGCAAAATAAAAATAAGAAGAAAAAATAAGGGGGGCTTCCGTTGGATTATCAGCGTGCACAAGAAATTGTCGCCTCACCGCTAGAATATGAAGTGAGCTATAATGGCGTTTCCATCTGGATCGATAAACTCCATGACGATGAGAGAACAGCGACAGTTCACCTCCGCCGTTCATTAGAAGAGCGATCAGAAGTGGATATATCAGAATTAAAGGAAGAATATCTTGTTCACTAAAGATCAAAAACCTGCTTATTATTGGAAATAAGCAGGTCCTTTTTTATTTTAAATCATATAGTCCTCATTATATTGTAGCGGTGTTAAAACGTTTTCCACATGACGGTGTAGCTCGCTAAAGGTTTCTGAAATTTGCTGTGGAGAGATTGGCTTACTAAATAAGTAGCCTTGGATATAATCACAGCCACCTTCTATTAGAAAAGATAGTTGCTCCACTTCTTCAATGCCCTCCGCAACAACCTTCAAGCGTAAATGTTTAGCCATTGAAATAATCATGGATACAAGCGCTTCATCATTCGGATTATTTGGAACATTTCTTACAAAGGTGCGGTCGATTTTTAGACAATCAATTGGAAAATCCTTCAAATACGATAAGGATGAATAGCCTGTTCCAAAATCATCGACGGCAATTTGAATGCCAAGTGCCTTTAACTCATGTAAAAGCTGTGTCATTTGATCGATATTCATCGTCATACTTTCAGTAATTTCTAATTGAAGAAATTTAGGTTCTAAATTTGTACGTTGCAATATATGTTCTACCATTTCTACTAAATCTTGCTGGAACAATTGTCCAAGGGATAAATTCACTGCTACTTTCATCTGTGGTAGCCCTTGTCTCTCCCATGTTTTCGCTTGCATACAAGCAGTTTCTAAAATCCATTTACCTAATGGAATAATTAGGCCACATTCCTCAGCAATCGGAATAAATACATCAGGTGGAATAAAGCCACGAGTTGGATGACGCCAGCGAACTAATGCTTCAACAGATTCAACGGTCCCGGTTTTTAAATTAACCTGTGGTTGATAATCTAAATAAAATTCCTGATTTTCTAATGCATTATGTAAGTCCTGCTCTAACAGAATTCGATCTGCGATGCCCTTTGACATATACGGTTTATAAAAAAGAAACCTTTGAGGTATTTGTTTAGCCTCACGCATTGCTAGCTGTGCATGCATCAGTAGCTCTTCGCTAGTCCATTGATCCTCATAAAGAGCAATCCCCATATTTAGATTGCCATTTAACGAAAATAATTGTACCTGCAATGGATCTTTCATGGCACTTTTGAGATTTAAGCAAAATTGTAATAATTCTTCAATTGTTTTTACATGGTTAATATAAATAACAAATTGTCCCTCTTGTAATTTAGTAGCAAAATAATGGGGAGGTACAATTGTTTGTATACGCTTGGCGACAAGCTTCATCATTTTATTAGAATTGCTTATCCCTATCGATGAACGAATAGCTGCAAAACGGTCAATTTCTATGGCTATGATTGCTTTTTGCGTTTTATTATTATCGTGTAATTTGTCTTTTAATGTTTTTAGTAATAAATGTTCATTTGGCAACAGTGTAATATCATCATGATAAGCTTGAAACCGAAGTTCTTGTTGGGATTGTTCAAGATCCTTTTTTATTTTTAACAGTTGTTGAAACGGCTTTTCAACAGATGTATAAAAAATGGCTTTTAAGAAAAAGTAAAAAGCCAAAAATAGATAGATCAATGCAGAGAAATCCCAAATAGCATTTTGATCTTGACTAATTATAAAAAAGGCATCGCTAATTATTAAGGAGATAGCTGCACTAATCAGCAACATGGATTGCTTCGGTATTTTTTTTATGTACCTACTAATAATAACAATAGTTAAAATTTGAAAAATAATGGCCAATAAGTGTACGATATTATCGATAAGATCCAGCAACTGACCTGTCATGATGTCGGCCGTCATATACACCAGAAAAATACTTCCTATTACGAAAAGCAATGAACTTGCATATGAAAACTTTCGATAGTTGAGGGTCATTTGTTTTCGAGGATGTAAAATAAGAAATAAAAACCCAAATGAAAGGAACAAACGCAAGATTATATGTAATGATTGATTTTGACTAGAAAACAAGCCTGCTAATTCTAGTAATGAAACGACAAAAAACATATTACCTATGTATAAAGTTTGATTTGATAATAAATGTGAAAATACTAAATAGGATTGGATGGCAATCGCCATTGTAAATGCAATAATTAATACTCGTATCACTAATTCTAAATTACTGTAGATGTCTCCTTGAAAAACATCGTATAGCTGATGACTGAAGCTTAATAATGGTATGACAAGTATTAGTGGCAATACTATAAACCAAACCTCTTTTTTCTCTACCCGATTAAACCATTTCTCCAATACAAACCCTCCATACCACTCTATAAACATTCACTAGGAAAATTTATCTATCTATATTGAATAATAAATTTAGACTTGTATATTTCTTTGACTTCTTACAAATCATAACACTTTTATCGGAATTTGTATGCACTTTAACAAAGTATGCTAATATTCATTTTATTTCAATATTAGCATACTTTTGATATTTTAGTGCTTTACTCTACTTGAAAAATTGGTTCTCTTAGCCTTTGAATGACTCTCATTCGTCTTTTTTTACTGACAGCGTTAGATAAACCTAGGATGTCAGCAATCTCTCGATCATTATAACCAGCTACATAATAAAGAAGGATTATATGTCTTTCTCCCTGCTCTAATTGGGTAAAAATACATTCAAGGTAGTCGGAACTTTTTTGACTCTCCCCTCTCTCGCGTTCACTAAGCATATAATGGAGTGTTTCATCCTCAACAACTGTTATTCGCTCTAAATAATTTTTTTCCTTAGATAATTCATTTAAAATCTCTCCTTTTATCGAAGAATATATATAAGCTGAAAATTGTCCTTTTGCTGGTTGTGCTTTTAGCCATGCTTTCCATACAGCAATAGAAGCAATTTGACGATAATAATCAAAATCCTTATAAATTTGAAGCTTAGTTATTATCGATGTAATCATTGGTTGCACAGCTTCTAATACTTCTTCGAACGTCTGAGTAGACGACAGTTTTTTGCTCTCAATGGTCATTTTCTTCTTTCCAATCGACTATGCACAGTCCTAATTCCTAGGTAATCCTATCTTAGTGCTGCTGATGATAGAAGGCGAATGGTCTTTTTCATCATTTCATAACTTAGAATGGCTCAAATTCTTTACATATTTATACATAATTACAGTATGTTATTGTAAAAATCTTATATTTTCTGTGGGATTTCATACATATTTAAACGAAGGTTGGACAAATTACTACTAAGGAGGCGAAATAGATGAATTTTCAAATAAGAGATGCCATTACAGCGAATGTCCATGGTCAATCTGCAGCTGAATTTAAAGATATTGTCGAAGATGCAATTAGCCGTGGAGAAGAGCATTTACTCCCAGGACTTGGGGTGTTTTTTGAAAAATGGTGGAAACAATCAAGTACATCTGAACAAGATGCATTCGTTCAAAAACTAGAAAAAGCATTTGCTAACTGATTTTTTATGAAGAGTGCATTCCAATTCCAATAAATGCATGATAAAGTTTTAGTTATCAGAAAATTTGGAGGGATTGGAATGACTATTGCTGTAGAATTAATTGTCAATCAACTCAAACAGGTCTTAGTAGAAGATCAAGTGTCAACCAACGAAACGGTACGACAGCTACATGGGAAGGATGAATCTCATCATGCGATGAGCCTACCTGATATCGTTGTTTTTCCCCGCTCCACAGCAGATGTCAGTGCCATCCTAAAAATTGCGCATGCACAATTTGTTCCTGTTGTACCATTCGGTGTTGGCTCTAGCTTGGAAGGCAATGCCATTCCCATTTCACATGGTATTTCTATTGATTTCTCTGAAATGAATGCTATTTTAGAAGTTCGACCAGATGACCTTCTTGTAAAAGTACAGCCTGGTGTCACACGCTCCCAATTAAATAAGGAGTTAAAAAAACATGGTCTTCAATTCACAGTAGATCCAGGTGCAGATGCCACACTGGGTGGTATGGCAGCAACTAATGCTAGTGGCACTACTGCTGTGCGCTACGGTGTCATGCGTGACCAAGTTCGTGATTTAGAAGTTGTACTTGCAGATGGCTCTGTTATCCATACTGGCAATTTGGCGGCAAAGTCCTCTTCTGGTTATCATCTAAACGGTTTATTTGTCGGCTCAGAAGGGACACTTGGCTGCTTTACTGAGTTAACTTTGAAAGTCTATGGTATACCGGAATTTGTAACTGCAGGGCGTGCGGTTTTTGACACAGTAGGAGATGCTGTCAGTGCCGTCACTGCTTTATTGCAGGCAGGCATTGCAATTGGTCGAGTGGAATTGGTCGATGAAGCCTCAATTAAACAAGCCAACATCTATAACGATACTTCCTTCAACGAAAAACCAACTTTATTTTTAGAATTTCACGGTAATGAAGCAGGTATGCATGCAGATATAGCATTTACCACTGAAATTTTTGAGGACTTTCATTGTCTATCCGTTGAATTTGAACAAGATACTGCGTCACGTAATAAACTTTGGGAAGCCCGTCATTCGTTAGCGTATGCGTATATTCATGCATACCCTGGCAAGAAGCTTATGTCAACGGATGTCTGTGTACCGATCTCTATGCTTGCAGAAACCATTTTATATGCACGTGAACAGCTTGATCACGTTGGACTTGCTGGTGGGATTGTAGGCCATGTAGGTGATGGTAATTTCCATGCTCTCTTAATGTTAAACCCGAATGACAAAGAGGAGCAGGCAAAAGCAAACCGCTTCAATGAGCAGATCGTTCAATATGCTTTACTTCGAGGCGGTACATGCACAGGTGAACATGGCGTTGGCATTGGCAAAATGAAATATCAAGCCACTGAGCATGGTACCTCTCTAGCAGTCATGAAGAGTATAAAAGCAGCACTCGATCCACACAACATTATGAATCCTGGAAAGATTTTCAACCTATAACTAGCAATAACCCGCTGATTGTCGAATCATCAGCGGGTTGATTGTTTATTCATAACGAAACGTCAATCTGATCCATGTTCACAAATAAAAAAGTAACCTAGCGTCTCCCAGGTTACTTTACTATGTAGCGATGTAGCCATCCATCTTGACAACAAACATCGCGCGTGGTGTACATCCCTCTGTCTGCCTACCACAGTATGTTATTCACTTGGACACCCTCTGTTGCCCAAATGAACCCTCTTTATCGTACTTCTCAAACTCACAAGAAGTATATGTCCAAATTCTAAGCTAAAATCGACGCTAGCACTGCTTTTTGTGCATGTAATCTATTTTCAGCTTGTTCAAAAATATAAGAATTAGGCCCGTCAATAACAGATGTCGCAACCTCTTCTTCACGATGTGCTGGTAAACAATGCAAGAACATATAATTCGATTTTGCATAGGCAACTAGTTCATCATTAATTTGATAGCCTGCAAAATCTTGTAATCGTTTTGCCGCCTCTTCCTCTTGACCCATTGATGTCCAAACATCCGCATAGACCACATCGGCATTTAATACAGCTTCTACAGGGTCATTTGTGATCATAATTGTACTGCCATTAGCCGCTGCAATTGCCTGTGCTTTGGCGATTACTTCTGCATCACATTCATAACCAACTGGTGTTGCCACTGCGACGTTCATCCCTACATGTGCTGAAGCAACAACAAGTGAGTGCGCTACATTGTTGCCATCTCCCACATAGGCAATTTTAAGCCCTTTTAAAATTCCTTTATTCTCTGCAATCGTTTCTAAATCCGCTAATGCTTGACAAGGGTGATAAATATCCGTTAATCCATTGATAACTGGAATGGCAGCATGCTCCGCCAACTCTTTGACCATTGCGTGAGAGTTTGCACGAATCATAATACCATCTAAATAACCTGATAATACATGGGCTGTATCATAAATTGATTCCCCACGACCAATCTGTAAATCGCGAGCATGCATAAACATACTTTTTCCACCTAATTGATTCATGCCAACTTCAAATGAAATACGTGTACGAGTTGAATGTTTTTCAAAAATCATGCCAAGTGTTTTACCTTCTAATAATCTTGGGCATTTCCCTTCTTTTGTAATCATTTTAAGCTGTGTCGCTAATTCAATAAGTTCTTGAACCTCTTGACTAGTATAGTCTAGCAAAGTTAGTAAATCCTTTCCTTTTAAACTAGACACTAACTTTAACTGGACTTCTTCGAGTAATTTCATAGCATTCGCTCCTTATATCGTTGCTGTTGAAATTAGTATAACATGCATAAATATAAAATCAACTGAATTTTTATAATTTATTTCAGTAATTATTCATTCATCTTCAAATGTGACAAAAATTCGTACTTTTGAATAATTATGCATACAACATAAAAAAGATAGCTAGTTTAAACTAGCTACCCTTCATCTGCTTATTAGTCAAATGTAATTTTATTCACTGCTTCACGGTCTAATTTTTTAATGACTTCTACCATTAATTTAACAGCATTATCATAATCATCACGATGTAGGATACCTGCATGTGAATGGATGTAGCGTGTCGCAATACCGATGGATAGTGCTGGTACACCATTTGCTGTTACATGGATGGAGCCAGCATCTGTACCACCGCCAGCCATCGCTTCAAATTGATATGGAATATTGTGCTCATCTGCTACATCTAATACAAACTCACGTAAGCCACGGTGTGAAACCATTGATGCATCATACACAACGATTTGTGGGCCAGCACCCATTTTACTAGTTGATTCTTTTGCTGTAACTCCTGGAGTATCTCCCGCTACACCTACATCAACTGCAAAGCCAATATCTGGTTGAATTTTATGTGTTGCCGTTTTAGCACCACGAAGCCCAACTTCTTCTTGCACATTTCCTACAGAATAAAGAATATTTGGGTGCTTTTCATTTTGTAACGCTTTCATTACATCAATAGCAATAGCACAACCGATACGATTATCCCAAGCTTTTGCTAATAGATACTTGTCATTCTTCATGACGTTAAATTCAAAGTATGGTGTTACCATATCGCCAGGACGTACGCCCCATTCAAGTACTTCATCCTTAGAAGCAGCACCTACATCAATAAACATATCTTTAATGTCTACCACTTTATTACGCACATCTGCAGGTAAAATATGTGGTGGCTTTGAACCAATAACCCCAATCACTTCGTCACCTTTACGTGTAGTAATTGTTACACGCTGTGCAAGCATAACCTGGCTCCACCAGCCGCCTACTGTTTGGAATTTAATAAAGCCTTTGTCATCGATTTGCGTAACCATGAAACCTACTTCATCTAAATGTCCTGCTACGACAATTTTTGGACCGTTTTCATCGCCCACTTTTTTAGCAATTACACTACCTAAGTTATCTGTTTCTACAGTGTCTGCATATGGTGCAATGTATTTTTTCATGACCTCACGAGGTGCACGTTCATTACCTGCAATACCATTCGCATCTGTTAAATCTTTAAACATTTGTAATGTTGGATCTAGTTGTGTCATCCTTTGGCCTCCTACTTCTTGTATCTTCTTTATTATACTTCGTTTACCGAAATATTCCTAGCTTAATCGTCTGAAAATTGGTGTATTTCTTAATTTTAATAGCCTGAGCGCTGACGATTATAATTTTCTTGATTTTTTTCAATATAAGCACCAACAACATCCTCAAATGTAAATCCAAGATTATACGCTAGTAATCCATAGCATTGCCAAATGGTTAAATAGTGATCCTGAGTAGGTTGTTGAATAAATGTTAAAATAGCACTTTGTGTCTGTAAAAAAGTTTCCGTTAAATTTCTTTGCTCTTCAATTACTGGCCACTTTTCAATGGATGTATAGCCCTTTAATAAGCCAAGGGATAAGATAAAATGGATAGAATCAACATATTCCTCTAAAATGACTTCACGTGCTGATGGTCCTTTAGTACTCCAAAATTTAAAGCAGCGCGTTTCATTGGCAAGCTCAGCAAGCTCTACCATTAATGCCAAGCCCTTTTCTTGAAATACATCTTGTTGAATATTTTGTGTTTGCTCGATAAAATCATCAAGCTCTTTTTGCATAGTAAACAATTGTTGTAAATTCATTTTTTTCTCCTAAATTTCTAAAAAATATTTAAGTAAAAGTGAAACTATTTGACCTCTCTAATCGTATAGGAAAGAATAACCTTTCTTCAAGGGGGAAATTTAAACATGTTGCCGTTACTAATTCGACTTGCTGTAATAGCGCTTATTATCTATGTATTTTATAAAGCGATTCGTTATATAACCGATCCTAAACGCAAACTTGATGAAGCCTATGAAAAAGGCCAATATTATTTTTATGATGACGTTAAAAATGTCCGCAAAAATTTCTTTATTTCTTATAAGGGTGCTCTTTTTGAAGGTGAAAAATACCTGGGTACGACAGAAGATGCCTTCGAGGTTGTCACTATCTTCGTTGGTGCTCGAGATGCCGCAACGTTGCAAGGCTTCACCAAGAGCGACTTTGAATATTTACAGCAAGAAATTTTATTGAACTATCCAAGTGCTAAAATTAATTGGAAGCAGCCCATTGAACAGCTTATGCGGAACACATCCTCTTCATGAGGATGTGTTTTTCTTATTTTCGTTTAAACCCACAATTGTACAACAATAAATAGTTGAATGGCTGCTAGTAGTGGAAACCCAAATGCAAAACTATTGTGGCGTGTTTTGTGGCGGAATAAATACATACCAAGTACACCACCAACTGCCCCTCCTACAATAGCTAATGTAAACAAAGTGCGCTCTGCAATTCGCCATTCATGCTTTTTCGCACGAGATTTGTCCATACCCATTAAAATGAGCAGCACAATTGATAGTATACCCATATAAGCTAATAATGCTTGTCCCATTCTCTACTCCTTATCAAAAAACGTTATACTACTAATCTAACATAAAAAAGACTGATGGAAAAATCCATCAGTCTTTTTGGCACCTGTCGCTACGCTTTCGGTGCAGAAATAATAATTGACATTGTCAACTATTATTTAGCTACTGCTTTTTTTGCAGCGTCTGCTAATTGAGTGAATGCTGCAGCATCAGTTACAGCAAGGTCAGCTAACATTTTACGGTTAACTTCGATACCTGCAACTTTTAAACCGTGCATTAAACGGCTGTAAGAAAGACCATTCATGCGAGCAGCTGCGTTGATACGAGTGATCCATAATTTACGGAAATCACGTTTTTTCTGACGACGGTCACGGTATGCATATTGACCTGACTTCATTACTGCTTGGTTAGCAACTTTGTATAATGTATGTTTTGAACCATAGTAACCTTTAGCTAATTTTAATACTTTTTTACGACGTTTGCGCGTCACTGTTCCGCCTTTTACGCGTGGCATATGAATTACCTCCTGCTTTTCATTAAAAAATGAATGTTAGTATTTTTTTGTAGTCAATTATTTCATGTAAACAAGTAAAGATTTGATGCGTTTGAAGTCACCAGATGAAACGATGTTTGCTTTACGTAGGTGACGTTTTTGTTTCGTAGATTTGTTTGCGAATAAGTGACTTCCATAAGCACGGTCGTATTTTAATTTACCTGAACCCGTTTTTTTGAAACGTTTCGCAGCTCCACGGTGAGTTTTCATTTTTGGCATGTCGAATTCCTCCTAAACTGTTCGTCTAATATTATTTCTCGTTCTTTGGTTGAAGAACTAAGAACATGCTTCGGCCTTCCATCTTCGGTTTTTGTTCTACCGTTGATACTTCAGCACAAGCTTCAGCAAAACGATCTAACACACGTTGACCAATCTCTTTGTGTGTAATCGCACGACCTTTGAAACGTAGGCTACATTTTACTTTATCGCCTTTTTCAAGGAATTTAATCGCATTACGTAACTTCGTTTGGAAATCATGCTCATCGATAGTTGGGCTCAGACGAACCTCTTTCATTACGATGACCTTTTGATTTTTACGAATTTCACGGTCTTTCTTTTGCTGTTCAAACTTAAATTTACCATAGTCCATGATACGAGCGACTGGCGGCTTGGCTTGAGGGGCCACAAGGACAAGATCCAAGTTTACACGAGCGGCGATTTCTAGCGCTTCATTACGTGTCTTTACACCAAGCTGGTCACCATTGTGATCGATTAATCGAAGTTCACGTGCGCGAATGCCTTCGTTTACATACATGTCTTTGCTAATAGTAATCCACCTCCAAGTAGTTGTCGCGAATACATGGTTTGGGCAAAGCCTTGCCCGGTTGAACGGTACATCCTCTTGTCATGTCCATAAAAAAAGGACGGACATTTTTGAAGATGTCCGCCCGCTATATGTGCATGCGCAAGTTTACGCAAAACAATTCAACGTGTCATACCTGTTCACAGCCTTTAAAGCGTTGTATCAGGTGAGAAGCGGGCAGCCTCTACTTCAACCACAAACTTTGTATTCATTAACCTTAATTATATTAGCATGTATATGATAAGTTGTCAAATGTTTAATTTCTTATCTCTACCATATTGACCTAGAATGAAATATATTATACAAAAGTAAGATTTATTTTATACAGAAACCCTCACTTATGCAAGCGAGGGTTTCTTGTAAATGCTTATTTAGTAATTTCAGCTTTAATCGTTGCTAGGAAATCTTCAAAGCTAATTGTTTCAGAATCTTTTGAGCCATAACGACGTACATTCACGCCATTTGCCTCAACCTCTTTATCCCCAATGACAAGCATATACGGAATTTTCTTCATTTGCGCTTCACGGATTTTATAGCCTAATTTCTCTTCACGGTCATCCATTTCTACACGTAAACCAGCTGCAGTTAATTGTTCTTCAATTTGTTTTGCATAGTCGAAGTGAGCTTCATTTGATACTGGAATGACTTCCACTTGTACTGGTGCTAACCATGTTGGGAATGCGCCTTTGTACTCTTCAATTAAGAAGGCAACAAAACGTTCCATTGTTGATACTACACCACGGTGAATAACGACTGGACGATGTGGTTTACCATCTTCTCCAACATAAGTTAGGTCAAATCGTTCAGGTAATAAGAAGTCTAATTGAACTGTTGATAAAGTTTCTTCTTTACCAATCGCTGTTTTTACTTGTACGTCAAGTTTTGGTCCATAGAAAGCAGCCTCACCTTCAGCTTCGAAGTAATCTAAGCCAAGCTCATCCATCGCTTCTTTTAACATGCTTTGTGCCTTTTCCCACATTGCATCATCATCAAAGTATTTTTCAGTATCCGCTGGGTCGCGATACGATAGACGGAATGAGTAATCATTTAAATCAAAATCTTTATAAACTTCTAAAATTAATTGTACAACTTTTTGGAACTCCGCCTTAATTTGGTCTGGACGAACAAAAATATGAGCATCGTTTAAAGTCATCCCACGTACACGTTGTAGGCCTGAAACTGCTCCTGACATTTCATAACGGTGCATTGTACCAAGCTCTGCAATACGTAATGGTAGGTTACGATAAGAATGCATGCTGTTTTTGTAAACCATCATATGGTGAGGACAGTTCATCGGACGCATAATTAATGTCTCGTTATCCATTTCCATTGGTGGGAAAATAGAATCTTGATAATGATCCCAGTGACCAGAAGTTTGATAAAGCTCTTTCGAACCTAATACTGGTGTATAAACATGCTTATACCCAAGTGATAATTCTTTATCCACGATATAGCGCTCAATAACACGACGAATTGTTGCACCATTTGGTAACCAAAGTGGTAAACCTTGCCCTACCTTTTGAGAAGTTGTGAACAGGTCTAATTCTTTCCCGATTTTACGGTGATCACGTTCTTTTGCTTCCTCTAACATTTGTAGGTGATGTTTTAATTCTTCTTTTTTGAAGAACGCTGTACCATAAATACGTTGAAGCATTTTATTATCAGAGTTTCCTCTCCAATAAGCACCCGCTAAAGATAAAAGCTTGAATTCACGAAGCTTACCTGTTGATGGTACGTGAATACCACGGCAAAGGTCGAAAAATTCTCCTTGATAATAAATAGACACTTGCTCATCAGCAGGAATAGCTTCTAGTAATTCTAATTTATATTCATCGCCAATTTCTTCATAGATTGCTTGAGCTTCCGCACGACTTACATTTTTGCGTTCTACTTCTAGGTTTTCAGCAATAATTTTTTTCATTTCTTTTTCAATTGCAGGTAGATCTTCAGCAGTAATTGGTGTTGGTGAGTCAATATCATAGTAGAAACCACCTTCAATAACTGGACCAATACCAAGCTTTACATCTGGGAATAGACGTTTGATAGCTTGCGCTGTTAAGTGAGCTGTTGAATGTCTTAAAATCTCAAGAGCTTCCTCATCATCCTGTGTAATGATTGCAATTGTTGCATCCTCTTCAATTGGTGTTTTTAAATCCACTAACACACCGTTAATTTTACCCGCATAAGCCTTTTTACGTAAGCCTGGGCTAATTGATAATGCTACGTCATCAGTTGATGTGCCTTTTGCAAATTCCTTTACAGCGCCATCTGGAAAAGTTAATTTAATCATTTCTGACATATTCTTTGCACTCCTTTAGTTGTGTTAAATTCATAATGATTGATGAGTGAATCAGGCAATCGTTCGAGTATTTCAGCTTAGCTAGAAATTAGGGCACCCTATTTGAGCAGGTCTCAAGTCTTTTGGAGCGGATTTCTCCTCTCTTGGAGCGGTGTGAACTACTTTTGGAGCGGTTCTCCCCCTTCTTGGAGCGGTTGCGACTCCTTTGCGAGCTGTGTGACCACTTTTTTGAGCGGTTCTCTCCTCTCTTGGAGCAGTTGCGACTCCTTTGCGAGCGGTTTCCCCTCTCTCGGACGAGGTCACCATCCTTGCGAGCGGAGTCTTCAACTTTTCGAACAGCTTCCTTCTCATTCTAGGGCATTCTTCATATGTGCTAGAAAACAAAAAAGCTCCGTCCCTACGAAAGGGACGAAGCGTATGCTCGTGGTTCCACCCTTCTTCCTTCCGACTTATCTAAAGTCAGACGAAGCTCAAGGCTAGCTAACGGGCTAGGGACCGGCGAAAGATTATCCCTTTCGCTGCTCAGTAGGTAGTAAATAATGTGCCGACACTAGGAAGTTTACAGCCGATGACTTCCCTCTCTATAAGCTGATACACAAAATTCATGTCCTCATCAATGCATGTTGATATTAAGTATATGAGTCAGTATACGCTCGATTGTCGAAAAATGCAACTACCAATGTTACATACGACGATTTTTACCTCGCATTTCAATCGGTATAGTCAAGGCTTTAATACGCTCCATAATTCGTCCTGCTTTTACAACTTCAATATCACCCTTTTGTGACTGTGCTAAATGGTGCTCCAATTCATCATAATTAAAATTAGACGTGATAAACGTTGGTAATTGCTCTGCCATACGATAGTGGAAAATGGTTCCTAAAATTTCATCTCGCGTCCACGCCGTCATAGTTTCTGCACCTAAATCATCCAACATTAGGACTGGAGCTTTTTTAATATAATCTATTTTCTCGTTTAATGTATTATCGCCTATAGCATTTTTCATTTCTCGTAAAAACTCTGGGACAAACACAACAACAGAGCGAATTTTAATCGATGCTAGCTCATTAGCTAAAGCACCAAGCACAAAAGATTTCCCAACACCAAATTTACCAAATAAGTAAAACCCTTTGGAGGGTAGTTGACCTGACTCTTTTGTCATTTTTACAAATTGAGCCGCTTTTTGTGCAATCGCGACGCGAGATTCATCATCAATACTTAGATCTTGAATGGTCGCTTGGAGCACATCTTTTGGCATGTGCATGCTTGCAATCATATTCGCAACATCTCGGCGTTCTTCTTCTCGTACCTTTTGCTCACAACGAACATAGTCCATTTCAATAGAATTCCTGACGATTCTTAATGTCGGGAGGAAGCCTTTTAAATAGTTGGTACAGTGTTCGGTATTATCGCAACCACAGCATTCTGTAGATTGACTAATAAATTCATGAAGCTTTGGTAAATTTCGTTCAATATTCTCGTAGTTTAATTCATCTGCATGTTGAGCTAGAAATTCCTGTACTTGTGGATGTTCTAAAATTTCACGTCGCATAGCTTCATAGCGTTCTTGAAACGACGGTACATTTATTGCTCGTTTTAATGGTCCATTTATAGGTTCGATTGTTGCTCACCTTCTTTGCTATTCACTTTTTCCTAGCATTTCCAATATTTTCTGACGTTCTTTTTCAAAGTCTATCGTGCTAGAAGCATCTTCCTCTTGTTTTTCATTACGTTTATAAAACCATTCGGGGACTTTTTCTTCACGTTGATTTCTTGAACGTCCTTTGACCTGTTGACTCGTTTTATTTGCAGTTTGTGGCTTGTTTTTCCAAGCAGTATATTTATCATGCTCTTGGCGTGCAAGCTCCATTGCTTCCTTTGCCGTTTGGACATTTTTACGTACCCAGTGATCAGCAATCGTTTCCACATATTTTTTAGGTAGTTTCATATCTGTCGTTAGCATAACGTATTCTAATAATGCATTGACTACCCCAATTGGCATGCCGTGCTGAACGATTAAATTTTCTGCAAGTTGAACAGACGTTTGTAATGGTTCTTTACCATTATTAATATCACGTAATACTTGAACAGGAGCTGTTGTCTCTAAATAATGTTGGAGCTCCTGATCCTTCGTTTTTTGCCCCACTTCTGCTACTGGTAGAGGTTCGTTTACTCTTGCTAGTTTTGGCGGCTCCTTTGAAACTGTTAATTTATAAAAATCGGCAGCAGCCTTGCGTAAACGTTCTTGGGAAATTCCTAAATCATCGTCCAAAGCAAGAATGACCACTTTTTGCATATCAAGGGCTGTTAAATGATATAAAAATGCCAGTTTCGCTATCGCTTCACGTACTTCTAATGTCAACAAATTGGAAGGTACCAATTGCTCTGACAAACCTGCTTGCAACAAATCAAAATCAAATTGCTCCAAATAAAAAGGATATACTTTTTGCTGTTTATCCTTTTGACTCGTATCCACTTGTAAATCGGATGGGATATTAGAATGAACAGGCTTAAAGACATCAATAAAGGCGCGAGACACATCCTTAAATTCTTTGTCCTTTACAGGTGACATAAAGCGCTGACGTAAGTTTCGATAGGCCTGCTCGCCGATTTTACTAAACAGAAACATCGACAACAACGGATCTTTCATAAAACTATCTGCATCAAGTGGGCGCTGTAGCTCATATAAAAAACTACGCTCACCCGCATTTTCTTTTTTCCATGTGCGTAGCAAACCGATTGCCTCCAGTGCAATACGGGCCTCAAACACTTTACCAATGGGCAATCCGAGCACATTCATTAAATAATAATGGGTCATTTGCTGTTTTGGCATTTGTTCAGCTTCAGCCCATAACGTTAAATAAAGGCTAATTGGCTCCGAGCCGGTTAATGGTTGATAAAACAATGTAACTAATTGACGCTCCTGTGTAGAAAATGCATGAGGTAGACGAATGTCGAAAGGATCGCCAGGCTGCAATTCCTTATATAAATGAATCAACGTCATTCATCCTCTCTGTTTTCTATGATTTTTTCTCCGTTTGACGTTGAATAATATCTTTAATTTCCTCAATAAAAACATTAATATCCTTAAACTGACGGTAAACCGAGGCAAATCGCACATAGGCTACCTCATCAATTTTAGCTAAGCGATCCATTACCATTTCACCGACGTCTTCTGAGCGTACTTCTGAATTGCCTATACGACGAAGATCTTTTTCAATAGATAGGACAAGTTCCTCCAGTACATCAAGCGCTACTGGGCGTTTCTCACAAGCACGAATAAGTCCACGAAGTACCTTCTCACGGCTAAACTCCTCTCGTGAACCTTCCTTTTTAACTACGACTAATGGTGTCTCTTCAATTTTTTCAAACGTTGTAAAACGGAAGCCACACGACTCACATTCACGACGTCTACGAATTTCTTTATTATCATCTACTGGCCTCGAATCCACAACACGCGTTCCGTTAAATTGGCAAGATGGACATCTCATATAATTACTCTCCTGATTTACAACAATTTAATATTTCTATTATAACAAATTTCCTACATGTAAGAAAAGTGCATTCATGTTTGTGAGCACATGATAAACCTAAAGCACCTAAAGTACAAGAAAATTATTCAAATTTAAGAGGTCTAGAAGGATTGCCATTGTAGCACAAATAACATAACACTTAACCATTTTCGGTATTCCTCTACATAAAAAAAGCACATTGAAATCACTTAGATTTCAATGTGCTCACGATGAAATTTTTATGCGTTTACTGTTTCTAAAGCATTCGCTACTTTTTTCACAAGATCTACTACACGTGCAGAGTAGCCCCATTCATTGTCATACCATGCAAGTACTTTTACTTTACGGCTGCCTAATACCATTGTAGAAAGTCCATCAACCGTTGATGAGTAAGTAGTTGTGTTGTAATCAGAAGATACTAATGGTTCAACAGAGAAGTTCAAAATGCCCTTCATCGAACCTTCTGTTGCAGCTTTTACGAATGCAGCATTGACAGCATCAACTGTGACATCCGTATTTAAATCTACTACAAGATCTACTAAAGACACGTTTGGTGTAGGAACACGCAATGCCATACCATGAATCTTACCTTCTAATTCAGGTAAAACTAATTTTAATGCTTTTGCAGCACCTGTAGATGTTGGAATAATGGATTGTGCGCATCCACGTGCACGACGTAGGTCTTTATGTGGATTGTCTAGGTTCTTTTGGTCATTTGTATAAGCATGAACTGTTGTCATTAAGCCATTCTCAATTCCAAATGTGTCATTCAATACTTTCGCTACTGGAGCTAAGCAGTTCGTTGTACAAGAAGCATTTGAAATAACATCATGTTTAGCAATATCAAGTTTGTCATCATTTACACCTAAAACAATTGTTACGTCCTCGTTTTTACCAGGTGCTGTTAAGATAACCTTTTTAGCGCCCGCTTCTAAGTGCATTGCTGCTTTTTCACGTTCATTAAATTTACCAGTAGCTTCAATAACGATATCTACACCCATTTTTGCCCAAGGTAATTTTAATGGATCACGTTCGCTAATAATTTGAACACGTTTACCGTTTACAACTAAAGCATCGCCTGCTGGTTCTACCGTACCTTCAAATGTTCCGTGATTTGTGTCATACTTAATCAAATGTGCTAACGTTTCAGCTGGGTAGCTCGCGTTAATTGCAACGATATTTAAATCCTGTTGTACGATCGCTTGGCGGAAAACCATACGTCCGATACGTCCGAAACCATTAATAGCAATTGATACTGTCATTTATAATATCCTCCTGTGAGTACATACTCAGATTAATTAATTATATACTTTATGGTGATTAGTATAACACAATTTTAAAAAAGATGAACATTATATATTCACAATATAAAAGTTCTTATTTTCTGAAAAATTAATCCTTATTATGTCGTTTCCCCATTAAAAAATGCGCAGCAAACATATTTTGCTACGCATCTTAAAGAAACCATTAAATAACATTCCAATAACTGAGGATTTTCCTTAATTGTTCCTCTGTATTTTCTATATTCTCATTATTATAAATAACCGCATCTGCGCCTTTTTCTTTGACAGACATTGGTAGCTGTGAATGCATACGTGCTAAAGCATCTTCTTTTGATAAATTATTACGTTCCATTAAGCGTCGAAGCTGAACTTCTTCACTGACCGATACGACAATGATACGCTCCACAAAATGCTGAAGCTTACTCTCAAATAACAATGGTATATCCATCACAACATGCTGATACCCTGCCTCTAAATAAGCATCACGTTGACGTAGCATTTCTTTTCGGATGGCTGGATGCATAATATCATTTAGAATTTTGCGTTTGGCAGGCTCATGGAAAATAATATCCCCCAGCCTTGTTCGATTTAAATTGCCATCCTCAAGCAAAATAGCTTGTCCGAAGCTTTCAGCAATTAAAGCTAATGTCTCTGTTCCTGGTTCTACGACATCTCGTGCTACAATATCTGCATCAACAATCGGTAACCCTAGTTCGGTCATCATTTTTGCTACTGTACTTTTGCCGCTTGCAATACTTCCTGTTAGTCCGATAATCATCGTTAAATCCCCTTTAATGTTGACAATTTGGGCAATAAACAGAGGTACGTCCACCAATTGTCATTTGACTCGTTGCTGTTTCACATACTGGACATATCTTTTTCCCATACATTTTCAGCCGATTCTGCATACTCCCGGCTTCCCCATTAATGTTTCGATAATCAGAAATAGTTGAACCACCCGCTTCAATACTTTGGCGTAGGACAGCAACAATTTCCTCAAATAAAGCTCTTTTACGTTTGTCACTAATGCGATTCATTTTCCGTGCAGGATGAACTTTCTGGGCAAACAATGCTTCAGTAGCATAAATATTGCCACAGCCCGAGATGACTTGCCCATCCATAATAACCTCTTTCACAGCTTTATTTTCATATTTTGGTAATTTAGATTGTGCTATAAAAAATTCACAAGCATGCTCATCGAATGGCTCTGGTGCCATCTTTGTTAGCGGCACATGATCTTCAATCTTTGCCAAAAATCGAAGTTCACCGAAGCGACGAATATCCGAATAAATTAAGTATCCCCCATCTGCCATTTTAAATGTTGCATGGATATGCTTTTGGAATTTTTCCTCATTGATTTCTTCTGGTTCATTCACAACAAACCATGCACCTGTCATGCCTAAATGACTGACAAGCACATATGGCACATCATCCTTCATCAAATGAAAGAATATATATTTCGCTCGTCGTTCAATTTTAGTTATTGTCATGTGCGACAAAGACAATTCAAATGCATCCGGCTCTGCTTGTTTAACGATGCATTGCTTACCCTCACTAAAAGAGAAACGTACCCTTTCAGATAGCTGTACTTGTTGAATTGTCCGTCCTTCAATTTTTGGCTTCAATGCCTGGACGACACCTTCCACCTCTGGTAATTCAGGCATTTGAATCCCTCCTTATTTTGCTTCGTACCATGTAGAGCCATGGTTGAAGTCTACTTTGAGCGGTACGGAAAGCCCAATGGCATTTTCCATTACCTCTGGTACAATTTTTTCTAGCAAAGCAATCTCCTCTTTTGGAGCTTCAAAAATTAATTCATCATGCACTTGTAGAAGTAGTTTTGCCTGCATCTTTTCTTTTTTCAAGCGAGCATCCATATCAATCATTGCTTTTTTAATAATATCAGCGGCACTACCTTGGATCGGTGTATTCATTGCCGTTCTCTCCGCAAAGCTTCTTAAATTAAAATTCGAGCTTGTAATGTCTGGTAAATAGCGACGTCTATTTAAAATGGTTGTGACATACCCATTAAATTTTGCATCTTGTACAATATCATCCATATATTGTTTAACCCCTGGGAAACTTGCGAAATATTTTTCAATAAATATCGCGGCTTCCTTACGCGTTATATCCAAGTTTTGTGATAGTCCATAATCACTGATGCCATAAACAATCCCAAAGTTAACAGCCTTCGCAGCACGCCTCATATTACTATCCACTTCATCCTCTGCTACATGGAATACATCCATAGCAGTTCGCGTATGAACATCCATGCCTTCGCGGAAAGCCTCTACAAGGTTTTTATCTTCTGACATATGTGCCAGCACGCGCAATTCAATTTGCGAATAATCGGCAGAAAATAAAATCCAATCCTCTTTTGAAGGGACAAATGCTTGACGGATTTTGCGTCCTTCTTCCAAACGGATAGGTATATTTTGTAAATTAGGATCTGTAGAACTTAGACGTCCTGTCGCAGTTAAAGCTTGCTGGAAGCGTGTATGCACCTTGCTATCCGATTCATGAATTTCCTTTAGTAAACCTTCGATATACGTGGATTGTAATTTACCAAGCTGTCGATACAATAGGATATGTTCGATGATCGCATGCTCCGACTGTAATTTTTCCAATACATCAGCCGCTGTAGAATAGCCTGTTTTGGTCTTTTTAATCACAGGTAGACCAAGCTTCTCAAATAAAATAACCCCTAATTGTTTAGGTGAATTAATATTAAACTTTTCTCCAGCCTCTGCATATATTTCTTGCTCAATCACTATTAGTTTGTCATTCAGCTCGTGCCCCATTTTTTCTAACGTAGCACGGTTAACTGTAATCCCTTCACTTTCCATCTCGCCCAAAATTCTTGCCAATGGTAATTCTAAGTTTTTATAAAGATCAAATTGTTCATTCTCTTTTAATAACGTTTCTAGCTTCGGCTGTAATGACCACACAGCAAAAGCTTTACGACAAACATGCTGAGCAAGTTGATCAATGTTTGGAATCGCACGCTTAGCTCCTTTGCCATAAACCGTCTCATTTGCTTGGACATCATAGTAGCCTAACTCCCTTGCTAGTGTGGCAACATCATCTCCACTTAGCCCAGGATTATTAATATATGAGGCTAAAAGCAAATCAAAGTCAACGCCTGCTAATTGAATACCTGCTCGCTTTAATGCCGCTTGAGCTGCCTTAGAATCAGACATATATTTTATTTTTGTTGCATCTTCTAACCAGCGACGAAGTTCATCTGATTTTGCTGCAATATCAAACGGGATATATTGTGTCTTAGTACCATCTGATAAAGCGATTCCTAATTGCTGACATGTATGATAATGCTCATTCTCAAGCTCAACATGTACAGCCATCACATCTTTTAAGTCTTCTGGTTTTACTTCTTGCACTAACTCATATTCAAATGGTGCTTGTTCTTCTTCTTGGACTGTAAAATCACTTTTTTCAATGAGTGATTTAAAGCCAAGCTCACGCCAAACACTCATTAATTCTTCTTCGTTTGGCCCGTTATAAACAAGATCAGCAAGTGAAATGGTAATTGGAGCATCTGTATAAATCGTTGCCAGCTTCTTACTCATGATGGCCTGCTCTTCATTAGCTACCAACTTTTCCTTCATTTTGGAGGCCTTCAACGTATCCATTGCCTCATAAAGTGCCTCAACGGAGCCATGCTCTTTTAATAATTTTACTGCTGTTTTTTCACCGACACCTGGTACTCCAGGAATATTATCTGAAGAATCTCCCATTAAGCCTTTCATATCAATAATTTGTAGTGGCGTTAAACCGTACTTTTCTTCAATAAAGGCTGGTGTATTTTTCTCAATTTCCGTAATGCCCTTTTTTGTAATATAGACCGTTACTTGCTCTGTCGCTAACTGAGTTAAATCACGGTCTCCCGATACAATAATCACATCCATATCCTGTGATGATGCCTCTTTAGCGAGCGTTCCTATAATATCATCCGCTTCATATAATTCTTGTTCATATTGCTTAATTCCATAGGCATCAATTAGCTTGCGTAAATAAGGGAATTGCTCTGATAATTCTGGTGGGGTTTTTTGTCGCCCACCTTTATATTCCGTAAACGTTTCATGGCGGAATGTTGTTTTTCCAGCATCAAAAGCGACTAATATTTTTGTTGGCTGTTCTTCCTCTAATATTCGTTGTAGCATTGTTGTAAAGCCGTACACAGCATTGGTATGAATGCCACTATCATTCGTTAACAATGGCAACGCAAAAAACGCGCGATACGCTAAACTATTACCGTCCAATAATAGTAATTTTTCTTTAGTCATGTTTTTATCCTCCTGCGTTGTCTTCTACTTAATTGTAAAACGAAAACGTATGTTTGAAAATGCTTCTCCTTTCTACTTTATCGGGAAAACAACCATTTTGCCAACAATAACAGCATATTTCAAATAAAAAAGCCGATGACAACGGAGGGCCTTATCCTAATGATCGCTTTTGATGCACTATCCAATTTTGCAGCTTTTTGCGATTAGTCAAGTTGCAAACATAAAAAAACTTCCATTCAAAGAATAAACTCCTTTAAATGAAAGTGATTAATTTATGCTTTTATTTTGACTGGACGATAAAAAATTTCCTCATAAATAACCGTTAAGATAAACGCATTCATAAACGCAAATACTAAAAACAAAGGCATTCCACCTAATTGTGGCTGTGTTAACTCTTGTCCAAATACCATAACAGTACTAATTTGAGTTAAAAAGAATATAAAGCCAATCCCCACTTGCCAAATTGGACGCTGAACTTTACGTTTCTCATACCAAAACAGTTTTTTAAAGAGATTTCTTACATCCTCTGCAATGACGATACTAACTAAAAAGATACTTACAAAAAATACGGGTATATGATAAACAGTTCTTGTCATCCATGAAAATTCTGATAGGCGGAAGAACAATGTCAATAACGATGCTATACTACAAGCAATTCCTAAATTTTGGAGCCATGTGCTAATTCTTAATTTCAAAGCTATTACCCCCAACTATTCTTTTTAAACATTATCATTCTATCAAATTATAGTTGGGAGGGGAATAAAAAATTATATATTTCTATTATTTTCATAAAATAACATTTCAAATTAAGTGATAATTATAATTTTCATAAAAAAGTCGTCTCGATAACAAACGAGACGACTTGATGTTATTTTATATAACCAGATAATATTTTTGCATATGGTGATGAGGCAGGTAAAATGATAACTGTATCCTCTCCCACTGTTTTCTTATAGGATTCCAGTGTGCGGTATAAAGAATAGAATTCAGGATCTTGGGAGAATGATTTATTGTAAATTTTTGCGGCTTCTGCCTCACCCTCTGCTTGAATTAAAGCAGCTTCTTTACTTGCTTTAGCAAGCATTTCTTGTACTTGTTGATCCGTTTGGGCCTCAATACGACGTTTCTGTGCATCTCCCTCTGACAAGTACTTTTGGGCAATTGATTCACGATCTGAAATCATATTCGTAAAAACAGATTGCTCATTTTCAGTAGGTAAATCAATGCGACGAATACGTACATCTACTACTTCAATACCATAGTTATCGTTGGAAAGAAGTTCATTAACACGTTGAGTTACTTGATCGTTTATGCTACCTCTCGAAGAATCTTCATCGTTTATAATTTCAGTGTAGTTAATTCGGCCAAGTTCAGAGCGAATTACAGAATATATAAACTCTTCCATACGAGATTCAACTTTTTCAATTGTACCTGCATTTGAAATTAATAACTTAGGATCCGTAATACGCCATACCGCATAATTGTCGATAATAATCCGCTTCTTATCCTTTGTATTAATCTCTTCCTCTGAAATCTCATATGTCATTTGGTTTTTTGGTAGCTTTGTGACACTTTGGATAAAAGGTATTTTCATATTTAAACCTGGTTCACGTTCAAACTTTACAACCTCTCCAAATTGTCGAACAACAGCATATTCTGATTCTTTCACAATATAAATATTAGATAGTAGAATAATTACAAGAGCAAACACTGCAGTTAAAGTTACAGCTAGGGAGATATATTTCTTTGGATTCTTAGGGCCCTTTTTTGACATTTTCACTACATTGTCCCCTGAATCACCATCTGATGGAGCAGCTTTTTTACTTTTACCTGATAAAAAATTGAGGAATTTGTCAAGGTCCTTATTTTTTTGGTCCATTAATTACCGCTCCCCTCTTTTTTCTCTGTTTGTGCCTGCTGAGGCTGTAATGGCTGAAGTGGTAAATACTTCATTGTACTACCATCATCATTCATAATATAAATTTGTGCTTTCGGTAGAACATTTTCAAGCGTCTCTATAATTAATCGCTCTCGTGTAATTTGCTGATTGCCCTTATATTGCTCATACATTTTATTAAAGACTGCTACATCCCCTTGCGCTTGCTCGATACGAGCTGTTTTAGTTCCTTTTGCTTTCGACATAATAGCATCTCGTTCACCTTCAGCTTCACTAATGCGTTGGTTTTCATATTTTTCAGCTTCATTTATTTTTGTATTTTTCATTTCCCGTGCATCTGTTACAGCAGTAAATGCTGCACGGACATCTTTATTTGGTAATTCTACATCTTGCAATTTTACACCTAAAACACTTATCCCAATATCGTATTTTTCAATAAGTGAAACTAATAATTGACGAGTATTTGCTTCGATGTCAGCTTTACCTTCTGTTAACGCTGCATCGATAGAAGAACTTCCGATAATCGAACGAATGGCACTCGATGTCGCGCTATGTAATATTCTTTCTGGATCTTGTGAATTAAATAAAAACTTATTAGGCTCTGTAATTTTCCATTGAACAACAAGGTCTGTTAATACAATATTTTCATCCCCTGTAATCATTTTCGTTTCGGCATCGTATGCCTCTAATTCACCTGATTTATTTTGCTTATAACCGAACTGTAAACTAAATGTTTCTTTCGACAAAATTTCAACAGATTGGACTGGCCATGGCAATTTAAAATGGAGACCTGGATTAGTTATTGTATCATCAGCACGACCAAATGTAATGACAACGGCTTGTTCTGATTCATCCACAGTGTACCATGATGTAAAAACTGAAATAAGAGCTATAACTCCAACTATTCCAAGTCCAACCATCATTAGTGTCCTTTTCACACTCATGTCTGTTCCTCCCTTTTATTTATTACTACTGTTTACGGAAGACATTTAAAAAAAGTTTCAAAATATTTTCATATAATTTACGGAGGGGGTCTCCCTTACCAGAGCTCTCAATCAAATTAAAAAATCCTGTCACCTTTTAAGGCAACAGGATGTTAATCACTAGATGTTCAAAAACTGGGAAAATGGTTGTAGATAAGACAATGCTAATTAATGCGGCAACGATCATTGCTAGACTGGCAAATGTTCCTTCTAGCTCTCCAAATTCAAATGCTTTAGATGTTCCAGTGCCATGGGCTCCCATTCCAAGCAGTAAGCCTTTAGAAGAGGGGCGATGAAAACGACATATTTTAATGAGGATAGGTGCTAATAAGCTCCCTAAAATACCCGTTGTCATAACGAAAACAGCTGTTAGAGTTGGAGAACCACCAATCATATTTGAAATGTCCATTGCAATCGGTGTCGTAACAGAACGAGGCACTAAACTATGCACTAATTCATCATTTAACCCTACCATTATAGCCATGATAAAGGAGGATACAATAGCAACCGCAGAACCAACGGCAATACTAATAAAAATTTCAAATGCATGTTTTTTCAATAAATTAACATTTTTATATATCGGGATTGCAAACGCTACGGTTGCAGGTCCTAATAAATTGGTTAAAACAGTGGCTCCTGTATTATAGGATTTATAAGGTATACCTGTCAGTAATAAAATACAAATAATCACTAAAGGTGTAATCAATATAGGTGATAGCCATTCCTTTTTATTTTTTTTATAGATCATTTTACTAATATAAAAAATAGTAATAGTCCCTAGTAAGCTGACAATAGTAATGAATAGATTCATATTGTATTACCCTTCTTTCGTTGCTCTAGCCATTGTGCCGTATAGCCTGTTACAAACATCACAACAATTGCACTTACAACAATAACTAGCACAACCTTCATTCCTTGCATACCGAATAAGGCTTGATAATCAATAACTCCGATAGCAGATGGAATAAAGAATAATAATAGTTCACTTAGTAATACCGCTGCGCCTAACTCAATCCATTCAAGCTTGATTATATGAAACTGTAAAAGTAAAAATAATAGAACAAGTCCTATTATGCTTCCTGGAATCGGCAAATGAAGTAGGCGTGCAATAGTATTTCCTATAAATAATAGGATATAAAGATAGCCGATCTGCACGATACTTTTGACGATTTTCATGATCATCCTTCTCTCATTTTTTTCTCTGCCTTCACAGTCAGAAAAACACGATTCAAATGAAAAGAAGACTGATTCACTGACTGTAAAAGCTATTGTTTAACAACATAATCGGCGTAAGATTCATGTTAAACTTTTATGCTACTATACTTTACACCTATTTACCTCCCCTGTAAAACAGAAAAAGAACCTAGCGTCTAAATTTAGACAGTAGATTCTTCCTGTGGGGAATAAAAGCAGTTATTAAAAACCTTTAACAGATTTTTTATGGTTATCGTCTTAACAATCATATAGGGGGTTTCTACTAACAAGTATAGTACCCAAATATGAATGGAACATGTTATTCATGTTAAGGAATTGTTAATTTTTCGGAATCATGACAATCATTTTCGTTCCTATTCCGACTTCACTTTCCACTTGAATACGACCATGATGGGCCTCTACAAGATGCTTTACAATCGCTAGCCCTAAGCCTGTACCACCTGAATTTCGACTTCTTGCACGGTCCACACGATAAAACCGCTCAAAAACGCGGGCGATTTCATGCTTTTCAATGCCAATTCCTTGGTCCTCTATTTCTATAATGCCATATGTTTCATTTTCCTTTAAACGGATGGAAACGGTTGTGTTTTCAGGAGAATATGTAATAGCATTAGTAATTAAATTCGTCACAATTTGAATAATACGATTGGCATCTCCCATCACTTGGACATCCCTTTCAATGTCCACTTGGAAACTCATATTTTTCTCATCTAAGCGTGGTGCTGTCAACTCTGCTCCACGGATTAAAACATCCTGCAAGCCCATTGGCATAATATTGACAGTAAAGCCATGTTGCTCAATCTTCGAAAGCTCTAATAAATCTTGAATGAGCATTTGAAGTCGATTACTTTCTTTATAAATGATCTCTAGGAAGGAGATCAGCATTTTTTCATCTTTATAGGCTCCATCCAGTAATGTTTCAGAAAAGCCCTTAATTGAAGTAATAGGTGTACGTAATTCATGCGAGACATTAGCAACAAAGTCTTTACGAATTTGCTCTAATCGAACAAGTTCCGTAATATCATGCATTACAATTACAACACCAAGCCATCTTCCATGGTCGCCAATGACAGGAGCCCCGTATACTTCTTTATTGTAAAGCTCCTGTTGTATTTCCATTTTAATTTGTTGTCGATAAGGCATTTCAGTTAAAAATACATGATCAATAAATTGCTCCAATGATTTCGGTAAGCCAATTGTACGAAAAACTTTGCCCTGTACTTCATCAAGCTGCATACCAAATCGCTCTAGAAATACCCGATTGACTATAGAAATATTCCCCTCTCGCCCGATCATCATGAGAGAGCTTCCCATATTTTCAATTAAGGTTTTCAATCTTTCTTCTTCCACTTCTCGTATTGTCGTAATATCCTGCAGATTACGTGCCAAAATGTTTATAGAATGGCTAAGTGGTATCATACGTTCATGTTCATTTTCTTGAGCACGTGCACGATAATTCCCTTTTGCAAGCTCAAGTGCCGTCTCTGTGACGTTATCAATCGGTGCAGTGAAATTACGAATCATATAGCGACTTATAATGGCAATTAAAATCAAAGTGATCGTAAAAAGAATAGCCAGTACTATATAGAGTCTGGTACGCACATACGTTAGCACAGATTCCTCTTGACCTTTGCTCTGTACGGCATACAATGCTTCTTGATCTTCCTTGGATAATTTAATCTTGCGCTCATCTATTACTTGATCCATGGACGCTTGTATTTGTGCGTTTGTTTGTTCATGGTATTGCTTGATATAAACAGGAAAAAGCTGACCTATAACAATCATTAGGACAGCTAGTATCGTTCCAAGTAAAAGCATGAATGTCAAGAATAAGCGTTTGCTCATTGATTTCATGTCGTTTTCGGCTCCTCAAATTTATAGCCTAGACCCCTGATTGTTTTAATGAACATCGGCTTACGGCTATTTTCCTCGATTTTATCGCGAAGGTGGCTAATGTGTACATCCACTATTCGAGTATCGCCAGCAAAATCGTATTTCCATACAGCACTTAACAGCTGATCACGCGTTAGTACACGATTTTTATTTTCAAGTAAGTATATGAGTAGCTCAAATTCTTTCGGCGTAAATTCCAGTGCCTCGTCTTGCAAAAAGACTTCAAAACGCTCCGGAAACACACGTAATTGGCCAAACTCATACATTTTCTCTTGTGGCTCATCCTTATCATCAGCCACAACGTTTTGTGTGAAACGTCTTAATACAGCCTTGACACGCGCCAATACTTCACGGGGACTAAAAGGCTTGGTCATATAATCATCTGCTCCTAGCTCAAGACCAAGAACTTTATCAAATTCGTCATCTTTAGCAGTTAACATAATAATAGGCGTATTCATACGTTGCTGTCTGATTTGCTTACATACCTCCATACCATCTAGCTTTGGAAGCATCAAATCTAAAAGAATTAAATTTGGCTGTAAGTCGATCGCTTTTTCAAGTCCTTCTTGACCATCAGCAGCCGTTTCGACAGCATAACCTGCCTGTTCTAAATTATATTTCAATAATGTTGCAATCGAAAATTCATCTTCAATAACTAAAATCGTTTTTGTCATGTATAATGCCTCCGTTAGTGATTTGAAACCCCCATTTCAAATCTCAAGACGTCTATAATGCAAGTGGTGGAGTCACTAGCAACATACCTTCAATCACAAGCTGCTTTTGCTCATTATAGGAGTGTACAGACACAGTAATTGTATTGTCGTATTTATTGACTGCCGTTACCTCTAATAGCGTATCAAACAATTCATAATGATAGAGAGGTCCTAAATATTTTAAATGTTGCTCAATAATTCGTGCACCCGGTCCAGGAATATACTTTGACACAGCTGATGTAATAATTCCATTTAACATAATTGTCGGCACAATTGGCTTCTGAAAAGGTGTCATTGCCGCGTAGTCATGTTGAATATAAAGCGGGTTACTATCGTTTGTAAGCCCTAAATACAGCAATAAATCCCTATCTTCAATTTTTTCAGTTATATGGATTTTCTCGCCAACTGTTATTTCATCGATTGAAAGACCAAGTTTACCATTTTTTTGAAGCAAAGATACGCCAACCCCTTTTCTATCATATTACATTCATAGTATCAATTTTATGCCAAAAGTACAATGAAAAGCAGAAGAACAATAGCCTAAACAATTTTTGAATATAAAAAAACGAGCAGGAATCATTCCTACTCGTTTTCTATTTTTCGAGTGTATTGAACACACTCGCAAGAAATCTGGACACCTTATGACGAGTCATTATCAAATTACACTAAAATTTTCATCACTTGACGGACGGCATCTGCCGATTGGTCTAAAGCCGCCTTTTCTTTGTCTGTTAACTGAAGCTCAAAGATTTTTTCAATGCCATTGGCCCCTAATAATGTGGGAACACCTAAATATAAATCATGATAGCCATACTCGCCTTCTAAATAAGCAATGGAAGGAAGAATACGTTTCTGATCTTTTATAATTGCTTCTGCCATTTCGATCAGAGCCGCAGCTGGTGCATAATACGCTGAGCCGTTCCCAAGCAGGTTGACAATTTCAGCTCCACCGTTGCGCGTACGGTCAACAATCTCTTCTAAACGTTCTGCAGAGATTAACGTTTCTAATGGAATCCCACCTGCAAATGAATAACGAGTTAACGGTACCATTGTGTCACCATGCCCACCTAATACAAAGCTTCTAATGTCCTTTACGGAGATATTAAGTTCTTCCGCCACAAATGCACAGAAACGAGCCGTATCAAGAACACCCGATTGACCGATAACACGGTTTTTAGGGAAGCCTGTTTCTTTATATACTGTATACGTCATGGCATCAACTGGATTTGTCAGTACAAGAATTGTGGCATTTGGTGAATGCGTTGCAATCTCTTTTGAAACAGTTTTCATGACACCTTGATTGATTTGGACTAAATCATCACGACTCATGCCTGGTTTACGTGCAACACCAGCAGTAATGATGACTACATCAGAATTAGCCGTATCTGCATAATTAGATGTACCTTGTACAAAAGAATCAAAACCTTGTATTGGCGCTGCTTCCCACATATCTAAGGCCTTCCCCTTAGTTGGGTTTTCAGCTTGTGGAATATCCACTAAAACAACATCACCAAGTTCTTTCTGAGCTGCTAAAAATGCTGCAGTAGCGCCTGTAAAGCCGCCACCAATTACTGAGATTTTTTTACGTTTCAGAGACATTTGAATACGCTCCTTTAAAATTAGGTTATATATTTTAAAAGAGGGAGGAGATATACATCTCACTCCCTCGATTAAACAAGTTTATCGTAAATATTAAATTTAATTTACTTTCACCCTAATTATATCGGCAGAATAAAACATCCGCTTTAGCGATAATTCCTATTGTAGAATAGAAAATTATAGGTTTTTGATTAACTCATTCGCGAATTCTGAACATTTCACTTCTGTTGCTCCGTCCATTAAACGTGCGAAGTCATAAGTTACAACTTTAGAAGAAATTGTTTGCTCAACAGATTTAGTGATCATGTCAGCAGCTTCTTGCCATCCTAAGTGTTCAAGCATTAATACACCTGAAAGTAATACTGAAGATGGGTTTACTTTATCTAAGCCAGCATATTTTGGTGCTGTACCGTGAGTAGCTTCGAAGATCGCATGTCCAGTTACATAGTTAATGTTCGCACCTGGAGCGATACCAATACCACCAACTTGTGCAGCTAGTGCATCAGAAATATAGTCACCATTTAAGTTCATTGTAGCAACTACATCGAACTCAGTTGGACGAGTTAAGATTTGTTGTAAGAAGATATCAGCGATAGAATCTTTAACTAGGATTTTACCTGCTGCAAGTGCATCAGCTTGAGCTTTGTTTGCTGCTTCTTCACCTTGTTCAGCTTTGATTGCATCGTATTGGTTCCAAGTGAAAGTTTGATCAGCAAATTCTTTTTCTGCTAATTCATAACCCCATTTTTTGAATCCACCTTCAGTGAATTTCATGATGTTACCTTTATGAACTAAAGTAACAGATGGGCGTTTGTGTTTAATTGCATATTCGATAGCAGAACGTACTAAACGCTCAGTACCTTCTTTAGATACAGGTTTAACACCGATACCAGAAGTTTCTGGGAAGCGGATTTTGTTTACACCAAATTCAGTTTGTAGGAAGTTGATGATTTTTTGAGCTTGTTCTGAACCAGATTCGAATTCAATACCAGCATAGATGTCTTCTGTGTTTTCACGGAAGATAACCATATCAACGTCTTCTGGGCGTTTAACTGGAGAAGGCACTCCATCAAAGTGACGTACTGGACGTAAGCATACATATAGGTCAAGTTGTTGACGTAATGCTACGTTAAGAGAGCGGATACCACCACCGATTGGCGTAGTAAGAGGACCTTTGATTGCAATTAAGTATTCGTTAATTTTGTCTAAAGTTTCTTGTGGTAACCATTCACCAGTTTGGTTAAATGCTTTTTCACCAGCTAAAACTTCTAACCATTCGATTTTCTTTTCACCGTTATAAGCTTTTTCTACTGCTGCGTCGATTACGCGTGATGCTGCTGCCCAGATATCTGGACCAATTCCATCACCTTCGATGAAAGGAATTACTGGATTATTTGGTACATTAAGTACGCCATTTTCAACTACAATTTTGTTTGACATTCTGTTGCCTCCTAAATTCATAATCATAGGACTGTGTTAGTGATAACACAGTCCCAAACATTCTAGCATATTTTCCAAATTAGCGCTCGCTGATTGGAACATATTTTTGCATGCCTGGTCCAACATACTCAGCACGTGGACGGATTAGGCGGTTATTTGCATATTGCTCAAGGATGTGTGCCACCCAACCTGAAGTACGTGATACTGCGAAAATTGGTGTGAACAGGTCATGATCAATACCTAAAGAATCATACACTGACGCAGAGAAGAAATCTACGTTAGCAGGTAATTTCTTTTGTTCCACGATCATGTCATGGATTTTAACTGACATTTCATAAAGCTCTGGTTTACCAGTTAGTTCAGTTAATTTTTGAGACATTACACGTAAATGTGGTGCACGAGGGTCGCCTTTGCGATAAACGCGGTGACCGAAGCCCATGATTTTTTCTTTGTTGTCTAATTTATTTTGAATATAAGATTCAACATTTTCAAGTGAGCCGATTTCAGATAACATCTTCATAACTTGCTCATTTGCTCCACCATGAAGTGGTCCTTTTAATGCGCCGATTGCCGCAGTTACACCAGAATAAACATCTGATAATGTAGCTACACATACACGTGCTGTAAATGTAGATGCATTTAACTCATGGTCAGCATGTAATACTAATGCTTTATCAAATGCTTCAATTTCAACTGCTGCTGGCTCTTCACCTTTAAGCATGTATAAGAAGTTTGCAGCATATCCTAGTTCAGGTTTTGGTGCAACTGGCTCTAAGCCTTTACGAACACGTGCAAATGCAGTTACTACTGTAGCAATTTTAGCTTGAAGACGAATTGCTTTGCGGTAGTTTGCTTCTGGATCCATAACATCCGCTTCTTCATCGAATACACCAAGTAGAGATACTGCAGTACGTAGTGCAGCCATTGGATGTACAGTTGAAAGTGGGTATGTTTTGAATTGATCGATAATCGCTTGCGGAATTGACATGTTGTCTGCCAATTGTTGTTTTAATTCAGCTAGCTCGTCCTCTTTTGGTAAACGAGTATGCCATAACAAGTAAATTACCTCTTCGAATGACGCATTTTCTGCTAAATCATCAATGTTGTAACCAACATATGTAAGTGTGTCATCGATAATTGAACTGATTTTAGATTCCGCTGCTACGATACCTTCTAAACCTTTAGTTGCTGACATAAATTATCGCTCCCTCATATTTATATTTTGTTGCAAATGCGTTTTTTATCTTGCATTTGCGGATTTTGCTCATATGAACCATTAAGTAAATCGCTTACATTGCTATTATAATCATTTTTGACAGCTTTGTGAATGAAAATCCTCCAAATAAAGAAAAAGACGTCCGAACGACTATATATTTGTCCTAAAGAGGTTGTTTTGTATATTTTGACATTAATTTATCATTTAGTTTGGGGTGAATATGTAAAAATGAGGAATTTAAAGTATTTTTCATACGAAAGAACTACAAGTATTTTGCTTTTTATTTTTTATTTAGTGATACTTTGGTTTGTGTTACCTGTTTCTCTTGCTATTTTTTTATCATTTTCGACGTATCCTATTATAAAATTTCTGCATAAATATTGTAAGGTTGCCTATTGGATGGCAGCAATTATTGTGGAAGTATTAATATTAACTTGTATTTTTCTACTTGTCGTCATATCCATCAACAGTATTATTGTAATATTTCCTGAAATTAGAGAAACATTACTTAATTTCCCGCTTTTTAGTGAATATGAATCCATGTTTGTACAAGTGTTAAAGGAAAAATCACTGTCGATTTTTGATTCGATCATCGTCTACACAGCAGATCTTTTCCAATTATTGATGAAGCACGTCATTGAGGTATTTATCTTTTTAGTTGCTTATTATTTCGCTTTACTAGAAACACGTAAATCACGGTACTGGTTTTTCCGATATGTGCCCAAAAAATATCGTCAAGAATGGCAATCTCACTTCGCAAAAATGATGCAACTTTTTCATTACTTCTTATTTGTGGAGTTTCAATTATTCACAATTACTTTATTTATTCTTTGTGCTGGATTTATGATCCTTCAGTTTGAACAAGCCATCATTAAAGCTTTCATTGTAGCATTTGCAGATGTACTACCATTTTTCGGAATTGGTGTTTTCCTTGTACCAATGAGTATTTATTTTTATTTCAACGGCAATACATTTTTATGTGTAGCCATTTTACTATTATATTTATTTGTACAATTAACAAGGCAGCTAGCCGATTCAATGCTTTGGTCCAATACACTTCAACTACGTACGTTCCATACATTTTTCATCAGTGCTGCCTCTATTCTATTGTTTGGCTTTTATGGAATATTGCTTAGTCCTATCTTTTTATTCTTAGCCGTAAAGCTAAAGGAAAACTCTATCTTTGAACGATAATAAATTGACCTTTTTTCATTTTTTTACGCATCCAGTAATAGACAATTGGTTGGAACATTTTTCGTGAAAAAGGCATGAGAAGTAGTAAGCCAACAAGATCTGTTAAAAACCCTGGTAGCGCTAAGAACAAACCACCACCAAATGTTAATAGTGTATCAACCAAAGCAGCTCCTGGTGCCTCTCCTCTGGCCATTGTATTTTTTACATTTTGAATAGAATTCATACCTTTATTTTTCATTACATATATTCCAATAACGCTTGTTGCAACAATCAGCATCAATGTACTAAATACACCAATATTTTGTCCAATGACTATTAATAACGCCAATTCGGCTAATGCGTAGACAACGACACCAAGAAAAATTTTTCGCATATTTTTCCCCTCTCTACTTGAAAAAGCTATACCTTTTATACGTTATTATAGCCCAATTAGTTTCATAAAAAAATGAATGCCCTCACTCAAATAGAAAACCTGCCGTAGTTAGTAAGAGAAAAATAGAAGTTTACGGTATAGAGTAAAAATAGAGAGTGTACAACCCTTAGAAAAAGCTCTAGTACAACAAATCGCACTAGAGCTTTTTGTTAACTGTTAAAGAACACTTGCATGTCCTTTGTAAATAACACCTGTTTCAGCGTCCATTGTAATTTCTTGGCCATGACGAATTAATGTTGTAGCTTCTTTAACGCCAACTATTACTGGAATACCAAGGCTTAGTCCAACCACTGCTGCGTGACTAGTTAGACCACCTTCTTCAGTAATCAAACCAATGCAATTCTCTAATGCAGGCATCATATCACGATCTGAACCAACTGTTACGAGAATGCATCCTTCCGTATCGTAGGCAAGTGCCTCAGCGGCATTTTTAGCAACAACCGTTTTACCTACGACAGATGCTTTTCCGATCCCTTGACCTCGAGCGAGTAAATCTCCAATAATGTGTACCTTCATTAAGTTAGTTGTACCCGCTTCACCTACTGGCACACCTGCTGTAATGACAACAGCGTCACCATGGGTAACGAAACCATGCTTCAAGCTTTCATCAACAGCTAGTTCTAAAATTTCATCTGTTGTTGACACTCGTTGACAAACAATTGGGTATACGCCCCATACTAATGTTAATGTATTGGCTGTATTTGTAGAGCCTGTTACGGCAACAATTTGCACACCTGGTCGATATTTTGCGATCATTCTTGCTGTATTACCACTTTCAGTTGGTGCTAATACGGCTTTCACACCTAAATTGATAGATGTATAAGCTACCGCTTGTGAAATAGCCTCTGTCATATTAGCCTCTTTTTCACGACTACGTGTTGAAACAATAGAGCGATAATCTAATGAATTTTCTGTACGCTGAGCGATTTTATTCATCGTTTGTACAGATTCTACTGGATAAAGACCCGCAGCAGTTTCACCAGATAACATGATAGCATCTGTTCCATCAATAATTGCGTTCGCTACGTCACTTGCTTCTGCACGTGTTGGACGTGGGTTACGCTGCATTGAATCTAACATTTGTGTTGCGGTAATAACAGGTTTCCCTACTTGGTTACATTTCAAGATTAATTTCTTTTGTACAAGTGGTACTTCTTCCGCTGGAATTTCTACACCAAGATCTCCACGCGCAACCATTAATCCATCAGACACTAGGATAATTTCGTCGATATTATCGACACCCTCTTGGTTTTCAATTTTAGGGATAATTTGAATATGACTACCACCGTTTTGTTCAAGCAATTCACGAATCTCTAGAACATCCTTTGCACGACGAACAAATGAAGCTGCAATAAAATCAACGCCTTGCTCTATACCAAACAAAATATCTTGCGCGTCTTTTTCTGTTATACCTGGTAGCTGTACAGAAACACCTGGAACGTTAACACCTTTTTTATTTTTTAGAACCCCAGCATTTTCAACAATCGTATGAATTAATCCTTTTTCCATATCTGTTGCTAATACACGTAATTGAATAAGACCATCATCAAGTAAAATAATTGAATTTTGTTCAACATCTTCAATTAAGCGCTCATACGTGACAGAAAAGCTTGTCTCAGTACCTTCTACTTCAGTCATTGAAATATCAATCACTTGACCTGCTGTTAAATGAAGCTCTCCATTTTTCATGTTATGTGTACGAATTTCAGGACCTTTAGTATCAAGTAAAATCCCTACTGGTTTATTTAACTTTTGTGCTACTTCACGAATTAACTGAATACGTCCCGCATGTTCCTCATGTGATCCGTGTGAAAAATTCAAGCGGGCTACATTCATACCTGCTTCGATTAATTTTTCTAAAGTTTCTGGTGACTCACTTGCAGGTCCAATTGTACATACGATTTTTGTTTTTCTCATTTTTGCCCACTCCGTTTTATAACAAATTATATTGATAGTTCTTTCATTAGTGTATAAAGGCTTACATCTGCCTCATGATTCTTTTCGAAAGCCTCTGGCATATCATAGTCAATAACTTGATGATTGCGAATGCCTACTGCTCGGCCAGCCTTACCTTCCATTAGTAACTCAACTGCATGTGCTCCAAATTGACTTGCCAAGACGCGATCTCGAGCTGTGGGTGAACCACCACGCTGAATGTGACCTAATACTGAAACGCGTGTTTCCTTTCCAGTTTTTTCTTTCAACAGCTTTGCTAGCTCACTTCCAGACATAACACCTTCTGCAACAATAATAATACTGTGCTTTTTACCACGTGCTGCTCCACGATCTAAGCGTGCTACAATCTCATCTAAATTATAATCTTCTTCAGGAATTAACACTGTTTCAGCGCCAGCAGCAAGACCTGCCCATAAGGCAATATCACCTGCATCACGGCCCATGACTTCTACAATGAAGGAATTTTCATGAGATGTAGCTGTATCACGGATTTTATCAATGGATTCAACAACCGTATTGAGAGCCGTATCAAAGCCAATTGTATATTCCGTTCCTGGAATATCATTATCGATTGTCCCTGGCACACCCACAACAGGGAAGCCCTTTTTCACTAAATCCATAGCACCTCGATAAGACCCGTCACCACCAATGACAACAAGTCCTTCAATACCAGCAGCTCGTAAATTTTCAATGCCCCGTTGCTGGACAGCATCTTCTTTAAATTCTGGGCATCTTGCAGAATTTAAATGTGTACCACCTCGCTGGATAATACCACCAACTGCACCTAAATCAAGGTCTTCCATATTCCCTTTTACTAAGCCTTCATAACCATGCTTAATTCCGACAACATCAACTCCATGAAATGCTGCCTTACGAACAACCGCGCGAATAGCTGCGTTCATTCCAGGCGCATCTCCACCACTTGTTAATACAGCAATTTTTTTCATTGTCGAACCTCCTGCAGTTACTATTATTATTCACATTAACATGAAAAAACAAACTATGTAAGGGTTCTGGGGATACAAAAACATAACTTTTACATAAAAAATGAAAAGAATGCGCTTTCACACACTCTTTCCATTCCAAAACATCCTAAATCTAACATTTTTTCAAGAAGTCTGGCGTTTATTTTGCGCTGCTATCTTCTTTCATCTTTATAGCTTTTTAATATGTTGAGATACAAATTCTGTCTCTTTACGAGCAAATTTATGCCCTTCGTTTTTTTATACAGAATCAGTTAAAACATTCATTTGTTCATCATAAACAAGATTACGCTTCTGTATATTGTCCAATTTTTTTAAATTTTTCATAGCGATCTTCAATTAATTGTTCTCCATTTAGAGAATTTAATGCACGAAGAGTCTCACTAATGCATTCTTTAATAGCAAGAGCCTGTTTTGCTACATTGCGATGTGCTCCACCAATAATTTCAGGAATAATACCATCAATTACACCAAGCTCTTTTAAATCAGGCGCTGTAATACGCATTGCTTCAGCTGCCTGCTTAGCAAGACTACCATCACGCCATAAAATAGATGCTGCACCTTCAGGAGAAATAACCGAATATGTTGAATTCTCTAGCATAAAGACACGATTTGCTACACCTAATGCTAGAGCACCACCACTTCCACCTTCACCAATAACGATACTAATAACCGGTACTGTTAAGCCTGCCATTTCAACAAGGTTTCTAGCAATCGCTTCACTTTGTCCTCTTTCTTCTGCAGCTTTACCAGGGTAAGCACCCTTTGTATCAATAAAACAAATAATTGGCCGTTTAAATTTTTCGGCTTGCTTCATCAAACGTAAAGCTTTTCGGTAGCCCTCTGGATGAGGCATACCAAAATTACGACGGATATTTTCCTTTGTAGATTTACCACGCTGATGTCCTATAATAGTTACAGGCTGCCCTTCAAAAGTGGCAATTCCACCAAGAATCGCAGCATCATCACCAAACGTACGGTCACCATGTAATTCAATAAAGTTTTCGCACATTGCTTCAATGTATTGTAACGTTGTAGGTCGCTCTGGATGTCTTGCAACTTGCACACGATCCCAAGGCTTCATATTGGCATAAATTGATTGCTCAAGCTGCGATAAGCGCGTTTCCAGCTTTTCAATTTCACCTGACATATCTACATCTGCTTCTGCAGCAATTGTTTTTAGTTCATCAATTTTCTCTCGTAATTGTACGACTGGTTCTTCAAATGCTAAATTTTTAGACATGTTGCACGCCGCCTTTCGTATGCATTTTTACAAGTAAGGAAACTTGTTTGCGTAAATCTTTGCGATGGAAGATTGCATCAAGCTGACCATGCTCTAATAAAAATTCTGCAGTTTGGAAATCGCTTGGCAGTTTTTCTCTTACAGTTTCTTCAATAACCCGACGTCCTGCAAAACCAATTAATGCTTGTGGCTCTGCAATATTTATATCACCAACGGAAGCAAAGCTTGCAGAAACTCCACCAGTTGTTGGATGCGTTAAAATGGAAATGAATAATAAACCTTGATCACTATGGCGTTTTAAGGCTACGCTCGTTTTCGCCATTTGCATTAATGATAGTACACCCTCTTGCATACGTGCCCCGCCACTAGCAGTAAAGATAATAAACGGCACACCTAGTTCTGTTGCTTTTTCCACAGCGCGTGTAATTTTTTCACCTACAACTGATCCCATTGAACCCATACGGAAATGTGAATCCATTATCGCTACGACAATTTCTTCTCCATCTAACGTACCGACTCCTGTTAGGACAGCCTCATTCAAGCCAGTTTTCTCTTGATCAGCAGAAATTTTTTCTACATACGCTGGGAAATTAAGGGGATTACTTGTTTGTAAATGATCATCCATAGATTCGAATGAACCTTCGTCTAAGAAATAGTCCACACGTTCTTGAGCAGTCATTTTGAAATGGTGACTACATTTTGTACATACTTTATGATTTTTTTCTAATTCCTTTGTTAGTTGAATGTGACGACATTCAGGACATTTCGTCATTAATCCTTCTGGAAATGAATTTTCTTGTCCGTCCTCTTTCTTTTTTCGATTACCACTAAATAAGCTGCGTATTGCCATGTTTGACTCCCCCTTTGTTGTTGTCTAAATGCTTTGTACAGTATTCATCCACTGCTCATAAGCTTTTAATGCTTCTTTTTCATAACCAAGCTGCATCGATTTCAACATTGTTTGAATGATTAATTTTTCATCTTCTGTTGAGTTTCGATCTAATCGGTCGCCATCATATGCTGCTAATTGAAACCAGATTTTTAATGAAAGACGATTACCTGACGTAATTAATAATTCTCTTAAAATATCTCGACAATTAACAGTTCCTTCAATTTCTAGTTTCACAAAAAAACTATCCCACACAGGTAGTGTGCGAAGAATCTCTGTACAACTTATTACGCGAATTGCTTCCATTTCATGAATTTGTCGCGTTAATTCGACATCCTTTTTGGATTTTTCATCTTCTAGTATAAACATCGACAGTATCTCTACTAACTGATGCTTATGTGTAGACGCAAGAAATGTTCCACCACCATGTCTCGTTTCTATAAGCCCCAGCAATTCTAAGCTTCGCAAAGCCTCTCTCACAGAGGATCGCCCGACACCTAGACGCTCTGATAGAACGCGCTCGGAAGGTAACTTTTCACCTGCTTGTATTTTTTCCATTTTAATGAGTTGACGTAGTTGTTGGACGATTTCTAAAAACACTTTTTTTTGTTCGGTTTTTTGATCCATACGACTAACTCCCCTTATCAAAAAGTGGTCTGACCACTTTTAACGTTGCTTCTAGCTTACAAAATAACTGTTCAAAAGTAAAGAAAAAACTGCATAAAATTGAATGCAGTTTCTAATTTTTTGTTTTATTTCATACCTTTTTTGTCGTTTGCGCATGTTTTACTTTGATTTGCGGCTTACCAAAGCGTCTCTCGATTACACCTTCAACCCATAACATTTCGTCTTCCACTAAAAATTCCTGAACAACTTGAAAAACTTGCGGGAATAAGGTAATCGAAACAGTACCATATTCGTCCTGTAGATGAACAAAAGCCATTTGCTCACCTTTTTTTGTGCGGATTTTTTTCACTTCTTCAATTATACCAATGATTTTTACTAAAGTTCCATCACGCATCTGCTTCAGCTCTCGGCAAGTACAGGTAATATCATTCCAAAAATGCCTTTCTTGTGCTACAGGATGTGTTGAAATGTAAAAGCCTAAGCTTTCCTTCTCATGCATTAATTTTTCCTTTTGAGGCATTTCATCTGCCTGCATATATTTTGGTTTACCAAAGTTAAACGCCATTGCCGTTGCCATGTCGATATCTTCAGTCGGCCGTAACAGTTCAGCATGTTTTAAGGCGGCATCTATGGTATTGACTAGAATAGCACGGTCTTTGTCGAGGTAATCTAGCGCACCAGCAAAAATGAGTGATTCCATGACTTTCGGTTTAAAATGCTGTGCACTTAAGGCAACAGCTAAATCAAAAAGATTATTCAACGCCTCTGGATTTGATTGACGTAAAGCAGTCACTTTTTCTATCAAAGTATGCGGTACTCCCTTAATTCCTGATAAGCTATAGCGAATACCTTCATTTTCTACAGTAAAATATTTCGTACTGTTTTTTAATGAGGGTGGATAAAAAAGGATACCTTTATCTTTTGCCTCAAGGACAAAATGTTGAATCTTCTCTATATTTCCTGTTGCATTTGATAATAACGCTGCATAAAAGCTTAAAGGAAAATGAGCTTTTAAATAGGCCATTTGATAAGAAATTATACTATAGGCCACAGCATGACTTTTAGGGAACCCATAATCCGCAAAGCGAACAATGAGTTCGTATACTTCTTCCGCTACATGTTGATCAAATCCTTGCTTTAATGCACCATTAACAAATGAAGCACGTTGCTCCTCTAAAACTTGACGATTTTTTTTACTTACTGCACGGCGTAGCAAATCTGCTTGTCCCATTGTAAAGCCCGCCAGAACAGATGCAATTTTTATAATTTGTTCTTGATAAACAATAACGCCAAATGTCTCTTGTAAGATAGGCTCTAATACAGGGTGGGGCATAACAACCATTTCTTTCCCAGCTTTTCGTCTAGCATAGACTGGGATAAAATCCATTGGACCTGGACGATAAAGTGCGTTTACCGCGACAATATCTGAAAAGCTCGAAGGTTGAATATCCCGTAAAGCTTGCTTCATTCCATCTGATTCTAATTGAAAGATACCTGATGTATCTCCACGTTGTAAAAGTTGAAACGTTGTTTCATCATGCATAGGAATGCGTTCAAATTCTATCCAAGGTCCTCCCGCTTTATAGATTGACCAACGTATTTGCTCTAAAATCGTAAGATTGCGCAAGCCTAAAAAGTCCATTTTGATGAGACCACACGCTTCAATATCCCCCATCGGCCATTGTGTACTATATATACCATCATGTCCTTCTTCAATAGGTACAGTGTTTACTAACGGAGATGGAGCGATGACAATACCCGCTGCATGTGTGGAGGAATTTCTCGGCAGTCCTTCTAATTTAAGTGCTACATCCAACCACTGCTGATGCTTTTCATTCTCCGCTAACCAGACTTGAAAGTCTTGTGATTCTGCCACAGCCCTTTGTAAAGTAATACCTGGCTTATTAGGAATCATTTTTGAGATTTTTTCTAACGTCTCGGCCTCAAAGCTAAAAACCCTCGCCACATCTCTAGCTACTGCTTTTGCAGACAATGTCCCAAATGTAATAATTTGCGCAACATTCGCTTTGCCATATTTTTGTGCAACATACTGAATAACCTGGTGCCTTTTACTATCGACAAAATCGATATCAATATCAGGTAAAGAGATTCTTTCAGGATTTAAAAATCGTTCAAATAATAAACCATAGGCTAGTGGATCTACTTGTGTTATGAATAGGCTGTAGGCCACAAGCGAACCCGCGGAGGAACCACGACCAGGTCCAGTCAAAATACGATTTTCTTTCGCATAACGCATAAAGTCTGCGACAACTAAAAAATAGTCAGCAAAGCCCATTGAACAAATAACTTCCAGTTCATGTTGTAACCTTTCCTGATAGACAGTCGGAATTGCCATTTGATTCAAGCGTTTTTCCAATCCTGAAAATGCTTCACTAACCAAGAAACTTTCAGCTGTTTCACCTACAGGCAAAGGATATTTAGGCATTTGCACAGGCATTTCAGGGATACTAGCTGTGCAACTAGCAAGCATGTTTACGCTAGACTCCAACCACTCTGGTCGATCAGCAAACCAATTTTGCCATTCATATGCCGTAGGAGCAAAATAGCCTTGTAAGTCAGCCGTTAACAATGTATCACCCAGTTTTTCTCCCGTATCAATCGCTCTAGCCACCTCATAAGCAAAGTGATCTTCTGGACGTAAAAAATAACAACTTTGAGTGGCAACAAGTGGAATTGTCTGTTCCTCGCACCAAACAACTATATCTCCTTCATTAGGTGCTTTTACCCCTCCAGGTCGTGCAATTCCCATATAAAAATGATGGTTAAATAGCTGGACAAAAGCAGTAATTATTGCCTGCCAGTCCGTTAAGTCCACAAAATCACTTGTAGAAAGCATGGCGATACATCCTGCTGCATATCCCTCAAGCCACTTCCATGGCAATACTTCATCTTGTCTAATTGAAATAGCACTACTAATCTTTAAAAGATGCTGATAGCCTTCTTGAGTCTGTGCATACAGTACAACAGGTATTCGATGATCCTGCCACTGTACGATAACCGAAAGCCCTATGACCGCATGAATATTTGCTTGCTGCAACGCTTTACAAAAAGGCAAAAGCCCGTACAACTTCGTATTTACGATTGCACAGGCCTGTGTTTTTTGCTCTTGTAAAAAAGGAATCAATTGTTCAAGCCGAATTGTGCTTTTCAATAAATCCGCGCTCGTATGCATCTTTGTATATACATGTGTCAAATGAATCCCTTCCTTTTCTCTCTTAATGATATGCTTTACAAATTTCTTGTAATCTTGAAATAACGGCGTCTGCCTCCTCCCATGAATAAGCAGTAGCTCCAGAGGCTAGCGGATGCCCACCCCCGTTAAATTCCTTCGCTAATGTATTAATAATTGGACCCTTTGAACGTAGTCGTACTCGAATTTGATCTTCTTCTTCAATGAACACTACCCATGAGCATATTCCTTTTACACTGCCCAGACAGCCTACTAGTAAAGAAGCCTCTGATGGAACTGTCTCATACTGTGCTAGCAAATCCTTTGACAGCTTCACATAGGCAGCTCCATGCTCATCCATTACAAAATTTTGATAAATATAGCCTTGTAAATTAAGTAGCTTCTGATCCATTTCATACATGCCATCAAAAATTTCATTTCGATTAAAATCATATGTAATCAAATCTGCAGCAACTTTAAATGTTTTAGAGGTTGTACTTGGGAATTGAAATCTGCCTGTATCCCCTACAATACCTGCAAATAGTAATCGTGCTGCGGCATCTGATAATTTCCAGTCTGCAACTACCTTACCTTCTTCATACAATTCATAAATCATTTCACTGCAAGAGCTTGCTGTTGTGTCAACCCATAAAAGATCACCATAAGCATCATCATTTGGATGATGATCAATTTTAATTACCATTTTCCCTTTGATATAGCGCTGGTCGTCGACGCGCTCTGTATTGGCAGTGTCTGTCACGATGACTAAGGCATTTTCATAAACCTCATCTGCTATTTGATCAGGCTGTGCCATAAATGATAAAGAAGCATCATGGTCTCCTACAGCATAAACCTTTTTCTCAGGATAATTTGCTAAAATAATCTCTTTTAATCCTTGTTGTGAGCCGTAAGCATCCGGATCTGGACGTACATGACGATGAATTATGATTGTTTCATTGGCCTTAATTGTGTCGATGATTTGTCTTTTCACCATAAATTCCTCCAAAATGATAGTAAGAACCGTTAGCATTTTTCCAAAATAATCGTTACAATAATGTCTAGTTATGCTAGGAGGTTTACTATGCTCAATTTAATATTTGTGTTCACGATAATCATATCATTTGTCTTCTATTTTTATTTTAAAACAAAACAGTTTCGTTCTCCATTACCGATTGCCAAGAATTGGTACAAGAGTAAAGCGAATATAGGCTTTGGTTCCTTCCTGGTGTTTTTTGGATTAAATCAAGCCTATCTATTCCCTACCTTGTATACATTTATTATTGTAGCAATTCTAGTCGTGCTCGGCATCTTTGTCATTTTAGAAAATACAAAAAAAGCACGCCATTATGGGCAATTTGTTGAAGAGGAATTTCGTATAAATCAATAATTATGTAACAAAGGGATGACCAAGCAATTGCTCTAGGCCATCCCTTTTTAATCGTTAACGTTCTAATAATTGGAACATCATCATTGCCTTACCGACAAGCATTTGTTGATTATACACTTCAAAATCCATTTTCACAAACTTACGACTCATATCTAATATTCGAGGCTTAACTGTAAGTGTACTTTCCATCTGTACGGGTTTAATGAAATAAATCGTCATATTCTCGGCCACCGCATCTCCACGTTTGCGACGTTTTAATGCAAATGAACCTACCTCAGCTAATAACGTTGTAAAAGCACCATATGAGATTGCTCCGTATTGATTGGTCATTTGTGGCGTGACTTTAAATTCGACAATAAGTTCCTCATCACCTAATACCTTCATTTCATTTTTCACTAAATCATCAATTGTTTCACCATGCTGCGGCTGTCTTTGTGCTAGCTGTAGTGCCTTTAGTACATCCTGACGACTAATGACACCTTGCAGAATATTATCATCATCCACAATAGGTAAGAGGTCAATCCCCTCCCAAATCATCCTATGCCCTGCAGAAGCAACACTCATTTTCATGGAGCCAGCAATCGGATTTTTCGTCATAACTTTTTCAATAAGCTCGTTTTCTTCACGTCCAATGACGTCTTTTACAGTAATCATCCCGACAAGTTTATTTTGATGAGTGACAACTGGAAATGCACCGTGTGTTGTACGTTCATTCAGCTTCTGGAAATGATGAATTGTTTCATCATTCTTTAACGCAGCCGTGTCAGTCATTGGTACATAAATGTCTTCGATAAACAAAATGTCTTTTTTGATTAATTGGTCATAGATTGCTCTGTTAATCATCGTTGCAACTGTAAAGGTATCGTAACTTGTTGAAATAATTGGTAAATCTAATGAGTCTGCAAGCATCTTATTATCTTCTGTAGTATCAAAACCGCCAGTGATTAAAACCGCTGCACCTGCTCGTAGTGCATTTTCATGTGCTTTAATACGGTTCCCTACAATCAATAAGCTACCTGCATCTGTATAGCGCATCATGTCCTCTAGCTGCATTGCACCAATGACAAATTTCGTTAGCGTTTTATGTAGACCTGATTTTCCACCTAAAACTTGGCCATCGATAATATTGACAATTTCTGCAAAAGTCAAACGCTCAATATTTTCTTTCTTTTTTTTCTCAATACGAATTGTTCCAACACGTTCTATCGAACTTACTAAGCGGCGATTTTCCGCTTCTTTTATGGCGCGGTAAGCAGTCCCTTCGCTCACTTGCATTTCCTTCGCAATTTGACGTACTGAAATTTTATCGCCCACGGGTAGTGATTCGATGTATTGTAAAATTTTCTCATGTTTTGTAGACAAAATATCACCTATTTCCTAAGCTTCAATTCTGCTCTTAGTGTACCATATTTTTTATAAAAATATTTAATATAAAGTGAGAAAAAGTTTAATACTGCCCATCATTTCAACTACCGTCGTGGTGTCAATTTATTAGTACAGCAACCGTAAGGATTAGAAACAGTTTACTTTTTCACCCGCTTTTAAAATCTGAACCTCAGAATTTTGCACTAAATCTGCAAAAATTTGTGGATCTTGCTCGATTGGTGGGAATGTATTGTAATGAATCGGTACAACTATTTTCGGCTTCAAGAATGAAACTGCACAAGCTGCATCCTCTGGTCCCATTGTAAAATTATCTCCAATTGGTAAGAAGGCAATATCGATTGGATGTCGTTCACCGATTAACTTCATATCTCCAAATAGGGCCGTATCGCCTGCATGATAGATTGTTAATCCTTCAATAAATAATAAAATCCCCGCTGGCATGCCCATATAAATAATCTCATTATTATCTGTTACATAAGATGATCCATGAAAGGCTTGAGTAAACTTCACTTTACCAAAGTCAAATTCTTTAGCACCCCCGATATGCATTGGGTGTACTTTAACACCTTGCCAAGATAGCCAATTCGCTAATTCATTTGGAGCAATGACTAACGCATCTTTTTTCTTCGCTAGTTCCACCGTGTCTCCAACATGATCATTATGTCCATGTGTCAGTAAAATAATATCTGGTGTCTCCTCAGCAACGTTTAAATCTGTTTGTCCATTGCCATTAATGAAAGGGTCAATTAAAATTGTTTTCCCATTTGTTTGAATTTTGACAACTGAATGTCCATGATAACTGATTTCCATTTTTAAAATCCTCCCCGAATTATAAATTACAGTCCATCATTTTAATTCGCTACCCATGCGTATTTTCCCTTTTTTTGATATGCTTGTACAGAGAATAATCGTAGACTTCTCTAATAGACTTATACCCTGTTAGAGCACCATTATTCAGTACTAAGAAAGGCATCGACATTTTTTGTCGAAACCTTTTAACGTATCATTTCCCATGTAATAAAAGGAGGACATATTTATGTCAAAGGTTAAAGAAATCCAAAGTTATTTGCAGCAAAATCACATTGATGCAGCATTCGTAACAACACCTGACAATGTTTTTTACGTATCAGGCTTTAAAAGTAATCCACATGAAAGATTACTAGGGGTTATGATTTTTAAAAATGCTGAGCCTTTTCTAATTTGTCCACAAATGGAGATTCCAGATGCGAAGGCTGCAGGTTGGACTTACGAGGTTATTGGTCATCAAGATACAGAAAATTCGATGGACGTTCTTGCCCAAGCTATCACATCACGTCAAGTTAACCCAACTACGTTTGCCATTGAAAAAGCGCAACTAATCGTGGAACGTTTAGAAGCTTTACAACAATCATTCCCTCAAGCTAATTTTGTGCGCCTTGATGAAAAGATTAATGCCATGCGTGTAATCAAGGATGAAAGTGAATTAGAAAAATTACGTAAGGCTGCAGAATTAGCAGATTATGCAATTGAAGTTGGATGCAAGGAAATCGCTGAAGGCAAAACAGAAATGGAAATTCTAACTGCGATTGAAAGTGCTATTCAAGATAAAGGGTGCAAAATGTCCTTTGAAACAATGGTATTAAGCGGTCCAAAAACTGCATCTCCACACGGGAAACCAGGAGCACGTAAAATTGAAAAAGGTGATATGGTACTATTTGACCTTGGGGTAATTTACGATGGCTATTGCTCAGATATTACGCGCACAGTTGCCTTCGGTGAACCTACTGAAGCACAAAAAGAAATTTATAATACTGTTTTAGCTGCCAACCAAAATGCAGTGGCAGCCGTCAAGCCTGGTATTCGTGCTATGGACTTAGATAAAATTGCTCGTGATACAATTACTGAAGCAGGTTATGGTGAATATTTCACACATCGCCTAGGACATGGTCTCGGCATTTCTGTACACGAATTCCCATCCGTTACAGGCGCTAATGAAATGACAATGGAAGAGGGAATGGTCTTTACAATTGAGCCTGGCATTTATAAATCAGATGTAACAGGCGTACGTATTGAGGATGACGTTGTCGTAACAAAAGATGGCGTGGAGGTACTAACAAAGTTTCCGAAAGATTTAATCATACTATAAGGAATACAAAAAAGGAAGCAACCTGTGTGCTTCCTTTTTCTATGATTTATTGAATTAATTCATCTACATTTACAAATGGCAGACCTTGTGAATCTGCTACTGCTTTATACACAAGTTGTCCATCTAATGTATTGACACCTTTTTTAAGTGCCTCATTATCGAGACAAGCCTGCTTATAGCCTTTATTGGCAATTTGAAGTGCGTATGGAATAGTATTATTCGTTAAGGCAATAGTTGATGTACGAGGTACTGCACCTGGCATATTGGCTACTGCATAGTGTACTACACCATGTTTTACATATGTTGGATCATCATGCGTTGTCACACGATCAGATGTTGCAAAAATACCACCTTGATCAATCGCGATATCTACCACTACTGAACCAGCTTGCATTGACTGAATCATTTCTTCAGATACAAGCTTAGGTGCTTTTGCTCCTGGAATTAAAACTGCACCAATGACTAAATCTGAATTTTTCACTGATTCTGCAATATTATAAGGATTTGAGATTAGTGTTTGAACCTCGCGACCAAACAAATCTTCTAATTGGCGTAGGCGTTCTGGGCTTAAATCAATAACTGTCACATCTGCCCCCATACCAACAGCGATTTTTGCAGCATTTGTTCCTGCGATACCCCCACCAATTACTGTCACTTTACCGCGTTGTACACCTGATACGCCTCCAAGTAAAATACCTTTACCAGCATGGTTTCTTTCCAAGAACTGCGCACCGATTTGCGTAGCCATTTTACCAGCTACTTCACTCATTGGTGTTAACAAAGGTAATGAGCCATTTGCTAATTGCACAGTTTCATAGGCAATCCCTACAACCTTTTTATTTAAAAGTGCCTGAGTTAATTCAACCTCTGGCGCTAAGTGTAAATACGTGAATAAAATTTGACCTTCATAAAAATAATCATACTCTGAAGCAACAGGTTCTTTCACCTTCATGATCATTTCTTGTGACCATGCTTCTTTAGCTGTTTGAACGATATGAGCACCAGCTGCAATGTAATCAGCATCCGTAAAGCTTGATCCTAAACCTGCTCCTGTTTCAATGTACACCTCATGACCTGCATGTGTTAAAGTAACAACTCCCGCAGGTGTCATTGCTACACGATTTTCATTGTTTTTAATTTCCTTTGGAATACCAATCTTCATTGTTTCCTATCCCCTTCCATAACTTAAGAAATAAGCATCATATATGTAACTATGAATTGATGCACCCCTTGCAATTCCATATTACCAAACAAATGCAAAAAAAGCTTTAACTAAAGCAAATACAAATAAAATTTCTAACATTTCCAAAATACAAAATATTTAAACGATGAATTGGTTAAAAAACATTATATTTAGATAGCAAATTAATGAAACGAAAGGAACGTTAAAGAAGGCTATAGCTAATGCAAATTTAACTAGCAAAAAGACGTTTACACACTGTAAATAGTGGGAATTAAGTAAGTAAATTTATTTGACATTTCTTCATGAAATGCCTTCACTTTTTCATAATTTTATTCCGGAAAGTATTTCCTTTAGAAAATCATTTGGTATAATCAACATATACAAATCAGGGAGGTTTTTCAAATGGCTAATCATTATAAAAGCATTGTTGTTGCAGTAGACGGTTCAAAAGAAGCTGAATACGCATTTCGTAAATCAATTGATGTTGCAAAACGAAACGAAGGTGCTGTATTAAATCTAGTAAATGTAATCGACACTCGTTCATTCGCTGCTATTGAGGCATATGATCGTTCTATTGCGGAACGTGCTCAAGCATTTTCTGAAGAACTATTAAATGGTTACAAAAAGCAAGCTGAAGATGAAGGCTTAACAAATGTGAATCTTATCATTGAGTATGGCTCACCAAAAAATATCATTACAAAAGAACTTTCTAAAATTGTAGATGCAGATTTAATTATTTGTGGTGCAACTGGTTTAAATGCCGTTGAACGTTTCTTAATTGGCTCTGTATCTGAAGCCATTGTACGTTCAGCTAAATGTGACGTACTTGTTATCCGTACACCAGAAAACTAATTCTCAATACATAAAAAGGTATCCTTCTAAAGGATACCTTTTTACTTCTATTGGAATCGTCAGGCTTACTTGCCCTCTTTCCACATTTTCACTTTTTCAAAGAATAATGCCAGAGCCTGTTTATTCTGCATATTTGGTACTTTTGCTAGTAGGACTTCTTTTGGCGCTTTTAATTCTTTCGCTTGCTTTTGTAAAATCACAATGCTTTTTTCTAATGTTTTATTGGCAAACATAGAGTCAGGTAATTGAATGATCGCCTGAATCCAAGCATGCTTTTGAATATATTTGTGTAGTTGCTTAGATTGTTCCGAATCGAAAAGATGAGAGGGCGCAAGGAAAAATAAATAGCCACCATCTTTTGTATAATTCATCGATTGTTCAATAAATAAATGGTGTGCATAACTCATTCCCTCAGACGGACATAGTTCATAGTTGAGTGCCACTTCTTCATTTGGATAATAGCCTACAGGTAAATCACAAACAACTGCATCAACTGGGTTTACCAATAAATCCTCTAAGGCATCTTGACGGTATAAAGAAATAGGCTGCTCTATTAAGTCAGCAGTGGCCGCAGCAAGGCGAATAAGTAGTTCGTCCACTTCAACACCAGTCGCTTCCACTTTGCCATCTAATAGATTCATGACCGTTAGTAGTAAATTACCTGTACCTACTGCTGGATCCATGATTGAAATCTTTTCATTTTCAAGACGCTCTACAAAAATTTGTTCCACAAAATAGCCAACGAGTAAACCTAATGTATCTGGTGTCATTTGATGATTTGGCTGCGAACCTTTACGCATTCCTTTTAAAATGGCGATTTGAATAGCTTTACGAATATCCTCTTTTGTCGCACCCTGTTGTGAAAAATCAACTTCACCATCGAGCCATGCTTCTAGACCATCTAGTAACCCCTCTAACAGTGTTATATTGTGTTCTTTTTCGATTTTTTCGGCATGCTCATTAAGCAAACCAAATAATTTCTCGATATTTTCCATAGATAACTTCCTTTCACACAGAAAAGAGCCGTGACAAAACACGTCACAGCCCATTTGTCTAGTATTATCTTAGCCTAAAAGCAGCTCATTATGCTAGTGCTTTAACAGCTGCAACGGCCGCTTCATAGTTTGGATGATCTGTAGCTTCAGGTACATACTCAACATATGTCACTTTATTATTTGCATCCACAACGAAAACTGCACGTGTCAGAAGACGTAATTCTTGAATGTACACGCCATATGCTTCACCAAATGAAAGGTCGCGGTGATCAGAAACAGTTTGAACTGCATCAATACCTGCTGCCCCACACCAACGCTTCTGAGCAAATGGAAGATCTACGGATACTGTATAAATGACTACATTATCGCCTAAATTAGCTGCTTCTTCATTGAAACGGCGTGTTTGCGCATCACATACACCAGTATCTAATGATGGTACAACACTAAATAAACGAATTTTCCCTTCTGAATCTTTTAATGTTACAGGTGATAGGTCATTCGCTAATACTGTAAAATCAGGAGCTTGATCGCCCACCTTTACTTCATTTCCTACTAGTGTTACAGGACCATTTTTAAATGTTACTTGTGCCATATAAACGCCTCCTAATCATCATATGTACATAATATTACTAAATGAAGGGAATTAATTGCAACTAAGTTAGCTTACTTTATTAGAATGTGCTATTAATAGGAAAGACTGCCTCACTATTATTTCGAGACAGCCTCTTGCTTACTATTCATTTTTTTCTTCTAGCTTGGCTAGTTCAGGTTTTTCCTCTTGCACTTGATTTTCTATCATCTCTTCTTGATTCAAAGAAGCTATAGGTACGACATCCTTTTCAATAAAGACTTTTTCGTGTACCACGGTTGTATCTGCAAAATAATCATGTAAACCCTGGTTTTCTGGTAGAATGACGACCAAAATATAAAGTGGCATAAAAACATTATTAATAATGCGGCCAATCCAATCACGGAATAACACATCTGACCATGTTAGCTTATCATGTTTTAATGAAATAACACGTAATCCAAAAACCATTTTCCCTAATGTTTGCCCAAAGTACTTTGTCATTAGCACAAAATAGCTATAATAGAGAATTGCCGTGATAATAGAAATCGGCGCATACCAAACGGTGTCTGATAAGGACCAATCCATTAGATAAAAGATAGGATTGACAAGTATTCCACCTACAGCAGATATTATGAAACCATCTAATAAAAATGCCCAAAATCGAATCCAAAAGCCAGCGGTTTTTAACGCATAGTTTGTAGGCTTTGCCGATTTTTCTGGGGTGTTGATAAGAAAGCCATTTTCCATAGAGGGTGAGCCCTGCATAACAATTTCATTGTTTGTCATTGTACTTCCCCCTTAGTATTCCCCATATAAATACATCATTTTAGGCGCACTGTAGTCCGTCATAATTTTCATTAGCATCTTTTCTTCCGCAGATGGACCAAATATGGAGCCAATTTTCATACCAACATATGATTGCCAGCCTCCCATATCATATGCATACTCAAATAATGCAGCATCTTCAAGGCCATAATCTGCTCGTAACGCTGCGATAGCTGCTTCTTCATCCCCAATTTCATCAATTAAGCCTGCCTCAAGCGCTTTTGTACCACCAAGAATACGACCATCTGCCACTTTCTTCACATCTGCTTCAGACATATTACGACCTTGCTCTACTATGTCCACAAATTCTTCATATGTTTCATTAATCATATCTTGCATCATGGCACGTTCCTCTGCTGTCACTTCACGCATTGGACTTAGCATATCCTTATGTTCACCTGATTTAAACGTTTCAAATTTCACACCAACTTTTTCAGCTAATGCTTGGTAGTTAATAGATTGCATAATAACACCAATCGATCCTGTAATTGTATCACGATGCGCAAATATTTTATCTGCAGGTGCTGAAATATAATATCCACCTGATGCTGCCATAGAATCCATAGATACATAAATCGGAATTTGACGTTCTTCTTTAATCTTTAAGAGCTTTTTATAAATATCTGCTGATTCTTTGACGCCACCACCTGGTGAATTGACACTTAAAACAATGCCTTGTACTGAATCATCATACAAAATATTATCCAATTGCTCTAGGAAAAATTGATGATCATAGGCAACTGGTTGCCATAATGTACTTGAGCCGATATCTTGAATTGTTCCATCTACCTTTAAATAAGCAATCCGCTTATCAAAATTATCTCCTTCAATTACATTTTCATATACATCTAAATTATTTCCTGCCATTAAACTATCAAAATTACCTAGGAAATCTGCTTTAAATAGAGCAAAAATGGTGTTAATCCCCAATGAAAATAATAAAAGAACACCTGCGACTACTAAAGCAACCCACCTTTTAACATTCATGTCTTTCCGCCTCCTTAACACGTAATACGAATGACTAGCTTTTTTGTTTCATTTTTTTGCAATTATATGCAAAAAGATTTATACTATTTATTTCCTCATAATACCTTACCTAAAAAAACAAAAAAAATCAAAGTCCATTGCCATTCTTGAACTTTGATTTTCGACATTATTTCCTAGGAAATGATAATTAGTGTAGTTGTTTTGCTTCTTGCTGTCTTAATTCAACACGTCGAATTTTCCCCGAGGATGTTTTCGGTAGCTCTTCCACAAATTCAATAGCACGCGGATATTTATAAGGTGCTGTCAATAGTTTCACATGATCTTGAAGAGTTCGAATAAGTGCTTCATCACCATTTTCAGCATTTCGAAGTACAACAAAAGCTTTAACAATATTTCCCCGAACTTTATCTGGGCTCGCAATAACAGCCGCTTCTTTTACAGCTGGGTGCTTCATCAAAGCATCTTCTACCTCAAATGGCCCAATTGTGTAGCCAGAGGATATAATGACATCATCTCCACGACCCTCAAACCAAAAGTAACCATCTTGATCTTTATAAGCACGATCACCTGTAATATACCACTCTCCACGGAATTGTAAATTTGTTCGTTCCGGGTCATTTAAATATTTTTTAAACAGTGCGGGAGTGGTGCGATGAACAGCAATATCGCCAACTTCTCCAACAGCAACAGGGTTACCGAAATCGTCTATAATTTCAACCTTATTGCCAGGAGTTGGTTTTCCCATAGAACCAATTCTAGCTTCCATTCCAACCATTGTGCCAACAAGTAATGTGTTTTCCGTCTGACCGTAGCCATCTCGGACTTGCAAATCGAAAGTCTTCGAAAATACGTTAATGACCTCGCTATTCAAAGGCTCTCCTGCTGATACAGCTTGACGAAGTGCCGTTAAATCGAATTCATGTAAATGTTCTAGTGCTGCCATAAAACGATATTCTGTAGGTGTGCAACATAAAACATTTATTTTAAATTTTTCGAGTAACCTTAGATAGGTAGATGCATCAAATTTCCCCTTATATACAAATGCAGTAGCACCACTCCCTAATGTTGCTAGAAACGGACTCCAAATCCATTTTTGCCAACCTGGTGCTGCTGTCGCCCAAACAATATCATCTTCTTGCACACCTAACCAGTGTGGTGCTGTTGTTCGTAAATGTGCATAGCCCCAGCTATGAGTATGTACAGCTGCTTTTGGGTTTCCTGTTGTACCACTTGTATAAGCTAAGAATGCAGTATCTGTACTTTTTGTTGGAGAAGAACTTATGTAAGTTGTAGGTTGAATGCGCATTTTTTCTAAAAGTGGTTGCCAAGGTTCATGGGCCTTCCCTATAACAAATTGTTGCATTCCTTGTAAATTGTTCACCTGATCAAATTGATCAATATAAGGCTCGTAAGCAACAATTCCTTTAGCATTTGCATGCTTGATGCGATATTCAATGTCTTTAGTTCTTAGCATTTCTGAGCTCGGAATAATGGTTAATCCAGCTTTCAATGCTGCAATATATACAATATATGCTTCCACTGAACGAGGTACCATCACTAAAATCACATCACCTTTTGATAAACCTTGCATCGTGAATACGTGTGCAGCTTGATTTGCCCTTTCAAGTAAATATGCATATGTAATAAATTGTACATCCTTATTTTCCTCGTAAATAATTAATGCATTTTTTGTTGTATCTTGAGCATATTTTTCAATTTCATCTGTTATGTTATACCATTCTGGTGCAACTAAATCTTGTCTCTTCATGGCAAATGCCCCCTTTTGCTATGACACATTATAAAACTCTTTTTTCAGCATTTTCAATGGTTTGCGCTTAATTTTGGAAAAGTCATGACAACTATCATACTCTGCTATATGGCATCGGTCACATTTTGTCGATAGGTAAACTTGCTATTGAATACAATTGAAAAGTATGGTACATTTTGGTCAACTAAAAGCAAGATTGCAGGGGGACTCGTCAAGAGTTGAGAAGGTAAAACCTGACCCTTTGAACCTGTTAGTTAATACTGACGTAGGGAGCAATAAACATCTATTGATGAAAGGCTCTTTTTCGTGCATTTTTACACAAAAAGAGCCTTTTTTGCATGCTTACGTCCATCCATAAAGGAGGACTACGATGATATTTCAAACAATCCGTCAACAGCAACCACTGATTCATTGTATTACAAATTATGTGGTAGCAAATTTCCAAGCAAATGGTTTATTAGCAATAGGCGCTTCCCCGGTTATGGCTGATGATAGCCGTGAGGTAGAGGAAATGGTAGCACTCGCTCAAGCCTTGTTAATTAACATCGGTACACTCAATGATCGAACTAAAGAATCTATGTTGTTAGCAGGCAAAATGGCCAATAAACTTGGAATTCCAGTCATTTTAGATCCTGTCGGTGCTGGTGCCACTACTTATCGAAAAGAAACGGTACGATACTTGCTTGAGGAAGTACATTTTTCGGTCATTCGTTGTAATGTTGGGGAACTAGCAGCAATAGCCAATGTTGACTGGCAACAAAAAGGTGTCGATAGTGGGAATGGCTCCATTGCTTTAGAAGAAGAGGCGATCTTATTAGCCCAACATTATCAATGCATTGTTATCATAACAGGAGAACGAGATTTTATAACAGATGGTGTGGATAGCCAATGGATAAATGGCGGGAATATGCAAATGACCGAGGTAACAGGGACAGGCTGTTTACTTAGTGCTATTTGCGGTGCCGCCTATATTGCAGGCCATAATCCATACCGACAATTAGCGGACACATTAACTTACTATAAAAAAGCTGCGGTACTGGCGTCAGCGTTTACATCAGATATTGGTGATTTCCAAATAGCTTTACTAAATGCTCTTTATCGCCTATCGAAGGATGGTGAAGCTTCATGCATATTGTAACGACGATTGCAGGCTCAGATAGTGGTGGCGGTGCAGGCATACAGGCTGATTTAAAAACATTTCAGGAATTAGGGGTGTTTGGTACTTCAGTAATTACAGCTTTGACAGCACAAAATACAATGGGTGTGTCAGGAGTTTTCCCTATTGATCACTCCTTTGTTGAAAAACAATTTCAAGCTTTAATCGAAGATTTTTCAATTGCTGCAATTAAAACAGGGATGCTTTATTCCTCTGATATTATTAAAGCTATCGCACATATGATTCATAATCAAAACATCCCACTAATTGTTGATCCAGTAATGATTGCAAAGGGTGGAGAAAGCTTATTACTGCAAGAAGCTATTGAAGCAATGCGCTCTTCTCTACTACCACTTGCTACAATCGTTACCCCCAATATCCCTGAAGCAGAGGCTCTGACAGGGAGAAAAATACATGATGTTTCAGATATACGTGAAGTAGCTCAAGGTTTTTTTCAATTAGGTGTACATTGCGTCATTCTTAAAGGTGGCCATTTAGCAGATCCAAATTTTGCTATTGATTATGTATTTTTTCAAAACGGTAAATCTTTTTCTATGCAAACTCCACGTATTCAAACGTCCAATACCCATGGCACAGGTTGCACATTTTCAGCAGCAATCACTGCTTTTCTTGGTCAAGGTTTTGCGATGGATAAGGCAATTATCGAAGCTAAAAAATTTATTCAATTAGCAATTTTACATGATTTATCTATTGGTCATGGTTATGGACCAACAAATCATTTTGCTTATCAACTGCATAAGGATTCCTGTGAGGTGTTGATTTATGAAACGTGAGGATTTACAACTTTATTTTATTATGGGCACAAGCAATGTTAGTCATCAGAATCCCCTTCATGTACTAGAGAGAGCGTTGCAAGCTGGAATTACCATGTTTCAATTTCGAGAAAAAGGTTCCCATGCATTAACTGGATTTGCCTATGAACAATTTGCACGTCAATGTCAAAAACTATGTCAACAATATAACGTTCCTTTTATTGTCAATGATGATGTCGAACTTGCATTACGACTTGGTGCGGACGGTGTTCATATCGGACAAGATGATTTACATGTTAGCATAGCACGTAAAAAAATTGGTAATATGATTCTTGGTGTTTCTGTGCATTCCCAGGACGAACTAGAAACAGCCATTATCCATCAAGCAGATTATGTAGGTATTGGTCCGATTTTTGCAACAACTTCAAAACGGGATGCACAATCACCATGTGGTACAAATTTTTTGCAGCAAGCTCACAATTTCTATCCTGAATTACCAATTGTAGCGATTGGTGGAATTAACCCTACCAATGCATACGCCGTATTTCAAGCTGGGGCAGATGGTATTGCTGTTATTTCAGCTATCTGTGAAAGTATAGATATTAAGCATACAGTAAATACGTTAAGGTCTGTGACACGCATAAATGGTTGATTTTTAAACAAACTAAAACCAGTGCCTTTTTACGGTCACTGGTTTTAAGTTTATAAATGCTTAGTCAGCATTTATTGGTTGTTGTTTGGCATACCTTTTAATTGAGATTCTGCCATTTGTACAAGACGTTTAGTGATTTCACCACCAACGGAACCGTTGGCACGAGCTGAAGCTTCAGCTCCTAATTGAACACCAAATTCTTGTGCAATTTCGTATTTCATTTGATCAAGTGCTTGTTGTGCACCAGGCACTGCAAGCTGGTTTGAACTGCGGTTGTTGTTTGAAGCCATGTCTCTCACCTCCTTGTGAATATAGAATGTGCGATATTAGATTTTTAATACAAAAATTTTAGAGGTAAATTGTACCTCTAATGGCATAGATAAAATAACATAAAAAAGCCGTCTCAAAATTGACTTTGAAACGGCTGTAGATACCTTATAATAGATCTGCAAACTTATCTTGTTGCTGTTCTTCTTTTTTAGGGAAAATGTAGACCTCTCGATTTTTTACTGCTCGCTCGATGAGTTCATCAAAATCAGAGAAGCTTTCATAATGCTCTACCTTTTCAAGCTTTGGCTTTGTTTTTGGGCTGGCAGGTGTAAATATTGTACAGCAGTCTTCAAATGGCTGAATAGATGTTTCATATGTGCCAATTTTTTCTGCAATATCGATAATTTCTAATTTATCTGTTGAAATCAATGGTCGTAAAATAGGCGTATTCGTTACAGCATTGATAGCCGTCAAGCTTTCTAGCGTTTGACTTGCTACTTGTCCCAGACTTTCCCCTGTCACAATTGCAAGAGCTCCTATCTCTTCACGTACTTGATCAGCCACCTTTAACATCATACGACGTGTTGTTGTCATCGAAACATTAGAAGGTACTTTTTCTTTAATAAGTACTTGAATTTCAGTAAAAGGAATGACATGTAATCGAATACTAGCACCAAATTTCGTTAGTTCGTTTGCAAGTACCTTTACTTTCTCTAATGAGTTTTGACTTGTATATGGTGGACTAAAGAAGTGAATTGCTTCTAAACGTACTCCACGCTTCATCATTAAATAACCTGCGACAGGACTATCAATTCCACCAGATAGCATTAATAACGATTTTCCATTCGATCCTACAGGCATCCCACCCGCACCTTGAATGACCTGCGCCATCATATACGTTGCATCATGACGTACTTCTACGCGCAGCTCAATATCAGGCTGCTTTACTTTGACAGATAAATTTTGAAATTGTGGTAAAACATAGCCACCAATTTCACGTTGGATAGCATGCGATTCTAAAGGAAATGATTTATCAGTTCGTTTCACTTCTACCTTAAAAGTATGTTGCTCATCTTTAAATGTCTCCATTATTGTAATAGCAAGCTGCTTCATACTTTCCATATCTTTTTCACATGCAGCAACAGGGCTGAATGATTGAATACCAAAAATTTTAGGTAATCCAGTAATTAGCGTCTGCATTTGTTCTTCACTTTCAATAGCAATAAACATACGGTCACGTTCTGTACGAATATGAAGGTGTCCTAAATCCGCAAAAGCATGACGAATGTTCTCACGCAATCTACGGATAAAATCCATTTTATTACGACCTTTTGTTGAAAGCTCGCCATATCTAATTAGTATTTCTTTCCAAATCATTACATTATTTCTCCTTTAAGTTCCATTATTACTTCTGCTAATACTTGTTTCAATTGTTCTATATCTTCAACTGTGTTATGTGCTCCAAAACTAATACGAATGACACCCTTTTTATAATGCTCATCCAGGTGTAGAGCTTCTACCACATGACTTGTTTTCGTTTGCTTAGATGAACAAGCACTTGAGGTTGACACAATGATGCCACGTTTTTGCATGGCATTAATAATGACTTCCCCTTTTAAATCACGAACACTAAAAGATAAAATATGTGCAGCTCCCTGTGGAGTCGATAAAATATGCACCGCTTCGCCGTATCCTTCTAGCTGAGCACGAATTTCATTCTGCCATTGTCGGTATTTAGTAGCTCGATCTTTCATCGTCTCAACAGCTAATCGAGCCGCTTTTGCTAAAGCGACTGCTTGCGGAACAGCTACAGTTCCACTACGCAATCCAAATTCCTGACCTCCGCCAAGGGCATATGGCTGCCATTTTAATTTTTTACGGAACGCTAATACACCTGAGCCTTTAAAGCCGTGAATTTTATGTCCAGAGATGGAAATACAGTCTGGTCCTTCTTCTCCTTTGAAGGAAACCGCTAATTTTCCAAAGCTTTGAACTGCATCCACATGAAGGAATGCCCGACTCATTTCATGAATTATTTTAGCTGCTTCATAAATAGGTTGGACAGCACCCATTTCATTATTTACATGCATGATGCTAACTAGTATAGTATCTTTGCGAATTTTAGTACGTAGATCATCTAATGAAATGACACCATCTTGATTAACGTGAAGGTATTCAACATCATAACCCTCTTTTTCGAGTTGTTTAACTGTTTCCAAGACAGATGGATGTTCGATTTCAGTCGTTAAAATATGCTTTCCTATATGCGTATTACTATGTGCTATTCCAAAAATAGCTGCATTATTTGACTCTGTACCACCTGAAGTAAATAGCACATTTTTTGCCTCTGTTTGCAAAATATCTGCTACTTGCTCCCGCGCACGCATTAATAAATCATTTGATTCAACTCCCATGGCATGGATAGATGCTGGGTTGGCATAATACTGCTCATTCACAGTCATAAATGCCTGCATAACCTCTTTTAAAGGTTTCGTTGTAGCACTATTATCTAAATAAATTGTATTAACCATAATTTTTCACACACTTTCAAAACGTTGATTTAACGGTATTTATCATAACGCAATCTTTGGCGATTGACTACTAACTTTAACGATTCTTCCATTTTTAATTGGTACTTCACTCTTTTTTCAACATCGTGACAAAAGCTATGGGTGTGCAAAATTCCATATCTTTGACAAAACCGAATTTTTCATAAAGATGGATTGCTCGCTTATTAAATTCGGCAACAGTTAAACGAAGTGGGTGATGATGTTCTTGTTGGATGGTACTTAAAATAAACGCAAAAAATGCTGTACCATATCCTTGACCGGTTAGATTAGGATTCAAACCTATCCCTATATCTATACAATCTTCTATATATGCTTTAAACTCATGTCCTTTTGGAACTTGTGCCGCGGTACCAATACAATAAAAACCGATTATTTCCTCTAGCTCATTCACAATAGCATAGTACGGATTTTCAAGCATTTCTTGTAAAGATTCCTCAGTTAAGTCATTATTATAAAAATCGTATGGGGATTCATAATGCCAGTTTAAAATTTCAATTGCATACTTTTCATTCATTTCTTGTATTAACATTTTCAACCGTACCACACCTTTTCTCTATACTAAAAAGAAAGCTGTCTAAAAAGTAATCGCTATACTTTTTAGACAGCTCAAATATTGGATTATTTTGACATAGTCTCTTCTGCTACCAATTCTTGAATACGTTTTAAAGCTCCTGGCTCCATTTCTTCCACAGCTGTTCCTGCATCTTCTAATGCTTTCGCATAACGGAATTGATGAAACGCCTCTTCCGCTTCTTTTAATCGCATATTTAATTTTGGATTTGTTGCACGATGTCGATTACCGTACTGAATGATGCGCTCAATTAGCATGACATTTTCTATTAATTCATGTGCCTTTACTTTAACTTCCTCTACACAAAGAGTTGCCGCGTTTAAATTATTATGAACTGTACCCATATTCAATGGTACTTCTTGTAGGCTTTGCATGACAACATAGATGTGCTCTGCTGCCTCATCAAGACGTGCATCCATCTCCTCAGGAATTCCTGGGATATTAGCCTTGTTTAATAAACGATCTGTATCTTGTAAGATTTTCTTCAAGTTCTCAACTTGAGCACGGGCTTTATTTTCATCAATTCGAAGTTTCTTCATTGTATTCGATAGATGTTCTTGTTCCTCGTGAATTCGTTCAAGCTCTTCACTAATTTCGATTAATTCTTCCTGCAAACTTGAATAGGCCGATTTTTCCTCTCTCACACGCATAGCTAATAAATCGTAGCGACGTTGTAGTGCTTCTAATTGCTTTAATGCCGCTTTCGGAATTTCAGCATCTTTTTCGTTTAAATGATAGCTTTGCTGTACATATGTCGCTTCATCACTAACTAACTTTGTTGAAGAGATAACATTGGTGATTGAACTTAATAAACGATCGCAATTTTGATCAACATAATTTTTAGCAATAACCTCTTTTTCAAGTAAATCATAAAAGTGATCGATTTCTTCATTTATTTCTGTCACACGAGGTTTTACCACTGTTAGATTAAGATCCGCTAAATCATTTTTTAATGTATCAAACTCTTTTTCATACTTATTTAATGCATCTGTTAATTCTAGATGTTGTAGATAGTAGGATTGTTCTTCCATTTCACGTTGACCATTACGTAATTCTTGAACCGCTCCTGGAAGCTTAACTTGTAATTCAGTCAAAATGGTTGGAACATCATTAATAAATTCGAATGTTTGCTGTGATTCTTGATTTAAACTAATAACAATTTCTCGCGCTTGCAAGTAATTCCCTTCATTTGTCAGCACATCAAATTCTTCAAACTTTTCAACAAAAGCCTCAAGCTTTTTCTCAAGTGCAGGTAACGCTACACCAAATGAGTGTTGATGAGCAAGCAATGTCTTTCTTGCAGAGCGATAGTATTCCTTTAATTGTTCAATTTCAATTCGATTTTTTTCTTCGCTGCCAATTAATTCATTCAATTCTTCTAAAATATTATTTTTATCTTGGTCGCATTTTTCAATGTAATCCTCAATTTCACGTTCTATTAACGTCGCCTTTTTAAAGCGCAGTCGATTTATTTGATCCTCAGCATCAAATAGAAGTGAATCAATTTTAGTCATATGTACATCGATGACCTCATCCCACGTATTGCGCCATCGTTCAAACATTTCTTCCGTTTCACCGTTCATGTTTAAAGATTTTACTTTTGAAATTTCTTCATTTATAGGATTATGTTGAATTTGTAATTTTTCATTTTCAAGTTTTGCAATAATTGCAACGTGTTTTCTTCGCATCATAAACCCTACTATGGCTAAAATTAATAGTAGGATAATCGGAATGATGATATACTCCATCGTAAGCCTCCTATTCTACAATAAACGAATTGGCTAGTTGTATTTATTATATACTATGTTTTCGCCTTTTGTACTAAAATTTAAGTGTTTTTCAGAAAACTGTATTTTCGCTATTGTGAAATATATAAATAGCGTATCTATAGAGCTAAAGGAGTGGTAAATTATGAAACGTGATGGGCATATACATAGTCCTTTTTGTCCACATGGCAGTTCGGACACTTTCGTGCAATATATTGAAAAAGCAATTTCTCACCGATTCACAGATATAACATTTACAGAACACGCCCCATTACCCAACAATTTTGTCGATCCTACTCCGCAAAAAGATAGTGGGATGAAGCCAAATGATCTCATGCCATACATTGAGGAATTGCAGAGACTACAAAAACAATATGCACAAGATATTCGCATCCGAATTGGGCTAGAAGTTGATTATATCCCTGGCTTTGAACAAGAAACTCGTGAGTTCCTTAATACATATGGACATTTTTTAGATGATGCCATTTTATCAGTCCACTTTTTAAAATGGCAAGATTCCTTTGTATGTATCGACTTTTCTCCGGAATGCTTTATGGATTTTTCAAAAAAAGTTGGCTCTGTTGAACGGGTTTATGATTTATATTATGATACTGTCTTACAATCGATTATGGCTGACCTCGGCCCATTCAAGCCAAAACGGATTGGACATCCATCACTTATTCATAAATTCCAGCTGGCACATAACGAAAATATCGATGATGCTCCAAGAATCAAAGAAGTATTAGACAGCATGAAGTGTGAAGGCTATGAACTAGATGTAAATAGTGCAGGTTTAAGTAAACAATATTGTCAGGAACCTTATCCACCATTTGCCTTTATCAACTATAGTCAAGCTATTGGACTACCCTATGTATTTGGTTCGGATGCACATTGCGCCGAAGATTTACATCAACATCATAATGTTATATTACCAATATAAATAAATTTTAAACGAGGTGCTTATATGTTTACACAAATTAATTATGAAGGATCAATTACTGACCAATATCTTACATTATCAAAACAATTGGATGCACTACTAACTGGTGAAACTAATCAGATAGCCAATTTAAGTAATGCCTCTGCACTTTTAAATCAGTTTTTAACAAACATTAACTGGGTTGGCTTTTATGTGTTACAGGAAAATGAGCTTGTGCTTGGGCCATTCCAAGGTCTTCCTGCCTGTGTTAGAATTCCGATTGGTCGTGGGGTTTGTGGAACGGCTGTAGCAACAAGAGAAACAATCGTTGTTAAAGATGTCCATGATTTTCCTGGCCATATTGCCTGTGATGCTGCCTCACAATCAGAAATTGTAATACCACTGATCAAGCAAGGCGAAGTCATTGGTGTTCTTGATATTGATAGTCCTATCGTGAATCGTTTTTCAGCGGAAGACCGCGATGGCTTAGAGCAATTTGTCCAAACCCTACTTCTTCATCTATAAATATCAAAAATTACCCTGAAATGTTTTAAATTGTCATTTCAGGGTAAACTTTATTATAACCATTTACATTTTACTTTATCAACTTTATAGATTTGTTTGATAAGAACCATCATGAATGCAAAAGCGATTTTTCCCACTATTTTTCGCTTCATACAAGGCAGTATCAGCATGTAAGAAAACAGATTGGAATGCTGGTCGGTCTCGTTCATCCCATGTTATGAGACCCGCAGAAATAGTTACTTGAGGATCTGTGGCACTGGGGATGATCTCCACAATAGTTGATGCCAATTCTAAAGCTTCCTTCTCGTTAATATTTGGTACATAAACGGACATTTCTTCTCCGCCCCACCTTGCACAAATTCCACGACTACCAATAGTTTCTCTCAATTGGACTGCAATCTGCACAAGAATTTTATCCCCCACCTGGTGACCATACGTATCATTGATGCGCTTGAAATTATCAATATCAATTAACAAAAACATACCGGACTGATCGTATTCAAGTGATTTTTCTACAAATTGATCAAGGTAACTTCTAGCATAAAGTTTCGTGAGGTGATCCAAATCGACCATTTCCTGAAGCTGTGTGCGTAAAATAGAGTTCGCAATGGCTAAAGATGAGTGGTGAATTAACGATTGCATTAATTTAAAACTGTCGAATGAAAAGAAATATGGCTCTTTATGTAAGACAATACTAAAACCATTAATCTTTTCTTCCATTAAAATAGGAATCGCCATAATTGATCGATACTCAATTTGACGAGGAGTTAAACGACTGAAATCGGCTATAAACAACGGGTCATTCGTTTGAGTAAAATGTTTTTCAACATGTTTGATATACGTTCTACCCTCTTCCGAACTAAACAACGAGGTACTCGCACCCGTTACCTCAAATGTATCATTTTTTTTAAAAGCGAAACAAACTTCCATTGGTTGAAAAGATTTTAGTAATTGCTTTTGTAGGAATAATAACATTTCATGAATGTCAATCCTCATATTTAAACGATGTGAAGTTTCATTGATGAGTTGTAAGTCACTTACGAGGCGATGCGATTGATGATATAATTTTGCATTTTCAAGTGCATTCCCTGACGCCTGCGCGAGCATCCGTACAAAATCCTTTTCAGTCGTTGAAAATAGATACGTAGTGGGAGCACTTACTTGCAAAATACCATAGATGGCTTGCCTGCCTTTTATAGGTGCATTAAGCAATCGACAATTTAAATCACTCGCTAGCTCTGTCGTCAACTCTCCTGATACAAATGCTTCGATTGTAGCAGGCCTTTCTGATAAATAATCAAAAAGCTTAATATCGATAGTCGTGTGTCGGTCTTGATCATTCGATAAAATAAGCTCAACATTAAAATCCGGGAAATTATCCCTTATATTTTTTAAAACGTTTTCTAAAATTAAATCAATATCCATTGTTGAATGAAATAAATCAGTCATGTTATATAGTTTTCTATATTGATCTTCGTTTATTTTTACATCAAAATTATCTCTTATCATTTGAAGAACCTTTGAAAGTATTTCAATACATTCTTCACCGTATTCCGAGGTCATGAAGTCTGTCCAAGTCTCTGTCGCCTCGACAAGTAATACACCAATGGGATGTTTGCCCTCTACTTGAAAAAGCACCATATCTGTCATCTTTGAATAGGCCTGCCGTGCTTTTAATATATAAGGAATTTCCACTACTTTTTGTTGGTAAAAACTAGCTTCGATCATCAGCCATGACACAGCATTTAGCTTTGTTTCAATTGTTAATGAAGCCATCTCCTCAATAGGGATTAAAGAATTACCCTCAAAACTGAGAAAAGCAGCATTATCAATTTTCAAGTGCTTCTTTAGACACTGTTTTAATGAATAAAAATACCCATTATAACTAGTTTGTTCTTCATTCGAACTCACCCAAAAGCTCAAAACATCAGATTTTATATATTTTAGCATTTGTAAATGGTCTGTCATGAAATCACCTTTTCTATATAACGTCCAAATCAATTACTATTAACTTATAATATATTATACATAATTTGTGTCATTTTGACTATGTAATTCTCCCTTACTTTTACAATTTACATTACACAGCGCATCATTAACTATTTCCATTTCATTTAAAATCGTTAGTGAGGAATTTCCTACTATATTTTTTTGTTAGTAAAATTTTAAATGTTAATAATTGACGTCCTTGTCCTAAACAGTTACAATGGAGGTTGTGTAAAATAAACGCAGCAGTGGTATAAGCTTATGACTGTATTTTATTCCTCTATTTTCTTATGTACGACTACTTAGATTCTCAACAGTTGAAAATTAGATGGTGTATTGCGTAACCTAACGGCTGCATAGGCGAAAATACATGAAAATAAAATGCGCATAAGAATGGGTACTACTGGTTTTTGTTTTACAACAAAAAAACCAAATTTAAAGGAGGAGACAACAATATGTCTCGTTATACAGGTCCATCTTGGAAATTATCACGTCGTCTTGGTATCTCACTAAGCGGTACAGGTAAAGAAATCGAAAAACGCCCTTACGCACCAGGTCAACACGGTCCAAACCAACGTAAAAAATTATCAGAATACGGTTTACAACTTCAAGAGAAGCAAAAACTTCGTCATATGTATGGTATGAACGAACGTCAATTCCGTACTCTATTTGACCGCGCTGGTAAAATGAAAGGTGTTCACGGTGAAAACTTCATGATCCTTCTTGAAACTCGCCTTGACAACTTAGTTTACCGTTTAGGTTTAGCTCGTACTCGTCGTGGAGCTCGTCAATTAGTTAACCACGGTCACATCTTAGTAGATGGCAAACGCGTTGATATCCCATCATACAGCGTAAAACCAGGTCAAACGATTTCTCTTCGTGAAAAATCTCAAAACCTTGCTGTTGTTACAGAAGCAATCGAAGTAAACAACTTCGTACCTGACTACGTAACATTTGATGCTGACAAAAAAGAAGGTACATTCACTCGCCTTCCAGAGCGCTCTGAATTATCAGCTGAAATCAACGAAGCATTCATCGTAGAGTACTACTCTCGTTAATCTTTTTGATTTGTCAATCAACGATTTTATAAACCCCCGAAACGATTTGTTTCAGGGGTTTTTTCGTTATTCAATTAAAAGTTGTTTGTACATGACTGATAAACCAGCACTATTGTATTTTTCAGCTACCCATTCACCTTGCTTTTGCACAATACTTCGCCTCAAAAAATCCATAACCCTTTTTAATGATCCATAATAGTTATTAAAGTTGATTGAGAAGTTCTTCTCATTAGTTGTTTTTTTCGTTTTATTCTCAGAAGCAGTCCAACTATTAGATAAAGGAATGTTGTTATGATCCCTGCTGTTGGGGAAACAAGAAATTCCTTCCCTTGTGCAACTTGAATATATCCTTCAAAAATGTGTGGATTGACAAGTGCATCTTCTGTCGTATGCATAAGAACGATTGGCCAAATACTTTTCGTTAGCAGATAAATCTCTGTGTACATAACTGTCCAGAAAATCATCGTGACAATCCCTACTATCGCAAATAACCACCTGTTAACCGGAAGTACACTGATTATGAAGTGTCTCCCTTAGGTTGCCCTGGAATAAATCTGTCTACCAAAACACCCAGCCAACCACATACAAGCACGATTGCTATAAAAATAATTATGTATCTTTTAGCCCTCACTTACAATGGACCTTCTTTATGATGAAGAATTGAAAGTGTATGGGCCAAGGTGTTTGGATGCAGAGCAAGATGTTAGGCTATTCCTTGGAAAGAATACCAACATGTTAAAGCTAGTGCACCTAAATGACATATACTTAACCTCACCCATTCATCGAAAATGTTTTCACTGAAATATTATTCAGCAAAATTTCAATTAACTCTGTTAAAAACAATTATATTTTCACTATATAGCTGTATAAGCTTAAACAAATATTATTTTTCTCCAATTTGTAGTATCACCACAAAACGTGACAGCTTTATGTACTTTAAAATAGTATTACACCTTTCCAAAATAACATTTTCACTACCATTATAATAAAAACAAATATCAGTTATTTACTATTCTAACAACTCCTAAAATAGAACCGTTTTCCAAAAAATATATTTTATTTTTATAGTAAAATATTTATGAACCATATCAATTTCAATATTCTTATACAAAACACATCCAACATACTCTATAAACCAGTTAACTTTTTTGTAAAATAATAACATGAATAAAATTAACAATTTTAATAAAAATACGAGTTGAACTTTTACAAAAAATAGAATACGATGAATTCCGAAAGGTGGTACACCATCATTCAAGCAATAATAATTTTTAAAAAGGGGTTGGAAATATGTCAGACGTTCTAAAGCAATTTGTTATGCCGAAAACAAACTTATTTGGACCTGGAGCAATTCAAGAAGTTGGTAAACGCTTAAATGATTTAGAAGTGAAAAAGACATTAATCGTAACAGATGAGGGCTTGCACAAATTAGGTCTCTCTGAACAAATTGCAAATATCATTACAGCTGCTGGAATTGATGTAGCAATTTTCCCTAAAGCAGAACCAAATCCAACAGATCAAAACATTGAAGAGGGCGTTGCAGTGTATCATGCAGAAAGCTGTGATTCAATCGTTTCTCTTGGAGGAGGTAGCGCTCACGATGCAGCAAAAGGTATCGGACTTATTGCTTCGAATGGTGGACGCATTCACGATTATGAAGGCGTTGATCAATCACAAAATCCACTTGTGCCATTAATTGCGATTAATACAACTGCTGGTACTGCTAGTGAAATGACTCGTTTCACTATTATTACGGATACAGCAAGAAAAGTAAAAATGGCCATTGTTGATAAACATGTGACACCGTTACTTTCCATTAATGATCCTGAATTAATGATTGGTTTACCTCCTGCACTAACAGCAGCTACTGGGGTTGATGCACTAACACATGCTATTGAATCATTTGTTTCGACAAATGCAACCCCAATTACGGATGCTTGTGCAGAAAAGGTACTTCAACTTATCCCTGAATACCTTCCTCGTGCCTATGCAAATGGTGGCGACTTAGAAGCACGTGAGCAAATGGTTTATGCTCAATTTTTAGCTGGTATGGCCTTCAATAACGCTTCACTTGGGTATGTCCATGCAATTGCTCATCAGTTAGGCGGTTACTACAATCTACCTCATGGTGTATGTAATGCTATTTTATTGCCACATGTTTGCCGCTTCAATGTAACTGCACGTACTGAGCGATTTGCTCGTATTGCTGAGTTATTAGGTGAAAACGTGGATGGTTTAAGTAAACGTGATGCTGCTGAAAAAGCAATTACAGCCATCGAAAAACTATCAAAAGATTTAAATATTCCTAGCGGCTTCCGTGAATTAGGGGCAAAAGATGAAGATATTGAAATCTTGGCTAAAAATGCAATGTTAGATGTTTGTGCTGAGACAAATCCTCGTAAAGCAACATTAGAGGATATTAAACAAATCATCACAAATGCAATGGGGCCTGTAGCGAAAAAAGAGGAGTCCCTCGAAGCAATCGCACTTTCTTAATGAGGGAATCAAGGTGGAGAAACATTGTTTTCTCCACCTTTTTTTATGACTTTGGCATACATGATATTGTCTACACTAAAAACTCTCGTTATACTTTTCTTAAAAAGAATAGGAGACCGTTATGCGATTAATTTCAATTTGTCCTAGCAATACAGAGCTCGTCGCCTATTTAGGACTGACTGACCAGCTTGTTGGAGTGGATGATTTCTCCGATTGGCCATCAACTGTAAAAGATTTACCACAACTTGGCCCAGATTTATCAATTCATATGGACGCTTTAGAGGCATTAGCACCCGATCTTGTCCTTGCTTCCTTAAGTGTGCCTGGTATGGAAAAAAATATCGAGGAATTACAAAAAAGAAATATCCCTCATATTGTTTTTAATGCCAACTCATTAGAGGAAATCGCACAGGATCTACTGACCCTTGGGAGAGCCTGTGATGTAGAAAAACGCGCCAAAGTAATCATGGATGAATACTTACAATCGATTAAAGAGATGCGCTCTATTGCACAAACGATTGCCAAGAAACCTAGCGTCTATTGGGAATGGTGGCCTAACCCTATTTTTACACCTGGAAAAATAAATTGGCTAACAGAAATTAGTGCAATTGCTGGAGGAGTCAATCTATTCCAAGATGTAGAGTTAGCCAGTGTTCAAACAAATTGGGCTGATATCATTAAGCGAAATCCCGACTACATTATGATGGCTTGGGTAGGTGTAGCTTTTGAACGGATACAACCAGCCATTTTATTAAAACGTCCACATGCCCAAGAGCTACATGCCATTCAAATGGAACGTCTTCATGTGATGGAAGAATGGCTTTATTGTCGCCCATCTCCTCGTCTTATTGAAGGAGCTATAAAGCTTGCTAAAATGCTACACCCTCAAGAATATGAGCATATAGAACATCCAAGTTTTTTATAGGAAGAAAAAACAACATCCCCTCTATTTACAGGGATGTTGTTTTAGACAATAAAATTATACGAATTTCACCATATGATATTTTTTCTTACCACGACGGACAATACTGAATGCATCCTCTAGACGATCCTTCGCCTCAAAAACGTACTCTAAATCAGTCACTTTTTCACCATTCACACTAATCGCACCATTCGATACGTCCTCACGTGCTTGACGTTTTGAAGATGAAATACCTGCCTCTACAAGAAGGTCCACAATATTTTTGTCCTCTTTCGCCATTTCAATAGAAGGAACATCTTTAAAAGCATCCTTCATTTCATCGGCCGATAGTGCTTTTAAATCTCCTGAGAATAAAGCTGCCGTAATACGGATGGCTTGTTCCAATGCCTCTTGACCATGAATTAAACGAGTCATTTCTTCGGCAAGTGCTTTTTGTGCCTTACGTAAATGTGGCTCTTCCTCTACTGAAACTGCTAAAGATTCAATTTCTTCACGAGATAGGAATGTAAAGATTTTTAAGTATTTGATTACATCTGCATCCGCAGCATTGATCCAAAATTGGTAGAATTCATAAGGAGATGTTTTCTTGGCATCTAACCATACAGCACCACCTGCTGTTTTACCAAATTTTGTACCATCTGCTTTTGTTACTAAAGGAATCGTAATACCGAAGGCTTTTGTTTCTTCCTCATGTGTTTTACGAATAACCTCTAAACCTGTAGTAATATTCCCCCACTGGTCAGATCCACCTACTTGGATTCGGCAATTGTAGTGATTGTATAAATGGTTATAATCAATACCTTGAATTAACGTATACGCAAATTCTGTGAAAGAAATTCCTGTGTCAAGACGAGAAGCAATTGTATCTTTCGCTAACATGTAGTTCACGTTAATTAATTTTCCGTAATCACGTAAAAATTCAATTGTGTTGATATTGCCAATCCAATCACGATTGTTCACAAGCTGTGCACCATTGCCATCTTCAGCAAAATCAAAAATACGTTCTAATTGGCTTCTGATCCCTTGGACATTTTGATCGATTTGCTCAACTGTTTGTAATTGACGCTCTTCTGAACGGCCAGATGGGTCACCAATCATTCCTGTCGCACCACCAACAAGTAAAATTGGACGGTGACCAGCCTTTTGGAAGCGACGAAGTGTTAAAAGTGGCACAATATGGCCAATATGCATAGAGTCAGCAGTTGGATCTACACCACAATATAAAGATACAGATTGTTCATCTAACAGTTTTGCCATGCCTTCAGCATCTGTTTGTTGGTATAGTAAACCACGCCATTCTAAATCTTGTAATAATTCATTTGTCATGTTGATTCCTCCTAAAATGGTTGAAATTCATTACGTGCATGGACATTATTCGATAAAAAAAGTCCCTACACGCAAACAATTGCATGCAGGGACGTTAAGTTGCAAACTAACGCGGTACCACCCGGCTTGAAGATGTCATCCACCTTCCACTTCATTCAATCGCCTTTATCGCAGGCGCGCACGTCTAAGCTCCAAGTACGTAATTCGTCTCTACATTATGACCAGTTTTCACCAACCACTGGCTCTCTAAACAGGGAATATAAACACTACTGCAAACTCTTCCTCACTAGAAAACTATAAATATAATTCTATACGAATCTTTTTCATTGTCAATAACTATGTTCGCTCTAAAACAATATGTGCTATAATAAACAAGATTTTAGGAGGTCGATACATTGAAAGATTGGATTGAAAAAATCAATGCAAAGATCGATGAATTACTAGAACAAAAATGGATGAAGAAATTACGTATTTCAGGTAGTGTTACCTGGAACTTATTTTTACTATTTTTAGTCTTTGCATTGCTTGGCACTGTATTTGTCGGTTCAGTAGGAGCTGGTTATTTTGCTTCTCTTGTAAAAGAAGAGCCATTGCGCTCTAAAGAAGAATTACGAAATCAGATTTTTAGCTATGAAGAAACCAGTGAAATTTATTTTGCCAACGATATTTATATCGGGAAATTACGAACAGATTTAGATCGACGTGAAACCTCACTCAGCAATGTTGCCCCAGATGTAGTTAACGCTGTTCTCGCAACAGAGGATGAGTATTTCCGTGAACATAACGGCATCGTACCAAAAGCTGTTATTCGTGGGTTATTACAGGATGTCACAAACTCTGCAACACAAACTGGTGGATCTACCCTTACTCAACAACTTATAAAAAACCAAGTATTAACAAATGAAGTATCCTATGAACGTAAAGCAAAAGAAATTTTACTTGCTATGCGCTTAGAACATTTTATGACGAAGGAAGAAATATTAGAGGCTTATTTAAATATTATTCCGTATGGTCGTAACTCTTCAGGACGAAATATCGCAGGTGTTGAAACAGCTGCTGAAGGAATTTTTGGAGTAAAAGCGAAAGAATTGTCACTTCCACAAGCTGCGTACATAGCTGGTATTCCACAGGCCCCATTTGCCTATACACCATTTACGAATACTGGGGAGCTAAAAAGTGAGGAAGCTTTAAAACCAGGTATTGATCGTATGAAAACAGTACTATATCGTATGAAAGAAGCTGGTTATATTGACGATGCACAGTATAAAGAAGCGTTAGACTATGATATCGCTGCAGATTTCCGAGGACCTGAAATGCGTGCCGAGGATCGATATCCATGGCTAACATATGAACTTGAAGCTCGTGCAAAAGAAATTATTGCTGAAAAACTAGCAAAAGAAGATGGGGTTGACCCAGAACGATTAAAGACAGAGAAAAAAATAAAGGATAAATATACGATTTTAGCAGATCGAGATGTTCGTTCGAAGGGATATCGTATTTATTCAACGATTAATAAAGATATGTATGATTCGATGCAAAAAGCAGCGAAAGACTTCCAGTATTATGGCCATACGTACACAGGTAAAGGGAAAGACCCTGTAACGGGTGAAGAAATTGATATTGAGATGCCCGTTCAAGTAGGAAGTATTTTAATAGAAAACTCAACAGGTCGTATTTTAAGCTTTGTCGGAGGTCGAGATTTTAAAACAACTCAGGTAAACCACGCAACACAAGCTTATCGTTCTAACGGTTCGACGATGAAACCACTACTTGTTTATGGTCCAGCCATAGAATACGGGGTTATCGGTGCAGGTAGCCCATTAGTTGACGTGAAATTCTCTATTGGTAAATGGAGCCCAAGCAACTATATTACGAGTGATGAGCGAGGACTTATTCCTGCACGTGAAGCTTTAGCAGACTCTCAAAACATATCGGCGTTACGTTTATATAATGATATTATTAATAGACGCCCCGCTGAACTGTTAGTAAAAATGGGATTCACAAAATTACACCCAGATGACTTCACTAACCTAGCAACTGGTATTGGTGCTTTAAGTGAAGGGACTACTGTAGAAGAAAATACAAATGCTTTTGCAACTTTTGCAAATGGTGGTCAATTCGTCGACGCCTATATGATTGATCGAATCGAAGATCAAGAAGGAAATATTATTTACCAGCATGAGGTGGAACCAGTACAAGTATTTAGTCCAGAAACGTCTTATATCGTGACAGATATGATGCGTGATGTCCTAACTAAAGGAACTGGTACGATGGCACGTAATACATTAAAATTTTCTTCTGATTTCGCTGCAAAAACAGGGACATCTCAAGATTATAAAGATGTTTGGTTAGTTGGTTATAACCCAAATGTTTCTCTAGGTGTTTGGATGGGATACGATCAACCTCGTCCACTTAATGTATTTAATAACACGTATTTACAACCAAGTGTTCGTGTGAATAAACTATGGGGAACTTTAATGAATGCCGTTTATGATGCGGATCCTCAGTTAATTGATCCTCCTACAAGCTTTAAGGCACCTAAAAATGTTGTCACTGCTTCATTCTGTGGTATTTCAGGTATGGCTCCTTCTACGGCTTGTGCGAATGCGGGTCTTGTGCGTTCTGATTTATTTAATGCGAAAGTATTTTTACCATCACAACCAGATGATAGCTTAGCCTCTTCAAGTGTTGTGACGATTAAAGGAAAAACCTATAATGCTCTACCAAATACACCAGCAGAATTTGTTAAATCAGGTGGTGCAGGCATTAATCAAGCCTTTATTAAACGAATGTTAGGTAGACTTGGCGGAAACCCTGCTAGTCTTTTACCAAAAAATTCAACATTATCAAATTCATCGGTATCAGCAGTTGATTTCCCAGCGGATGGTAGTCCTCCAGCAGCGGTATCAGCTTCAGTAAATGGTTCTACTTTATCTTGGTCAGGGTCATCAAACGATGTTGTCGGTTATCGTATCTATAACGTTACGAACGGTGGTAACACACTTGTAACATCTGTGTTAGAGTCAACGCAAAGTATTACTGTTGCTAGTGGACAAGCTTATGTGGTGGTCGCTGTAGATATTACAGGATTAACATCACCACAATCTAATGTTGTTTCTACTGGAGGTAGTGAGGATAAACCTGACCCAGAGGAAAACAACGATCAAGAGCAAATACCACCAACAACGCCACCTACTAATGGCAATGGCTCCAACAACGGTAATGGGTCGGGTAATAACGGAAACGGTTCAAATAACGGCAATGGCTCCGGGAACAATGGTAATGGATCAACTAATGGCGATGGTTCTGACAACAATGGTAACGGCTCAAATAGCGGCAATGGTTCTGGTGGCGATGGTGGCTCAGGTCATCCTGGAGATGGCACAAACGGAGGAGACAGTGGCAATACGACTCCTACCGAAACATCAAAACGATAATCAAGTCGGCGTCTTGTTATTATGAGACAGGATTTTTGATAGCGTTCAGCTATTTCAACATAAACAGACTTATTACACTTCATTTTTGATTTGTAGTAAGTCTGTTTTTTTGTCATTATAAAGAGGACTACTATTTTAAAGGGGTGGAAGAAAATGAATATATTAGTTTTAGGCGGGACACGCTTTTTTGGTAAAAAGCTAGTGGAACTTTGTATTGAAAATGGTCATGATGTAACGATTTTAACACGCGGTCAAAGTGGTAATCCCTTTGGTCCCAATGTTAAGCAGTTAGTAGCAAATCGAAATGATCAGGAAGCTTTAGCACAAGTCTTATCTGATAAAAAGTGGGATATTGTCTATGATAATATTTGCTATTCTCCTAATGAAGCACAAGTAATTTGCGATTTATTGAAGGGAAAAACCCAAAAGCTCGTCTTTACATCTACTCTTTCAACCTATGAAATAGATGGCAAGATGAAGAAGGAAGAAGACTTCGATCCATATCATTATCAAATTCGCATGGGACACAAAGAGGAATTTTCTTATGGGGAAGGAAAACGACAAGCAGAGGCTGTTCTATTTAAAGAGGCTTCGTTCCCTGTTGTTGCCGTCCGCTTTCCAATTGTTATGGGTGAACATGATTATACGCGCCGTCTACATTTTCATATCGAACGTATTTTACAGAATCAACCGATCACATTACCGAACATTGATGCTAAGATGAGTTATATTACTGATGAGGAAGCCGCTGCATTTTTATATTTTGCTGGCGTTACCCCTATTGAAGGTCCATACAATGCGACAGCATCTGGTACTATATCGCTCAAAGATTTAATAACGCTTATTGAAGAAGTGAGTGGTAAACATGCAAAAATATCGCTTGTTGGCGGTGATGAAACATCACGATCACCATATGGGGTACCTGCCGATTGGTATATGTCGAATGCAAAAGCAGAGACAGCAGGATTTACATTTAGCCAGCTTGAAGATTGGCTACCAAAACTGGTGATAACATTAGTAAAACAGCTCCAATAAACAATACAAAGAATCTGCTGTCATCTAGCAGATTCTTTGTCATTAGATTAATGTAAAATGGTCTTTAAAATAGCAACTGCTTTGTCAATCTCTTCCTTCGATACAGTTAATGGTGGTAGGAGACGAATGACATTCGGTCCCGCTCCGACTAACAAAAGCCCCTTCTCCTCTGCTGCTGCAATATAGGACGCTACCTCTATGTCACCACAACCAATTCCTAACAGTAGGCCCTGTCCTTGAATTGTATAGCTAGAAGGTAAATGAGCTTTTAGTTGTGCCACAAAATAGGCTGATGCTTCCTGTACCTGCTGAAGAAATACTGGCTCGAAAACATGATCTAAAATAGCCTGTGCTACATTCATTGCAAGAGGGTTTCCACCAAATGTTGTACCATGTGTTCCAGGACTAAATGTAGCATGAAGCTCGGTAGTCCCTAACATGGCACCTACAGGGAAACCGCCTCCTAACCCTTTTGCCAATGTCATAATATGTGGCTTTAATATAGTTTGTTCATAGGCATAGCGAGTCCCTGTTCGCCCAATACCAGTTTGTACTTCATCAACAATTAGAAGTATTCCTTTGTCAGCGCAGGCTTTTGCAATAGCTGCAGCGAATTCTGCTGATACACAATTGACACCGCCCTCTCCTTGAATCATCTCTAGCATAATAGCAGCCACCGAATCATCAATGGCAGCTTCAAGTGCAGCCACATCATTGAATGGCAAAATCGTAAATTTTTCTACAAGTGGTCCAAAGCCATTATGTATTTTGCCTTGACCTGTTGCAGACATTGCTCCAAAGGTACGACCATGGAAGGATTTTTCGAACGTAACAATATGATGTTTTCCTGTATGTTTCCGTGCTAATTTGATGGCCGCTTCATTTGCCTCTGCCCCACTATTACAGAAAAAAGCATGAGCGAAGTGGGTATTGGCGATTAATTTTTGCGCTACCTTCTCCTGTCCAGGTATTTCAAAAAGGTTCGATATATGCCATAGCTTTTCACTTTGCTCTTGTAATGCCTGCACAATGGCCGGATGGGCATGACCAAGACTTGCTACAGCAATGCCACTTGTAAAATCTAAATATTGTTTGCCTGCAGAATCTTCAACAACGGTCCCCTGTCCTTTGACAATTTGTGCACGACGTTTACCGTAGTTCCCGAATAAAGCACTCATGTTATCATCTCCACTATCATTTGAAATAGTTTTCTTTTAACAACTATACTTCTGGTAATATTTTATTAGAACACTAGGAAGATTGAATTTTAATTGAAGCGACAATCGTTGTACCGATTAATGCTTCATCCACTATTTGTACAGATGGTATACCAGCGTGTAAACAGTCGATAGCTCCTTGTACTTTTGGAATCATCCCACCATTTATATGGCCTTGTTCTATCCATTGGTCGATGAGAGAAGGTGTAGCGATTGTTTGATATTCATGATGAATACGAATACCACTCACATCCGTTACTAATAATAAACTATCTGCTCCTACTGCTAACGCTATGTCACTTGCTACTGTATCACCATTAATATTAAGAGCCTGGCCTGAATCAGTAGCTCCTACACAAGCAATAACAGGCACAATTCCTATATCCAGAAAAGTTTCAAGTAAGGCTGCATTAACCGTTTTGATTGCTCCAACATAGCCATAAACATCTTGATCTAAAAAATCAGCGACCATTATCTGACCATCAAAGCCGTTTAATCCAACAGCTGCGATACCTGCATTTGTTAATTCATGAACTAAGGCTGGATTTACCTGACCTATTAGAGTTGATTGTACAACCTTCATTGCAGCCTCATTTGTGACGCGTATTCCATTTAATGAATGCGATGATATGCCTTGAGCAGTAAGTTCTCGGTTAATGGCTGGACCACCACCATGGGTAATAATAAGCTCTACTCCGCTTTCTCGAAGTTTTTTAAAGTTGTCAAAGAAAGCTTCATTTAACCCCTCCAGCGTACTGCCTCCAAGCTTGATCACCATACGTTTACGAGCGGTACGATGCATTGATTTGGACGTAGTCATACGTTAAGTCACATCCCCAAGCATGCCCCTTGCCGTCACCAACCCCAAGGGACACATAGATTTTTACTTCATGCATTTTTAATATTTGAATTAGCTCGTCTTCAGAAAAAGGAATAGGCTCTCCATTTTCAACCATTGTTGCACCACCGATTTGAATAGTAATTTTATCTGGGTCAACCGTTGCCCCACTATAACCAACCGCAGCAATAATACGTCCCCAGTTAGCATCACAGCCAAAGACAGCAGTTTTCACAAGTGGTGAACCGACAACAGTTTTAGCAATTTTACGTGCCTCCTCATCTGAAATGGCCCCAACAACTTCCACTTCAATAAGCTTCGTAGCTCCCTCTCCATCTTTTGCAATCATTTTTGCCAAATCTTCAGCTACTGTTTTCAATGTGTAATAGAAGTTTTGCCAATCTGGATGCTCTGGTGATAGAGGATTATTTTCTGCTAAGCCATTAGCTAATACAACCACTGTGTCGTTGGTTGATGTATCCCCATCAACTGTAATGGCGTTAAATGTTAAATTAGTAATAGTTGATAAAGCTGCTTGTAATACTTCAGATTCAATATTGGCATCTGTTGTAATAAAACCTAGCATTGTTGCCATATTTGGTTCAATCATACCTGAACCCTTTGCAACACCAGCAATAATGACCTCCTTACCATCTACAATGGTGCTATAGCACGTATTTTTCATAACAGTATCTGTCGTCAAAATAGCCTGAGCAAAGTCAATGGCACATTCTAAATTGTCCTTTGGCTCTAATTGTTGGATGCCGTTAGCTACAGGCTCCAGTTTCAGCATTTCACCAATAACACCTGTAGAGCAAACTCCTACCAAGTTCGATGAAATCCCTAATTTTTCTGCAGCTAGCGCTTGCATCGTTTGAGCATCCTTTATACCTTGTTTTCCAGTACAAGCATTTGCGTTACCAGAATTAACAATCATCGCTTGCATTTTCTTCGTTGTATAAACAACTTCCTTTGTCACTTTTAATGGTGCTGCTTGAACAGCATTTGTGGTAAAAACACCTGCTACACTTGCTGGTACTTCACTTACTAACAGCGCTAAATCCTTTTTCTTATGCTTCAAACCACAGTGTAGTCCCGCCGCTTTAAAGCCTTTTGGTGAAACAATATTTTTACTGGATAATTTTTTCATTACAGTCGTTGAAGTAGTAACTGTCATCCTTCATTCCTCCTTAGAAATTAAGATTCTTCCTTGCTATTAAATAAAGAACGGTACGACATCTAATCCTGTCGTTTGCGGTAAATCAAATTGTACATTCATATTTTGGATTGCTTGCCCTGCTGCTCCTTTGACAAGATTATCGATGACACTGACGATGGTTGCCCGATTTGTACGAGCATCTACATTTACTAAAATATCGCAATAGTTCGATCCCTTTACGCGATTTGTTCCTAAACTATTAGCATCCGTCACAATTCGTAAAAATGGATGTTTTTCATAGGCTGTCTTTAAACAAGCAATTAGCTGGGCCTCCGTAATACCAGGCATAACAGAAGCATAGGATGTTGCCAAAATTCCTCGTGTCATTGGAATTAAATGTGTATTAAAAGTAATGGTCGTATCGACATGAGCAAACATGGAAAGTGCCTGTTCTATTTCGGGTATATGCTGATGTGTATTAACTTTGTAAATAGAAAGGTTCTCATTCGCCTCACTGAAATGGGTCGTTTGTGACGGCTTATTACCGGCTCCTGAAATTCCACTCTTAGCATCAATGACTAAAAAGCTTGGATCAATTAATCGCTCTTTGATGAGTGGCAGTAAAGATAGTAATACGGCTGTAGGGTAACAACCCGGATTAGCAATAAGTGTTGCTTGCCGTATACGTTCTGTATTCCATTCGGTTAAACCATATACACTTTGCTGAACACTATTAGCTGGCGCAGCCTTTTTGCCATACCATGCTTCATAACTTGCTAAATCTTTTAATCTGAAATCGCCAGACAAATCTATTAATTTTGGTCCTTTGCCAACCAAAGGCGGTAAAAGCTCACTTGTCACGCCTGAGGGTGTACTAGTAAAGACAACATCAAATTTTTCTAACGCGTCATAAGCTATTTTTTTTAACGGTGTATCGACTATCGTAACAAGATGACCAAATTTTGAAGAAAAAAGAACTCCCTCTTCCGAAGAAGTAAATAATTCAATTCGATCAACAGCTGGATGATTATGTAAAAACCGAATAAGCTCTAACCCACCATATCCAGTTGCTCCCACAATACCTACTTTCAATGCACTCACCTCTGAAATAAGTTAAAAATAGTATACGATTGCATAAATATTAAGTCAACTGAATTTTTATTTATTTAGATGTTTTTTTCTTCTTAGGATATTTCAATTTTCTAAAGCTTTTGTAGCATTGTCAATTCATAAAAAAGAAGGCAAGAATCCTTTCGTCCATTAAATGAATTCTTGCCTTCCTTTTATGCAAATACTGTATAAATATCAATTATTGTCTTAGGACACCTCATTAGTCTTCCATTGTCGATAAGTCACCAGTTGGCAAATTTAACTCCCACGCTTTTAACACACGACGCATAATTTTCCCACTACGTGTTTTAGGCAATTTATCCTTAAATTCGATTTCTCGTGGGGCTGCATGAGCCGACAAACCTTTCTTCACAAATTCACGAATATCTTCAATCATTGCAGTAGAAGGCTCTACTCCTTCTCGTAAGGATACAAAGGCCTTAATGATTTCTCCACGTACTGGATCAGGTTTCCCGATCACACCTGCTTCGATGATATCTGGATGCTCAAGTAGTTTGCTTTCTACTTCAAATGGCCCAACACGCTCTCCAGCAGTCATGATAACATCATCCACTCGACCTTGGAACCAGAAGTAACCATCATCATCCATAAATGCAGAATCTCCAGATACATACCATTCTCCTTTTAAGAAATAAGATTCATAGCGTTCTGGATTACCCCAAATTTGGCGCATCATGGCTGGCCATCCCCGTCGAATAGCTAGATTTCCCATTGTAAAAGGTGGTACTTCATTGCCAGCGTCATCGACAATCGTTGCATGAATACCAGGAAGAGGTTTTCCCATTGAACCTGGCTTAATATCCATCGAAGGATAGTTGCAAATCATATGAGCTCCTGTCTCTGTCATCCACCATGTGTCATGTATACGATGTCCTAATTCCTCCATTCCCCAACGAATAACTTCGGGATTCAATGGTTCCCCAACTGATAATACATGGCGTAAAGAAGTAAGATCATACCTTTCAAGCAAGCCACTACCTGCACCCATCAGCATACGAAATGCAGTTGGTGCACTATACCATACTGTTACACTATAATCCTCAATGGCTTGATACCATGCCTGTGGAGAAAATCTTCCACCTACAATTAGCATCGTGACACCGTTTAACCAAGGACCAAAAATACCATAGGCTGTCCCTGTCACCCATCCAGGATCAGCTGTACACCAATAAATATCATCTTCACGTAAATCTAGTACCCATTGTGTTGATTGAAATTGTTGAATCATAGCATTATGGACATGCAATACACCCTTTGGTGCGCCAGTTGAGCCAGAGGTATAGTGAAGAATCATCCCATCTTCTCTGTCAACCCATACGATATCAAAAATGGCCGAAGCTTCTTTTAAATGTTTATTAAAGTCAAGAATTTGAGCTGATTCCTCTATTTCCTCACCGACTAAAAAGACATGCTCCAATTTAGGTAATTTGTCTAAAGGTACACGTTCAAGTAATGCTGGTGTAGTGACTAATACTTTCGCCTCACTATCTGCTAGCCGATCATATACAGCACCTTCCATAAAAGCTTCAAACAAAGGGCCTACAATAACACCCATTTTCAGCGCACCTAATATTGAAAAGTAAAGCTCAGGTGAACGTGGCATAAAAATAAATAAGCGATCACCTTTTTGCAAATTAGTAGCTGTTTTAAAAACATTTGCTGCCTTGTTTGTTAACCTTTTCATTTCATTAAAAGAATATGCTTCTTTTCGTTTACCATCATTAAAATAAAGCGCTACCTTATTTTTACGATGTGTTTCTGTATGGCGATCTATAGCCTCATACGCCATATTTACTAATCCTGTTTCGAACCAGTTAAATGCTTTTTCGGTGTTAGCCCAGTTGTGTGATTTTGCCACTTCCTCATAATTCATTAAATAATGCTGACCAGGTAAAGCCCTTAACTTCTCCTTCATTTTCATCCCCATGAAAACTACCCCTTTCTTTGCTTTTGCTTTTGACTATATTTCCAACAATCCCCCTGTTGAAATATAAAAAATTATGACAAAAGCAAAATGAATATGCAGCTATTGTTATATAACAGATTAACGTCATAATAATGATAAAATCCCTAATCACACTACTTTTATCTGTTAAATAACAGAAGCAATATAATTCTATTTTACACGAATTTCAATAGATTGTCTTAATATTTTCACTTTTCCAAAAATACAGGTATATTTTGCAAAAATAAGCGTTTTTCCGCAAGAAATCAGCTATAATGGAATTATTAAACTCAGGTGGTGTAATTATGGAACATAAAAAAACTTTTTTTTCTGTCACAAAGGAAACAAAGCATGGTACGGTGTATGTGGAAGGACCTGTACCTCCAGAAAAATTAGCTACATATTCATTCCATGAAGGCTTGGTTGCCTTCAGACCTCCAAAACAGCAGCAACAAGCCATCATAGAGATTGCAGGACTTCCAGAGGGCCGAATTATTATTATTCGAAACGAAGATATTATCGTAGGCTATGTTACCTATCTTTATCCTGATCCACTTGAACGATGGGCAGAAGATCGAATTGAAGACATGATTGAATTAGGCGCCATTGAAGTCATTCCAGACTATCGGGGTACTGGTGCAGGGAAGGCTTTGCTAGCCGTTTCATTTATGGGTGATGAAATGGAAGACTATCTTGTGATTACTACCGAGTATTATTGGCATTGGGACTTAAAAGGAACTGGTTTAAATGTTTGGGACTACCGCAAAATGATGGAGAAAATGATGAGCTCTGTCGGCTTCGAATATTTTGCCACGGATGATCCCGAAATTACATCACATCCAGCCAATTGCCTTATGGCACGTGAAGGGAAACGAGTGCCTCCTGAGACAATGGAAAGATTTGATAGGCTTCGTTTTAAAAATCGTTTCATGTATTAAAACCAACACAAAGGGGATGCGTATATGATCGTAGAAGAGATTATGAATGATGAGCCTTACACATTAGCTCCTACCAATACTGTACAAGAAGCATTAAAGCTAATGCGTGAAAAAAAAGTTCGTCATTTACCAGTTGTAGATGAGGAACGTCACGTATTAGGTGTGATTACGGAACGAGATATTAAAGAAGTCTTGCCATCATCTTTACAGGATGAGCCTAACTCTCCTGTTTTTAAGGCAAAAGTAGAGGACATTATGGTGAAGGACCCACTTATTGGTCATCCACTAGATTTTGTCGAAGAGGTTGCCCTTACATTTTATGAATCCAAAATAGGTTGTTTACCTATTGTTACTGGGGGAAAATTAGTAGGGATTGTGACGACAACCGATTTACTCTATACATATATAGAGCTAACTGGTGCTACGGAGCCCGGCTCAAAAATTGAGATTCGGGTATCCGATACACCAGGGGTTTTATTTGAAATTACAAAGATATTTCATCGACACCATGCCAATGTCCAAAGCGTCTTAGTTTATCCTGACTCTGAAAATACACAAAATAAAATTTTAAGTGTCCGAGTAAAAACACTGAATCCTTTAGCTATGATTGAAGAACTTCGTAAAGAAGGCTTTGATGTACTTTGGCCTAATTTACCAGGTGTTTCATTATAATGAAAAAGGCTGTATTCGTTTACTCGCCAGAACAACTCGGATATAAATTTTCAGATACCCACCCTTTTAATCATAAACGTTTGACGCTAACAATGGATTTATTAAAAAATATACATGCTCTCGATGATCTAGATATTGTACCTGCTCGTGTTGCAACAGATGAAGAGTTATTGCTAGCACATGATCCAAAATATATAGACATTGTAAAAAAAGCAGGACATGGTGAATTATCGGAAGCTCAATGTGAAAGCTATGGTATCGGCACGGAAGATACACCCATTTTTGAAAATATGCATGAAGCCAGTGCGCAGCTCGTTGGTGGAACGTTAACAGCAGTTGATTATGTAATGGAAGGGAAAGCTGGCCATGCCCTCAACCTTGGTGGAGGTTTACATCATGGCTTTCGTGGTCGAGCTTCCGGATTTTGTATTTACAACGATAGCACGGTAGCAATTCGCTATTTGCAGGAAAAGTATAATGCACGTGTACTTTATGTAGACACAGATGCTCATCATGGAGATGGTGTTCAATGGAGTTTTTATGAGGATCCCAATGTTTGTACTTTGTCTATTCACGAAACGGGTCGATACCTTTTCCCTGGAACAGGAAACATCACCGAGCGTGGCAATGGTCAGGGTTACGGGACCTCGTTTAATTTTCCCATGGATGCTTTTACAGAGGATGAAAGTTTCTTAGATATATATGAACAATCGATGCGAGAGATCTTTGAATTTTTTAAGCCTGATGTTGTCTTAACCCAAAATGGTGCTGATGCCCATTACTTTGATCCCTTAACCCATTTACATGGAACGATGAATATTTATCGTGAAATCCCAAAGCTTGCTCATCAATTAGCACATGAATATTGTGATGGAAAATGGATTGCTGTTGGTGGCGGTGGCTATGATATTTGGAGAGTAGTACCTCGAGCTTGGTCGATGCTATGGTTGGAAATGACTGACCAAAAATGTCCAACGGGGCCGCTCCCACAAGCATGGCTTGATCGCTGGCAGCCTGAAGCACCCGTACCTTTTATTCCAACGTGGGAGGACCCAATTCCTTTATATGAGCCCATCCCTCGAAAAGCTGAAATAGAAGAAAAGAATGCTCAAATGTTAGCCAAGGCGCTACATATTATTCGAAATGAAAAACGAGATTAACATTATTGCCTCACGATAAGCGTGAGGCTTTTTTATCTTAGTTCATTAGTTTTGTTTAATGCGTAGTTTCGACATTTTCATTGTTCTTTCTATCATAAAAAAACACGCAAACCTTGTAGGATTTACGTGTTCTCATTCTATTTGCTTTTGACAGATTGACGATGCTCAATACGATGCGGTAAAATGACTGCCTCATCCTCGACAGTCTCCTTGCTCATCAATTTAGTAAGCAAACGCATGGCAACAGCTCCAATATCGTAAAGTGGCAGCGCGACACTTGTTAACTGTGGACGAACCATTCGAGCTAGTTTCGAGTTCTCAAAACTAATCACTTCTATATCTTCTGGAACAATTTTACCAGCATCTTGCGCGCCATGAATTAAGCCGATTGCTAGCTCATCACTGCCTGCAAAATAAGCAGTTGGCGGATGTTCGAGTCCAGATAGGATGTCCCAAGCTTCTAAGCCCATGTCATAACTAGACTCTTCTGCGGCAATTAATGCCTCATCTATTGGTAAGCCAGCATCCTCTAATGCTTTCTTATAAGCTGCTAGCTTGAATTTTCCGTTAATTGTATAAGAGAGTGGTCCTGTCACGAAACCAATACGTGTATGTCCATTTTGAATAAGTAGAGAAATCGCTTCATATGCAGCTTGGAAGTAGTCAATATTCACCGTTGCGATTGTTTGTGATTCATCCACTGACCCTGCTAAAACAATTGGTACTGGAGAATGATCCATCGTTTGTTGCATTTTCTCTGTGACCTCATCACTCATCATCACAATACCATCTACCTGTTTCCCAAGCATAGTATCCAGAAGCTGTAGCTCTTTATCTTCATGTTGATCCGAGTTGGCTAAAATAATATTATATCGATACATCGTGGCAATATCCTCTACACCACGAGCCAGCTCGGCGTAAACATTGTTTGCAATATCTGGGATAATCACGCCAACTGTTGTTGTTTTCTTACTTGCTAGTCCTCGTGCTACTGCATTCGGACGGTATTCTAATCGTTCAATTACTTCTAATACTTTTTTTCGTGTTGCCGGTTTTACGTTTTGATTGCCATTGACTACACGAGAGACCGTTGCCATAGAAACATTTGCTTCTCTTGCAACATCATAAATTGTAACAGTCATCGTACGTGCCTCCCTTTTTCCTATTATAGCCTTATCATACGATAATTTTCATATTATTTTCAAGAAGAACTACGTAAAAACCAAGTACTAATAGTCCTATTCTAGACATTAATTTGTCACGATATAACAAACACCGCCTGCTAAAATAAGCAAGCGGTGTTCACCGTTAACAATTAAGCATGGATTTCATGATTTTTCATGAATTTTTGAAGTGTTTCATAGAATGCGTCAAATGTTGGAATGTCCATTTGTTGCTGTGAATCAGACAATGCAACAGATGGATCTGGATGCACTTCTGCCATAACACCATCAGCGCCAATCGCGATAGCTGCTTTTGCACATGGTAATAATAAATCACGACGACCTGTTGAGTGTGTAACATCTACGAATACTGGTAAATGCGTTTCTTGTTTTAAGATTGGCACGGCTGAAATATCTAGTGTATTACGCGTTGCTTTTTCATAAGTACGAATACCACGTTCACAAAGAATAATGTTTTCATTTCCTTTTGACATGATGTACTCCGCTGCATGTATAAATTCATCAATTGTGGCAGCTAAGCCTCGTTTTAATAGGACAGGCTTATTTGTCGCCCCTGCTGCTTTTAATAATTCAAAGTTTTGCATATTACGTGCACCGATTTGGATAACATCGATATAATCTAGTGCTTCCTCTAAATGACCTGGTGTTACTATTTCTGTAATAACACCTAAACCAAATTCCTCAGATACACGTTTTAAAATTTTAAGTCCTTCTAATCCAAGTCCTTGGAAGTCATATGGAGAAGTACGTGGTTTATAAGCACCACCACGAATTAACTTTTCTCCTTTTGCTTTAATAGAAACTGCAACAGCTGCTACTTGCTCATATGACTCAACTGCACAAGGACCAAATACGAAAGATGGTTTCCCTTGTCCAATTAATTCACCATTGATATTAATAACTGTATCTTCTGATTTCTTTTTACGAGATACAAGTAGCTCTTTCTTCTTATCAGCTTCTAATTGTTTTAAAGCTGTTTTAAAGATTTGCTTAAATATATAGTCAACCGTCATTTGGTTTAACGGACCTTGATTGTGTTCTTTAATAAGATCAAGCATGTGTCTTTCACGTAATGGATCATAGCGATTCACACCTTGCTTTTCTTTAATTTTACCGATTTCATCAACTACAGCTGCACGTTCGTTAATTAGACGAAGAATTTCTAAGTTTAATCCGTCAATTTGACTTCGTAAGCTTTCTAAATCTTTTTGGCTCATGCTTTCTTGCTCCTCTCCTCATGACAGACACTTCCAGAACTCTGAAATGTATGTTACATTTTTAGATAATAGCATTATTATAATCAATGTTGTTCAGAATGTCACGCATTTTTAATTTAGCGCTTCAACTCGCTAAATTATTTTTCAAGTATGACGCGAAAGGAAGCGATTACATTGAGTTCTAAATTATTTGCACTTGATATTGGTACACGCTCAGTGGTCGGGATCATCCTACAAGAAGAAAATGACCATTTTCATGTGGAAGATATTTTAGTGAAAGAGCATAAAGAACGTGCCATGGTAGATGGTCAAATACATAATGTCATGTATGTGGCAGATTTAATTAATGAAATAAAAAGCGAACTTCAAGAGAAACACGGTCCACTCACAAAGGTAAGTGTTGCTGCAGCAGGTCGATCTTTAAAAACTGAGCAAGCTAGCGTGACCATCAATATACGTAATCGGCCTATTTTTACTGAAGAAGATATTAGTCGCCTAGAACTTCAGGCTGTCCAACAAGCGCAGCAACAACTTTTGCAACAGAAAGAGGATGCAAAAATTAGCCACTATTATTGTGTAGGCTATTCTGTTCTTTATTATCGTTTGGATGGCGAGGAAATAGGAAGCCTACTTGATCAACAAGGTGATGAGGCGCAAATTGAAGTGATTGCCACTTTCTTACCTCGGGTTGTAGTGGAGTCACTTATTGCAGCTCTTAAACGGGCTAATTTAGAGATGGAAGCATTAACACTAGAACCTATTGCTGCCATTAATGTGCTCATACCGCCAACGATGAGACGCTTAAACGTAGCACTTGTTGATATAGGGGCTGGAACATCTGATATAGCAATTACAGATAAAAGTACAGTTGTCGCCTATGGTATGGTCCCAACAGCTGGCGATGAAATAACAGAAGCTTTAAGCGACCATTACTTACTAGACTTTCCTATTGCCGAACAGGCTAAACGCCAGCTCCAAACAGCGGACGAGATATTGATTCAAGATATTCTAGGATTTGATCAATCTTATCCAAAGGAAGAGGTATTATTAGCTATTGAACCAGCAGTGAAGCAGCTAGCTAAGTCCATCGGCGAAGAAATTTTACGCCTTAATAACCGTGTTGCTCCAAAAGCTGTAATGTTAGTTGGTGGTGGTAGCTTAACACCGAACCTAACAACTGAACTTGGCCATGTACTTGACCTACCAGCAAATCGAATAGCTGTTCGAGGTATTGATGCCATCCAAAACCTAACTAAGGAAGAACATATTAAAGCCTCACCAGAGTTAGTTACACCAATAGGGATTGCAATTGCTGCTAAAAAAATGCCTATTCAATACATGAGCCTAACCGTCAATAATCAAGTAGTTCGTCTTTTTGAATTAAAGGAAATGACTGTGGCAGATGCTTTTTTAGCAGCGAATATTCGTGCAAAACAATTGTACGGAAAGCCAGGTCATGGGTTATCTGTTAGCGTCAATGGACAGGACATTTTCATTCCAGGTGGTCATGGTCAACCAGCAGAAATACTTGTGAACGGACAACAGGCATCTACAAAAACATTGATTAAAACAGGCGATGCCATTCAACTAATCGAAGGGAAAGATGGGCTTCCAGCTACTGCAACAGTGAGGGAGCTTATTGATGATGCAGCGATAAAGACAATTACTATCCAAAATACTAAGTATGTGATTGAGCCCAAAATGACCCTCAATAATTCACCTGCATCACTTGATACTCAATTAAACGATCGTGATATAGTGTCTTTTGACATAGCTGAGACTATTGAAGATGTATTTAAAATCACAAATAATCAAGACTTTTTAAAGCAATTTGAATCCTACACAATTCAAGTTAACGGTCAGCCTTTATATTTACCGGAATTCTCCTCACAGCTTATGATTAATGGCATATTAGCTAAATTGAGCTATGCTGTTCAAGATGGTGATATAATAAGCTTTCAACAACCAGCTTTACCAACTGTTCAACGTATAGCAGACCAAATGAATCTTTTGCTAGAGGATAAAATTATTATTCATTTCCAACAGGAAGTGTTAGAGCTTACTAAAACAGTACATGAAGCACTAGTCAATCAAAATGTCGTATCGCCACTGTCTACCGTGCCGAATGGAGCTACTATTGTTTTTAAAGAAAAGGATCGTAGTCATTGGATTTATCAAGATGTCTTCCGCTTCTCCAATTGGCAGCTACCAAATACCTTTAAGGGAAATTTCACGATTTTACGAAATGGTCAACCAGCGAGCTTTGATACAGAAATATTCGGTGGCGATCAATTAGAAATTTTATTAGAAGCCTCACCCATCACATAAAAAAGGGATACGTTACACTATTATATGTAACGTATCCCTTTTAACTATGCATTATGCACGTACTTCTTCATTTTTATCTTCATTTTGTTCGTTTGTTTCTTTCGCTTGTGTTTCCTGACCAGGAATAAAATCCTCTAATGGTTCTTCACCTTCAAAGGAAACCGTACCATCATCAAACACAGTAGGTGCTTTTGCCGTTTTTAGTGTTTTTACTTTCTCCACTAATTGTGTAGATTGTTCTTGAAGTTGTTTAGAAAGTTGAACCGTTTTATCTTTTGCAGTTGTCGAGAAGTCTGCACTCTTATCTTTTAACTGAACAGCTTGTACAGCAACATCACTACGTAAATCTTTTCCTGATTTTGGAGCTAACAGTAGACCTGCTGCTGCCCCTACAATACCTCCAACTAATGCGCCAATCACAAAATCTTTCATGTTTACACGCTCCTCTTCATAAATCGAGTCTTGTGGATGATAAAGCTGTGGCAATGAACTTTCAAGCTGTTGTTCCTTTACTTCGTTAAAATTTGGCTTTTGAGTTGTCATGCACAATTCCTCCCCATCATATTGTCAAATTTGTCTAGACTGGTTGTCCATCTACTTTCACAGATGCATCTACAACTTATGTCTAAGACTTTATTTTTATTCAGTCAGAATGGAATACTCACTGAATAATTATCATTTTTTACGACCCCATTTTCTTTTTGGCTTTTCTTCTATTTGAACCGTTTCAAATGCATAGGCATCTTCAGAAACCGTTTCTTGCTCAATGATTTTGCGTTTTTTCCATTTATCTGCAATTCCCATCGCAACATTACTCCATTGAACAACTTGTGCAATTTTTTCTTCATTTTGTTCTACACTTTTAGAAACAGAAGAAGTGATTTGCTGTACAGAATTATTTAAACCATTAACGGAATCACCAATACCTTTAACAGCTTGTACAACAGAATTTAATTGTTCCGATTTATGTTGAATATCCTCTGCTAAGCTATTTGTTTTCGTTAATAAGGACGTTGTTTCACGTGTGATACCTTCCATTTGTCCTTCAATTCCTGATAGTGTTCCTGCTAAGCTGTTTAAAATAGCCTTAAGCGAAAATAATGTCATGCCCACGCTTATACATAAAATTAAAAATCCGATTGCTGCAATAATAGCTGCAATATACAAAATCACTTCCATAAGTTAACCTCCTGCTAGTAAATTGTCTTTACTATTACTTTCCCTATCTTCGACAAAAAAAACGGAATTCCTGCTCAAATTTGAGAAAAAACAGCTTAACCCCTACGGACTAAGCTGTTTCATTGTTTTTAAGCACGTTTTCAAAAGCATCTTGGAACTTGTGAACATCACCAGCGCCCATAAATAAAAATACTGCGCCTTTATGTTTTGTTAATATATCAATTCCCTCAGTGGTAATCACTGCACTGCCTTCGATAAGTGACGCTAAATCATGAATAGAGAGAGCACCTTGCGTTTCTCTCGCAGAGCCAAATATATCACATAAATAGGCTGTATCTGCAAGGCTCAAACTATCCGCAAAATCTTGTAAAAAAGCTTGTGTACGTGTAAATGTATGTGGTTGGAAAATTGCAACTAGCTCACGATCTGGGAACTTTTGTCGTGCTGATTGAATTGTAGCACGAATTTCCGTAGGATGGTGTGCATAATCGTCTATTAGAACATTATCCCCTATATCCGTTTCAGTAAAACGTCTCTTTACACCTTTATAAGTGTGTAAGCGCTCCTGGATTATATCAGGTGAGATGCCTTCATATTCACATAGCGTAATCACCGCTAGTGTATTTAAAACAGCATGATCTCCAAATAATGGGATAAAGAAAGTGCTATAAAATTCATTACGTACAAAAACATCAAATTTTGTACCTTCAGTTGTTTTTTCAACATTACGAGCTTCGAAATCATTTTCTGCACCGAATCCATAATAAACGACTGGCACTTTTGCTTGAATACGCTGAAGCTGTTCATCGTCACCACATGCTATGATCGCTTTTTTCACTTGTAAAGCTAATGATTGAAATGCAGAATAAACATCTTCTATATTAGCGAAGTAGTCTGGATGATCGAAGTCGATATTAGTCATCACAGCATAATCAGGATTATATGCTAAGAAGTGACGACGGTATTCACATGCTTCCATAACAAAAAAATCAGCATTTTTTTGACCTGCACCAGTACCATCACCAATTAAATAAGATGTTGGCTTATAACCACCTACTACATGTGCCATTAAACCAGTTGTAGATGTTTTACCATGTGCACCAGTGATAGCAATCGAAATGTAGTTACCAATATATTCACCTAAAAATTTATGGTAACGGATGATTTCTACACCGATTTCTCTGGCACGCACTAATTCAGGATGATCGTCAGGAAAAGCATTACCTGCAATCACTGTCATGCCTTCTTTAATATTATCAGCATTAAATGTAAAAATTGGAATATTACGTTCACGTAACGGCTGCTCCGTGAAGAAATATTTATCGACATCTGAGCCCTGTACTTGTTCACCAGCATCAAATAAGATTTGTGCAAGCGAACTCATGCCAGAACCTTTAATGCCTGTGAAATGAAAAACTGTCATTAATTAAACCCCCCGGGAATTTCAATATCCCATCTATCATCTATTAGGTGTATCGTATTATTTTACGAATGGTTAGGTATTAATACCTTCACAAGTGTTAAAAAATACGTACTATTCAACACATCTTGTCTATTATAGCACTTTTTATGCATAAGGATAGATGTGTAACTTTTCTAAAAAAACTAATTTCGACGTAAATTAGATAATCTAGACGAAAACAATGCAATTCTTATTCAAACATAGTAATTAAATCTTCTTCAGTAATGTAACTTTCACGTGGCTTACTGCCTCTAGCCTCCGACACAAAGCCATGTGATTCTAACATATCAATTAAACGAGCCGCACGATTATAGCCAATATGATACTTTCGTTGAATCAATGAGGTTGATGCGCCACCTTGCTCGTAGACAAAACGACAAACATCTTCAAACAGATCATCCTGTTCTGCGGACACCTCAGTTTTCTTTAATAACTCCTCTTGATCGAAAATGTAATCAGGCTCTCCTTGCTCACGAACATGCTCAATAATCGCTTCAATTTCATCATCTGTGACAAATGTGCCCTGTAACCGCACTGGCGCAGACATACCATTACCTAAATATAGCATATCGCCTCGCCCAAGTAATCTTTCTGCTCCCTGCCCATCCAAAATTGTACGAGAATCAATTTGTGAGGAAACGGCAAAGGCAATACGTGTTGGAATATTAGATTTAATTAACCCTGTAATAACATCAACAGAAGGTCTTTGCGTTGCAACAATTAAATGAATACCACATGCACGTGCCTTTTGAGCAATTCTACAAATAGCCTCCTCTACATCAGCTGGAGACATCATCATTAAATCAGCTAACTCATCAATAACAATTAAAATATATGGAAGCTTTAGGCTATGCTCGTTATTTTTATCAGCTATTGCATTGTAACGTGTAATATCACGTGCACCTGCATGAGCAAATAGCTGATAACGACGCTCCATCTCCTCCACTGCCCATTTTAGCGCAGCGGTCGCTGCCTTCACATCAGTAATGACAGGGCTAACTAAATGTGGAATATGCTTAAATGGTGCCAGCTCTACCATTTTCGGATCAATTAGCATAAGCTTTAACTCATGTGGTGCAGCTTTATATAATAAACTAACCAAAATGGAATTAATACAAACGGATTTACCTGAACCCGTTGCACCAGCAATTAAGCCATGAGGCATTTTACGTAAATCTAGTGTGACTGGCTTTCCTGTTAAATCTAGACCTAACGCTGCTTCTAACGGTGAATCGGATTCAACGAAGGATGGACTATTGGTTACCTCTGATAATCGAACGGCTCGAGATACACGGTTTGGAATCTCAATACCAATCGAACTTTTTCCAGGGATTGGTGCTTGAATACGAATATCTTTTGCTGCTAAGGCTAGCTTTAAATCATCTGCTAAGTTGCGGATTTTACTAACCTTTGTACCATGGCTCACCGTTATTTCAAATTGAGTAACAGCTGGACCCTGCATAATCGATTCTATTTGCGCTGAAACTTGGAAATATGAAAGTGCCTCAACCAATGTATCCCCCTGCTGCTCCATCCAATCCGTATCCTGTGTTTTTTCCTCTGGCGGCTCTAAATATTCATCCGTAGGCTTTTGATAAACGTGAACAGGCTTTGCAGGTTTTTCAGTTTCTTGTACTACTTCCACTTCAACCATTTGTGCTTCTGGTGTTTCTTCCACTGCTTCTACTTCTAATTCATGTGCTTCTGGTGCTTCTTCTACTTCTAATACTAGAGCTTTTTCCTGCTTATCAACAGATTCTACTTGAGGATACTCTACAGTTTCTGAAATTACCTCAGTATCGGTAGTAGACTCTGTTTCTGGTTCAAGCTCAGAAGTTGCAGAAATTTCATCCATAGCGGCTTTTTCAATAGCAGTGCTATCTTGCGTTAATCCGCTTACCATTGTCGTGACAGGAGCCATTGTAATGACAGCTACGTTGTCTTCAGAACGGTATTGAGGAGTACCTTGCGTTTCGCTCTTTGCATATGAGTGAGATGGCACATCGTCTTGCATTGACCTATTCTCTGTCATGAGCTGATTAACATCCTCTTCGAATTGCTTTTCAAATGTATGATGCTTCTCGATGGCTACAACGCTGTCTGAGGATGGTGCCTCTTTCTCTTCAAGCTCCACATCCACTTGCTCATTTTCCACTACTTTCTGAATACTTTCGTCAGTAATGGGTTTTACCATTTTCAATTGCTGCTGGATTCTCCATTTTTCTTTATCCGTTTTTAACATGAGTACATTAAAAGGAATACGGCTTTTTTCTTCCTTTGTCTCAATAGATTGGTTATCAACAAGCAATTGTTCATCCTGCGAAGGCTGTACAACCGTTACCTCTCCTATATGGATTGTAGAATTTTCGATTTGAACTTGTTCAACAATCATTTCTTTGACATGAATTTCAGATTGGTCTGCCGATAGTTGTTGAACGGCTTGATCTTGCACATCTGTCTCTCTCACTTGATCTTCAAAAGACATGGCAAAAGATGATGTTTGAGGCACAGTTGCATTGGGTGATATACTTTCCTGCTCAGTGTTGGCCTCATCCACTACTTCATCGTCAAAACTTATTGGCTCAATTGCAGTAGGTAACTCCTTATGGTCAAACATTTCACGCTGCTCCGCTACAACGGTTTGATTTGTGTTAGCCGGCTCTTTTTCTTCTAGTATATTTTCATTAGCCTCATTTGTTGTCGTTTCTTTTAAAGCCTTCGTAACAGCTGGCATTTCGTCTACAGCTTTCGCCTCTTGCTTCTCGTAGTCTTCTTTTCTTTTATCTAATAATTCTTTAATTGGACTTGGTTTTGCAAATCCATAGACTGGTGAAGGCACATCTGTTGGCACAAAGCGTTTACGGTTCTCAGGCAAACTACTCTCTACTATTTTTTGTTCTTTCCACTGATTGTTTTCTTTCAGTGGTGTTACTGGAGCGGGTTTAACATTCACTGCCTCTTGCTGAGCATCTCGAAATACTAAGCCTGCCCTTGATCGTTTCTCCTGTTCTACAGGCTGACTTTTCATCGTTGTTTTTCTGCCCGTACGTTTTGAGCGATTAGCTAATAAATCTCGAATCCCAGAGACCTCTACATCGTAAACACGGGAATCAACTATATGATTGTTTAAATGCTTAGGCAACGATAAATCTCCAATTTCTCTATCATCCTCGTAATCAAACATTTCTTTTTGTGGCGTGTAGGATATTTCTCTCTCATTATCGTCAATCAATGGGAAACGGAAAGTCTTTTGCTTCGCCATCTGTTCTTCGTGATGGGTATGTAATTGTTCTTGCTCTTCTCCGTAATCCTCATAATATTCATATTCGTATTCTTCGTCTTCTTTATTTATAAATTTACTAATTTGTTTTTTAAACCAGTTCACTTCGTTTCACTCATTTCTCTTACACTTCATTTATAGCATTGTCTAGTTTCTTACAATCAATAGCTCAATGTCTACATCAAAAAGCATACCATAAAAATGGTCTTGAAACTTGCATTTAGAGGCTCATTCTCAACAAAAAAATCGTTATGCTACTAGCATATTAGTAACATAACGATTTAGGGCATTTCACCTTGATGGAAGGAATAATATCACGATAAGACTTTTAAATTTTAGGTAATTCTTTTTGACATCAAGGGATTTTTATTTAGTTGGTGCTTCAAAAGCACTACCAACAATAGCATCCTCAGGTAATACTAAAATTCCTTTTTCAGAAGGAGCGTTAGGAATAGCTAATTCACGCGCTGAACATAGCATGCCAAAAGACTCCACACCACGTAAATTACCTTCTTTAATAAGCATACCTGAAGGCATTACTGCGCCAATTTTCGCAACAACTACCTTTTGACCAGCTTCTACATTAGGAGCTCCACAAACAATTTGTAATGTCTCTTCTCCTACATTCACAGTACAGATACTTAATTTATCAGCATTAGGATGCTTGTCTTTTGTTTCCACATAACCAACAACAAATTTTGGAGAAAAATCAACATCCAGGTTGATATCAGCGCCATTTTTTTCGATTGCTGCTTCTAGTTGCTCTACTAATTCAGGTGTCACTTCCACTAAGCCTTTGGCGTCTGTTTGGACGTAGTGGCTTGCATTAAATAAGTTAAACGCTTTAATTTCACCTGTTTGCGCTTCTTTTAAAATAGCTATATCTCCAGCGCGCTCTACTACTGTTTTCACAATAGATTCCGTTGCCAGTTGAACTAGTAAGACATCTCCTACATGTTCTTTGTTGTAAAATACATTCATTGTTATTCTTGCTCCTTTTTCACTCTGTTTTTTGCTAAAATAAAGATTGGTTCTAGTTCCCCATCTTCATAAATAAAAGATAATGACGTGATCGGTACTGTACCGACAGCAAAGAAATGCATGGTCATCTGTGCTAATACATCATACCCTGTTTCATTGCGAATATCACCTATAATTAACACATCTTGATGTGGCACTGACAATGTCATATCGCCTTCCACCTGTGCACGCATTTCTTTTAAAAAACTCTCATTTAAAATGCGGCTTGCATCATAGCCATCATTCACATTGATAAAGTAGAAAATATTACCTGCTACCTCATCTTTTTTATACGTAGTTGGTAATTGCTTCACTGAGAAACGTGCCATTTCCCGAATTTGCTCCACAGTTAATTGTAATGCTTCCAGCATGGATTCATCAATAAAACGGTAGGTTTTTCCTAAATCAAGCGCATAAAAAATGCGTGTTTCAGCTGTATGCTCTGTTGTAATAAATGCATGGCCTTCTTTTGAAGCTTGAGGATAAGAAGTGGCACGAATAACGGGATAAATATGTGTAGTCGTTTGAAAGCCCTGTTCTTTTTCTTGCTCCATTGCATTAAAAGTTTGCTCAATTGTATATACAACTTCCTTAATCGCCGCTTCTTGTTTATCGTTATATTTTGCTAAAATCCCAGGTAAAGAAAGCTCCATCCCTTTGTCAATCGTCTTATGATTCAATCGTAATTTATCGTACTTTTTATCAAAATGAAATTCATATTTTTCTTCATTTAATTGTTCTTTTAACAGCTCTACCAGTTGTTCTGACTTCAATTGCTTCATCCTTTTCACATCCTATGTTCAAAATGAAACGGCTCACATGTTTGTGAACCGTCTGTTCAATCTAATTTATTTACTTCATCTTAACTGAATGAACAATTTTCGTCATCTCACGCAAATTATTTTCAATATGTTTCGCTTGAGAAATCGTTGTCATCTTCACGCCACCACTACTAACGATGAGCTCCATTTCATTTTCATCATCGGTTTTTAGGACTGCTGTAAAGCCAAAACGACCGTCCTTATCATAAGTCGACTCTTCAATAATTTTGTCAGTTTCATTTTCTTTTAAAAGATTGTAATAAAGTTTACTATCTTGTGCTTCACGATTATTTATAAAAAGAATATAGCTTTCTTTTCCTTTTGAAATCACAATATTATACTCATCTGAACTGTCTTCAACTTTAAAGTTTGAGGGTAAATATAATTTAATATCTCCAATTTTCTCCGTATGTTCTTCTGGCTCTTCGGCAAAAACCGTCTCCGTTATTTGAAGCCCATTAGCAATTTGCTCATCGATCGACTGATTGCAACCAGCAAGCACCAGAAGTAAAAGCATCAGGCCAATAGTTCTTAGCCATTTAACCGACATGTCTCTCTTCCTTTCACTACGAACTTTTTTCTATTTTAAAAAAATTATTTAGAAGATGCAACCTTACAACACGCTGTTCACTAATCCCAATTAACTATTTTTGTGAAAATGTGAACAAATATTGTCCAACCAAAAGTGATACAATATGCTCAAACATCATTTGTCTACTTACTAAACCTTGCGTAAAAATACCTACAGCTCCCGCACCCTGTCGAATATCTCGACGTTTTGTATATTGCTCCATTATGGGTCCTAGTTCTCCCCCAGCTTTTATTTCCTGGGCAATTTCTTTTGGTAATATAATTTGTGCACCTGCGGCTGTGAAAACTGTCCCATCTGCAACTGCTAATGCTCCCCAGTTACAAACATACATATCATCGTCGATTTCCGTTACGCCACCTTCTAAGCCAAATGCTAATTGCGCGCCTGATGTTACCATGGCATTTTTAGCACGATTCATTGCACCTAATCTCGTTTCTTCATTACTTATCGGTTGTTCTGATACTTCGGAAGCAGCTTTTACATGTGTAAAAATGGCATCCTCAAAATATTTTCGAGCAATCACTTCAACTGCTTCAGTTTTCGCTTTATTAGTTGTTCCAATGGCTATATTCATGTAATCCCCACTTTCTTTCCATAGAAAAAGATGCCCTAAAAGGCATCTTTCTAACTTCTTATACATTAGCGCGAATTGTCTCTAATGTCGAACGATCTGCTTTTTTCACTAATTCAACAATTAATGCTTTTGCAGCTGCGTAGTCATCAATATGAATAATAGACGCTGATGTATGAATATAACGTGAACAAACTCCTATAACTGCACTTGGAATACCATCATTTGCTGTATGCACTCTACCTGCGTCTGTTCCTCCCTGTGATACGAAATACTGGTAAGGAATATGGTTAGATTCAGCCGTATCTAAAATAAATTCACGCATACCACGATGTGTGACCATCGTGCGGTCTAAAATACGAAGTAATGTACCTTTGCCAAGTTGTCCAAATTGATTTTTCTCTCCAGACATATCATTAGCTGGAGAAGCATCTAAAGCGAAGAATAAATCTGGTTTAATCATATTTGCTGATACTTGAGCACCACGTAATCCAACTTCCTCCATGACGTTTGCGCCTGAATATAGATGCGATCCTAGTTTTTCATTTTGTACTTCTTTCATTAACTCAATCGCTAGACCACAGCCGTAGCGATTATCCCAAGCTTTAGCCATAATTTTTTTCGGATTCGCCATTGGTGTAAATGGACAAATTGGAATGATGGATTGTCCTGGACGAACACCCATATTCATTGCATCTTCCTTGTTGTCAGCACCAACATCGATTAGCATATTTTTTATATCCATTGGCTTAGCACGTTCTGCATCTGTTAAAAGATGTGGTGGTATGGAAGACACAACACCAGGAATTGCACCATTCTTCGTATATACTTCTACACGTTGTGCAAGCATAACCTGATTCCACCAGCCACCTAGTGTTTGGAAACGAATCATGCCATTATCTGTAATAGAAGTAACCATAAATGCTACTTCATCCATATGTCCAGCAACCAATATTTTTGGTGCGTCTGCAACATCACTGTGCTTGACACCAAAGATGCCCCCTAAATTGTCTTGAACGATTTCATCCGAGTACTTTTCTAACTCAGTGCGCATGAACTTACGAACAGCATGTTCATTACCCGGAGCGCCTGGTAACTCTGTTAAAGTTTTAAATAATTGTAATGTTTCCTCATTCATGATGACTCTCTCTCCCCACGAAGTAGAATATTCTTCCTTGCCTATTGTATCACATTTATTTCCGAATTCGAAATATTGATACATTTCCTAAAACAGCTAATGTGTGAACGTGCATTCACTCTATAGGCTATGCTAAAATAAGCTTATAGAAAAAGGAGGAAAGATGTATGAAATTACGTGATTTTTTAATTGGTGTTGCAACTGGCTTAGCTGCCGCAGTCATTATTAAAGAAGCTAGTGAAAAAGTTTCTCCGTTCGTACCTGCAGGACAAGTACTTGAAAACATAAAAAGAGAATTTAAAAAGGATGCGCCGATTGACGGTTCTTGGATTTTTATGAAAACAGAAGATTTCACAAACGGTATTATGACAATCCCAGTATACCGCGGAGGAATCTCTCGTATGCATGAAGGCGAAATGCAAACTTTCGAATTTGCTGCTGATGCACGCTCAGGTGTTGTAGTGGAATTAACTGAAGTTTAAACTTAATCCTTTGCACAATATAAGAAGCCATCTCATTGAATTGAGATGGCTTCCTTATTTTACTCGGATAAACCTTTATTATTAAAATATTTTTTATACTTACGATAATAATTTAAGTTATTAAGCGTTAATTTCACCCAACGCTTAGTATTCATGTCCTTATTAAAGTAAAGGGAATTTGTATACTTGCCTTCACTAATTAGCTTTTTCGCTTCAAGTTTAAGCTTTTCGTTTGAAGCATATTTAAACAGCACACCCTTAGGAATAATCATCCATAAATGTTTGTCCTGCACATATGTGACATCTTGCTCGATATTTAACATATGATCATCGGCAACATACTTCATTAAATTATGACCACTTGCTGTTACATAGTAGCTAGAGCGACCATTTCGTAAATTAATTTCAAATAGTTTATATTGCTTGTCTCGGATATCATATTTCATATCGAAATTCGCAAAGCCCGTATAGCCTATATCTTCTAAGAAGAAACGTACTTGATCCATTAATTCTTTATCGTAGGTAGTTACAATGGCAGCATAGCTTCCGATACCTTCAGGAGAATGTTCTTCTAGAATAGGATTTCCTAAACACATTAGCTTGACTTTCCCGTCTTTCCCTACATAGGCATTTAACACACGCATATAAGAGTCATCACCAGGTATAAATTCCTGAATAATCATTGTATCCTGGTAAGTTGAGCTATAAATAGCTTTTAATATAGCCGTTTTTTCCGCTTCATCATACGCGACAAATACTTTTTTCTTACCCGGGAATTTACAAGCCCAATATTCCACAGAGTTTGATGCCTTTAAAATAATGGGATAAGAAAATGGTGGTGTAAAGTTTTCATAATTGTCAGCTGTTACTGTCGTAGTCCCCGGATACTTAAAATCATATCGATCACACATCTTATAGAAATTTTCTTTTAACAAAATTTCATCCATCAATGATTCATCGATGTAAGGAACTGTAAAATGTTCTTGCAATACTGGCTTATTTTTAATAATAAGCTTGGCATAATCGTCTCCACACGCTAAAAGTAATAGTTTTTTATCAGCATATTTTTTTGCGACTTCTGCAAGTGCAGGAGCAAAAACTTCCTGTTCATTTAAACGGTCTATTTCTTGAAATTGTAGAATATGACTATCTTGTGTGGCAGTTAAATGAGAACGTCCTAAAACAAGTGGTTTAATACCATATGCTTCATAAAACGAACGTGCCATACCATATGCATTCATATCTGATCCTAGTAAAACTGGTAAAAATGGTTGTTCAGTTGCCATGTTTATTTCAACTCTCTTTTGTATTTTTGTATCGTGTTAAGTGTATCATATTTTCTATCGTGGTCACGAACAAAAAAGCGAGGCATTGACATTTTATATGTCAAATACCTCTACTTTCCTTACTCTATTAAAATGTAATAACAGCTTGTCTACTACGCTCTAACTTATCCACTATTTCTTTGCCTGTTACATCCCATTTAATCATACGGTAGTAAGCATCATGATAGAAAATAAAGCCATAATTATTTGCAAGCGCTTCTTTCATAAGTCGCTCTTTTGCAAATACACTTGTCATTGGATAATCGTCATAGGCTAAAACCCATAGAGGATTTTGGTGAGCATGTGTTGGCATAATATCAGCCATATGCAATAATACCTCGCCGTTTTGTGTTAGCTTAATAACGGCATGTCCCTCACTATGACCACCTGTATGAATCATTTCAATCCCAGGTGTTACTTCTAATGAACCTTCATAGGTTTCAACCAAGTGCTGTACTGGCTCCCAATTTTCTTTCCAATACGTATTTTTAGAGCGAATATTCGGGTTTCGCATTTCATCCCACTCAATTTTCGTCACAAAAATTTTGGCATTCGGAAAAGTTGGGACAAGGACATCTCCTTCCCACTGCGTTAAACCACCCGCATGATCAAAATGTAAATGGGTCATTAACACTACATCAATATCAGCGGTCGTTAACCCTAGCTCCTGCAAGCTATCCGCTAACGAGGATTCTTCTGTCACCCCGAAATTTCGCAACTGTTTTTCATTTAATTTTTTAAAGCCAACTCCTGTATCAATCAGGTAGTTTTTACCTTCATACTGGATGAGGATAGGCTCTGTTGGTAATTCAATTTGGTTTTTTTCATTGACTGGATATTTGCGAGACCAAAGTGGCTTTGGTACAACACCAAACATCGCACCACCATCAAGGCACGTAACACCCCCGTTAAGCCATGATAATGACATATTGTGAAACTGTAACTGATCCATCCATACTCCCCCTACAATTTAGTAATAAATTGCGATTCTAATCGATAAATCGGCTGCCCTTTCGCAGAAAACTTCTCTTCATATTCAGTCATCACGTTATCCTCTGGCATATTAGCATGTAAGTCGAGAGATACATACTTTAATAACATACCATATTCGGACATACTGATTAATGAATACTCGAACAGACCACGGTTATCCGTTTTAAAATGGATTTCCCCATTATCCACCAAAATCGACTCATATAATTTCAAAAAATCCCCATGCGTTAAACGTCTTTTAGCATGACGTGTTTTTGGCCAAGGATCTGAGAAATTCAGGTATACGCGTGATACATCGTTTTTATCAAAAAATTTATTTAAATCTGCGCCATTTACTTTTAGTAAGCGTAAATTCGCTGGAGATTTTGCCTCTAGCACTTTCTCTAATGCACAAACAATCACACTATCATAAAGCTCGATGCCAATATAGTTGATATTTGGATTTTGCAAAGCCATTCCTGTTACAAATTGACCTTTTCCAGAACCCACCTCGATATGGATTGGATTGTCGTTTCCGAAAACAGCTTGCCAGTTTCCTTTAAAGTCTTCAGGATTTGGAATAATCACCTCTGGATGATTTGTTATCATTTCCTCCGCCCAAGGCTTATTTCTTAATCTCAATGTTGTTCCTCATTTCTTTCTTATGAAATTATTGATTTTTTTATAGTATAACGTATTCCCCTATAATTCGCATGAAATTATTGTACGATGATATTTTAGCAATCTTTGTCAATCACCTGCCATGCATTTTGTTGCACAGTACAGCGAATAGTAGTTTCCTCGTTAACAACTCCAATATAATTGCCGTCCGTGTGACAATCAACCTGATCATCTCCAACGATAATATCAAAGTGTTGACCTTGTAAAAAAGTAATTTCCTTAAATTTTGTATGCTTTTCGAAAAACACAGTGACAAAAACAAGTAATAATTTAATACGTGAAATCCCATGGACAATTGTAATATCTACTAGGCCATCATCTGCTCTCGCAGCAGGGGTTATTTTCATACCTCCGCCAAAGTAAGGCTGATTACTCATTGCCACAAACCATGCCTGCTGGAATTGCCATTCCTGCTCATCTGCACGTACTATTACATCAAAACGATGAAAGCGGAATAATCCTCTTATAACAGCAACAGCATAAGAAAGTTTACCAAGTCCTATTTTATTGAGGAATAGCTTAAGTCGAGATGTATTGATTAATTTTGTAACATGAGCATCAAAGCCTATGCCTGCATTATTAACGAAGATTTCTTTTTGCTTATTTCCTAGGTGAATTATCCCTACATCCTTTATCGTACTTGCCTTTGCAGACTTAACATAATGCTCAATTTGGCTAGAATTATGAAAGACAGGGAAAAAACGTGCAAAATCATTGCCAGAACCAGCACGAACAACACCTATTATTATGTTTTTATTATGTACAACACCACTTACCACTTCATGGATTGTGCCATCACCACCTACTATGACAAGTAGCATAGGATCTCGCTGTTGCTGTGCCCATTTTTTGGCTATTTCTTGTCCATGTCCTTCGTACTCTGTAAAAGCCACTTGGTAGGTGATGGTTAGTTGCTGTTGAAGCCGTAGCCATACCTTTCTCCCTTTGCCATTTCCCGCGGACTCGTTGACAATAATTAAAATCTGCATACATCAATCCTCTGATGCTTGAGGTGCTTGCTGCCAAATATCTCGATTAAAGGAGGTAGTTTGGACAGTATTTAGAATCGTTTGTGCAGCTCTTATTTGCATATGTTTCATAGGTGATGAAACTTTTCTTAATTGTTCAATCCATTCCCCGTAATTTCGACGATCTACAAAGCGAACGCCAAATGGTGAACCAGGATAATCAAAATAACCATTACGAGTTAAAACAACCTTACGGATAGGCATATCAATATTATCTTGCTTAAATAACTGAGATAGTACTGACTCCATTCGTCCTAAATTAATGGTTGGATTTAGAACTTTAGAATCTTTCGTCCCTACTTTTTTGATCCAGAAGCGGTCACTGCCACCAACATAAACAGCTTGATTTTCAGCTTCTAACACCGTAATACAAATACATTCTGTTGGCGACATAAGTACTACATCTAGCTCAATAGGAGCTTTTCTTATTTGTAGAATCGGATAATAAAACAACAAGTAGTTATCTGGTAAAGTTTGCAATAACGTACGTAGTAAAGAGTCACGCATGAAACGAGGATCTACATATGATTTTTCACGTAATGTAGAGCTCGCCCATTTCATTTGAAAATGGAAAAACTGGTCAATAAACATTCGTTTCAGTTCATGAACAGATTGTGGTGCATACACAATTTTAGGTTCAAAAATGAGCGTCGTTTCTTCTTCTGGAATGGCATCTTCATCACTGACAAGCTCATCTGATATTTCTATCTGTTCAACATCTTCTGTTGTATCTTTTGGACGACCAGCAAAGATTTTTTTAAAGAGGGAAAATCTTTCCTTTTCCTCAAAAGCCTCCGTTTCAGCCTCATTGTCAATATGTTGCCACTCGCTAATATCCTCTCCCAATTCCCACTGACGCTTAATGCGCTCCCATTGGCTTTTCTTTAAGCGCACAAATTGTGTTGGATATCTCGCTAAATCAATTTGATAGCGTGAAATATAATCTTGTATCTTCACTAATTGTGCCATGTAAATGTCACTCCATTCTTACTCACCATATCTTTAGTTCTTTTCTACCTTGATTCAGAATTGTTTCTATTATTTTAAGGGGTATTTGTTTTCTATTTTTCAAACGCCCACTAAATCAAGGTTGTCGGTAATTCCCCACGATGCAGGTATAATAGCTTTCGATTACTTTTAATTGAAAAGAAGCAATTGTATACATTACATCGACACATGTTCTACGAAATTCAAACGGAAAATTATTCTTTACTATCCTTTTTATTTTACATGACGATACCCAACATTACATCCATAAAAAAAGAACTACCCTTATCGATAGTTCTCTTAAACGTTTTATTTTATTATTTATTTACAGAAATCGGTAATTTCGCCTCAAATGCTTGCTGTAGTTGACGAGTCCACTCACCTGGAACTCCCGCACCAATCTGGTTGCCATCAACATCAATAACAGGTGTAACTTCAGAAGATACGGAGGATACAATGATTTCATCCATAGTTAATAAATCTGCCTTTGTCATCGGTTCTTCAATAACAGGTAAATTAATTTCCTCTGCACATTTTAAAATCACTTGGCGTGTAATTCCATTTAAAATAAAGTTATTTGCTGGATGTGTATAAAGCTTACCATCTTTAATACCATAAACATTGGCTGATGAGCATTCTGTGACAATATCACCACGGTGTAAAATCGCTTCATAGCAGCCCTTTTCAGCAGCCTCTTGTTTCGCTAATACTGCCCCTAGTAAGTTAAGAGATTTGATATCGCAACGTAACCAACGAATATCCTCTACAAAAGTGGCCTTTACCCCTTTTTCAAAGTTTTCATATGCACGCTCACCCGCTTTAACATTTCCAGTTAAAACAGCTGGAACACTTGCATCTGGGAACACATGATTACGTGAGTTTGCACCACGAGTGATCTGGAAATATACATGTCCTGTATCTAGATTATTTTTTTCAATTAGCTCATGTAGTAATTTGTGTAAAACGTCTTTTGTATAAGGAATAACAAGACGAATTTTTTCGGCGCTCGCATAGAAACGATCAATATGTTCTTGTGCTGTAAACATGTTTCCGTTATAAACTTTAATTACTTCATAAATTCCATCACCGAACTGATAGCCTCTGTCTTCTGGCGATACTGCAATCGATCCTTCTTCAACAATTTGATCATTCCATAATGAATATGCCATATTTCATTCATCCTTTTCGTCTTTGAGTTATTTTTTTCCTGCAAGTTCAACAATCGCTTCAGCATATATTGCCGCTGCTTTAACAAGGTTTTCAACCACAACAAACTCATCCGCACGATGCGCTACATCTGGCTCTCCTGGGAATAACATCCCGAATGCTACTCCTTTTTTCATCACACGTGCATATGTCCCACCACCTGTTGATAATAGAGGTGTTTCTGTATCACCTGTTTGACGTCTATAAATAGAAGCCAATGTTTGAATAAATGGATCATCTTCGCTAACATAATGTGGCTTTGAGTCGTCCTGAATATCTAGAGAAAACCCTTTTTCAACAGTTAAGCGTTGTGCAGTTGTTATTTTTTCATCAAATGGATAAGACACAGAATAGCGCATACTGATTACTAAACTGCCACCTTTATTGACATCATAGCTTACGATTCCTGGATTTAATGTTGTCTGACCCGACATTGCATCCTCAAATTGTAAATCAAGCTGATGCCCATAATGATCCTGATAAAAAACATCTGCGATAAAGTCGACAAATTGTTTACTTGCTTCTGTCGTCAATTCTTGCTGTAAAAATGTTGCAAGATAAACAGCTGCATTGACACCTTTTTCTGGCTCCATTGCATGTGCTGCTTTACCTTTGATAGTTATTATATAGCGAGAGTCCTCCATTAATAAAGAGCCTTCTAGCTGATTTTTGCTTAAAAATGTTTGAAAATTCTGTTCGAGTCGTGCTGAGACGTGCTGAAGTGTAGCTTTAGCAAAATCAGGTACCATATTTGGGCGCTTTCCAGCATTAAATAGTAGTAGCTGTTCTTTCATTGCATCACCCATTTTATTTTGAGAGAACACAAGCTCAGCAATGCCTTTTTCAGCATTAATGAGCGGGAAATCCGCATCTGGTGCAAAACCAATTGTCGGCATTTCCTCCTTTTTGAAATAGTGGTCGACACAGCGGAATCCTGTTTCTTCATCCGTACCAATAATCATTCGTACTCTTTTTTCTAAAGGAATACCTGCATCTTTCACAAGTTTCATGGCCATCCATGCCGCAATAGTAGGGCCTTTATCGTCAATCGCACCACGAGCATATAATTTACCATCTGCTACTGTGCCACTGAATGGAGGGTATGTCCAATCGGCTTCATCTCCGATCGGGACAACATCCACATGACATAATATACCTAATAGTTCCTCTCCTGTACCCATTTCAATATGTCCAGCATAATTATCAACATTTTTCGTTTGCAAACCTTCATTCTGACCTTTTGCTAGTAACCATTCAAGTGCTTGAAGTGGACCATCTCCAAAAGGTACTTCAGTAGTTATTGTATTCTCGTCGAGAATACTATTAATTCGCACAAGCTCCTGTAAATCTTGTATTAATTCATCTTGCCTTTCTTTTGCAGCCTGTAACCAATCCATACCATGTTCCTCCTTCAACGTATTAACATTATTCTACACCTTACAACATATATGACAATCAGCTTTCTGACAACTATTTTCAGTAACTTCTACTTACACTACCACATATAGCATGTTTTTCACGTATTCCCACAAAATACAGTATAAATTTTATGTTTAAAATGTAAATTTCTCTTGCATTCACTAGAAAATTAAGTAGTTTTTCTATATAATAAAGTTATCAGAATTATTGTTCTGAATATAAAATTAGAAAAGGGGATGTCTAAGGCAGCTACTTATTAGCCTAAGTGCACTCCGCACATATTGTCGTCCGCTAGTCTTTGCCAAGAGAATTAAGATGAAGGAGTGGTTCATTTAATGAAACCAACTACTGATCGAATGCTTAATCGTATTAAAGACGTGTACATGTTTATTTTAGACAAAGGAACCGTGTCTACACAGGATTTAGTCGAAGAGTTTAGTATCACTCCTCGCACCGTTCAAAGAGATTTGAACGTGTTAGCCTTTAACGATTTGGTGATGAGTCCAAGTCGAGGCAAATGGACAACGACGAAGAAAAAAGTAAAATTGACGTCTTAGTTTTACGTTTTGTACGTAAAGCATTTGTTTGGAAAAGAATGGCCTTTCGTCGGGGTCATTCTTTTTTGTCTTTAAAAGGTTAATAGATTTTTGTGAGTTGTTGAAGAGTGGAATTATTGGTTAAAGAATCTTATTTTCAATCCATTCGATTAGTTGTTTGAATTAGACACTTCACTTTATTATCTTTATAAAATGTTACCCCCGTTCTTCATCAAAAGTATTTTGACTATTTACAGTTGCTTAACAATCCGTTAAACTCGAAACATTCTAAATGTTGAGAGGAGGATTTTAAATGAAATTTTCTACGTTGTTTCATCCATTAGTTTGGATTATTTTAGGTGGAACAATCTTCACTCGTATTGCAAGCTTTATGGCAATGCCCTTTTTAGCTATTTATCTACATAATGAAATTGAAGCCTCCCCTTTACAAATCGGGTTAACGATTGGTATTGCCCCGCTTATTTCTACTGTTGGTGGTTTTTTTGGTGGTTATTTAACAGACCGCTTCGGTAGAAAAAGTGTTATTCTCCTAACAATCGTCGTTTGGAGTCTTGTATTCTTTGGCTTCGCAACCGTTCATGCTGTTTGGCTTTTTGTACTATTCAATGCTTTGAATGGTCTTTGCCGTTCATTTTTTGAACCATCCACACAAGCATTAATGATTGATTTTACACCTGCTGATAAACGAAAAAGACTATTTTCATTACGTTACACAGCCATTAATATTGCCGCTGTCATTGGACCAATAATCGGTGTATACATTTCACAGCTATCCAGTCCAAGCATCCCTTTTATGCTGACAGGTATTATGTATATTATTTACGCTGTATTTTTATTTTTCGTGTTAAATCGTTATCAAATGCAGCAACCAAAAGCTGTCGCTCAAACAAAAATTCTAAGTACATTCACAATCCTTTTAACAAATCGTGTCCTACTTAGCTTTATTTTTGGTGCGATCTTAATCAATATTGGATACTCCCAATTTGATTCTACATTACCGCAAATTATTGAACTAAAAATAGACGATGGTGCGAAGCTTTATTCTCTATTAATCTCACTCAATGCGGCAGTCGTCTTATTATTACAATTACCGATTAGTATTGTGTCAGAGCGTTTTTCATCATCCTCAACATTGTTAGTGGGAATCCTGTTCTTTGCACTTGGACTCTTTTTGTTCGGTTTCTCCAATAACTATACGCTTTATATTATCGCTATGATTATTTTTACCATTGGTGAAATATTTGCCTTCCCAACGATGAATGTCATGATTGATGAAATTGCGCCTGATACCCAAAAAGCTACTTATCTTGGCGCAGCACAATTTAAAAATTTAGGAGGCTTCATTGGTCCAATCATAGGTGGTTGGCTATTAACTCATTATATGAATGCTATGTTTGCTGTCATCGCCATTCTTGTATTATGTAGCTGTATCTTTTACAGATCAAAAACAACAACCCATTAATAGCAAGCATCTCTTTCGATATAGCGACATTTGCTGAATTAAAACAAACGCTCCATTTCTTAAAAATAACCAATCTGGCTATCAATGAGAATGGAGCGTTTTTTTAAATTTTATATTGGTTGTCCGCAGCGACTTCTTGATAACTAGAATATTGATCTTTACCAGCATTTTTAGATTGATAGAGCGCCTTATCAGCCCTTTCAAATAAGCTCATTTCTGTATCTTCAGCAAGATAAAGGGAACCCCCCATACTCACAGATAAGACAGACCATTTTTCACTTGTCCGTCCCTCATATTGAACGGTTCTTATTTGAGTCAAAATACCCTCTGCAATTTGCTGCATATGTTGTTCTGTTGTATCGTACAAGACAATGGCAAATTCATCTCCACCGAATCTCACAACAAAACCGTTGTTTTTCACTACACGCTTTAAAATCAAGGCTGTTTCAATCAGGATATGATCCCCTTCTACATGCCCATATTGATCATTCACTTGCTTAAAATTATCTAAATCAATTAACAATAAACCGGGCACATTCATTTTTCTTTTTCTTAATAAATTGTCAATCTTCCGTATATAAGTAGCACGATTATAAACACCTGTTAACGGATCAAAGGTCGCCAAGTGGATTGTTTTAGATAAAATTTTATTAATAACTAATAACATAATAAAGGAAGTTAGTAAAGCAATGGTTAGTAAAATCCAAAATTGTTGTGTATTTTTTTGGAGTGCTTCAATTTTAGTAAAATTTACAAATTTTACATAAACCACTCTTTTTGAGGACTCTCCTCTCACTGTCTCTGCTTCATAAGGCAAAAAAAGATGTGTTTCTATATAACTATGATCTAAGGTTTGATATTCAACTGGCTCCATTTTTTTCTTGGCTAGCTCAAAATATTTTTGAAATTGTTCGGAATGATCTTGCACGTTGTTCCGCTTTGTTCTTGAATTATCAAAGAAAACTCCACCAGCGTTAATAGTTTGCACTTCTACTAAATCTTTATATTTAGCAATTAAGTAATCGGCGGTTTTCTCAAAATTAAAGGTTTGAAAGACCGGATCATTCAATAAATCGATACCTAGCTCCAGCAAATATTTTTTATCATGTGTTGCTAAATAGCCAAATTTTCGGTATTCCCCTGTCGTCGTTGAAATATCAATTCCATCTGAATAAAACTCACCGCTAGCGCGTCGCTCATCCAATAAAGCAGAGAAACGTTGACAGCAACGCGAAAAATCCAAGCCAATATCTTTTGCAAATGTCGAGTAAGTGACTTTGTTGGATTGATCTACTATGTAAATATCCATCCCATGTTTATTTTTCATTTCTTGTAAATCCCAAGTAGCAATATTAGGGTTTTCACGGTAATAATTTTTTAAATTTCTAAGTTCCTGCTCCATTTTCTCCGACATATTTTTATCAAAATAGAAATGAGCATTATCAATTGTTTGCATATCTGTCAGAATATGATTTTCAATTAACACTTTATTCATGGCTACTTGCTTTTCTATATCCGCCACTAGTATTTGTCTGTTTACATATGAAATGACAGCTACGAGTATAACTGCAAAAGCTATTAAAGATAGTAATAATTTAATACGCAGGTTCTTCATTTTTTTGTCCTCTACTTATTTACACTATCATATTTTGGAAACATTTAGAGAAATGATAAGTTCCATGACTATATCACCATAACTCATTTCATATTATACAGTTACTGTTCTTATACTGTATATAAAAATCCCCGATGCTATATTAGCATCGAGGAATTGGTTAATGATTGTTTTGTAAGCTCTCAAGCTCTTCTGATGTCAACTCGCGATATTCACCTAACGCTAGGTTATCATCTAATTTTAGATTCCCCATGGATAAACGCTTTAAGTACGTTACTCGTTTACCTACCGTCTCGAACATTCGCTTTACTTGATGAAATTTGCCTTCCTGTATCGTTAGCTCAATTTCTGATTGCTGCGCAGATTTTAAGATTACAAGCTTTCCTGGCTTTGTTATATAGCCATCATCTAATTCCACTCCATGAGCAAACTTCTCTGCATCCTCTTCCGTCACTACGCCATCAATCTGTGCGTAATAAACTTTTGGTACGTGTTTTTTCGGAGACAATAAGTTATGAGCTAAGATACCATCATTTGTTAATAACAGCAAACCCTCCGTATCTTTATCTAAACGGCCTACTGGGAATGGCTGAAAATGCTGGTGTAATGGTTCTAATAAATCAATAACTGTTTCATCTCTTAAATCTTCTGTGGCAGAAATAACACCAGGTGGTTTATTCATCATAAAATAGACAAACTCTGTGTACACGACGCGTTCTCCAAACACCGACACATTCTGCTGTTCAGGGTCTACGTGTAATGCTGCATCTTTCACATAAGCACCATCCACTGTGACAGCTTTTTGCTTTAATAGCTGCTTCACTTCCTTACGTGAACCGTACCCCATATTTGCTAGTAATTTATCTAAACGCATTGTACCACTCCTATTTTATACCCAGTTTACTCGTAATACGAGTCAATCGTTCACCCAATAGCTTTTGTGCTAAACCTAAACGGAGTGATAAAAAGCCATAGACAGCTGCACCGACTCCGGCACAAACAATAGAAAATAGTAATGCTGAGAATTTACTATCAACTGGCCCCATTAATAATTCCAATAATTTATGCACAATCAATACGCTAATGGCCATTGCCATTGTTAATAAAGCAATTAACATAACACGACGAACAACCATTTCTGATCGATAATTTAATGTTTTTCGTAACACAAGGATATTGATAATAATTGATACGCTATAACCAATAGCCGTTGCTACAATAGCACCATCTGCCTCCAGCCAGCGGATTAATGGGATATTTAATGCAAGCTTGACGAAAATCCCTGATAATAAGCTGAAAACAATCCACTTTTGAAAATCGATCCCTTGTAACAAGGCAGCAGTTACTTGGAATAAAGCAAATAAAATGGCAACCGGTGCATAATGAGCTAAAATGGTTGCACCCATTTCACTTTCCGAATAAAGCATAAAGTAAATTTCATTTGCTAATAGAGAAATCCCTACCACTGCTGGCAATGTAATAAAAATTAAAATTTGATAGGTTTTATCCATTGCATGACGTAGTGATAAATACTCGCCCTGAGTGTAATACTTAGTAATGGTCGGGACAAGCGCCATGGAAAACCCTGTTGCTAGCATAACGGGAATGATTACAACCTTATGTGTCATAAAGTTGATCATTGATAAATACGTATCAGTCACCTCAGCTAAACCAATCGATGTCATCGCTCCATTAAACGTGAGCATGTCGACTAATTGGAATAAAGGATTGGCTACCCCAACAAACACCATTGGTATGGAGTAGGTAATGACCTCTTTGTAAATATTAGACATAGGCAGCTGTGTGGACGTTACACTTTGACTACGTAGTAGATTGAATTCTGGCTGATACTTTTTCCAGTAATAATACAAAACACCTAATCCACCAATTGCTCCAATAAAGGCAGCAAATACAGCAAAGGAAATCGCTGTCTCTGGTTTACCTTTGAACACAATGACTACTAGGAAGGAACCACCCAGTAACACAACAATTCGCACAATTTGTTCTACTAATTGTGAAACTGCAGTAGGCTCCATTTTGTCATAGCCTTGGAAAAAGCCACGCCATAGACTCATAAATGGGACTACAATTAAAGCAAAGCTGACCCAACGTATGACTGAAGCAATTTGTTCGACTGTAAAGACCTGTTCCTCACTCTTAATGACCAGCCCTGCTATTGGCGTTGCAAGAAGAAAGAGTGCAATAAATGCCGCGAAGCCTGTCACCATCATAATGAGGATGCCCGATTTCATTAGCTTGCGACCTGATTGATAATCTCCCATTGCATTATACTTGGAAACGAACTTAGAAACCGCGATTGGCGCACCTGAAATGGCTATTGCCAACATGATAGAATAAGGGATATATGCATATTGATAAAGTGCGATGTTCTTCTCACCCACAATTGCATAAAACGGAAAAATATAAATTAATCCGAGGACTTTCGATAAAAACATCCCCATTGTTAATATCGCAGTACCTTTCATTAAATTGGACATCATACCCATCCATTCATTGTAAAATCAATATTAATATCGTAACACTTTAAAGGCTCTTATAAAACATTTTCCTTACTCATACACGACATGCAAACGCTGTCACCTTGTAAATGATTTAAGTAAACCAATTGTAATCTTACCACATTTATAGGAAATGAGACGCATAAAAACACCAAAAAGTTCATTCATAAAGAAACTTGATGAAAAAAGGCCTTAAAATAATCGGTGAGGATGTAGAAAATCCCCACCGATTTGAATATTTCTTTATACCATGTCCACGAAGAACTTTTTGTACCATACTAGGAATACATAAGCTGTCCAAATATAGCGACCACGATTTGCTTTTCCTTCATAGTGCTCATCTAAATAGCCTACTAATTGTTTTGTATCAAAGAATTCATTCGCAAAGTCAGTTGTAAACATTTCTTTTACCATGTTGTAATACTTTTCTTCACGTAACCAGTGACGAATTGGCACTGGGAATCCAAGTTTTGGACGTTTTGCCCATTCTTCTGGTAACTCTTGATGTGCAGCTTGACGTAACACATACTTTGTATCAATATCATTGACACGGTATCTAGATGGAATATCTTTCGCTAATTCCATAACTTCCTTATCTAAAAATGGTACACGTAATTCGATCGAATGTGCCATACTCATTTTATCTGCCTTTAATAATATGTCACCTGGCATCCAAAGGTTTAGATCTAGGTACTGCATTTTTGTCACATCGTCATCACCAGGGACTTCATCATAAATACGTTTTGTAATCGATTTGACAGATGGGGCATTTTTATAAGCAGGCTTTAGAACATTGATGGCATCTACTTCATCCCAAACTACTGCTTCCCCAATAAAACGTTCTTCTACTGTTTGGGCACCTTTAATAAGGAAGTTCGTATATTGATTTTTCGGTAAAGCTTCTGCCATTCCGCGTAATGTTTTACGAAGACCTAATGGTAGTTTTTCGTATTTTTGCATTCTTCCTGAATTTTGATACCAAGCATAGCCACCAAAAATTTCATCAGCACCTTCACCTGATAGGACAACTGTTACATCTTTTGAAGCAAGCTCCGAAAGGAAGTAAAGTGGTACTGAAGATGGATTAGATTGTGGCTCGTCCATATGCCATTGAATTTTAGGAAGTGCTTCAAAGCACTCATCTGCCGTAATGTATCTACGTTCATTTTGAATATTTAACGTATCTGATAAATCTTTTGCAAGGTTTGTTTCATTGAACATATCTTCATAGTCAGCAAATCCAACTGAGAAGGATTTATCTGGGCGTAATAAAGACGTTATATAACTAGAGTCAATACCACCTGATAGGAATGAACCAACCTTTACATCACTAATTTTATGAGCCTCTACAGACTCTTTCACAGTGGAACGAATATCTTCAATATATTTTTCTATCGGTGCTTCTTTTGCATGGAATTTTTTATCCCAATATTGAACGATTTGCTTTTGACCATTTTGAATCAGCATATAGTGTGCTGGTGGTAATTTAAAGACACCTTTAAAGAATGTTTCATCCATAGATGAATACTGGAATGTTAAATACGGGCGTAATGCCTGTTTATTTAATTCTTTTATAAAAGAAGGATGTGGTAAAAACGATTTAATTTCAGATCCGAAAATAAATGTACCATCTGTTGTATGCTCAGAGTAGTACAATGGTTTAATACCAAAGCCATCACGAGCGATAAATTGTAAATCATTCTTTTTATCCCAAATACAGAAGGCAAACATCCCACGTAATTTTTTCACAAAATCTACGCCATATTCTACATAACCATAAATAATAACTTCACTATCTGATTGTGTTTTAAAAGTATGACCTTTTTCAATTAAATCTGCACGCAGCTCTTGGAAGTTAAAAATCTCTCCATTAAATACAAGCACGATATTGCCGTCTTCACTATATAATGGTTGATTGGCTACGTCTGATAAGTCAATAATACTTAATCGACGGAAACCTAACGTTACTTTATCGTCACTATGAATACCGCCGCTATCCGGTCCGCGGTGAATAATTGTATTCATCATATTTTCTATTGTTTGATGATGATCAATCACATTTGTTCCATTAATATACCCTATAAATCCGCACATTCTATTTTTCACCTCATAATTTAGTGCATAACCTTTACCATAATAGCACGAAAAGACATTCATTTCATGCTGACAATGCTAATAAAGGAAAACTTTCATCGTTATAATTGAATAACAAAGATTATTGTGTTTCATTCTACTATAAATAGTGTTCATCATGAAAGATGAGATAAAGAATTATAAAACACTTTTCTATTATTTTCAATGTCAAACAAGCCCCCTCTCTATATAGACTTCATGTATAATAGGAAAGATTCCTAAATTGAACAGAAAGTGAGTTTCTAACTATGTATGATGTAATCGTGATCGGTGGTGGCCCATCTGGTTTAATGGCGGCAATTGCTGCTGGAGAGCGTAAAAAGAAAGTTTTATTGTTAGAAAAAGGAGCGAAACTTGGCAAAAAATTAGCCATTTCTGGCGGTGGACGCTGTAATGTTACAAATCGTTTGCCTGTCGAAGAAATCGTAAAGCATATACCTGGTAATGGTCGTTTTCTCTATAGCCCGTTTACCGTTTATAATAATGAAGATATTATTACATTTTTTGAAGGGCTTGGTGTGGCACTGAAGGAAGAGGATCATGGCAGAATGTTCCCTGTGTCAAATCGTGCACAAGATGTTGTCGATGCGTTGATTAGGCAGCTTCAACGTCTCCATGTCGAGGTTCGTTTACACACAGCCGTTAGTAAGCTTGTTATGGATGAGGAAAAAATTCTTGGTGTACGTCTTGCTGATGGCTCAGAAGTTCGTAGCCAAGCAGTCGTTGTGGCTGTTGGTGGTAAGGCTGTCCCACAAACAGGTTCAACAGGAGATGGCTATCCATGGGCAGAACGGGCTGGCCATACAATTACAACATTATTTCCAACTGAAGTCCCCGTTATTTCAAAAGAGGATTTTATACAAGCGCGTGAGCTTCAGGGGCTAGCATTACGTGATGTGGCTGTATCTGTGTTAAACAAAAAGGGTAAGGTGCTCGTTACACATCAAATGGATATGCTCTTCACCCATTTCGGCTTAAGTGGTCCTGCTGTTTTACGCTGTAGTCAATTTGTTGTCAAAGAATTAATGAAAACAGGCTATGAGCCAGTGACCATGCGTATACAAACACTAGTTGATTTTAATGAAGAAACATGTTTGCAATATTTAAATAGGCTAATCAAGGAAGATCCAAAAAAGGCAGTGAAAAATGTTTGGAAGGGCATTGCCCCTGAACGTTGGCTATTATTTTTATGTGAACGAGCAAATATCGATGTCCAATTGACAGGTGCCGAATTATCCCAAGATAAAATCCGTCAGCTAGCACGTTTACTAGTGAACTTCACATTGACAGTGAGCGGCACACAGTCACTTGATAAAGCCTTTGTTACAGGCGGTGGTGTCTCCGTAAAAGAAATCGAGCCGAAAACAATGGCTTCTAAGAAAAAAGAAGGATTGTTCTTCTGTGGGGAAATTCTTGATATTCATGGCTATACAGGAGGCTATAATATCACCTCCGCCCTCGTAACAGGACGTATTGCAGGCATGAATGCGGCTTTATAATAGAAGAAAAAGCGTGTCCGAGAAAAATGGACACGCCTTTTTTAGCTTTCACTAGACATATAAACTTCTTCAAACGGCTGGATAATAACAAAGCCCTCACCTGAAAACGCCATCTGGATAGATTCACCACTACCACGACCGATAAAGGTACGGAAGCTGATATCCGTTTTAAATTCAGGTGTTAGACTGCCTGACCAAGCAACAGTAGCATGTGGATCAGTATAGACAGTTTCACCTGGTTTCACTAATAACGTCAATGGTTCAAAATGTGTTGTAATCGCTACTTTTCCTGTACCTTGTAATGTTACATTAAATAAACCGCCTGACATGATGCCAGCCATTTTACGCATTAAACGGATATCCCAGTTGATGCTAGGTTCAAAGGCCAGTAAATCATTCCCATTTACACAAATACTGTCGTTTTTCAAATCAAAGACCGTTACTTTCTTTCCTTGGTCCGCTAAGTATAATCTGCCCTTTCCGCTAGCTTTCATTAATTGCGTTCCTTCACCTGTTAACGCCTTTTTAAACATCTTGCCAAGCCCATGCTCTAAAACACGCTCACGTTCAAATTTAATGTCTCCAGTATAGGAGATCATGGCGCCCATTTTCGACCATACTTCTCCGTTTAAATTAACCTCTAATACACGTTCCGTTTCCAATTCGAAATAATCATTTTCATTGTCATCCTGTTGTGTTTTATTAATAAATTCATCTAAAGAAAATTTCCCCATAATGAATCCCTCCCTAATTATCTTATATACGTTTTTCTTTGAGAAAAGATTCAAATTTTAACTGTTTGTTCCTTATCCCGTGTTTCGTTACAAATTTTCTCTTTTAATAACGAAATCACGTTATTTCCAGTAATGTTATTGACATCCTTTGTGGACTGTTATACATTAAACGAAGAAATAACGATTGTTATATAACACTCACTGCAAAAAAATACTATATAAGTGCCATGTGCGAAATGACACCTATATAGTAGTTCAAATTATTGTGTTGCAGAGACGTCTCCAACATCTTGTGCTGCTTTTAAAGCTGTTCGTTTACGTACATCTGCACGTAGTGTTATTGAAATAATTAACGAAGCAGCAATTAATCCAGCGAATACATAGAATACTGGAATATAGCTTCCATAAGCGTTTTTAATTGTACTTACTAACAACGGTCCAAAAATACCACCCAATGACCAAGTTGTTAATAAATAGCCATGGATAACACCTAATTGTTTTGTACCAAATAAATCACTTGCAAACGCAGGTAAATTTGAGAATCCACCACCGTAGCAACTAACCACTAGGAAGATAAGTGCTTGGAAAATAATCACGTTCGTTGTATGTGGTAAAACGATAAATGTAATTAATTGCGCTATAAAGAAAATAACGAATACGTTTGAACGACCGATATAATCCGATACAGCAGCCCAAATTAAACGGCCACCACCATTAAATAACCCCATGATTCCTACCATTGCTGCAGCACCTGCAACAGATAAACCGACAATTTCCTGTGCCATAGGCGAAGCTACAGATATCATCATAATTCCCGCTGTTACATTGACTAAGTGCATTGACCATAACATCCAGAAATGCTTTGTTTTGACAGCTTCACGTGCTGACATAACTGCTAAATCTTTTTTAACAACTTCTTTGCCATTATCGGCAGCTGCCTTCATATTAGCTGGCATATAACCAGGCTTAGGCGGCGCTATATATGAAGCCCCTAAAATCATTAACGTGAAATAACTTGCCCCTAAAATAAAGTATGTTGTAGAAATACCGACTGCCTCCATTAAGTTGGCTGCAACCGGTGCTGTAATTAGTGCCCCAGAACCAAATCCAAGTACGGCCATACCTGTTGCAAGGCCACGGCGATCTGGGAACCATTTTACAAGTGTTGATACAGGTGCAATGTAACCAATCCCCATACCTAATCCACTAAGTACACCATAAGTTAACCAATACATCACAACAGAATCCATTGAAATCGCTACACCAGCACCAGCTTGTCCTGCTCCAAATAAGACAGCTGCTACCATTGCCGATTTACGTGGCCCCATTTTTTCTACTAAGCTACCAAATAATGCTGCTGAAAAACCAGCAAGCCCCATCATAATAGTAAAGGCAACAGTTACCTTTGTTTCACTCCATCCCATTTCCGTGACAATCGGTAGCTTGTATACACTGTATGCATAGGCTCCACCGATGGAAAGGTGAATAGCGATTGCAGATAATGCAATTAACCATCTATTTTTATTCATAAATTCTCATTTCTCCCCTCTTTTGCTACCTGTGAAAATTCTATGAACGTCCATGTAAAACAATTTACCACTTAGAATTATTCAAATGCAAGTGGTTTTTTGAAAAAATATTATTTCTCCAAAAAGTATTTTGTTTTTTCATTATCGTTCTCCTGCATACAAACCTTACAGTCTCTAAGTAGAACGAGGATTATTCTACAAAATATACGACACCATTTAGCTATTATTACTTTTCTACTCTATTATCAGAATAACTATAAATTATATTAAAATAATAAATTCTGTGTATATTATCACATTCACTAAGTGTATACGTCTTCTATCTCTAGTCATATTCTCTTAACAAACATTTATATTCTTCTGCATATTAAATTAATATAATGTAGAAATTTTCAAAATAAAACAGAATTTTTTGGCCAAAACAAACGAAATTTACGCGCTTAAAAAAAGGATAGAAAATTCAAAAGGAGCTTGTTTTTTACTTAAACTTACAAAAATTATCTTTATAAACAATACATTGGATGTATATTTCGCAAAATATTATAAATACCTCCTTCATTTTATTATTCAAATATATATTTTCCTTACTGTAAATCTAATGCTTTCCTCTACTAACTAGCATAAATTGCTTGTATTGACCTTAAATATTCTGTAATAAGACCAATTTTAAAATCATATTGTTTTTGTGCAAAAGTAAAAAAGCAGCTAAAAAGAAAACCAATATACTAGAAATCATTTCAGCATACTGGTTGGTAAAACACCCTATTCATTTGTTCTTCTTTTTAAAAACTGCAATATTTTTATTTCCTTATAGTAAATACATAATATAATTCCAATTAATATTAATAAGGATCCATACAGTTGAATGCTAGTGGGAAATTGTTTTAAGAATACAGCACTTAATAACATAGCTATCGCTGGTTCAAAATTCAATAAAAGTGAAGCATTCGTTGACCCTATCTCCTTCATTTTTTGATTCCACATTAAATTACTAATCCCATGAATAACAATCGCCGATAAAATTAACAGCAACCAATATGGAGTTGCAACATGCCAATTAGTCTGCGGTAAAATGGTAAAGGAAAAGGGTACAAGCACCAGTAGTCCAATTAAATTTGTATAAAAGGTAATCAACTGTGCAGAGATTTTTAGACTAAGGTGGTTCACAATAATTAGAAACAAGGCAAAGCTTAGCATTGTAATTAAACTTAGCACCTCACCCTTACCGATTGAAATCGAGATAAGTGCTCCTTTTGTAATTACGAGACCAACCCCTACAAAAGAAATGATTGCACCTAGCCAAAAAATGCCGTTCCGCGATTCATGATAAATCATTTTATTTAGTAATGATGTGACAATCGGTGCACAGGCTAAGATTAAAGCCGCGGTGATAGGAGAGGTGTGCTGAAGACTGGCATAAAAGCTATAGTGATTAATGGAGACACCTAGTATGCCTGCAATGACCAATAATACTAGATCATTGCGTGTAAATGCTGTTCGGTTAATTGTTTTCCAACTAATACATCCTAAAAACAGAACAATGACAATCAATCTAAAAATGGCGACTGTTATAGGAGCCCAATGGTCAATTAAAATAGAGCCAATTATAAAGTTACTGGCCCAAAAAAATACACAGCTAAATAAAATCATATAGATGGTGAGTTGTTTCATATCTAAATTGCACCTGCATTTAAAGAGACTTCTACATAAGTTATGGTAAAACTATTAAAAATCTACTTTCCTTTCTATTATTCACGTATCTATTACAACATAAGTATAGCAAACTAGAAAACTTCTAGTTTGCTATGTTAACTAAATAAGGGGGATTTAGTTGTTTGTACTAGTTGATAAATTTTCCTTTCGACATAACCACTCGATTAGATGGTTTGCGTGCAATAACTTCAGCACTTGATACTGCGTCAAAGAATACAAAACTTGCTTCGTCCTTCACATTCGGCCAAACCTTCTGGCCATTTGCATCCAATGGTGTCACACCATTTGTAATATATTTTAACGTTTGTCGAATAGAGCGTTCATCCAGTTTACGAGAAATATCTGCAAACGTCGTCGCTTTTTCTAAAATATCTCCTGAGCCATACGGACTCCAAGAATCATAAAATCCATCACAGCCAAAGTGGACATCAACTCCATGCTCTGTCAGTAAATCAATCGGTGGGATTAAGCGTCTTAAATCGAATGGCACGGTTGACATAATTTTCACTTGTTGTTGTGCTAATCGTTCAGCAATTTTGTGCTGCTCCAGTAAAGATACATCACCAAGTGAAAAGGCATGACTAATCGCCGTTCTACCTTGATATTTTGCATCTTCAACGATATCGATCCATTTATCGATTGTATAATAGCCAACATGACCACCGTCATGAAGGTGAATATCAACATCTACATTAAATTCCTGTGCGATATCCATCACTTCATATAACGAAGGTTCTATTGAATTATCAATCCCTGCTGGATCAAGACCACCAATCATTGTCGCCCCATTACGTAAGGCTTCACGCAATAGTTTAGGGACATCATCTCTTAATAAGCCGTGCTGTGGAAAGGCAATAACTTCTGATGTCACAACATCTTTATAATCCTCCAATGCCGCTAGTACGCCCTCTAAATTTTTCAAGCCAATGTACGGATCGATATTAACATGTGTACGAATATGATTGGCGCCATTTTGAACGATTTTTTCAATCATTGCAGCCGCGCGTTGTTTACCTGTTGTAGCAAGAATGGATAACTCTTGTGCTTCACGCTCAAGTCGTTCCTTTAAATTCTTAACTGGTACACATGCTTTCCAAGGTAAAGATAAGTATGTTTTATCTAAGTGATTGTGCATTTCCTTAAAGGCAGGTAATAAAAGCTTCCCTTTCATATCTGTTACTTCATTTGGAGAACCGACTGCCTGCGTTGCTGGTATAATTTGTGAAATAAACCCATCTGTAATTTCAAGATTAAAAAGCTCCACTTTCGTACCAACTGTATCATTTTCTTTTATATATTCTCCTGTTTCAAGTAGAACATTTGTAAGCCAATGCTTCATCTAAATTCTCCTTTCAACTCTCCTACATCCTGTAAGTGAATTATTTTGCCTTGTGAAATAACAGTAGTAATTGGGCATCTTCTCGCAATAACATGAGCAGTGCTAACACCATCTACTAACAACATATTAGCTTTATCACCAACTTGTGGCCAAACGCGCTCTCCAGCGTCATTCAATGGTGTAATCCCATCAGAAGCGTACTTCCATGCACGACTTAATGAATATTCATCTATAAAACGGAATCTCTCCGCCATTACATTTAATTTCATAATCGTATTGCCTGTACCGTATGGTGACCAATGATCCGTTAAACTATCATGTCCTACAGAAACCTTTACTCCATTGTTATAAAGATACGGAATTGGTATGGTCGAACGATTCAAGTCTGTTGGGACAGTAGTTGTGACGTCTATTTGTACAGCAGCCATTGCTTGAACTAAATTTTCTAATCGTGACTGTTCTAAATCGGCAAGTGCCATCGCATGGCTAATTGTTACTTGACCTTCTTTTTTCGCCTGTTTCGTTAGTTCTATCAATTTATAAAATTCAAATTCACCTAATGTATTAGCTGTATGAATATGAATATCGATTCCTGCATGATAGTCTTGGGCAATACCCATCGTAGTTTGTAGGGATTTTTCAATATTACGGTCTACAATAGATGGATCAACACCCCCAACAAGCGTTGCGCCCATTGCCATTGCTTCACGGATCAGTCCTTCCACATTGGAGCGTAGTAAGCCGTGCTGTGGAAAGGCCACAATATCATAAGTAATTTGATCTTGATATTTTTCTAAAACCTGTTTTGTAATTTCGATATGCTTAGTTCCTATTTGTGGGTCAACATTACAATGTGAACGAATATAGGTATGTCCTTGTGAAATGAGCCACTTCACCATTTCCTCTGCTCGATAAGCAGCTGTTGGTAACTGCTTTGGTAACAGCGTTCTTTCTTCTTCAATACGAGTTAATATCCCTTTAGTAATGGGCCTTGGCGCCTGCCATTCTCCACCGAAGTACGTTTTATCGATATGAATATGCATTTCTCTGAATGAAGGAACTAGCAGTTGCTTTTGAGCATCCACTATTTCTACATCTCCAGCAACCACTATATTCTTATCAACTTGTTGAACATGCCCATCTTCGATTAGGACATCATAAATACCTGTACGAGTTGCAACAATGTGTTCATTTTCGCGCTCATATGCTTCTTCTAATCTCACATTTTTCAGCAATAGTTTACTCATAGTTTCCTCCCAATTGGTATTTTCCGTCTATTACCAAATTTGATTACTCTACAATTTCAACGCCACTGATCATCGTGTAGTTAGATGCGTCTAACCAGAAACCTTTTACAGCATTACTATAGACTGCTAAGTGCTCATAGTTACGAACTGGAATATACACCGCTTCATCTAACTCCATTTGCATTGCTTTTTTGTAGATTTCATTACGTGCCTCTTGATTTGATTCAGAACGTCCTTGTTCAATTAACTTGTCTACTTCTGGGTTTGAATAGTAGAAATGGTTTCCTGGTGCTCCCATAGAAGCTGTGTGGAATAGATTATATTGGTTATAATCAGCATCCCCAGTAGCATTACCCCAACCACTAATAAATAACTGATGCTGCTCTTTCGTGATTTCTGAAATAAATGCACCGTATTCCATTACTTGAATTTCAACGTCTAATCCAATACCTTTTAATTGGGATTGAATAACTTCAGCCATATTGATTCGCTCTTTACGATCACTTGTCAGCAATTTAACTTTTGTTCCCTCTTGAACACCAGCTTCTTTTAATAATTCTTTTGCTTTTACTACATCATAGTCATACGGCTTCGTTTCACTAGAATAACCAATGATTTTTGGACTCATTGCTGAATTCGCAAGTGTCCCAACATTATCGTAAATACCACTAATAATTGCTTCACGGTCAACTGCATAGCTAATAGCTTGACGAACTTTTACATCCGATAATAATGTGTCTTTCACATTGAAACCGATAAATTCTACTGCAAGACCTTCTGCACGGAATAGATTCATAGTTGATGAATTTTCAATACGGTCAATTTCTGTAACAGGAACTTGTTCTGCGATATGAGCTTCTCCACTTTCAATCATTGCTAAACGAGTAGAATCCTCTGGCACAACTTTAAATGTTACTTTATCTACTTTCGGTACAGTACCCCAGTAATCTTTATTTGTGTTTAATGTAATTTCTTGACCAGATTTCCAAGATTCAAATACAAATGGGCCTGTCCCTACCGGATGTGTTGCTAATTCGTCAGCCGCTTCCGCAATCGCTTTCGGACTCATCATACTACCTTCTTGGCTTGCTAAAATAGATAAAAGCGGTGCATATGGTTCTTTTAATTTCAATGTAACAACATACGTATCCTCTACTACTACTTCATTAATCATTGATAATTTATCACGCTGTGGTGAACCAGTTGCAGGATCTAAGATACGGTCGAAAGTAGCTTTTACAGCCTCTGCATTAAAATCTGCACCATCATGGAATTTAATGCCCTCATTCAATGTAAACGTCCAAGTGACATCGTCTTTTTGCTCCCACTCTTTTGCTAGTAATGGAACAATTTTACGATCTCTATCAAAAGCAACTAGCGTTTCATATACTTTGCCATGAATAATATTCGCTGAAGGAATATCTGTAATAAAATGAGGATCTAAGCTTGTAGCATCCGCTGCTCTTAATACAACTAATTCTCCTCCTACACTTTTCGATCCCTCTTTGGAATCTTCCGCACTATTATTATTAGCTGTAGAGCATGCTTGCAAAACAAGTACAGTAATAAGTGCCATGAATAAAAACAACTTCATTTTCTTCATAAACATTTCCTCCTTGTGTGATTTGTTACTTACATTTCGAATTATAAAGAAATAAAATTCACTTGTTTTTTAAAATTTTTACGTGTTTTTTAAATTTTCTGACTAATACTCCATAAAATATTTACATTCTTTACGCTTTTCACTAAATTGAAATCAAATCAAATAGAAAAGGAGTATTCGATATGGATAAAGTAACTACTATCGATCATTCTGTTTTAGTGAATGCACGCAAGGCAACTAGAAAAAAAAATCTTGTTTCTTTCCTAAACAAAATCAAAAAAAATAAAGCAGCTGTCGCTGGAGGCATCATCATTCTTCTTTATATATTGATGTTTCTCATCGGACCCATTCTAGCCCCTTATGATCCATACGATGTACAGTTAGGTCAAAAATTACAAGGACCAAGTTTAGACCACCTTATGGGAACTGACGATAAAGGTCGAGATATTTTAAGTCGAATTTTATATGGATCACGTTTATCCATCGGTGTTGGTATTTCAGCCGTTTTATTTGGCGGAACAATTGGAACATTTTTAGGGCTTATCGCTGGCTATTATGGTAAATGGGTTGATTCCATTATTAGTCGAATTTTAGATATTATGCTTGCCTTCCCAGGTATCCTACTTGCCTTAGCCATTGTCAGTGCATTAGGTGCAAGTCTTATTAACGTAACAATTGCTGTAGGATTTTTCTCCATTCCAATGTTTGCACGAATCGTACGTGGATCGACAATGGAAGTTAAAAAGTTGGAATATATCGATGCTGTGAAAACACTCGGAGCAAATGATATGACAATATTAATCAAGCATATTTTCCCGAATATTTTGTCACCAATTATTGTACAAGCATCTATGCGTTTAGCGACGGCGATTCTATCTGCAGCTGGTCTGTCCTTCTTAGGGCTGGGTGCACAGCCACCATCTCCTGAATGGGGTGCCATGCTTTCAAATGGTCGTGATTTCTTGTTTACCGCTCCTTATATGGCGCTATTCCCAGGTATTATGATTTCCATACTTGTATTAGGATTTAACCTATTTGGAGATGGTTTACGCGATGCGCTAGACCCAAGAATGAAAAATTAAAGGAGAGAAGATACATGACTTTATTTATCTTAAAACGTCTAGCTCAAATTATTCCCGTGACGCTTGGTGTTACACTTGTTGTTTTTCTTATTATGCAAATGATACCAGGTGACCCGGCTATTATTTTAGCAGGAGAAGGTGCTTCACAAGAAACTGTTGAAGAATTACGTGAAAATTTAGGGCTCAATAAACCATTAGCTGTTCAATACACTGATTACATTAAAAATCTTTTACAAGGAGATATGGGTCATTCATTAAAAAATAAACAACCAGTATTTGAGGAAATTACCGCCCGTTTACCGATTACAATCGAGCTAGCCTTTTACAGTATATTAATTACCATTATTTTAGGACTTATCGCTGGCATCATCTCAGCAATTCGTCCCTATTCTTTTATGGATGCTGGCCTTATGATTGTGGCCTTATTAGGGATCTCGCTACCAAGTTTCTGGCTAGGTATTTTATTAATGTATGTTTTCTCGGTACAGCTGCATTGGCTTCCTGTTGCAGGCTGGGAAAGTGCTAAACATATTATTCTTCCTGCAGTCACTCTTGGTGCTGGTGGTGCAGCTATCGTTGCGCGTATGACTCGTTCTAGTATGTTAGACGTCGTGAATCAAGACTATATTCGAACGGCAAAAGCAAAAGGCTTAAAGGGTTACGTCATTATCCTAAAGCATGCCTTACGTAATGCTTTAATCCCAGTAATTACAGTAGTAGGTTTACAATTTGGTAGTTTACTTGGTGGAACTGTATTAGTAGAATCTGTTTTCGCTGTCAATGGATTAGGACGCATGATTGTTGATGCTATTCGTACACGTGACATACCTGTCGTTCAAGGTGGCGTTCTTGTTGCCTCATTAATATTTGTTTTTATTAATCTTTTCGTGGATATTTTATACCGATTCTTCAATAAACGAATGGATTTAAACTAGGGAGGGAAAAACAGATGAAACAAGAAACAGTGTTGGAAGTGAAAAATTTACAAACGTATTTTTATTCAAGTGAAGGGGTTGCCAAAGCTGTTGATGGCGTATCCTTTACACTGCAAAAAGGAGAAACACTCGGTATTGTTGGTGAATCTGGTTGTGGAAAATCCATGACTTCCCTGTCATTACTACGTTTAGTACCCTCACCACCTGGAAAAATCATCAATGGTGAGATTCTATTAAATAATACGGACATCTTAAAATTATCAGATGAAGAGTTACGCAAAATTCGAGGCAATAAAATATCAATGATTTTTCAAGAGCCTATGACGAGCTTAAACCCTGTTTTATCAGTAGGTGAGCAAATAGCTGAATCGATTCGATTGCACCAAGGCTTATCTCGTAAAGAAGCATGGCAAAAGGCTGTCGATATGATTCGTCTAGTAGGAATTCCTGCACCTGAAAAAAGAGCGAAGCAGGAGCCTTATCAATTAAGTGGTGGCATGCGACAACGTATTATGATTGCGATGGCCTTAGCCTGTACACCAGATGTGTTAATTGCAGACGAACCAACAACGGCACTAGATGTAACGATTCAAGCTCAAATTATTGATATTATTCAAAACCTACAAAAACAATTAGGAATGAGTATTATCTTCATTACGCATGACCTCGGAGTTGTAGCAGAAGTTTGTGATAAAATAGCGGTTATGTATGCGGGACAGGTTGTAGAAGAAGGCACAACTGAAAGCCTTTTTGAAAAACCATTACACCCTTATACGAATGGACTTATTCAATCCTTACCGAAGCTATATGAAGATCAAGAAGAACTTTCTACTATTCATGGAACTGTTCCAAGTCCATACAATTACCCAATTGGCTGTCGTTATGCAGAACGCTGCCCATTTGCTACAGATTTATGTCGTGACAAACAACCTGAACTTCTTACAGTCGAGCAAGGGAAAAAAGTTAGATGCTGGATGTACAGCAATGAATGGCAAGGAGAAACACTTATGAAGGAGATGACAGTATGACAACGGCACATCAAACACAACCACTATTACAAGTAAATGATTTAAAACAGCATTTTTTCTTAAAAAAAGAAAAGCTCTTCGGCCCACAACAGGTTGTTAAAGCTGTTGATGGTGTTTCCTTCGATATTATGCCTGGTGAAACACTCAGCATTGTAGGAGAATCTGGCTGTGGAAAATCAACGACTGGCCGTTCTATTTTAAGATTGGATGAGCCTACTTCAGGGGAAGTATTGTTATTCGGTAAAAACTTAGTGAATATGAGTAAAAAAGAGCTACGAGCTGCACGGAAAGACATACAAATTATTTTCCAGGATCCATATGCTTCTCTTAACCCACGAAGAACGATTCGAAAAATGTTAACGGAAGCTATGTCTATTCAAAAAATAGTACCACCTGAAAAGCAGGAAGCACGTATGTTGGAATTAATGTCCCTTGTAGGGTTACGTCCAGAATATTTAGAGCGTTATCCACATGAATTTTCAGGTGGTCAGCGCCAGCGTATTGGTATCGCGAGAGCCCTTGCTGTTAATCCTAAAATTATTATTTGTGATGAATCTGTTTCTGCCTTAGATGTTTCCATTCAAGCACAAATATTAAATTTACTGAAGCAGCTACAAAGAGATTTAGATTTAACATTTCTATTTATCTCACATGATTTAAGTGTTGTTCGCCATATTTCAGACCGTATTATGGTTATGTATCTTGGGAAGGTCGTGGAAATTGCTGATAAGCAGTCACTGTTCTCACAACCACATCATCCTTATACAAAAGCACTGTTTTCATCTATTCCAGTGATTGATAAGCAACATCGCAAGGAGCGTATTATTTTAAAAGGAGACCTACCGTCACCTCTTAACCCACCTACTGGCTGTAGCTTTCACACACGTTGTCCATTCGCAACAGATAAATGCAAAGCAGAAGTTCCAGCATTACGAGAAATCACGGCAACACATAAGGTAGCTTGCCATTTTGCAGAAAATTTAGTTTAATGTACTTTACACAAATAAAATAATTGGAGAGGTCATTATGTTACAACTAGAAACCTTCAACATATATATTCTCCTATGTGTAATTGCTCCAATTATTGGAGCTTTTCTGCTTACTTTTATATTTATTTTCGAAAAACAAATCGATAGCCTTGAGGAGGAAAAAAGAAATTTAGAGCTTGAGCAGGATTTACAAAGAGCGAATATTCTCCAGTTAAATCAGCAAATACAGCCGCATTTCTTTTTTAACGCATTAAATTCATTACTAAGCCTAGCCCGCATCAATCGAAAGGAGGATTTGGTTGCGGGCATTGAGGCCTTAGCAACGTTTTTTAAATTTAAATACAATAATCATGAGGTTTTAATTGCATTAAAAAACGAGGTACAATTTGTCGATAGTTATTTAAATATCCAACAGTTACGCTTTGGACATCGTTTGACGATTCATAAGCATGTGGATGATGAGGCCCTAACTGTCCCGATACCTCCATTTATTCTGCAGACCATTATTGAAAATGCATATAAACATAGCTTTGAAAAACATATAGGACCTGCGGAATTATCTATTACGATAAAAAAAATGGATAACATATTATTAATAGAAATTAAAAATACACAACCACTTGAAAAGATAGAACATACTACTGTGCTAGTAGAGGACGAATTGCAGCAAGGTTACGGTCTTGAAAATATTAGAAAACGACTTGAGCTTATTTATGGACTCGAAAATATTTTATTCTCGATCCAAAATAATGAACAGTTTTATACTGTGACAATCCATGTTCCCGCTTAGGCTTTCTATCAATTTGAATGTGAAAGGAGAATGACACCTTGAATATATTAATCGCAGATGATGAGCCGCTAGAATTAGAGCAAATGATTTATTTATTAAAACCTCATTTTCCTAATTGGACATTCCATACTGCTCAGGATGCCTCACAAGCTCTGCAATTAGCTAAAAAGCATCGTATGACCATCGCCTTTTTAGATATTCAAATGCCTGGGAAAGATGGAATCACTTTAAGTAAGGAACTAAAGGAGCTTTATGAAGTTGATATCATTATGGTAACTGCTTATCAGACCTTTGAATATGCCCAACAAGCATTGCGTATCGGGGTAAAGGATTATCTTACAAAACCAGTTATTGCTAGCGAATTAAATGCTATCGTGGAGAAATATAAAGTGTGGAGCTCTAACCATGATGCAATCCAAAGCGCACTTTCCTATATTCATGAAAACTATTATGAAAAACTGAGTTTAAATATAATTGCAGAAAAGATTCATTTGAACCCTAGCTATTTAAGCCGTAAATTTTTGGAGGAGCAGTCCGTCGGAATTAATGAGTATATAAACAATTATCGACTAGAAATGGCTGTGAAGAAAATAAATGATAATCTGGATGCAAGTATGTCTACAATTGCAGAGAGCTGTGGTTTTAATAGCCAACACTATTTTAGTGTCGCCTTTAAGAAAAAATATAACCAATCACCACGACAATATAAATCATCTAAAATAAGTAAAGGTAATTGATTGTATGCTAAAGAAAATTCCATTGCTCGTACCATTTGCAAGTTTAAGCACTGCGGCAGGTGTTATCATTCTTTTAGCTAGATGGATTCATGGGAACTTATTATTGTCCTCACCCTCAGCCCTTATTTCTTTTGGCTTTATGGCAGGTATTTGTTATACATTAGCAACGGCTATTTCGTTTATTGTACTCGGCTCATTGTTAAATAAGAGTGATTACACGCAACATCAACATACACAAAGTTTTTTACTTTTTACGATACAGCAAAAATTAAGTGGCATGAATTTAAAAGTGATACGGCTATTTTATCTTCTGACAGGCATTGAACTATGGCTAATTCAATTAATAAGCATCAGTGTATTATCTGAAATTATGTTAAATATCCCTGTGCCTATTACACTTTTTTTATTTTTAATTATCATGTTACTTCTTGATCGGATCATGTCAGTGAAAAGTATACTATGGCTCGAAATTTTATTTATTATTGCTCTTTTTTCTTTACTTATTTTTATTCCCATTTATTACTTCGTACAAAATGGCGCAAGTACTGTATATGAAGGAATTCGCTTATACCACCCGTATTTATTTTATTTTAAAAATAGTGAGATCCTACTCTTTTTTGTTATAATTCAACTAGCTGTTTTAGGACAAGTTCTCTTTGATAAATCGACTTGGTATTTAATTGCATTTATTAAGCCAAAAAAAGTGCGTCGTAGTCTACTTTCATCAGGTGTGATCTTAGCGTTATTAACACTGTCATTCACAGCCATCTTAATGATTGCTTTATATGGTGGCTCCTTTGGCCAGTTTCAAGTTCTGATTTTCACATTTTTATATGAAGTACAACCAGGCTTTCTAACTTTTGCCTTCCTTGTTATTGTTCTATTAGCTGTTGTAACGACCTTACTAGTAGACATGCGGGCAACGAAACGATTTTTTGTGAAGAAAAGACCTTACTACTTTTATTTGATTTGTCTAATGGTTATTATATTAATTTTTTTCTTATCTATTGATTTAACTATTTTAGGTGTTATCTATTCTTTCGCCTTCTTACACATTTCAATGCTACCGTTTATGTTAATTCTGTTATTTACTAATCGTAGCATTCATCAACATAGCTGGCTGGTTCTACTGCTTTCCATGATTATCGGATTAGGTGTAGGTCTAAACTTTAACATGCTATATGGATTAGCTGCTAGCTTTATGATTTCGTGTATCTATCAATTAATGCTACAAACTGAAACTAAAGAAAAGAAGCCTGAACACTAGATTTTTTCGGGTTCAGGCTTTTGTCTTCAATTAGCTGATATAAAAAATAAATAGGCTAAGTAATAGGAGACTGACAATAGCTAAACTGATAGAAAGATAATTTCTTTTTTCCTCTCGACCGTAGCAGTAGTCTATAAAAATGGAACTAAAAAGAATAACAGTTAAGTATCCTCCAATGATGACGGTATATAAAATCCACCCTTTTACCATAAATAAAATGAGCATGACGATATTCAAAGCTTTAAGAGTCCATACAGCACGTCGATGGCCCCTAGAAACATACCCCTTTGGAATGTTGAACCTTTTCCTCATTATTTTTTCGACAAGCATATGAATAGCTAGTAGAAGGACTAGAAAAACAACATAACCTTTCATTCCAAATTTAGCTTGATCTTTGAGAGTGAGGTTTTCATAAGCCTTTGTCAGTTCTCTATTATTAACTTTATAAAATGATTTATGGTCATGATCTTCTATTAGAATACTTTCCTCACCTATGAACATCTTCAACTTAATGATCTGGTCATTTTCAAACTGTGCCCAAACATCCTGTATGGTACGAAATAAAAATTGGTTCTCTTCATATTTCTGTGTTACTGTGGCCTGCTGTAATAGCTGCTGTAATAATTCCTTTTCGGGAATTTGTTTATATACTTTTTGGCCAATCGTCCACCCAGGTCTTCCCGCTAGAAAGGTCTCCTCATCTGAATTTGAAATCATCGTATATTTTTTTACTGTTTCTTGCTGTGCCAGGGTAACAATTGAAGCTTGACGAGTTTGCTCCATCTGTCCTAATGGCCCCATCTCTACTAACAAAAGTAGTATGAGTATCGCACCTATAAAAATCAGTGGATATGACCAGCGTTTTGTTACCTTTTTTTCTTGCTGTACTCGCTGTAGAATATCCTGCTGTAATGATTGCGTAAATCGTGGTGCTTCGCCAAGTTCTTGATCCAACTTCTCTTTAAAAGTTGTCATCTACTAACACCTCCCACTCACTTTTCTCTAATCTTTCCTGTAACATTTTTCTTGCTCGGTGCAATCTAGTTTTAATCGTATTTTCTGTACATGCAAGAATATCTGCCATTTCCCTGATCTTTAATTCCTGATAATAATAAAGGATAGCTACCTCTCGATAAGTAATTGGTAACTCAAATAAAGCACACTTTAATGTTGATCGCTCATCCTTAACTACTAATTCCTTTTCCGGAGTACGTTTACTTGCACCCATATGTATTTTTTCCATCAATAGATGTCGTTTATTTTTCCAACTTCGTAGATAATCATGACTTTTATGTACGGTAATTTTGACTAAATACGTCTTTAGGGAGGATCTTTGTTCAAAACGATTCTGCTGACGTTAATACGCGAAAAATACATCCTGAACAATTTCTTCAGCAATCGACCAGTCCTTTACATATAGATAAGCCACTCGTAAGCAATATTCACCGTGCTCTTCCATAATGGCTGCTAAATGCTCACTCACCCAAACACCTCCTATACACATTCACCCTATAGTCGTAATCCATTGCTTATTGGTTTCAAAAAAAGAAAATAACCGCTACGTTTTTACGATGGACATAATTTTTCAAAAACTCCACACAATAAAAAAGCATTGTAACAAGCATTTTTTTCATCGTTGATTTTAATGATTTTATTTGGAATATGTCGGTTATACACTGTATTTATCGTATTCGTATGCCAAGAAGCATACTTTTTTTCTTTTTTCTATTGAATAACTAGCAAAAAAACTGTTATAGTGAGATTGTTTGTCTGACGTCTGACTAATTAGATCTTAAGCTGTTCTTTTGAAATTGGAACATCATGGCAAAAAATATTATATATAAATATGGAGGAAATGATGAGGTACTTAATATCCTTGTGTGGATTGTTACTTGTTTTTGCATTAGCTTTTTTAATGAGTAAAAACAAAAAAGAAATAAAATATAAATATATAGTTATTATGTTAATCATCCAATTTTTATTGGCAGCTTTACTACTCAATACAACAGTTGGTTATGTTCTAATCAAAGGAATCACAAAAGTATTTGATCATTTATTATCATATGCCAATGCAGGTATATCATTTGTTTTTGGTGGTTTAGCAAATGAAGGAGAATCACCATTCTTTTTAACAGTATTATTACCGATTATCTTTATTTCAGTCTTGATCGGGATTTTACAACACTTTAGAATACTTCCCTTATTTATGAAATGGATAGGATTATTTTTAAGCAAAGTCAGTGGTATGGGAAAATTAGAGTCCTATAATGCCGTTGCTTCTGCTATGGTAGGACAATCCGAAGTATTCATAACGGTCAAAAAACAATTAGATAAGATTGCCCCTCATCGTATGTATACTTTATGTGCATCAGCTATGTCTACCGTTTCGATGTCAGTTGTTGGAGCCTACATGACAATGATTGAGCCTAAATATGTTGTAACGGCCATAGTCCTGAATCTATTTGGGGGCTTTATCATTGTGTCCATCATTAATCCTTATACTGTAGATGAAAAGGAAGATATCTTAACGATTGAAGATGAGCATAAGCAAGCCTTCTTCCAAATGATTGGAGAATATATTATGGATGGCTTTAAAGTAGCCATCATTGTTGGTGCCATGCTTATTGGTTTCGTAGCTTTAATGGATTTAATCAATTCACTATTTGATATGATTATCGGCATCTCTTTCCAAGAAATATTAGGCTATATCTTTGCACCAATCGCCTTCTTAATGGGGATCCCATGGAAAGATGCTGTTTCTGCTGGCGGCATTATGGCAACTAAATTAGTAACGAATGAATTCGTTGCCATGATCAATCTTGGTGACGTCTCAGCGTCCATGAGTGAACGTACACTGGGCATTATTTCTGTATTCCTTGTATCCTTTGCCAACTTTTCATCCATTGGTATTATTTCCGGGGCAGTGAAAGGGTTGAACGAAAGACAAGGAAATGTTGTTGCACGATTTGGCTTAAAGTTGTTGTACGGCGCTACACTTGTAAGTATCCTAACAGCTATTATTGTTGGATTGATTATTTAAACTGAATATGGGACTATTTTTGAACTGCACTCGACTCGGTTAGTTGGGTGCAGTTTTTCTGTATTGTATCTTCGTAATCGCTATGGGTTGCACATCAAAACAACGACATTTGCAAGATGTAGACAAGAAAGGATGAAAAGAAAGTTAGGTGCTAAGAATGACTGAATATGACCGCTTTGCCCAATTAAAGGCGTTCATGCCCAACACTTATCAAATTAAAAAAACACTCATTTGTTTTAACTCTTAAACAGATGAGTGTTCTTTCAGTTTTTCATCGTTCTGAATAATAGACTGATTCAAATGATTCTGCTCTTGAATGGGATCTATCCATTCCTTCACTTCAAAAAATTTAACGATGTTATTTAATGAAAAAGCCAAAAATACAATAGCACTAAAAAACTAAGTAGAGTGAAACTAAATAGAATTATTAGAGGTAATTTCTCTTTACGTTCTTTGATTCGATTCATTCTAAGAAATAGTACAATACAAAGGGGTAAGTGAAATACCAAAAAGAATAATAGGAACTATAGATAACAAAACTATTCTCCTTTTCTAATAATTAACATTGAGAACCTATCCAGAAAGGATCTGGATTTACTGTACCTGTCCATTTAAAAAATACAAAAGTGTTAAAAGAATTCCGTTTAATCGTTATAAATGAGAAGGATGGACCGAACCTGAAGGTTTCTTTAGTATTTCGTTATACTAATTTAAAAAGGACAAAACATATTAGTCATATAAAATATGTTTTGTCCTTTGATTTATTTTTTTATTTAGGTATTGATAACTATGTTTTAGTAATGCACATTTTAATTTATGTCTCTTTATTTAACGACAATATTGACAAGTTTGCCTGGAATAACGATGACTTTTACTAAGCTCTTTCCTGCCATATATTCTTGTACTTTTTCATCAGCCAACGCCACTTTTTCGATGTCCTCTTTTGAAGCATCTTTTGCTACGACGATTTTAGCACGTACTTTACCCGCAACTTGCACTGCTACTTCTACTTCATCATCCACAAGCTTAGCTTCATCATACGTTGGCCATTGCGCATAAGAAATTGTTCCTTCATTACCTAATAGCTGCCATAATTCTTCAGCAATATGTGGAGCGATTGGTGCTAGCATTTTAACAAAACCTTCCGCATAGGCTGTTGGGATCACATCAACTTTATAGCAATCGTTGATAAATACCATCATTTGTGAAATAGCTGTATTAAAGCGGATGCCTTCATAATCCTCTGTCACTTTTTTCACTGTTTGGTGATAAGCTTTTTCAAGTGTTTGATCGTTAGATACTTGAATTTTAGCAGAGATTGTTCCATCCTCTTCATTGACAAATAGACGCCAGATACGGTCTAAGAAGCGTCGTGCGCCGTCTAAGCCATTTGTAGACCATGCAACAGAAGCCTCAAGTGGTCCCATAAACATTTCATATAAACGTAATGTATCTGCCCCATGCGAATCGATGATTTCATCTGGGTTTACAACATTCCCTTTAGATTTAGACATTTTTTCATTACCTTCACCAAGAATCATACCTTGGTTAAATAATTTTTGGAACGGCTCTTTCGTATGAACAACACCTAAATCATATAACACTTTATGCCAGAAGCGAGCGTATAGTAAATGTAGTACAGCATGCTCAGCCCCACCAATATAAATATCAACTGGTAACCAGCGTTTTAGTAATTCTGGATCAGCAATCGCTTCTGTATTTGTAGGATCGATATAGCGTAAGAAGTACCAGCTAGAGCCTGCCCACTGTGGCATTGTATTTGTTTCACGACGGCCTTTTTTGCCTGTCTCTGGATCTACAACATTCACCCATTCTGCAATATTTGCCAATGGTGATTCACCAGTACCCGATGGACGGATATTATCTGTTTTCGGAAGCATTAATGGTAGTTCCTCTTCTGGAACAGGTGTGATCGTGCCATCTTCCCAATGAATCATTGGAATCGGTTCACCCCAGTAACGTTGACGAGAGAATAACCAGTCACGTAGACGATAAGAGATTTTCTTCTCCCCTACGCCTTTTTGCTCTAACCATTCGATTGCTTTCGCGATGCCATCTACTTTGTTTAAACCATTTAGGAAGTCCGAGTTAATATGTGGACCATCACCAGTAAATGCTTCTTTGCTGATGTCTCCGCCTTCAAGGACAGGTACAATGTCTAAGCCGAACGCTGTTGCAAATTCATAGTCGCGTTCATCATGGGCTGGAACCGCCATAATAGCACCTGTACCGTAAGACACTAGTACATAATCAGCAATCCAAATCGGTACTTTTTTACCGTTAATCGGATTCACTGCATAGGCTCCTGTAAATACACCTGTTTTCTCTTTCGCTAAATCTGTACGCTCAAGGTCAGATTTCATTTTGACCTTTTCTAAATAATCCTCGACAGCTTGGCGTTGTTCAGCAGTAGTAATCTGTTCTACTAATTTATGTTCAGGTGCAAGCACACAGTATGTAGCACCAAATAATGTATCAGGACGTGTTGTAAATACCGTGAAGTTTTGATCTGTACCATCAATATCAAATGTTACTTCTGCCCCTTCTGAACGACCAATCCAGTTACGTTGCATATCTTTAATAGACTCTGGCCAATCTACTTCCTCTAAGTCATCAATTAAACGGTCTGCATATGCCGTAATTTTTAGCATCCATTGTTTCATTGGTCGACGTTCTACTGGATGCCCTCCACGTTCTGATTTCCCATCAATTACCTCTTCATTCGCCAATACAGTACCAAGTGCTGGACACCAGTTCACAGCCACTTCATCGACATAAGCTAAACCTTTTTTATAAAGTTGGATAAAAATCCATTGTGTCCATTTATAATAGTTAGGGTCCGTTGTGTTAATTTCGCGATCCCAATCATAGCTAAAGCCTAGCTCTTGGATTTGACGCTTGAATGTCGCAATATTTTTTGCGGTAAACTCAGCTGGATCATTACCAGTATCAAGTGCATATTGCTCAGCTGGTAAACCAAATGCATCCCAGCCCATTGGGTGTAATACATTGTAGCCTTGCATACGTTTAAAGCGTGAAAGGATATCTGTTGCTGTATATCCTTCTGGATGGCCTACATGAAGTCCAGCGCCAGATGGATATGGGAACATATCTAGGGCATAAAATTTAGGCTTCGCTGTTTCATTTTCAGTTTTAAATGTTTTATTATCAGCCCAATATTGCTGCCACTTTTTTTCAATTTGTTGATGATTAAAACTCATTCTTTTTCCTCCTTCGATGGATCATGTTGCTCTTCATCAGAATTGACAAAATATTTAAAAAATAAAAAAACTCGCCCCATTCTTAAAGAAGGGACGAGAGAATTTGTACTCCCGCGGTACCACCCAGATTAGTGATTACACTCGGCTCAAGCTTCCTTAACGCGGAAGAAACGACACACGATATTTCACGCGGGCAGACTCAGAAGGCGAGTTCAACTTGCTTTCTTACTAGCTTTCACCAACCGCTAGCTCTCTAAAAAGAACCACAAATCTACTATTCCTCATCACAGTCTTTACATGATATTGCATTTATTCTAATGGAAAGTATTGAAAAGCACAAGCCTTTGTTTACAGGTTACCCATTACTGAACAATTAATTCCTTTTTTTCCTTAGTTTTAGATAAATCCTTACATTCATGAAAAGCAAAATGCTGACATCCAATGCATTGATTTACATCCAAATAGCTAATAGCTTTTGTAATTGCTTCTCCTGTGTGCTGATAAAAATGTTGCGCGCCTATTTTATCGTAGATTCCATTGTGCTGCAGGGCTACCTTTAAATCACCTTGCACACCAGTTAACAAAATAGTACCACCTTGCGCTATAAAGTTATCCATGATATTGCTAAAATATGCTTCACCAGTTGAATCCATAAAGGGCACTTTCCCCATTCGTAAAATCAAAACTTTTGATTTCTGATGTAACGCGCTTTCAATCGTTTGTTCAAACATTTGTGCTGCACCAAAAAACAGTGGACCTTCAATTGTATACATGCTAATTTGCGGACAATCATGCTGCTTGTGAACGACATGTGCCTGCACCTTCTCCCCTTTGAGGGAATGATCGGGTAATACTTTTGTGACAACAAGCTTTTCACTCATCCGTTTCGCAAATAAAAGCACAGCCAAGACTAGCCCTACTTCGACTGCTAATGTAAGACTAGTAAAGACAGTTAATAAAAAGGTAATCAATAATACAAGTGAATCTCCAGATTTTAACTTCACAATATGCGAAAAATGGTGTCGTTCACTCATATTCCAAGCTACTACCATTAACACAGGAGCCATACTTGCTAACGGTATGTGTGACGCATATGGAGCTAATAACAATAATGTGACTAAGACAAACACACCATGGATGATACCTGACATAGGAGAAACTGCGCCTGTTTTAATATTGGTCGCTGTACGTGCAATCGCACCCGTGGCAGGTATACCTCCAAACAATGGCGTCACGATATTGGCAATCCCTTGCCCAATAAGTTCCCGGTTGCTGTTATGCTTACTATTTGTCATCCCGTCTGCAACGACAGCAGATAGCAGAGATTCTATGCCTCCTAGCATTGCAATGACAAACGCTGGACCAATAAGCTGTTGTAAGCGTTCCAACGTAATAGGAGGAAAAGCAAAATGAGGTAATGAATTAGGAATTTGACCATAGGCTGTTGCAATAGTGGAAACTTGTCCTGAAAAGAAGAACGTTGCCACAAGAGTTGAAACAACAATTCCAACTAATGCACCAGGAACTTTTGGAAAAAGTTTTGGTGTGATGATAATCGTTAGTAAACAAAGGATTGCCGTAAAGATACTATAAACATTCGTCGTACCTAGCTGCTTAACGATTTCTTGTATATTGTCCATAAAATATTCATGTCTTTCCATATTGGTTAGCCCTAAAAAATTGGCAATTTGACCTGTAAAAATAAGAACAGCTATACCTGCAGTAAAACCAACTGTTACAGGGCGAGGAATAAACTTAATTAAAGACCCCAGCTTAAAAATACCCATTAAGCAAAGCAGAACCCCTGCCATTAAACCGGCAAGTAATAAATCTTCATAGCCATAAGTAAGGACAATTCCTAATAATACCGGCACAAACGCTCCGGTGGGCCCACCAATTTGATATTTAGATCCACCAAAAAGCGAAATAAGGATACCAGCAATACAAGCGGTATAAATACCATACTCAGGTTTCACACCAGATGCAATGGCAAAGGACATGGCGAGTGGAATGGCGACAATCCCAACAATAATTCCAGACATTACATCCTTCTTTACATGATGAACTGAATACCCTTCAAAGCGTCCTGTAAACAGTGACTTCATAGATAAATCTTCCCTTCAAAATAATAAGCAAAGCATAATTTTTAAACATCATTGATTTACTTATTGTCTTCGTCACCTTCATTGCTCGTCATTTCTTCTAATCTTGAAATGGTATTAACTAAATGGTTATTAAAAATATCCTTTGCCACTCCGAGTAATTCACCAATCATTGGATCACTTAAAGAATAGTAAACTTTTTTACCTTCTTTCACCCCATAAACAATATTTTTAGCACGTAAAACACTTAATTGCTGTGAAACTGCCGAGCCCTCTTTTTCTAAACAATCTTGAATCTCGTTGACACTTTTCTGACCATCTACAAGGAGTTCAAGTATTCTAATACGTAACGGATGTGCTAATGCTTTAAAAAAATCCGCCTTAAACTGTTGTAAGCCCTCTTCCATAAAAAAACCTCCATATCACTACATATTCAAATATTTGAATATATATAATTGTAAGCCTGTTGACAATATTTTTCAATATCTCCTATAAAAAAGAGCAAAACCTAGTGTTATACACACTCGATTTTGCTCTCTTTTTATTTTGTTAGATTATTAATCTACAACTATATTGTTCTTTTTTAAAGGATAATCGTAAGTTAAACATGGGATAATAGCCAACAGCACAATGACCACTAAGGTTAACACTAGAGGGATCATCCCAAACTGATCCACCATTATCCCGCCGAATAATGGCCCAATCATCCGTCCCCCAGTCGCAGCACTATTAATTATGCCCTGATAAAACCCTTGTCGTCCTTTTGGTGCAAGTTGATTCGCAATGGTTGGCAATGCGGGGGTATAAAACATTTCGCCAAATGTTAAAACAAGCATCGCTGCACCGAACATTTTAAAATCACTTGCAAAGGCAATAATTCCAAAAGAAATGGCAATAAGCGTTACACCAAACACTAACTGACGTTTTAAATGATGCTCCCACCGTTTTACAAGAGGCGCAATAAGAGGTTGCCCCAAAACAATAAGTAGACCATTTATTGTCCAAAGTAAGCTGTATTGTTTTAACCCCAAGCCTAAATCTTGGGTATAAGACGAAATCGTTGCACTCCATTGAGAATATGCTAGCCAACATAAAACGGAGGACGCACTAATAATTAACAAAGCATAGAATGGTGCCTTGTTAACAATTCGTTTACTTTCACTAACGACACTCTTCGGTGCAATACTCCCTACCTCTAAACGCTTAAATGTAAATAGCGCAATGAAAAAGAATAAAATATACATCCCTAAATTTACTTTAAAAACATAGTCAAATTGATAATCTGCCACTATACCTGCAAGTGCAGGTCCTACAGCAACTCCAACATTCTGTGCCAAATAGATGGCATTAAAGGCTTTTCGTCCGCCCTCTGGCCATGCAGCACCAGCTAATGCAAACATACTTGGAAAAACGATGCCCCCACTAAAGCCGAGTATTGTTAAAAACCACACATAATGTGGCCAACCGTGCCAAATCGTTAAACCAATTAGTGAAGCAATCGTTAACAGAATGCCAAACATTATAGCCTTATAGCCACCAATTCTATCAAATAAGTAACCTCCTAGTAGGTTACCAAGTACCCCAGCAGCAGAATTGAGCATTAAGACAAAGCCAGCCATCGCAAGCGTTTTTCCTAAATAATCATGCATATAAATGGCATTTAAAGGCCATAAAAAAGAGTTGCCTGTTGTGTTAACAAGCATTCCAATTATTAAAAACCAAACACGTTTTGGCATATGATGACCTCCATTATTTCGCTTCTCTAAATAGCTAGTTTATGCTGAAACACTTAAAAGTACAAGGAAAATAATTTTACCCTTTTTACAAGTCTTCCACAATATTTTACTTAGGAATGATATTCCATCTTCTCTTTTTCGTTACAATTTAAAACTTCTATGTATGATTAAGCCCTTCTCCCATGACGGAACGAAAAGCACATGATAAAATAAAGAGTTAGAGGAGTGAAATAAATGACAGAAATGAATTTTCCTTTTCCTTCTGAGGGGAAAAGATACTATACATGGAATCGCTATTTACGTGATCAATTTGGTCATAAAGTGTTTAAAGTAGCGTTAGACGCAGGCTTTGATTGCCCCAATCGTGACGGCACAGTAGCCTTTGGTGGCTGTACATTTTGCAGTGCTGCTGGCTCTGGCGATTTTGCAGGCAATAAGGTCGATCCAATCGATGTCCAATTCGCCGAAATTCGAGATAAAATGCATCAAAAATGGAAAGACGGCAAATACATGGCCTACTTCCAAGCCTATACTAATACACATGCCCCATTGCCAGTTTTAAAGGAAAAGTTTGAAGCTGCTTTAGCGCAAGAAGGTGTAGTTGGTTTGTCCATTGCTACACGTCCGGACTGTTTACCAGATGATGTCGTAGAATACTTAGCTGAATTAAATGAGCGTACGTATTTATGGATTGAGCTTGGCCTTCAAACTGTTCATGAAAAAACTGCCAATCTTATTAACCGCGCCCATGATTATGCAACCTATGTAGAAGGTGTTGAAAAATTGCGCAAACATGGGATACGTGTTTGCTCACATATTATTAACGGCCTGCCTTTAGAAGACTATGACATGATGATGGAAACCGCACGAGAAGTGGCAAAGCTAGATGTCCAAGGTATTAAAATCCACTTACTTCACCTATTAAAAGGAACACCTATGGTAAAGCAATACGAAAAAGGGATGCTAGAATTTTTAGATCAGGATGTTTACACAAAGCTAGTCGCTGATCAATTAGAAATTTTACCACCTGACATGGTTATTCATCGCATTACAGGCGATGGACCGATTGATTTAATGATTGGGCCAATGTGGAGTGTCAATAAATGGGAAGTGTTGAATGGTATTGATGCCGAGCTTGAACGTCGTGGCAGTTGGCAAGGGAAGTTTTATAAGGCTGAGGTTACAAAATGAAATTACAACGTGTTTTACAGTATGCCCAGCGGCTATTAAAGGATAGTATAGCAGAGGGAGATACTGTGGTTGATGCGACGGCAGGAAATGGCCATGATACCCTCTTTTTAGCACAGCTAGTCGGAGATAAAGGACAAGTATATGCCTTTGATGTTCAAAAGGAGGCAGTGGACGCTACACTCCATCGTCTATTAGATCACGGTTTAGAGCACCGCGCTCTTGTATTAAACAAAGGACATGAGGAAGTATCAAACTTTGTACACAAGCCAGTAGCGGCAGCCATCTTTAATCTTGGCTATTTACCTGGTAGCAACCATGATATTATTACCCAACCAACTACTACAATACAGGCTATCGAGGATTTGCTAAAGCTTTTGAAAGTTGGAGGGTTAATTGTCCTAGTCATTTATCATGGTCATCCTGGTGGAAAGGAAGAGCGAGATAGTGTTATTGACTATGTCAGTAAGCTTCCACAAAAATATGTACATGTCTTAAAATATGAATTCCTCAATCAGCAGAATGATCCACCATTTGTTATTGCGTTAGAGAAAATGAAAGAATATCCTATTTAATACGATCAGGTACAAGAAAAAAGGCGATTAATTAGTTTAATAGAAACTAGTTAATCGCCTTCCTCTTTAACTATTTATTTTTTCGTTTTTCATTATAGTCAATCCAGAAATCTGCACCTTTAATTCCTAGTTTACGAGGATCAAAGACAGGGTCTTTTCCTTCTTTTTTCTGTTTCTCATAATCTTTTAGTGCAACAATTGCTGGCTTCATAATAATTAAAATGGCAAGTACGTTAATCCAAACCATGAGACCAAGGCCCACATCTCCCATTGCCCATGCTAGACCAGAAGTACGAACTGTACCATAGAATGCTGCAATTAAAATAGCAATTTTTGCTATCCAAATAAATACCTTTTCTGTGTTACCTCTAAATAAATAAGCGACATTTGTTTCAGCAATGTAGTAGTAAGCCATAATTGTTGTAAAGGCAAAGAAGAATAACGCAATAGCTACAAATGGAGCACCAAAGCCTGGTAATGATGAATCAACCGCATATTGTGTATACGCAGCACCCGCTTCAATACTTTTTGCAAATGTCATTTGTTCATCGCCAGCTAATCCACCATTATTAAATTCCCCAATATGGATAAATGGATCTGTTCCTTCCGCTGCCTTTTCATCTTGTACATTGTACATCCCTGTAAATAAAATCATAAATGCCGTAGCAGAACAAATTAATAAAGTATCAATGTACACAGAAGCTGCTTGAACAATCCCTTGCTTAGCTGGATGCGATACTTCGGCTGCTGCTGCAGGGTGAGCCCCTGTTCCTTGGCCAGCTTCATTGGAGTAAATTCCACGTTTAACACCCCAAGCAATGGCAGAACCAATAATACCTCCAAAAATCTCTTGAGCACCAAAGGCACTTGAGAAAATTAATGCAAATACTGAAGGTACTTCAGAGATATTCATAACAATAATGATAATAGCCATAATGATGTATGCTAATGCCATAAACGGTACAATGATTTGAGCTGCATTTGCAATGGATTTAACGCCCCCGATAATAATTGCGCCTAATAAAACGACAATAATAAGACCTGTGATCCAAGTATCCAAACCGAAAGCGTTTTCAACAGCACCTGCAATAGCATTTGACTGTACACCAGGCATTAAGATTAACATCGCAATCAAAGCAGCCACTGCAAAAATAACTGCAAACCATTTTTGGCCCATTCCTTTTTCTATGTAAAAGGCCGGTCCACCACGATATTCAGTATCTTTCTCTTCTTTATAGATTTGAGCTAATGTTGACTCTACATACGCGGTTGCCGCACCAATGAAAGCAATTGCCCACATCCAAAAGACAGCACCGGGTCCTCCCATTCCAATCGCTGTCGCAGTACCGGCAATATTACCTGTACCTACACGTCCTGATAGTGCTATCGACATGGCTTGGAAAGACGAAATTCCTTTGTCCGATTTTTCCCCTTTAAACATTAAAACAAACATATCTTTAATATGCCTTACTTGTAGGAACCTTGTAATGATTGAGAAAAACAACCCAATCAACAAGATACCATAAATAAACCACGGTCCCCATAATATCCCATTTAACTTCTCCACAATTACATCCATTTTACCCCTCCAATTTAAAATACCTTACTTTAAGTCATTATAGTATTACACTTTTCTGAAAATTACAATATTATTTTTAAGTAACAATATTTAAGTAAGTAACCTAGTAAATGGAAGGGTATAAACCTATTTAATTATATAACCAATTCTTCTTAGCGCATTATTAATAAAATCTCGAATATACATAAAAATCTCTTCACGCTCTACTTCATGAAATAAATTATGATAACAATTTTCCCATTCTTTGAACTGAAACTCTGTGAATTCTTGTTGATGAAGCCAATTACGAGTTTGTCGAGTTTCAGTAATCTTATCTTTCTCAGCAGTCATGATGAGCATCGGCATATTCGGGAATTCACCTTTAGGTAGCAGCACTAAATTTTTCATCATTTGCTGCAGCTCCCGATACCATTTCACTGACACGACAGACATGAATGGTATATCATCTTTCATCTCTTCTCTACCTTCAACACTTCGCGTTAATTTTTCTAAATTAATATCGTGTGTCATTTTAACATTAGCTGTTAAAGCACTTAAACTCGTTAAAGCATTCGATAATTTACCTGGTAATAGCTTTAATTGCAACCAAGGTGATGTCAAAATAATGCCAGCACATTCATATTGCTTCTTTTGCATTGTATGGAGAATTAATGTTGCTCCAAGACCATGACCTATTAAAAAGGTTGGTAAATTATATGAAAAAGCATTTTCAATTAGATTTCTTGTATACTTATTGTACAATTTGAAGTCCTCATCATGGACACGAGCAAACCTTGCATTAATACCATGATTAGGTAAATCCCCCATGACTATGTGGAAGCCTTCCATTCTTAATTTCTCTATAAGCCATGCATACCAACGGTGATTTTCATAAGCACCATGAAGAATAGCAATCACAGCCTTTGCTTGTCCATCAGCTTCCCATTTCCACATTCACATAGTCCTCCTAAAAAATAATTACACTTTGATTATATCGAAATAAATGCCACATTTTAATTTTATATTTCCATAAAGTTGCGTATTTGATACGATAATACTACATTATAGAAAGAAAAGAGGCGATTTTCATGATTTATCCATTCAAAGATAAAACGCCAAAGATCGATCCGTCTGTTTTCATTGCTGATTATGCAACCGTTACGGGCGATGTAACAATTGGTGCTGAAACAACAATTTGGTTTAATACAGTCATTCGTGGGGATGTCTCACCAACAATTATTGGTAAACGTGTTAGCATCCAAGATCTTTGTTGCTTACATCAAAGCCCAAAATATCCACTTATTATTGAAGATGAGGTTACAGTCGGACACCAAGTCACTTTACATAGTTGTACAATTCGCAAAAATGCTTTAATTGGTATGGGCTCCATTATATTAGACGGTGCAGAAATTGGAGAGGGTGCATTTATTGGAGCAGGAAGCCTCGTACCTCCAGGTAAGGTCATTCCTCCGAATAGTTTAGCATTGGGTCGCCCAGCCAAAGTTGTCCGTGAATTAAATGCTGAAGACAAAGAGGATATGGAGCGTATCGTACGTGAATACGTAGAAAAAGGTCAATATTATAAATCCCTTCAGAAGTAACCAATCATACACAAAAATTCAATACTAACGAAAAAAATCCCTCGCGTGGCCGTGACCATTTCTTGTTCACGAGCCAGTGCGAGGTTTTTTTGAAAAAATAAAAGGGGCAACATTGCCCCCTTGCATATTAGTACACTAGAATAACGTTCTAACGACTTCATTACTTTAGTTCAATAGTTTACAGATGTGCTTTTTCTCGAAGTGCATCAGCTTTATCGATTTGTTCCCATGGCACATTTAAGTCAGTGCGGCCAAAATGACCATATGCTGCAGTTTGTTTATAGATCGGACGGCGTAGATCCAGCATTTTAATTATACCTGCTGGGCGTAGATCAAATAGTTCACGAACCCATTCTACGATTTCACTTTCTTTCACTCTGCCTGTACCAAATGTATCGACAGCAATGGAAACAGGTTGTGCAACACCAATCGCATAGGCAAGTTGTACCTCAGCGCGGTCTGCTAATCCAGCTGCTACAATATTTTTCGCTACATAACGTGCTGCATAAGCTGCTGAACGGTCTACCTTTGTCGCATCCTTACCTGAGAATGCTCCACCACCATGACGCGCGTAACCACCGTATGTATCAACAATGATTTTACGTCCTGTTAACCCAGCATCTCCTTTTGGTCCACCGATTACAAAACGGCCAGTTGGGTTGATGAAATATTTCGTGTTAGCATCTAATAATTCACTTGGCACAACAGGTCCAATAACAAATTCTTTTAAATCTGCTTGAATTTGATCCAGTGTTGCCTCTTCATCATGCTGTGTTGAAATAACAATAGTATCCACACGTACTGGTACATTATTGTCATCATATTCAATCGTTACTTGAGTTTTACCATCAGGACGTAAATACGCTAATTCTCCTGATTTACGTACTTCTGTTAAACGACGTGCTAATTTGTGTGCTAAACTAATTGGTAGTGGCATTAACTCTGGTGTTTCATTACATGCGTAACCAAACATTAGACCTTGGTCACCAGCACCAATAGCTTCAATATCAGCATCTGTCATTGAGCCTTCACGCGCTTCTAATGCTTGGTCAACACCTTGTGCAATATCCGGTGATTGTTCACCAATAGCCACAAGCACGGCTAAGTTTTCAGCATCAAAGCCATATTTACCGCGTGTATAGCCTATTTCGGCTACAGTATCACGAACGATACCTTTAATATCTACATAAGTAGAAGTTGTAATTTCTCCTGCTACTAATACTAATCCTGTTGTTACAGTAGTTTCACACGCTACACGTGCATTTGGATCTTCTGCTAAAATAGCATCTAAAATGGCATCCGAGATTTGGTCACAAATTTTATCTGGATGTCCTTCTGTTACACTCTCTGATGTAAACAGTCGACGGTTTGTCATTTGGTTTTCCTCCTATTACTTTTATGAAAAGTAGTTGTGTATGAATACGGTACTCATTACCCATGTCAAGTCCGCTCCTAAGGATTGAACTCTCAAGCCGTTACTGCTGCTTTTAACACGAGGATTTCGAAAGATCCGTCATTATAATAAGGAAAGAACTACATATACTTACCTTTACATTCATTTTAAACAATAAAAAAATCCTTTACTCACGTTACTTTACATGAGGAAAGGAATAATGACTTCGTAACCTTTCACTCTTATCGTTCAAGGGATGTTCCCTTGCATCAGGTTGGCACCAACGCATGTCGTGAAATGATTCATGCAGGTTGCCGGGTTTCACAGGGCCTGACCCTCCACCAGCTCGGGATAAGAGTATCCGTTCAATTGTATGTTACTGAAAAGGTCGAACGTTGTCAAATATTTTCTAATGTATTACTGTATAGAAAGGAAGGAACTGATTAAACAAAAACTTTTCATACTTGGATGATGATGTAAATAGAAGCAAATTAATCCCTACAACATACCTAGCATCTTGTGGTAACATATGTGTGGCTCAATTTTTATGCCTAATTACAGTAGGATTGATTGGATTCTACTCGAAAAACATTATTTTTTGTCAGTTTATTGAAAAGTGATAAAAACTCTAAAATAATTTCTTAATTAGTATAGATTATTTAAGCAATTGTGTTATACTATTTTTGAAATTAAGAAAAAATCCCTCTAAATCAAGGGAATACTATAAAAAAGGATGGTATTTAATCGATGAATTCAGTAGAAATTGCAAACGAACTGAAGGAATTATTAAACGGCGGTAACATTAATGTTCAACTTTCAGTACCACAATTAGCAGAAAAAGCTACATCTCGTGGTGAAGCAATGTTAACAGTAGATGGCGCAGTTCGTGCAGAAACTGGCAAATACACTGGTCGTTCACCTAAAGATAAATATACGGTAGAAGAAGAAAGCACAAAAGATCAAATTGACTGGGGTAAAGTCAACCAACCTATTTCTTCTGAAGTGTTCGATAACCTATATGTAAAAGTAATAAAATATTTAAAAGAACGTGACGAGTTATTCGTATTCAAAGGCTTTGCAGGTGCTGACAAAGATTCTCAATTAAGCATTCAAGTGATTAATGAATACGCTTGGCACAATCTTTTTGCTCATCAATTATTTATCCGTCCAACTAAAGAAGAATTAGCTTCTCATGTTGCAGACTTCACAGTTATCTCTGCTCCTAACTTTAAAGCAGATCCTGCAGTTGATGGTACATCTTCTGAAACATTCATCATTGTATCACTTGAAAAGAAAATTATTTTAATTGGTGGTACTGAGTATGCTGGTGAAATGAAAAAATCTATTTTCGGTATCATGAACTACTTATTACCACAACAAGGAATCCTTTCAATGCACTGTTCAGCAAACGTTGGTGAAGCTGGCGATGTGGCATTATTCTTCGGTCTATCTGGCACTGGTAAAACGACTTTATCTGCTGACCCAGATCGTAAGCTTATCGGTGACGATGAACATGGCTGGTCTGATAATGGAGTGTTCAACATTGAGGGTGGTTGCTATGCAAAAACAATCAACCTTTCTGCTGAAAAAGAACCAGAAATCTACAATGCAATCCGCTTCGGTTCTGTTTTAGAAAACGTAGCTGTTGACCCAGAAACTCGTATTTGTGATTATGATGATGGTTCATTAACAGAAAACACACGTGTTGCTTATCCAATCCAATACATCGAAAATATTGTTGATCCATCTGTTGCAGGTCATCCAAAAACTATCATCTTCTTAACAGCTGATGCGTTTGGCGTATTACCTCCAATCAGTAAATTAACAAAAGAGCAAGCAATGTACCACTTCCTAAGCGGTTTCACTTCTAAACTTGCTGGAACTGAACGTGGTGTAACAGAACCAGAACCAGTATTCTCTACTTGCTTCGGTTCTCCATTCCTTCCACTTCCTGCAACAGTGTATGCAGAAATGTTAGGTCAAAAGATTGACGAGCACGGCGCACAAGTATTCCTAGTAAACACTGGTTGGACTGGTGGCGAATATGGTACAGGTAGCCGTATGAAGCTTTCTTACACACGCACAATGGTACGTGCAGCAATCGATGGCAAATTAACTAATGTAGAAACAACACAAGATGCTGTCTTTGGTTTACACATTCCAACAGCAGTTGAAGGTGTACCTTCTGAAGTGTTAAACCCTCGTGAAGCTTGGGCAGATAAAGCTGCTTATGATGAAAAAGCGGCTGAACTTGCAGGTCTATTCAATGAAAACTTTAAGAAATTCACAAACGTTTCTGAAGCTATCATTACACTTGGTGGCCCATTAAAATAAACTATATACAGAACAAAGGGAACGATTTCACTCGTTCTCTTTTTCTTTTTTCTTAATGATAATATAGGGAGTTACGTATGATTATTTTTAAGTTAACTACAATTGCATGATTACTAGTGTTAACTTGGAAAAAGGCATAACCTGATAAAAGTAATCGTGGTGAATTTCGTTTTATTGACTCCTTTTTTCTTTCATTACCTGTTATAGAATATCTGTACCCGAATAAAGGTAAGAAAAAACAAGAAACCTTCTTCTTGTTCATGTTGGCAAAGCAAGGGGTAGATTTCCGTTCCGCCAGCGTCCTTTCCTGGGGGCGTCCGATAAGCCGCTTCACTCACTTCGTTCGCTCCAGGGTCTTATCTGTGACGCTAATCCCCAAGGAGTTACGCTGGCTCCACTCCAAACAACCATACTGCAAAGGTGTTTTTTCCATGTCCTTTTTTTCTAGGCGAACAAAATAGCCCATCCTTACTAATAGAAAGGATGGGCTATTATTGGTAAATGTCGGGAGAAGAATAGTCACACATTAATAAATGAGTAATCTATGAAACCTTTGGCTAAAAGATAATTCGTATCTGAAACGAATAGCATATTCACCTTTCACCACATTCCATTGATTGTTTTGTTCTCTCAAATTACATACTACAATTTTCTTTGTTTCAATTATTGTTGTTTCATCCATTGGCAAAGAGCGCGGACGGTTTCTCGATTTTTAGCAGGTGGGTATTGATGGGCATAGTTAGGGTCATACCATGTTTCGTATGTTTTATTAGCCTCGTCTAAGAAAAAGGCCAATTGTCTAGCATGTTCGATATCAACATTTTCATCCCGATAGCCATGGATAATTAATACTGGAGCTGTTATTTGCTCAACTTCGAAAAGCGGTGTTCGTGCATCATAAGCTTCAGGTACACGATTCGGTGTTCCTCCAATCACCCGTTTCATCATTCTTCGCATATCTGTTCGCTCCCAATAAGTAGCTGTTGCATCAGATACACCTGCCCATGTGACGACAGAGGTGATATCCTTTCTTAAAATAGCTGTCCAAAGAGCCATAATTCCCCCACGGGAAAAACCAAAAACATGTATATTATCATTGCAAAATTGTTTGAGAACATCTACAGCATAGACTGCATCGTAACGGTCTGCACCTGCAAATTCGTCACGACCTTCTCCACCACGATTTCCACGATAGTATGGAGCAAACACAATAAAGCCCTGAGCTGCAAATTGAGCAATACGTGATGGTCTTACCATTCCAATGCTTTGCATGCCCCCTCTTAAATATAAAAAGCCATCATATGTACCTTCTGCCTTTGGCTCTGCTAATAATCCTTTTATACGTAAACCCTGTGATAAATAAGTTATTTCAGTTAACCGTATGGCTGGATTTGGTGAAGGATAGGCTCGCTTTTCTACAATTTCACCATTGTTTGTCACGATGTTTCAACTCCTCCAGCATTTTTCTCATGCCCTCATCCTTCATATGAAAGCTTAAGTTAGGATGATGGATGAATTCTTCATCTGTTAACCAAAGCATGCCCGATGTTTCTAGATCAAATTCAATATGCTCTTGACCTGCAAATTGTGCAGTAAAAACTGTTTTACAAAATTTCACTTCATCGTGAACCGCATATTCTGCGAACCATTGCAGATTTTTCACATGGACACCCGTCTCCTCAAAAACTTCCCGAATAGCTGCCTCCTCTAAGGTTTCGCCCTCCTCTAATTTGCCCCCTGGCACCTCTACACCACGTCGTTTATGGATGGTACATAGCCATTTATTTTCATGCTTTAAAAAAACAAGGACATGCTTGGGCTCTACTTCAAATTCCCCTCTTGAAAAACTTAAATCGACTTGTAGGCCATGTAAATCTGTAAATGTTAGCATAGTTTCACCCTCACGTTCTTTCTTGATGAAAACAGAAGCAACACTCACTCATTGCTCCTATTTTATGGACAGAATCTCTCGTTGATTCCTTTTTATAATGGACACTAGATGTTAATTATTATCATCCTCTAGCTTATCTATGTTAACTATAGTGTAATCCAACAAAGACAAGCAACTCTAAATTACAGCAAGCAAAAAAGCGTGCTTCATACGAAGACACGCTTTCGCTTAGATTACTTGCTTCCCATCAAAATAAACAACAGGACTTTTTACAACACAATCAATATGAACATCTGCCGCATTTGCCCCACCAAATGGCACATTACTGCCAAATGCAATATGGATTGTTCCATACACCTTTTCATCCTCTAATACATTACCACATAGGATTGCACTTTTATTGGCTCCGATGCCAAACTCTGCGATTAGTCTACCATTACCTTCGCCCAGTAATTGCAGTAATTGTGGACCATCTGGGCCAATTGCCTCTTCTAAACGTCCATTCTTGATTTTTAATAATAATGGCTCCTTTAGAACACCAATATTAGCAATTGAACCATCCACTAAAATTTCGCCATTTGCAGATGTTTCGATTGGGGCAATATAGGATTCTCCTGAAGGGATATTCCCGTGCTCCCCTGCTTGACGAATGATTCCTGTAGAGGGAATTCCTACACGTTTTTCTACACTGAAGGTCAACTCATGTCCACCTTTAACAATTCGAATATCGTTTGCCGCATCGAGTAGTTGGACATATTTTCCCACCAACTCTTCTATTTCCTGTGCATTTGCATGAAGTGCACCTTGCTCAAGCATCTCCAATGTAACACCTGGCATTGTCGCTACGCGTCCACCATGCTCACAGGCATTTTTACGTGCCGCTGTATGAGTTAAGGAATGTGAGGTAATACAAAGCGTAACATCAGCATTAGCCATAAGTGTCGATACTGCAATGATTGGCTCCTGACCAGATTTTTCTAGTAACGGCATGACCATAAACATTGTCTTAGCTGTAATCGTCAGCCCAGCTTCATAAAAAATTTTCGCAATGTCTTGCTTGTGAATATCCGTCAAAATCAATAATGTTTCTGATGATTGAACATTTAAATTACCTTTTAAGATAGTAAGTGCAATGTCATGTAAATGTTGCATAATAGGACTCCTTAATTAAAATTCAAATGATATCTTCGAATAATTCCTTCTATTTCATTTCTGGCCTCTGTTAAAGGGCCTAACACCTCTGGAACACGTTCCTCGGTAAAACGATAGATGGGTCCCGAAACAGTAATCGAGGCGACAACCTGTTCTTCACTATTGAATATTGGCATAGCGAGCGCCAAGACGTCGACAGAGTATTCACTATTACTTAGTGCATAGCCACATGCACGTATTTTTTCAAGCTCTGCCCGTATTTCATTGGCATCTGTCATTGTATTATTTGTATAGGCTTTTAAGGGTTCGTCAATAACCTTTGCAATTTGCTCTTCATTTAGGAATGCAAGCATAGAGCGGTAGGAGGCCCCTACGTAAAGCGGCGACCTACTTCCTCTTGAAACAGTAAATTTCACCTTATTTACAGGTTCTGCTTTTAGTAATGTTAACGCTTCCAGTCCATTCAAAACTGTAAAAATAGCAGTTTCACCAGTGACATCCTTTAATTGATCAAGAACTGGCATACATAGCTGATCTATGTTTAATGAATCATACATATTCATACCAATTTCCCATAATGCAATACCAAGTGAGTATTTTTTAGTTACGGGATCTTTCGTAATAAAGCCATTATTTTCAAAGGTTTCAAGAATGCGATATAAATTTGTATGATTCATATTCATCGCCATTGCTAACTCTCTTCCGCCCCATGTGGGCTTTTCCTTTGTAAACATTTTTAAAACTGCAATTGATAAATTTAACGTCTTTAGCATATCTCTCATCCTTCTGATCTATTTATCTGTACAAACGGCTGCAAATCTTTCGCTTAAGGGGGAATAATTGAAAGATTTAGCAGCCGTCAGCACCTGATATCACTTTATCAAAAGTAAGAGAGTAGCTAATCTCTTACTTTTGATATAGGAAATCAACAGCAGCAGTAATATATACTTTTGCACAGCGTACGATATCCTCAACACGCACTTTTTCATTATAACCATGAATACTTGGCAAATACGCTGGACCATATTGTAATACAGGAATGTCATATTGTCTGAAATGTCGAGCATCACTGCTTGCCCATTGCATCACACCATATGCCTCTTGACCTGTAACAAATGAAATATTGTCCACAATCGATTGACACACAGGATTTTCAGCTGGCGTATAATTCGCTACGCTTTTGAAGCCAAAACGTTGAATCGAATAATCGATAGCTAAACTATCTAGTTTATTCTTCAAAATTTCTGTTACTTGTTCTTGTGTAATACCAAAAGGTAAGCGACAATCAACCTGTACCTTACAATAATCTGGGATAACGTTGGACTTCGTACCTCCCTCAATTGTACCAATATTTACAGTAATTTTCTCTAAAACATCTTGATATTTCAATCGATCTTTCTCCACCTCACGCATGTATTTCTTTGATACTTCGATAAGTGGCTGTACTTCTTCAGGAATGGAAATGTCCATATCCCATAATGTACGAATCTCTTGAATAGCTCGAATGGCATCGACAATAGCATTTCGTCCAGCTAAAGGAGATAGACTTCCATGTCCTGGTTCCCCACGTACTTCTAATTCAAACCAGTAAGAGCCCTTTTGTCCGATTGTAGGATTCAACGGTGAAGACGGCTCTGCAATTAAACAGCCATCTCCTTTTACTAAACCTCGTTCTAACAACCAAGGAACACCATATTCTCCACCCGTTTCTTCATCTGGTACGATCGCCAACGTTAATTTGCCTGGTAATTCAATATCCATTTTCTTTAGTAGCTTTGTCGCAAAAATAATACCCGCTAAACCAGCTTTCATATCACTTGCACCACGACCAAGCATCCAGCCATCCTTTACCTCTCCTGAGAATGGATCGAAATCCCACTTCGATAAATCGCCCACAGGTACAACATCTGTATGACCACAATAAACAAGTTCTTTTCCTTCACCATTACCAATAGAGGCAACCAAGTTAAACATTTTATCTGCAGCTTCATATTTTTGGTACGTAATGCCCACTTCATGTAAATAATTTTCGATAAAGGCTGTTATTTCAGTCGTATCTCCTGGAGGGTTGACACTGGGAATTTGAATAAGTTTTGAACAAAATTCAATTAATTCATCTTGATGATTTTCGACTGCATCGAGTAATTGCATTTTCAGTGCTTGTAAATCATTCATGTGTGTGCACCTCATTTCCTTTCGTTTGTAAGTGACTCATACTACCATATAAATTTTTCATATGGGTAAATTGTTCTTCATCATAGAAGGAGCACTTCTTAACACCGTATGTTTTTGCTACTTCCAAGACAAATCGCACAACACTTTCAACATCTGTAACATGTGTTGCACCTGTCGCACAGCCTGCCACGACAGATTCTGTAGTAATCGCCACACCAACAACAGGGCTGGATGTTGCAACAGCTGGTTGTAAAATACTATTAATATGATATAGACCATTTCCATAAGGTGTAATATCTTGCATCGTAATCGGCAGTACAACTGGTGAAATTCCTGCTGATTGCGTATAAGCATGTAAAAGATCATCACTAATTTTCAATATGTAACCTTCTTTGACTGTTGGTGTAATAGCAAACCCTTTATGGTTACACACTTGATTGCCTTTTGTTGTATCAATCGAGAGAATCGCATCCATCGTATCTTCTACTTCATTTTCGTTCATGACACTAATATCCACCGGTGAGTTCATAAATGGCACCGGCTCATGTGGTAAGGTTGGTGCTGTTGGACAAATATGCGTCGAGAAAATAACATCTCCTTCTAACTGATCACCCTTAAGGGCCATATCAATGGCTTTAGCTGCTCCTGCCATACATGCTAGAGCGCCATCTCCATCCGATACAAAGCCTGTCATTTCAGGGCGTGCTCCAATACCCCCTAAACGACCAATAATTCCTAATGTAGGTGCATTCCCACCTGAGGATTTACCATTCTTTCCTTTCACTAGAACGCGAACAAAATCTGTCGAGCCACTTTCACCTTGAATCGTTTTTACTTTGACATCTGCTGTTGAATCAATATCGTGTAAATACTCTTTAATTGTTTCTCCATTTACATTGATACTATCCATTACCTCGTATAATTCAATAACATGCTTCAATGACATAATTAGTCCGCTCCTTTTTCTATTAACTAAATTTTATTTATATCGATGATACTTCTTGTTTTATTGACTTGAATAAATGACATGATACTTGATGTGTCGCTGTCACTGTATCAAGTGTAGGTTGGACCTCTGCACATTTTTCTGTAGCAAAGCGACAACGCTTGTGGAATGCACAGCCACTCGGAGGATTTACCGGACTCGGAACATCACCCGATAAAATAATCCGTTCCTTTGAATCGAAAGGATTTTCCTTAGGAATGGCTGATAACAGGGCTTGAGTATATGGATGTTGAGGGCTTTCATAAATTTCCTTGTATGTGCCAATTTCCACAATTTTACCTAAATACATAACTGCAATGCGATCACACATATAATTCACGACATTTAGATCATGTGAGATAAATATATAGGTTAAGCCGAAATCTCTCTGTAAATCTTTTAATAGATTGATAACCTGTGCTTGGACGGAAACATCTAACGCTGAAACAGGTTCATCACATACAACAATATCTGGATTGAGTGCAAGGGCACGAGCAATATTAATGCGTTGTCTTTGACCACCCGAAAATTCATGTGGATGACGTTTTGCATGGTATGCACTTAATCCCACTGTTTCAAGTAATTCAATGACACGCTTTTTGCGTGATGCTTCATCACCCATACCATGGATGACTAAAGGCTCTGCAATGAGATATTCAATTGTTTTACGAGGATCCAGTGATGCATAAGGATTTTGGAAAACCATTTGTATCGATTTTCGGGCAGAACGGATATCCTTTGTATTTAAACTAGCTAAATCTGTTCCCTTAAACTCCACGACTCCCTCCGTTGGTGAAATCAGCTGGTTGATTAAACGGGCAACCGTTGATTTACCACAACCCGACTCGCCAACAATCCCAAGTGTCTCTCCTTTATATAACTCAAAACTTACGCCATCTACTGCTTTCACAAATTGAGTCGATTTTTTAAAAGGAATTGAACTTTTAATTGGAAAGTGCTTTTTTAAATTACTTACCTTTAAAACAAGTTCATTGTGCTGTTGCATTAAAAATTCCCTCCTTCCTTGCGACAATTTGTTCTTTTGATTGTAAATGACAAGCCACAAAATGATTATCCTGCACTTCCACTAAGTCAGGAACAGTACTACGGCAAAGATCTGTTGCTAAAGGACACCGTGCTGAGAAATGGCAGCCGCTATGTGGCATAGTTAAATCTGGTGGACTACCAGGAATGGCTGGTAATCTTTGTTGACCTTGTGTGCCCATTGTAATTTGAGATTCTAATAATCCCCAAGTATAAGGATGTAACGGTTTTTCATAGAGTTGTCTTGTCGTTGTAGATTCCACAGTACGTCCTGCATACATGACATTTACTTTGTCACAAAGCTCCCAAACGACACCTAAATCATGCGTAATCATAATGATGGCTGTATCATGTTCTTGCTGTAATTTCTTCATCAAATCAAGAATTTGAGCCTGCACGGTTACATCTAGTGCAGTTGTTGGTTCATCGGCAATGAGTAGCTTTGGATTACAAGCAAGTGCAATAGCAATCATGACACGTTGACGCATTCCACCTGAAAATTCATGTGGATACATTTTCAAACGCTTTTCAGGTTCAGGAATGCCTACCATTTTCAACATATCTACAGCTTTGAAAGCAGCATCCTTTTTCGATATATTTTCATGTGCTTGGATGACCTCTATAATTTGATTGCCCACGGTTAGTACAGGATTCAAGCTTGTAATTGGATCTTGGAAAATCATCGACATTTCATTGCCCCGTACATTACGCATTTCTTTCTCAGAAATAGCCATTAAATCACGGCCATTGAATTGAATTTTTCCATTCGTTATCTTTCCTGGCGGAGATGGAATTAAACGCATAAGAGCAGTAGCAGTCACACTCTTTCCTGACCCTGACTCTCCCACAATGCCTAATGTTTCCTTCTTATTTAATTGTAAATTAACTCCATTGACAGCTTTCATCGTAGAGCCGCTACTTTTAAATTCTACTGTTAAATTTTCTACATCTAGTAAACGTTCAGTCATGACTCCACCCCCTTCCATTAGACTTTCATTTTCGGATCTAATGCATCGCGCAATCCATCACCTAAAAGGTTAATACCAAGAACTGTTAGTAAAATACAAATACCTGAAAATGTTGCCATTTGGGGGTTTAATACTAAAAAGTCTTTACCATCCTTTAAAATACTGCCCCAGGAAGCGGTTGGTGGTTGAACCCCTAAACCTAAAAAGCTAAGGGCTGCCTCTGAAATAATAGCGCCTGCTGTACTCATCGTTCCGTAAACAATTAATGGTGCTAAACAATTCGGTAGTATATGACTAAAAATTACCCGTCTATGTGTAGCGCCTAAAGAATGAGTGACTTCGATAAATTCTTCCTCTTTAACGCTTAATACTTGGCCACGAACAAGCCTTGCGAACCCTGGGATATTAGCAATACCAATGGCAACAATAACATTGACAAGCCCTTGTCCTAATACCGTCATTAACGTAATCGCTAGTAAAATGAATGGAAATGCGAAAAGACCATCCATTGTGCGCATGATAATAGAATCAATACGACCACCAAAATATCCTGCAACTAAGCCTAATAACGTGCCAAACACAGCGCCAAATAACACTGCTGCAATGCCAACAATCATTGAAATTCGAGTACCATAAACTAACCGACTAAACAAATCACGACCATAGTTATCTGTTCCTAGTAAATGTCCCTCGGTATTCATAGGTAAAAATGATTTACCAACAAGCATTTCATTCGGTGGATGGGTAGCAATCAGAGGTGCAAAAATAGCAATAATGCCCATCAACGTTACAATAATTAAGCCAATTGATGCTAATTTATTTTTTAGCAACTTCCGCAACAATGTATTTCTTTTTCTCGTTTCATTGACGATTGCTTGAGTCATTATTATTTTTTCCCCCCATCCGATTCTAAGTTGACCTTAGGATTTACAACTTTATAAAGCACATCGACGATTAAGTTTATAAGCACAAAGATAAACGCAATGAAAATGACAGTTCCTTGTACGACTACAAAATCACGTTTATCAATAGCGTCTACAATCAACCGCCCCATACCAGGCCAACTAAAAATAGTTTCTGTTAAAACCGCCCCACCAAGTAAATTTGAAATTTGCATACCTAGTACCGTTAAAATAGGTGTTAGCGCATTTTTAAATGCATGTTTCCCAATCACTAAATATTCTTTGATCCCTTTAGATCGAGCTGTTTTAATATAATCTTGTGAAATAACCTCTAGCATACTAGAACGTGTAATACGTGCGAAGGTCGCCATTGGAATTGTTGCTAAAGCAAATGCTGGCAAGATTAAATGCTTCACATATGTCCAAAGACCATCACTGATATTCCCCATTCCAGTCGCAGGGAACCAACCAAGATTGACACTGAAAAATAAGACAAGCATAATCCCCAACCAAAAAATTGGCATAGATACACCTACTAATGACACAAGCATGACAATATAATCAATGATTGTATTTTGCTTTCTAGCCGCTAGGATGCCTGCTGGTATTCCGATGATGACGGCTATTAACAAAGCTGCTAATGCAAGTATGACTGTGTTAGGAAATCTTTCGATAATAAGCCCGATGACAGACTCACTATAAGAATAGGAATATCCTAAATTTAACTGCGCCAAGTCTCCTACATATGAAATAAATTGTGAAGGCATTGATTTATTTAAACCTAGCTCTTCTCTTAAATTTTCTACATCTTCCACACTGGCTTGTGGCCCAAGCATAACTGCAGCTGGATCGCCTGGAATCATTCGCGTAATAATAAAGACGATAATCCCTACTACTAGCAGTGTTGGAATAAGGTTCACTAACCTTTTTAAAATAAATGAGCCCATCTTATGCAAGACCTCCTTTTCATTATTAGAATCAGTGGTTCATATTGTGAATAACCAAATACTACACTACATAATAATTGTTTGTAAATATATTTTTTCTGAATCTTTTTAATTTTGTATTTACTTTCTATTTACAAGTGTGCTAATTTTATTGTCGAACCTACCATTTTTGAATCAACGGTTCATATTGTGAAACATAAATTAAGGAGGCTAGCGTATATGAAGAAAATCAACGTAAAAAAATCTTTACTACTACTCTTTTTAACTTTAGTAATTGGTGTTTTAGCAGCTTGTGGTGGGAATACAGAGAAAAGTAATTCAGCAGATGAAAAGGATGGAGAAGTCACTGCAGGTGGCACATTAAATATTGGCCTTTCAGCCAATGCCAAAACATTTGACCCTATCAAATATACGGGGGTTTATGAATCGCAAGTTATGCGTCAAATGGGTGATACTTTAGTTGTTTATAACAAAGATTTATCTGATATCATTCCATCTTTAGCAACAGAATGGAAAGTTTCTGATGATATGTTAGTTTATACGTTCAAATTACGCGAAGGTGTGAAATTCCAAAAAGGTCAATACCAAGATGGACGTGACATGACAGCGGAAGACGTTAAATATTCATTAGAGCGCTCTGCCAAAGAATCTGCTATGAATCGTTTAAGTGGTGTGACGGAAGTTAAAGTGTTATCAGATTATGAAGTAGAAATTCACTTAGCGACACCGAATGCTGCACTCCTTGCTATGCTAACGGATGCAGGAAATATCATTATTCCAAAAGAAGAGGTCGAAGGATGGGGCGATAACTTCTCTGAACACTTCATTGGTACTGGTCCATTCCAATTAAAAGAATGGAAAAAAGATCAAGAGGTAAAACTAGTTCGTCACGAAAATTATTGGGGTGATAAGCCGAATATCGATAACTTAACAATGAAGTTTATCTCAGATCAAAACATGATGACGAATGCATTACGTTCTGGTGATATTGATATTGCCATGGATGTTAAAGGCCAAAATCGTGAAATCATCAAGCAAGATAGCAATCTTGAACTTTTAACGAATCCTGGTCTATCTATTGTTTATCTTGATCTTAACAATAAGGTAGGTCCTACTGCTGACAAACGTGTTCGTGAAGCTATTTATATGGCAACGAATGTTGAGGAAATTATTTCTGGGGTTAACCAATGGGGTGGTGGAGATGTTTCTTACTTACCATTACCACCTGGTTCATGGGGGTATGATCAATCGTTAATTGATTTAGTACCAAAATATAATCCTGAAGAAGCTAAAAAATTATTAGCAGAGGCTGGCTATCCTGATGGCTTCAAAACAGAGATTTTTGTGTCAGAAGCACGTGTGCCTTACGCTACAATTTTCCAAAGTCAATTAAAGAAAAACCTAAACATTGATGTAGAAATTAAAGTGCTTGAATGGGGTACTTACAGTGATACTGTAGCAAAAGGAAATGCCCCAATGAACATTGGGGGCTGGACTTGGTATCCAGATCCTTATTTCTTCCTTTATCAGTTATATCACACAAATCAAATTGGAGCTTTAGGTAATGGTAAAGGCTATAGTAATCCAGAAGTAGATAAATTATTAGAACGCGCGGTATCAGAAACAGTTGTTCAAGAAGAAAGAGCAAAATTATACCAAGAAGCGTTAAAACTAATATTAGCAGATGTACCACGTATCGAATTAGAAGCCACTCAAACTGTTGCAGGTGTGAGTAAAAAAGTACAGGGCTTTGAGGTCTCTGCCGATAATTCCGTACAAATTGTGCATCCAAACGGTACGAACGTATCAATCGCAAAATAATTAAACTAGAAAAGTGGAGATCTTGTCTCCGCTTTTCTCTTCATAAGGAGAGATCTGATCGAATGACTCGATATATAAATGGACTTGTTTTTAACTCTGAGACTCGTAGCTTTGATAAACAGTCGTTTCAAGTACAGGGGCAATACTTCGAACAATCTTCTCGTACAACTGAAACAGAAATAGATTTAGATGGTTATTATATTACACCTGGCTTTATCGACAGTTGTTCACAAATTGGTTTAGCTGAAATAGGGATTCGCTGGGAGGGCGATGATAGTTATGAATTTGATTCCCATCTTCAATATTCTGTAGTTGATGGCATTTATCCATTTGATGCAGCATTCCAAAAGGCAGTCTCTCATGGAGTAACAGCATCGCACATTGTTCCCTCCCCTAAAAGCTTAATTGGTGCGAAAACAGCCATCATCCATCATACACATACAACGGTCGATGAAATGGTCCTGATAAAGGATGTTGCTTATTCCTTCTCCATCGGCCATCAGGCAAAAAGTACATTTTTTGCTGAAAAGAAAAAGCCATTAACTCGTATGGGAATTGCCAAAATAGTTAGGGAAACATTGCAACAAATTCAGCAGCAAGAGCCACGGATTAAAAAAATTGTTATTCGGGCCCATAAAGCAGTAGATATTGAATTTGTTGGACGACTTCAACATGAATTTGGCACTATTTTCGATTTTCATATTATTCATGGTACTGAAGTTCCTTTACTTAAGGGGGAATCCTTTAATACGGTTATTGCGGGACCAACATTTCGCTATATTGAGCATAATGAGATGATGGCACTATCGCCAAAACTTTACCGCCATCTGTCCAATCAACATATTCCATTTGTTTTTTGTACGGATCACCCTGTTAGTAGTACATCCCACCTAACTTTAGAAGGTTGCCTAGCCGTAAGAGAAGGAATGACACGCCAGGATGTTCTGTATGCATTAACAACAGGGGCTGCTAATTTTCTAGGTATAGCCCATAAAACAGGCGCTATTTGCGATGGACTTCTAGCTGATTTTGTCATATGGGATAAGCATCCATTAAATTTAGACGCCCAAGTTGTCGCTACTTATATTAAAGGGACAAAAGTTTATGCACGGGAAGAAGGGTTGACAGAATGATTATTTATCACCATGCAAAAATTTTCACAGTCGATGAACAAAATAATATTTTTGAACAGTTATGGATTGAGGATGGGCGAATTGTTTATGTTGGTCCAGCGAAGGATACTCCTCCCGATGCTGAATTAATTGATCTACAAGGAGCATATGTTACTCCTGGATTAATTGACATTCATGCTCATGTCGGAACATGGGCAGAAGTAACCGAAGATATTAATGATGCCAATGAATATAGTGAGCCCTTTACACCACTTATGCATGCTTTAGATAGTGTAGATATTCGGCACTTTTCTTTTCAGCATGCGCTGGAAGGTGGCGTGACAACTGTGCAAACTGGGCCAGGCAGTGCTAATGTTATCGGAGGCATTTGGAGCATCCTTAAAACAGCAGGACCTACCCTCGCCTCCCGTGTTCTTATAGAGCGAAGTGGATTAAAAGGAGCATTAGGTGAAAATCCTAAAAATGTCTTTGGCAATCAATATAAAAGAAAGCCAATGACGCGAATGGCTATTGCCCAGCTTTTACGAGATGGTTTCCAACGTGCGAGTCGCTTGAATGAACAAGAACAAACGGATCAAATCAACCACAACACAGAGTTACGCCCATTTATTGAGGTGCTACAGGGTGACATGCCCCTTCGCATTCACTGCCACCGTGCAGATGACATTATGACAGCTATACGAATCGCCAAAGAATTTAATGTAGAGCTTCACTTAGAACATTGTACAGAAGGTCATCTTATTGTTGATGCAGTTAAGAAGAGTGGCTTTCATGCAACACTTGGTCCCTATATGCTAACGCCATCTAAATATGAAACACGCCATTCTACACCAGCAATTGCAGCTATTTTTAAAGAGCATAATATACCTTTTGCCATTATGACGGATCATCCGTTTGTACCGATTCAGTATTTAAAATATTGTGCAACAGAAGCCATTCGCTATGGTTTAGATGAAGAAACAGCCATTAAAAGTATTACGATAAATGCTGCTAAGCTTGTACAGCTTGATCACCGAATCGGTAGTCTGGAGGCAGGCAAGGATGCTGATTTTGTTGTTTGGTCACACCCTATTTTTGAAACAGAAGCAAAGGTTTTACAAACTTATGTAAATGGAAAAAAATATTACGAAGCGGAGTGAGCACGTTGAAACATTCAAACATTGCCGTTGTCACAATTGGTCAAGCCCCTCGCAAAGATATGGCTAAAGATATTCAGCAATTAAGAGAATCCGGTCTCCATGTTCAAGAATACGGTGTACTTGATTCACTCTCTTCCGATGAAATTGCTAGGCTATCACCAGCTATTGAAGACACAGATGTTTTAGTGACACTTCTAGCAAATGGTGAGCAAGTAAAGCTAAGTAAACAAAAGCTTATGCCCTATATTCAGCAATGCATTAGTAAGCTACACGAATTCACTTGGGTATTACTTATGTGTACTGGAGACTTTACGAATAAGCTTTCTTCTAACAATCTATTACTTCCTGATCGTATGATGACAAATTTAGTAAAAGGGTTACATACAGAATTAACACTTGGCTTAATAGGACCTGAGCCTGAACAACAACATACTGTTGCTGACAAATGGCAAAAAGCACAGTTCAATGTAATGTTTTCAGCAAGCTCCCCCTACCACTTCAATGCTCGACATCTATTAGCAAAAGCACGACTATTAGAAGATAAGGGAGCCGATTTGCTTATTCTTGATTGTATGGGCTATTCTTCAACAATGAAAAATACTATTAAAGATCAACTTTCTATACCTATCATTGTGCCGAGAGAAGCGGTTTTTACCATATTAAAAGCCATTAGTTAAGATTGAAAGAGGTCACTGTCCATTCAGTGACCTTTTCCTTTTTATTTAAACACGCTTATTGAAATAGGGAAGCTGTTCCACGAAAGCCTTTGTATCATCATCCCCATATTCATGAACGAGTGCATAAATTTTCATTAATCGCTTATCTATTTCATCATTTTCTCTATCTAAGTGATACTGTATATACGGTAGCTGGGCACGCCATGCATTTGAAATTTCTAACAGCTGCATTTGCTGAAAGATTCTTTCAAAAACATCTAATGCTTGACGATCTACGTTCAGTTCAAAGTTCCACGGCCCTGCATATGGATTTGTATAATACGTTCTATTGGCAAGTGAAAAATATACGCGCTGACGATCCATCTTACGATTCACTCCTTTTTCCATAGTATGGAGAGAAAGGAGTCGTTTTATTCGCTTGAATGTCAAACTTCCTTCACAATTAAAAAGGCCCTATAATTTATAATAGGTATGATGAACAAAGAACGGAGTGAATACTATGAGTTTAACTACGCTCTTAATAATTGCAGTTATTATTGTTATTGTTATTACAATTGCGACGATTATTAGTGTCAACCGTGCTTATGCCTTTAAACATACAATCGATGAAAGGCCGAAGCAAAATCATCAAGAAGAGCCATAAACATAGCCTTTTTAATAATATAAACTTGGAGTGAAAGCAATGGGTGTACCTTTACCAATTATCATTATGATTGCCATGATGATGCTAATGTTTGGTCTTTCTGTCATTATTATTATGAAGAAAAAAAATAATATTTTTACGCAAACAATTGATCCAAAGCCTGAACAAATGACGTCTCAGCAAAAGGATGAACAACGATGAAATACCCCTTTATTTGGCTCATTCAGTTTTATCGAAAATTCATTTCACCGATGACGCCCCCTACTTGTCGTTTCCATCCTACATGCTCTTCTTATGGACTAGAAGCTTTTCAAAAGCATGGGGCAATAAAGGGCTTTATCTTAACTATTACCCGCGTATCCAAATGCCATCCGTTCCACCCTGGTGGCTTTGATCCTGTACCTGAAAAATGGCCTTCGAAAAAGAAATAACTTTCGAGGGGCATTTTTTTCTTGTACTTTTTTAAGGAGTAGGTTATTATAAGAACTGTTCTAAAAAACAAATCGTAATCATTACTATTTAAGAAAGGGATTTTCTTATATGAAAAAACTATATTTAGTATTGCTCGTTGCCGTTCTTGCTGTATTTACTGCAGCATGCGGAGACAAATCGACGACTTCCCAAAAGACTGAGGAAAAGGATACGTTAACAGTCTATACAACTGTCTATCCTTTAAGCTATTTTGCTCAACGTATTGGAGGCGATTATGTTGACGTCTCTTCTATTTATCCAGCCGGTGCAAACGAACATACATTTGAGCCTACACAAAAAGATATGATGAACTTAGCAGATGCCGATATCTTTTTCTATATTGGCTTAGGACTAGAGGGCTTTGTGGAAAATGCTAAAAAAACATTAGCAAATGAAGATGTCACAATGGTGGCAACTGCTGATAATGTTTCAGATGAAAAGTTAGCTGTAAGCACAGGCCATGTTCATGCCGAAGAAGAACATGAAGCAGACGTACACGACGACCATGATCATGCAGCTACAGAGGAGGAGGAGCACGATCATGATGGACACGGACATGACGAGCATGAGCATGGTGACATCGATCCACATGTTTGGCTATCTCCTACAATTAGTCAAGATTTAGCACTTGCTATTAAAAATACACTAGTTGAAAAAATGCCTGCTCAGGAATCGACTTTTAATAAAAATTACGAAGCTTTAGTAAAAGAGCTACAAGATTTAGATAATAATTTTAAAGCGATGACAGACAAAGCACAAAACAAAACATTCTTTGTATCACATGCTGCATTTGGCTATATTGCAGGTCAATATGGCTTAACACAGGTGCCGATTGCCGGCTTAAATTCACAAAATGAGCCATCGCAAAAAGAATTAACAAAGATTGTAGATAAAGCAAATGAATTGCATATACACTATATTTTATTTGAACAAAACGTATCTTCTAAATTAGCAGAGGTTATTCAAAAAGAAGTTGGCGCAGAATCTCTTGTACTGCATAATTTAAGCGTGCTAACAGCTGATGATGAAAAAAATAATGAAACGTATTTCACACTGATGCAAAAAAATATTCAAACATTAGAAAAAGCTTTGAACGATCAATAAATGAGTAAGGAGGTGCCCCGAAAATAGATGGGACACCTCCTTTATTATGACGTATTTTTCTTGTGGCATACGTTTTTCCGTACGATAGATAGACGTTAGCTTACTTGTTGATTTTAGCATCGTTTTACGTTTTGCTTTTGAATGATTTACTAAACTCTCTACTACTACCTTTGGCCATTCATTAAAATCGTGCAGAACAACAGGGTTTTCCTCTGTTTGTTTTTGTGTCACAAGCATTGTAGGCTGTAATTGTGTTACTGCTTGCCTATTCTCTGCAATTATTGAAATCCCTGCATTTTGATTAAAGCTTTGTTGTAAAGGCATTGTCAAACTCTGTCTTTTCGTTTCTTTTTGTATATCTGTATATTTTTCACTAGTTGCTGCCGGGAAACGGGCGTAGTCCCAAGTATGGTCTTGTGATAATTGGCGATCCGACACTAAAAAATATTGATAGCGTACTTCACCCTTACGATCTGGCAATGGATCATCCCACGTCACATCAATATGATACCACTCATGATCAAGCTTCACTAGCACCCAAGCATGAAGCTGTTCACCCACTTTGCCTGGTACATATTGCACTTCAAACCCTAACATCTCCAGCATTCGATATAACACTAACGCATACGCCTGACAAACTCCCTTATTTTCTGTAAGCAAAGTGTAGGGCGAATATTGACTTCCTTCTGTTTCCTTAGAATATTCTGCTGTTAAAACAATAAAATCATGTGCAGCCTGTAATTTTTCTATGTCACTTAATCCATGCATAGGTGCAGTAATGGTTGATAAAGTTTGCTCAACAAAAGCTGCCTCTGTTTGTGAAATATGGTAGGTAAATGCAAATTCGATGACAATATTATTGTTATAACCATCGTATTTCCATTTAAAACTAGAAATATTAGTATAAATATAAGAGTTTTGAATCGCAGTTTTCGTAATTTCTGTTAGTTCATCTTTTATCTCGGATATGTCACCAGTATAGCGTATTGAGAATTCTGTAGAGAGCTGCATAACTTCTTTATTAATGAGAGATTGTAGAGTTTCAATTGAATGAGCAGTTGCTACATTATCTTCTTGATAGTTTGCAAATACTTGCACATGACTCATTTGTAGAACAAATAATATAATGACAACATTATATATATATTTCCTCATATGAGTCATTCTCCTTTACTAAATAGTTTATGCCTCTCTTTTTTTATTATGTTAATGAATGTTTAATTTCATGCTAAAAGTTTAAATGTTTCGCATGATTGATTAGCCGTTTCCATTTTTAAAAACAAAATAAAAAAGAAGCCTCCATACGAAGACTTCTTTTCATCTATTTTTATTGTAATAATTTCCTTCTCAGCAATTTATCCGCTCCATTTCGCGGTAGACTGTCTGTAAATATAATTTCTTTAGGCATCTTATATTTAGCAAGTTTTTGTAAGCAAAAGGCCTGTAGTTGCTCAACAGACACTGGCTCATTTAACACAAGGAACGCAATGGGAACCTGCCCCCATTGCTCATCATCTACCCCACATACACCCGCTTCTTTGACCGCAGGATGTGTAAGTAGTACATTTTCTATTTCTGCTGGATAAATATTCTCGCCCCCAGAAATAATTAAATCTGCCCTACGATCAATCACATACAAGTATCCATCTTCATCTAAACAACCGATATCTCCCGTATGTAGCCAGCCATCAATCGTGGCATTTTTATGTGCAAAACGGCCAATATAGCCAGGTGTGACATGAGGACCTCGAATACAAATTTCCCCCTCACCTTTATCATTAGGATCTGCAATTTTTATTTGATTAAAAAATAAAGGCTTGCCAGCAGAACCGATTTTTTGCATGGCGTCTTCACTCGCCAAAGTAGCCGTTTGTGAAGATGTCTCTGTCATCCCATAAGTTTGCGCAACGGCTAAATTTAGAGAATGTGCTCTCGCTAAATAATCGACAGGCACCGGCCCTCCTCCAGCTAACATTAGCTTAAAATGAGGTGAAGCTTTCATATTGCGCTGCTCTAACGTATGTAGGATTCGTTCCAACGTCACCGCGACAACCGACATATGGGTTACTTCTCCGTCTATAATGTTTTGTGATATCGCTTCTGCATCAAATTGATCATATAAATAGACCTGATTACCATATAAAAGTGAACGTACTAATATGGAAAACCCACTAATATGAAATAAAGGAACTGCACAAAGCCAAACATCTTGAGGCTGCAGTCCAATATTTAAAACAGAGGCTGTTGCGCTTGCCTGATGGTTCCCAACTGTTTGGCGAACTCCCTTTGGAAAGCCCGTTGTACCTGATGTATACATAATAGTAGTTGTTTGATCTAATGGCCATTCCTTTTCAATAGTTAACTCGCCTTCCCCCCCATTTTCAATCGATGAAAATAAGTAATGGGCTGTTTCAGGAGGCAACTTCTCTATATCTTCATCTGCGATTAACACTGTCACTGCCTCTGAATCTTCTAGTTGATAGGCCAGCTCTTCCGGCGATAGTCTACGATTAAGCATCACCATTTCACATTGTAAATGCATGCAGGCATACATCATCATGACCAGTTCAGGCTTACTTGGTCCCATAATTGCAATTCGATCACCCTGCTGAATACCGATCCCTACTAGTTGACGAGCACGTTTTATAGATAATTCATTTAATTCCTGAAAAGTCCAGCTTTGATTTTTATAAGCTAATGCCTTTCGTAACGGTGTTAAATATGCTCGCTGTAAAATCCAATTTGGATACATCTTCGTCACTCCAATCCCCTACATCTTAACGCTTAATCATCTATTTTGTCTATTTGCATGTCTGTTATTTTAGGGATGCTACTCGCTACTTTTATTGTAATGTCCTGCTCCTCTATCCTTCACTTTACTAGTTCTATCCATCACTTTACGGGCTGTATCCACTACTTTATTAATTCTATCCGCTTCTTCTATCGTAACCCCTTGCTTCCAGGCATAGAAAAAGCTCGTATCTCTAAAGATACGAGCCTTAAACCCTTTAGAATCAAGGGAATCTTGGGAATTGACCGAAATCTGGTTGACGTTTTTCTTTGAAAGCGTCGCGACCTTCTTTTGCTTCATCTGTTGTGTAGTAAAGAAGTGTAGCATCTCCAGCCATTTGTTGAAGACCTGCTAAGCCGTCTGTATCTGCATTCATCGCTGCTTTTAAGAAGCGTAGTGCAGTTGGTGACATTTGTAGCATTTCTTCACACCATTGAACTGTTTCATCTTCTAATTGCTCATAAGGAACAACTGTATTGACTAAGCCCATATCAAGTGCTTGTTGTGCATCGTATTGACGGCAAAGGTACCAAATTTCACGTGCCTTTTTATGTCCAATAATACGAGCAAGATAGCCTGAGCCATAACCAGCATCGAATGAACCTACTTTTGGTCCAGTTTGTCCAAAGCGAGCATTGTCAGCAGCAATTGTTAAATCACAGACAACATGTAAAACGTGACCTCCACCAATTGCATAGCCAGCTACCATCGCTACTACAGGTTTTGGAATTACACGGATTAAACGTTGTAAATCAAGAACGTTTAGACGTGGAATTTCATCTTCTCCTACATAGCCACCATGACCGCGAACTTTTTGGTCTCCGCCTGAGCAGAAAGCATGTTCGCCTTCACCTGTTAAAATAATTACACCGATATTTTTGTCATCGCGTGCTCGTGAAAATGCGTCAATCATTTCCATAACCGTTTTAGGACGGAATGCGTTACGCACTTCTGGACGGTTAATCGTAATTTTTGCGATTCCGTTATAGAACTCATACTTTATGTCTTCATAAGTATGTAATGTAGTCCATTGACGTGTCATTGAATAGCCTCCTATATCATTAAATTCGTCTCGTTACTAGCGAGGCGCTAACGTAATATTAGATTACGTTAAATACTCCTCTACTATTGTAGCAAACTCAGCGGGATTTTCCACATGAATTGCATGTCCAGCGTCATTTACCGTCATATGGCTAACAGTATTTAATAGCGCTTTCATTTCTAGTGCAATTTCACAGAATTTCCCATCCATTGAACCGGTAATTAGCAATACAGGGACTGCTAACTGCGCCAATCTATCCCAATTTGAAGGTTGAGCTCCTGTACCAATACCTCTCAAGCTTCCCGCTAGTCCCTCTTTCTTCTGTGAAAGTCTTTCTGCTCGAATGACCTGTCTTACACTTTGCGGTAGACGATGCTGTGTACTAAAAAGCGGTATGTTCTCCCATGCATTCACAAACGATTCCAAACCATTTGTTAGAATTTTTTGTGCCAGTGCTTCATCTCGCTCACAACGCTCCTTACGCTCTTCTTCTGTACGTAAGCCTGGAGAGGCGCTTTCTAAAATAAGCTGATGGATACGATCTGGATAAGCCAGGGCATATGATAGAGCAATTCTACCACCCATTGAGTATCCTAACAGTGTAAAGTTCTCTAGATGAAGCTGGCAAAATATTTCTTCTAAATCTTGTAATTGTTCCTCCATGGAGAAACGTTGACAGTTCTGTGGAATAGCCGTTTGTCCATGTCCAATTAAATCAATGGCAATGACACGTACATTGGGTAGGGCCTGTGCTAGATTGTGCCATGTAGCCGTGCTTCCCGTAAATCCATGTAATGCAACAAGTGTATGGATCCCATTTTGATTCCATATCTCAATATGCGTTTCAAGACCACGAATCATTAAATTTGTCATGCTTTTAACTCCGTATTAATACGTTTCCATAGCTCACGATGGGCAGTGACATTCTCTGTTCGATCAGTAAATATTTCAATCAAACGTAAAGGACGTTTTTTGCTTGTAGAAAATTTCTCGGAAAGCTCGGCAATCGTTTCTACACGGATATAATCCATATCATACATATTGGCAATATCACGGAATTCAAGGGCTGTTGGTGTGCCAAATAAGTCCTCATAATGAGCTTCCACTGTTGACTGTGGTAAATAAGAAAAAATACCGCCACCATCATTATTCATGACAAGGATCGTTAAGTTACATTGCTGATATCTTGAAGCAATGAGACCATTGATATCATGTAAAAAGGCTAAATCACCAATTAGTAAGAAGGTTTCTCGGCCATTTCCTTGACTGAAGCCCATTGCCGTTGACACTACGCCATCAATCCCATTTGTACCACGATTTGCAAAAATACGCAGATCCTTCGGTGTAGCTAGTAAAAATGTATCGATATCACGCACTGGCATACTGCTGCTAACGAAAATATCACTACCACCAGGAATCATTTTCAGTAAACGACTGACCATGGCTCCCTCATCTTTTTCTACTTCTGAATATTGCTCGATATGCATAGAAGCAAGCTGATTCGCTTTTTGCCATTCAGCTAGGTAAGTCTCCTCAATAGCAGTTTTCGTAATAGCTAGTTGAGTCAGCCACTGATCGATATTGGCATGAATAAAATGCGTGGAAACGCCCGTAGCATCTCTAAACATTGGGTCTTCATCAATAATCACATAGGCATTTGGCTGTGATTTTGTGATGAATTGCATGATAAACTTCGAGACAGGCTGTGCCCCTAAGCGTATAACTGTATCTGGTTGCACCAGTGCTTTGAAGTCATCACTTTTCATAATGGCATCGTAGGTAGTCACAATATATGGTAAGCAATCCTCTGGTACGGATGCCCGCATATTCGATAAACTCTCAACAATTACTGGCCACTTTAGCTGACGCACAAACTCCCAAACGATGGCTAAATCCGTGCCAAGAGCTAGCTCACCTATAATAACAAAGCCTCTCTTCGTCGATTGTAAAATAGAGGAGAGCTCCTGTTGATCGGCAGTTGTTGGGATTAGCTGTCCCATACTGCTGTGCTTGAACGTCGCTGTTGGTAGTTCATTTCGAAAATCAATTAATAAAGGCTCTCGGAAAGGTACATTGATATGTACTGGACCAAAAGGCGCACTCGTTGCAATAGCTACAGCACGGGCAAGATGACGCTCAATAAAAGGTAATGTTGGATCAGCACCATCTGCTAACGGAAAATCAACACTCCATTTTACATGGGAACCATATAAATTAGGCTGATTGATGGCCTGTGGTGCGCCGACCTCTCGTAATTCATGAGGACGGTCAGCTGTTATGACAATCAGTGGAACACGTGCATAGCTTGCCTCCACAATTGCAGGAAAATAGTTTGCTGCAGCTGTACCTGATGTACATAATAGAACAACAGGCTTAGCTGTGGCCTTCGCTAGACCTAACGCAAAGAATGCAGCCGAGCGCTCATCTACTTGACGATACATTTTTACTTGATTTGTAGATGCAACAGCATAGGCAAGTGGTGTTGAACGTGATCCTGGACTGACTACCACATTTTCAACACCCGCTTGTACTAGCGATGCGACCATTTGATAAACATAATCTGTTAATATTTTCCGTTCACTCATGTAATTGTCCCCCTAGCGCGCGAAGCATTGGACGGAATTTTACTAATGTTTCTTCATATTCAGATTGTGGTTCTGAATCTGCTACAATCCCTCCGCCTGCATATAAATAAGCTTTATCGCCTAGTAATGCAGCCGAGCGGATCGCGACTGCAAATTCGCCATTACCCTCTGCGTCTAACCAACCAATTGGTGCTGCATACAAACCACGATTCATAGGCTCATATTTACGGATGGCTGCCAACGCTTCTTTACGTGGTACTCCCCCTAAAGCGGGTGTGGGATGTAAAGATTTTGTAAGCTGTAAGATTGTAGCATCCTCATTTAACTGACCTTCTACAGGTGTATATAGATGTTGGATGTCTCGTATTTTTAATAGGCGAGGTTTGTCAGGTACCGTCATGTTCACACAATTTTTGCGGAATGTGTCCGCAATCATATCCACAACATATTGATGTTCTCCACCGTTTTTTGGGTCATTTAGTAAACTTTGTCCATACGCTTCATCTTCTTCTGCTGTTTTTCCTCGTTTAATTGAGCCAGCAACACAAGACGAAAACGCACGGCCTTCTTCTACCTTAACAAGGCGTTCAGGCGAGGCTCCAAAAAATAATAGATCCTTATGCTCTAAACCAAATAGATAGCTTTCTGGCTGCTCATGAATTATTTGAGAAAGCACTTGAGGTGCAGATACAGATTCTTTAAATTGCAAGGCAAGTGAGCGAGCAATAACCACCTTATCTGCCTTCTTCTGCTTAATTAATGCTGTCACTTGGTCGATTGAGGCTAAATAGGGCTCCTTATATGGCTCAAAATAACTTGTAATTTCAGGTTTTGTATACGTTTTCACTTCTTTAACCTGCGCTGCGTGAATTAAATGATCTCGCTCTTTCCTTAGAGCTTCTAGCTTACTCTCCGCCTGCTGATCTTGTGTTAAAAGATGAATACTTACGTAAGCTTTATCATCACGGATTACAAGTTGAAACGTTGCTAGTGCAAAATAAGCCTCTGGGAAATCCGTCCATTCCCCATCGACATTATTTTGTGGATCAAATGTAAAACCACCAAATAAAATGGGCTGTAGCTCGCTTTGTCCCTTTTGACAGTTTTTCGTTAAGTTCTTCCACTCCGCTTCTACAGCATCAAAACGCTCATTTTTTGCATTGTTTTGAATGGTATGGGCATGTCCCAGCCCTACTAATGTCATTGTTTTTTCTCTATTTTGCCAATAAAATCGTTCACCTTTATAACGCTCCTCACCTGCCGCATAAAATGCAAGTGGAGATAAGCGACTTACTTCAATTGTTTCCATATAAAAATGAAGGCTTTGGCCCAAATAGTCCACTTCTACTTCTGTGGCTTGGTACCACTTCTGTTGCATGAAAATTACCTCCGTTGTTGCAATGTACATAATTAAAATGATGAATCAAACACATCATTTTTTGGTTGGCAACAGTGTCATTCTTACTGTTGCTAATACCCTATTTTTATTTTCAGTTCATAAATGCATGTTCTATTGTATCACTTTTTTTCATTTAACAGTATGTAATAAGCTGTGAACCTACCCATTTTCTCAATCTTCGTTTAAAATAGAAAGAGTCGACAACATTTGAAGGAGAGAAAGACCTTATGACCAAAGTCATTGAAGCTGATAGGGGTTTTAAAGTTTGGTGGCATTTAACGCGTCCACATACTTTAACCGCTTCATTCGTTCCAGTATTCCTAGGAACAGCAATTGCTCTAGCAATTGAACAAGAAACAATTGATTTTGGACTATTTTTTGCTATGCTCATTGCAAGTATGCTTATCCAAGCAGCAACGAATATGTTCAATGAATATTACGATTACAAATTAGGATTAGATAACGAGCATTCTGTTGGGATTGGCGGAACCATCGTCCGTCATGGAGTACAGCCAAAAACAATTATGATGATTGCACTAAGCTTTTATGCTATTGCCATGCTTCTTGGCATTTACATATGTGCCTCAACATCTTGGTGGTTAGCAGCTGTAGGCCTTGTTTGTATGCTTATTGGTTTCTTATATACAGGAGGACCATACCCAATAGCCTATTCCCCATTTGGAGAGATTGTCTCTGGAGCAGTAATGGGCATGGGAATTGTGTTAATTGCCTTCTATATTCAAACGCTTACAGTGACACTCGATGCTGTGTTGCTGTCTGTACCAAGTATGATTTTAGTCGGAGCCATTATGTTATCCAATAATATCCGTGATATTGTGGGTGATACAGAAGGTGGAAGAAAAACTTTAGCTATTTTAGTAGGACGTGATAATGCCATTTCTGTGTTATCTGGCTTTTTTATCGTCTCGTATTTATGGGTCATTGCCCTTGTAGCAGTTGATGGCATTACTTTTTGGGCATTAATTATCTTCCTGAGCATTCCGAAACCATTACGTGCCATTCAAATTTTCCGAGACAAAAAAGAAGCCAAAGAAGTGATGCCTGCGATGAAATATACAGCGCAAACCAATACATTCTTCGGCTTCCTATTAGGAATCGGTTTATTAATTCATTATTTCTTTTATTAAAAGATGCGGCAGCCTTAACGGGTTGCTGCTTTTTTTACATAACGTCTGAAATTTTGACTTGCAATACCATGTACTTCCGCGTCTGAAAAACGTGCTCGTAATGCCTCTAATAAATTTTGCGCTTCTCCTGCATGTGCTAAGCCATTGACAGTCCGATCAATACCATCAAAATCTGAGCCTAGCCCTATATGCTCTACACCAACTAGCTTTGCTAAATGCTCCACATGATCGACTAGATGATCTAGTGTTGCATCTCGATTAATGAAGAGTGGAAAATAAACAACATGGATATGTCCCCCATGTTCTACAAGTGCCTTTGCCTGTGCATCTGTTAAATTACGTGGGTGGTCACAGAGTGCACGAGCATTACTATGACTTGCAATAATATGCTTCGCTAATGGCAACACATCCCAAAAGCTTTGTTCATTTAAATGGGAGACATCAATAATAATATCCCGTTTATTTAGTAATTGTATGACCTCTTTACCAAATGGCTTCAAACCAAGACTTGCATCCTGCTCAGCTCCATGTGCAACAGCATTCTCTTCATTCCATGTTAAGCCGACTAATTTTACGCCCGCATCGAGTACTGCTATCAGCTTTGCTAGATCTTCTCCAATTGCACTACAGCCCTCTAAACTTAATATAGCTCCTATTTCATGTGGAGCTAAATGGTCTAACTGTGCCCAATCTGTAATATGCACCATGCCCTCTGTTTGTAATACATGGGTATGAAATGCTTCGATTTGACGCATGACCTCAAGAAATTGAAGATTTTGTGGGATTTGCGGGTCTATAAAAATGGCGAACACTTGAGCCTCTACTTGCCCTAATTGCAATCTTTTTTGATTGGCATGTAAACGCCCATCCTCAGCAAAATTTGCCGATTCAAGAGTAGTTAACTTTAAAAGCGCATCACAATGTAAATCAATAATCTTCATATCCTCACCTCTACAGTTATTATACTGCTTCCATGAGGAAAAACAGACTAAATTTTATCCTGTGGCGTATCGGAAGAGCCAAATTCCTCAAGCTCAATAAAATCATCTGACTTTGGCATTGAAGAAAGAATATCTTCTTCCACTGGTCGTAAATTGTCTTCTTTCTTTTCCGCATGCTCGACACAGGTCAGAGCTTGCGGCATTGCCTCTAAACGACCAATTGGAAGCTCTTTACCACATACCGCACATTTGCCGTATGTGCCGTCAGCCATTGCTTGAAGGGCTTCTTTTATTTCCTCTGCATTATCACCGCGATGTTCATCAATAGCCATTTCTGTAAGTTGATCCGTTAAATCACTAGCATTATCAGCTGGATGATTATCATAATTCGATAGCTCTGTCGCTTGTGGTCGCTCCGATTCCTTTATTCGTTGTTCTATTGTTTGTAATTCTTGCTCTAGTTGTCTTTTAAATTTTTGCATAACTTGTTGATCCATAAAAATCCCCTCCTCATGCCTTCATATTTTCCTCATTTACGATTTCTAAAACATGTCAGCAATAAGGATGCTTTTATTTCCTCGTATAAGCTATAATCGCATCATGTAAAAATTGTGCTGCTCCCGTCGCACTTCGCTCATCATAGTAAGCAGTAAAACGTTCATCCGAGATATACATTTGAGCTAGCCCAGCATGTGCCTCTGTTGAATATTCCTTCCACGTAAAGCTCAGCCAGCGTTTATGCAACTCAGCTACTTCCATCGCCAAGTCACTTGTAGCATCACCAAGCTCCATTGCTTCTGCTAAACGCTCAAACATTTGCTGCTCTAACTGCTGCATTGCTTGATATTGTTGTTCTGTCATATTCATCAGCTTAGCATTCGAAGCATCCACTGTTTCATCTCCATATTTGGCGCGAATTTCTTGGCCATATTGCTTTTCATTATCCTCGATTAACTTTTCTTTAAAACCTTTAAATTTTTCTTCATTTGACATTGGTTGTTCCTCCTCAATGGATTGTATTGTTTTTTCTACTGTCTGTAAGATGGTTTCAAGTTGCTCCTTGCGTTGAAGCAAAGCAGCTCTATGTGTTTTTAGCGCCTCGGCATGTTGAAAGTTAGGCGCCTGAATAATGGCCTGAATCGTTGCTAGCTTCATATCCAATGCACGATAAAATAAAATCTGCTGTAGCATATCAATTTCATATTGGCCATAAAATCGATAGCCTGCCTCATTGGTTCTAGCTGGCTTCAGCAGCCCAATTTCATCATAATAGCGTAATGTTCTCGTACTAACTCCCGACATTTGGGCTAGCTCTTGAATTGTATATTCCATGTTGTCACCTCCCACTAATGCTACTGTAAACTTTGACGCAACGTTAAGGTCAATAGCAAAATGAAAATAAATTTTCTAAACCATATTCATCCTTTCAGTTCATATAATTCCATAAATACCTATAAAGCAATTTTTACTTGCCGATATGAATAGTAAATATTTCACAGGAGTGTGATAGGATGAAGTGTCCAAATTGTCAGCATGAGAATCTTTCAGACAGCAAATTTTGCTCTGATTGTGGCAGTAAACTTATGAATTCATCATTATCAAAACAAGGTATCCCAACATGGGCAATTATCGTATTATCGGTCTGCTTTCTTGCCATCGGTGGACTAGGTTATGCATATTGGGACTTTTTCACTGATAAAAAGAATCAAACTACTACTTACTCAGAAGTAAATGATAAGCAACAGGTAAATACACAGCAAGTTTCCTCTGAAGAACTCACAAAAAAACAAGAAGCTCATGCACAGCAGGTTGATCGTGTCACCCTAATAAAGGAAATTCAACAAAAGGTATTCACGGTCCTCAGTAACAATAGTCAAGGTTCTGGCTTCCTGTATAAAAAGGGTGGTTATGTTATTACAAATGCACATGTTGTTCAAGGAGAAGTGGATGTCACGCTTCGTAATGCCAATGGTCAAGAATCACCAGGAACGGTTATCGGTATATCAGACCGCTACGACATTGCTTTAATTCATGCACCTAGCTATCAAGACACACAACCGTTGGGAATTGAAACAACCGAATCACCTATTGGCTTAGAGGTTATTGCATTTGGTAGTCCACAAGGCTTTGAAAATTCAGCATCTATTGGCTATATAACAGGCAATAAACGGGACATGAAGCTTGAAAACTTTATTTATAAGCAAATTTATCAGGTAGATGCACAAATTGATAAGGGGAGTAGCGGTGGCCCATTGGTTGATGTCAATACAGGCAATGTCATAGGGATTAATTCTCTACTTTACACAACTGAAACAAGTACTAACTTTGCTTTCTCCATCCCACTTTACAGTATGCTTGACCAATTTGAAGGATGGGTTGCTAAACCACTTTCTGCAAATGAGGTTCGTGCTGTTGCGAATGTTTATGAAAATAGTCAACAATCCACTATTGAAACAAAATCCACTAACGAAACAGATGCTTTGCTAGCAGGGCAATTCGTGCAAGCATTCCGTCTCTATTACGAGATGGCACTGAATGAAGGTGATTTTTATTGGATTATTGATATGCTTGCACCTGACAGTTCAGCTTATCAAGAACTAGAGAAATATATTAATGAAATTGCCTATCAAGGACATTATTTCTATTTTACTAATAATGAAGTGCTAGATGTACAATATTCAAATGGTCAATATTTCGTGGATATGAATGAAACATTTGATTTTTATGATGCACAAGGGAATTACCAATTCTATAATCGCTATAAAACCTATACAGTTATAACAGATGATTACGGTGCTTTTAAAATTTCTCACATTACCATTCACTAATAATTTCTTTGTCATTCGAATACAAGGAAAAAACAATCAATCGGAATGCTTTTAAAGTGTCTCAGAGGTTAGACACTTTTTCTTGCACTTACTACCTCAAATTTTCCCTTCATGATCAACTTCTTCGTCTATCATTTTTTATAAGAAATAAAAAAACTATACATTCATCTAATGCCGATGAATGTATAGTTTAATGATTAATTATTTAACAAAAATTTCTTCCACTTGATCTAGCATAATGTTGGCTGCTAAAATGCCTCCAGCAGTATTCCAAATAACATCATCTACTTTATGTGCATTGCCTTTTTGAACAGCCGTTAGGTTTTTCCAAAGTGGATCTTGTGTCCACTCATGTTCAGTTGATAATGCTGAATCATCACCTGTTGGCATGTACGTGAAGTAGAAAATAACATCCCCATCCATTTGAGGAATTGCTTCTTTTCCTACTTCAATCGCTAAGTTACCTAATTTTGCATTATCTTTAAATAAATCTGCTTGTGCTGGCACACGTTTAAATCCTAAAGCATCAAAAATAACGCCTGAGAATGAATCTGTGTAATAGATACGAGATTTATCTGCCATAAAGCGTACAAATGAAACTTCTTGGTTTGTTTGTTCTCCAAGCTTTTCTTTCAGCGCTAGTAACTTATCTTCGTAGGCTTTTAGCACCTCTTGTCCCTTTGTTTCTTGATTTACTGCTTTTGCGTATAATTTAAAGTTCTCTTTCCAATCACCACGTAATGTGTCTGAAAACACAGTTGGCGCAATTTTGCTAAGCTTCGCATAATCTTTTTCTTGTCGTAATTTATTACCGATGATTAAATCTGGCTTTAAAGAAGCGATTTTTTCGATATTAATTTCATGTTCGATACCGACAACTTCCACACCGTCCATTTGATCCTTAATGTGATCATACCATGGATCGCCTGTCCAAGATTGTACTGCACCTACTGGTTTAATTCCTAGTGCTAATAATGCTTCTGTTCCTTCATTTGTTAAAACAACGATACGCTTTGGTGTATCTTTTACTTCAGTTGTACCCATTGCATGTTCGACACTGTATGCATTGCTTTCTTTTGATTTCTCATCTTTGGTAGTATCTTTAGAATCGCCGCATGCTGCTAGCACAAAAATAGCCATAACAGCTAGCAAAACTAATAGTTTTTGAAATGCTTTTTGCACCTTTTCTTCCTCCATTGTATATGATAAAATGTTTAGGCATATTAGACGAGAATGAAAATCACTTTCATCTAAGATCGATATTAATCGTATTGTATGTATCTATTAATGTCAATCATTAATTTAGTAATTTTTTAGAAAAGAGTATAGTTCAATATGATATTAAAAAATAATTATTCCAAGATAATTGCTTTACTAGTAGGGGTTGTTCTCTTACTTCTTTGTATGGGGATCAGTATTGTTTACGGTTATGCGAATACTTCTATTCAAACGACCTATGAATCTTTTATACAATTTAACAATTCAAATGAGCATATTATTATTCAAAATGTTCGTATTCCAAGAGCACTTATAGCCAGCTGTGTTGGTGCTTCGTTAGCTATTACAGGCGTGCTTATGCAAACCTTAACAAAAAATCCATTAGCCTCTCCAGGAATCTTGGGTATCAATGCAGGTGCAGGCTTTGCTGTTGTCTTTGCCATGATTTTTTTCCATATTTCCAGCCTGCAATCTTTTGCATGGATCGCATTTCTAGGTGCAGCAATCGCTGCTTTATCCGTTTATGCGATTAGTTTTTCAGGTAGGGATGCTGTTACTCCCGTGAAAATCACTTTAGCAGGGGCTGCCATTAGTGCACTTTTTGCTTCATTTACACAAGGTTTACTCGCTACTAATGAAGCTGAACTCGATCAAGTATTGTTTTGGTTAGCTGGCTCTGTACAAGGTAGAAAACTTGAAATTCTACTTTCTGTTCTTCCTTATTTAGTAATCGGATGGATAGCAGCACTCATTATTTCTTCCAAAATGAATATTCTTGCTCTTGGCGATGATGTAGCAAGAGGATTAGGATTACGATTAGGGCTGATGAAAATCTTAGTAGGACTTATCGTTATTTTTTTAGCAGGTGGCGCTGTTGCGATTGCTGGTCCCATTGGTTTTATTGGCATTGTCGTTCCCCATTTTGCGCGAAAGTTTGTCGGCACTGATCATCGATGGCTTATTCCTATGGCTGCGTTACTTGGAGGGATTCTTTTATTGCTGGCTGATGTTGCGGCTCGTTATATTATTATGCCCCAAGAAGTTCCAGTAGGAGTTATGACGGCTATGATTGGCACACCATTCTTTATTTACCTTGCGCGAAAAGGTGGAAAAAATAAATGAAACATGTAAAAACAATTCGTTTACTTCAACAAAAATTTTCTTTCTTATTAGATGTACAAGCTGCAAAAAAATTAATGGTGATTAGTCTACTAGCAGTTGCTGTTTTCTTTTTTAGTGCATCATTTGGTGATTCTTTCATCAATCCATTAAAGGTTTTACAAGCTTTTCTTGGTTACGGGTCAGATTTTGATCAGCTAATCATTATTGATTTCCGAATGCCTCGGATTTTCATTGCTGCCTTTGCTGGAATGGCGTTAGCCGTAGCAGGTGCCATTTTACAAGGAATCGTAAAAAATCCACTTGCCTCACCTGATATTATCGGGATATCAGCTGGTGGTGGTGCAGCAGTTGTTGGATTCTTAGCTATTTTCAGTGATTCTAATCACTCTTTAACAGTTAGTATAGAATGGTTACCATTAGCAGGCTTTATAGGAGCTACTGTTGTCGGATGTATTGTCTATCTATTTGCTTGGAAAGATGGTGTCACACCAAATCGTCTTGTCTTAATCGGTATTAGCGTGTCAGCTTTTATGCAAGCTATTACTACCATGTTAATGATTATCGGGCCAATTTATCAAGCAAGTGAAGCGAATAAATGGATTACGGGTAGTGTCAAAAGTGCAGATTGGGATCAAGTACAAATCGTTGTACCATTGATCATCGTTCTACTACTTATTACATTCTTTATTACACGACAGTTAAATGTTCAAGAACTAGGTGATGATACAGCGTCAAGCCTTGGGCAATCTGTTCAAAAAACACGCCTTTACTTAATCCTATTATGTTCCAGTCTAGTAGCGAGTGCTATAGCATTTGCTGGCGCCATTGGGTTTGTAGGATTAATGGCACCTCATATTGCACGACGCATTGTTGGTTCATCATTCGGTGTACTTATTCCAGCATCTGCAGCAATCGGAGCATTGCTTGTGATGATAGCAGATATTATTGGTCGTACTGCTTTTAGCCCGTTAGAAGTACCCGCTGGTGTCTTTACCGCTGCCATTGGTGCTCCCTATTTTATCTATTTACTATTTAGAAATCCTAATAAATAAAGGAGTCTATACTACATGACTGAATCGTTATTAACCAAATCCCTTACATTAAGTTATGGTGATTCCAATATTATCGAAGATCTCAATTTATCTATCCCTTTGAATGAAATTACTGTATTAATTGGAGCGAATGGCTGTGGTAAATCCACACTCCTACGCTCCATCGCTCGATTATTAAAACCTAAAAAAGGTTCCGTTCTATTAGATGGAGAGGATATTTTTAAATTATCAACAAAGCAGGTGGCTAGAAATCTTTCGATTCTTCCCCAATCCCCTGTTGCACCAGAAGGCCTAACTGTCCTACAGCTTGTGAAGCAAGGTCGCTATCCTTACCAAAGCTGGCGTCAACAGTGGACGGAAAAGGATGAAGAAATCGTATTAAATGCCTTAAGAGCAACAGGCACAGAGCATTTACAAGATAGACCAGTGGATGAGCTATCAGGAGGACAACGTCAACGTGCTTGGATTGCTATGACGCTTGCTCAAGATACGGATATTATTCTTTTGGACGAGCCTACGACATACTTAGATTTAACTCATCAGATAGAAGTTTTAGATTTATTGTACGAGTTAAACCAACAGCAAAAGCGAACGATTATTATGGTATTACATGATATTAATCTCGCATGTCGCTATGCCGATCATATTATTACTGTCCGTGATCGTGGTGTCTATCGTCAAGGTAAACCAGAAGAAATTATGACAACTGATTTAGTTAGTCATGTGTTTGACCTTGATTGCCAAATGACGACAGATCCAATATTTGGTACACCTCTATGCATTCCATATGGAAAAGGACGTAGAATTTCATAGCTTCTTAGTAAAATTAAAAGCCTACACAGATTAAACTATCCTGTGTAGGCTTTAATTTATGGTAGCTATATTATAAATCTATGACTAAAATTAAAAAGTGCAGTAGATGAAATTCATCTACTGCACTTAGTATGACCCGTACGGGATTCGAACCCGTGTTACCGCCGTGAAAGGGCGGTGTCTTAACCACTTGACCAACGGGCCAATGGCGGAGAAGGAGGGATTTGAACCCTCGCGCCGGTTACCCGACCTACACCCTTAGCAGGGGCGCCTCTTCAGCCTCTTGAGTACTTCCCCAAATAAAAAATGGCTCCGAAGGCAGGACTCGAACCTGCGACAACCTGATTAACAGTCAGGTGCTACTACCAACTGAGCTACTTCGGAATAATGGTGGGCCTAAATGGACTCGAACCATCGACCTCACGCTTATCAGGCGTGCGCTCTAACCAGCTGAGCTATAGGCCCTTGGAGCGGGTGATGGGAATCGAACCCACGACATCAGCTTGGAAGGCTGAGGTTTTACCATTAAACTACACCCGCATAAATGGTGGGTCAGGACGGAATCGAACCGCCGACACTTAGAGCTTCAATCTAATGCTCTACCAACTGAGCTACTGACCCATTTCGTCCATGCTAAGCTTGCTCACTCTTTTGCTTCTCATGTTTTTCATTATAATAATGGCGGTCCCGACCGGGATCGAACCGGCGATCTCCTGCGTGACAGGCAGGCATGTTAACCGCTACACCACGGGACCTTTTGGTTGCGGGGGCCGGATTTGAACCAACGACCTTCGGGTTATGAGCCCGACGAGCTACCACTGCTCCACCCCGCGATAATGATATTCTGTTTCGAGTTTTTAAAGCACCATTTATAAAAATTTAAAACTGGAGGAGGTAGAGGGATTCGAACCCCCGCGCGGTGTTACCCGCCTGTCGGTTTTCAAGACCGATCCCTTCAGCCAGACTTGGGTATACCTCCGTTACACTATATAAATGGTGGACCTTGCAGGACTCGAACCTGCGACCGGACGGTTATGAGCCGTCTGCTCTAACCAACTGAGCTAAAGGTCCTTTAAGATGGCGGCAGAGGGGATCGAACCCCCGACCTTACGGGTATGAACCGTACGCTCTAGCCAGCTGAGCTACGCCGCCAGGATCTTTATACTGGTTATTTACTATGGTGGAGCCTAGCGGGATCGAACCGCTGACCTCCTGCGTGCAAGGCAGGCGCTCTCCCAGCTGAGCTAAGGCCCCATAATTTTAGGAAATGGTCGGGAAGACAGGATTCGAACCTGCGACCCCTTGGTCCCAAACCAAGTGCTCTACCAAGCTGAGCTACTTCCCGTTCGTTCTTTTGGCGCGCCCGACAGGAGTCGAACCCATAACCTTCTGATCCGTAGTCAGACGCTCTATCCAATTGAGCTACGGGCGCATAATAAATGGTGCCGAGGACCGGAATCGAACCGGTACGGTAGTCACCTACCGCAGGATTTTAAGTCCTGTGCGTCTGCCAGTTCCGCCACCCCGGCACATTTGGAGCGGAAGACGAGGTTCGAACTCGCGACCCCCACCTTGGCAAGGTGGTGTTCTACCACTGAACTACTTCCGCATGTGCATAAGTTTTTTTATCTGGCAATGAAAATAATGGTGCGGGTGAAGGGAGTCGAACCCCCACGCCTTGCGGCGCTAGATCCTAAGTCTAGTGCGTCTGCCAATTCCGCCACACCCGCTTATTATTATTTCAAAATGGTGAGCCATGAAGGACTCGAACCTTCGACCCTCTGATTAAAAGTCAGATGCTCTACCAACTGAGCTAATGGCTCGAAAAAATGGTGCCGGCTATAGGAATCGAACCCACGACCTACTGATTACAAGTCAGTTGCTCTACCTGCTGAGCTAAACCGGCATATGGTGGAGGATGACGGGCTCGAACCGCCGACCCCCTGCTTGTAAGGCAGGTGCTCTCCCAGCTGAGCTAATCCTCCTGGGTATTATGCCTAGCGACGTCCTACTCTCACAGGGGGAAGCCCCCAACTACCATCGGCGCTAAAGAGCTTAACTTCCGTGTTCGGTATGGGAACGGGTGTGACCTCTTTGCCATCATCACTAGACTATTTTATGTATCTTGTTTTGAAGTTGTTTACCTGTCCTTCAAGACAAGAATTATTGTATAACGTTTTTTAACATTGTGCAATACTTTTTTATAAAAAAAAGAAATTATTACTTTTTAAAGATATTTTTGTTAAGTAAGAGAAAATATTGCCCTGCAAAATATTATATCAATTGTTGTTTCAAAAGAAAACAATTATTTTTCTTGATATGTTTTATAGCCTAAAATCTATAATAAAACAAGTGAAGGTCTTATAATTTCCCTCACTTGTTATCTAATGAAATGGTTGAAAGCTCTATTGTTAATCTTGTAATCTCTTCAATTGTTGTCGAAGGGCCAAAAGAGATTCTAAAAAATTGGCGTGCTGCTTCCAAAGAAAAACCCATCGATAAAATAGCCTTCGTTCCAGATTCACTATGAATATCACATGCGCTACCTGTAGAGATACAGATTCCCGACTCGTTCAGCTTTAAAAGAACATATTGGCCCTCTACTCTATCCATCATTACACCACAAATATTAGGTAATTGCTGCTTACATTCTATTAGCTTGCATGTTTCAGGCAGTTTACTTTTTAAAACTCCTCTTAACATCACATAATGTTGTAATTCATATTGATAGTTTTCAATTGCAGCTGCAAAGGCCACAATTGCAGGCGTATCTAATGTACCTCCTCTTAACCCTCTTTCATGTGTCACACCTGGTGTTAATGCTTGCACGCGGATGGAGGGATTTAGATAAACCGCACCACACCCCTTTGGCCCACCTATTTTATGAGCCGAAATTGTAATAGCATCTATTCCTTTTGGTATAGCTAATTTTCCAAATGACTGAACACAATCAATATGACAGTAAACACCTGATTCTCCTGCCAGCTCTATTATTTTCTTCAGAGGCTGAATGGAGCCAATCTCTGAATTAACATGTTGAATGGTAATCAAAGCCGTGTCCAATCGTATTGTTTTTTGAAGTTCCTGCAAATCAATACAACCATCCTTCTGTAACGGCAATTTTGTCACTTCATACCCCATTTTCTCAAGTGTATTCAAAGCTGCGTGCACTGACGTATGCTCAGCTTGAGATGAAATAATATGCTTCCCTTTTTTAGAGGCTAGCGCTAATGACAAGATGGCCATAATATTTCCTTCTGTTCCGCTCCCAGTGAAAATAATACCATCGCTAGTTACGCCTAGAGCTTGCGCTACAACTTCTCTTGACTGTTGCACGAAATAATGCGCTTGTCCTCCTAGATCATGAAGACTTGAACTGTTTCCATAATAACGCTGCGCTACCCCTATATAGGCATCAAGAGCTTCCTTCGTCATAGGTGACGTTGCAGCATAATCCATATAAATCATCATCTTCTTCCTCTCTAATTCATCGGGTCTTGTTTTCTTTTTTATTTTATGTAAAGATAGGTGTCAAGACAACTGTAAAGAAGGTATAACTATGGATGTAAAGACAGACGTCCTTATCATCGGCAGTGGTATTGCGGCACTTCAGGCTGCTTTACTACTCGAAGAACATTATCAAATACAAATTGTTACAAAATCTTCTGTTTATATGAGTAGCTCTTATCGTGCACAAGGTGGTATAGCAGCCGTTACAAGCAAAGAAGATCATATTAAACATCATATTGCTGATACATTGAAAGCTGGAGAATATCATCATGAAAAAAGAAATGTGGAAACACTTATAGAAGACGGCACTAAAATTATGCAGAACTATTTAAAAACTGGTCTCCCAATTGATCGTCACCTCGATGGAAAACCTGTTCTAGGACTAGAGGGGGCACATAGTCATCATCGTATTTTACATGCAGGTGGTGATCGAACTGGTCAAATTTTCATAGATTATTTGCTTCATAAACTTTCACCCAAAACAAAGGTCAATTCTTATGAAATGGCTTATGAGCTTTTACTGAATACAGATGGTGATTGTATAGGTGTACTCACTAAAGGCGAAAAAGGGATTAAACGCTATTTGGCTCATCATGTTATTTTAGCCACAGGAGGTGCAGGTGCACTTTATTCAAGCACATCCAATTATCCAAACAATACAGGAGATGGTATTGCTTTAGCATTTCGTGCAGGCGCTGCGATCAGTGATATGGAATTTATGCAGTTTCATCCAAGTTTACTATGGTGTGAAAATAAGGCAAAAGGTTTAATCTCCGAAGCTGTACGAGGAGCAGGCGGTACCTTTGTAGATGCACAGTGTAAACCTATTATGAAAGGCTTACATCCACAAGGTGACTTAGCCCCTAGGCATATTACGGCACACGCACTATTTACTAAACGTGCTGCTGGGGAGGAAACGTTTATTGATATTGCCACCATCCAAAACTTTGATGCAAAATTCCCAGCAATTGCTCAGCTCTGCTATGACAATCAAGTTCATTTGCAAGATGGTTTAATCCCTGTGGCTCCAGGTAGTCATTTTTTAATGGGTGGTGTTATTGCTGATGACAACGGTAGAACTACTATCCCAAACTTATATGCAGTTGGTGAAGTGGCTTGTACAGGTGTCCATGGAGCGAACCGTTTAGCAAGTAATTCTCTATTGGAGGGCATTACATTTGGTCAAAAAATGGCGTATTTCATTATTCAACAAGGTTGTCATCAAAAAAATTTTTTTCTTGACCAACCTCAATATGCTGATAAAAAACCACCTTTATTTAGCAAACAGCAATTACAGCAACGTATGATGCAGTTTGTAGGCATCGTTAGAAATATCGATGATTTACAGTACTTTGTTCAGCAACTCCCCTCTCTACAATCTCTTCTTCACACTAATCTAGAGGGTATGGAGCAAGCAGAATTGGAACTATTTATGATGCATGTTGTCGCAACACTGATGACACATGCGGCCATTATAAGAACGGAAACACGTGGTGCCCACATACGTACAGATAAATCCGAAATGGATGCACAATGGGCAAGCCGGTGGATTATTTTTTCGCAAGGACAATTGAAAGTGAGGAACTCATTGTATGAATATCATCAAACTCGAGGAAATGCTCAAACAGTTTTTTAATGAAGATTTAGGTGATGGGGATTTATCGAGTGAATTTATTTTTTCAGCCGAACAACAGGGATCTTTTTCGTTTTATGCTAAAGAAAAAGGAATTTTTTGCGGAGCTCTCATTATTGAGCATGGCTTTCTTCTACTAGATCGTTCTATGGAAATTTATCTTCATAAAAAGGATGGAGAGACAGTAGATGCAGGCGATATACTAGCCGTGATAAAAGGTCCCTTACAAAAATTGTTAATAGGCGAACGTGTCATCTTAAACCTTATTCAACGTATGTCTGCCATTGCAACAGCTACTCACCAAGCAGTCCAAGAAACGATAGGTACGCATGCGAAAATATGTGATACTCGTAAAACAATGCCTGGCATGCGTATGCTTGATAAATATGCAGTGAGAGTCGGTGGTGCTTTTAATCATCGAAATGGACTGTATGATGCCATCATGCTAAAAGATAATCATCTTGCCTTTGCAGGTAGTATAACAAAAGCTGTTCAGACCGCTAGAGAGAAAGTCGGTCATACCGTGAAAATTGAAGTAGAAATTGAAACAAAGGAACAGCTAGATGAAGCCATCATTGCTGGAGTAGATATCATTATGTTTGATAACCGTAGTCCAGAAGAAATTCGAGATTGGCTTCCTTCTGTCCCCCCTACTATTGCAACAGAAGCTTCAGGGGGTATCACACTGGATAATTTAAAGGCTTATGCACAGTCAGGTGTTCAGTGGATTTCACTTGGTTCATTAACCCATTCTGTCAAAGCTTTTGATATTAGTGCACTTGTTCAAATGAAAGGAGCTCATTCCCTTGTCCATCACTAGTTTATTACAACAGACGACACTACTTCCTGAGCATTATCGGACATTATCCGTAGAGGAAATGGAATCTCGTATTTTAGCAATAAAGAAAAAATTAGGCTCTAAACTTTTTATCCCAGGACACCATTATCAAAAAGATGAGGTTATTCAATTTGCTGATGCAACTGGTGATTCTCTACAACTAGCTCAATTATCTGCCGCTAATAAGGAGGCTGAACATATCGTATTTTGTGGTGTACATTTTATGGCAGAAACGGCAGACATGCTGACAATGAAACAGCAACATGTCTATTTACCAGATATGCGTGCAGGCTGTTCGATGGCTGATATGGCGAATATTTATCAAACAGAACAAGCATGGCCAATCCTTCAACAGCTCTTTGGCGATACGATTATTCCTCTAACTTATGTCAATTCAACCGCGGCCATTAAAGCCTTTACGGGACGACATGGTGGTGCCTGTGTTACATCATCGAATGCAAGGGAGCTTGTTCAATGGGCATTTACACAAAAACAGCGTATTTTCTTTTTACCCGATCAACATTTAGGGAGAAATACCGCCTATGATTTAGGTATTCCCCTTGAAAATATGGCCGTTTGGAATCCTCATAAAAATATGCTCGAAACTAAGGAATCACTTGAAAACATCCAGGTTATTCTGTGGAAGGGTCATTGTTCTGTGCATGAGGGGTTTACAGTTCAACATACGGAAGTCATTCGCAAAGAACATCCCACAATGAGGATTATTGTTCATCCAGAATGTAGTCGTGAAGTTGTTGCAGCAGCTGATGATGCCGGCTCGACAAAATACATTATTGATACAATCAATCGAGCACCAAGCGGATCTGCATGGGCCATTGGAACAGAAATGAACCTTGTCAATCGTATCATTAAGCAACATCCAGATAAACATATTATTTCGCTAAATGAAAATTTTTGTCCTTGTCTAACTATGAACCGAATAGACCTTCCACATTTACTATGGAGTCTTGAAAGTATTGAACAGGGACAACCTCATAATCGTATACAAGTAGATGAACATACTACCGCTGAAGCACTTAGCTCACTTGAAAGAATGCTTGTACGGGGGTAACAAGAAGAATTTTAAAAGCAGACATGTTGTTGTATCAATATTTCTGCTTTTTTTGTAAAGTTAAGGAGTTATGAAAAACGTCGTTCATTTTTTGATATGACTTATACTTTTTCATTAAGGATGTTGGGAATTAAATGAAATCCATTTACTTGTAGAAATTGACATGGATTTATTTTCTATGATACTGTCGATTTGGAGGTGATAATCAATGGCTTTTCAATCGAAAAATATATTTATCAATTTACCAGTAAAAGATCTTAACAAATCAATCAACTTTTTTAAAGACTTAGGTTTTGAATTCAATCAACAATTTAGTGATGAAACAACAGCTTCAATGATTATTAGCGAAAATATCTTTGCATTAATAATGGTAGAAGAACGATTCAAAGGATTTACAAAGAAGGAGATTGCAGATACAGCTACTTCTGCAGAGGCGATATTATGTCTTTCCGCTGAAAACCGAGAACAAGTAGATCAATTAGTAAATAAAGCACTAGCCTCTGGTGGTAAACCTTACAGTAAACCACAAGATCACGGATTTATGTACGGCTGGGGATTCCAAGATGTAGATGGGCATATTTGGGAAGTAGTATATATGGATGAAAGCGCACTAAATAATGAGTAATTATATATCTATCTAAATATAAAAAAAACAGTAGCTGCAAATGCAGTTACTGTTTTTTAGTATGACCCGTACGGGATTCGAACCCGTGTTACCGCCGTGAAAGGGCGGTGTCTTAACCACTTGACCAACGGGCCAATGGCGGAGAAGGAGGGATTTGAACCCTCGCGCCGGTTACCCGACCTACACCCTTAGCAGGGGCGCCTCTTCAGCCTCTTGAGTACTTCCCCAAATAAAAAATGGCTCCGAAGGCAGGACTCGAACCTGCGACAACCTGATTAACAGTCAGGTGCTACTACCAACTGAGCTACTTCGGAATAATGGTGGGCCTAAATGGACTCGAACCATCGACCTCACGCTTATCAGGCGTGCGCTCTAACCAGCTGAGCTATAGGCCCTTGGAGCGGGTGATGGGAATCGAACCCACGACATCAGCTTGGAAGGCTGAGGTTTTACCATTAAACTACACCCGCATAAATGGTGGGTCAGGACGGAATCGAACCGCCGACACTTAGAGCTTCAATCTAATGCTCTACCAACTGAGCTACTGACCCATTTCGTCCATGCTAAGCTTGCTCACTCTTTTGCTTCTCATGTTTTTCATTATAATAATGGCGGTCCCGACCGGGATCGAACCGGCGATCTCCTGCGTGACAGGCAGGCATGTTAACCGCTACACCACGGGACCTTTTGGTTGCGGGGGCCGGATTTGAACCAACGACCTTCGGGTTATGAGCCCGACGAGCTACCACTGCTCCACCCCGCGATAATGATATTCTGTTTCGAGTTTTTAAAGCACCATTTATAAAAATTTAAAACTGGAGGAGGTAGAGGGATTCGAACCCCCGCGCGGTGTTACCCGCCTGTCGGTTTTCAAGACCGATCCCTTCAGCCAGACTTGGGTATACCTCCGTTACACTATATAAATGGTGGACCTTGCAGGACTCGAACCTGCGACCGGACGGTTATGAGCCGTCTGCTCTAACCAACTGAGCTAAAGGTCCTTTAAGATGGCGGCAGAGGGGATCGAACCCCCGACCTTACGGGTATGAACCGTACGCTCTAGCCAGCTGAGCTACGCCGCCAGGATCTTTATACTGGTTATTTACTATGGTGGAGCCTAGCGGGATCGAACCGCTGACCTCCTGCGTGCAAGGCAGGCGCTCTCCCAGCTGAGCTAAGGCCCCATAATTTTAGGAAATGGTCGGGAAGACAGGATTCGAACCTGCGACCCCTTGGTCCCAAACCAAGTGCTCTACCAAGCTGAGCTACTTCCCGTTCGTTCTTTTGGCGCGCCCGACAGGAGTCGAACCCATAACCTTCTGATCCGTAGTCAGACGCTCTATCCAATTGAGCTACGGGCGCATAATAAATGGTGCCGAGGACCGGAATCGAACCGGTACGGTAGTCACCTACCGCAGGATTTTAAGTCCTGTGCGTCTGCCAGTTCCGCCACCCCGGCACATTTGGAGCGGAAGACGAGGTTCGAACTCGCGACCCCCACCTTGGCAAGGTGGTGTTCTACCACTGAACTACTTCCGCATGTGCATAAGTTTTTTTATCTGGCAATGAAAATAATGGTGCGGGTGAAGGGAGTCGAACCCCCACGCCTTGCGGCGCTAGATCCTAAGTCTAGTGCGTCTGCCAATTCCGCCACACCCGCTTATTATTATTTCAAAATGGTGAGCCATGAAGGACTCGAACCTTCGACCCTCTGATTAAAAGTCAGATGCTCTACCAACTGAGCTAATGGCTCGAAAAAATGGTGCCGGCTATAGGAATCGAACCCACGACCTACTGATTACAAGTCAGTTGCTCTACCTGCTGAGCTAAACCGGCATATGGTGGAGGATGACGGGCTCGAACCGCCGACCCCCTGCTTGTAAGGCAGGTGCTCTCCCAGCTGAGCTAATCCTCCTGGGTATTATGCCTAGCGACGTCCTACTCTCACAGGGGGAAGCCCCCAACTACCATCGGCGCTAAAGAGCTTAACTTCCGTGTTCGGTATGGGAACGGGTGTGACCTCTTTGCCATCATCACTAGACTTGCACGTAGATGTGCTGTCTTCTGCATTACAATAAGGATATAGCATTCTTAGCAGAAGTTCCTATATGTTAAGCTTCAAAATACAGTATGTATAAAAGCTCTTATGAAAGAGTTGTTCTTTCAAAACTGGATAAACGTACATTGACTGCTTCAAACAATTTGGTTAAGTCCTCGATCGATTAGTATTCGTCAGCTCCATGTGTCACCACACTTCCACCTCGAACCTATCTACCTCATCGTCTTTGAGGGATCTTACTTACTTGCGTAATGGGAAATCTCATCTTGAGGGGGGCTTCATGCTTAGATGCTTTCAGCACTTATCCCGTCCACACATAGCTACCCAGCGATGCCTTTGGCAAGACAACTGGTACACCAGCGGTGTGTCCATCCCGGTCCTCTCGTACTAAGGACAGCTCCTCTCAAATTTCCTACGCCCACGACGGATAGGGACCGAACTGTCTCACGACGTTCTGAACCCAGCTCGCGTACCGCTTTAATGGGCGAACAGCCCAACCCTTGGGACCGACTACAGCCCCAGGATGCGATGAGCCGACATCGAGGTGCCAAACCTCCCCGTCGATGTGGACTCTTGGGGGAGATAAGCCTGTTATCCCCGGGGTAGCTTTTATCCGTTGAGCGATGGCCCTTCCATGCGGAACCACCGGATCACTAAGCCCGTCTTTCGACCCTGCTCGACTTGTAGGTCTCGCAGTCAAGCTCCCTTGTGCCTTTACACTCTACGAATGATTTCCAACCATTCTGAGGGAACCTTTGGGCGCCTCCGTTACCTTTTAGGAGGCGACCGCCCCAGTCAAACTGTCCGCCTGACACTGTCTCCTGCCCCGCTAAGGGGCATGGGTTAGAATTTCAATACAACCAGGGTAGTATCCCACCGACGCCTCCTTCGAAGCTGGCGCTCCGAGATCTCTGGCTCCTACCTATCCTGTACAAGTTGTACCAAAATTCAATATCAGGCTACAGTAAAGCTCCACGGGGTCTTTCCGTCCTGTCGCGGGTAACCTGCATCTTCACAGGTACTATAATTTCACCGAGTCTCTCGTTGAGACAGTGCCCAGATCGTTACGCCTTTCGTGCGGGTCGGAACTTACCCGACAAGGAATTTCGCTACCTTAGGACCGTTATAGTTACGGCCGCCGTTTACTGGGGCTTCAATTCGCAGCTTCGCTTGCGCTAACCACTCCTCTTAACCTTCCAGCACCGGGCAGGCGTCAGCCCCTATACGTCACCTTACGGTTTTGCAGAGACCTGTGTTTTTGCTAAACAGTCGCCTGGGCCTATTCACTGCGGCTCTCATGCGCTTGCACGCTCAAGAGCACCCCTTCTCCCGAAGTTACGGGGTCATTTTGCCGAGTTCCTTAACGAGAGTTCTCTCGCACACCTTAGGATTCTCTCCTCGACTACCTGTGTCGGTTTGCGGTACGGGCACCTCTCACCTCGATAGAGGCTTTTCTTGGCAGTGTGAAATCAGGAACTTCGTCCATACGGACTCGCCATCACAGCTCAACGTTACAGTGTGCGGATTTGCCTACACACACGCCTTACTGCTTGGACGCGCATAACCAACAGCGCGCTTACCCTATCCTACTGCGTCCCCCCATTTCTCAAACGGTGAGGAGGTGGTACAGGAATATCAACCTGTTGTCCATCGCCTACGCCTGTCGGCCTCGGCTTAGGTCCCGACTAACCCTGAGCGGACGAGCCTTCCTCAGGAAACCTTAGTCATACGGTGGACGGGATTCTCACCCGTCTTTCGCTACTCATACCGGCATTCTCACTTCTAAGCGCTCCACCAGTCCTTCCGGTCTGACTTCAACGCACTTAGAACGCTCTCCTACCACTGACATCGTAGATGTCAATCCACAGCTTCGGTGAATCGTTTAGCCCCGATACATTTTCGGCGCAGCGTCACTCGACCAGTGAGCTATTACGCACTCTTTAAATGATGGCTGCTTCTAAGCCAACATCCTGGTTGTCTGTGCAACGCCACATCCTTTTCCACTTAACGATTACTTTGGGACCTTAGCTGGTGGTCTGGGCTGTTTCCCTTTTGACTACGGATCTTATCACTCGCAGTCTGACTCCCGTGTATAAATATCTGGCATTCGGAGTTTGTCTGAATTCGGTAAACCGGGATGGCCCCCTAGTCCAAACAGTGCTCTACCTCCAGTATTCTCATCACGAGGCTAGCCCTAAAGCTATTTCGGAGAGAACCAGCTATCTCCAAGTTCGATTGGAATTTCTCCGCTACCCACACCTCATCCCCGCACTTTTCAACGTGCGTGGGTTCGGGCCTCCAGTAAGTGTTACCTTACCTTCACCCTGGACATGGGTAGATCACCTGGTTTCGGGTCTACGACCACGTACTATTTCGCCCTATTCAGACTCGCTTTCGCTGCGGCTCCGCCTTCTAAAGCTTAACCTTGCACGTAATCGTAACTCGCCGGTTCATTCTACAAAAGGCACGCTATCACCCATTAACGGGCTCTAACTACTTGTAGGCACACGGTTTCAGGATCTCTTTCACTCCCCTTCCGGGGTGCTTTTCACCTTTCCCTCACGGTACTGGTTCACTATCGGTCACTAGGTAGTATTTAGCCTTGGGAGATGGTCCTCCCGGATTCCGACGGAATTTCACGTGTTCCGCCGTACTCAGGATCCACTCAGGAGAGAACGAACTTTCGACTACAGGGCTTTTACCTGCTCTGGCGGACCTTTCCAAGTCGCTTCATCTAACTCGCTCTTTTGTAACTCCGTATAGAGTGTCCTACAACCCCAAGAGGCAAGCCTCTTGGTTTGGGCTCTTCCCGTTTCGCTCGCCGCTACTCAGGGAATCGATTTTTCTTTCTCTTCCTCCAGGTACTTAGATGTTTCAGTTCCCTGGGTCTGCCTTCAAGACGCTATGTATTCACGTCAAGATACTACGCGATTAAACGTAGTGGGTTCCCCCATTCGGAAATCTCCGGATCAAAGCTCACTTACAGCTCCCCGAAGCATATCGGTGTTAGTGCCGTCCTTCTTCGGCTCCTAGTGCCAAGGCATTCGCCGTGCGCCCTTAATAACTTAACCTACAGCTTTCAATACACATCGCATTTCGTTGTCAGCTTCACTCGTTCAATCAGTCACGTACTGAAGTACGCTCCTTCATTCACTCGATTGCTTCCTAGAACTGCTCGTGTCTTGAAACCTTACTAATGTTATTAAGCCTATAAAAAACTTAAAAAATAAATGTGTTTGTTACAATTTCAATGTCGTTTTATCCAGTTTTCAAAGAACAAGTTTTGAAGTATTTCATTCGGAAGAATGAACCTTCAAAACTGAACGCAAAACGTAATCTTACAAACCCTAGGTTTGTATTCCGAAATAATCCTTAGAAAGGAGGTGATCCAGCCGCACCTTCCGATACGGCTACCTTGTTACGACTTCACCCCAATCATCTATCCCACCTTCGGCGGCTGGCTCCAAAAGGTTACCTCACCGACTTCGGGTGTTACAAACTCTCGTGGTGTGACGGGCGGTGTGTACAAGGCCCGGGAACGTATTCACCGCGGCATGCTGATCCGCGATTACTAGCGATTCCGGCTTCATGTAGGCGAGTTGCAGCCTACAATCCGAACTGAGAACGACTTTATCGGATTAGCTCCCTCTCGCGAGTTGGCAACCGTTTGTATCGTCCATTGTAGCACGTGTGTAGCCCAGGTCATAAGGGGCATGATGATTTGACGTCATCCCCACCTTCCTCCGGTTTGTCACCGGCAGTCACCTTAGAGTGCCCAACTAAATGATGGCAACTAAGATCAAGGGTTGCGCTCGTTGCGGGACTTAACCCAACATCTCACGACACGAGCTGACGACAACCATGCACCACCTGTCACCGTTGCCCCCGAAGGGGAAACTATATCTCTACAGTGGTCAACGGGATGTCAAGACCTGGTAAGGTTCTTCGCGTTGCTTCGAATTAAACCACATGCTCCACCGCTTGTGCGGGCCCCCGTCAATTCCTTTGAGTTTCAGTCTTGCGACCGTACTCCCCAGGCGGAGTGCTTAATGCGTTAGCTGCAGCACTAAGGGGCGGAAACCCCCTAACACTTAGCACTCATCGTTTACGGCGTGGACTACCAGGGTATCTAATCCTGTTTGCTCCCCACGCTTTCGCGCCTCAGCGTCAGTTACAGACCAGAAAGTCGCCTTCGCCACTGGTGTTCCTCCAAATCTCTACGCATTTCACCGCTACACTTGGAATTCCACTTTCCTCTTCTGCACTCAAGTCCCCCAGTTTCCAATGACCCTCCACGGTTGAGCCGTGGGCTTTCACATCAGACTTAAAGGACCGCCTGCGCGCGCTTTACGCCCAATAATTCCGGACAACGCTTGCCACCTACGTATTACCGCGGCTGCTGGCACGTAGTTAGCCGTGGCTTTCTAATAAGGTACCGTCAAGGTACAGCCAGTTACTACTGTACTTGTTCTTCCCTTACAACAGAGTTTTACGATCCGAAAACCTTCTTCACTCACGCGGCGTTGCTCCATCAGGCTTTCGCCCATTGTGGAAGATTCCCTACTGCTGCCTCCCGTAGGAGTCTGGGCCGTGTCTCAGTCCCAGTGTGGCCGATCACCCTCTCAGGTCGGCTACGCATCGTCGCCTTGGTGAGCCGTTACCTCACCAACTAGCTAATGCGCCGCGGGCCCATCTTATAGCGACAGCCGAAACCGTCTTTCAGTGTTCCACCATGAGGTGGAACAGATTATTCGGTATTAGCCCCGGTTTCCCGGAGTTATCCCAAACTATAAGGTAGGTTGCCCACGTGTTACTCACCCGTCCGCCGCTAACGTCAAAGGAGCAAGCTCCTTCTCTGTTCGCTCGACTTGCATGTATTAGGCACGCCGCCAGCGTTCGTCCTGAGCCAGGATCAAACTCTCCATAAAAGAAATTTGATTAGCTCAAATTGTTTTGCTGGCATCAATTTTGATGTCCAAAATTTTGTTTTGTTCACTAGCCGAAACTAGTTACTTAAAACTTTATTGATTACGTTTTGCTTGTTCAGTTTTCAAGGTTCATTTTGTTTAAGTCGTTTTAGCGACTTTACTATCATATCTCATTCTCAACGAGAAGTCAACAACTTTTTAAATTTCTTTTTTTCAAGTGTTCCTTCTTGTTAAGGACAAGTAATAATATATAATATATCATTTTTAAAATCAAGCATTTTTCATAAAAAATTTAAAAATCTTTTTTATATCAATTACAAACAATAGGATTCCTACTAATACAATTAACCCACCAAAGATTTGGGTAACGATTAAATACTCCTTAAATATCCACAATGCTAAAAGAGCTGCACCAACCGGCTCAAAGAGAATAGCTATTGAAACAACATTCGTACTTACGTATTTAATAGACCAATTAAATAAAGTATGACCAAATAAATTAGGTATTAACGCTAATAAGACAAACCATAACCAATCAGAAGAAGAATACGGTCCAAATGATTCTCCTTTAATTAGTACATAGATAAATAAAGTAATTGTACTCACTACATAAACAACCATTGTATAAGTCATTAACGATAATCTTTTGCGTACATCCTGTCCTAATAAAAAATAAGCTGTAGCAAGTGCACAAGCAATGAGCGCTAATATATCTCCGTAAAAAGCTGTCCCACTTACTTTAAAATCGCCCCAACTAATTAAAATACTTCCCGCAATAGCAATTGTTCCAGCAACGATTGTTTTCATCGTTATCTTTTCTTTAAAGAAAAAGTATGTCCCCACAAAGGCAAACAAAGGTTGTAGCGTTACCAGAACTGTTGAACTTGCGACAGAAGTATAGTTGAGTGACTCAAACCATAAAATAAAATGAAATGCTAAAAAGATTCCCGCGGCTGTGGAAAAAAGCCAATCACGCCTCTTTAATGTTGTAAGCTCCTTTGAATATCTCCCCAAAAACAATGGAAGCATTATTAAAACCGAAAATAGCATACGATAAAATGCTATAATGCCCGCTTCCGCTGATGCTAATTTCACGAAAATAGCGGACATAGATACTGAAATAACACCAATTACGATTGGAATGTACGGATGAATCTTCGGCTTCTCCATAAAATCACCTCCATCAATTTCGCTCTCCTATTTCTTACGAAAGAAAACAATTAAGTAACCCTCCCATTAATGAGAGAGCATTCCATACTAATGCTTCATTTCAGAAATAATAGATTCTTGCTGTATCAAGATAAAAAAATACTTATATTTCCTTCCTTTCATGTTGTACAATACAAAAAAGTAATGGCACATATAATAATGACAGCTTGCATATCTCTTAGCAATACGAAATTTCAATGGAGGGTTGTGTATGGAAACATTATTGGAAAATATGATTACATATGAAGTTGGCATAAAATTAGTTATTGCAGCCACATTAAGTTTAGTAATCGGTATCGAAAGGGAATTAAAGAAGAAGCCAGTTGGATTAAAGACAAGTTTAGTGATCGCTACTTTCAGCTGCTTACTTACCATCATCTCCATTGAAACAGCCTACTCAACTCCTCCCAGAGAAGATATTAATATTACGATGGATCCGCTTCGTTTAGCTGCACAAATCGTTAGCGGGATTGGATTTCTTGGCGCGGGCGTCATTTTAAGACGAGGCAATGACAGCATTACAGGTTTAACAACCGCGGCCATGATATGGGGAGCTGCTGGTATCGGTATCGCCGTTGGAGCGGGATTTTATATGGATGCAACATTAGCTGTTGTAATCATTGTTTTCGGAATCGAAATTCTATCGCCCTTTCTCATGAAAATTGGTCCTAAACGCATTCGCATGCGAGAGATTTTATTAAAAGTACAAATAGATGATGACAACAATACAGAATCGTTTCTATTATTTTTAAAGGACAACAACATCATCATCGAAAATATTCGCATTAAAGATGTACATTTAAAAAATAATAGTGTTTTACACGAGTTGGATTTACGTCTATCCTTAATTGTTTCTGATAATTTATTGTCATTTTATCGTTCATTACGAGAACTATCCTATATAGAAAAAATCGAAATGGAAATTTTAAATTAGTTGGAGGATTTTTTATGGCAGAACTATTTAAACTACTAAAGGATGGCAACAAACCCTCCCTTATGGCGGCATTTGTAAATGCCTTTTTAGGAATTATCAAAGGAGCCGCCTTTTTCTTTACAGGTAATGTAGCCATGTTTGCAGAAATGATGCACTCTCTTGGTGACGCAGCAAACCAATTTTTTGTATATATAGGTTCGGCCCTTTCAAAAAAGGCACCTACTAAAAAGTTCCCTGGGGGCTTCGGCCGTATTGTCAATTTGGTATGCCTATTCGCCGTTATTATAGTAGCTATACTTTCTTATGAAACAATAAAAGAAGGCTGGCATCATTTCATTCACCCTGCCGGTGAGTCTAGTGGGGTACTTATTGCACTTGGCGTATTGTTAATAGGGATTGTTTTAGAGGGCACAGTACTGGCTAAAGCAGCTGTAGAAGTACTACATGAAGCAGGACAAGAGAAAGCTGGAATCACATCTATTATTAAAGCATTTCCTTTCTTAAATCGCGCAAAGCCTGCAACTAAATTAGTCTTTATGGAAGATTTAGTCGCTACAAGCGGGAATATTTTAGCCTTTGCCGCTATCGTGATTGCTTATTTTACAGGTTGGGGCAGAATAGAAGGACTTGTTTCGATGATTATCGGGGCGATGATGTTCTATGTTGTCGGTAAGGTTTTCCTCGATAATGCACGCGGCGTCATTGGAGAAACAGATGAAGAGATGTTAAATCATATCGCTCACCTTGTAATGGATGATCCGAACATTAAAGACATTGTTCGTCTTGAGGTAATTAAAGAAGGGGAATTTTTACACGTTGAATTAGTTGCTGAAGCTGACCCCCATCTATCACTTGCTTTTTTAGATGATGTTCGCGATCATTTAACTGAGGTCATATTAAGTCAAAAAGGGGTATCCAAAGTAGCGATTTTATTCGATGAAGATGATGGAAAAACTAACTGGGTACATGTCGGAGAAAGACCAAACAACACTATATAATCATAAAAAAACAAATAGCCAATTGCCGTATTTCAGGCAGTTGGCTTTCTTTTATACTAATTTTAAATGGTTGCGTCCGTCATCACTATTCACTTCATTTAGATCTTCAGGGATATTCTCGTACCCCACAAAGACATGATTGGTAATCATAAAAGTGAGCAATCGGTTACAAGCAATGGTCCTTCTTTTACCATTCTGTTGAATGACGATTTTCGAAAATTGTAATGTTGCTTGTCGATTCGCTAAAGCATATTCTTCTGCATTATGAATGTCTCTACCATCGACATGACAGCCTAACACAAAATTACCAGCGAATGAATCCTTTAAAACGTTTGGATGCATGGAATGATAATGTACTTCAGCAATGGAATCTTCCATATTCATCAATTGATGGGCTACCAAATAATGCTTCAAAGCACCTTTTAGGTCAATTGCTATAGCAGTATCTGCTAAAATTGTTCGATAATACACCGTAACAATTTCAGCATCCCCTAGATACGGCTTTACTTCTACAACAATTTCTCCTGAAGGACGAACAAATAATTGTACAATTGCTTTATTTACACCATCTGAAAAAATAATAGTCGTTTGCCCAAAACGTAAGCTTTTGAATAATATACTCTGATCAACAATGTATCCTGTAATAATTTTATCATTTTCAATTTGCAGTGATTTTGCTTCAATTCCCAATACTTCTACACAATTTTGCATTTTATAAACATGCTGCTGAAACGGTATCTCGATACAGCTTAATGTAACGATACGGTCCTCTAGCAATTGTTTCAACATTTGATCCCTCTCCTTTTTGTTTAATAGTGTAATTATTTTAATAAAGATGACTGAACAACTTCTGAACACCCCTACATTAATTGAGCAATTACGACAAAAACCTATCTTTCCCCTTCATTCACAGAAGGTTTCACATAACAAAAATTTGATATTATAGACCAAAAGATACATTGAACAAAGTGACTTTTATCACTACAAAACCCCAAAAAATATAATTACCTCCATTTTGTATCTATCCATTTCATTATACACCAAGGACTTTAGAAACATCTACGACATTATTCAACATAAATCGTTATTTTTTCTAAACCTTTCAACAAAAAAGTGTGAGACTATAATCACAGTCTCACACTCATACCTTATAAAGAATTTCGCAAAATTGTTCTGACATCTTCCTCATGCAATTTATTAAAGTTTCCAAATGGACCGTTCTGCATTGCATGCTCTACAATCTGTTCAAATTTCGAATCATCAATATGATAATCAGCCAAACGATCAGGTGCACCTAATGATGTCCAGAATGCAGATAAACGATCGATGCCTTCGTAAGCCACTTCTTCTGCTGTCTTGTTCGTTGCATCGACGCCAAATACACGTGTCGCTATACCGGCAAAACGCTCTGGATTGACTGGCACACTTAAGCGCATCCAATGTGGCTGAAGAATAGCTAAACCACCCGCATGTGGAATATCATAGACAGCCGAAACAGCATGTTCAATATTATGTGATGCCCAATCACCACGAGAACCAATCGATAAAAAGCCATTTAAGCCAATTGTTCCAGCTAATAGAATCGTTTCACGTAACTTAGTATTTTCTAAATCCTCTAGCAATTTTGGTGCAGTCGTAATGACTGTTCGTAATACCCCTTCACACATCTCATCAGTAATCGGGGTATTCGTTGTATTATGGAAATATTGTTCGAATACATGTGACATCATATCAACAATCCCATAAACAGTATGGTTTTTAGGTACGGTCACTGTATAGGCAGGATTGAGTATTGAAAATTTCGGGAACGCTGCTGGGCTACCCCAGCTTAATTTTTCCTCTGTAGCAGCATTGGTAATGACTGACCCCGAGTTCATTTCTGAGCCAGTAGCAGCAAGTGTTAATACTGTTCCTAATGGTAGGGCTTGCTCTACAACTACCTTACGTTTAACGATATCCCAAGCATCTCCATCATATTTTGCACCCGCAACGATTAATTTAGAACAATCAATAACAGAGCCGCCGCCAACTGCCAGCACTAAGTCGATTCCTTCTGTTTTACAAATCTCAATACCACGTCTAGCTGTTTCTACACGTGGATTTGGTTCTACACCACTTAATTCAAAAATCGTTTTACCAGCCTGCTGTAATTTGTCCATGACAGCCTTGTACACACCGTTAGCCTTGATGCTTCCACCACCATAAACAACTAATACTTTTTTTCCATATAGCTCTAATTCTTTCGGCAGCTTTTCTAGCGCATCCTCACCAAAATGTAGCTTCACTGGGTTATAAAATGTAAATGAATCCATGTCATTCGCCCCTTTCTTCTTGGATTTTCTCATATTCCTGTTGAAGAAAGCAAAGATTACACTTTCGACATGTAATCATTATAAATTTTATGAATGTTCTCAGGGACAGGCATATTAATCTCCGCTAATTTTTCCTGAATGGCTTCGTAGCACTTCGTACAATCCTGTTTTTTATTTTGCGAGATTAAAAATTTTAACAAAAGAAACATATACTTTTCATTAAATTCATCTAGCTCTAGCAATTTTTGCAGGCAATTATATTTCAACAATGAATTAACAGAATTTGAATGGGCAATATATGTTTCAAGCACATGCATTACACCCTGCTTTAAACGAAGTCTCATTTGAATAGCCCATGAATATTCCTCCTCAGCTAAAAAATCACCTTCATAGCAATTCAATAGTTGCTGAATGGAATCTTCATCATGCGCACTCTGTTCCAATAATTGGTTCAGATAATCAAAATCACTTTTAATTTCTACATTTAATTGATAGTGGTTATTAATTAATTGAATGGAATCTTGCATTCCATTTTCTTTTAGCAGTTTTCTTAATTGATAGATCGTCGTATGTAAATTACTTGTCGCCTTCTCAAAATCTAAATCTGGCCATAATTCCTCTATAATGACAACATTCATCATAGGCTTTTTTTGATGAAACCATAGATATAAAAACAGCTCGCGTGTCTTCCTAGTACGCCACTTAATGACCTCCTGCTTAGCATCGAGTAAATAAAAACTGCCTAAAGTATGCGCATATATAGAATTCTCATTACGAACGGGTTGTGCTTCTACTTGTAATTGCATTTTCTTCTGCGCTTTTACTAATGCATTGACCAGTCGTTTTTCATGGACAGGCTTTAATAAATAATCTGTTGCCTCTACTTCAAATGCATCCACAGCAAATTGTGCATGGGCCGTCACAAAAACTATTTGTAAGGATGGATGCTTTTCTAGCAATTGTTTAGCCACTTGCATACCATGCATATCAATCATTTCAATATCTAAAAAGACAAGATCAACTGACTCTTTTTCAAGAAAACGGAGGGCATCCGCTGCATTTGTAAATGCCCCCTTGATGTCAATCTGAAATTGCGTCAGCCGCTGTAGCATGATGCTTAAAACATCGATTGCCATTTTTTCATCATCAACAATAATTATGTTCATGCTCCACCACCCTCTGGTAATAAAACGACAATAGTGGTCCCTTTTCCTTCCTCGCTGTATAAACGTAAACTTGCATTTTTCATTAATTTGAATTTCTTTAACGGATTCATAAAGCCAATACGGGTACTTTCTTCATTTACCAGCTGATGAAGTTTTTCCTCAGGGATACCAACACCATTATCATAGATTTTAATGCGGACAAACTGCCCCTCACGCTGTACACTGATCTCTACTGTACCGCCCTCTTGTTTTTTAGAAATACCATGGAAAACAGCATTTTCAACTAATGGCTGAATAGATAATGCAGGAATCATTAAATGAATGGATTCATCAATATCATATTTAATCGTTAAACGATCACCAAAACGCATCTTTTCAATATATAAGTATGCTTTTACCAGCTCCATCTCTTCTTCAACAGAGACAAAGCTATTTCGATAATGGACATTAAGCTTGGCTCGGAAATACGTTGCCAAACAATAAAGTGCTTCACGAGTATTGTCCATATCCGTATAGCTCAAACCAATAATTGTATTAAGCGTGTTATACACAAAATGTGGCGTGACCTGTGAATACAAATAATTCATTTCTACTTCTATGGCATCTATTGAAGATTGACGAACAGCTAACAAAGATTCAATGCGAATAAATAATTCATCCATTGAAATAGGTTTTTGTAAGTAATCATTTGCACCAACTTTTAAAGATAACACTAAATCAGAGTGCTTCATGATTGCTGTTAAGATAATGATCGGCAATTCCAGCATATCATATTGTTTGCGTACTCGTTTACATAACTCATAACCAGACATCCCATTCATCATTAAATCTATTAACATACAATCTACTTTATTTGCTTTAATATAATCTACAGCATCAAAGCCATTATCAACAGCTATCACTGTATATCCTTTGACAGCTAATGCGTCAGCTAAAGCTTTTATATTGACATGATTGTCATCCACAACAAGTATTTTTTTATCATTTCCTTTATGAATAAGTGGTAAGTTAAGCTGGAGTACCTCAGTAGTTGTCTGTGTGACAATCGCAGGTGATTGCTCAATGCTAACATTTTCACCAGTTGCAAGTGGCATTGTAAACGTAAAGGTTGTCCCTTGTCCTAACGTACTTGTTACATGAATGTCACCATTTAATTTTTCTACAATATTTTTAGTAATACTTAATCCCAAACCGAGCCCTTCTTTTTTATGTTGATTATTTACTTGATAAAAGGCATTAAAGATACGATCTAAATCCTGTGCAGGAATGCCAACGCCTGTATCACTCACTTCGATCACCATATGCTCTTCATTGACATAAGCCGTCACTACGATTTCGCCATTTTCTGTGTATTTCATGGCATTATGCAGTAAATTATAGAGCACTTGCTTAAAGCGTAACTCGTCTGTCCATAGAGCTGGCAGCGCTAAATCAACTTCAGCATGTAAACGGACTTGACTATTCTTAGGCATCACACTAAGAATTTCTTCTACTACCTCATTGACAACAGAGATAGGGACTTGACGAGGAGAAACTCTTACTTCACCCGTCATTTGGTTGGATGAAAACAATAAATCCTCTACTAAATGTCCTAAACGCTGTGTGACATTATGGATCAAAATGACTTGCTCCTGTTGCGTCCGCTTCAACGGTCCCTGCCCACCTTCCATTAAGGTTTTTGATAAATTTAAAATACCATTAAGGGGGGTACGTAATTCATGGGATGTTTTTAGTAGAAATTCATCCTTCATTTGATTGTGTGCTAGCAATTCTTCTGATAAAGTTTGGATTTTCTCAAATGCTTGATTAGCCCGGTAATTTAATAATGAAGCAAAGCCGAATAAGATCAGTAAAAACAGCACAAATTCTGTATAATCAATCGGTATACCAAATATAAAATTAATAACAAGTAAAATCGTATAACAACAAATAGCTGAAATAACGATTAATACATAACGAACACCTTCAAGTCGATTTAACATCACTCGGATCAGAATCCAAACATTATAGAAAATAACGGGTACCGTTACACTAATATACGCTATTTTCCTCAGGAACACCTCTAAATCAGAAGAAGCTCTTGCATTTTGAGTTATGGGATTATAAATTCCATAAAAAACAAAGACAACTGCGAGCAAGGCCACAATCATATAAATGTTTTTTCTCTTTTGTAGTTGCGGATACATCGAATAAATAAAAAGTGTTAAAGATAGGAGCGCTATCGGAATTGAACCTAGCTGTAAACGCAATTGGTTGACAGGTTCAAAATCCAAAAATAAAAGGAAAAACACCTTTTGATTAATAAACGACATATAAAACCCTAATGAAATAGTAAAAATGCCAAAGAACAGCTCTTCTTTACGTTTACGATTCTGTATATAGGTAAAAATATAAACGACACCAATGACGATATGCCCAATACTGATTAATGCATCTAAAAACACTTTCCAATTATAATGCTGTTGAATAACCTTCTTTTTGCCAAATTCAATAGGATAGACGATACCAGGCTGAGATTGATTGTAGTTCGCCACATGAATGATAATGTCTAGTTTTTTATTGTCACTTTGAGCATAGACAGTATATTTATCATCATTTTCAGAGCCATACTCGCTTAACACTGTGCTTACTTTTCCTTTAGATCCTACCTCTACTCCGTTTATAAAAACACGACTTGCCTGTCGAATTGATCGAATATATAACCCATAAAATCCATCTCTCGGAACCTCTACTTTGACGTGGTAGGTGCCAACCTCAAGCCCTTCTTCATTTGGCTGTACATATTTCCCCCAACTAAAAGGAACATCTAATGTAAGCCGTGTATTTTCATAGTTATCAAGCTTTTCCCAGGAGGGAATTAAGACATTAGGATAAAAAGCCCATTCTCCTTCTAGCTTTATTGGTTTTTGTAATTGCTCCTCCTCTATTTTTACAACACCTTCATGTACCAGTTGAGGATGATTATTGGAGAAATAATGCCAATTGCTAAAGAAAAAGACCATAACAAACAGCATGATAATACTAACAATAAGTAGGATATTCTTTTTCATTATCACGCCTCCGTAGACGAGTAAATTCTTATGTATATTAACATCATATTGCTTATGTTTTTTTCAATCAACTCCCTTAGAAATAGTATCACAGAATGCATGAACAAAATCTGAACAAGGAATCATTTTTCTAATTGATCAAAAAACACCCCGTTAAGGTTAGTAATATCCTTGACGGGGCATTCAACTTAGTTACTTAATATTATTTTAGTTCAGCAGAAATTGATACATTTTGTGCTTTTTCGTTTGCTGTAATCATTACGTCACTGTTTACAGCCGTAATAGTATAACCAAAAAATTCATCTGTAAATGCCTCAGCAATAGCAGTAGCAAGACTAGAATCAGTTGTTTCACTTGATAAAGTAATTACTTTTTCAACTGACATTCCATCTATAGTAATTGCGATAGTCTTATTGCGAGTATTTGTCCCTGCCAATGGTACAACATCAGATATTTTAAAAGATGCAATTTGCTCTGATCCTGGTGATGGTACTAAACTTGGCTGAATTACCTCAGCTTTATACGTAGTTCCTGGATAGCGTATGTTTCTTGTCAATGCTGGGTCTTTTCCACTTGCAACCTTTTCTGTTACAGATACGATCGTATAAGGGTTTCCACCAAGTTCTAAAACTGTATCATATTTTTCAATTGCAGTCCCAGTTTCAATTTTCTTCAAGACCCCACCACTTACCTGAGCAACATATACATTATCTAGAGCAAATCCTTCTCCATTTGTAGTAAGGTTTATATCAACAGAAAATTTATAAATTCCTTGTTGAGTTACTGTTATAGGTTCAGCACCATTTTGTATAATATTCACATTCGAAACTTTAAATGCTTCTATTGCACTTGGCACAATTAAATCGACTATACTTTCAATAGTGTAATTATTGGCAGCATCTTTTAAGTCATTAACCCTTACAGTTACTGTACCAACTGCTGTTATGTCGTCTTGTAAAGTAATAGTTAGCTTCTTCTTATCTTCTGACCAAGTTCCCTGTTCCAAATTAATTTCTTGGTCACCAATTAATAATTGACTGAAAGTTACTGGTTCACTAAATGTCAGCTCAACACTTTCACCCATAGTAGCTTTTCCATCGGCATTGTCATCTATTAATATTGCCGAAGCGATTGTCGGAACTTTATTTTCCTTAATAGTTACTTGGAAGTCTTTCGTTTTCGTCATCCCATTATGTGTAAGTGTTGCTGTTAATGTCACTATATCATCTTCATCATCATTGCTGCTTCTAGTAACCGTACCGTCAGCATTGACTGTTGCTCCATCTACTGTATTAGCAGCCCATGAAACTGAAACGCCTTCTACATTAGTTGGTAAATTTAGAGCCTCTGTTACTTCCTTTAAGGATGGATTATCGGCTTTAATTAAGTTTTCATCAATTTTTGCCCATGCATTATTAAGTACAACTAAACCTTCAGGATCATACTCATATGGAGCTTTTATTTTTCCAGAAGCTGGATTATCTATATCAAATACAGTAGTATCCGAAACATTTAAATTTGAATAATTGACATTATTTCCGATCCCAAATCCATTGGCACTTGGAGCTTTGACACTAATTTTACTTGCGTCACTCATTGTTAAACTAGAGCCATCTCCTAAGTAAATCCCATATACGGTACCATTGTAAGTAGTCGCTTCCGCATTTATTGTACTATTAGCGATATTTAAAGAAGCACCTTTGCCCGTTTGAATAACCCTTGAAACTCCGTTTGCACCATTTGATAAGATTGTAGAATTAATAATATCTATAGAAGCACCTTCTACATCAGATCGTATTCCACATGCGTAATAAGCTGGATTATCAGATTTCGCAAAAACAGTCGAAACAGTTGAATCTTTTATTACTAGTTTTGCATTAGCATTTTTTAATAGTATCCCTGAAGCTCCATAACCGCCAGAGCCTATTGCATCCACTCTTACATGATCAAGTGTAACGTCTGCTGCTCCACTTAAATATAGTGGTCCGCGTTCTCCATCTTTTTGATCGCCTTTGTAACCACCTGTTACCGTTAAATTTTTCAATAAAACTTCATCTTGAGATGCTGTAACCGCCAATCCTGCATTAAATATTAATTTATCCTTACCGTCTATAGTAACCGGGTTAGCTAAAGTTGCTTTAGATACTGTTATAGTATCTGTTACAGAATCATCTACTGTAATTGTTTTTACCAAACCATTTTTCACAAGAATATGATTTATACTATTTGTTACTTCTGTATTGTCTTTTACACGTAAAACCGTTGACGTAGTAACCTTAAGAGTTTCCCCATCCGCAAAAATGATTTTTTGTGTATTACCGTTTTTTGTAACATTTACAGATTTAAGTGAGAATACACCTGATGCGATAGTACCTTGAGCGATATCTTCATCTGTATATGAAATTTCTAAACCTTCTACTGGTTCCCCATTCTGTGAGAAAGTAATTGAATCTTGAATTTTCCCAGCTGCTTCACTTACAACCTCATTGTTTTTCCAGATAAAGTCCCCTGTTAAATCATTTTGAACAATTTCATAAGCAAATGGCTCAAGTTGTAATTTAACTGAATTGGATATACTTTCACCACCATTTGCATCTTTTACAGAGCCTTCCACTAGGGATATTTCAGAGCCTACTTTATAGACATTAGGGCTAGTAGTGTCTCCTCCGATTGTCATTGTTAGGCTTGTCCCATCTTCAGACCAAACAGCGTTGATTGGATATTGATCAGTTCCCATACCAAAGACAAAGTCTTTTCCAAAAAGATGCTCATCAATATTATGATCCTCTGTATTACCTGAATATTTGACAGGTTCACTAAATTTGAATGTAATTGTATCACCTGGTGAAGTATTTCCATCTTTATCGATATCATTTAAAGTTGCACTTACTAGGTATGGCTTTTTCGATTCTAAAACTGTAGTTTCGATGGAATTTTCTTTAGATGCATTTCCATTCGTTGCTGTAACATTTAACATAAGTTTATCATTTTTATTATCTGCATCATCTTGAGTTACATTACCTGTTGATAGGTCGATGTTTGCATTATGGTCGCCCACTTTTGTTGCTGACTTCCATTCAAAGCTTGTACCATTTGGTCCAGCTGTAACTAAATCGAGTGGTGTTGATACCTGCTCTAAGCTTGGGTTATCTTTTTTTATAAGCGAAGGAAGCAATGCCGTATCAACTACTAACTTTAATTCATTTTCTGTTAACGGTTTACCTTTTTCAGCAATCGCTTTTTTCACGGCAGCTGTTACTTCTGTAATATTTTCCGGTGTTACACCTTTAATATCAACACCTTCAAATATTTTTATTGCATCCTCTGCACTTGGTGCTGGTGTTGCAGTAATTTTATCTTGCACTACCTCAAGAGGACGTTTAATCATATGTGTTATTTTACCATTAGCATCTACTGTAACGATAATTTGTGCTTCTTTTAAGGAAGGTGCATCTTCTTTAATTGAGATAATAGCTGTACCAGGACCTTTTGATGTGATAATGATTTCTCCATCTTTTAAGGTAGCTGTTGCAACATTATTATTACTTGATGTAACTGTTGTACCAATCATGCCTACAGCAAGTGGGTCTTTGTTGTCTGTATCCTCAACATTATTGGCTTTTAAAGTTTGGGATACAAATGGGTTCGTTGTGCCTCCATTATTTCCACCACCTGTTGAACCGCCTCCTGAAGATTCACCGCCAGTTGAAGGAGTTGGAGTTGGAGTTAATGGCGTAGTTGGGCGTTCAACTACCTCACTATTTGTTACATTTTTTATTGTTGCCGTTTCTCCTGCTGGGTACTTTACAGCTTCTTCAGGCTTGATATTTTCTGGCTTAATTAACGTATCAATTATAGTGTCTTTAGGGACAATTAATTGGCTTCCATATTGTTTTGTTTCCACAGATGGTAGATGAGCTTTGTTTTCAAGCGTTACTTTTATTGGGGTATCAATTGTTAAATTGTTAGTTTCAAGCTGTCCTTTTACGACAACATCCTGATTGCCACTAAAATTGATGGAACTTATTTTACCAGCAATTTCAATATTAGATACATTGTTATCAACCTTAATAGTTGGTGAAGCATTATCTGTCAAGATCTTAGTTTTGTCACGATTTACAACAATCTCATCCACTGTTGTGTTTGCAAGCTTAATGACCGATTCTTGCTCACGTTTTGCTTCCCCTTCAATAATTAAGCGACCGTTTAACGCTAGCCCATTTAATTCAATTTGTTTTTGGTCACCTTTTTTAACCGTTATATCACCTGTGATATTTGCGTTTGCCAGTTTAATATAATCGCCAGCAATTGTTATATTTGCCTCGACTGTACCACCAGCCAAATCTAATGTCAGAGGATTTTCTGCTGTACCACCGTTTACTAATTCTAAATTACGAATTCCGATAATTTTTGTACCAATTTTGATAAAATCTAGATTCGCCTCATTTAATAAAGCTAAATTTCGTGCATGAAGTAATGGCTGTAACTCTTTTTTGATGTAATACACCTGACCACCAATTGTCATTTTGTTCCCATTTATAGAAGTAATCATTTTCTCATCTGGTCGGCGGTTATCACGATAATCCGTTGTTACCTCTGATCTGATTGTAAATGCGGCCATGTTCCCACGTGTTACTGTTGAATCTCCACCATATTTTGTAGCAGTTTGTCCAGTTGTGATACCTAAATCAAATAAAGTCTGAATATAAGGGGCAGCCCAATTATTTTCTGTTTGTGTATCTGAAAATGGTAAATTAATTTCTGTTGCAGGCTCTAAGCCATAGCCATTAACAATAATTTTCGCCATTTGATTTCGTGTAATCGGAGCATTTGGTTTGAAGGTTCCATCCTGAAATCCATCAATAACGCCTGCTTCTTTTAACGCTGCTATGTACGGGTATGCCCAATCACTCGTTGGAACATCCTTGAATGTATGATGAAATGATTTAGTAACATCTAGTCCTAAATTGAGTGCTAAAATTTTTGAGGCTTCTGCACGTGTTAAAAGTCCTCCTGGTTTGAATGAACCATCTTTGTAGCCACTAACAAAACCACGCTCAAATAATTCATTCACATATTCATAATAATCAGAGGATACTTTAACATCCGAAAAAATCTCCTCATTTTCGCTTGCTTTTGTATAGTCTGGTGCCACAACTGCAATGGCACTTGTTGCCATCGTTGTAGCTAGTGCAGTTTTAAATAGTTTGTCATATAATACATTGCTTTTCTTCATCTATTACTTCCTCCTCATTTATTTAAATTTCAATAATAAAATAACCTCACTAAGTCTAACAAATTTTATCTGAACAAAATCTGAACAAAAGTACTAATTAAAATAAAATACAAAGTACTTTCAACTCTAACAAAAAAACAGGCTAAGGATTTTCTCCCTAGCCTGCTTAAACTATTATTATTTTGAAAGCTGCTCTTTGCCTTCCTCATCAATAAAATACTTGTGAGAGTTAGCTGCTTCTTCGATTTCCTTGAAAGCCCAATGTGTGGCTTTAACATCTAGGAAGCTTGGTTCTGTCACGCCATGTAATGGACCGCGTTCAAACATGCGGTTCATAATTACAACAGCCTGTGCACGTGTTAACGCTGCATTTGGTGCAAAGCTTCCGTCCTCAAGACCGTTGATGATGCCTGAGGCGCGATTTGCTTCAATAATCCATTGTGCCCAATGGCCTTTTGTATCCTTGAACGTAATCGCTGCCCCTTCTTCTACAGAAAGCTGTTTATAGTTGGCTACGACTGCTGCCATTTCAGCACGTGTAATGTTGGCATTTGCATGGAAGTTGCCGTATTGATCACCATTCATAATGCCTTGTTCTTTAACAAAGGCAATCGCTCCTGCCGCACTATGATCTTTTGCTACATCTTTAAATGGTGCTTTATGGACTGCTTGTCCTTCTGTGTAGCCTAAAATACGAGCCATCATGATCGCTATCTGTGCACGTGTTACATTCTTATCAGGACCAAATGTGCCATTCGGGAATCCTTTAATATAAGCCTCGTGCTCACTTACCTCTGGTTTTTCAAATTGAATAATTGTAAATGTACTAAACTTCTCTACCGTGAAACGTAGACCCAGTTCACCCTTCGCCATTGTTACGACTTCAGGGAACACTACTTTTTTCTCACCATCTGAGTGTTCAATGAATACAGCTAATTGATCAAGGAATGCTTGACGCTCCGCTGCCACTGTTGGTACATTCACACCTTTTAAAGGTAGTGTTACTTGAACAGGACGACTTGGCATATTCGTTTCAATTGTCATCGGACGTGCTACAACATGTACATCATCACTTTCTAGTGTTTCACGTACGACTTGCTCTGCTTTTGCACGTTCCTCAATCGCTTGACGCTCACTTTCCTTCTTCACTGGTACTAAACGGAAGTAGAAGTTGTCGTCAATGCCTTCCATTGAGCTATGCGGAATCGCAATATGACCATTTTCAGTAGAAATTTCTAATGATAAACCATTGTCACGTAACGTTTGTAGAGATTGTTTTGGTACTTCTACCGTTACTTGATCCACTTCATCTTTGACATCAGGAATAACAATACGTGCAATGCTATTACCAATTTGTTTCGCTTTTTCTACTGCTTCTAGTGCTTGCGCTGGTGTTAAGTTGACAAAGTCTGTTACGTCACCATTCGCATGCTTCGTACGTTCAATTTCCACTGTTGTTTTTTCAAGTGGATTGTCACCGTCAATTTCAAGTTCTACCTGAATTTTTGTTTTTGTTTCACTTGGTGTCGGTGTTACCGGTGGTGTTGGATTTGGCGTCCATGTACCTCCGCCGCCTGAATTACCTCCGCCTGTATAGGCTTCACGGTATACTTTAATCGTGTAATGTTTCACATTGCCGTTTCCATCTGCCACTGTGATCACAATAATATTTTCCCCTACTTGTAGTGGAATTTGTTCAAGGGTACCTAGTTGTCCATTGACCGTTGTTGTCACCGAAGCACCTGGAATAATTGGTGTTGCTAAGAACGATAATTGTGATGTGGCATAATCAACGTTCATCGTATAATCTGTTACTTCTGATGAGAAGCTTGGATTTAGTGCACCTTGAGATGGTACTAATGAGCCTAGACCTGCTGTTATAACGACTGGTTTTAAAGCTTTTTGAGCCACCGTTAAATCAGCTAATGCTTGATTCACTTCTTCTTGGGTTGCTTTTGGATCATGTAACACATTTTGAGCTGCTGTTAATTTACTTTGATAGTTTGCCCAAGTCTCTGGTGTGTAATCTGTTTCTGTTAAACCTGTTGCTTCATCTACTTTAGATTGAAGCGGCTCTTTATTAACACCCGTTATTTTTTGTAACGCTTCTTGAGCTACTGTTAAATTAGCTAATGCTTGATCCAATTCTTCTTGGGTAGCATCTGGATCATCTAACACATGTTGAGCTGCTGTTAATTTACTTTGGTAATTTGCCCATGTCTCTGGTGTGTAATCTGTTTCTAATAAACCTGTTGCTTCATCTACTTTTGATTGAAGCGGCTCTTTATTAACACCCGTTACTTTTTGTAGCGCTTCTTGAGCTACTGTTAAATCAGCTAATGCTTGATTCACTTCTTCTTGCGTTGCATTTGGATCATCTAATACATTTTGAGCTGCCGCTAATTGCTCTTGATAAGCTGCCCATGTTTCGGGTGTATAGTCTGAAGCTGTTAAACCTCCTGCTTCTTCTACTTTCGCTTGAAGTGGTGCTTTATTAACGCCAGATACTTTTTCTAATGCTTTGTAGGCTATTGTCAAATCTGCTAACGCTTGATCCACTTCTTCTTGGGTAGCATCTGGATCATCTAATACATTTTGAGCTGCTGTTAATTTACTTTGATAATTTGCCCAAGTCTCTGGTGTGTAATCTGTTTCTAATAAACCTGTTGCTTCATCTACTTTAGATTGAAGCAACTCTTTATTAACACCAGTTACTTTTTGTAGCGCTTCTTGAGCTATAGTTAAATCAGCTAATGCTTGATTCACTTCTTCTTGCGTTGCATTTGGATCATTTAATACATTTTGAGCTGCTGTTAATTGCTCTTGATAAGCTGCCCATGTTTCGGCTGTATAGTCTGAAGCTGTTAAACCTTCTGCTTCATTTATTTTCGCTTGAAGTAGCTCTTTATTAACGATTTGTACTTCAAAGTTACTTACGGACACACCACTTGTCCCTTTTAAGCTACCTTGAGTAGTATTATAGTCAATTTTTACTTCATTGCCTGTTACAACTGTATCAGCTGGTAATGTAATAATGAGTTTTTTCGCATCAGCTGGATCAACTGTAAAAATTGCATTTGTAATTGTATTACCACTAACTGTAATCGTAAAGCCTTCTCCACTAGTCAATTTAATATCTTTGTCAAACGTTAGGGTAATTTGATTGCCCCCTGCTTGTGCATGCTCGAGTGATGCACTTTCAATTGTTGGCACAGGTGCTGCGATCGTAAAGTATGCACCATTCGTAAATTTACTACTATCTAACGTTACTTTTCCATCTGTTAGCTGGTGGAATGAATCGCTAGTGTCAAATTGGTCGTCTGCACTAATAACTAAATAAAGCGGCCAATCTGTTGCACTTACTACTTTTTCTATTTGCAGCGTAATATCTGTATCTGACCAATTTGTTTTTTCTATTTTGTAGATACGTTTAGTATGTTGTAACTGCTCAGCTTCTTTAGATAATGGAGTAGCAAATGTTGCGTCTTGTCCGTTATCACTAAACATGAAAAATGATTTGTCGTTTGTGATTGTGTTAAGGTTTTCTGCATTCGTTGCTTGGATCTCATTTCCCAAAGAAATTGTAATATTCGCACCATTCACTTGAGATTTTGATTGTTTTTGATATAAAGCACCGTTATCATCGCGTCCAATACCTGTAATGTGGTTGCCATAATCTGTATTGTTAATAGCTTTCCACATTGTAGAACCATCGCTAGCAATATAATCAATTAAACTACCATCATCTTTCAATGTAATCCCATATTTTAATGCAAGGTAGCTATTTACCTTTTTACGCTCATTATCCTCAAGTTTACGGTTATAAACTATCGTTTCATTAATTATTCCATTAAATCGAGAATTATGACCTGCTCCAAAATAATAAGAATTACTACTTGTTATTGGGGAGGTGAAATTAGTTTCATTAGTGGAATCATTAGATAATATTTTACCATTTAGTGAAAGTCCCCAGTCATTGGTTGCACTCCAAATATTCATTAGTGAACCGTTCTTTAAATCATGTTTGCCAATACTTACATCACGATGTTTTTTACTACCAAAATAGGTTCGAATCTGTTGACCATTATTCAGTCCATACTGAGATGATGCAGTATAACTTCCTCCCCATTCCCAAGGAAATCCAGAATAATTATCACTTTTTTGAACTGAAAAAATATCTCGTGCTGAGCTTTTAGTATCGAAATCTGCCCCTGATCGGCTATAATAGCCTTTTCCGGATGATATGTGGATACCTCCATTAAAATTTAATGCATTTGCTACTTTATCATTTTGAACAGTTCCTACAACTGACCAATTGCCTTCTGTGGCTAAATCTGTTAAAGAAGGGATTTGAATTTCGCCTTCCTTTATTCCTGCACTTTTTTCTACATCCACCCATGAAATTAAACCACTATTGACACCACCTGGACTACCCATAGTTACCACCGGGTCACCAGAATCTTCTGCTTGTGCTTTTTCCTGTATTCCTAAAAACGATACACTACTTGTAATTAAAGACAACGAGAGCACCGCAGAAAGGGAACGTAGCCAGCGTTTTTTCCTTGTCATTTCTTCATACCTCCGTCCTTCAAATATCCCTATAATTCTCCTTTTCTCCTTTCTATTCTAGTATTTTCAACACATTCTAATGTACTATATTATGTCTGAACAAAATCTGAACAAAAGGCTCATTATACTGGTTTTATCTAATCGTAATAGTTCATCTGTTCAGATTTTGTTTAGGCTGCATCTGTATAGTTAGGGTTACTTTAAGGAAAAGGGATTTTGCTATGGTTATGCTTATAATTGTCGTTTTTTGTTGTATCCTGTTGATCGGGGGAATCGTTACGTTTAAATATCTTCAGGTACGGAGAGTTCGGCAGGAGAAAAAAATGATGTTAGAGCAGCGACTTGAACATCTTATTTATACGAATAAACATGAAAAAAACGAGCCATCCGATTAAGGAATGACTCGTTTTTCGATCTATTGCTTACACCCATCCACGGAAGCGAGAAGCTTCTGCAGTACGGCGAACACCTACCATGTAAGCTGCTAAGCGCATGTTGATGTTACGTGTTGTAGCTGTTGTATATACATTATCAAATGCTTCAACCATTTTTTTGTATAGACGTTCTTCCACTTCTTCTTCTGTCCAGTAATAACCTTGGTTATTTTGAACCCATTCAAAGTAAGAAACTGTCACACCACCAGCAGAGGCTAATACGTCTGGTACAAGTAAAATGCCACGCTCTGTTAAGATTTTAGTTGCTTCTGCAGTTGTTGGACCATTTGCTGCTTCTACTACGATATTGGCTTTAATATTGTGAGCATTGTCAGCAGTAATTTGGTTTTCAATTGCAGCTGGCACTAAAATATCACAATCAAGCTCTAATAATTCTTTGTTTGAAATTGTGTTTTCAAATAAAGTTGTTACTGTTCCGAAGCTATCACGACGATCTAATAAATAGTCGATATCTAAACCTTCAGGATCATGAAGTGCACCATAAGCATCTGAAATACCGATTACTTTTGCACCTAAATCATGCATGAATTTCGCAAGGAAGCTTCCTGCGTTACCAAATCCTTGAATAACAACGCGAGCACCTTTAATATCAATACCACGTTTTTTCGCTGCTTCTTCGATTACGATTGTAACACCTTGTGCAGTCGCACGGTCACGACCTTGAGAACCACCAAGTACTAGTGGCTTACCTGTGATAAAGCCTGGAGAGTTGAATTCATCCATGCGGCTATATTCATCCATCATCCATGCCATAATTTGTGCGTTTGTAAATACGTCTGGCGCAGGAATATCTTTTGTTGGTCCTACGATTTGACTTACTGCACGTACGTAGCCACGGCTTAAACGTTCGATTTCGCCCATAGACATTTGACGAGGGTCACAAATGACACCGCCTTTACCACCACCGTATGGTAGGTCGACAATACCACATTTCAATGTCATCCACATTGAAAGCGCTTTAACTTCCTCTTCAGATACTTGTGGGTGGAAACGAACCCCACCTTTTGTTGGTCCTACTGCATCATTATGTTGTGCACGGTAACCAGTAAACACTTTTGTTGTACCATCATCCATTTTCACTGGGATACGTACTTGGAGCATGCGAAGCGGTTCTTTTAGTAATTCATACATTGCTTCATCATAGCCAAGTTTATTTAGAGCATCTTGAATGACATCTTGTGTTGATGTGAAAAGATTTAAGTTTTCAGACATTATTAAATCGCCTCTTTGTTTTTTTTAATGATAGTTATCGGCATCATTGTAACATACTTCCGAATTAAAATGTGAACATTTTGTTAAAGTTTAAATACTTTTTCAATTTGTTCGATTGACCAATCTAAATCCTCTTGAGAAATCACTAGTGGTGGTGCAAAACGGATAACTGTATCATGTGTTTCTTTACATAATAAGCCTAGTTCTTTTAGTTTTTCACAGTATGGACGAGCAGCCTCTGTTAATTCCATACCGATAAATAAACCACGACCGCGTACTTCTTTAATGACTGGGTTGTTAATTTCTCTTAATTTACCTTTGAAATATTCGCCAAGCTCATGAGAACGCTCTGCTAATTTTTCATCAAGTAAAACTTCAATAGATGCAATAGAAACTGCACATGCTAAAGGATTACCACCAAAAGTTGAACCGTGTGAGCCTGGGTTGAAGACACCTAAGATGCTACGGTTTGCAGCCACACAAGAAATTGGGAATACACCGCCACCTAGTGCTTTACCTAGGATGTACATATCTGGCTCTACTTCTTCCCAATCACAAGCAAACATTTTACCAGTACGTGCTAAACCAGCTTGAATTTCGTCTGCGATGAATAATACATTGTTTTCACGGCAAAGTTCACGAGCTGCTTTTAAGAAACCTTCTGGAGGAATAACGATACCAGCTTCACCTTGAATTGGTTCAATTAAAAATGCAGCAGTATTTGGTGTAATAGCCGCTTTTAATGCTTCAAGATTACCGTAATCTACTAGTTTAACGTTTGGTAACATTGGACCGAAGCCACGACGGTATTCTTCATCAGAAGATAAAGATACAGCTAGCATAGTACGACCATGGAAGTTACCATTACATGCGATAATTTCAGCTTTACCATCTTCTACGCCTTTTACATCATATGCCCAACGACGAGCTGCTTTAAACGCAGTCTCTACAGCTTCAGCACCTGTATTCATTGGTAATACCATTTCTTTATTTGTTAATTTACCTACTAGCTCATACCATTCACCTAGGTTTTCACTGTAAAATGCACGAGAAGTTAACGTTACTTTATCTGCTTGCTCTTTTAAAGCAGCGATAATTTTTGGGTGACGATGACCTTGGTTTACAGCTGAATAAGCAGATAACATATCTAAGTATTTGTTGCCCTCTGGATCTTTAACCCAAGCACCCTCAGCCTCTGAAATTACGATTGGCAGTGGATGATAGTTAGCTGCACCAAAATTTTGCGTTTGTTCAATAACTTGTTGACTTTTTGTCATATCCTGTTCTCTCCTAACTAAATCATAATATAAACTCTATGGAAGAAAGGGACTATGTATCTCTATAAGTAGAATGATTAACCAATAATTCAAACGGTAAATTTGTTCACTTCTCCAAAGTAAACTACCATGTCATGTTACGGTTTTAGCCAGGGGTAGCATTACCTGGAGAAGTATCCCAAATTTATTTGAAATGCCTCAATTTCTACTTATTTGAACAGCCCTAACGTCAATTTGAAAATTAAAGCATTTCTGAAGTTGTTTTAGCTTGCATATGCAGTTGTAGGTAGTCTGGGCCACCAGCTTTTGAGTCTGTACCTGACATGTTAAAGCCACCAAATGGTTGGTAACCTACGATTGCACCTGTACAGCCACGGTTGAAGTAAAGATTTCCTACATGGAATTCTTCACGAGCTTTTTCTAAATTCATACGGTTCTTCGTGATAACTGCACCTGTTAAGCCGTATTCTGTGTCATTTGCGATGTCAATTGCTTGGTCAAAGTCTTTTGCTTTTGCAATCGCAACAACTGGTCCGAAGATTTCTTCTTTCATAATACGAGCTGAAGGATCAACGTCAGCGAATACTGTTGGTTGTACGAAGTAACCTACTGAATCGTCAGCTGTACCACCAGCTACTAGACGGCCTTCGCCTTTACCGATTTCAATGTACTCAGTAATTTTGTTGAAAGCGGCTTGGTCGATAACTGTTGCCATGAAGTTGCTGAAGTCTGTTGGGTCTCCAACTGTTAAAGCGTTTGTTAATTCAACCACGCGCTCTACTACTTGGTCATACACATCTTCTACGATGACTGCACGAGAACATGCTGAACATTTTTGACCTGAGAAACCAAATGCTGATTTCACGATCGATTGTGCAGCTAACTCTAAATCCGCTTCTTTATCGACAACGATCGTATCTTTACCGCCCATTTCAGCGATAACACGTTTAATCCAAATTTGACCTTCATTTAATACAGAAGCACGTTGGTTAATACGTAAACCAACATCACGTGAACCTGTGAAGCTGATGAAGCGCGTTTTTGGATGATCGACTAAGTAGTCACCCACTTCAGCACCAGAACCTGGTACGAAGTTAATAGCTCCTGCTGGAAGACCAGCTTCTTCTAATACTTCGATAAATTTATATGCTATAACTGGAGTTGTTGACGCTGGTTTTAATAACACTGTGTTCCCTGTTACTAATGCAGCTACTGTTGTACCAGCCATGATTGCAAATGGGAAGTTCCAAGGAGAAATCACGATACCGATACCTAATGGAATGTAGTCATAACGGTTGTATTCACCTGGACGGCTTTCTACTGGGTGGCCATCTTTAATGCGTAGCATTTGGCGACCATAGTATTCCATGAAGTCGATTGCTTCTGCAGTATCTGCATCAGCCTCTGCCCAAGGCTTACCAGCTTCTTTTGTTAATAATGCAGAGAATTCATGTTTGCGACGACGGATAATCGCTGCTGCTTTGAAAAGAACGTCTGCACGAATAGCTGGATCAACTTTTTTCCAAGTCTTAAATGTTTCATCTGCTGCTTGCATCGCTTTTTCAGCTAAATCTTTGCTCGCTTTTGAAACGCGACCAATTACTTCTGTTTTCTTTGCAGGGTTATATGAAACGATTTTATCTTCAGTTGTAATGCGTTCGCCACCGATAATTAGTGGATAGTCTTGACCTAAGTAACCTTCAACTTTATTTAAAGCCTCTACATAAGAATTGTAGTTTGCCTCTTGTGAAAAATCTGTGAATGGTTCGTGTTTGTATGGAATCATACTTAATCCTCCCTTGTGAGATCTATTTGGGTATGCAAAAAACATTGACGCAAAATATCTTTGCGTATAAAATATTCTTACACTTATTATAATGCAAAATTTCGTTGCATATTTCAAGTAAAAAATTTTTGAGGTGCACTTTTTTATGAAAAATTCTGAACCTTTACTACCTTTTTATGAGTTTATTGCAACAAATGTATCCGTTGGTATTCATGCAGTAGACTTATCTGGTAAAACAATTATTTACAACACAAAAATGAAAGAAATTGAAGGATTTCATTTTGATGAACTTGCAGATCGTTCAATTATTGAAATGTTTTCCTTTCGTCAACACGAAAGTACATTAATGCGTGTTTTACAAACAGGAAAAAAAGAAATCAATGTAAAACAATCCTATTGGAATAAAAATGGCCATGAAATTACAACAATCAATGATACTTTTCCACTTTTTGTTGAAGGTAAGCTGATTGGAGCAATCGAATTTGCTCGTGATATTACTTCTTTGGAAAAGCTTGTTTATCAACCCCTTCGTCGTTACGATGAACCCCTAACATTTGATATGATTAAAGCTGACTCTGAAGCAATGAAGCAGGTGATCGAGAACGCTAAAAAAGCTGCTGCCGTAAAATTACCTGTCTTATTAATTGGCGAATCGGGCACTGGGAAAGATTTAGTTGCTGAAGGTATTCACCATGCTGCTTCTCCGGATCCTGACGCCTTCGTAACACTCGTTAGTCGCCGCTCAGCTCAATCGGTTCTTGATAAATTACAACAGCTTTTAGAAGAAGATAAAGAGTATACCTTTTTCTTTGAACGCATAGATTTTCTGAGCTTAGACATTCAAGAGCAGCTGTTAGATATACTACAATCGCTTCCCCAGTCCAAATATATGCTGATTGGAAGTGTAGGTAGTGACCCTATTACATTGATTGCCGAGAAAAAGCTGTCAAAGTCTCTTTATTATTTCTTTGCAACAATGGCTATTACCATTCCTAATTTAACGGATCGAAAAGAAGATATTCTTCCATTTGTCGAAGATTATTTTAGTCGACATCGAGAACGATTTGCCTCACAAGTCACTGAACTTGCACCAGATGTACAAGAATTATTTTTACAATATGATTGGCCAGGTAATTTAAAGGAACTTGAGCTACTACTGGATGAAATTGTGTCCTTTATGACAACGGAGTCCACTGTTACTTCAGATTTATTGCCTTTACATTTCCGCTTCAAAGTACAACAGCAAGACACAAACAATCGAGAGCCCGAGTTCTTTATGTTTCATCAAAATCATAATGTCATGCCACTTGATGCTTATTTGCGTGAAGCCGAATCATATTATGTGCAAAATGTCTTAAATTTATATGAGGGCAATATTACAAAGGCAGCAAATGCGCTTGGAATGAGCCGACAAAACCTACAATATCGAATTCGCAAACTAAAAAAACAATAGTAAAAAAACGAGGATACCTTCATTCGAAAGCATCCTCGTTTTCTTATTGACCGGATTGTTCAATCCAGTCCTGTAATTTATCTTTTAAGGAATTAAAACCATTTGCATCCGATTCATCTACACGGTCCTGCAATGATTTGCGTGGTGGTGCATCTTTTTTTCTTACTGTTGCTGGGCGATCCTGTAGCGCTCTCATCGATAAACTTATCTTTTCGGCCTCTTCATCGATTTCAAGTATCTTAACCTCTACTTCTTGCCCAACAGCTAAAAATTCACTAACGTCCTTCACAAAGCCGTATGTTATTTCCGAAATATGCACAAGGCCTTGCGTATTGTCATCTAATGCAACAAATGCACCGTATGGTTGAATACCTGTAACTTTTCCGGTCAACACGTCTCCTAATTCATATTTTTTTACCATAACCTTTGCCCACTTTCTATTTGTTTGCTACGTATATATCGCTTAAATTATAACATACGAGTAAAAACGGGGCAAAAAATCTCCTTACTCGGAAATGGCTGTAATGATGCAACGTTTTTCACCTTTTCCTGTAGTCACTGTACCTAACTGGAAGGTTATATGCTGACCAATTAGTTGAACTGATTCTGGCTTAACACCAGCTTTAATGGTTGTATGAGAGGCATCTGTTGCATAAAGAATTGTAAAATGTTCCATCCCATCAAATGGAGACACTTTCCTTAAATCGACATCTTGAGATAGTAACTGCTTAGCTGTTTCTTGATCACCTTTACCTTGTGCATATAAGAATAGGCTTACAACGTTTATTGGATTCAATGATTCTAGAATGCTATCATCTTTACTTGTTATATAGGCATTGTAAAGGGATTCAGTTTGATAAATCCATCGAAAATCAATACGCAAACTTGTTGCACCATCTTCTGATTGTCTGTAGACATCATTACTTAAATGAGAAAGCTCTATCCCGATATCCTGTTTTGTTAGCTGATCTAGTGTTTTGGATTTCCCACTTCCCTTATATTCTTCAACGATAAATTGTGCGGGCAAGCGCATCGATTCTCCATACTTCCCATTTGCCGTATCCTTTAATAGCTTTATATGTTCGGGTGAGTATCTCATTTTGTCATCAATACCTTTTAATAATACAAGCCAGGCATTTTCGAACTCTTTGTTTAAATTTCGCAATAGGTTATCGAGTCCTGATGTTGATAGGTCATTTACTAATGTTCTTTCGTATAACTTTAAAATACGAGCAGATTCTTCTGCAGAAAATCGTAAATCCTCACCATTGAATAAAGAGCCCGTAGCCAAATATTTAAAATAGCCTAATACACCAGGATGAAGACGGTCAATAGATACTGGTGCATCCTTCATAAAAATGGGATTTGTTCTAAAACTATAGTTTTGTCCATCATAAGACAACTCAAAATATTGTTTTTTGGCCGTTGCAATTAACTGATTTAGCTCTTTAGGATAATCTTTCTTTTTTTGTGACAACACCATATTATAGTGGGAAAGCTCATTTGTATAATATTGTAAAACGCCTTTCGTTGGGTAGTAATATTTGCTAAAGAAATATCTAGACTCGCCAAATGACATCGGTTTTTCGTTCTTCTCAATTCGCTCAATCATTTCTCGAGGTGTTTGCAAACTATCTAGTATTTCTTGCTCTAACTGCGTTAAATATTTTGAATCATAAGCCATTCTATTTAACACTATTTTTTTATTTTTAGCTTTATCATTGTATATATAGTCCGCCGTTTCAACAAACGAAAGTTTCTTAAAGTCATCCTCAGGTATATTCAACTCAATGCGTGTTTTTTCACGTTTCTCTTGATACTTCTTTTGTAAACTAGAGAACCACTCTTCATAGCTACTTTCAATCTTTTCTTCATCTGACTGAACGAATGCTGAAGGATACATATAAGACGAAATTAAAATACCTACCAAGAGCACACTGGCAATGCTAGCGATCCATACAGCCGTTTTTTGCCACTTTGCAGAAGGCTTTTGAGCCATATTGACGCTTTCTAAAGATTCTCTTGCGTAATCCTCGGCATCAATTTGCTGAAGAACTCGTTGTGGATCTAACTGTGATTCCATTCGCTCATAGGATTTATTCAGTAGTGCCATACGTTGCTCAAATTGCTTATCATCCATTTTCAACACTCCCCTCCTGCATTAACGCTGCCTTTAGCTTTTCTTTCGCACGTAATAATCGCACTTTGACCGTAGATAATGAAATATTTAAGACTTCAGCGATTTCTTCGTATTTTAATTCGTGGAAATAATACAAAACGAGAGGATAACGGTATTTTTCATCAAGAGCTTGAATAGCACTGTGTAGATGCCTGTCCTCTTCGAACAAAAGTACATTATCTTCTGCTGATGTATAGGCATTTTGTTGCTGAGCATGGAGTTTGTCCTCTTTTGCCTGCTGTCGTTGTTCCTTCCGATAATAATCACGTGTTGCATTTAAAGTGATTTTATAAAGCCACGTTGTAAATCGATCCTGTTTAAATTGATGTAAAAACCGATACAGTTTCACAAATACTTCCTGTGAAACATCAGCTAAATCGTTTGTATGTACACCACATTGAAAGGCAAACTTTTCAACGGTTCGTTGATGAATGCGGATAAGTTCAATATAAGCATCTTTATCCCCTTGCTGTGCCCTCGCTATTAACTCAGCTTCCGTCAACATGATCCCTCCTTTTGTTAATGGAACGAAACTTCTCATCCAATTGTTACAAACTTTTACTCAAAAAGGAGTACCTTCCTAATAAGTTACCAGTCTAGTTCCTATCCACTGGGAATGAACAAATAGCCATCATCAATATTCTGATAATAGCTTGTGTTATGCGAATATTGAGGTAAAATAAAACTTTAGTATAAGGAGGATTTATTTTCGTGTCATCGAGAGATCAATTTACAACTAAAATTGGGTTTATATTAGCTGCTGCAGGAAGTGCAATTGGGCTAGGGGCCATTTGGAAATTTCCTTATATGGCAGGTACAAATGGCGGCAGTGTCTTTATTTTATTATTTATTTTATGTACATTCTTTATTGGCTTACCAGTGCTCATAGCAGAGTTTATGATTGGTCGACGAGGACAAAAAGATGCTGTTACATCATTTAAGGAACAAGCACCAGGAAAGCCTTGGTATTTAATTGGCTGGGGCGGTATGGTGATTGCGGGCCTTATTTTATCATTTTATAGTGTTGTTGGTGGATGGATTTTAAGCTACTTAGCACGCGCCATTTCGTTTAAGCTGACGAATGCTAGTTCAGACATCAACTACGCTGATTTATTTGGCACTATTATTTCCAGCCCAATTGAAGCATTGCTTGTACAAGGACTATTTATGTTGCTAACAGTGGTCATTGTGTCAGCAGGTATTAAGGGTGGAATCGAAAAAGCAAGCACATGGATGATGCCTCTACTCTTCATTTTCTTTATTGTGTTAGTGATACGCTCCTTAACTTTAGATGGAGCAATGGAAGGCGTTAAATTTATGTTTGTACCTGATTGGTCTTACTTTAACGCTGAAACGTTTTTAATGGCATTAGGACAAGCATTCTTCTCACTAAGTGTAGGTATTGCTGTAATGATTACTTATGCCTCCTACTTGTCTAAAACCGAGAAGATTGGTAACTCTGCGATTAATGTTGCATCCATGAACATTATCATCTCTTTACTTGCGGGTCTTGTTATTTTCCCTGCAGTATTTGCGCTTGGCTATACGCCCGATCAAGGGCCGGGTCTCGTATTTATTATTTTGCCAGCTGTCTTCGAGCAGTTACCTCTTGGTGGTCTTTTCTTAACAATCTTCTTTATCCTATTACTTTTTGCTACAGTCACTTCTTCCATTTCCATGTTAGAAATAGTTGTGGCCATTGCGATTGGAGACAAACCTGAAAAGCGTAAAAAGATTGCTTGGATTGGCGGCATTATCATTTTCATCTTCGGTATTCCAAGTGCGCTATCATTTGGTATATTATCTGATATAAAAATTTTAGACCGCTCTATTTTTGACTTTGTTGATTTTATGACAAACAGCATAGGCATGCCTATTGGAGCCTTTTTAATTTCTATCTTTGCAGGTTATTATTATACAAAGGATATTTCGCGTAAGGAATTGGCTGCATCTAGCTTCATGTTTACTATTTGGTTCATGTTAATTCGTTACGTTTCCCCTATTGCTATATTCATTATTTTCATTCAGGGAATCCTACCTTTATTTAAATAAGAAGTGGCCTCAAATATGCAATAAAAAAGAGGTTGTCCCATGACAACCCCTTTTTTATAAGAAAAATGCAAAATATTTTAGATAATACATTTTGCTTCAAATTTAATCGCAATCAGTTTATAAGAAATGGCTACACAATCTTCAAACGGTATCCATTGTTCAAACGAATGCTCATATGTTTCTTGAATTACTTTTGCAAGAGTTGAAGGATCATCAATTCCTTGCAATGCCGCTACAACATCTGCTGTTTCCGTATCATAATGGTCTGGACCTAAGTGGAATGGATCCCACTCCTCTAGCAGATGGACAGCTGCTTGATTCATTTTTATATTTTCCAAAATACTCACCTATTATCCTTTGATCATACTCGTATGATACCATAGTAAATAAAAAAGAAAAGAGTGATTTGCTTGTCTATTTTTGATCAAACTATTAAACGTCGTTCTACAAATTCCGTAAAATGGGACGCAATGGAAAAAGTTTATGGCTTACATGATGCGTCTGATATCTTGCCAATGTGGGTAGCTGATATGGATTTTGCAGCTCCAGCAGCTGTTTCAAAGGCATTACAGCAACATGCAGAACAAACTGTTTTTGGTTATAGTTTTATTGGCGAAGATGCAATCCAGTCAATTGTAGACTGGCAAAATACTCGTCATGACTGGCATATTGACAAAGAGTCTATCGTATTCTGCAATGGTGTCGTCGCTGCTTTAGCCAATAGCATTGTAGCTTTCACTAACCCTGGCGACAAAGTACTCATCTCCTCACCGGTTTATCCACCATTCTTTAACATACCGAAAAGTAATGGTCGTGAAGTTATAAGCTGTCCATTAGTTGAAAAAGATGGTACCTATGTTTATGATTTTGAAGCGTTTGAACAAGCATTAGCGCAAAATGTGAAAGCCTACATATTATGTAATCCTCACAATCCAGGGGGTTATGTATGGGATGAAGCAACTTTAAAAGAAATTGTACGACTTTGCGCTAAATACGATGTCATCATTATTTCTGATGAAATTCATGCTGATTTAATGATCAATGGGGAAAAACATATACCTTTAGCAAAAATTGCAGGCGATGAAATTAATCGTGTTGTCACGTGCATGGCTCCCACTAAAACATTTAACTTAGCAGGAATTCAAGTTTCTTATATGATCGTGACAGATAAGAAAAAACGTTTACAACTAGAGGCAATTAATATGGCTAGTGGGCAAGGCTCACTGAATACGTTTGCCTCTGTAGCACTTCATGCCGCTTATACTGAGGGCTCAGCTTGGTTAGATGAACTACTCACATATATTTCTGCCAATATGGACTATGTAAAAGCCGAGTTAGAGCAGATTCCAGGCATTCGCGTGACAAAACCACAATCCACTTATTTAATTTGGATTGATTACAGAGAGCTAGCTCTTGAAGAAAAAGATCTTATGAATCGCTTATTAGAAGTAGGTAAGCTTGCTTTAGAACCAGGGACAAAATACGGTGAAGAAGGCCGAGGCTTCCTCCGTATGAATGTAGCTTGTTCATTTGAAACCGTACAAGATGGTGTAAAACGATTTAAAAAGGCTTTTGAACAATAATAAAGAAATAAAAGAATGGGATATCTCCACTTTGGTAGATATCCTTTTTATGTTTAAAATGATTATTTTGTGGAAAAGTATCTTATCAATTGGATGTAAAGAGAGGTGTTTTTCATGAGCTTGGCTCCATTAACGATTAAACGTGCATATATGACGTTCCTTTTTCCTTTTGCCTATTCCAGCAATAATCGTGAAAAGATTGGTGATGTACTATTACAAGAAGGCTTTTCCTTTTTCACGTTGAATAACACCACTCTTGAAGAAGCATTTTATGGTGATATAACGATTATCCATGAGGAGCTTGCTCAATTTTTCTATCCCTTTTTAGAGGATAAATTATTTCCAAACGAAATGGACAGTCCTGATTTTATCCGTTTTTCAAAAGCATTCTATATACAAGGTTCCTTACAACATCAAGAAAGTCACAGCCATTATGACTACGAGGTGATGAGTATCGATGTGACACTATGTCCCTTTGGGAATGGTATTGTCACTGTACGGACAAGCATGACAGATACCCCAAATGATCTTAGTGATATTTTGAATTTTATTCACTATTTTAGAGTGTTAGAGGCTAAGTTGCGTGAGGAAAAGGGAGCCAGTCATCTTTTTTCATTTGGCCATTGTTCATCCACAAGTGAACTATTATTTAAGCATTTCATCCCCTATTTACGGCCTTTTCTACTGCACCAACAAGATCATAGCTACGAAGGCTTACCTTTTTTTGAGGATGAGCGCATGTTAGCATCTGCTTATTTAATAGCTGAGGAAGAAGCAGAAATTTTACCTGAGCATTTATTTCGATTAGGGCAAGTGGATGGTAGGACACCAGATGGCAAGCCTTTTATATCTAGCACGAATCCTCAATATATCTCTAATTATGTGCAAGAACACGCTCATACACGATGGGCACCTAACAGTTATATTATCACCTCATCACAGGCACAAATAACGATTACAAATAAGCCTTTTGATAAATGTACTCATAGTATTCAGGAATTTATGGGTACCCATTATTACAATCTGTTCATTCATTATTTTTATAAAATGATGCTCTTAAAGCTGTCCTATGAATATAGTGAAATAAAGTGGGGCAAAGATAAACAGGTTGTCAACGAATTAATCGAGCTCATCACAAAGTTTTCTGCTCGTTATTATTTTGAAGAAGTCATTGTTCGAACAGAAGGCAGAGAAATATCTCAAATGCTGCGAACGTATTTCCGTATAAACGAGCACTATGTGGAAACGAAAGAAACATTGAACAGCTTATACCGAACACAAGAAGATCAATCAGATAATCGCAGTAATAATTTACTGTTTATCTTAACTGTATTTACTGTTGTGTCGGGTATTTACGGTATGAACTTAGTCATTGAAGGTTGGAAGGATAGCAGTGATTTTGAGAGTATATGGAGCTATACACTGTTTGAATGGGTAGCCTTTATTACCGCATTAAGTGGGATTGGCTTATCCCTAATCCTTGTTTTTGTTACTGCCTTTAAAACGCTACAAAACATGGTTCGTCGGGCTAAAAGAAAAATGTAAATAAAAGAATCTGTCTCCAGTGGAGGCAGATTCTTTTTAATTAAATATTCTGTTGGTTGTTTGTACTTTTCTTCTCTGCTAAGATACGCGCTTCAATTTCCTTTGATTTCATTTCTTGCTTCTTTGAAATTTTTCGGAAAAGCGTAAACACGATGATACATAAAATAAGCATGATTAAAAATTCAAATGCCGCTGGAATATATCCTGATTTATCTTCAGGGAAATATAAAAATTGGTACATTAAATTTTGCATACTCTACACGTCCTTATAAGAATTATTCAAAGACTGTAATTGACTCAATTTTCACATCTTCTAATGGCTTATCACGGAAATCCTTTTCTACATCTGCAATTTTATCTACAATGTCCATACCTTCTACAACATGGCCGAATACTGTGTGTTTATGGTCTAACCAAGGTGTACCACCGTTTTGAGCGTAAGCTTCAATAATCTCTTCTGGGAAGCCTGCTCCTTGTAATTGACGAAGCATATCACTTGGAAGGTGCTTCATTTGTACAATAAAGAACTGAGAACCATTTGTGTTTGGACCTGCATTCGCCATTGATAGCGCACCACGAAGGTTAAATAATTGATCAGAGAACTCATCCTCGAAAGAATTACCCCAAATAGATTCTCCACCCATACCAGTACCAGTTGGGTCACCGCCTTGAATCATGAAATCTTGAATAACACGGTGGAAAATGATGCCGTTATAATAGCCTGATTTAGCATGCCCTAAAAAGTTCTCAACAGTTTTTGGTGCATGTTCCGGGAACAATTTAATTTTAATAGCACCTAATGTTGTGTTCATTTCTACAAGCACTTCGCCTGCTTGTACGTCTGTTGTTAATTGTGGAAACATGGAAGTCTCTCCTTTAGTGATAAATTTCAGTTTCAATGAAAAAGATGACATTTCATCCTTTCTGACCTCATTTTAGTCTAACATACTTCCTATTGGTTTTCTTCATCAAAGTATTGACGATTTTTGCACTTTTAACATTCATTCTCAAAATGCTGGAAATAGGTCCGACCGAGTATTTGGAATCAATCCAAAATATGTTATTCTGATGAAGGATTTATAGAAAGAGTGGAGGCACACATGAAAAAGGCTTTTGGTTTTTTTATTATACTTCTTTCCCTACCGGCTCTATGGTGGATTAGTACCAACATCCGAACAGAAATCAATACAGCACAAGCACATGAACAGCAGATTTCACAGGCTATTCATTTGCCTGAAGTACAAACACAGCTACCTGTCACACTGAAAGATCAAGACGGGCAAACATTTAGTGAGGAATATGTCGAATGGCGGCAGCCACTAACCTTACAAGAAATTCCACAAATTGCCCAGGAAATATTCATCACAAGTGAAGACGCTGATTTTTATGAGCATATCGGCTTTGATTTAAGTGCAATCATAAGAGCAGTTGTTGCGAATTCGAATAGCAACACCACTTCCCAGGGAGGTAGTACGATTACACAGCAACTCGTTCGAATGCGTTATTTATCTGATGAAAAAACATACGAACGGAAATTAACAGAGCTTTTCTATGCTTATGAATTAGAAAAAGAGTTTGATAAAGAAACGATTTTAACAATGTACCTGAATGAGTCTTATTTTAGCAATCAAGTGTATGGCATTGGTGGAGCAGCTACTTATTATTTTCAAAAGCCACTCCAAGAATTATCCATTGCTGAAATAGCCTTTATTGCAGCTATTCCAAATAACCCCTCACTTTATAACCCGTTAAAAAATTTCGATCAAACTAAAGCGAGGCAGGAACGATTATTAGATACACTTGCAATAAATGAGGCTATTACAAAAGAAGATGCAGCTACCTATAAGGCTGCACCGATTACATTGAATATTAAAGATAAAATTCAAAGTTATCCAATGTACAGTACCTATGTACTCCAAGAGTTAAAATGGTTAGTTGCAGAAAAGGAAGGTTACGCCGATCGACTGAGTAATACCGATAATGAGGAAGAAAAGAAAGCAATTAAGGCACAACTAGACAAACGACTGGATACCTTATTTCAAAATGGACTAATTATTAACACGGCTCTTGATCCAACTAAGCAGCTACACGATGAAGAAAAAATATCAGCCATTCTAGGAATAGGTGAATTGCAAGCAGCAGGTGCTGTCATAAATAATCAATCGAGAGAAATTGTTAGCCTGTATGCAGGAAAAAACTATGAAAAGTTTGATTATCATCGTGCATTCCAAGGAACCCGTCAGCCAGGCTCAGCCTTTAAGCCACTAGCCGTCTATGCTCCTTTTTTTGAAACGACAGCACATACACCCGATTCAATTGTGAATGGAGGTCGTTACTGTGTTGGCTCGTTTTGTCCGCAAAACTATGGGGGCTATACCTATGGAGATGTGTCTATTCGAACAGCCTTTCGACACAGCTATAATACATCTGCATTGCGTCTCTTTCAAACAGTTGGCGTGGAAACGGCCTTCCATTACTTAGACCGTTTTCACTTCCGCTCCATTGTAGAAAAGGATCATAATTTTGCCGCTTCTTTAGGGGGGCTTACCTATGGTGTGACAGCACTAGAGCTGGCAGACGCATATACAAGCTTTATTGACGGATCTTATGCTCTAGCCCATAGCATACGGAAAGTCACTGCTTTAGATGGTACAGAACTTTATAGTTGGGATACACAGCGGGATCAAATCTGGTCTCCTAAAACCGTAAAATACATGCGGGAACTACTTGCAGATGTTGTAGCAAACGGAACGGGACAGGGTGTCTATAGTAACAGCAGCTACGTTGGTGCAAAAACTGGAACAACGAATGACTATCGTGACTACTGGCTTGCTGGACTTAATGATGAATATACTGCAGCTGTATGGCTAGGGTATGATAAGCCTCAAACGATGCAAAAGTTAGAGGAATACAAAATCCATCATCAATTATTTAATGTTTTACTTGAGTAGAACTAAAAGGTAGCAGTCTTGAAGCGACTGCTACCCTTTTTAGTATGTGTATCTAATTTGCAAACGGCAAACTAGCCAAAATACCATTGTATAGTTTCAACACAACATAAATAACAAGTGTTAAAAGAATAGTCCACATAAAAAGCTCAAAGATTAATAGACCGATTGTGCTGCTCATTGACATGAATTGGCTCATTTTATAGATAAGGTAAATAAAGTATGTAAACACCGTAATCACAAAGATACCTATTAAAACATAAATAAATTGAATGGCAAATGCCGAACACATTGCACCTATAAATAAGATAATATAGCCGCTTCGAGCCTGACTAACAGTTGCTCCATCGTTGTCTTTAGAAAAGAACAGCATACCTAACTCATGAATCGTTTCCCCTACTAGTTTAAGTGCAGAAAATAACATAAAAAAAACAATGGCGAAAACGATAAGGAGAAATACACGTAATTCAAAATCAGATAAAAATTCCCGCATACCTGAATAAACGCCAATCGATTGAAAAATCTGTAAGGATTCGCCAACAGCATACATGCCAAATGTCAAACTAAACAATAAAATTGTAATTAATGGTAAATAACCATAGATATATGGATTCCTCATAAAAAATTTTTTTCCTCTATTTTTATTGATAACTTCCTATTTATAATATAACGAAAATTCTTCCACGACCGCAAGCTAAATCCCATTAGTGCATATGCATTCCCAATTAAAGTACGTTATAATTGATATACTTACCTGCATAAAGGAGGGTTTTTTTGTTACAAGTACTTTATATTTTCATTCCAATGCTTGCTGCAATATTAGTGCCATTATTATATAAACGCATGAAAAATATTCACACAGGCTGGTTTGTGCTTGCTGTACCTGCTACGCTTGCGGTTATTTATGCAACATATATTGCTCAAGTGTCTAAGGGGGAAGTATTCACTGCAGAGCTTCCTTGGATTCCATCGCTTGATATTTCCATCGTCTCGTATTTGGATGGACTAAGCTTATTATTTTCTTTACTCATTACTGGAATTGGCTCGTTAGTCGTACTTTACTCTATTTTTTACTTAGATAAACATAAAGAAAAATTACATAACTTTTATGTTTACTTACTGTTATTTATGTCAGCCATGCTTGGAGTAGTACAGTCAGATCATTTAATTTCATTATATTTCTTTTGGGAACTAACCTCTATTTCGTCATTTTTACTCATTGGCTATTGGTATACTCGTGATGCCTCTCGTTTTGGCGCACTCAAATCAATGATGATTACGGTTGGTGGCGGCTTAATGATGCTAGGTGGCTTCGTTCTTCTTTATTTAATGGGTGGGACCTATTCAATCCGAGAATTGATTGCCATGGCACCTAATTTAGTAGAACATCCTTTATTCACTTGGTCACTTATTCTATTGCTCTTAGGAGCATTTACAAAATCCGCACAATTCCCATTCTATATTTGGCTACCTGATGCAATGGAAGCGCCTACACCAGTTAGTGCCTATCTGCACTCTGCAACAATGGTAAAAGCAGGTATCTATTTAGTTGCACGATTTACACCGATTTTTGCAGCCTCAGAGCTATGGGTGTGGCTTGTTACGGGTATCGGTATCTTAACATTATTCTGGGGTTCCTTCTTTGCAGTGAAGCAAACGGATTTAAAAGGTATCCTTGCATTCTCTACAGTAAGTCAACTTGGTCTTATTATGTCGCTCTTAGGTGCAAGTGCAGTTGCCTTTCATTCTAGCGAATCCATAGATACGATAAAATTTGCGGCATTTGCTGCTATCTTCCACCTGATTAACCACGCTACATTTAAAGGTAGTCTATTCATGATTGCCGGTATTGTCGATCATGAAACAGGTACACGAGATATTCGTAAGCTTGGTGGGCTAATGAGTATTATGCCGATTAGTTTTACAGTTGCGGCAATAGGGAGCTTATCAATGGCTGGTCTTCCACCATTTAACGGCTTCCTAAGTAAAGAAATGTTTTTAACTGCTATGCTTGCACTTCAAAAGTTTGAATTTTTCGGCTTTGATACATGGGGTGCTTTATTCCCTATTATCGCTTGGATTGCTAGTATATTCACATTTATTTATAGCTTTTATTTTGTTTTCAAAACATTCAATGGAAATTATAAGCCTGAACAATTACCTCATAAGCCACATGAGGCGCCAATTGGGATGTTAATTTCCCCTATACTTTTAGCAGCTTTAGTTGTGACAATATTCTTTATTCCGAACTTTATCGGGAATACCTTTGTCAAGCCAGCTGTTCAAGCCATTCAACCATTTTTATATGATACACCTCAAGCGATTGATATACATGTAGAAGCTTGGCATGGCATTAACCCTGAGCTACTCATGACTATTGGAATTGTTATTATAGGTGTACTGTTATTTGTAGCCTTACCAAAATGGCAAGGAATGTATCAAAGATTCCCACAAGCATTCACACTCAACAATGCTTACGACAAAATGATGCAGGGATTAGATACTGGATTAAACCGTCTATCACGACTATATATGACAGGCTCTATGCGTCATTACTTACTATATATGTTTAGTGGTATAGCTATTATTGTCATCGGCTCTCTTTTTGTAAAAGATGCCTTTAGTATTTCATTCGAAGAGACCTCACCAATCAAGCCATATGAAATTATCTTAATCTTGGTGTTATTGATTGGAACAGCTATTACTATACTGGCAAAATCTCGTTTAACAGCTATCATCGGTCTTGGTGCTGTTGGATATACAGTTGCATTATTCTTTGTCATTTTTAATGCGCCTGATTTAGCGCTAACACAGCTAGTTATTGAAACCATCTCTGTAGCACTATTTTTATTGGCGTTTTACCATCTACCTAAGCTTGGTAAACGCGAAGAGCGTATGAGATTTCAGTTAAATCGAGCTGTTGTTTCCATTGCAGTTGGTGTAATGGTGACGCTTGTTGCACTATCATCACATTCACAAAAACTTATTCCTTCCATCTCTAAGTACTATGAGGAAACCGTTTACTCAAAAGCTGGTGGTGGAAATATTGTCAACGTAATTTTAGTAGATTACCGTGGCTTCGATACATTATTTGAAATTACAGTGCTAGGCATTGCCGGTATGGCCATCTTAGCCATGATTAAGCTACGTATGAATAGAAAGGAGAAAACACATGAAAACAAATGATGTGATAATACAATTTACAGCTAAAATTGTATTTTTCATTATTTTCTTCTTCTCCATTCATATCTTTTTAGCTGGTCACTACACTCCTGGGGGAGGCTTTGTTGGGGGACTGTTAACTTCAAGCGCGATTGTTCTTTTGGTGTTAGCCTTTGATATTAATACAGTTCGTCATATTTTACCTATTAATTACACGTATCTAACAGCAATTGGCTTACTTTTAGCCCTTGCTACAGCGGCATTTCCCATGTTTGTAGGGAAACCGTTTTTCACTCATTTCTTTGATTATTTCGATTTACCGCTTCTAGGCAAACAGTCCTTACACACGGCTATGCTTTTTGATAGCGGTGTCTATTTGGTTGTTGTCGGCGTTACGATGACCATTATTCAAACGATTGGGGAGGATGAATAATGGAAATAATTATGGCCTTTGTGATCGGCTTTCTCTTTATGGCAGCTGTCTACTTACTATTATCGAAAAGCTTATTACGTATTATTATAGGCACGGGCCTGCTCAGTCATGGTGCCCATTTACTAATCTTAACAATGGGTGGTCTTGGTGGGGAAGCACCTCCCGTTTTAACTGAAGGATCTAAAACTTTTGCAGATCCATTACCTCAGGCACTCATTTTAACAGCTATTGTTATAAGCTTTGGGGTAACAGCTTTCTTCCTGGTACTTGCCTATCGTTCCTATCAGGAGCTAAATACAGATGATATTAGCTTAATGAGAGGAAGTGATGAGGATGAATAACTTCCTACTACTGCCCATTATCATCCCGTTTTTCTTTGGCATGATTTTAATGTTTGGGCAAAAAAATCTAACGTATCAACGATCATTTTCATTACTTGGAATTGGACTTGCTTTTATTTCAGCCATTTCCCTACTTTTTAAAGTGAAAAATGATGGTATTCAAAAAGTTACCTTCGGAGACTGGCCAGTTCCTTATGGGATTACTATGGTTTCTGATATGGTATCCGCGTTACTCGTCACAACGACATTGCTAATTGCATTTTTTGTTGTTTGGTATGGCTTTGGTTCCATTACTAAAGAGCGTGAACGCTTCTTTTATTATCCTGGTATTATGTTTATTTTAACTGGGGTAAACGGAGCCTTTACAACAGGCGATATTTTTAACCTGTTCGTTTTCTTTGAAGTATTGCTCATGTCTTCCTATTTACTGATCGTTCTAGGTGGAGAAAAGGGCCAACTGAAAGGCTCTATCAAGTATATTTTAATTAATGTTATTTCATCAGCCTTATTCGTTATTACCGTTGCCTTTTTATATTCGGTAGTAGGTACATTAAATATGGCGGATATTGCCGTCAAAATAGCTGATATCAATCAACCAGGGATTATTACAGTTATTGCTGTCCTATTTTTAATGGTATTTGGACTAAAAGCAGCTATTTTCCCACTCTATTTTTGGTTACCTACTTCGTATGCAGCAGCACCTATTCCGGTATTAACACTATTCGGTGCCCTGCTTACAAAGGTTGGTGTTTATGCTATTGCACGTACCTATACACTGTTCTTTGTACACGATTTATCCTATACGCATGATTTACTAATGGCATTAGCTATCGCTACTATTATTGCGGGTTGTATTGGGGCTTTAGCCTATTTTGATATCAAACTCATTATTATCTACAATATTGTCATTGCAGTCGGCGTCATTTTATTTGGAGTCTCCCAAATGAACGAGGTTTCATTAAAAGGGGCTATGTTCTATTTAATTCACGATATGCTTATTAAGGCCGCGCTCTTTATGTTAATTGGTATTATCATCTACATTACTGGTACATCCGATTTGCGTAAGATGGGTGGTCTCATGAAGAAATATCCTGCTCTTGGTTGGTGTTATTTAATTGCAGCCTTTGGTCTTGCTGGTATACCACCACTTAGCGGGTTTGTTGGAAAGTTGTTGATTGTACAAGGTGGCTTTGAGGCTGGAAGTATGTGGAGCAGTATTTTCATATTAGCCTCTTCACTACTCGTGCTATTGTCCGTGATCCGTATCTTCCTTTATGCCTTTTGGGGTGAGGAGAAAAACACACATGGCACTATTAACAAAGCAAACTATAAAATGCTGTTTATCCCTACGGCCCTTTTAGTGATTATTTCTGTAGCATACGGGGTTGGTTCCGAATGGGTAACACCATTTATGGACGATGCTGCAAAACTATTACATGATCCATCTATCTATATAGATGCTGTAATGAAGGAGGACTAACACTATGGCATTTCAAATGATTTTAAACTTTGTCCTTGCCTTTGTATGGATGTTCCTTTCCTCTAATTACACAGCAGCCGGCTTTATTATTGGGTTTATAATGGGGATTATTTTACTGATCATCATGCGGAGATTTTTCAAGTCACGACTTTATGTCTACCGTTTATGGGCCCTTCTAAAATTAACTTTGCTGTTCTTTAAAGAATTAATATTAGCCAATGTGCAAGTTTTGAAAGTTGTGTTAAAACCTAAATTGGATATGCAACCAGCCTTTTTTGCATATCCTACTGTGCTAACACAGGACTGGGAGATCACTTTACTATCAAGTCTAATTACTTTAACGCCAGGAACAGTTGTCGTTCATGTTTCAGATGATGCGAAAACATTGTATGTACATGCCATTGATATTAGTGATGTAGATGAAGCAATTGCTTCCATACGAGATTCATTTGAGAAAGCAATTTTGGAGGTGAGTAAATCATGACAACATTTATTATTGCAGTCATTGTAGTGATTTGCTTATCGATGATTGCTGTCATATATCGAATGGTAAAAGGCCCTTCAGCATCTGACCGTGTTGTAGCTTTAGATTCCCTTGGTGTATCACTTATTTCCCTTATTGGCCTATTTTCAATCTTAGTGGAAACAAGCTTCTTCCTTGAGATTATTTTATTGCTAGCAATTTTATCGTTTATCGGTACAGTGGCCTTCTCTAAATTCATAGAGAAAGGAGATATCATTAAACGTGACAATTCTCGCTAATAGTTTAGTTATCTTTTTCATTACAGTTGGTGCACTGTTTATTGTCGTGACAGCGATTGGACTTATCCGCTTACCTGATTTGTATACGCGTGCCCATGCCGCTTCCAAAAGTGCCACACTCGGTGTTATGTGTGTACTAATCGGTGTATTCTTTCACTTTTGGCTGATTGAAGATCATTTCAATCCACGTATATTACTGGGGATACTATTTCTCTTCATTACTGGACCTGTTGGTGGACATATTATGACTCGTTCCTCCTATATTGCTGGTGTAAAGCCATGGAAAGGGACAGTACGTGATGAGCTAGGTCCTGAAATTGACAGAATGAAAAAGGAACAAAATGTGAAATAAATATAGAAAAAATCTGCTCGATGGTCCTCTCGAGCAGATTTTTTCGTTAAATATATCCCTTGTCTGTTAAAATATCCGTCAGCTGTTCAACGCATTCCTCTATGGAATATTGTTCTGTATCCAAAATAACTTCTGGATTTTCTGGTTCTTCATACGGTGCGCTAATTCCTGTAAAGTTAGCAATTTCCGCATTTCTTGCTTTTTTATACAGACCTTTTGGATCTCGTTTTTCACATATTTCTACCGAACACTTAACAAAAACCTCAAGAAATTCGCCATCTTCTACAAGCTCGCGTACCACTTGGCGATCCTCCCGATAAGGCGAAATAAAAGCTGTTAACACAATTTGACCGCCTTCTATAAATAGCTTAGAAACTTCTCCTATTCGGCGAATATTTTCCTTTCTGCCTGCCTCATCAAATCCTAAATCCTTATTCAAGCCATGACGGACATTATCACCATCCAACACGAAGGCTTGATTACCTCTTTCAAATAATCTCTGAGCAAAGGCATTTGCTACCGATGATTTTCCTGAAGCAGATAAGCCTGTAAACCATAATATAAAGCTATGATGCTTGTTTTTTGAACGGCGCTCCTCTTTCGTAATGGAGGCTTCATGCCAAACGATGTTTGAGCTCATTTAACTACCTCCTTACGCATGCCTTTAATTAGGACGTCTACCACTTCTTTACGACTGAATGTGCTTGGAGGCACTTCTCCATTTCGTAGCATTTCACGTACTTTTGTTCCTGATAAAATCACATGAGCCGAACTATCGTGTGGACACGTTTTTGTCGTAGCCATTCCCTCGCATTGTTGACAATAAAAACTATGCTCAAATTTTAATGGGACGATGCCTAATTCATCTTCAGTAAATTGCTCAAAGATTTTTTGTGCATCATACGTACCATAATAATCACCTACACCTGCATGATCACGACCTACAATAAAATGAGTGCAGCCATAATTTTTTCTCACTAGTGCGTGAAAAATAGCCTCTCGTGGTCCTGCATAGCGCATAGCTGCTGGGAACACACCTAATTGAACACGATTTTCAGGATAATAGTTTTTCAATAAAACTTCATAGCTCTCCATTCGAATTGCAGCTGACACATCGTCCGATTTTGTTTCACCAACAAGAGGGTTTAGAAATAACCCATCAATCGTTTCAAGTGCTGCCTTCTGAATATATTCATGTGCTCTATGGACAGGATTACGAGTTTGGAAGCCGACAATCGTCTTCCATCCCTTTTCAGCAAATAATTGTCGTGTTTCCACTGGATCAAAGGAATATGTAGGAAACTTTCGAGCGATACGGTTGATTAATGTAATTTTTCCTCCAACATACATTGCAGGTCGTTCATGAAGCTTTTGAACTCCAGGATGGGCTAAATCCTCCGTACCATAAACGAGCAATGCCTCTTTTCGCTTATTCGGTTCATAAATATCTGCCACTTCAATAACCCCATAAATTACATCATTAAATACTAATGTAGCTTCATCACCAGGCTCTAGCGTTGCAGCTTTCTCTTTTGTAACAGGTAAAGTAATAGGAATACTCCATACTACTCCAGATGCTAAGCGGCTTTGTTCCACGACTGACTCATAGTCTTCCTGTGTTAGAAAGCCTTCAATTGGGCTATAGCCTCCTATCGCAATTAGCTCTAAATCACTCAATGAAATTGCATCCAGCTCAATCTTTTTGTGAATCGTTGTAATATCCTTTTCTGGATTAAATGCTTGCACAAGAAGACCACCATGTGGTTGTAAACTCATCAAAATCTCCTCCTAATTCTAGTGAATTACTAAGTTTTATATATTAACATATATTTATAGGAACTAATTTAAATGCCTTCCCCTGCATCATAGATAGATTGCTCCTCTTCACGCATTGTACGCATTAAACTAATGACTCCCAGTGTTCCAACAATAATACTGCCAATTAAAATAATGGCGTAGAGATCCTTCTCTAAAAATAGCTGTACTAGAAAATAAGAAATAGCTAACGAAAAGATGGGTGAAACAATCCAAATGCGAATAATTTTTTTCACAATATGCTGATGAAAAATTTGTTTCCCATTCTGTGCCACACCCATTCCAATAATGGATGAAGACGTTACTTGTGTTAATGGAACCGGAAGTCCAAATATTGAACTAATCCCTACAAGAAGTGCACCTGTACTAGAAATTAAAATTCCTTCTGCTTTTTTAAAGCGCACAATTTTTTTGCCGTTTGTTTCAAGAACACGTTTGCCAAGTAGCATAGCGCCGATTGCGACAAAGGCCCCACCAAGGATAATACCTGTCGTAACGTCCATCATACCTGCACCAACAAGTGGTCCAACTGCATTTGCCACATTGTTCATGCCAGCCGAAAAAGCTTCAAAAAATCCAGCCAATACTAGAAGGATCGTTAAAATCGGACGATCTTTTAGCTGTCCTCTACTTTGTAATTTATATAACAGCTTGCCAAATATAAGAGCTATAATAAAAGCTACAAGTGGTACAATAATCCAAAATGAGATGATAACAAGCAAAGAATTGACGAATAGCACTTTATAGGCAATACCAACCCCAACAACGGCACCTACCGTTACTTCACTTGTTGATAATGGTATGCCTAGAAGATTGGCAAAAAACAAAGAGCTTGTTGCTGAAATTAAAATAATGACAACAATTTTTACCGTTATATACTCCTGTGGAATAATGCCAGAGCTAATCGTTTTGACAACTTCTCCTCCGCCTAATATCGCTCCACTAAAAACGCCGACTGCGCATAACAGCAATGCTTGCCACGCTTTTTTGATGGCACCTGCACCATAAGCAACCCCCATAGAGGCTGCTGCTCCGCTAGCACCTATATTCATCGCAAAAAATAAACTAATCGCTATTGCAAAATATTCAAGCATGGCATAACTCCTTTACTCATGTAACCCGCACTCTGTTTTACCCGACCCTTGCCATCTGCCCGACCGTAAATCATCCATTGTAAATGCTGGCTTTGTACAATGCTCACAGCCAATACTTGGATAACCTTGATCATGCAAAGGATTGTATGGCAGATTGTGCTTAGAGACATAGCGCCAGACATCCTTCCAAGTCCAATGAATCAATGGACAAACTTTAATGGATGTAAATTTCTCGTCGCGATTAAGAAAATTTGTTTGTTGACGTGTTGGCGACTGTTCACGACGTAAGCCAGAAATCCAAGCCTTTTTCCCTGACAAAGCTTCATGTAAAGGCTTAATTTTACGAATGTCACAGCATTTATTTGGATTTGACTTCCATAGTTCATCGCCATATTGTGCAGCTTGTTGTTCAAGTGTAAGTGCAGGCTTTTTCATAACGATGTTTAATAGCGGATATCTTTCTTTAACTTTATTAATAGTTTCATATGTTTCTTTAAAATGAACATCTGTATCTAAAAAGACAATCGTCGCATCAGGCCTTACCTTTGAAATAAGATCAATGAGTACTATTCCCTCAATACCAAAGCTACATGCATAGACGATTTCATCCCCATATTCTTGAAAGCTCCACTTTAACACCTCCAGTGCTGCCTTATACGTTTCATCGATTTGAAAATCAATGGTTGGTTCTTGCCAATTTGCATATGTTAACATCGAATCCCCCTCATAGCGAAAAAAGGCGTTCTAACAACAGACACAGTAAAACAGGTCTTTGTTAAAACGCCTCTAGTTTGACTAGCCAGCTCTTTATTTAATGATTGTTCACTAGTAGTTGCTACCTCGTTCTTCAATCATTTTTCTTATTACCAAATATATACTAAAGTACACCTAGCAGTCAACTAGGTTTTTAAAATTTTTAAATAATCCCACTTTTTCAATTCTCCTGCTGCATATGATGAATGGAAAATTGAAAATAAAAAATCTTTTTATAATTCCTTGTTGACTAATAGGAAATATATGTTTAATGTATTACTAAAGCTTTGACACCAACAATAACATGCTGATCAGAGGATCTGAAGGCCATCAACCCATGAGGTGAATTCACTATGGGGGGTGGCCTTTTGCATTCTTTAGACAGAAAAGGAGCGAAATGATATGAAAAAAAGAAAATTTGTACTGCAATCAATAGCGCTAATATCTTTATTAGCTTTGGGCTTAACAGGCTGTGGGCGTGCTAGCTCAGACAAAGAAGCAAGTGGCCAGGATGCAAAGAAATCTGTAGAACTACTAAATGTCTCCTATGATCCGACACGTGAGCTTTACGATGAATTCAACAAAGACTTTATTAAAAAATGGAAGGATGAAACAGGTCAAGATGTCACGATCAATCAATCTCATGGTGGATCTGGTAAACAGGGGCGGGCGGTGATCGATGGGCTTGAGGCTGACGTTGTCACACTTGCACTAGCTTACGATATTGATGAAATTGCTCAAACGCGCGATCTCTTGGATAAAGATTGGCAGACAGAGTTTGATCATAACTCTACTCCATATACATCAACCATTGTTTTTTTAGTACGTAAGGGTAATCCAAAAAACATTCAAGACTGGAATGACTTGATTAAAAAAGATGTGTCTGTCATTACACCGAACCCTAAAACTTCTGGTGGTGCACGTTGGAATTACTTAGCTGCTTGGGCTTATGCTGGGAAATTATATAACGATGATGAAACAAAAATAAAACAATTTATGAAATCACTATATAGCAATGTAGAGGTACTAGACTCCGGAGCTCGTGGTGCCACTACAACATTTGTAGAACGAAAAATCGGTGATGTCTTAATTGCATGGGAAAATGAGGCATACTTATCTCTAAATGAATTAGGTAAGGATGAATTTGAAATCGTTACACCTTCATTAAGTATTTTAGCTGAACCACCAGTTGCTATTGTCGACAAAATTGTTGATAAAAAAGGGACACGCGAAGTGGCTGAAGCTTACTTACAGCATTTATATAGCGATATCGGGCAAGAAATTGCTGCGAAAAACTATTATCGACCACGTAATGAAACGATTTTGGCGAAGTATAAAGAACAATTCCCACAGCTTGAACTTGTCTCAATAGATGATTTTGGTGGCTGGGCACAAGCACAAGCAACCCACTTTAAAGATGGTGGTACCTTTGATGAAATATACGTACCACAATAAGGAGCGTTTTAATGAGTAGTTTAATCCGTCTTAAAAAATCGCATCGCATTATTCCAGGCTTTCATCTATCACTCGGTTATACAATGCTTTATGTTAGTTTACTAGTGTTATTGCCACTTTCTATGATTTTTATTCATACCATGTCATTAAGCTGGACGGCGTTTATCGATATTATTACAGACCCTCGTGCTGTTGCTTCTTATAAAGTAAGCTTTAGCACAGCGTTAATTGCTGGTTTACTCAATGTTATTTTCGGCACAATTATCGCTTGGGTTCTTGTTCGTTACCAATTTCCCTTTAAACGAATCATCGATGGACTTGTCGATTTACCTTTTGCCTTACCAACTGCTGTCGCAGGCATTGCTTTAACGTCACTCTATGCACCAAATGGTTGGATTGGCCAATTTTTCAATTTTAAAATTGCCTTTACACCCCTTGGTATCATTATTGCCTTAACTTTTATCGGGCTACCCTTTGTTGTGCGAACAGTTCAGCCTGTATTACAAAATAGTAGTGCTGAGGTGGAAGAAGCTTCAGCAAGTCTTGGCGCAAATCGATTACAAACCTTCCGTAAAGTTATTTTGCCTGAGCTATTACCCGCCATATTAACTGGCTTTTCGTTAGCCTTTGCTCGGGCATTAGGTGAATATGGCTCTGTTGTTTTTATTGCTGGAAATATGCCGATGAAAACGGAAATTACGCCATTAATCATTATGACAAAGCTAGAGCAATATGATTATGCGGGTGCAACAGCAATAGCAGTTGTCATGCTTGTCACATCCTTTATTTTGTTATTCACCATCAACTTCATACAATGGCTAACTAATCGTCGCTTTGTGCATTAGGAGGTACGTTATGGAACAATCAACTTTTATTCAACAGTCAAATAAAGCTGTCACAACGTCTGCTGCATTACAGGAGCCTCGTATTATTCGCTATACGTTAACTGGCATTGCCTTCGCTTTTTTAGCTTTATTTATTGTGCTGCCGTTAGTATCTATTTTTATTACTGCCTTTCAACAAGGAATAGATGTTTATCTAGCAGCTATTACACATCCAGATGCATTAGCAGCTATTAAACTTACTCTTATTGTTGTGGCGATTACGGTACCATTGAATGCTATTTTTGGTGTAATGGCTGCTTGGGCACTCACAAAATTTAATTTTAAAGGAAAAAATCTTTTACTTACCATTGTTGATCTACCTTTTGCAGTCTCGCCTGTTATCGCAGGTTTAGTGTTTATTCTTTTGTTTGGCTCTCAGGGACTATTTGGTGATTGGCTGTTCGCAAACAATATAAAAATTGTTTTTGCCCTCCCTGGTATTGTTCTCGCCACTATTTTCGTCACGTTGCCCTTTGTAGCACGTGAGTTAATCCCGCTCATGCAGACACAGGGAACCTCTGAGGAGGAAGCGTCTATTTCACTTGGTGCTAGTGGTTTTAAGACCTTTTGGTATGTCACATTACCGAATATTAAATGGGGACTGTTTTATGGGTTAATTTTATGTAATGCCCGTGCTATTGGAGAATTTGGTGCTGTCTCTGTTGTATCCGGTCATATTCGAGGTTTGACCAATACGATGCCACTTCATATTGAAATTCTTTATAATGAATATCAATTTTCAGCAGCCTTTGCTGTCGCATCTTTAATGAGTGTCATGGCAATCTTTACATTAGTAGTGAAAGACATGATTGCCTGGAAATCAAAATCTAGTTAAAAGGAGATCGTCACTATGAGTATACAAATTCAGAACGTATCCAAAAAATATGGTTCGTTCCAAGCATTAGAGGATGTATCAGTCCATATTCAATCTGGAGAGCTAGTAGCATTGCTTGGCCCTTCCGGTTCAGGAAAAACCTCTTTATTACGTGTCATTGCAGGGCTTGAAGCTACTGATGTTGGGGACATATTATTTGATGGGCAATCTATAACCAATCAACATCCAAAGGAACGCAACGTAGGCTTTGTGTTTCAACATTATGCACTTTTTCGTCATATGACGGTCTTTGATAATGTGGGTTATGGCCTAAAGGTTCGTCCAAGAAAAAACAGACCTTCAAAGGAAGAAATAACAAAAAAAGTAATGGAATTGTTGCAACTAGTTAAACTTGAAAATTTATCTGACCGGTATCCAACGCAGCTTTCCGGCGGGCAACGTCAACGTGTAGCACTAGCAAGAGCACTGGCTGTAGAGCCGAAAGTCCTTTTATTAGATGAACCATTCGGAGCCCTTGATGCAAAAGTACGCAAGGAGTTACGTCGCTGGCTACGGAAGCTGCATGATGAGTTTCATATTACAAGTATTTTTGTTACACATGACCAAGAGGAAGCACTTGATGTAGCTGATCGTATTGTGGTCATGAACAATGGCAAAATTGAGCAAATTGGCAGTCCAGATGAGGTATATACAAATCCTAAAAGTCCGTTTGTTTATGATTTTTTAGGCAATGTCAATCTTTTTAAAGGGCGCTTACATAATGGCAAGCTCTTGCATGGCGAAATTGCACTTGATGTACCTGATGCTTTAACACATACTGAAGACAACGCCATTGGCTATGTACGCCCGCATGATATTCATATTGAGAAAACAAGTATTCCAGGTACGGTTCCTGTTATAATCAGTCATATACATTTGTTAGGCCCTATTGTTCAGATGGAGCTACGCCGTGAGGATCTTGATGAGTTTTTAGAGGTAGAGTTATCTAAAGAGCAATTTCATCATCTCCAGCTTCATGTTGGCGATCAAGTATTTGTAAAGCCGAAACAATTGAAGGTGTTTATACCTGAGGATTACTCTATTTAAATAGAATTTTTGTGGCAGGTGGAACGGATATCCCCCCTCACCCTACCCAACATCTTTTTCTAACAACATAAAACCATGTAGCAAAGAAAATGCTACATGGTTTTTAAGATTAGTGAAAATCTCTTCCATCATACACGGCTGTTACATACCCAGCGCGAATAACAAAGTCTCCAAAATGCTCGCCCTCTAAACGTTCCTTCGCAAAATGTAGAAGAATTGGGCGTAGCTCTGCTAAAATTTCCTCTTCGCCAATATTTTCACGATAGATTTTATTTAAGCGATTGCCTGTAAAGCTAGCACCTAGGTACATATTATATTTTCCTGGTCCTTTACCGATAAAGCCGATTTCCGCCATAGCTGCACGTGAGCAACCATTTGGACAACCAGACATACGAATGACGATCTCGGTTTCATTTAAGCCCGCTTCATCAATAATCGCATCGATTTTAGTAATTAGAGAGGGTAAATAGCGTTCTGCTTCAGCCATCGCTAAACCACATGTCGGTAAAGAAACACAGGCAATAGAATTGCGACGTAAAGCTGAATAATGGGCCCCATCCGTGAGCTTGTATTGTTCAATAATCGTATTTATTTTGTCCTTGTTCTGTGGTGTTACATTACTAATCATTAAATTTTGGTTTGGTGTTAAACGAAAATCACCTGTGTGTACCTTAGCTATTTCTCGTAATCCAGTTAACAACTGATAATCCTCAAAATCTTTTAAACGACCATTTTGAATGAATAATGTATAATGCCAATTGCCATCAGACCCTTTAATCCAGCCAAATTCATCACCTGTACGCTCAAATGTATAGGGGCGAGCCGGCTGAATTTCCCAGCCTAGACGACGAGTTAATTCTTCTTGGAACCATTCAAGTCCTCTTGCATCAATCGTGTATTTAAAACGTGCATTTTTGCGAACAGAGCGATTTCCATAATCACGCTGGATCGTCAGTATTTTTTCTGCTGTTTCTAGCAATTTATCGGGTGTAATAAAGCCAATTACACGAGCAAGCTGTGGATAGGTATCATGATCACCATGTGTCATACCCATTCCTCCGCCAACAGCAATATTAAATCCGATAAGTTCGTTCTTTTCAACAATGGCAATAAGGCCGATATCCTGTGAAAAAACATCTACATCATTACTTGGTGGAATGGCAATTCCAATTTTAAATTTACGTGGTAAATATTGAGCTCCGTAAATCGGTTCAATTTCTTCATCCTGACTTTCTACTACCTTTTCTCCATCCAACCATAATTCATGGTATGCACGCGTTCGAGGTAATAAATGCTCACTTAATTTAGCTGACCAATTATACACTTCCTCATGCAATGCAGATTGATTTGGATTCACATTACACATCACATTGCGGTTTACATCTCCACATGCTGCAAGAGAATCCAATAACACTTCATTGATTTCCTGCATATATTTTTTCACATTCCATTTTAAAATGCCGTGTACTTGAAATGCTTGACGTGTTGTTAATTTTAAGGAACCATTCCCATACTTTCTTGCCATTTCATCCATAACAAGCCATTGAGCCGGTGTAGCTGCTCCTCCAGGTGTTCGTACACGAACCATAAATTGATAGGCTGGTTCTAGCTTTTGACGTTGACGCTCATTGCGAAGATCTCGATCATCCTGTAAGTAACTGCCATGGAATTTCATTAGACGATTATCATCCTCAGGAATACCAGAGCTTAATGGATCATTCATCGATTGCTCAAGTGTTCCACGTAGGTAATTACTTTCGGTCTTAATACGTTCTACATCGCTTGGTTTCCCAGGCTGTGGAGGTAATACTATTTTTTCTGACATTCCTTATCGCTCCTTTAATCCATAACACTTCGGTGTTTTCTGACACACCTAAGACCCCGCTTGCTAGCAAAGGTTCACTATAGGTTTTTTAACATGCACGAAATACTGTTAATAAACGTCCCGTTGGTAGCGTTTTTGCTGCTTTAATTCTTTCACAAAGGATTTTGCTTCTTCTGGTGTTTTCTGTCCTTGCTGCTCAATAATTTGATGAATGGTTGCATCGACATCAGCTGCCATTGATTTTTTATCCCCACATACATAAATGACCGCACCCTGCTGAAGCCATTCATAAAAACTTGCTGCATGTTCTTGCAATTTATGTTGAACATATACTTTTTTCTCGGTATCCCGTGAGAAGGCAACATGCATTTGGCTTAATGTGCCAGAAGCAAGCCATCGTTGCCAATCCGTCTGGTAGAGGAAATCCGTGACAAAATGTTGATCACCAAAGATGAGCCAAGCTTTCCCCTCAATGCCTAACTCCTCTCGTTCTTCTAGAAAAGCACGATAAGGAGCAACACCTGTGCCCGCACCAATCATAATAATTGGTGTATCCTCATTTTCTGGTAATCTGAAGTTCGGGTTTTTATGAACATAAATTGGTAAAGTATCGCCGGGTTGAATGCGTTCTGATATACTACCAGAGCAAACACCAAGACGTTGTCTACCATTAGTCTCATAACTTACCTTACTAATCGTTAAATGAACCTCTTCACTATTGGCCTTTTGGCTACTAGCTATGGAATAAAGTCGTGCTGGAATTTTACGGAGCATCTCGACAAATTGCTGAGCACTCCAAGTAAAAGGTGCAAAATCCTCTACTACATCAAGTAAGTCTCTTCCCTCTGCATAGTCCTTCCAAGCATTAGGCTCTTCCAATAGCTTTAAAAACTCAGGATGTTTTGTATAGGCACTAACTTTTTCAAGTAACGGCTTAGATAACACGGTAATTTCTAACTTTTTCTGTAGAGCCTGCTTGATAGTGATTGCTTCATCCAAAACCGTCACCTCGGTTTCTGGATTAAACTCCAGTGCAGTCAATAATGCACTAACTAACTGTTCATCATTCTCCGGTTGAATCCCAATACTATCTCCAGGTTCAAAATGAAAATTAGCGCCCTCAATAGATAATTCAAGATGACGTGTTTCTTTATTAGAGCCGCGACCATTTAAATTAATATTTTCTAACACTTCAGCGTAAAATGGATTTTTTCTTGAATATGTAGAATCTCCTAGACCTTGGTTTTCTTTGGTTTGTGTTGCTGTTACTGCTGTCGTCAGTTGCAGAAATTCCTTTTCTACGGCTAAGAACCATTGTGCAGCTGCGTCATCATAATCCACATCACAATCAGTTCGAGGAACAATTCTTTTTGCGCCTAATTTAGCAAATTGTTCATCAAAATCCTTACCAGTCTTACAGAAAAATTCATAGGAGCTATCCCCTAAAGCAAGAACTGAATAGTGTAAATGCTCTAGTTTTGGTGCACGCTTACTATGCAAAAATTCATAGAATTGAATCGCTTGATCTGGTGGATCTCCCTCTCCATGTGTACTGACAATCAGTAAGAGATTGGTGATCTTTTTTAAATTCGTTGCTTTAAATTTCCCTAGGGATGAAATTGTAACATCTACATTCTGGGCTTTTAAAGCTGACGCGTATTTTTCCGCTAATCCTTGACTATTGCCTGTTTGCGAGCCATATAAAATCGTCATTGTTTTTGTAATAGGTTCGACCGCTGGTAATGCATCTTCAACAAGCGCTTCAAGTGTTTCTTGTGGTGCACTTAAATAGCCGTTTAGCCATATTTTCTGTTCGATTGTTAATTTAGGAAGAAGCTCATTTAATAGCTTCACCTGCTCTTCATTAAATGGACTATTTATTACTTGCAATTTCAATCTTTGCCACCTCACGAATTATCATTTAATCCTCTTTCAAATTATCGAAGTCTTATTTTTTCCTTTTTTTCTATTTGAACCACATAAGAGTTTTGAACAATCAATGTAATTGATCCGTGGTTCACTGTATTTAACATTTGGCGGACATTATCTAATGCTAGATTTACATTTTCTGCCCTTTTATCTACCATTACGAAACACCTTCCTCTTTAACTTGTAGTAATTCATCAATACGTTCCACTAACACCTTTTTTACATTGTCGTCATAGCCTAAGCTTTCACATAACATGATGTTCTTGCTGTCAAAGCCCTGTAATTGTTTGGTAATGCTTTGCCGTAATATACCTGTAAATAATAAATAGGGTACGATAAAGACTTGTTGTTGCTCCACTTTTGCTTGTTGAAGCCAGTCTTCAAATGTTGGTCCCATCCCATATAAAAAGCATGTTTCAACTGAATGATAGTTATATTTAGTACGTAACCGCGCGGCAATTTTAGCTAAATCTCTTTTGACGCTTGGATCACTACTCCCACGCCCAATAAGTAAAACACGGGCATTGCGATTAGGTTGCTGTTTTTCTATAATCCTAGCTTGTAAGGTATCAATTAATCGTTCATGGATTCCAAGAGGCTCACCATAAGTGAATTTTACATAAGGATATTGTTTTTGAGCTTTCGCAATTTCTATCGGAATATCTTGCTTTGCGTGTTGGGCAGCCAGGAGCAGAATGGGCACCACAGCAATCGTTGTTGCACCCTTTCGTATACAGCTTTCAATTCCTTCAGCAATTGTTGGTGTTGCAAGCTCTAAAAAGCATATTTCCTGAATAGATACATGGACTGCTTGTTGAACTCCTTGAAGAAATGTTACGGCTTGCTCTACACCTGCCTTGACACGACTACCATGTGCAATATATAAAATAGCCTGCATAAATCCACATCCTTACCCAGTAATTTGGACTGGCTGTGGATGGTTACTCTCAAACCATTGAATGGTTTCTCTTAGTGTCACAACCTTCCCCACTAAAATGATGCTAGGGTTTTGAATATTTTCTAAACGGACATTTTCTTCAATTGTGGCTAAAGTACCCGTAACCGTTTTTTGCTTAGATGAAAAAGTGCCCCAATGAATAACGGCTACAGGTGTTTCTTCATCACGTCCATATTTGAGTAGCTGTTGACGGATGTATGGCAGATTACCAACCCCCATATAAATGGCAATCGTATCGATCCCTTTTGCAAGACTTTCCCAACGTATAGCGTCTTCCTTACCATCTTGCATATGCCCCGTAACCATGGCAAAACTTGAACCTAAATCTCGATGTGTCACAGGAATCCCTGCATAAGCTGGTGCTGCTATACCCGACGTAATACCAGGAACAATTTCAAATGGTATATCATTCTTAGCTAGTACCTCAGCCTCCTCAGCTCCTCTGCCAAAGACAAATGGGTCTCCTCCTTTTAATCGTGTTACGACATAGCCTTGCTGTGCGTAACTGACAAGTGTTTGATTGATATGCTCTTGAATCATGGCATGCTGTTGTGGTAATTTACCGCAAAAAATTAATCTAGCATCTTTCTTTGCGTAGGCTAATAGCTCTTTATTTATGAGTCTGTCATATAAAATGATGTCTGCACATTCAATACAACGTAATCCTTTGACCGTAATGAGGTCAACATCACCAGGACCTGCACCTACGATATAAACTTTCCCCATTTATTTCACTCCTCTTCTGTACAAGACACATTGCTTTCGAAAAAAACAATTACTGAATCAAGATAAAGAAAAAAGGCCAATATTATTCCTTAGACACAAAAATGTCTATGAACAATAATAGCCTCTAGTTTGCTAGTCAGCCTCGTATTTAATTCTTAGTAATATAATAAGAATAATAAATAATTTAGTATATTCTGTCAACACCAAATTTGCTCCATGTTCAATCAATATAAAAAACCAGTCGCCGATTTTGTAACCGACAACTGGTTGATCTTTTATATGCTTACCATGGTCTACGATATCTCGGACCTGGTCGAAAATATGGACCTGGCGGATATGGTCGATAGTTTGGATAATATGGATTGTAAGGATATTGATTAAATTGAGAGCCAAGGAAACTTCCTAAAAACCCACCAAAAAACGGTGCGCCAAATGGCCAAATAAGACCACCAAATCCTCCTCCTGGGTAACCTCCGAAATTGCGCATATGCTACCTCCCCTTTTTACTCTATCGTATGAAGGAAGACACATCTATCATATGTATAATGCCTAATCTATCGGGATTAGTACCTGTAATCATAAAAAATCAGCGGGAAAACTCCCGCTAATTGATATGGTCTATTATTTTTCTTCGCCTAGACGTTGAACAAAATTCGCAAGCGTACGAACCATAACACCTGTACCGCCTTTTGGTCCTAAATCATGAACAGCTACCGCATCAGATGTGCCAGCAATATCTAAGTGAATCCATGGTGTATCACCAACGAATTCTCCTACAAAGCCCCCACCGAAAATCATATGACCATCACGGCCAGGAGAGTTATTTAAATCAGCTACATCTGACTTACGAATTCGTTTTTTATCGTTCTCTGTTAAAGGCATGCGCCAAACAAATTCATCAGTTTCTTTTGCGGCTTCCATAAATGCTTCAAAGAATGCATCATCATTCGCAAGAGCACCTGTTTTATCCATACCTAATGCAGTAATGACGCCGCCTGTTAAAGTAGCAACATCGATAAGTGATGTAGCCCCTTGCTGTTTAGCATATGTAGTCGCATCTGCCAGAACTAAACGTCCTTCTGCATCCGTATTTAACACCTCAACTGTTTTTCCACTATACGTTGTAATGACATCATCTGGTTTAAATGCTGTATCAGAAACCATGTTGTCTGTAGAACCGATAACAGCTACGACGTTTTTATTTGGGCGCAGTTCACCGATAATGTTCATGGCACCAAGTACAGCAGCGGCACCGCCCATATCACCCTTCATACCAACCATCGAGTCTTTTGGTTTTAAAGAATAACCACCAGTATCATATGTTACACCCTTACCAACAAGGCCAATCGGATCTTCAAAATCTTCAGTCGCTTTATATTTTAAGGTAATTAATCGAGGTTCCTCATAAGAGCCTTGGTTAACACTCAAAATACCACCCATGCCTAGTTCCTCTAGTTGGGCTTTACCTAAAATCTCTACTTCAAAGTTGTATTTAACTGCAAGAGATTCTGCATAATTAGCTAAATCCGTTGCTGTTAGTAAGTTTGGCGGTAAATTAATTAAGCTACGAGCTTCATTGACAGCATCTGCATAAATGACACCTACTTCAAAGCTGGCTACTACCTCATCTAAATCCTCTGAGTTTGTTACTAGATGAACAGCATCGATTCGTTTATCTACTTCATTTGATGTTGTTTTGTAATGCGGAATCGAATAATAGCCAAGGCCAATTCCTTCACCCGCTAAAAATGCTACATCTGCTGCAGTAATTGAATCTGTTGTAAACGATTCAAGCCAAATGGAATATTCTTTTACTTTTAAAGCTTTTAATTCTTTTCCAACTAAGCCAAATGCAGCTCGAACATCCCCTTCTGTTAGGTTTTTACGCTCATCCAGTCCTACAAATAAAATACGCTTAAGGTTGGCATGTTCCTTCACAAATGGTAACTTTGTTAGTTTCTTTAATTCAGTTGACACATCTCCTGCACTAATCCACGCATCAAGTGCTTCACCATAAAATGATGAAAAGCTTGTCCAGTCCTGCATTTGTTCACGATGTTTTGTGACTCCCACCACTAATAGTTCAGTAGAAATCGTTTCAAATGTTTTTGCTTCTTTTACAATATGCATGTAAATTCCTCCATTCCATTACTATTATAACGAAGTTTCTGAAAAGCGCGTAATATTTGCCTATATCTTCTTTTAGAAAATAATGAATGTTATAATAAAAGCAATTATTTGTGAAGGTTGTGATGAATTTGAGTTTACTTCAAAATACCCCATTACTAATTGCCCTCTTTGCAGTACTCTTTGCACAGTTTGTCAAAATCCCCATCCATTTTTTAATGACTCGACAAGTAAAATGGAGTCTCTTTACTTCGACAGGTGGTATGCCAAGCTCTCACTCCGCTTCTGTCACTGGACTGGCAACCTCTATAGCTTATGAGACAGGCTTGGATTCCCCCATTTTTGCGGTAGCTGCCATGTTTTCAATTATCGTTATGTACGACGCAAGTGGTGTTCGATACCAGGCAGGGCAACATGCAGCTATCCTCAATCAGCTACGCAAGGATTTCCAAACATTACTACATGATTTAAAAAAATGGCCACAGATGGATGGACAGGAGAAAATGGAGGAATTGAAAACACTATTAGGTCATAAACGAAGTGAGGTATTTTTTGGGGCTCTCACAGGAATTTTTATCGCCATCATAACCTACGAGTTTTTCATATTGTAAACACTCTGACACAGCCTTTAAAAAGGAGCTGTGTTTTTTTCTATAAAAAAAGTATTCCTCCCTCGATTGAAAGAAGAATACTAACCACATTAGAACATTCGGTATCCACTTTTTCGTAAAAAAATCATCACAATGCCCGCCACAATCGAACCTGCAAAACCACCTGATAAAATAGCAATATCTACAAACTGAAGAGCTTGTAATTTATCGATTAACGCTGGAAATGCAGAGCCTGGCTTAAATATATAATCTAAGAAGCTGACTTCATCAACGATAAAGATGACAACAATTGGATACACAATCGCCATTAACCACGTCATACGTAACAGCATATTTAATAAGAATCCGATACCAAAGAACATGACGAAAAATAACAAAATAGAAATGATTAACTGTACTAATGAAACTGGACCATCCATATATGTATAACCTCCGTTTTCCTCTCATTAGTTTACATGATTACGACAACGCTTTCAATGAACATATCCTTGATTTCGCTTGTTCGACATATTTAGGAAAATCACTGATTTATCATCGTCTGTTAACTACGATTAACGTTTGCGGGTGTTCACTCTTCTTCCGCGGGTATTCACTCTTCTTCCGCGGGTGTTCGCTTCTCTTCCGCGGGTGTTCACTTCTCTTCCGCGGGTATTCGCTTCTCTTCCGCGGGTATTCACTTCTCTTCCGCGGGTATTCACTTCTCTTCCGCGGGTGTTCACTTCTCTTCCGCGGGTATTCACTTCTCTTCCGCGGGTGTTCACTTCTCTTCCGCGGGTGTTCACTCCTCTTCATCGGGTGTTCACTTCTCTTCCGCGGGTGTTCACTTCTCTTCCGCGGGTATTCACTTATCCTCCGCGGGTATTCGCTTCTCTTCCGCGGGTGTTCACTCTTCTTCCGCGGGTATTACTTCTCTTCCGCGGATTCACTTCTCTTCCGCGGGTATTCGCTTCTCTTCCGCGGGTATTCACTTCTCTTCCGCGGGTGTTCACTTCTCTTCCGCGGGTATTCACTTCTCTTCCGCGGGTGTTCACTTCTCTTCCGCGGGTGTTCACTTCTCTTCCGCGGGTATTCACTTCTCTTCCGCGGGTGTTCACTTCTCTTCCGCGGGTATTCACTTCTCTTCCGCGGGTATTCACTTCTCTTCCGCGGGTGTTCACTTCTCTTCCGCGGGTGTTCACTCCTTTCCTTTTTAACTAAAAAAACTATTGAAGACAAATACTTATCTTCAATAGTTCTACTATTACTTTATGAAGTTGATTGGGTTAACAAAAACTTAGGTGATTTCCAAAGCTGGGCCCACTTTTTAATGGCTGTGATGACAATTAATAGACCGAGCATTAGCATAATAACCGATAAAATACCGTTTAACATATTGAAGCCTGCAGCTGCTGGATTCCAATATACATTTTTAATCATCCAGTAGCCGGCAACATTAACAGTGACGTATAAATAAGCCAATGGAATAAAGCATGTCAATGCATAGATTCGCTTATCAGCAACCTTTAATACCATCGTCACCCCACATACTAAACCAATGGCTGCCATTAGCTGATTGGATACTCCGAACAATACCCAGATGGAGCTAATATCGCCTGAATACAATAAATACCCCCACATAAAGCAAGCAAGTGCACTAGCAAAAATTGTTCCTGGCACCCAATTAGTACGCTTTAATGGTTTATAGACATTGCCTCCAAAGTCTTGTATTAAGTAACGAGCTACCCTCGTTCCTGCATCGATTGCAGTTAGAATGAAAACAGCCTCAAACATGATGACAAATTGATAGAAATAAGAAGATAAGTTCGCAAACCATGGAATCCCTGTAAAGATATCCGTCATCCCGACAGCAAGTGTTACAGCTCCGCCTGTGCGCCCTTCTAAGTCCATGCCAATACTTTGTGATAAGGCTTGTAAATGAACAGGCTCCATTCCTAATGTAGCAAACACAGCTGGTGCTGAATTAATCGCAAAATAATCTGCTGGATGAAGTGCCGTTGCAGCAATTAATGCCATTACACCTACTAAAGATTCTACTAACATAGCGCCAAAGCCTACAATACGTATATCTTCCCAACGGTCAATCATTTTAGGCGTTGTACCTGATCCTACAAAAGCATGGAAACCAGAAATGGCACCACAAGCAATTGTGATGGATACAAACGGCCAGACAGGACCTGCAATTACTGGACCACCACCATGAATAAACTCCGTAAATGGTGGGAATTGAATAGCAGGGTTGACGAAGAAGACACCAATAATTAACGCAATGAATACCCCAATTTTCATGAAACTACTTAAATAATCACGTGGAGCTAATAATAGCCACACAGGTAAAGCTGCAGCGAAAAATGCATAGATTGGTAGAATAATCGCTAATGTATCACGATCAAATGTTAAAAATTCACCAAAAGCTGTACCTTGAATAAGCGGTCCTACAAATACACCAATCATTAATAAAATAAAGCCAATAGTTGACGTAACAATTAAATTACCTGTTTTACGATAGGCAATCCCCACGAGCATGGCGATAGGAATAGTAATCCCTACTGCAAATGTTCCCCATGGGTTGCGTTCTAATGCACCTAGCACTACCATCGATAGGCCAGCCATTGTAATCGTAATAATAAATAGCATCGCAAGGCCTGTACAGAAGCCCGCAATAGGACCAAGCTCCTCCTTCATTACTTCCGATAATGATTTACCACCATGACGCATGGAAGCAAATAGCACAACTGCATCATGGACTGCCCCACCAATTACCGCTCCTATTAATAACCAGAGTAGTCCAGGTAAATATCCAAACTGTGCAGCCAAAATTGGTCCAACTAAAGGTCCTGCTGCGGCAATTGCTGCAAAATGATGCCCAAATGTTACCCATTTATTCGTCGGAACATAGTCCTTACCATCTTCCAAAGCGTGGGCGGGTGTGGGCGTATCATCTTTTATTTTGAGCACCTTCTTTGTAAAGAAAATGCCATACAAACGATAGCTGATCATTAAAATACAAATCGAGCCTATCACAATTGTAATCGCATTCATCTCAACACCCCTTTTACTTTTTTTCACATCATAGCAAAGGAATGTCCACATTATTCACAAAATTAATTGAAATGTCAGAAATCAATGTTAAAAGGTAGTATTCTATTGTTGAAATGCAACTATTTTGAGAGGTCGAAAATTTTTCGAACATCCTTCATATACAGCCTACTTACAGGAATTGAATGTCTGTTATGCAAGATTAAATTATATTTAGAATTGCTCCAAGGCTCCAGTTCCACAATATGCTCTAAATTGACTATAAACGCACGGTGGACACGCACAAAGCCTTTTAACGATAGCCTCTTTTCTAAGGCTGCTAATGACTCGGAAGCAAAAAATCTTCCTTGTTCTGTCACCACAACTGTTTTACTATCTTCAGATGTACAATATAAAATATCCTGTACTTTTATTAATAAAATTCGATCGTTGATAAAAACTGTTAATTTATCAAGCTTATCCAACTGTGACCCCTTTATTTCTTCCAATGTTTTTACCTGAGCAGCTCGTTTTTTAGCTATTAACTTTTCTACAGCTATTTGTACCCGCTGTGCCTCAAAGGGTTTCAAAATATAATCAAATGCATTCACTTCAAATGCCTGTAATGCATAGTCATCATAGGCCGTAGCAAAAATAATTTCAGGTCTCTGTTCATTTAGCAAAAGCTGTCTGGCTAAATCAAGACCATTATTCATCCCTAATTCAATATCTAAAAATACACAATCTACCTTTTCAAGCTGTGATTCTTTGTAAAATTCCTCTAGATTTTCAGATTCACCACAAACATTGACTAAAGCTGTTTGCTCTAACAAATAACGTAGCTCAGCCCTTGCTAATGGTTCATCATCAACAATATATACATTCAATTTCGTCTACTCCCATCTAGTCGCCTTTAACGGCAGTTGAATCATAATTTTTGTTCCTACATCTAACGTACTTGTTATATGAAAATCAGCCTCAGAACCGTAAATTTCATGTATTCGCTGATAAATATTCCATAACGCCGTGCCTGTCCCATGTTCCGATTCCATAATACGTTTGCCCAGTTGTTTCACCTGTTCCTTCCTCATGCCACAGCCATTATCCTCGGTCAATAGCAATAGTTTGTCGTTCACGCGTTGTACTTTGACATAAATTTTGCCTTCCTTACGATTTTTAAAGGCATGGTAAATAGCATTTTCGACGAGTGGCTGTAAGGTAAATGGAGGGATTTGTACATCAAAGAGTGTTTCATCCATTATAAATTCAACTTCATAGCGATTTGGAAACCTTGTTTGCTCAATGGATAAATAAGCTTCAACATGATCAATTTCATTCTTCAATGGAATGAGCATTTGTCGTGCGCCCTGCAGATTGCTTCTAAAAAATGTACTAAGCTTGATTAATAAAGCTCGCGCCTCATCCGCATCTGTTCGAATTAAGCTTGATATAGTATTAAGGCTATTAAAGAAGAAATGGGGATGGACTTGTGCTTGTAGCGCTTTAATTTCAGCATCCTTTAATAATTTCCGTTGTTGTTCACTTTCAGCATATTCAAGCTGTGAGGAGAATAGTCTGCTTAAACCCTCCGCCAATTCCTTCTTCACCCCTGTCAAAGAATCTGCTTTAGTGAAATAAAGCTTCAAGCTTCCCACTGTTCGATGCTGCACCTTCAATGGTAGGACAATGGCAGCACTTAATGGACACCCTTCATGTGGACATTGAATTTCCTGTTCAGATGTAGCCATTAAAATTTTGCCATCCTCTAATACCCGTTTCGTCAAAGCCGTCATTATTTCACGATGTATTAAATGATGATCCTCACCAACTCCAACATGTGCTAACACGCCATTTTTGTCAGTAATAGCGACCGCATCTACTTTTATTTCTCTTTTAATAATTTCAGCAACCGTTTGGCATGATTCTTCATTTAAGCCTTTTCGAAAATGCTCAATGGTTTGTTGGGCAATAGAAAAAGCCTGATGTGTTTGTAATGCCTTTGTCCGCTCCTCTTCATCAATAAACGTTTTAATAATCATAAAAAACAAAAATATCCCAAAGGCATTCATTAAAATCATAGGCATCGCAATTAATGATACTAACTGCAAGGCCTGTTCTAATGGCTTCGCGACTACTAAAATCACCACCATCTGTATCGTTTCCGCGCAGATTCCAATGATGACAGCTTTCTTATAGGAGAAAGTTTGCCGTATTTTGAAACGTTTACTTAAACCACCTGTAATAAAACCAGCTAGAATCGTCGAAACACCACATGCTATTGCTGTAAAGCCCCCTAGTGTAATACGATGAATACCTGCAATAATACCTACACAAACACCAACAAGAGGTCCACCAAAAATACCCGCAATGGCGACACCGATTAATCTCGTATTGGCAATGGCCTCCTCTGCATTGATCGTACTATGTATCATCTGATTTAAAGGATGGATGGTACCACTTTCAATTTTAATCCCTGTATAACTACTGATAATACATAGGCTACTAAAGATGATAATAAGCCATATTTTTTCCTTCGTTCCTTGCTCCTGAAACAACTTCTCTCGAAACAGTCGCCACCTTGACATTAAAAAGGCAAACACAATGATCAGCCCGACTCGCTCTAACATAAATAAAAATAGCTCCATCATAGGTTCCCTCCTGAAGCCCTATCATTTTTTAAAGAACAATCGATAGGAAGTATAACCAAAAATATCCCCAGGATTAATTCCCTCGATCGCTTCTAATTGATGTTTTTCAAATTGATTGGATGCCATTTCCTTTAACATCACAGAGGTCGTTTCATCTTGTGCTAGTTCCTGTGGATACAACCATTTCGCTTCTAATATTTCTTTTTCCTGAATGGTAACCTGCTGTCGCGCATCTAGCATATGACAATAGAATATGGCCATATTATCACTAATATCATCACGGATAACACCTGTTCTAAATCCAATTAAGCCCGATACTTTACAATCGATTCCAGTTTCTTCTTTGATTTCACGAATGACCGCCTCATCTACTGTTTCACCCGCATTCACAAATCCCGCTGGCAAGGACCAACGCCCCTTCAGTCCACTATACGCCTTTTTAACAACTAACCATTGCCCATGCTCGTTAACTGTAACACCGGATACACCTAACCATATTTTCCCTCGATCTTTTCTCATAACCTTCACCTCTATCTCCCTATTATACCTGCTTGCTTTCAATGGAATGAAGCATTTATTCTGAATTTTACGGCTAATCCACATTAAAAAGGCCTCTTCCATTGAACATCAATGAAAGAAGCTTTTTTATTGTACATCGACTGCTATTTCATCAAAGAGAGACTCGCCGATGTAAACATGTAACTCCCATACCCCAGCTGACGGGAAATCCATTACAGTAGGAAAATGTGTATCAGCACCATTGTTCGGACTTAACCCAATTTGATTAGAATAAGCCCAAACCTTCCCTTTAGAATCTTTTAATATTTTATGTTCTTTTCCCTCTTCATCAATCCCTATAATCTTTAATGGGCCCTCTAGTTCTTCCTTCTTTCCCCAAAAGTGTCACATATACTTATTAGCTTTTCCATGTACAATCGGTTGAACCTCAGACTCTCCTTTCTTTCCTGAACCAATTAAAAAACCAAGCCTTCCTTCTTTTCCAATTAACACATATTCACCTTCAGTCCCATCGTCAAAAGTCACAGGTAGTTTGAAAGTTGGACTGACAGTCATACGCTCATCATCAGAGCATCCCATTAATAGAACAGTGAACAACAATCCCGCAAAAAGCCGCTTCATGCCTAACCTCCTTATTCAAAGTAAATTGGGTCTCTATTATTATTTAAACAAGTTATGAGTTCTCTTTTGAAATTTTCATTTTCAATAAGTATGAATGCTGTCTCCAAATCGAAAAAACCAACCTCTAAACTTTCATTACTTGTTTGACATGTACCACTAATCGGCATTCCGATCCACCACATATTACAGACATTACTCTTTACTTCCTGTGAAACGCCGCAAAATTTTATAATTTCAATATCTATTCCCGTTTCCTCTTTTACTTCTCTAATAACCGCTTCTTTAAAAGTTTCATTCTTTTCTACACAACCACCCGGTAACTCCCACCCCCTAATCGGATCTTTCTTTAAAAGGATTTTATTTTGATGATCTACTACTACTGCACCTGAAGTAATTTTAAACAGTTGTATGATTCTCATCTCCTCTATTATTTAGCAAAAAACATTCCCTCTATAATAAATTACCATATTCCTACCATTATATATGATACCTTGTTACAATTCACAATAGGTATTTTTACTTACTAGAGGAAGGAGATTATAATGATCATTAAAATGAATCATCTAAATATGAAAGACTTTAATAAATCCAACGAGGGTTTCATGGTCTCTGGTAGAATTATACCGACCTTAGAGAATAATGTTTGGAGCTATACAGAAGAAATATTTACTCAACCATTCGTTAAGAAGTACGAAGATGATGAAATAGACATCAGTTATATTGAAGATGATAGGAAAGCTGTATTTTTTTATTACGTGGACAACAACTGTGTTGGACAAATAAAGCTCTGTTCGAACTGGAATGGGTATGGACTTATTGAAGATATAGCTGTTAAGAGTGCTTATAGAAAAAATGGTGTTGGAACGGCATTAATTAATCAAGCAATGAAATGGGCTAAGGAAAACAATTTATGTGGACTGATGCTTGAAACACAAGATATTAATGTATCCGCTTGTTATTTTTATGCTAAAAATAATTTTGTTATTGGTGCCGTTGATACAATGCTTTATTCAAACTTTCCATCAGCCAATGAACTAGCAATTTTTTGGTATTATAAATTTTAGATATATTGTTGTTTTGAACAAAAGGACTTGTGTTTAACTAAACAAGGAGGGGCAGTTCATAGTAAAAAACGCTCCCCTCCGTTATTTCAATACGGAAGAAAGCGCAGGTTAGCATTCATATTCAAATATTCGTTAAACCAACGATCAACTCGTTGGTATCATTACGTAAGCATGACATCCTATTGTCTGTTCAATGAATTACTCACAAACCTCAGGTGTACCTTCACGCTTTGCTGTTCTGAAAGACGTACCACAGCCACATGATGCAATGGCATTTGGATTATCGATTGTGAAGCCACCGCCCATTAGCGATTGTTTATAGTCAATTTTTGTTCCCATCAAAATCGGCGCATCTTCACGGGAAACAAGAATTGTTAAACCATGCTGTACATCTTCAAAATCATCTTCTTTTTTCTCTTGATCAAAATGCATGCCATAGGATAGCCCGCTACAGCCACCACCATTTACTACTACGCGTAAAAAAGAACCTTGCTCTTCATTATGCTCCATCATTTCATTAATATGAAAGCCAGCAGCTTGTGTAATTTCAATAACTTGCTTTGTACTTGTCATCCCAATCACCTTCCTTCTTACGTATTATCATATCAATTTTGACCATTGTATGACAAACATTCAGCTTCAAGTCGATTTTTAGTCATAATTCTAATATTCTTCACTTTATTAGTTCATTTTATTCATGTTTATAAAAACACCATTGGTATAATAGTTACAATGACTTCTATACAGGGGGTAATATATATGGAGATTTCACCATATTATGAAAAACAAATTCAGTGTTTGAATTGTAAGAAAGAGTTTCCAACGTTAAAAGTTCGCTCTAAGTTTATTAAGGTAGATCATACAGAAACAGATTTCCAGCCAATTTATTCAGATGATGTGAATGCGCTTTATTACAATGTCTTTGTTTGTGAGCATTGCGGCTTTTCCTTTACAGAAGACTTCACAAAATATTTTGCACCAGGTATCCAGGATGTCATACGCACACAAATTACGGAAAAATGGGTGCACCATGATTTCAAAGGTGAACGTACTGTATTTCAGGCGATTCAAGCTTATAAACTTGCCTTTCTCTGTGGCACAATTAAAAAGGAAAAAAATGTAGCAATTGCTGGATTAGCTTTACGACTTGCATGGCTTTATCGTTCTTTGAACAATAGTGGACAAGAGGAACGCTTTATGAAGTTAGCACGTGATCATTATATGGAATCTTACTCAACTGAAGATTATAGCTCCACACAAATGTCAGCTGTTCGTATTATGTATATGATTGCTGAACTATCTAGACGAATAGGGGATATTGAAAATGCCACACGCTTCCTTTCAAGAGTTATTGAAAAGCAAAGCTCAGGTGGCGAAGCAAAAATTATCGATATGGCGAAAGAACAATGGGCTATTATACGTAAGGAAAAAGAACATGCACGTCATGTGTAATAATTAAAAAAGTTCTAGCTGGCGATCAGCTAGAACTTTTATGATGACTTAGAATACTTGCTCTACTTCCACAATACCTGGTACTTCTTCTAATAAAGCACGTTCAATACCAGCTTTTAGCGTAATCGTAGAACTTGGGCAACTACCACAAGCACCTAATAAACGTAGTTTAACAACGCCATCCTCTACATCTACTAATTCACAGTCTCCACCGTCACGTAGTAAGAAGGGACGTAATTTATCTAATACCTCTTGAACTTGGTCATTAATTGTTGCTTCTGCCATTTATCTCGACTCCTTTCCTTATAATGATTATAATGTTAGCAACAGAAAAAATCCAATAATGAATCACAAGGAGAGTAAATACTATGCAACCAACGAAACCTATGATTGAAATTTATGGAACAGCTGTCATCTGTGCTAGCTGTGTCAATGCCCCATCTTCAAAGGATACATATGAGTGGCTACAAGCAGCCATCAATCGCAAATATCCAGATCAAGCATACGATATTCGCTATATCGATATTGAAGGTCCAATTGAGAATGACCGCGACCAAGAATATGCGACACGTATTCAAGAAGATGAGTTCTTCTACCCTCTTGTCCTTATTAATAATGAGGTTGTTGGAGAAGGCTATGTCCAGTTAAAGCCTGTATTTACAGCACTTGAAAACTTAGGCTTTGTTCCAGACGAAACGGTATAGCAAAGGCAAAGGGATTGTTTCAAAATGATTTTGAAACAATCCCTTTCAACTAATTAATCATTTTGACGTTTGTAATACCATAGTAATCCTGATTTCATCAAGCGAGCGATACGACCTGTTACTGTTGTATCAGCTAAATACACAAAGCCTTGTTTTTTACCAAGAGCTCCCATAAAGCCTTTTAATTTAATATCCGGCATTTTCTCTGGTAATTGCTCACCTTTCCACCGCATACGAAGTACTTTCACGATTTGCTCCGCTTGTTCCTCAGCCAATTGGGCTGTTGGTGGCAAATCTGATGCAGCACAATCCCCTACAACATAGACATGCTCATCATCAAGTACATTAAAGTATTGCGTTACAAGAGGTCGATCATGTTTATCCTTCTCAACATCTAGGTCACGAACGATTTTGACAGGTTGAACCCCAGCAGTCCATACGACAGCATCAAGTAAAATTTCATCATCATGATTGAAAATTTTACCTTCCTCCACTTTTGTAATATTAGAATTGGCAACGACATCTACATTATGTTTTACAAACCAATCCTTGACGTATTTACTTAGTTTTTCTGGAAAATCCTTTAGAATACGTTGACCACGGTCAAATAATTTTATTTTTAAATCTGAACGACTTTCACGTAGCTCACTTGCAAGCTCAATTCCACTTAAGCCAGCCCCTACAATTCCCACTGTAGATCCAGCCGGTAAACCACAAAGTGCTTGGAATGTGGCACGAGATTGTCCCATTGTTTGGATGCTGTATGTGTTCTCTGCAGCACCTGGTACACCATGATATTTATCTTCACAACCTAGACCAATGACTAAATCATCATATTCAATACGTTGTCCGTCTTCTAAAATGACTACTTTTTCCGCACGATTAATTTCAACGACTTCACCATATATAGCTGTTAAACGTTCATGTTCTGGGAAGCTTACACGAATTTCTTTATCTGTTGCAGTCCCTGCTGCTAATGCATAAAACTCAGTTTTTAAACTATGGAATGGGGCTCTATCTACTATAACTACCTCTCTGTCTAATGGCAGGTTATTTAATAGACGAAGCATGACACGCATATTGCCGTAGCCGCCACCTAAAAGTACTAATTTTCCCATAATAGTCTCCTTTTATGTCTCTTTTAATAATTGTTCACAAAGTATCCACAAACGAGTATAACTGATTGTGAGAAGTTTCACAATATCAGAATGAAATTTTGTGAAAGATTTCACAAAACAAACGAGAACTTGTTGATTTCGCACGTTTTTATACGTAATTACTAACGATTTTCCCTTTATCTGTTATAAAAAAACGTTCCTTTACCTTAAACTTAAATAATTGACGAAAATCGTAAAACCGAGTAGCATTACTTTGGTGAGGTGACATGGATGAATCCAATGGTTGAATTTTGTATTAGTAATTTAGCAAATGGCTCTCAAGCAACTTATGAAGTACTCGAACGCGACCCGAACATCGACGTTTTAGAATATGGCTGCCTCAGTTATTGTACAAAGTGCTCAGAATCTTTTTATGCCATTGTAAACGGTGAATTAGTCGAAGCTGATTCTCCCGATGCATTAACAAAAGCCATTTATCAGTTTATTGAAGAAAATCCATTATGGTAGTTTTTCTTAAATACCTATATGAATAAATTTGAACAAATAAAAAGGATGTTATGCTAAAACAGCATAAACATCCTTTTATTACTTTAATACATCCATTACATATGTAGGTCGACTTTCTTTCTCTAGAACAACCTTGGTAGGCGTAACGCCAGTATTTACGTGGATGGTGTCACAGCCAAAATTAATGCCACACATAATATCCGTATCATAATTATCACCAATCATTACCATGTCTTCTTTAGTAAAGCGATGCTCTATAGCGATCATTTCTAGCATGGCTGGTGATGGCTTACCTATGTAGATCGGTTCAACATCAGCAACCTCACCTACTAAGCGAGCAAAGGAACCATTACCGGGTAAGAAACCATATTCGGTTGGGAATTTAATATCTTGATTAGTAGCAACAAAAACGGCTCCCTTTTGGACAAAAATCGTTGCTCTAGCTAGCGCCATATAATCAAGCGTACGATCAATCCCCATAACAAATACATCCGGCTCATCCTCAACAGGCACAATATTTTCATTAAGTAATGCCTGTCGAATACCATCTGTACCCATCATGGCTACTTTTTTACCTGGAAAATTAAGTGCCACATACTTTGCTGTTACCAATGCACTTGAATAAATATGCTCTAATGGTGCCTTTATACCAATAGACAATAAAGCTTCTTGCAGTTGTTCTCGCGTCTTCGAAGAGTTATTTGTTACATAGAATGGCTCGATTCCTGCTTGCTGTAAACGATGAATAAAAGCAACCGCAGAAGGAATTCCTTCCTTCCCACGGTAGACAGTGCCATCTAAATCAAAACAATAGGCTTTATATTGTTTCATTGATGATCCTCTGGCAAAAATGCAGAAACTGGCCCTAATTCATTTGTTAAATAATTATGGACCGCTGGCGAGAATTGCTTAAGAGCTGATAAATTGTCTGTTAATACATTGATAACCTCTTGGATATCTACATCTATAAACTCGCGTACAAGCATTTTACGCAAGCCCACAACGGCTTTATATGGTGCTTCCATTTCAGCAGCTACAACTTTTTCATCGACTAAAATATCAATAATATCCTCGTAGCTTCCTGGATCGCGCATAATGAAACCGTCAATCATTAAATTTCCTACATCCATCATTGACTCCATAATGTTGTGTCCAATTCGCTCGATAGCTAATTTCTTTATATCATTTTGAAGCCAGTTATCCTCTGACTCCAAAATTGCTAATAGCCCATCTAAGTACTGTAAATTTTTTGTGATTTTATTACGATCTACAAAATACACAAGGAAAGCCCCCATTCAAATCATTAAAAGTTGATAGTCTTTTCTCTTCTATAGTACCATAACTATAGGATTGGAAGGAGATTAAAAGATGGAACGTTTTTTTTTATATGATGATGTCGAAGATACAAAAACACGCTTTGTTAGTTTTGCTGGGAAAAAGTTACGTTATGATTTAGCTATTTTACAATCAGGCCGCTTCTTTGGGAAAGTACTTGTCATGGATATCCAATTTGGTCGCTTTGCTATTATCGGCCCTGATGATGTAGAAGAACCAGGTTATTTAGAACATGTGTATAATCGCACAGAGGAAGAAACAATCGAATTACGAGAATATTTACGTGAATTATTAAACTAACACCTTTTATAAACTGCCCCGTAAACGTTAGAAACAACTTTTAACGACTACGGGGTGTTTATATATGGCATAAAAAAATTTCGCAGCTCTAAGCTATTGCGAAATCTTTTTTACTTCTAGCTATTTATTTAAAGTGGATGGATTATCTTTATTATGTGGCTTGTCTTTATTTTCATTATCATTTTGTTTTTTCGCTTGCTCATTTTGACCAATGACAGCTAAATCATCTACACTTAAATCAAAGCCAAACCCATATTCCTCTCGATCTAATGGCTTTTTATTACGTTTTTCCTTTGCCAATATGATCACCTCCAGTCATAAATTATCCTTTTTTTTATGATTTATACTTCTTTTTTATCATAATATTAAGCCGTTGCATCCTTAATAATCCATTGCGCAGCGCTAATTAAATCTGGAAAGACAGCATCAGCTAATGGGTCTTGTTCCCCTAGGAATACACCCTTTGTTCCCGCTCGTTTTCCTGCCATAATATCCGTATCGGTATCTCCTACCATATAGGATTTTGATAAATCAATATTATATTTCTTCCCTAGATCCACAATTAATTTACTATTGGGCTTTCGGCAAGCACAGCCAGACTTTGGCTTATGCGGACAATAAACGACTTCGTGGATGGTTGCTCCCTTTTTCTTTAACTCCTTCACCATATGCTCATGTATTTTTTGCAAGCCACTTTCCTTCATAAAACCTAAACCTACGCCACCTTGATTTGTCACGACAAAAACATAATCAAAATGCTTATTTAGCTTTTTTATCGCTTCAGGTACATGTGGCAAAAAATACAAATCCTTCGGCTTATTCACGAATTTTACACGATTCGTTAGTACTTCATTGATGACACCATCACGATCTAAAAATACGGCTCTTTTCATTTCAACACACCTTTGATAGCTGTTTTGAGCTTTAGTTTTCCCCAATTTTTCTAAAGATAACAAGAACAAAGAAAAAACCTGATGCCTAGCACATCAGGTTTTAGTAATTTATTCTGCTAATGATTCGTGATCTGTTGGCTTTGATAGCTCATTCGCATCCAATACTTCTGGTTTTTTCGTGACTTTACCAGTTTTCCGTAGGACAAAATAAGCACAGCCAAAATTACAATACTCATATAGGTAATCTTGCAACGTACTTATTTTCGTATCAAACGTTGATTTTTGATTTTTATCATCAAAAAAGCCCTTTAAACGTAATTGGTTATAGCCCCAATCGCCTACAATATAATCATATCTAGCTAAGATATCTGAGTACCTTTCCTGGAAAACATCCTCCTGAAAGGCTTCTCGATAGTCTTCTATTAGTTCATATTCTAATCCTTCAACTATGATCAAAGTGACACCACCCTTTTTGTTCAGCCTTGACGTTTAGAATTCTGCTTGTAATTGACGTTCTTTTGTTGCAGCATTTACTTGTTCGTCAGCATGGTAACTACTACGTACAAGTGGGCCAGCTTCACAATGTTTAAAGCCTTTTTCCATAGCGATCTTACGCAGTTTACCAAATTCTATTGGTGAATAATACTTTTTAACTGGAAGATGCTTTTTCGTTGGCTGTAAATATTGTCCAATCGTCATAATATCTACATTATTCGCACGTAAATCATCCATTACTTCTAAAATTTCTTCGTGTGTTTCACCTAATCCAATCATTAAAGATGATTTTGTTGGAATATCTGGCTGCATCTCTTTTGCCAAACGAAGGAACTCTAAAGAGCGTTCGTATTTTGCACGAGCACGTACTCTTGGTGTTAAGCGACGTACTGTTTCAATATTATGATTTAAAATATCTGGTTTCGCATCCATAAGCATTTGAAGGTTTTCCTTCACTCCACCTAAATCTGATGGTAATACCTCAACAGATGTGAATGGACTTTTACGGCGAATAGCACGAACTGTTTCTGCTAAAACCTGTGCACCGCCATCCTTTAAATCGTCACGCGCTACCATTGTAATAACCACGTGTTTTAGGTTCATAATAGCTACTGAATCTGCAACGCGCTCTGGTTCTGCTAAATCTAATTCATTAGGTAAGCCTGTTTTAACGGCACAGAAACGGCATGCACGTGTACATACAGATCCAAGAATCATCATAGTAGCAGTTCGTCTTTCTCCCCAACATTCATGGATATTTGGACAGCGAGCCTCTTCACAAACTGTATGCAGATTTTTTTCACGCATTAGCTTTTTAAGCCCTTTATATTCATCATTCGTGTTTAGTTTTATTTTTAGCCACTCTGGTTTTCTTAAATGTTCTTCTTTACTTGTAGGTTTACAAGATGTCATACGAATATCGCCCCTATCAAAAATATGCATTTTTTAATATTAACTATCTTCACTGTTGTCAATGTAACATATTAAATGAACTCCAACAACTATCACAACAAACATTTCTATTTAAATGGGACAGGTATTTCAATGGAAGGTTGAGGTGCATCACTGCTATTTGTATAAATGTTTGGAACAGGCCCTCTTGTTAAGCCCATTGCTACAGGGATATCCTGTGCAACGGTTGAAGATTTACTTGCAAATGGGACAATAATCTGGACATTTACTTCTAAATGAATGCCTACCTCCACATAGGCACTGTTAATCCCAAATTCTTGAATGGAGGATGTCACATTGCTATGAACGTTCCCAATTACGTGGAAGCGAATCGGGATTTTTGGTCCTAGATTTCCGAGCAAAGGAATATTAGCCGCCTGACCAAGTGGCACAAAGAAAACTATACCATCACCTTCTTGAATTCTGTTTATATCGTATTCAACATTCTCTAATTCAGGTAAATGGGATAATTCCCCTTGTTCAGCTTGCTCTAAATACATTTTGACAAGCTCTAATGTCTCCGCTCGAACACGATTAATAATTTCCGTATTAAATTTTGTCGTCATCATTTCAGACGTACCTGGAGGAATATCTTCAATGATATCATTTACATCTAATACATTGGAGGTACGCGAATTAATTGCTTTACTCACAACATATGATGCAATTTTATTGGTCTGTACTTCAGCGTATTGCAAATAGGTGGGCATGAGCCTTTCATTTAAAAAATAAATAAATAATATAAGGCAAGCAACCATACTAATAATTAAAATGGTTAATCGATTAAGACGCATTCCCCTTTTACTATATGAGCGTAATTTCATTCTTTTTCGAGGGAAAAACAAAAAAATCTCCTCCTGTTCCATAACGTATGAACAGGAGGAGCAATTTATTCTACTTTTGTAGGAACCACATAATCTGTCTCAACATTTTCGATTGTCACTCCAGGATAGTCCACTAAATTAATTTCATATGTAGCTGCGAGCAATTGATTTTGCTCCTCAAAAATACGAATCCACGGCAATGCTGCATCTAATGGATTTTGTCTAGAGACAATACCACGTCGTCCATCAGATAACTTTAAAATAACGCCATTAGGATAATGGACAACAGCTCGTTTTAAAGCTTTTACAATTCGTGCATCAAACAGAGTACCAGAGCCCGCTTCAACGATAGCTAGTCCTTGTGAGGGCAACATCTTTTCACGATAAACACGATTTGTAGTAACAGCATCAAATACATCAGCAACGCCAATAATCTTGGCAAATGGATGAATTTCAAAGTCTACAAGGCCTCTTGGATAGCCACTTCCATCAATGCGTTCATGATGTTGAAATGCACAGTGTGCCACAAGCAATGAGATGGAATGTAAATTGCGCAATAAATCAAAGCCATAACGAGCATGCATTTTCATTGCTTCAAACTCCTCATTTGAGAGGCGACCTGGCTTTGTTAAAATGTCTTTCGGTACCATTAGCTTACCAACATCGTGCAATAATGCACCAATCCCTATCAAGCGTAAATCCTCAGCTGAATAGCCAAGTTCTTTGGCAATCGCAATAGAATACAATGTCACTTGGAAGGAGTGTTGATAAAGATATTCATCAAATAAATAAGCATCTGTTAGTATCGTTAAAATTTCATCATTGCCTGTAACAGCCGAAAGTAGCTCATCTACAATGGAGACAATTGTTTTAGATTGCTGATCTAAAATATAAGAGGCATTTACTTGATTTAAACCATCAATTGATTGGAATGAATCCTTAATAGTCGTAATGACTTTACTTCGCATAGCTGGTGGAACTGTCTCTTCTACTTCTATGCCATTAGAAATTTCATCGTCAATATATAAATAGTGTGTATTTAACTGTTGAAGTCTTTGAATAATACGGTCATTAATGACAACATCTTTCTTTAAAAGCGGATGACCTGCTTCATTCCAAATGGTTCTTCCTAATACCATTCCTTCTTTTAATACATCGATTGAAATTAATCGCATGACTTCTTCCCCAATCCATTCTTTAAGCTCTCTCTATTGCTTAAAGAATCTTTGACCATAATCTATCATAATGTTTCGTAAAAATTCAGGTAAAATATATTGTTTCTTTGCATATTTAAAACTTGGATAAAAATAACCAAATGTAAACAAATCTAATGTTACAAGTTTATAAATGTGATCTTGATCCGCCAACTTACCATTAATTAGTAATTGCCGATTTTCATTCATTGAAAAGCCATATGTTAGCATTTTGCCAAAAATAACGCCTCTAAAACCTAAGCCTTTTAATTCAATATAGGGCCACTCTTCATTTTTAGATTGCATATAAATTTCTTTCATTTCAGCAACGGATAATTCAATTATACATAAATTAATAGGATGCGGAAAAATACGATGCAAATCTAAGGCTGTTACCGTTCCTTTAGGCAGACCATCTAAAAATATCCCTGCATTGAATAATGCACAATCGGCACCGCTTTTTTCTAGAATAGCTTGGGCAAATAAATCAGATAGCTGTGAATAGTGGAACCATTCTTTGTTGTAGGATTTCGTCGTTGTAAAGACTGGAGTGTTTAGTATTCTATTCCCTTCATCCTCGAAAAACTGGACCCTTTCCTGTTCGTTTTGAACGATTGGCAAATCCTTATTATGAATTAAAGTATCCTTTTTTTCAACAATTTTCCTCATTTTTTTATCGTATTCAATGACAAGATGGCCTGTATATTGTCCAAATTTCCCTCCTCCTGTCAGTAATACACCATTAATGAGTTTGCCGGTTGGCAGGACATGATGTGTATGGGAGCCGAATATCACATCAATTTCTGGACATTCTTCGGCTAAAAGCTCATCCTCTGTAATACCTAAATGTGATAAGCACACAATAATGTCTACCTCTTTGCGGAGCTGATGAGCTAGTTGTAGTAGTGTACTGCGTGGCTCGTCCATTTGCCAATTTAATTCCTGATAATACACTTCAAACATAGCCGTGGCTGCTATTACACCCACCTTTGTACCTGCTTCGGTTGTTAACACAACATAGGGCTTCATCCACGCAGGATTTTTCCCCGTACTTGAATAGACATTTGCGACCACGACATCAAAATTTGCATTATCATACAAATGAAAGAGCTCTTCGTGGGATAATGTAATACCTTCATTATTACCGATAGTCACCACATCGTACCCTGCATCATTTAGTAATTGTACATTACCTTTACCAACAGTTGCCTCTGTATAGATATTGGAGCGGTCTAAATGATCGCCAACATCAAATAAATAGCTTGTTTCCCCTATTTTTGCCAAACTGTTGCGCATCTCTTTCACAAAGCTTTGCATTCGTGGCCAATACTTAAAATGACTGTGCAAATCATTTGTGTGAAATATATGGATCTTTTCAAGCATTAAAGCCACCTCATTTCTTTAGCTACCATACTTAAGCCAATATGCCTTCAATGATGGATCGAATTCCTAATAATAATAAAATAATCCTTAGTGCAAGAACAAGCGTATCTGATTTAATTTTTTTATTTAATGCTGCGCCCAATTTTGCGCCAATATATGCTCCTGGAATAACAGGAATGGTATAAAGCCATGGAACATGTCCCAAAGCAATATGACTCGCAGAATTAACAATGGACGTTAAAAATACCATAAACATGGATGTCGCCACTGCAACATGTGGTGGAAATAAAAACAAAATAATCATGGCTGGTACAATCATCGAGCCTCCACCAATGCCAAACAACCCTGAGGCAAAGCCAATACCAAATGTTAATGTAATCGCAAACCAAATAGGATACCCATAGACAAAGGTTTGTCCTTCAGAGTCTGTAAATTCTTGTTGCATCCCGTTTTTTACAAACCACTTCACTGGCTTGAGCTTGTCACGGACAAGCAATATAATTGATAAAATAATCAATAGAATACCGAAATACAAATTAAAGGATGGTAAATCCAATCCTTTATTCACCCAAGCACCTAGAATGGTACCTGGAATGCTTCCAATAAAGAATATAAACCCGCTTTTATAGTCTACTGTTTTGGATTTCATATAGCTTAGCGTGGAGGCAAGTCCTGTGAAAATCATCATAACTACAGATAAACCGACTACTTTTTGTGGTGTAATATCTGGAATCATGCCAAGATTTAAACCAATGTATAACGTTGCTGGCACGAGCACAACGCCACCACCTAGCCCAACTAACGAGCCAATTAGACCAGCAAATAAAGCAATGACTACTAATAAAATAAACTCCATTATAGTTCCCCTTCAAATATGTTTAATTGTTTAGGTGCTAACCCGACATCTTTAATATTTAAAATGCTTTGTAGCTCCTTTGCGTTTTTCGCTGCATGATTACCTGAATTATTATTAAATAATACGAAGAGTTCATGGACCTCTGATTCGAGCTTTAGCATACTTTGTCCAAGCTGTTGCAATTCTTCTTTATTATAATCATATAAAAAGCGAACTTTACGCCAATTTTCTGCGTTTCCTGTGTTTCGCCATCCATGGATATTACGACCATGGATACGAATAAGTGCCTTATTGGCAGTTACTTCAGGGTAGAAGGGGACGGAACCTACACCAGCCTGTGGTTCATCACAAATCGTATGAATAAATTGATGTTCACGTAAAAAATTCATTGTCTGCTGAACAACATGATCTGCATACCATGTTTGATTGCGAAACTCTATCGCTACTTCAAAATCCTTAAGTTGCTGCCGAATATATAATAAATATTGAACATTTTTTGCCTGACAATCAAACCATGGTGGAAACTGAGCTAAAACCATTCCTAACTTTCCATAACGTTTAAATTCATGGGCACATTCGATAAAAGCGTTGAACATGTCATTTTTCGATTCAAAAGGAATATCTCCCCGCAAATGTCCGGTCATGCCTTGATAGGCCTTTACGATAAAGCGGAAATTTTCTGGTGTATCCTCACACCATTTACGAACATGCTCTTTAGATGGTATAGCATAAAAAGAAGTATCGACTTCAACTGTTAAAAAATGACCTGTATAATCGAATAATTTATCCTTTGAGGGAGTCACTCCACTATAAAGTGAAGGGTGATCACCCCATCCAGTTAAACCAACTACAATCATGTGACATCCTCCTCTATGTACATAATCATAGCACACAGCATGACACTACAAATAAACATCATGTAAAAAATCTTTTGAACATTACAATGAAAAGGTTTGTCTCTTCTCGAGAATTTATACAAACGAAAAAGCATGAGATATATTACATTGTCCTCATGCCATTTGTTTTAACTGTCTAACAACATTTAAGTAGCTCTATTAGTATGTAGACTTGCAAGGCGAGCTATAAAAAAACCCTTGCCACAAATTTAATTGTGACAAGGGTTGGTTAGTAAATTAACCGATAGAACCTTCCATCTCGAACTTGATAAGACGGTTCATCTCTACTGCGTATTCCATTGGTAATTCTTTTGTAAATGGCTCAATGAAGCCCATTACGATCATTTCTGTCGCTTCTTCTTCAGAAATTCCGCGAGACATTAAGTAGAATAATTGCTCTTCAGATACTTTTGAAACTTTTGCTTCATGCTCTAAAGAAACATTATCATTAAAGATCTCATTGTATGGAATTGTATCAGAAGTAGATTGGTTATCCATGATCAGTGTATCACACTCGATGTTAGCACGTGCACCACTTGCTTTAGGACCGAAACGAACTTGTCCCATATACGTTACTTTACCACCTTGTTTTGCAATCGATTTAGAAACGATTGTTGAAGATGTATTTGGTGCCATATGGATCATTTTTGCGCCAGCATGTTGGTGCTGTCCTTTACCTGCTAATGCAATGGATAATGTCATACCACGAGCACCTTCACCCTTTAGGATACATGCTGGGTATTTCATTGTTAATTTAGAACCGATGTTACCATCAATCCATTCCATTGTACCGTTTTCTTCTACAACTGTACGTTTCGTTACAAGGTTGTAAACGTTGTTCGCCCAGTTTTGAATTGTTGTATAACGGCAATATGCATCTTTACGTACAACGATTTCTACAACCGCTGAGTGTAAAGAGTTTGTTGTGTAAACAGGAGCTGTACAACCTTCAACATAGTGTACGTGAGCGCCTTCATCTACAATAATAAGTGTACGTTCGAATTGACCCATATTTTCAGAGTTAATACGGAAGTAAGCTTGTAATGGAGTTTCGACTTTAACACCTGGTGGTACATAGATAAATGATCCACCTGACCATACAGCTGAGTTTAATGCAGCGAATTTATTGTCAGTATAAGGAATAACTTTACCCCAATATTGTTTGAAAATATCTTCGTTTTCACGTAATGCTGAGTCTGTATCTTTGAACACAATTCCAAGATCCTCAAGGTCTTTTTTCATGTTATGATAAACTACCTCAGATTCGTATTGAGCAGATACCCCAGCAAGATATTTTTGCTCTGCTTCTGGAATACCTAATTTATCAAAAGTAGCTTTGATTTCATCAGGTACTTCATCCCATGAGCGTTGTGTTGCTTCTGATGGTTTTACATAGTACGTAATTTCATCAAAATCTAAATCCCCAAGATCGCCACCCCATTGTGGCATTGGTTTTGTATAAAAAGTTTCAAGTGCTTTTAAGCGGTACTCAAGCATCCACTCTGGCTCTTGTTTCATATTAGAAATTTCACGGACGATTTCTTCAGTCAAACCACGTTTTGAACGGAAAATTGATACGTCCTTGTCATGGAATCCGTATTTGTAATCGCCGATATCAGGCATTTTTTTAGCCATCGTTTCTCCTCCGTTCATTGAGCTGTATTTTTCTGTACAATCCTTGCCCTGAGTGAAAGTTTGTAGCTTTCACTCAGGCAACAAGGAAGTAAGTTTTATTTCACACCTTTTTCCATCGCTTTCCAAGCTAATGTCGCACATTTAATACGTGCAGGAAATTGTGATACACCTTGCAGTGCTTCAACATCCTCAAGGTCATATTTATCGCTGTACTCTTCGCCCATCATCATTTTAGAAAAAATATCGGAAAGCTCTACTGCTTCCTCTACTTTCTTCCCTTTGATAAGCTGTGTCATCATCGATGCAGAGGACATAGATATTGAACAGCCTTCACCGTCAAATTTCGCATCCTCTACAACACCGTCTGTCACTTTCAATGTTAAGTGAATACGGTCGCCACAAGTTGGATTGTTCATATCAATCGTTACAGCATCCTCTTCTAAAGATCCTTTATTACGAGGATTTTTATAGTGATCCATGATAACTGAACGATATAGTTGATCTAAATTATTAAAAGACATCGCCAAAATACTCCTTCGCAGAACGTAACCCTGCGACTAAACGGTCAATATCCTCCTCTGTATTGTACAGATAGAAGCTTGCTCGTGCTGTCGCTACTTGCTGAAGACATTTCATTAGTGGCTGTGCACAATGATGTCCTGCACGAACAGCAATACCGTTCATGTCAAGCACCGTTGCCACATCATGTGGATGTACATCATCTAAGTTAAATGTCACAAGTCCACAACGCTTCATTGGGTCACGTGGGCCGAAAATTTTTAAACCGTCGATTGTTTCAAGCTGATCCATTGCATAGCCCGCAAGCTTATGCTCATGCTCCGCAATTTTATCTAGCCCAATATCAGTTAAGAAATCAATAGCGGCACCTAAACCTATTGCACCTGCAATAATAGGCGTTCCACCTTCAAATTTCCACGGTAATTCCTTCCACGTTGACTCATAAAGCCCAACAAAGTCAATCATTTCGCCACCAAACTCAATTGGCTCCATTTTTTCAAGGTGTTCCTTTTTACCATATAGTACACCTATTCCTGTTGGACCGCACATTTTATGCCCAGAGAAACCTAAGAAATCGACATCCAAATCTTGCACATCAATTTTCATATGTGGGGCAGCTTGAGCACCATCGGCAACCATAACCGCTCCATTAGCATGTGCAATTTGAGCGATTTCTTTAATGGGATTAATTGTTCCAAGTACGTTTGAGGCCATTGATACCGAAACGATTTTTGTGTTAGGCGTAATCGTCGCACGTACTTTTTCCAGACTAATCGTGCCATCTGCTTCTAGCTCAATATATTTCAATGTCGCATTTTTCTCTTTAGCTAGCTGTTGCCAAGGAATAATATTGGAGTGATGCTCCATTTGCGTAATGACAATTTCATCACCCTCGGCAACATTTGCACGTCCATAACTTGATGCTACTGTATTTAAAGCTGTTGTTGTACCACGTGTGAAAATAATTTCCTGTGTTGATTGAGCATTTATAAACTTTCGAACCTTTTCACGTGCACCCTCATATTTATCTGTAGCACGGTTTCCTAATGTATGCACACCACGATGTACATTAGAATTATCAAATTCATAATAAGCCTTAATGGCCTCAATCACTTGAACAGGTTTTTGAGACGTCGCTGCACTATCAAGATAAACAAGTCTATGCCCATTTACATCTTGATTCAAAATTGGGAAATAGCTTTTAATGTCTTTATTCATCATTAGCGAACTTTCCTTTCAATAACCTCCGTCAGTTGCTTTTGAACGCCTTCGATTGGTAATTGCGTAACAACTGGCGCAAGGAATCCATGGATAACAAGGCGCTCTGCTTCTGCTTTCGAGATACCACGGCTCATTAAATAGTAAAGCTGTAATGGATCTACTCGACCAACAGACGCTGCGTGTCCTGCTGTTACATCATCTTCATCAATTAAGAGAATTGGGTTTGCATCCCCACGAGCTTTTTCTGATAGCATTAATACACGTGATTCTTGCTGTGCATCAGCTTTTGTCGCACCATGCTCGATATAGCCAATACCGTTAAAGATAGATTGTGCTGCATCCTTCATGACACCATGCTTTAGGATATGCCCGTTAGAGTTTTTACCCCAATGACGAACCTCTGTAGTGAAGTTAAGTTTTTGTTCTCCACGACCAACCACTACTGTTTTAGTATCTGCATGAGAACCGTCACCAATTAAATGCGTAATGTTTTCAGAAATCGTGTCTGAGTCATTCATTAAACCAAGAGCCCAGTCAACTTTAGCATCACGGGCTAAACGTGCACGACGATTTACGTATGTTGTATAGCCTTTTGCAAGGACATCTACCGCACCGTATGTTACTTGAGCATTATCTTGGACTACAACTTCCGCAATAATATTCGCTTGGCCTTTTGCCTCTTCCACTGTAGAAATATATGTTTCCACATATGTTACAGCAGAGTTTGCTTCTGCTACTACTAACACGTGGTTGTATAGTGAAGCTTCTGCATTATCGTTTAAGAAAACAACTTGAAGTGGTTGTTCAATAACTACATTTTTTGGTACGTATACAAACACACCACCATTAACAAGTGCAGTATGAAGTGCTGTTAACTTATGCTCATCCACTTTAACTGCTTCAGTCATAAAGTATTTTTGTACAAGCTCACCATGTTCACGAACTGCTGTAAAGATATCGGTAAAAATAACACCTTTATCTGCAAGCTCTTGTGATGTCTTAATGTAAGCTGGTGTATTATTACGTTGAATATATAGGTTTTCCTGTGCTTCAAGGTCAATTAAACCTTTTGCTTCTTCAGGTAAAGCGTCCAATGAAGGGAATGCCTCACTATGAACTGTAAATGTTGGGAAGTTCATGAAATCCCATTTTGTAATATTAGTTCTATCTGGTTTTGGCAAATCTAAACCAGTTACTTTGTCTAGTGCTGCCGCGCGAAGCTCTGTAAACCAAGTTGGTTCACCGTTTGCTTCTGAGAACGAGCGCACGTCCTGTACTGTTACAGGCAAGTTAAGTTCCACTGTCATGCTAGTTCGTCCTCCCTCTTATGCTTCTTGTTCTTCTGTTTCTTCTTCGATACCTAATTCTTTTTTAATCCAGTCATAACCTTCTGCTTCTAAACGTTGTGCAAGTTCTGCACCACCAGATTTAACAACACGTCCTTGCATCATTACGTGTACATGGTCTGGAGTAATGTAGTTTAATAGACGTTGATAGTGCGTAATCATTAAGCAGCCAAAGCCTTCACCGCGCATTGCGTTGATACCCTTTGATACTACTTTAAGTGCATCGATATCAAGACCAGAGTCGATTTCGTCTAAAATAGCAAATGTTGGTTTAATCATCATTAATTGAAGAATCTCATTACGTTTTTTCTCACCGCCAGAGAAACCTTCATTTAAATAGCGTTGAGCCATATCTTCATTCATTTCTAGGAATTCCATATTTTTATCTAATTCACGGATAAATTTCATTAATGAAATTTCATCGCCTTCTTCACGACGTGCATTAATGGCTGAACGTAAGAAGTCAGCATTTGTTACACCTGCAATTTCAGATGGATATTGCATAGCTAGGAATAATCCCGCTTGAGCACGCTCGTCCACTTCCATTTCAAGTACATTTTCACCATCAAGCTCAACAGTACCTGAAGTTACTTCATATTTAGGATGACCCATAATAGCAGAAGCTAGTGTTGATTTACCAGTTCCGTTTGGTCCCATGATTGCGTGAATTTCATTTGTATTAATTGTAAGATTTACGCCTTTTAAAATCTCTTTCCCGTCGATAGCAACGTGAAGATCTTTAATTACTAAAGTTGACATGAAAATACCTCCATAGTGTTCAGTGAATGGGTCAACCATTCCTTAATTATCATCATTCTAATCTTAACTGAAAATCGTTCTCTATGCAAACCATTTCAATTACTTTCCTACTTCTTAAATAAAATCTTGAAAAATAAAGGCTTTGTAAGCATTTTCAGATTATTACTACTTGAACTAGATAATGAGAATGGACTTTCTTCATTTTCAATAAAATATCCCTAAATGAGAATCGATTTCATCTAGCTACATAGTGAAAACCTCTTGGAAAGTGCTAATTGTAGCGGTTTTGTGACAAATATGCATAAACAACATATCTATACTATAACCTATTTCATTAAAATGGAATCAATAAAAGAAGAAATTTATATGATGTTTCTTTGAGACTTTACTATCCCAAACTATCCTACGAGATAGCATGCTACTTTAACTTTTATTTTGTCGTTACCAATCACTTTTCATCTTAAATAATATATAATTAAGGTAAAATCAATCTTATAATTAGATTAATAGAGGTGAATTATTAGTGGAGTTACGTCAATTACGCTATTTTGTAGAAGTTGCTGAACGTGAGCATATTTCAGAAGCCGCCGAGCATCTCCATGTAGCCCAATCTGCCATTAGTCGGCAAATCGCCAATCTTGAAGATGAGTTAGGTACTCCATTATTCGAGCGTGTTGGACGAAATGTTAAATTAACCCCTATAGGGAAGACGTTTCTAGAACATACCATAACAGCATTAAAGGCTATTGATTTTGCTGCCAAACAGGTGGAAGAATATCTTGATCCTGCTAAAGGCTCGATTAAAATTGGATTTCCAACAAGTTTGGCAAGCTATGTCCTTCCTACCGTTATATCAGCCTTTAAACGAGAATTTCCTGATTTACAATTCCAACTGCGACAAGGATCTTACCGATTTTTGATTGATGCTGTCAAAAATAGAGAATTAAATCTAGCCTTTCTGGGTCCTCTTCCCCCAAAGGACGAATCGATTCAATCCACAATCCTGTTTACTGAAAATATTGCTGCTCTTTTACCGGCCAATCACCCATTAGCTAAAAGAGAGAGTATCCAGCTTGCAGAGTTAAGAAATGATCTATTTGTATTATTTCCCGATGGCTATATTTTACATAAAGTCGCGATGGACGCTTGTCGAGCTGCTGGCTTCTTGCCAAATGTAATTTCTGAAGGGGAAGATTTAGATGCACTAAAAGGATTAGTGGCTGCTGGCATAGGTGTTAGCCTATTACCTGAAAGCTCCCTTTATGATTCTGCCGCTCGATTTACTGTCAAGGTTCCGATTGAATCTCCCACAATACCTAGAACAGTTGGTATTATCTCCCCTGTTAATCGAGAAATCGCACCATCAGAAGTCATATTTTTAGATTTTGTGAAAAACTTCTTTTCCCGCCTTTCCCAATTCCAATAAAAAAATCGCCTTTTGGGCGATTTTTTTATTATTCTGTTGATTGCTCAGCAATCCATTCTATTGTTTTCTCTCCTAAGCCTCCTGCACGCCATAATACAACGTCATGATAGCTTTTCTTCTGTACGTAAGTAACCCATTTTTCTAGCGTTTCTTGATCAGCATACCAAACTTCATGGCTGACATTATTGTCATCTACATATGAAAAATAAATGGCTCCACTTGCTTGATCACGCTGCTTAGCTGCTTTTCTATCGGCTAGTAATTGTTCGGCCTCAAGCTCTGTTAAAGCGACTGTTTTGCCCTGAGCTACCCAATCGAAACCTCCAGTGGCAAAGGCGATAGCTAAATCTTGATTAGACTTCTTTATTTTTGTTACTAAATCATCTAGAAAAGAAAAAGTAGCTTTAGCACCTGGCCCACTGTGATAACCATGAACATTATAGGCCATTACTGTATAGTGAGGTCCATCTGGCAATTTCACATCAAAAGGAAAGCGTGGTTCGAGTACAACATGCAATGTAACATCCTTTTTGGAAAGCTCTTGGTAAAGCTCTTCTAAAAATAGGATATAGTTTTGAAGGTCATCTTTAGCCACCTTTTCATAATCAATCTCAATGCCATTTACTTGATATTGTTCCACAACCCGCAAAATATTTCCAATATGCTTTTGCCTTGCTGAGGAATCCTGCAATAATCTATGCAAAAGCGTGCTATCCTTTTGAACAGATGGGGCATTCTCTGTTACATAATCATTGATGAGTGTTAGGATCACATGATGGGAATCATTAAATTGCTGCTTGGTCTTTTGCAACATATCTACGGCATTTTCTGTTAACAATAGTTCATCCTTGCTATTAAAATATGCGCCAAAAACACGTATATCTTGTAATCCAAGTTGAGAATTTTCCACATCTTTCATGGCGGATTTATTTTGCCATTCTGGTAACCAAATAGATAATCGGAGCTTCTCCTTATCGTTAAATTCTTCCTTTGCTTTAGCTGGCTGTTCTTTACTATTACTACAAGCTGTAATAAATAGTAGCGCAATACAAATAAATAACATAATGTTCTTCACTTGACTCTAATTTCACCCCGATTTAGAAGGTCTCGATAAAGAAATCAACGACATGATTAAATAACGCAGTGGATTTATACTTAACCTTCTCGAAATTCGTATATTGGTTCGTAAAAATAGTTTGATCGTTTTTATCTGTAATCAAAATATCTTCAATTAATGTATCGTAAATATCATCTGCATACTGTTCATGTGAAGTGTTCTTATTACTGTATAACGCACCAAATCCAATCTGTGCCCCTTGTAATTTCGGATTTATTTGAACGGTCTCGGATAATACATTATCTACATCTATTTCTATTTTATCCTTATTTATAGCAATGTTAAATACTCTTTTTTCCGTTAGGTTTCTTGGGTACTCTTCTTCATCTATACGTGACCCTTTTTGCGTATCATGGTAAGTGTAAACTGTTGCTTTATTAAATGCGTATTCTTCTTCATTCCACTTAATTTCATTTAATGGAAAGCGTTCTTTTTCGACAATTCCCCCGCCTGGTAATTTTTCACTTATTACAATTTCATTATCGACTAGTGCAATTCGTAAATAACTATTTGTTTTTTCATCATAATTTACATAGAAAGCTTGTTGGCCAACCACATTCCCTTTAAACGCAAAATTCACATTATATTGATCTGGCAGTTGCTCCTTTAGAAGAATTCTGCCTTCACTTGATGGAGCTGAAGTTAAGGTGATCTCATTATTTTCATATTCTGCCGCACCATTTATCACTTCCCAGTGTTGAGCTACTTCCTGATCTCCTATTTTAAATTGTACGTTTTGTCTACTGGCCTGTCTGATCTTCATCATCACATGATTGGTTGACCAATATGGCGATACTTGTAATCGGCTTAAATTATAAAGATCTGCCTCTTTATCATTGTAGGCCCCTAATTCTCGATTAAAATGCATACGAAACTTGTCCTTAATTTCTTTGTTATTGACACTTTCCACGAGAGGATCCATATTGTTATAAAGTGAGTTTGCATGCATAATTGCGTAGGCTTTAGGGACTTCCCCCAGCTCTTCATGATAGATATCCTGCATTAAATTGTAGTCCTTCTTAATTCGAGCCTCCATCTCTTGTCGAGTTTCACTTGGTATCATATATTGATTACGAATAAAATCCATTAAATAGTGATTATAGTATTCTATTGTTGTTTTATTCGGTACGTTGTTTTCATCGATGACGCCTAAGGACTGTCCTTTATCATTAAAAATATTAATATAAGTTAACCTATATCCATTGGAGCCCATTTCCCAATAACCACTTTTTTCCATCAATTTTAAATCTTTAGGCTTTAAAAATTTATTATCGGTTGTATCCATTTTATTGGCATACGTAAACATCGTTGCCTTATAATTTAATTTTTCCATAATATTTTGAGCAAAAATACTAGAATCTGTACGACCATCTTCAAATGATAGATACAAAGCTTTTTCCGGCAATGGTTTATCATGCTGATAGAAGTCTAAAATATCCTTTTGAGTAATAGTTTGATACCCTTGTTTTTCTAACAAAGTTAATTGTTCTTCTAAATTCTTTTTAGACACATATTTAGGTGATTCATTTCTACTGACGCCAAAATAGGAAAGGGCAATAAAACCCTCTTTATTATTTAATGGAACTGTTTCAGCTCCTCTTTTCTCTGTTAGAAAAACAGCTTTAATTAAAATGACAGCTAACAATACTACTATAATTAATTGAGCGATCGAACGAATGATTTTCCGACGATTTTTTTTAGCTGGCTGAAGCTCTACACTTTTTCCGTTCATTCCTTCTCACCCTTTTTTCTAATTTTCAACATCGAAAATCGGGATTTTCGTAATTTTTGCTTTTCCATTTTCTTTTCCTTCGCTAGAACATCCTGTGGTGTTTCCCTTGTCCCCCATGTAGATTTCCAAAAAGTCACCCAAGCAACTGGCATCTGCCATAGCAAAATAAATTCATAATAAAGGACAAAGATAAAACCAAATCCCCATAGTTTACTTTTTCTAAAGAATAGATGAGCCAAACTCATTAGCATGGCCATTAATAGTAAACCTATTAAAAACGTTGTAGGAAAAATACCATACATGACTGGTACATAAATTAAGTTATAAACAACGACAATCGGTGCTGCAATCGGCACAATTAAACCGATAATGAAGAAAAGGAACATAAACGGTTCTTTTTTCCACATAAATAAAAATGCGCGCAATGATTCTCGAAGCCAAGAACGTTTCCATCTCATTTGCTGGGATAGAAAAACTTTTGTGTCAGATGGAACAATTGTCGAACAAATGGCATTGTCCTGATAGCCTGTTCGATGTGTTTTTAAAATATAGTTCGTCATACTACGGTCATCACCAAAAGTTGCTGGCTGACCAAGAAATTTTTGATTAAGCCAAGCTGTTTCATTTTTTAAAATTAGCTCTTTTCGGTAACAGGCTAGTGGTCCTGATAAGCAAGTAACCGTATCAAACCATGATTCAGCTGCTTTCATGATACGGAAGGCAATATAATAACGAACCGTTTGTAATTTAGTTAGCGCATTCGTAAATTTATTTTCAACCTCTGTTCGACCAGCCACACCGCCCATTTTAGGATCTTGAAAAGGTTGTACTAAATTGCGGATTGCATGTGGCTCTAAAAAACTATCTGAATCCACAAAAACAACTAAATCATGCTTTGCTTGATGAACACCCGCAACTAACGCTTCCCTTTTCCCACCATTTTGCGGAAGCTTATAAAACTTTAATCGATCATTCGTCTTAAATCTTTCACCCTCCTGATGAATAAGGTTAATCATGTCGTTTGCCTTTTCCTCTGTACGATCCGTTGAACAATCATCAACAACGATTACTTCTAATTTATCCACTGGGTAATATTGATTGATACAACTAGAAATCGTGCGGTGAATCCACTCTTCCTCATTAAAGACTGGGATAATAATGGAGACACCTGGTTCAAACTTCGGATTGATCGGTACACTTTTATAAAAAATACCAAATAAATATCTACTTAATAGAAATGTTGCTGCAATAATACTATAAAGATATAAAAATTTATTAAACCTAAAGTAAATCACACTTTCTGCTCTCATTAACATGACAATAAGCGATACGACCAATAAAAATAAACTGGCCATAAAAATAGAAATGCCCCAACGTTTTTTTGTCATATATTCGTTTAAAGGCTGTAAAAATTCACAGGCAGCATAATAACGTAGTTCTCCATCCACTTCTTTTGTAAAATAACGGACAACCTTAGCCTTTAACTTCACTTTAGCTTCATAGCCCTCAGGCATTGCACCACCCGGTATAGTGAAATTCATTGTTAAAATTTCATCTATTAAAAATTGATGAGGTTGATTAGAGTAAACGAGGATACCCGTTACCGAAATATCCTCTGCATAAAGTTTTTCTACGCTCACTTGGCGTTTTACCCTTTTAATATGAACCTCAAAATGAGTTTCGTAGCGTAAACTCAATTGTTGAAGTCGATAAATTTCATTCACATCTGTCGGATCAATTTCCTCTTTCTGATAGGATGCTCCACGACGATTCACAAGGCTCCTTACATTTTCGGGATCGGGAATATTTGAAAGAATCCTACGGTCAGAGCGTGGTATCGTTAAGATCTCTTTTTTTGTTTTCATTGTTCATTCACATCCCTATTTGAATCTTCTTCAATCCAAGTTGACATTTTGCTAAAGCTATAACCATCTTCTAGAAGTTTTTCAATGATGAGTGGAAGTGCTTCTACCGTGTTTGTCCCATCTAGGATATGCATAACAATGACCTTTCCGGGCGCAACTCTAGAAATCACCCGGTCGTAAATATCTTGTGCTGAGTAATCTAAATTCCAATCAAAAGAAGCGATATCATACATAGCAATCGTTTTGATTCCCGCAGCAGTAATGATTTTAGCTGTTCGTTCATCCATGATTCCTTGAGCTGGTCGGAAATAAAGAAGTGGCGGCTCTTGTAATGCATAGGTTAATGCCTGATGTGCCTTCACTAAATCCGCTTGTAAGTCTTCTGGTGTCATCTTTGTAACATCTAAATGGTAATAGGAGTGGCTTGCTACCTCATGTCCTTCCTCTACAATCATCTTCGCTAATTGCGGATTCTTCTCTACTCCACTTCCTATTAGGAAAAAAGTGCTTTTGATATTATATTTACGTAATACATCCAACACTTCTTTTACTCTTTTTTCATGTGCCCAATCATCAAAAGTGATAGCTATTTCCTTTTTGGTTGTCTCTTTTCGATAATATAAATTTGGCTGGACTTGCTCATAATTTAAATTGGGACTGACAGCATCATATCCAGCAATCTCTTCCACTGACTTTGTTAAATAACGTTCATCTAATAGATCACTTAAGGTAGTAATAGTATACTCGCGTTCTTTAGCTAATTGAGCTAATAATGGTATAGCATCAATAATGGCAGGATTAATGTATGTGTTGAGATGAATAATAGAGCCCCTATCAATATATTTACTGATATAATTAATCAGCTCCTGAGCACTTTGCATTTTTCTATCAAGTGGGTTAATAGATAATCCAATAACAGCTTTCATATCAAGCGCCTTAGCTGCTAAGCGCATATTATCGGTAACATCGCCTGAACGACTACGAACAAATTTTGGTGTATAGCCTAAATGCTCTTCAAAAATTTGATTGGTTAACATGATTTCTTCATACGTTTGCTCATAATTCAAAGTCGATACATCTGGAAATGTCAATGTACCGTTTTGCACCTCATGTCCTCTTTTTAAGATATCTTTCACAAGCTCTGGCTCCTGAGCAACACGCATTCCGTCCAGAAAAAAGGTAGCCTTCATATTGGATTCATCTAGTTTCGTTAATAGCAATTTCATTGTGTCGTTATCTGCTAAACCATTAAATGTTAACGATACTTTCGGCACTACAATATTGGCATGACTGATTACATCACTTTTACTTCCATCAGATTTTTTAACCTCTATAGAAGAATCGATGGGATGAATCGTTTCTTGGGTCGCTGTCTGACAGCCCGCTAAGAATAGTATGATGAGCAGACCACATAGTTTTAGTAGTTTCATTTCCTATGAATTCCCCTTATAATTTGTAATAATTTTTATTTTCGAACAAAAAATGGGTATTGCGTGTATCAAAAATTAAAGAAGCTTGTTGATCAATTAAAGAGTAATCAATAGTTGAATGATTCGTTAAAATTAATACTGCATCTGCTTGTTGGATTATTGGTGCTGTTAATGCAACCGTATCGAAATGCGATTGTTCGATAGAGAATGTTTGTATAAAAGGATCAATGATCGTTAATTGGCATTGTTTATCTAGTAGTTGTTGAATAACATGAAGTGCTGGCGATTCACGTGAATCATTTATGTTAGGCTTATAAGTGACACCAATGACAACAATATTGGCTCTATACAGCTCTTTATTTTGAATACGTAAGTAATTACTTAGTCTCTCGACTACAAAGTTGGGCATTGAGTCATTGATTTTATCAGCTGCTTCAATTAACGTTGCAGAGATACCATGTTGTTGCCCAGCCCATAGTAGATATTTGGGATCGACTGGAATACAATGTCCTCCCACTCCTGGCCCTGGTGTAAATGGCATAAAACCATACGGCTTTGTAGAAGCTGCATCAATAACTTCCCAAATATCAATGTTCATCTTATAGCAAATCTGACTTAACTCATTTACAAGGGCTATATTAATTTGGCGAAAAGTATTTTCAAGTAATTTCTCCATTTCAGCCACTCTAGGGCTTGTCACAGTACACACATGTGTATGAAGGACTGTTTCATAAAAAATTTTTGATAATTCTAGGCATGTGGCTGTTATTCCCCCAATGACTTTAGGTGTATTCGACACGGAAAAGGTGCTATTTCCTGGATCAACACGTTCTGGTGAATACGCTAAAAACAAATCTTGACCAATAGCAAAACCATATTTTTGTAAAATAGGCTGGACCATTTCTTCTGTTGTCCCAGGGTAAGTCGTACTTTCAAGAATAACTAGCGCATTCGCTTTAATATTTTGTCCGATAGCATGCGTTGCTTCCTCGATATATGAAATATTAGGTGTCCCATTAGCAGTAGTAGGTGTAGGTACACAAATAATCACAACGTCTACTTGTGAAAGCATAGAAAAATCTTTAGTTGCTTCAAATTGTTTACTTTCGATTGTTTGCTCTATATTTTCTCTCGGTAAATCAGCAATATAACTTTCACCATTTTGCAACTGTCTGATTTTTTCTTGATTCTTATCAAAGCCAATAACCTTAAATCCTTTTTGAGCCATTTCCACAGCAAACGGTAAACCTACATAGCCAAGTCCGATCACTCCAATTGTTGCTTTTTTTGTTTGAATTTTTTTCAATAAAGCTGTACTCAGTGATTTCGTTTCGATTGTCATTAAAATTACTCCTTTAATTAATCTGTTTTTCAATTTTTCGTTATTTTAACCGAGGAAAGTATTCCATAAAGTAATGGTTCAATTCCAGTCATTCTTTGTAAAAAGCCCCCTTCAACATTCAAACTTACATATGTCTCTTTAGTCGAAATAGATCAGTAGGATTACATATCATTCAAAATAAATTTATTAATGTTTATATAGTACTAATTGAAACTGAACAATTTCTAAACAATTACATTCTCGGTATTAAAGACCTATCATTTAAATAAATACACCGTTTTTTCATTATAAAAATATCCATTTACAATACTTTTAAATTAACCATTAACTGTAAAATAAAAATACTTTGTTTAGAAAACTTTTTCTTTCTACAATTCTAAAAATCCCCTTAATCGCCGGTTGTCCACCGACACTTAAGGGGATTGATAAATAATAAAAAACTAAGGGCAGAACAATCTACCCTTAGCTTCTTTAATATGCTTTAAATAATTTTTGTAAAATATAATAGGATTGTTTTAAGCGCTCTTCATATTTTGGTACTTGCCAAGTTTCCCATGTATAAGCAGACAGTGGTGGTAAAACACCATTAGTAGCTGCTGGCATAGATTGAACAACGTTGTTCTCTTTATCTACAAATAAAGCACCAATATAAATATTGTCTACTTTAACGGAAGCCTGATTACCATCTTTATAGAGGTCACCTATAAACTCACGTTGACTTGGATCTTTGGCTTGAATCAATAACCAAGGGATGCGAAGTTCTATAACATTATCTTCAGCCCAAGTATAATCAACTAGAGAATCATAGTCTTTCGCTTCTGGATTAGCATTTCCTTGATGTAATTTTCCTGTTTCATAAATACTAAAATCAGTCGTTCTATTTTGCTCAGGTAAAAATAGTTGTTTATTTAACACATAGTAAATAGGGGCGAACTTTCCACTATTTTTCATAGCATTAGCCATTCGAGGAGCAACTAAATTTAAACGGTGGCCATATAAATAATCATAAAAATCGTAGTATTCATCAATAACAACCCGAGAATCACCATTTTTATTGAGCTCAACTATAAAATCAATACCATTTGAAAACGTCATATTTTTTATAGATGTAGCAGACGTATTTCCTTGATCTGGTACAACATCTAATAAAATGCGAGGGGAGGTATGGGCTAACTCCTCACTTTTTAATTTAATGTACAAATAGCGCTCGTCATAGTCTACTGCAAAATCTGTTGGATTGTTTGGTGTAGTATCATATAGCTGTTTACCCATCCATTCCGTTGTCTCGCCATCTACTTTTACCTTCATTCTATCAAAGCTTAATAAACCAAACTGTTGCTCATTTGTTTGGGCATTGGACCAAAATGGTCGACGATTCGGATCATCATAATCCATCGTATTCCACGTTCGTTTAAACCACTCATCTTGCCATGTAAAAACAAGTCCTCCCATGAGCCCTTCATGCATAATATCCTCAAATAAATGTTGAAGTGTTTCTCCCTGTGCTTGTTCTGACATTTGCCCCTGATTCCAACCATATACATTATCATGTGTTTTACCACGTGATGCAGGGATACCAAATTCCGCAATAAGAACTGGCATATTATGAGCTTCATGGAGCTCTTTTAAATAACCTGCATAGCTATTTTTGTTCCCTCGGAAATCGACATAATTTAAATAATCTTTATCAAAATTAAAGAAGTCAGGGTAGTAAGGATACACATGATAGGAAGCAAATTGTCCCGGTGCAGTCATCTCTCCTTTTGTATAAATAACATTTGGATTGACCCCTACTAAATCTTCATCCTCAGATGGCTCTGACGGATGTTCAAGAATGTCAGTTGTGACCCAGTTCGTGAAACTCATTGGACGTAGCCAGTTATATTTTTCCTTTTCATAAACTGACACAAGATCCATTTGTTCTGCTAGCCAATGCTCAAATGGAGAGGCATCCTTTGTTTCAAAAAAAGTACCGTTGTATTGACCAATATTTGCATGTTTTTCATTCGTTCCAACAACCATATGTGGATACCATTCAATTCCTAATACCCATCCTATAACATATTTTGATACGTCTACATCATACAAGCCAGATGCATGTCCTGGTTGAGGCTCCACATAGATATTTCCATGAATGACATCTACCATTCGTTTCATTTCTAATTGAAAATCTTCTAACGTATCTTTATCATAGGCGTCCAATGAATTTGATAAGCCCTCTTCATTAATCCAAACTCCATGTAAAACATATAGTGGATTTTTTGGATGTTCTTCATTATATTTAGCAAGTGCTCTATAAAAGCCGGGTGGATGTAATGTATAGACTCGTATCGTATTAGCATTCATGTCTGCTATTTGTTTAAACCATCGATAATATTCCTCTTCAGTAATTGCTGCTTCTCCAGGAAAGGCACCAGGTTTCCCCATTCCGATATTGACACCCTTAAATACGATTGGTTCCCATTTGCCGTCTCTTCGCACTTCAAAAGATTGTCCCTGAATCCGTGCATTATAGTTTAATTTCTCATGATTCACAGTATCCTGAACCTCTTTGTGCTCAAATGAATCAAATATTTTATGCATTACCGGGATGTAAATGGACCAATAAAACGAACTGTCTGCATACTTCTCAGCATATTTATAGATTGTTGGTAACCCTTTTATCTTATAAATATTTGGTACCCTTGCGATATCATTAAAATCTCCCGCAAAATAATAACTAGATGTGTAGCGCTTATCTTGACCTACAATTGCTGCAAATTGTTCTGGAATACCATTAGCCTTTAACAGCTCTGTTCCCTTTTTCGTTAAATCCCATTTATAATTTGCAAGAGCATCTTCAGCATATTTAGGTGTAATAATATCAAACCAATAATCGTATTGCGCCCTTGCAGATGAATGAAAGAATTTTTTACCATTTTCAGTAAACTGCACTTGAATACCTGCAGATTTAACATGCTTGTCCAATTCAAGTACAAGTAGTTCTTCTGTTATTTCATTAAATAGTAAAAATCCTCCACCCTTATATGACCAACTATCGCCATGTTCATCGATAACCCATTGCGGTATTTCTAAATTTTTATGATAATCAAGCTCATCGAAATAACGCCCGATCCAGCCAGACCATGTGATTCCTAAATAATCCTGTAATTCTTTACGAACTTCCTCTGATGTTGGTGAAGCAAACGTGTTATACTCAGCAATTAACATGCTCTTCTTTTTGCTGGCTAAGCGTTCGACGATTGCCTGCCATTCTTTCTGTTCAAGTCCTCCAACAATTTTTTCAGAACGTTCACCTAAACGTTTTGTTTGTTGCAAATCATCTTTATAAACTCCGTACGTATCTGCCAAATAAATAACATCATAGTCACTATAATCATTTGGCAACTTCTTTTCTATAACACTTTTAGTTTCATCATTTGGAGCTGTTCCATAGTAATCGCGTTCTACGTCATAAGGTTCATTATTTAATCTATATTTATAATGGTTTAAAAACCAATTCACCCCTAAGTGCTCTCGGTAAGACTCATTCGGAACCGTTTTATCTATAACGGCTACATTTAGCTGTTTCTCATCTTCCAAGTACCACCATGCAATAGGGATTATTATAAGGACTAGTACGACCATAACCCCTATATAGATTCGTTTCATACACTTTTCTCCTTTTCAGCAATGCCGACACGTTTCATATTACCCCAGTCACTTTTTCTTAAGACAAAACGAACTAATCCCTCACAGCGCCAGAATAATGTTAGTGGGCGATACCAAAAAATTTCTGTAAACGCTAAAAGAATCATACGTAACAACTCTCGTTTTTTTGGATACGTATTCATACTCCACGATTCAAACAATACTGCCGCTATTGAAAAAATAACACCATAAATAACGAATAGTAGTAGCAGCATGAGCGCAACTTCATAATAAATTTTCCCTACGAAAAAGGCTATGACGATATAAATATATCCACCTAACTCCACAATAGGCCCTAGACATTCTACTAGCCAAAAATACGGGAACGAAAGAAATCCAATCATGCCATATCTAGGATTCAAGGTCATTTTTTTGTGCTTCCATAGACTTTCAAATAACCCTTGATGCCACCTTCTTCGTTGATTGCGCAGTACCCCTAATGTTTGAGGTGCTTCCGTCCAGCAAACTGGGTCGGGTACAAATTCAATACGTTTATTTTCTTTTTTTTCTTTTATAAGTCGATGAATATTCACTACAAGTTCCATATCTTCGCCAATAATATTGGTTGAATATCCACCTGCTTCAACAGCCCATTTTTTAGAGAAAACACTAAATGCTCCTGAAATAATAAGGACTAAATTGAATTTACTTAAGGCTATTCTCCCCATTAAAAATGCCCGCAAGTATTCGATTACTTGCATGATTACTAAGTAATTACTAGGTAATTGAGTCTCATAAATAGAGCCAAACTGCATCTTTGCGCCATTTGCAATACGAATATTACCACCTGCCGCAATGACCTCACCATCAGATAAAATGATAGGCTTCATCACCCGCAGCAAGGATTTTTCATCTAAAATGGAATCCCCATCAATGGAGCAAAAATACGGATATTGAGAGACATTAATACCCACATTTAGCGCATCAGCCTTACCACCATTTTCTTTATCAACTAAAATACAATTTTTATAGATTTCAGATTCATATATTTGCTTAATATCTTTTGTAGGGATGTTAGTTCGGACAATTTTGTTGATTGGCTTCATTTGAAAATGTTCGATGACCGTTTGAAGGGTTTGATCTGTAGACCCGTCGTTAATAATGATAATTTCAGTTTGAGGATAACGTAAATTCAATAATGAATAAACTGTATCTACAACCCCTACTTCTTCATTGTAAGCAGGAACAAGTAACGACACGGGTTTTGAATAAAAAGCATCTATATGTGCATCATCATACTCTGATAGATCGAGACGATAGCGTTTTCTTAAATCCAGCATAGCAATGATGAACATTGTACAATATGAAACGATAACGAACAGCATATAAAATAAAATAATGCCCCCAAAAAACATCATGCAATAGTCAATTATTTTCATTTACTTCCCCTCTTTTCTCGCTGCAATTTCCTGGGCCATTTCAATTGCATATTGGTCATTTGAGGATTCAATGAATTGCTGTAATTTAGCTATACCATGTCGATCTTCTACAATCGTTTTTGCCGCTTGAGAACGTACCCACCAATTCTCATCTTGAAGAAGTTGCTCTAAATAACTATAAGTGTAAGTAAGCGGTACATGCTTGAAAATTTTGGCAACCATTAACCTTGCTTCCCACATTTCTGAAGTCACAAAAGGGATAAAGGGATCCATCTCATCAATAATACCTATTTCATAAAGACCTTTTAATGCTCTGATGTTTATTTCCGTCGTATTATGGTCTAATAATTTTTTTAACTCCTCCAAATACTCCATCTTTCTTTTTACAGCAGCAGTATCAATAACAGCAAATTGCATATTAGCTGGCAAGCTATTAAAATCATGGAAAAATTGAATAAATACATTATCATCTAATAATACAAACAGTCTTCTATATTCACTTTCAGCGTAATTTACATTGGAATTTTTTATTTTCTCCATAAATAAATCTGGTTGGAAAAGGGAGTATATTTTTAATAACTGGAAATGTTCTTCATCTGTAATGTTATTTTTTTCGAATTCTTGGCACTTCGTTAGCAATTGATCTATTTGTAAGTCTGCAATTCGATAGAGGGCATTCATTCGAATACTCCATCGTCTACTTGATAAATCTTTTTCGTAGAATGCTTTTAAATATTGATTGGAGAATTGTTTAATTTTTAGTTCCAACTGTTCATTCCTTATATTCTTTAAATAGGATGAAAAAATTCTTTCAATAGCTTCAACTTGCGCCCTTCCTCTAGGTACCAATACGATACTAAATAGTGCGTTATTGAATAAGTAATCATACCAAAGTTGAGAATAATTTTGTAAATAACGGTCACGAACTTTTTCAAAATAGCTTTCACGCTGTCGCTGAACAAGTAAATACAGTAAAAAGATAAAGAGCACAACTAGTAAGAAGGAAATTATTGCGAAAAGCGTAGAAATAGTCAGCTTAATCATAGCCAAAACCTCGCAAAAGTTCTTTTAATTTTGGCTTCGAGCAAACGTAAATTAAATGGTTTGACAATATATTCATCAACACCGCCTTCATAAGCATTAAGCGCTGCCCCTTCAGAATTGCGTTCTGACATCATATAAATAATAAATTTCTTTTCATTTGGCATATGTCGTAAGATATGCAATATTTCTAAGCCATTTTTTAGAGGTAAAATATCATTCATAAGAATTAGATGCATATGCCCTGATTTATAATCATCCGATTGTAAAAAGCTATAACCATCCTCATAAGCCTTTACATCCAGAGTAAAATGAGGGATATCAATTTGGTTTAGCGTTGACTCTAATACTTGTCTAAAAATAGCGTTCTGTTCAATAATACTAACTTTCACTAATTCCGTTGGTTGCTCACTATAATCTTTTACTTCTGCTATACTCCACGTTAATTGCTCATCCTCTGATAGCATTTGTTTATTTTTATTTAACAACTCTTCAAAGATAACGTTATTATTTCTTATTTCTGTTATAGAGGCCTTTAATGCAATATGTTGAAACTTCCGTTCTGCTTTTAGGATGGCAAATATTCGTTTTAAAAATGCTTTAGCTTCTACATCACTACTTTGTAAAAAAAAGATACCCCAATGATTTCCATCGGATAATTGAAAAAGCAAATCTGTCTTACGTATTTTCGATTGTAAAAATGAGGTAACTTGATCATTCGTGGTTTCATTTGGTTGTGTAGAATTAGCTCTTTTTAAAAAGACTGCTGTTATTGTAAGGCGTGATCTAATAACACTTTCCCGCCATATTTCAAAGTAGCGTTCTACTTCATGTTCTTGCATGATATCATGGGCGAATTTTATATCATTCATTAGAATCACTCCCTATTTGTTTTTCTATATTATTATTTTCTATCATTTATTTAATAAATTAACAACAGTATTATAGTAAAAAATATAACTAGACAATATCTGAACATACCTATACGTCATAAAAAGTACATAGTTGAGGATAATTAATCATCTGTACCCTTTCTTAGGAAAGGTGGGCTTCCCAATGACCGAGATGAAAAGCAACCGCCTCGCTTTTTTCAAGTGACATTCTCTTTTTTCAATAACACAAAAGGGTACATAAGTCATTAAACTTATGTACCCTTTTGAAGAATTTTCAATTCTTATTTTACCGGCACTACTGCACCTTTCCATTCTTCTAAGATGAAGTCTTGGATTTCTTTCGAAGTTAATACTTCTAATAATTTTTTAATTTCTGGTTTTGTTTCATCACCTTTACGTACAGCAATGATGTTTACATATGGAGATTCTTTGTCTTCAAGAGAAATAGCGTCTTCGATTGGGTTTAAGCCGTTATCAATAGCAAAGTTAGAGTTGATTAATACTGCATCACCTTCGTCATTTTCATACATTTGTACAAGCATTTCTGGTGCAGTATTCGCATCGAATTTAAAGTTTTTAGGATTTTCTTCAATATCCTTTAATTCAGCTGCTGTTTTATCAATACCCTCTTTTAGTTTAATTAAGCCTTTTGCTTCTAATAATGATAGCATACGACCATGGTCGGATACTGAATTAGAAAGTAAAATTGTTGCTCCTTCAGGAAGGTCCTCTAATGATTTATATTTTTTAGAGTAAATACCGATTGGTTCAATATGAACGCCACCTGCATTAACGAAATCATAGCCATTGTCTTTAATTTGTAACTCTAAGTAAGGAATATGTTGGAAATAGTTTGCATCAATTTCTTCTGACTCTAAATCTTGGTTTGGTAAAACATAATCTGTATATGGTTCAATCTCAAGATCAATACCTTCTTTTGCTAAAATCGGTTTTGCCTTTTCTAAAATAACAGCATGTGGTGTGTTAGAAGCACCTACTTTTAATGTTACGTTTTCTTTGCTATCTGATTGATCATCTGATGCTGAATTTGCATCTTCTTTTTTATCAGTACCACAAGCTGCTAAAGCTAGGACAAGTATTGATAAAAATAATCCTGCCAATAATTTCTTCATTTATGACACTCCCTTTTACTTTGTTTGAAATATGTTAGCGGTAAGAACCGGAATAACCTCTAATGCCTTTCTAGCGTTTATCGATTTTATCGGTAATGACATCACCAATCCATTGAATGATAAATACAACTACTAAGATCAAAATAGTTGCCATTAATGTCACATCTTGGCGATTTCGTTGGAAGCCATCAAGGAAAGCTAAGTTTCCAAGACCACCTGCACCGATAATCCCTGCCATTGCAGTATAACCAACAAGTGCTACAGCCGTTACGGTAATACCAGAAATCAGAGCTGGTAATGATTCAGGGATTAGGACTTTCCAAATAATTGTGGACGTTTTAGCCCCCATTGAACGAGCTGCTTCAATGACACCTTTATCAATTTCGCGTAATGCAATTAAAACCATACGTGCGTAAAATGGAGCTGCACCAATAATTAAGGCTGGTAAAGCCGCATTTGCTCCACGAATTGTCCCAAGTAAAAACTTCGTAAATGGAATTAATAAAATAATTAATACGATAAATGGAATGGAACGGAATATATTAACGAGTGACCCCGTTAAAAAGTTAACAATTTTATTAGCCCATAACTGATTAGGACTTGTTAAAAATAGCAAGATACCAATAACCAATCCAAGAATAAATGTGACAACTGTTGAAATAGCTGTCATATACAATGTTTCATACGTAGCTTGCCACATATTTTCCCAGTCTACGTTCGGAAAGAGATTAGTTAGCATTTGCGATCACCTCCGTTTGAACTTCGACTGTATTTAAATAATGTAGGGCATCAGCCACATTTTCCTTAGAACCATCAATTTGCACAATAAGTGTACCGTATGCTCCATTTTTCGTTTGCGAAATATTGCCATGAACAATGCTTACTTCCACATCGAATTTTTTAACAAGATGTGAAATGACGGGCTGTTCCGTTTTTTCACCAACAAAGATCAGCTTGACAAGTTGACCAGTTGGGTAGTTTGCTTTGATCTGTTCCACTGTATCCTTTGTTTCTTTTGTGTCGGTAATCTGGGCTACAAATTTCTTAGTAATAGCTGCTTGTGGTGCTTGGAAAACTTGCAACACCTCACCACGCTCTACAATTTCACCAGCCTCCATTACGGCTACACGATGACATATTTTACGGATAACGTGCATTTCATGGGTAATCAATACGATCGTTAACCCTAAACGTTCATTGATATCAACTAGTAAGTCAAGAATAGCATCTGTCGTTTCAGGATCCAGTGCAGATGTTGCCTCATCACATAGTAAAACTTCTGGATTATTAGCTAATGCTCGTGCAATCCCAACTCGCTGCTTTTGACCACCTGAAAGCTGTGATGGGTATGCCTTATCACGTCCTTCTAAACCTACAAGTGAGATTAACTCTTTCACACGGCCTTCTCGTTGAGCTTTTGGAACACCTGCAATTTCCAGAGGGAAAGCGATGTTTTCAGCAACTGTTCTAGACCAAAGTAAATTGAAATGCTGGAAGATCATACTTACCTTTTGTCTAGCAGCTCTTAACTTTTGCCCTTTAATGGATGAAAATTCTAGATTGTTTACTGTTACCGTTCCTGTTGTCGGTTTCTCTAATCCATTTAATAAACGAATCATGGTACTTTTACCGGCACCACTATAGCCGATGATGCCAAAGATTTCACCTTTATTTATAGTAAGGTTGACGTCTTTGACTGCCGTTAATTCGCCATTTGCTGTTTTGTATTTCTTCGTAATATTTTGAAGCTGAATCATAGCGAATACTCCTTTTCTTATATAAAAAAACCCCTTCACTCATAGACAAGTAGAAGGGGTCACGTATGATACGTTAAACCGTTCTCTCATCTTTCAAAGAAAAATCTTTGGGTGATTTGGCACCTTTTCACATGGTGATGGTTGCCGGGCTTCATAGGGCACTTCCCTCCGCCGCTCTTCATAAGAGTTCGATATATTTAATGTTTTAGTAATATATTTGATACTTTACCACGCTAGTAATGTTCAGTCAATTGATTTTTTTAACAATTCGTACAAAAAAGGTACAGATTGAAAAGCATAAATTTTATCTGTCACTTTCCCGCCATCAGTAACAAGTAAACATGGGACACTTTCAATTTGATGCTCATAAGCAATCTGCTCTAGAAAGTTGATATTTGCTTTGCCGATTTGAAGCTGTGGCAGCAATTGTTCAATAACTGACAGCATTTTTGATGCCACCGCACATGTTCCACACATCGGTGTATATAAATAAAATGCAGCTTTTTCACCCGACTGTATAGCCGCTTCCCACTGCTCTTTTGACCATTCTTCCATTGATTTCACGCAACCTTACAAAATATATTCATTATGGATTGAGAAATGAGCGCGCAATAAAATCATCGCTAACACTTTTCTTGGTGTTGTCTCTACTTCCTTATATGTTGGCATTGTACGTAAATGCTCAGCCTCTGGATAATGTCTGTCCATTAATGCACGTAGCTTATCGCCAGACGTATCTGCATCAAAAAAAGTGAAAAGCTCACAGCCCTCATAAGGATCGAGTAGCTCTTCTAATTGATGCACACCAATTGTACCATTCGTACAAAGTATTGTAACATTCTCATTTAAAATAGGCTCAATTTGTAGCTTATCTGAGCGTCCTTCTACGATCAAGCATTTTCCCTCGAACATTACGCCACCTCCAATTAGACATCCCCACTTATAAGTCATTATATAACAAAAAACGCCGGTAGTTTCCGACGTTTTTCGATTATAGCTTGTCTTATTCAGCGATCATTTCTTCGTATTGCTCTGCTGTCATAAGTTTTTCAACTTCAGATGCATCAGCAGGCTCAACAACGATCATCCATGCTTTTTCATATGGTGATTCATTAACGAATTCTGGGCTATCTTCTAAATCTGCATTGACTTCAACTACAGTACCTGAGATTGGTGCATATAATTCAGAAACAGTTTTAACTGATTCTACGCTACCGAATGGATCATCTGTTTTGATTTCGTCGCCAACCTGTGGAAGCTCAACGAAAACGATATCTCCTAATTCAGATTGTGCGAAGTGAGTAATACCAATACGTACTTTTCCATCTTCTACTTTTACCCATTCATGTTCTTCAGAGTATCGTAAGTCTTTAGGTGTGCTCATGCAATAAACCCCTCCATAAATATGTAATATATTCACTTTCAGTGTGCCATACTTCTCCTATAAAAACAAGATTCAATTACACCTCTAGGTAATTGAAAGCATATTTTTTCGAGTTCGCTTCAAAAATTAGAAACATCCATCGGAGACATTATTTTCATTCAGATCATGCCTTACACTTCCAAATAGAGGTAAGTCCTCATTACGATCAAGACGGCTATTTCCAAGTTTGCTCAAAATCAGCTTCTTTAAACCCTAACGTTACTTTTTTTCCATCAGTCACGATAGGTCGTTTAATTAACATACCATCAGAAGCAAGTAGCTCAAGCTGTTCCTCTTCCGTCATATCAGCCAGCTTGTCCTTTAAACCAAGCTCACGATATTTCATACCAGATGTATTAAAAAACTTCTTTAAAGGCATTCCACTTGCCTGCCATAAAGCTGTTATTTCTTCCTTTGTAGGTGGTTGCTCTACAATGTGTACCTCTTCATAGGAAACTTCATGATCATTTAACCACTTTTGCGCTTTTTTACATGTTGTACATTTAGGGTAATGGATAAATTGAATAGTCATTAATATGCTCCTCTACTGTCTTTTTCTGTAGTATACCATCATAATTGTTTTGAATGGAGGAACTTCTCTCATTTTCATCAGTCTATCCATCTGTTTTGCTTTTTTAACCGTCACTTTTATGATTCTCTATTTTTCAATTTATTGGTATCGCAAAAACTAGCCACCCAAAAGAGGATAGCTAGTTTGCTACATTGATGATTAAACGATATATTTTTCTGCTTCGATTAATTTTACAGATGCTTCACGTTTTTTCGCAATTAAGTTGTATGGGTTATTGCGAGTTAGCTTACGAAGCGCAGATAATGTCATACGCGCTGCATCACCATCTGCTGAAGCAAGAATTGTATCTTTTGCTTCTTTTTCGATTTCTGCAAATGCTTCTTGGCAGAAGATTTGTGTATAAAGCAATTTTTGATGTGCTTTTTCAGCGCCATCACGAGCAATTGCTTTTTCTGTACGTAAAACAGCCGATTCCATCGCAAATAATTGGTTAGCGATATTCGCAATATTCACTAATACTTCCTGCTCCTGATCAAGCTTTGCACCAAAGCGTTGCGCTGCTAAACCTGCTGCTAATACAGCAATCTTCTTCGCATTTTTCACTAAATATTTTTCTTGAGCAAGTGGCTCTGTACCGATATCTTCTGGCATTAACATTAGAAGCTCTTGCTGTAAGTTTTGGGCAACCTGTAATAGTGGTAACTCACCTTTTAGCGCCTTTTTCATAAATGTGCCTGGTACAATCATGCGGTTAATTTCATTTGTACCTTCAAAAATTCGATTGATACGAGAATCACGATAAATACGCTCAACCTCGTATTCAGCCATAAAGCCATAGCCACCATGTAGCTGTACTGCTTCATCTGCAATGTAATCTAGTGTTTCTGAACCAAACACTTTTGCAATAGAGCATTCAATTGCGTATTCTGCGATAGCACCTGCAATCACTTTTCCTTGCTTTTGCTCTTCAAGGCTTAACTGACTTAAACGATCTTCAAACAGACCAACCGTACGATAATTTAAAGATTCCGATGCATACAGTTGAGAAGCCATTGTTGATAATTTCTCTTTAGTAAGATTGAAATCAGAAAGCTTTGTTTTAAATTGCTGACGTTGGTTTGTGTATTGAATTGCTAACTCTAATGCACGTTTAGAGCCACCAATTGTGCCCACACCCAGCTTATAACGACCAATATTTAAAATATTAAACGCAATTACATGCCCACGGCCAATTTCACCCAATAGATTTTCTACAGGTACTTCCGCATCTTCTAACACTAATGTACGAGTTGATGATGATTTAATCCCCATTTTCTTCTCTTCAGGGCCAACTGAAACGCCGTTGAATGCACGTTCTACGATGAATGCAGAGAATTTATCGCCATCAATTTTCGCGTAGACAACAAACACATCTGCAAAGCCTGCATTAGTAATCCATTGCTTTTCACCATTTAAAATATAATGTGTTCCTGCATCATTAAGCTTCGCAGTTGTTTTTGCTCCAAGGGCATCTGAACCCGAACCTGGTTCTGTTAATGCATAGGCTGCAATTAACTCCCCAGAGGCAAGCTTAGGTAAATATTTTTTCTTTTGATCTTCATTACCGAAAAGAACGATTGGTAATGAGCCAATCCCCACATGAGCGCCATGTGTAATAGAGAACCCACCTGCAACAGACATTTTCTCAGCAATTAAAGCAGAAGAAACTTTGTCTAATCCAAGCCCATCGTATTCTTCTGGTACATCTGCTCCAAGTAAACCTAATTCGCCTGCACTTTTAAGAAGACGCACTGAATGCTCAAATTCATGGTGCTCTAAGTTTTCAACTACTGGTAATACTTCATTTGCTACATATTCCTCTGTTGTTTTAGCAATCATTTTATGCTCATCAGTGAAATCTTCTGGTGTAAATACACGATCTAATTCCACATCTTCAATAAGAAATCCGCCGCCTTTAATGAAATCAGTTGTTTTTTCAGTCATGTTTAATTCCTCCCAATGTATCTATTTTGATTGTCTAATCCCCTAATAAGTGACACCTCAGCGCCATAAATTCATCGTCCCTATAAAGAGATAGCTGACGCTTCGATTGCACTCCAAAAACCATGTTTCTTGGCTTAACATATCTATAGAAAAGCTTGATGTATACAATGTTCGGAGGCAACCGTAAACAGTACACCTCAAGCTTATCTAGCAAATTATTAAAGAATTTCAAATACCCCAGCAGCGCCCATACCGCCACCAATACACATTGTCACTACGCCATATTTCTTACCTTGGCGTTTCAATTCATGAATAAGCTTAAGTGTTAAAATGGCCCCTGTTGCACCAAGCGGATGACCTAACGCAATGGCTCCACCATTTACATTGACTTTTTCTTGGTCGATCCCTAAATGACGTACGACCTGTAATGATTGAGAAGCAAATGCTTCATTGATTTCCCATAAATCTATATCCTCTATGGATAAACCTGCGATTTCTAACGCTTTTGGTACAGCAACAATTGGACCGATCCCCATTACTTCGGGCGGTACCCCTCCAACAGCAAAGCCTAAGAATTTTGCCATTGGCGTTAGCCCTTGCTTGACAGCTTCTTCACGGTCCATTACGAGTACAGCAGCAGCACCATCAGAAGTTTGAGAGGCATTACCAGCCGTTACACTACCTTTTACATGGAAAGCTGGACGTAGTTTTGCTAAACCTTCAACAGATGTACCTGGACGTACCCCTTCATCCATACTAAATGTGAATTTTTTCACTTGTGGTTTATTTTGATCATCTACATAATGCTGTTCCACTTCGATTGGTACAATTTCATCATTGAATTTACCTTCTTTAATGGCCTTTTCAGCAAGCTCATGTGAGCGAACAGCAAAAGCATCCTGGTCTTCTCGACTAACATTGTACTGGCGAGCCACTTCCTCAGCTGTATGGCCCATCCCCATATAATATTGTGGAGCCGTTTCAGCTAACGTTGGATTTAGGCGTGGTGTATTTCCCACCATTGGCACCATACTCATAGACTCTACACCACCAGCAAGAATCGCTTTGGAATGTCCGAGCATGATTCGTTCTGCCGCATAGGCAATCGCCTGTAAACCTGACGAACAAAATCGATTAATCGTTAGAGCAGGTGTTGTATCTGGTAACCCAGCAAGTGCACCAATACTACGTGCTACATTCATCCCCTGCTCCGCTTCTGGCATCGCACAGCCTAAGATTAAATCATCAATCGGTCCTTCATAGCCCGCTCTTTTCAATGTTTCTTTGACTACAACAGCACCAAAATCATCTGGTCTCACCGTTGCTAATGAACCTTTTTTTGCTTTTCCAATTGGAGTTCGTGCTCCTGCTACAATAACGGCTTCACGCATCCTATTAATCCCCCTTTGTTTCATGTGCAAGATTGATCTATTTCGTCAATTAATTACGAAGTGGTTTACCTTTTAACAGCATGTGTTGCATTCTTTGCTGTGAAAGTGGATCAGCAACAAGGCTTAGGAACGCCTCACGCTCTAAGTTTAATAAATACTGTTCATCAACTAATGTGCCGTATGGAACCTTACCACCTGCAATAACATAAGCTAATTTTTTAGCAATTTTTAAATCATGTTCACTAATAAAGCCTGACTCAAACATCCCTTGCGCACCGATGAGTAATGTACCGTAACCTGATGCACCGACAACAGGCACTTTTGTAGGTACAGGTGGTTGATAGCCTGCTTCATAAAGCGCTAAAGCCGCTTGCTTTGCATCATATAATTGATGATCTGGGTTAACGGAAATACCATCTGCAAAGTTTAAGAAGTTATTTTCACGTGCTTCTTCGCCAGAAGTTGATACCTTAGCCATCGCAATTGTTTCAAATACTTTATTGGCAATATGTTGATAGTCTACCTCTACGCCATTTGGCAAGCCCTTAAGGAATTTTTGATAAAGCGCTTTATTTCCGCCACCGCCAGGAATTAAACCAACGCCTACTTCAACTAAGCCCATATACGTTTCCATCGTTGCTTGGATATGCGCAGCTGGTAGACAAACCTCTGCTCCACCGCCTAATGTCATCGCAAAAGGTGCTGCCACAACTGGCTTACGGGAATATTTAATTTTTTGCATAGCATCTTGGAATGACTTAATGACGAAATCTAGCTCGAAGATATTATCATCCTGTGCTTCTACTAAAATCATTCCTAGATTTGCGCCAACGCAGAAGTTTTTCCCTTGGTTACCGATAACTAGGCCCTTGTAGTTAGCCTCTACTTCATCTATTGCAAAGTTAATCATTTGGATAATATCTAACCCAATTGCATTCGATTGTGAATGGAATTCAAGTAATGCGATACCATCCCCTAAGTCTATTAAACTAGCACCTGTATTTGATTTAATGACACCATGCTTTTTCTTATAACGTTTTAAATTAATCTCTTTTTCATTAACTGGCACTTTCACATATTGTGACCCATTGTAATAAGCTAAATCGCCATCTATTTCAGAATAGAATGTCTCAAAACCATTTGCCAGCATCTCTTTAACAAATGCAGGTACATCACGACCTTCTGACTCCATTTTCGCTACAGAGTCTTTTACGCCAAGAGCATCCCATATTTCAAATGGTCCTTGTTGCCAGCCGAAGCCCCATTTCATGGCATTGTCAATGGCTACGATATCATCCGCAATTTCACCATGTAGCTGAGCAGAATAAATTAATGTTGGTGCAAAAATTCCCCATAATAGCTCACCTGTACGATCCTTCGCATATGTTAATGCTTTGACTTTATTAGCCAAGCCTCGCGTTTGTTTTGCCATTTCAATAGAAGGAGTTTTCAACTTTTTCACCGGGCTATAAGTTAAAGTTGTTGGATCAATCTCATGTATGTCCTTACCTTGTTTAAAGAAGAACCCTTGACCAGATTTAGCACCTAGCCAGCCATTCGCGACCATTTTCTGTAAAAACTCTGGTACAGCAAACACCTGCTGCTCCTCACCTGTTGTTTGATCGTAAACATTTTTAGCTACATGAATAAATGTATCTAATCCCACAACATCCAGTGTACGGAAAGTGGCAGATTTCGGACGACCAATAAGTGGACCTGTTACAGAGTCTACTTCACCAACAGAATAACCACCTTTTAACATTTCCTGTAAAGTTATAAGTAAACCATACGTTCCGATACGGTTCGCAATAAAGTTTGGAGTATCCTTTGCTAATACAACACCTTTCCCAAGCACATCTTCCCCAAACGTTTTCATGAAGCTAACTACTTCAGGCGCAGTTGTATTAGCAGGAATCACTTCTAATAGTTTTAAATAGCGAGGAGGATTGAAAAAGTGCGTTCCAAGGAAATGCCTTTTAAAGTCGTCTGAGCGTCCCTCTGCCATTGCGTTAATACTAATTCCTGATGTGTTTGAACTGATAATTGTTCCTGGTTTACGAACAGCATCAATTTTTTCATAGAGACTTTGTTTAATTGGTAAATTTTCAACTACAACTTCGATTATCCAATCTACATCTTTTAGTTTCCCTAGATCGTCTTCAAAGTTGCCAACCGTTAGTAGTGATAAATTTTTCTTAGAAGTAAGTGGTGCTGGCTTTTGCTTTAATAACTTTTGCAAAGCTCCGTTTACAATACGATTTCTTACAGCTGGATGCTCTAAAGAAAGACCCTTTGCCTCTTCCTCTTGCGTCAGTTCCTTCGGTGCAATATCTAATAGTAATGTTGGTATACCGATATTGGCTAAATGTGCTGCAATTCCAGAGCCCATCACCCCAGAACCTAGAACAGCTGCTTTTTTAATGTTGTAAGTCACAAGCAATTCCCCCTTATTCTCCCATTGAATGAATAGCCATTCATTTTTTGGCCAAAAAAATATCAAGTGTACCTTAGTGTTTTTTCGTCCTGTTGTTGGATGAAATTCATTCCAGGCAACTAAGCCCGACTAAGGCTTATCTTCGTTCTTAACTCACTTTTTAATGAATGAAGATAAAACTACTTTTCTGTTTTTAGTGTAGATTATTTTGTCTAATTTAGCAATCTTTTTTCAAGAATTATTTTTGCAATATACATCTTTTTCTGTTTTTTACGAGCTAAAAGCAGACAATAAGTAGCAATCAAAACGGCCAAACAGAAAACTTTCAGGTTAAGAGAAAAATGTGTAGAATGGAAAACAAGGAGAGTGAATATATAATGAAAACAATTACTACAGCAGATCAATTTAATGAACTAATCGCGGGTGACCAAAAAGTACTAGTGAAATTTTACGCTGGCTGGTGCCCAGATTGCACACGAATGAACATGTTCATCGATCCAATCATTGAAGAGTACAACCAATATGACTGGTATGAGCTAAACCGTGATGAGCTTCCAGAAATTGCAGACAAATATGATGTAATGGGAATCCCAAGCTTATTAATTTTCCAAAACGGTGAAAAACTTGCACATTTACACAGTGCCAATGCAAAAACACCTCAGCAAGTAACAGAATTTTTATCTGCTCAACAATAAAGAGCAAAGAGCTGCATTTCATTTTTGAAATGCAGCTCTTTTTAAAAGGAGATTGTTATGCACAAACAATTAGTTCTACTCGGTACATCACAATATGATACATCGATTGCACCAAGATTCCGTCAATCTGCCTGTGGACCTACTACTATTCACGTTATATTAAACTTTTTGAACAAATCAGCCCCTTCAATAAATGAACTCTACAAGCTGCTCGGTGGCACAAAAATTGGCTTATTTAAATGGCGACTTATCCACAATCTCCATCGACTATATCCAACTTGGGATATTCGAAATTGTTCATTAAAAGAAGCTTTACAGGAGATTGACGCCGGTCGTCCCGTTGCTATGCGTTTTGATCGTTACTTTAGCCTTCAATGGCGAGATAAAAAATCGACCTTTGCCTATCATTGGGTACCGCTAATTGGCTATGACATAAAAAATGGCGACCTATCGTTAATTTTTCATGATAATGGTAGACCTCATCATGAAAGTACTATTCGTCGAGCTTTCTATAAAGATAATGAGAAGGTGTTATCGTTTGTTAAAATTAAACCTCAATAGCGCTTATTTATAAAAAATAAAAAGCAGAGCATATTACTATACTCTGCGTTCATTGTTAAATAAGGGAATACAAGGAGCGTGCGTGCTTGGCGATTAGCGTGTAGCCACTCTCTTCTATTTCTTTAAAAATATGTGGTTCATAGCTTGGTAACGCTAGGCTTGCAAAATCTGCTTCAATTGGTACATCGGTTTGAATAGTTGCAAGCTCATGGGATAATTTTAGCATGTCCAAATTTTCCTGGATTTTTGTGCGTTGGCCTGGCTTTAATTCACCAAGTGATTCTAGAATCTTGTCAATTGAGCCATATGTTTGAATGAGCGTCAATGCTTGCTTCGGACCAATACCCTTGACACCTGGATAGCCATCACTAGTATCGCCCATAAAGGCTTTCACCTGTGCAAACTGCGTTGGCTCTATACGATATTCTTCTTTAAAGCGTGTATGTGTATAAATATCGTACTCTGTGTAGCCCTTTTTCGTAAAGGCAATTTCTGTAGAAGGTCTTAAAAGCTGAAGCAAGTCTTTATCCCCACTAATAACCGTAATATCTGCCTCATCCTGCCATTTAGTAATCATGGAACCAATTAAATCATCTGCTTCCATACCCTTCACACCGAAATTTTGCCAGCCAATTTGCTGCGATAATTTTTTCGCCATATCAAATTGAGGCAGCATTTCCTCTGGTGGGGCTGGGCGATTTGCTTTATAGCCATCAAATAAATCATTGCGGAACGTATGTGCCCCCATATCCCAGCAAACAGCCATATGCGTTGGCTTCATAATTGATTGTGCTGTTAAAACATGACGTACAAATCCTTGGGCCCCATTCGTCGGTGTCCCATCTGCCAAGCGAATAAAATGTCCCATTGCAGCTGAGGCAAAAAATGAACGGAATAACAGTGCCATACCGTCAACAATCAATAGTTTTGGTTTTGTTGTCATATAATTTCCTCTCTATTACAAATACAAAGTTTGTATAAAATAAAATGTTTCCTATTTTACATTATAACAAACTTTCACTAATCAGCATTGTCAATACACGGAAATACTATTACTTTACGGCGTAACCTTCCCTTTTTTTGAAATACGATTACGGTGATCAAGTTGAATGCCTGTTAACCACTGTAAAAATGCTGTTACCCCAATTTTAACGGTTTCCGGACGTAGCATTCCTTCCTTAGGATCAGCATAAACAAAATCAATATGACGAACTCCTTCATTTTCTCCAATCAGCTTGAGAATATCAAATAATTCGTAGGCCGTTAAGCCACCTGGTGTTGCTGCAGGAACGTCACGAGCAAACATAATATCTAGAGCATCTAAATCTACTGAAACATAAATACGATCTACTTCATACATCAGCTGACGAAGCATTTCACGAATTGTGAGCTGTATACCATCTCGTCGCATTTGCTTTAACGTAATCATATGAATCCCTTGCTCTCTTGCGTAATGAATCATTTCAGGTGAATTGAAAAAGCCATGCAAACCGACATTATACACATGTTTCCCCTCAACAACTCCTGCTGCCATTAACTGATGAATGGGAGAATCTTGTGCTAAACCAACCTCTTCTTGATTCCTTGCATCTAAGTGTGTATCAATCTGAATAATGCCAATCCGATCTTGCGGAAAAGCATTTTTTATACCTCTTAAGGAACAGGCAGTAACCGCATGATCTCCTCCAATCAAACAAGTAAAGCTTTTTTGAAAAGCAATACTTAAATTTTCCGCTGCTGCTTCGATGGCAGATTCAGAAAGCATACGATCTTGTTCATGAATCGCCACATCTCCTATATCCACGACTGACAGCGCACGTAAATTAACCTGTTCATCTAAATTATATGATTGAAAACTAGGCCACACTTTACGAAATTCAGTTGGATATTGCGCTTTTGTTGATCCTCCACTGGCATACGATAAAAGCGCACCATAAATTACAATATCCACATCATTTGGATTCGGATTAGCTTGCTGCTTTATCCATTGATGCATTGCTGATCCATTTTCTTGCTTCCACTGGCATTCCGGTTGAATAAACATTATTCTCTACCACCCTTCATATCTTTTCCATCCAAGTTAAATTGACCTACATAAATTTTTACTTTCCGCAAAATGTCCTACCATAAAATTTCTACTATTATAGTACCATTCGTACATTCATTTTCGTCATTGTTTTACTTTTTTCCTCTTTTCTTTTGAAATTTCTCAATTAGACAACAAAAAAGCAAACTAGAAACCAATCTAGTTTGCTTTCAATAACGAAAGGGTGATTTTCATATTGTGAGTTGGTCTTATATCTTTCATTTATAGTGAGGATCACCATAGTTAGGTGCGTTTTGTTCAGATTTTGGAGCAGTTACCTCCTCTTTTGGAGCGCTTTGTCAACACTTTCGAGCAGTTACCTTCTCTTTTGGAGCGACTTGCCACACTTTGGAGCGGTTACCTTCTCTTTTGGAGCACCTTGTCCACACTTTCGAGCGGTTACCTTCTCTTTTGGAGCGCCTTGCCCACACTTTCGAGCGGTTACCCCCTCTTTTGGAGCGCCTTACCCTCACTTTCGAGCGGTTACCTTCTCTTTTGGAGCGCCTTGCTCACACTTTTGAGCGGTTATCTCCTCTTTTGGAGCGCTTTGTCCTCACCTTCGAGCGGTTATCTCCTCTTTTGGAGCACCTTGCTCACACTTTCGAGCGGTTACCTTCTCTTTTGGAGCGCTTTGCTCACATTTTCGAGCGGTTACCTTCTCTTTTGGAGCGCCTTGCCCACACTTTCGAGCGGTTACCCCCTCTTTTGGAGCGCCTTGCCCACACTTTTGAGCGGTTACCTCCTCTTTTGGAGCGCCTTGCTCACACTTTTGAGCGGTTATCTCCTCTTTTGGAGCGCCTTGCCCTTACTTTCGAGCGGTTACCTTCTCTTTTGGAGCGCCTTGCCCTTACTTTCGAGCGGTTACCCCTCTTTTGGAGCGCCTTACCCTCACTTTCGAGCGGTTACCTTCTCTTTTGGAGCGCTTTGCCCTTACTTTCGAGCGGTTACCTTCTCTTTTGGAGCGACTTGCCACACTTTGGAGCGGTTACCCCCTCTTTTGGAGCGCCTTGCTCACACTTTCGAGCGGTTACCCCCTCTTTTGGAGCGCTTTGCCCTCACTTTCGAGCGGTTACCTTCTCTTTTGGAGCGCCTTGCCCTCACTTTCGAGCGGTTACCTTCTCTTTTGGAGCGCCTTGCCCTTACTTTCGAGCGGGTACCACAACCTTTGGAGCGGTTACCTCATCAAAACTATTTCTGCTGTTTAAAGTGGCTTTGGCATAGCTCAGCAACTTCATGCATGGAATAACTTTGAAAATTGTATTGGCTGCGCAACTCTTGATAATAGCGTAATAGCTCTTCCAGCATCGCTAAATTTTTATCAATGTGCTTGCCAAAGTTATGAGGGTGCCACCATAAATGATAAAATGCTTGCGCCTTTGCAGCTTCGAGCATACTTTCCTTAATACGTTTTACTTTTAACCCTTCGAATACGCGCAATGGACCACAATAAGGCCTTAAAAAGGCACTTGACCGAATATTAATGAGCTGCGCCTCTTGCATTTCTGCTAGAGTTGCCATATGGTGTCCGGTTAGATTCCAATAGCTATCTAGCCATTTCTTTGCTCCGAAAAGTCTGCCCTTCTTCGTAAACTTTTGAGCTTGATACAATGTATGGTTTTCAGTTCCTCTGTAGCAAATATAGCCAGCTTCTGAACACGCTGATAAATAGTCTTTGTTTATTTGGTTACGTGGAAAGACAATGGATTTCATCGGAGCGATATATCCTTCACTAATTGTTTTTGTAGCATGTAAATCGGCACGAAAAGCTGCCTCTGTTTGCCCCTTTTCCAAGCAATAGAAATGGGAGAAGGTATGACTTCCTATTTCCTGATGTGGTGTACGTTTAATATCCTCGATTAAAGATTTACCAAAATGTAAAAGATCCTCTTGTTCATTTTCGCCTACTTTTGCTAGCTGTGTATGTGCAGCAAAGCGCATATTTTCATATTTCACAGGGATACCTCGTAAATAATGAGCCATTTCTGCCTTTGATTCTGCAAACAATAATCCGACTGTAGCCCAAGTCGCATGAATGTCATATTGCTCAAATAACGTTAGTATTCTGGGCAAGGCTTTACGTACACCATATAGGTTTTTATTGTATTGTCCATATCGAAAAACGTCATGGACACCCCAATTTAGCTCAAAATCTAATGAAATAACGAGACCCCCACCATTCATGTTGCTACTTCCTCCATTTTTGTACACCTAATAGCAGTGCACGTATTTTTGATTGGGTGATGTAGCCTGAGTAGACATGGACAATTTGGCCACCAAAGCTTAGTTTAAAGGCTCGTACATTATGACTATTTGTTAATTCACCCATATCATATAAAACAAAACCTTGCTCCTTTAAGTGGAGTAGATTATGCCAGATTAAAAAACGATTGGCATAACGGATCGGTCGTTTTAAATGTGAAGGCATAGCTGATGCATGACAAGTAGCCTCGTAAAAAGACATCGCTCTTTTCTCATGAACAATATCTAATCGATAGCACAGTGTTTGTCCACAAATACTCTGGATCTCGGATAATAATAATGCACCCTGTTCATTTAGGAGCATGAGTGTTTCCATTTGTGACTTGCCAATTGCTTCAAGCTTTTTTCTTTTGGCAAACTGATTGTAGAATTGCTGGAAGGCTCGCAAGTTGTCCATCGAGGGCTCTTTGTACAAAATAACTTGATAAAATTCTTTTTGGGCCCGTCGAAGGATTTTACGATTCCCTTCTGAAAGTGCTAAATATAACGAAAGCTCATGCTCTTGCAAATGAATGTGAACCGTTTCGCTTTTTACAAGCTTTCTGCTAGGTACAAGTGAATGTGTATAGCCTACAACTTTCATTGAGTTTCGAACATTTGCTGGCTTTTCTAGAAGATAAAAATGCTGCATTGCGATATTCCATCGCTTACTTTTAATGGACAGAATGAACATCGCCCCCACTCTCCGTATATTTTTCTACACGATTTCGCTCAAAGCGAGCGAATTTAAAATGTTTCATTCGAGAAATAGGTTTATAGCCTAGCTGTACTAAGCGCTTACGCTTACGCCATTGCCAAAAGCTTGCCGTTACCCATAGTGTTTGTGCCGGTTTTATTTTTCGAAAATAAGCTGTAATAATATCGATTTGTTTGAAAACATCATAGGCTAAAAAATAGGTCTGCTTCGGTAACGGTTCTATAATCCGCAATGAATCGACTCGCCAATTTGTGGCATGTAACGCAAAGGCTGGTTTATTCGTTTCTGCAAAGGAGTCTTTATAAATCGTATATCCCTTATAAAAGAGGGCAATGACTTCCTCCTGATCAAGCTGCATCGCTTCCTGAATCGACATTTCTTCAAATAAGTTACCAACAGGCTGCTGTGGCGATACATCCTCTGAGGGAGTTAATTCATACAGCTCCACTTGTTTCATACGAACAAATTTTTCTACGAATTGTTGTCCATATTCTAGCCAATCTTTTAGCTTTCCATACTTTACTAAAAAACGTAACTGGCCTAGTGAATTACGCTTCCAGTCCACAATTCGCTGATTACTTTTTACGTATTCCTTAAGTCGTTGCTTTAATGATAAAAATCCTGTCAGTAAATTTGTACGTTTCGAACCACTGCTGGCAAGCATATGCCTTGTAAAATCAATGCTAGAGCGCCAGTCAAATTTATAAGGCTCATAGCCAATACTCATATCAAATAGGCGATAATTGGCTGCGAACGTTCGCTGAATGGTTTCCTGATTGACGATACGTCCAGCACCAAATAAATTAAATGTTGGCTCATGTGCAAGAGCGTAAGTTACATAACGCCCCCGACAGCAAAGTCCATATGTGAAACCAATCCACTGATTTTCAAAGACAAGTGCATCGACCTCCACCTGTAAGGCCTCTCCCTTTAGCATTGTTAAACGTTCAAAAAAGTCTCTTTTCTTGCCCTTTGTAAATTCACTTGTATCAAGCTTTTTTGCCCAACGACGATTAAATAATCGAAACATTTGCCAAAGCTCGTCCTGCGATGGAGCACGTCTTTCTAATGAGCCTAAATTTCGTAGCTTTCGTTCGCGTCGATCGACACCATGCATTTTTCGTCGTTGATTGAAATGATGTTGAAAATCTACTTCTGAAAATGCTAGATACGGTGTCACTACACGGAATATGCTTGTACGTAATTGTCTTTCAACAAAATATTGCTCCAAGATTTTAGTAGATGCTTTACTTTCTAATAAGCCATGGAGAGAAAAAACAACGTGTCGATATTTTTTAATCAGCTCATCAAATATAAAGGTCGCTGCTTGGAGTAACCACTGTTGTTTAGCGACTATCCCGGTATAGTTAGCAATCTGTTTACCTGCAAATGTATACACCCTTATTCCCCATCGAATAGACACCGTAAAGGGGAAAAAGGCGATGATTGTCCCCTCATGTTCAATGGCATAAAGCTCTACACGTTCTTTACGTCCAACAATTTGCCACCAATTATAAAACCAAGCAAATTCTATAAATGGGTTATCATTGTCCTCTGCTTCTAAAATGGCATCCCAAATTTCCTTGTACCACATAAGCTCATCATCAGTTCTAATGCGAATTAATTGCAATTTAATCCCCTTTCTTCGCTAGTTCTGAAACAGCTTGCTGATAGACCATTATTGTTTTTTGATACATAGGGGTAAACGTGAAATACTGCAAATAACGGCATTCACTTACATTCCCCATTTGTTGCCTTAAATCGGCATCTATTATTAGTTGGTGTAGCCTCTGCTTTAATAATTCAAAATTATCTCGTTCTACTAAAAATCCATTACCATGATCTTCTACAAGCTCTTTTACACCACCTACATTTGTTGCAATAATAGGGAGACCTACACGCATCGCTTCAATAATAGAAATCGGCAAGCCTTCCCAATCTGACAACAAGACAAAAATGTGGCTTTTCTCAAGATAAGAATGGACATCTAATTGATTGCCTAAAAATGTTATACGTGCTGTTAAACCAGACTGTTCAACAAGTTTTTCTAAGTCAGAACGTAGTGAACCATCTCCAATTAGTTGAAGATGCCATGGAATATGCGTCAGCTCCGCCAAAGCCTTGAGTAAGATATCCTGCCTTTTTGGCACTTCAAAACGAGCAACCATAACAATGATTGGCTGCTCCAAAAATGTTCTTTCAGTTGTTGTCCTTTTCTCTATTAGATCAATGCCATTATGAATTGTCAGTAATTTATGTGCAGGAGCCACCTCCTTCATTAGTGCTAATTCTCGATCGTATTCGGATACCGTAATAATTTTTGTAGTAAATAGCTGAACAGATTTTTCCATCCGATGGTATAGCAGCTTTTTCTTTTGTGGAACACCTTCTGTAAAACTCCAGCTATGTGCTGTAAAGATAGTTGGAATTCCTAGTAAACTACCAACTATACGACCTATGATACCTGCCTTGGATGAATGGGTGGCTACTACATCTGGTTGTATTCGTTTAAAGACAGCTCTTAATTGCCAGAATGATCGAAAGTCTTTCGCTAAATGAATCGCTCGTTGTAAGGAAGGTATATTGATGACGGGAATTTGCAGTTCTTGCAAGCTCCACAGTGATGGCTGATAGGAGCCCGTTACAACTGTCACCTCATGTCCATCTTGTTGTAATTGGATAGAAAGTGCCTCCACATGTTTTTGAGCACCTCCGACCTTATCCATTCTTGTAATAAGCTGAACTATTTTCAGTACTGCCACTCCTTATTTTTTAATAAGCACCCGTTCTTGCTACGATGACATAAATAGTCTTCAACATAATTTGAATATCCATCCAAAAGGAGAAATTTTCAACATATTCAATGTCATACGAGATTTTTTGTCCATGTGATATATTCGATCTACCATTTATTTGAGCAAGCCCCGTCAATCCTGGCTTTACCTCCAGTCGCCGAGCTTGTAAAGAGTTATAAGCATTTGTAATCGTTGGAACTTCCGGGCGTGGACCTACAATGCTCATATCACCCTTTAGCACATTTAAAAGTTGTGGGATTTCATCAATACTTAGCTTTCGAAGGATAGCGCCCACTTTTGTGATACGTGTATCTTGATTCGTTTTAAAGTAATAATCATCAGGGATACCATTAGCACAAATAGTCGGCATATTTACTGGAACTGCCTGAATACACATTGTTCGTAGCTTCCAAATCACAAAGCGGTGATGATCGAGGCCAGTTCGTATTTGTTTGAAGAAAATGGGGCGACCCGTTGTCATGAGTAAAATGAGAAAGACTATTAGCATAAGAGGAATCGTTATAAAAAGTAAAATTAAAGCCCCAATAATATCAACTATTCTTTTGCCGTACTGACCATAGAATGTGAGATTCTGAGCTGTCTGAACGTGCAATACATCATCCTTTGCATTTTTTTAGCACTTAACACTATATATTCATTTTGTACATTTCTAGAACTAGTATAGAAAAAGTGCTCCCTTTAAGAAAAAAAGAGTTATGTCAGCGTCATATGCTGAATAACTCTTTTTGCCGTATTATATGCTTGCTTCTAAAATTTGAACATCACATTCAATCAAAACATTCCCCTTCACCGCTTTACTTATCATACAAGTCTGTTCCGCCTTGTGTGCTAAGCGCTCTATTCTTTTTGCAAGATGTTCCGATAGCTCTTGGACAACAATCGTTGGTTTATGGACAATTTTTTCATAAGTAAAAACGCCATTTTCTACGCTTACAAACCCATGAGCCTGCATGGATAAAGACATCACATCTATTTCCGATCTTTCAAGCAGAGCAGCTAAGGTGATTAAATAACAGGTTGCCGCTGCACCTAAAAGCATTTCATCTGGATTTGTACCAATCCCTGGACCATTCATTTCCTGAGGAATAGATATTTGCGTTTGTAAATTGCTTGATGTTATGTTCCCTGTCCCATTTCTTCCATCCGCCCAAGTTAAATCCATTGTAAATTTATGCTGAACCATCGTTTATATCCTCCTTTATTTTTGGCTAAGAAAAATGCGAAATATTTATCGTAAGGCAAGCAAGGCGTAGCTTAAAGCCTTTGCTTTCTTTAACTCTACCACATTTTCAACGTGATGCTTGAAATCAAAAATTGCGTTGAGTACTTCGAACAGCCACCAGTAACTTCAAGTGCAGTTTGAATCCCTAGCAAAACATTCAACCTCACTGTGTTTCGAAAGAACCATTGCCATAGCTCCACTATTAGGGGTGATTTCCTTTATCGTACAAAATCAACCATTATTTTACGAAAAACAATGTGATAATTTTTATGGTAGAATAGAATAAATAATTCTTTAGGAGATTTTCAAAATGATTTTAACAAAGCAAGAAGCAATACAAGCATTAAAAAAGAACAAGTTCATCGGTTTTACGATTACAACAGGAAATATTATTATGAAAAAGATTAATAAAACCGATTATAATATTTTTGTCTTTGAAGAAGGGAAAGAAAAACCTTTACGTTATGTTGGTTCTATTATGAACGTAATGGCGACAATGAGTGATAAAGCCTCAAATAAAGACTTTTTCATTGTTGAACAGTTACCATCAGAAAATAGTGCTGTAGAAGCTCAAACTACTGAACATGAGGCAACAACAGAAGAAAAAGTAACACCTGTTAAGGAAAAAGAAGAAACTGTTGCTGAAGAAAAAGAAGATATTGTTGTTGAAGAAAATGAGGAAAGCCGTGCTATCGCTGGCTATGAAGGATTATATGAAATGACGACAAGTGGTCGAATTATTACGGTCCGTGAAAACCGTGCGTTAGCTCGTTGTAATGATGAGTACGGCTTCCATATTGCACGCTTGACGAAGGATGGCAAAGCAACTAGTCATAATGTTTTTGAACTTTGGAAGCAAACATTCCCAGAACTAGAGCAAACTCATTTTAAAGGTGCTTTAAAAGCAAAATATGGTACAGGCTGTAAGCTAATCGATAAACCTGGTATCCACTTTTAATCATGAAACACCCTCAGCTTTTTTGCTGAGGGTGTTGTCGTTTAGAATTGATATATTTTTCGCCATTTGAACAATTGTAAGATACTGATTTTCTCCACTTTACGGAAACCCGCTTGTACCAACTTTCGCCTTCTTTTTCTATCAAACCACGGGGCAATCGTACAAACGGCTCTTCCTTCTCTCTGGACATCAGCAATGATATCAACGAGTTGCTGACTGTCATACTCTCTTATATACGACATATTATCTGCTAGCTCATAGGAATAGTTAGCAGCTTCTTCAGATGCTATTTTATCATGCCTCTTATATATAATTTGATCACCATTTCCCAAAAGTCGATAGCCCCTATAGAAACTTGAAACATAGTTTGCTCGCTCATGCATCTCCGTAATATCCTTCATTGATACTTCTTGAAAGTTCACTTGCCCGAAAGCATATTTTTGTTCTGCTATATAAACATCTAAAATATGTACTGCTAAAAATCGTTGTATTATCCTAACTGAAGCTCTTAACCAATCTTTTATTTTCGCGTGCTTCATAAAATATCGTAGTTCTCCTAAACGGTCCCGCTTCCATTTCACGAGCTGATGATTATTCGTTAACTGACCTTTTAAGCGATCTCGTAAGACCATCCAGGATTGAAGTACACGCTCTTTTGTTCCTTTCGTACTCATAACAAATTTTCTTGTAAAATCAATATGGGTATACCATTCAAACTTGTATGGCTCATAGCCACTTCCTAGATCATAATAACGATAGCCTACATCATGTGCTTTTAACATATTTTCTTTTTCAATAATGCGGCCTGGGCCAAATAGATTGAAGTCAGGCTCATGTCCCATTGCCAGACAAAAATTACGCTCTCTACAGCAAAGGTCAATCGTAAACGCAATCCACCGGCCTTCAAATTGCAGGCTGTCCACCTCTACTCGCAATGCCTTATCGGAGACCTTGGCCAATCGCTCGTAGAACAATCGAGTCTGATTTTCTGTAAAACCACTTTTATCAATTTTCTTTTGCCACCTTCTCGTAAATAACGTAAACATGTCTTGTAAATGATGGTGATTTGCTTCTTGAAATGCTACATGACCAAGTAACTTTAATTTATTTTCCCGGCGCTTCAAACTTTTGAATTTTTTTCGATGCTTCTGCAAAAAATTATCAAGTGTGATTGATTGAAAATCTATATAAGGCGTGACAGTCCGAAAAATGGAATGTGGCATCTGATATTCTATTGCAAATTTTTCTAATTCTTGAGAGGTATTTTTACTTTCTAACAATCCATGTAACACCATTAAATAACGCCTGTATTTTTTTGAAAGCTCCTTCAGCATAAAGTCAATGGAACGTTCAAGCCAATTCTTTTCAGCGACTACTTCCATATAAGTCGCAAACCCTTGTCCCAAAAAGCCAAAATGATGCACCTTACCAAACCGTACTGTATGCACTAACGGAAAAAAGGCAACTGCTACTCCTTGATATTCGACTACATAAATCTCAACATTGTCATGAGTCCCTAATGTTGTCCACCAAGTTGAGACCCACTCGTACTCAATAAAAGGATTATCATTGTGCTCTCTTTCGAGTATTGTTGACCAAGTACTTCGATAGGGCTCTAATGCTTCAATAGTCGTGATAAGTTTATACGTAAGCAATTTACTATATCGCTCCTTTTTTCCATTATCATCGCCATACATGTTGTAGCCACTATATTCTTAGCAAAAAAATATTAGAACATTTCATCCACATGAAAGCCCTTCCTTATCACAGTCATAGGAAGGGCTTAGTCAACTTTATATTTTTACAAGTGGTACTTCTTCTTTTTTTACGGTGTTAGCCATATGTGTAGTCGCCACAAAGCTTAATGTCATACCAGGCCCAATCGTAGCACCCGGTCCAGGATACGTTTCTCCCATGATCGACGCTGAACAATTACCTGAAGCATATAATCCTTCGATTGGTTCGCCATCTGCCTTAATAACCCGAGCATGTTCATCCACTACCAAGCCTCCCTTTGTGCCAATATCGCCTGGATATATACGTAATGCATAGAAAGGAGCTTTTTTGATCTCTGCTAAATTTGGATTTGGCAATGTTGGGTCCCCATTAGAATTATCATAGGCACTATCACCACGATAAAAATCATCATCATGACCATTTCGGGCAAAGTCATTAAAACGATTTACTGTCTCTATTAGACTTTCAGGCAGCACATCCATTTTTCTAGCAAGTTCTTCAATGGACTCTGCACTTTTCACGATGCCATGATCAAACCAGCTTTTTGGGAAGGCTTGTCCTGGGAACAGACCTGTAAAAATATAACGGCTTTTAGCAGAGGCATCAATGACTATCCATGAAGGAACAGCCTGTTGCGTGGTCTTTTGATGCTCGTACATGGTATCTACAAATTCATGATAAGGAGCCGCTTCGTTCACAAAACGCTGTCCTGCGCTATCTACAACAATCATATTTGGTACGCCCCTGTCCGCTACTAGGAAGAAGGGTTGTCCTTGTGGATCAATAACAGAAGGCGCTCCCCACACTTTATCCATTAAATCTAATGTAGCGCCAATTTTTACACCTGGTTCTATAACGTCACCTGTTTGTCCCTCTGGTGAAGAAGTCCATGCAGCGTTCGTTGGGCTTGGTAAATATTGTTCTCGAAGTGCTTGGTTGTGTGAAAAGCCGCCTGATGAAAGAACAACACCTTTCTTTGCCTCAATTCGCAGCTCTTGTCCATCTCGTTCCACAATGATCCCCATCACTCGACCCTTATCCATCATAAAATCTTTAAAGGCCGTTGATAGCCAAAGCTCACCATTTGCCTCCGCTAGCGATAGTCGTAAACGTGCTACTAAAGCTTCACCTAACGCAACTGGCTCACTTTTTGTCACCTTTGATTTTACTAGGCGCATGCCTAATTTCAGTGCAGTTGTTTTACCTTTTAACGTCCGTGTTATCATATTAACTTTATGAAACTCATAGCTATTCATTGTAAAGCCCTTAGTTGATAGAGTTGCTCGACGCATAGTATGCGCTAAAGAGCCCATTTTCGTTAAATCGAAAATTAGTGGTTCAATGGAACGTCCCTGAGACAAGCCCCCTGGTTTTTCTGGATAGTAGTCCGAGTAACCTTTTGCATATTGGAAACGCATATGCTTAGTTTTATTGTATAAAAATCGCAACATTTCTGGGCCTCTTGTAATATAGGCCTCCTTTAAAGCTTCAGGCACTCGATCACCAACTGTTGAATCTAAATATTGGCGTGCAAGTTCATGTGTATCTGGAACACCTGCACCTTTAATAACATGATTATTCGGAATCCATAAGGCACCGCCTGAAATAGCAGAAGCACCACCATAGCGATCCGTTTTTTCAATTACTAATGATTTCAAACCTTGTAACTTTGCTGTTAAACCTGCTGTCAATCCCGCAGCTCCAGAGCCTACTACAACTACATCATAACTTGCATCCCATTTCATTCAACCATTCCTCCCTTAATGAGCTAAATCGATGAATCTGGTCTTCCTATTAGAAAGTATAGAATTAAACTAATATTCAGTCAATTTTTCCATCCCAACATTACACACAAAAAAAGGAGCGTCGACGCTCCCTTTAAGGTTTTAAAATCACTTTAATACAGTTATCTTCACGGTTACTAAATAGTTTATAGGCTTTACTTGCTTCCTCTAATGGTAGCTTATGTGTAATTATGTCAGTCGGATCAAACTTTCCTGCAGTGATTAAATCAAATAATTTTGGCATGAGATGAATAACAGGTGCTTGGCCCATTTTTAGAGATATATTACGTTCAAACAGATGTCCTAATGGAAATTGATTGTACTTAGCGCCATAAACACCTGTAATTTGGATTGTGCCAAATTTGCGTACTGCATCCATTGCAATTCGCAGTGGGCTTAATGTTCCTCCTTGTACTTTCATTTTTTGTCCGATAGCTTCTAAAGGTGTTTTTTTCCCATCCATACCAACGCAATCAATGACAACATCTGCTCCACCTTTCGTTATTTCACGAATATAAAAAGCCACTTCATCGTAATCGTCTAAATTAATAATTTCAACATTGTTCATTTTTTTCGCGTGGGCTAAGCGATAGCTAATATAATCAACAGCAATTACTCGCTTTGCACCCTTCATCCATGCAAATTTCTGTGTCAATAAGCCCACTGGTCCACAACCTAACACCACCACTGTATCGCCCTTTTTAACTCCCGCATTTTCCACACTCCAATAGGCAGTTGGTACAATGTCCGATAAAAATAAAAGTGCTTCATCCTCTAGCTCACAAGAGTCAGGAATGACAAAGGGCATAAAATTGCCATAGGGAACATGTAAAAATTCAGCTTGTCCACCAGGATAATTACCATAACGCTGGGTAAAGCCTACGTACCCTCCTGAATCTACTCCAAGATTGTCATTGGAATGATCACATTGACTTTCCATAGCATTGTTACAATAAAAGCAATCTCCGCACGATACATTAAAAGGTAGGATTACACGGTCCCCCTTTTTCACCTTGGTCACATCTGACCCCACTTCTTCTACAATGCCCATTGGCTCATGTCCAATCACATAATCTTTATTCGTAGGAATAGCTCCCTGGTAAATATGCAAATCTGAACCACAAATGGCTGTCGAGGTAATACGGACAATGATATCATCCTTCTTTTTAATAGCTGGGTCCTCTACATTTTTAACTTGAATGTCTTTAATCCCTTGATATGTTACTGCCTTCATGTCAACATCTCCCTTTTACAAATTATCAAGCATCGATTCTGACACTATTCTCTCCTTCTCTACCCGACAGTATGCACAACAAACTTCCTTTATAGATTGTATACAGCCAAGTGGACAGAAAGCATAATCGTTTCTAGTTAGCATATATTTGGTAAAACAGCTTTTAGTTTAAGATAGGGCGGAGGAATTTACAGGTGAGTGCAATGATTCTTGGTGGATTTCTATTTTTTAGTGTGAGCATAGGAGGCGCGATTGCCTGGATTTTCTCTAAGCTATTTCAGCATACAACGCAAGGGCTATCTTTATTATGCGGGGGTTTTTTAGTCGGCTTACTGGTGCTAGATATCATCCCTTCTTCCTTTCAAATCTATCAGTCTTTCGGAGTCATTCTTGGTATTTTTATTGGTTACTTCATCTTTCAGTTATTAGATACCCTATTTCATGCTTCCCATGCACAAAATCCCTCAGTCTCTCTATTAACGCTAGCTATGATTATCCATACTATTCCCATTAGTCTCACCGTCGGCAATTTACTAGGAAACGCTGCATTAAGTATTTCACTCACTGCGTCCATCATTCTTCATCATGTGCCAGAAGGTTTTGCTCTATCGACTGCACTCATTTCACAGGGTGAAAGGCTTTGGAGACTTTTTATTTATTTCTTTATCTTCTCTATTTTCTTTAGTCTTTTCATTTGGCTTGGACAATATTGGGCCTTAACCGAAAAGGCACAGGGCATTTTAATGGGGATTTCCATTGGATTGATTGCGACGGCCAGTATTTCTGAATTCATTTTGCATCAAATCCAAAAAGTCTCCTTCCGATCATTTTTTATGTATCTTTTCTTAGGCTATTTTCTCAGCTATATTTTCCATATTCTCGTTGAATAAAAAGGGGTGTCTCTATGGATATGAGACACCCCCTTTCCTATTAAGCTTCTTCACTCAATAGCAATAAAGTCATTGTTAAAATTTTTGAAACCTCTGCACGAGTTAGATAGCCTTTTGGATTAAATTTGCCATTCGTGCCATTTAATATTCCTAAATGCTGCAATAGACCAATAGCTTCTACTGTTTCTTTACGCATTTGGTTTTTATCTGTAAATGTGTTGTTTTTACTTACTTGAGATAGGTCAACTTCCATTGCTGTTAAGTACCTAGCAGTGATATAGGCCATTTCTTCGCGTGTAACAGGCTTTTTCGGCTGGAATTTGTCGCCGTCGAAAATATCTATTAAACCATATTCTTCAAGAATAGCTACTTCCTTTGCACCCCAGAAACCATTCAGATCCGTATAAGAAGCAGGACCCTCATAATCTTCATTCACATTTAAGCCAGAGGCACGGAAAATAATAGCTGCCAGTTCTCCACGAGTCACTTGACCATTTGGATTAAACGAAGTTGCCGTTGTGCCATTAATGATGTCTGTTTGATAGAGCAACTGGATATAGCTCTCAGCCCAATGCCCAATAGCATCCTTGAAATAACCACCTGGTTTTAACTCAACATCTGCACGACCAAAAACCATGATCATCCCATTTAAATCTTCAGCACTAACCGCTTCCCATTTACCAGCAGTATAGATTTCACTCTTGAAGCCATTTCCAGTTTGTGTGATTTTTATTTGGATGGCATTCCCGAATATTTTCTTAAATTCCTCATAGTTTTCCTTAAATTCTTTTTCTCCCTCAGGATAAAGATTTGTACCATCTTTGTAGGATTGAAGAATCGCCTCTAACGAAACCTTTACCGTAATACTATTTTTTGTTGTAACAATCGTTACCTCATTATTTTCAAAGCCTATTTTAGATAGCAGCAACATTTTATAAACATCTTGATAAGACATGGCTTGTAATTGATTTGTGGCTGCAACAGCTTGCTTTGGATGGATGATACTTGCCACATCCACAGCTTCCTGTGCATATGCCTGCCCGCCAAATCCTCCTGTAAAACATGCAATACTTAGTGCTCCAGCTAACATTATTTTTTTCACTGTTCTTCCCCCTTAGATTCATAAAATCAGTGTACTAAAACAACAGTTTGTAAATCTATAATAAAATGTAAATTATGCAAGAATTATATAAAAGACCTATTTTTCACATATTAGCATTTTACTACTTCAATTTTTCAATTCGGAAGGAGTCCAATAAAGAAATACGATAATTTTTTATTGCTATAAGAGAAATTCACTCAAATTATAATAAAACATGTCGCTTTACATGATACAAATGCAACCTAAATTTATGAGTAGGTATAAAGTAGAGGAATGCCCTAAATTTAGTAAGTAGCTGCTTGGAATGGTTATCAGCTTAGAATTATATATCTAGCCCTTGAATTGCAATAGATGGCGGAAAGCTTTGCCCATTGCTGGGATCAATTATAAATAGAATATCTTGTTCCAGTATTGGATTAAAAGACTCCACCATTTTTGGCATCTGTTAATCGTTTATGTATTCATGTCATTAATCGACTCTTTGAGAAAACCATTGTTCAATCATATATATTTAATTGTTAATACTGCATATATGTTGTGTCTTTTTTGGAGCCCTGTAGTAACCTTTAAGGAGCTTATAGTACATCATCGTCATACACCTAATCATGATATAAACAACAGGAGTTTCAATGTGTGGTTTTTAGTATGGTAATTAACTTTTAAAACACCGCCATTTGGCGGTATTTTAACTAATTGGCACGTCGCTGTTGAATGGTAATAAATAGACCAAGTAAGTGATCAGTTGTCATTACACCTTTCCTTAAATCTTCTAAATGTGATTCTTGAATAACCCCTTCTTTGATTGCTTGTGCTATATAACTCTCCGTTTCTGTACGTATTGCTTTCGAAGCTGGGTTCCATGCTTGAGCCACTTTCGTCTCCTCCTCGTTTTCTACGATAATTAACTGGACTTTCTTTTTACTGCTGATAGGTACAATGACTTGTCCCTCTAATTTATAATTAGCTGGCATCTTCCAAGATTTCGGTACCTCGAAATGAGGTCGATCTTTATTACCTGTCCAATCACCACCCCATGTTATTCCTAGCTTACGAGCAATAGCTCCTACTCGTGTTAAAGTAACTTCATCATACAAAGATTGCGGGGGACCAATTGCAATATCCCATGCAAGGCGTGATGTATGATTGCTACTCAATGTCCAAGTTACAATTTGCCCTGGTCTAGTTCGACCTTGTGCATATAGGTAATTTTGTCTTTCCTGAGAACGATATGTTTCAGTAATAAAAATATTATTTATTCCTTCTTTATAGCATTCTTGAAATAATAAACGACATGCTATTTGAGCCACTGATAGCAACTGATCTAAATCTCTACAAGTCGTTGTTATATTCGTACTCATTTGCTGTCACCCTCATCAGATTGATCTTTTACAATCGCTAAAATATTTTTGATGAAATTTGGTGTTGGCAACCCCATCTTCGTTCCATTTTCGGTAATTGAAATAAATTCAAGGACGCAAAATGCAATAGCTGCTCCATCACCTGCATACTCGATCCCTGGAATCACAAAAGCAAGCAGGTAAATAGAACCTACCAACATCAAATAATAGATTTTTCTAATAATACCATTAACACCAATACGACTATTTAAATTATGATTAACAATTCCCGACAATATCCCAGTAATATAATCTATAGCCATAAATCCTATTAAAACAGTTACGGCAATACCCAAACCATTTACTGAGTATGAAATAAGAGCTCCAATAAATCCACCCAATGTCCCTATCCATTTTTCCACTTCACCACTTCCTTTTTGTAGAAAAGGCCTTCCATATATAGAAGTATGGAAGGCCTTTAGATAAGTTACGAATATTGTTGTTCATATCAGTTATTTTCTTACTTCTCCGCTGATTTGATTAAACTCTTGCTTAATTTTTTGTATAAGTGTGGGTCGGTTGTTTCCAAACGTTGCTTCAATGCTAAATCCTGTAGTTTCATAAATCTCTTTTATATCTGTTATTTGTGCATCCATCGAAATATTCCAATCAGAATTTTGGATGGTAATAAAATCCCCTAAGTCATAATCCTTTTGATATTCAAATGGACTATTTGTTAAAACTTGTCCCTCTAAATACTCTTCCTGCATGAATTCTTTTAATTGTTGTTTTCCACGATCAACTAAAGCTTCAGTTATTTTCTCCTGTGATATTAATTGTTGATTTTCATCAACTTCAGCAATATCTCTTGCATCAATAAAAACTTCATGGCGTTTTGTTGATGTATAGTCACCTACCTCGATGATTCGCCGATCCACACCTTCACCTTGTCCAGCAACTATTGCTAGATTTTTGTAATTTAATTCGCTTTCTGTGTAATGCAATGATTTTAAACTTTCAAATTGAGGTGAAAAAATGACGGGTGGATTAACTGATTGCCCTACTGTTAAATTCCTACCTTCCATAACATCAAATATCCACTTTTTATTTTTTAAATCCAGTGTTACATCCCAACCTAACTTACTCGATAAAGAAAGAATGTTCATGTCTTCTGCTAAGTTTTTAAATCTAGTCGAATAACTTAGTTGTATACCACGCTGCTGATCAGTTTCTATTAACAAATGTGGTATTTTTCTTTTACTATTAATCGGATTCACAAGATTCTGATATACATAGTATTTCATTACAGTTTCAGCTGTACCGGTCTTTATATCATATGCATTATTTGCAGGGGGAATGGTAATACGCTGAGCAATAATCGATTTAAGAGAGTACCCCTTAATGAGCCAGTTTTCCGTAACCTTCCCACTTTCATCTAATTCAATTTCTCGATGTTTAATGATAAAAACCTTATTCAAATCTGTACCGATCAGAATAAGGTTATCTTTTAATAAAGTGTTAGCGTATTTTATATGGCGATTTATTCGTAATTCTATTGTTCCTACATCATACCATGAACGATTAAAAAACATGGACTCATAGTTGTCAATTTCAGCTAATATATCCATGTTTAAGGATAGTATTCGGATAGGCTTGTTCATCCTAAACACCTTCTGTATTTAACCAATATTTTATCCCTCCAACTTTTTCAATTTCACTTTTTATAAATATTCACTTCTCTCATCCCCAAGCTTGTACTGTAATCACCAAAGTTTGAGCAGAGATTGTTGTAGAAGAATGGTAAGTCAATCTTACACGCACATAATTTCCATCAATAACAGTTTGGTATGTGCCATCAGTGTGAAAATACTTTGATACATTTGCCATAATAATACCATTACTGGTTGCACCACCTGCCTGACGAAAACTAGATTCTCCAGCGGTCAAAGATATGCTTGTTCCTGTCCTTTTTGAATTATTATCATAAGAAAAATCATGACAAATTATATTTGCGTGTTTAATGGTAAATCCAGCATCAAAAAGGAACTCAAGTTGATGTCTTGCTGCTGTTCCTACTTCGAATAAGAAGTATTGTTCTCTATATTTGAATGTTTGAATAGCTCTAACATTTTTAGCAATCGTCGCAAACTCTGCTGTTGGAGATGTTGCCACTCCCATGTCAGTAATAGCGCTTGCGACTAATGCTTTCCCATTACTGACAGATTGCTTTAAACCTTGTAGACTTGGCCCCCATGGTGACCACTGACCATTATAAAAATGTCTGATTTTCATATCTGCTTTATCACCAAGATATGACCTAGCAAATTGAGATCGACTACTATTTGGCCCAACAGTATTATAAAATATTTGGTCAATATACCAAAAATTATTACTACCTTCACTTTGAGCATTAGCATGGTTGGTAATTAAAATCGAATCTAGAGATGTATTTGGATCAGGATAATCCACACCAACTGATTTATCAGCTGCTATAAAATCTGCTTTCTTATCCCATTTTCCACGTTCTCCATCTTGAAGGTGCTTACTGTTGTCCGCAATATGTTGCTTCAAAGCATTATCATCAAAACTTGGCAAAATGTTACTATCAGCCCACGGACAAATATCATTTGTTCCACGTTCATCTACAACAGCTTCAGCTGAAATAAATGTCTGTCCCCCTACTACAAGAACTTGAGCTAAACTAATCTCGTAAAAATTTGCTATTTGGGTTAATGGTGGTGCAACAGGATTTGCAGACGCTACACCCTTTTTAATAAATGCTTTGACATATCTTGCCTCTGTACTTAAATCCATTCTAATAACTATTCTGTCGATACGACTATTTCCAAGTGACTCCGTATCATGTAGCAATTCTTTTAAACTATCATTTTCATAATAGCGCCCTAATATAAATGCAACCCCTGTGTCAATGGTTGTCATCATATTAGATCCATTTGCTGTAACATTTAATTGATTGCCGGCTGCTTTTAGAATGCCAGTATTTATTAACGTTTTAAAATAATCAGTAAACTCTTGAGCACTATATTCTCTATCATATGTTCCATCTTCTCTTTGTACTGGATCAAAAAATTTATATTTTTCTGCCATTTCATCACATCCTTATACACTTAAATATCTTTTTTTATACTTTACGTATACCTCAGGATTTCCACTATCAGTAATAAATGCAACCCTATTTTCACCTACCTCTAAGTGAAAGAAGGTTGACTGTAAATCAATGTAGTGAAATGCATTTTCTTTAACACCATTAGGATTCTCTATCTCGACTTTTTTATTGCCAAATGATGTATCAAGAATAAGTTTGTAGCCTATAGGTATTTCTCGATTTACACGAATAAATTCCCCAGTTGTTATATTGGTAATTTGGGGATTTACAACAGGTCCTCTGAACTCTACTACGATTGGTGTTGGTACATCACCATTATTAATTAGCACTTTCGAGTCACCTCGTGTAGCAAAACGTACAGGGAAATAAAAGGGAAATCTAAAATTACTAACAAAGTCTACTAACTTATAACTTTCAGTAGAAAATGCCTGCCAAAAAGGTGAAGGACAAAGAAAATTAATAATAGTTCGTTGAAATCTTATGCCATTGTTCTCTCTTCCCACACCAAAAACTGGTACATTTTCAACAACTGCTTGAATTTCTCGTTTTGTATTTCCTTTAATGTAAGTGAGCTTTCCAAGCCCAAATTTAGGATTGCATATAGTAACAAGCAGCTGCCGCTGTTCTAACATTGATAAGGTGTTTTCTGCCAATACTGCAACATTTAAAGCTATCGAACGCTGTTGTAGGTAGCTGTCTATATAAGTGCTACCGTCTTGAAATGGCGCAGATTGTGTTTGAATATCAGCACTAACATCCGCTTTCCCCTCAACAGATTGTAATAAGAAGGGCTTTTGATTGGAGAATTTAATGGATTGTCCACGTGCGTTTGTAAATATTACCTCTTCAATCATCAGATCATCCCCCATTCCATTGCTAATTGACGTTGTACTTGTTTATTTTTTCGGGCTATTTCTGACGGTGAAGGGTGACTATCATATATATAAATATTTGTATCTCCATTAGTATAGGTGCGAGATCTATCAATTGATGTAGCTTGTGAAGAACTTATACCTTTATAACCATCCATAGTTGAAGCTAACTGCTGTGTTGCAGTTGCAACCCTACCTGCCATATCATCAATCCCTAAAATTAATCCTTGGCCAATATTAATGCCAAAACTACGCATAACACGTGAAGGACTATGAATACCCAAGTTTTTCCGAACTGTATCTTCAACACTATCTGTTAAGTCATTCATTACTCCTTTTAGATTATTTTTTCTCTCGGCCATTCCAATTTCCCAGCCCTCGATTGTGTTTCTTCCAATAGCCATAAATACTCGAGAAGGAGATTTAATACCTAGGATTTCCATTGCCCAGTTTGGAATAAGTCCTGCTAATTCTTCAATTTTCCTACGGACATTCCCAAACATATCACCTATTCCTGAAATCAAACCTAAGACAATGTTTTTACCTATACTTGCTAGCTCAATATTTTTCAAAAATGACTGTGCCTCATTCCACTTTGTTTCGATTTTATTTTTGACCTCTGTCATTTTGTCTTCGACTGTGGATTTCATCTCTTCTATTTTCCTACCAGGCCAAGCCTTTATTTCTTCCCAAATACGTATGGTGTCTGCTTTCATTTCTTCCCATTTATTCGAGGCACTTCCTTTAATATCATCCCACTTTTTTGAAGCATTATTTTTAAAAACTTCCCACTTGGAAAGTACTTCTCCAGTTTCCCAATTTACTTTATTTACATGTTCTTCAGCTTGGAGTTTTGCTTCACTAACAACTTTTTGATGCATAGATTCAGCGTTTTTAATGGTTTCATCTCGTTTACGAGCAGCTTCATCAATCACAGCTTGTGCCTCTTCTGCAGACATGGCACCAGTTTCATCTCGTTGTCTTATTGCCCACTTGTATGTTTCGTTGTATTGATCTTCAGCATCTCGTATAACATCTTCTTTTTGTTTCAAGGAGTTTTGGACAACTTCAGCAGCTTGCTCTGCTGAAATCTTTGAGGCTTCATTTTTTAAACTTTCTAAAATAATCTTTTGCTCTACCTCACTATCAGAAAGATGCTTTATTGCATTCTCCTTCATCATTTCTTGAATCAAATTAATTTCCTGTTGCTCTGCTTCTGTTATACTTCTATTGTTTTCAGCAGCATTTTGATAAATTTCTGTAATTCGTGCCTTTCCATCTGTAATAACCATTTGTTGCTTTGCGTGACTCTGTGCAACACGTTCTAAAATACTTGCTTCCTGCTCTTCAGTTAAAGCATTACTTGAAGCAAAATGGTTCTGCATTGTCTCAAGTTCTTGAGCATGATCAGCTTGCATTTCAGCTAACACTTGATCACCCATATCGCTATAAATGGCTATCATATTTGTCGCCATCTCTTGTGTTACTGTTTCTCCAGACCATGCTAGTTGATTAAGTGCCACTGTTGCTTGATCTGATAACTCTAAAAAGCTTCCTACTGACTCTGCAGTAGCTTCAGATACTTTACCTTTCCAATCTTCCACCTGAATAGATGATTCATTAAGGTCCTTAGTTACTGCATATGCTGCGATCCCAATAGTTGCAAGTGCACCGACAGTAAGACCTATTGGTCCCGTTATTAAGGCTAAAGTAGCCCCTAATGCCGTGGTCGCCCCACCTGCAGCTCCAATTGCCACTGAAAATCCACCAATCGCGGTTACAATTGATCCAATACTTGAAATTAATGTTCCTCCAACTACTAGTAGAGGGCCAATAGCAGCTGCTAAACCTCCAATAATGACAATAGTATTTTGTGTTTCAGAAGATAAACTGCTGAACTTCTCTATCCAGGGTACAAAAATATCAAGAACTTTTTGAATAATGGGAATTAACACATTTCCGATGCTTATACCTACATCTACCAGTTGATTTTTCATTATAGCTATTTGAGATTCTGTCGTTTGATAACGCTCAGCTGCTTTATCAGATAAAGCCGTGTTTTCCTTCCAGGCATCTGTAGAAGAATTAACAGCTGATGTAAGTAAATCCGAAGCACCAGCCATACTTAAAAGTACATCAGTTTCATCACCATTAACCCCTAAATCTGCAAGCACATCTTTTAAGTTAGCTCCACCTTCAGACGATTCCGCTAACCCTTTTACCAATGCATCTAACGCAGAGGCCGCATCTGTTTCGAATGCCTTTTTAAAATCGGCACTAGTCATGTTAGCTACTTTAGCAAAACCAGATAAACTTTCACCGCCATCACCAACTGCCTTTTGAATCTTTTGCAAAACTGAAGTCATAGCTGCTCCCCCAGTTTCTGCATTAATCCCTAGGCTCGACATAGTAGCAGCGAGTCCCATTATTTGAGCTTCAGTTAAACCAATTTTAGAACCTTGCTCAGCAAATCCCATTCCCATCTTCATAATGTCGGAGGCAGCCACACCCATTGTAGTACTCAGATCAACAATAGAAGAACCTAATCGATCAAAGTCTCCTTGCCCCATTCCTACAATATTTGCAAATTCAGCAAACTCTTTTGCTGCCTGTTCACGTGTCATTCCCGTTGAATTGCCCATATCAATAACAGCACGAGAAAATGAAAGTAGATGTTCTTCTGCAATTCCTAGCTGTCCTGCAGATTCAACAACTCCTGCAATTTCAGTAGCACTTACTGGAAGCTCCTTAGCCATACTACGAATTCCACTTTCAAGCTTCTTAAAATTTTCCTCACTTGTGTTTACAGTTTGACGCACACCAGCAAAAGCACTTTCAAAATCTACAGCAGCATTTAGGGCATATACACCAAAAGCTTTAATAGGAGCTGTAATCGTGGACATACTTTCTCCGACAGTCTTTAACTTTCCACCAAGCTCTTGAAATTTGTTCCATTTTGATGATTGTTCACTTAATTGCTGATCAACTTCTTTTAGCTGTGTATTTAAACTATTGTATTCAACAAGAGCTTCATTCACAGCAATTGCTTGTTTTTCTATTTCTTCAGTATTTGCTGAACCTGAGGCTATTAATTCATCATACTTTCTACGTTGCTCCGTAAAATTAAGGTTTGCAGCTTCAACAGAACGTGTTAGAATATTGTGTTTATTCGTTAAACCTTCCACCGAACTTTCATATTCATTACCTAGTGCTTGTAATGCCCTTAATTCAGCTCCCATTGCTGTCAAATTACGAGTTGATTGTTCTATAGAGCCATTAAAATTCGTTGTATTTAAATTAAGCTCAACAGCACTAATTTCTGCCATATTCAATCACCACCTTTATTCCATCACAACCAGGAAATTTCATCAGCTGTGACTTCCTCTACTTCATCAATATCAACTATTAGTTCGAACCAAAAATGAATATCCATTTCGTCTACCTCATGTAGTTTATAACCCTCTTTTATCAATTTTCTATAAAATAATTTAATATGTTGATAAGGAGTTATTTCACTTACTTTCCCTCCTCATCATTTATAATGCTTTTTGTTTCTAGTCCTCCAATGTTAAGAACACTATTAAAAACGCGCATAATTTCATCTTGCAATTTTCCTGCCTCTAACCCATCCCAAACATCATCCATTGTGAATTGGTTCTCAAACACATTGACAACAAAGGCAATCATTTCATCAAACGTTTCAACAGAAATTTCATTTCCTTCTTGTCTCATTTTCTCATTCATTTTTAAAGCATTGCGAAACACTCGGGCTTTCACAAAGTCATTTGAAAATTGTTTTTCTTGTCCATCAATTTTTAACGTAATTTGCATTTCGTTATTCATCCTTTCTAGTAACTTTCTATTCTGAATAAAGAAGAAACCCTATAAAGGGTTTCTTTTTTTAAGGCGTTACAACAGTTTCACTTGGTTTTGCGACAGAGGCAAAGAATGTTTCGGCTGTCACCGTTACTCCTGCATCTCGTGTGTCTACCGTATGTTTAATTACTCCATCAATTAATGGCAATGCCTCACCACCGAATGGATATACCTTGTAACCTGTTTCACCTTTCTTACGAGTCGAATTTGTTTCTTCACCTAATTTCAATTTTGCCTTTAATAGCCAAACAAGCTTAGTTCCCGATTCAAATCCAATAGCAATTGGATTCGGTGTATCATTTGAATTTGTAATGATACCTCCTTCTGCTGACTTCTTATGCCCGTACCAATCTACTAGCACTTCAGTAGGTAAATCAGCCGTTTCCCCTGCAATTGTAATCGAATCCAATTGTGCTTCCTGATCTACTACGCGGTCACCTGCATCTAAATGCGCTTCTGAGAAGTTAGGTGTAAGTGTCATGGAAATAGGCATGGTTAAAGTTTTAACTTCACCCCATGTCTCTGTTTGTTCATTTGTCATTAGTGCATAATGAATACGTTTTAAGCTAAGTTTTTGTGGTTTTTCATTTAAAATTGTCATTTACATGACCTCCATATTTTTTATTATTATTCATCACAGAAGACGAATTGAAGTACCCTGTTATAATGGGATTCACCGGCAATATAAGGCTCATCATATTCTAGAATCCGTTCAAATTCTGCATTTCCCATCAAATGTTTAATACTCTCTGCTAGCTGATGATAGTTTATATTGGACCATACATTAATTTGAATAATCCTCTCAGTTTCAATTTCGTTTCCACCAGCTACAAAGATTGGCTTTGCACTTATTTCTAAAAAAGTAATAAACTGATTTGGTTTTTCGGAATCTTTAGGAAATCCATTAAAAATGATAGGCAAACCTAATGGCTCTAAAATAATAGGAATATGATTCATTAGATCCTTCATATTTATTTCTCCTAACTCATTGAAAAGTTATAAAGCACAGTCAATGCTAGATTTTTAATATATTCCCCTTAAGTGAATGAAAAATTGAACTTCTAAAATAAAGAATCAATTCAACTACAGTCATTCTACAATTGTTGATTTTTTGCAAACTAAAAACGCCTACTGACAATAACTCAGTAGACGTTATCTTTTGATCTCTTTTAATCACGTTTTTTCACCACCTTTCAATAATATTTTTAATACTGCTAGCTACTTTCAACCATATTTTTAATTTCAGCCATACTATTACAAATACTTTGTTTCAATGTAGACTCAATTTTCTTTAACTTATCAAACTGGAAACTATTAACATTTTTCATTTCAAGATATAGTTTCCTTAATTCGCCTTGAAGTTTTCGTATATTATCATCAGTGTAATAACATACGTATTCTCGGCCACAGTTAGGGCAAGAAAAATAGTTTTTTTCAATTGTATGGTTCAGTCTTTCTTTCTTAAAATATTGAACATAGAATTTATAACCACATGACTTATTACATTTTGCATATAGTACTTCCATCCAATCGTCTCCTTATATGAGTATTTTAAAAGACCACTCTATTTTGAGTGGTCTTTAGCTAACATAATTCATGTAAAGTTAACATTTCATATCACAATCTTCTACATTAACATCATATAATGGAATTTCTATACTTTCTATTCAATCATCTGAGTGTCAGTAAAAGGAAAGAAACTAAAAATAATTTTCAGCTAAAATGTACTTCAAATAACCGAACTTTTACATTACCATCATATTACGAGTTAGCAATCCTTTCTATACAATCTAGTTGGTGTCAATTAAGTGAAAGCTATAATTTAGGCAATAGAAAAGACCACCTTTAACAAAAGTGGTCACTCCATTATTTAATATTCATAAGATCCTACTAATCCAATTAATTTGTTAGTTTAATTTCATGAGCAAATTTTATCATCTTCGCAATTTCTGCATGCTTTTTGTAAATATAACTTGCACTGTAATTTAATACTTCCGCTATTTCTTCTAATGTCATGCCATCCACATATTTCAACTTTAATATTTTATGATTCAGTCCACTAAACTTGCTAATAAGGTCCAAGAAATTTTTCTGTTCCATCAGTTTAACTTGCAACTCTCGTTCAATTCGTTCAATACGTTCTTCTAGTTTCGCTCCATCCGATTCAGCAGTAAGTTTTACCCCAGCCAAATCCCCAGTAACCCATCGTTTTAATTCTTTTTGTGATCGCTCAAGGTTATATTCTAAAAAAGCAATTTCATCCTCAATTTGCTGGTAATCTAGTAACCATTCGTACATATATAACACCCACCCTTTTGGATTTCTGAATTTTTTTCTAATTTCACTTTTGAACTGTTTACATTTTATAAAACACCTTTAAACGGTATTTCATGTGAACAACTTACTTCTTCTCATTTCTTTTTTACAACGATACTTATTAAATTGCACTTCTAACTCCCCCTATTATCCAAGTAATTTATTAACCATATAACAAGTTATCTCCAATATAGTACCTTTAAACGGTATAGTCAAGATAAAAATACTCTTAAACGGTATTTTTAGGTTTACATCACTACTTTTTATCAGTATTATTATTATAAGGTGGTGATGAAATATGGATAACTCGGATAAATTAAAGAGGGTTTTTTCAAAAAACTTAAAACTTCAATTAGAGAAGAAAGGTTTAAATCAAACAGACATGGCGAGGGAACTAAATATACCTGAAACAACTGTATCTAATTGGATGAAAGCTAGTACGTACCCTAGACACGATAAAATTCAATTAATGGCAGACTATTTTAATATAAGACGCTCTGATTTAACAGAAGAACAACCAACAAACTTAATAGAGGTACAGCCTAACTTTGTTAAAATTCCAATTTTAGGTGTGATCGCTTGTGGAGAGCCGATAATCGCACAACAAAATGTAGAAGGGTATATGTACGAGTTTTCAGAATTACTGCCAACAGGTAATATTTTCGCTCTTGTGGCTAAAGGTGATTCAATGGAACCAACCATACCAAACGGCTCTAAAGTGCTTATAAGGGAGCAGAGTGAAGTTGAATACGGTGAAATAGCGGCTGTACTTGTAAATGGTGATACTGAAGCGACTCTTAAACGCGTAAAAAAACAGGGTGATACGATTTTACTTATGCCAGATAACCCCAAACATGAACCTTATATAGTGGATGAGAATAATCCTGCAAAAATTATTGGAAAAGCTATTAGTTTTAAGGTTACATTATAATTTCACAGTCATAGAAATAATAATTAATGAAAAGATAAAAGTAAAAAATTTTATAGATTAAGCATGTCACTCAATTGGGTGACAATTTTTTTATGACTAATTTTTAATGTAAATTCGCACATACTACTCAAATAGAGTTTTTAACTAGCCATCCATTCTTTTTATACTTATATAATATCAGGGGCTATCATTTGATTTTTATTCCAGGGTAGAAGTAGTATGGAATTGTAACAAAGGAATATCTACATATCCCAACTATTATATTAATGTAACAATTTCGAAGGAGGAATTTCGATGAATTATCAAAACATTACGGTTGCAGGTAGTGGTGTATTAGGAAGTCAAATTGCTTATCAGTCTGCGTTCAAAGGGTTCAATGTAACAGTTTATGACATTAACGATGAGGCTCTAAAAAATGCACAGGACCGAATCACAAAATTAAAACCATTGTATCAACAAGACTTAGGTGCAACTCAAGAAGAAGTGGATGCTGCCTATGCACGTCTTACTTTCAATAGTGACTTGGCTCAAGCCGTTGCCAATGCTGATCTTGTTATTGAAGCCATTCCTGAAGTTGTTAGCATCAAAACAGAATTTTACACAAATCTTAGTAAAGTAGCGCCAGCAAAAACAATCTTTGCTACGAACTCATCTACTTTATTACCGAGCCAATTTGCCGAAGCTACTGGCCGTCCTGAGAAATTTTTAGCGCTTCACTTTGCTAATACGATTTGGAAAAACAATACAGCTGAAATTATGAAGCACCCAGGTACAGATATGAAGGTATTTGATGAGGTTGTTGAATTTGCACGTGCAATCGGCATGGTACCACTGCCATTATATAAAGAACAACCTGGCTATATTTTAAACTCATTGCTCGTGCCATTTTTAGATGCAGCTGAATCTTTACTTGTAAAAGAAGTGGCTGATCCAGAAACAATTGATAAAACATGGATGATTGGTACAGGCGCTCCACTTGGACCATTTGCTATCCTAGACATCGTTGGCATTAACACTGCTTATAACATTGTAGAAGCGAAAGCAACTGCTACTGGTGATGACAATATGAAAAAATTAGCCAACCTCTTAAAAACAGAGTATATCGAAAAAGGCAAACTAGGTCGTGCAACAGGTGAAGGCTTCTACACATATCCAAATCCAAGCTTTGCAAAACCAGATTTTCTAAAAGGCTAATGATATCGAAAGAGCAATTGTCCTCTTTAAAAGGATCATTGCTCTTTTCCTTAGTTTATATAAAAAAATCCCAAAAACTAGGTGTATCATTAAATTCTTGCGTTGCCAGCTTTTCAATAATTTTTAATTTGATCTCCTGTTCCAAGTCCTCTCTTTCCTGATAGCTTGTTTGGTGAAGACATTGCTTAATTTTTGGTGTAAAGTTCTCGATAATCATTAACGTTTCCTCATTGTAGTTGTTTTCCATTCCTAGTTCACCTCTTTTCTAAGCATGTGATGAAGTTTATTTAATGCCTTTCGATGAAGATTGGATATATTCTGAGGTGTTGTTTGTAAGCTTTCAGCAATAACTTTTATAGGACTGTCTTTTACATAAATCATTTCTAAAATTTGAAGCTGCTTGTCTGTTAACTTTCTTAATGCTTTAAAAAGCTCTTCATTTTCAACCGTATCTAATAGCCCTTCTTCAATCCTTTCATCTTCCCCTGCACTGTCAAACTCTGATATGCCGTTGTCTACAATTAATAAGTAACGGTTTTGCAATCTTCTCCTTTTTTTATCAAAATCCAAGCTAAAATAATAAATTAAACTGCTGACATATTTTATTTTTCGAACCCTTATATAGTGTGATTGGAAAGTTTCATCAACCATTTTCATATTACAATCGGTTGGATATAAGATAGCATTTTGAACCAAATATAAATTTTTAGCATCAGCCAAAAAACTACTGATAATTGGATTTTTAACCTGCTCTATATTCCTGCGAAAAAACTCTTCTATTTTTTGATGCTCATTACACATTTTCATCACTCCTATAGATCCGCCTTCTTTGATAAATAAAGTGAATATCATATATCTATTATAAACCAAAAACAGAACAAATGTTCTCAAAAATATTTATTCATATTGATTTTATAAAGCGACATTTCACTTTTTGTTGTAAAGCACAACATTAACGAAGGAGGAAGATGACATGATAACACTCGAAACGATTCAAATATGGGTAAGCCTAATTGGAAATTCTGGTTTCCCTATTGCCATCACCATCTATCTCTTTATACGCTTTGAAAAAAAAATTGAGGATTTAGAAGCAGCCATCATGAAGTTATTAGATAAAAACGAGGATTCATAATAAGAATTTACGGTAGCACCCTTTTTAAAGAGTACTGCCGTGTGACTTAACCGTGCATTTGCATACCATATATGTAAGAACAAATAGTTAGATGGGGGGAATTTTATGGATCTTATAGTGACCATTTTTCTCATGCTAGATATTCCCTATAATTACTTTCACGATTCATTCCCCATTATGATTGAATACTTGGGGATTCTTGGATTTTGGCTAGCACTCCCATTATCGGTCATTGTTATCTTGCTAAGTATATGGTTACTTATAAAGAAAGTGGGCATTGTTAGCTCTTTACTTATTCTTTTTACGACAGCCATTCTTTTATATTTTGCATTATTTTCTTTGTTCCTTTGATACTCACCATAATAAATTGAAGCCTTTGAATGTGCATACTTCAAAGGCTTTTTCTTTCTTAGAAAAACAGTACCATATAATCCTCATCAAAATATTGCTGTCCTATTTTTAAGGCGTTTCGCTCTGTTCCAAAAACGCGAAAGCCTAACGATGTGTATAATCCTTTTGCTGATTCATTGGAAGAAACAACTGTTAAATTAATCTGCTCGACATCTACTAATGTCTTTGCTTGATTGATCACTTCTACCATTAGTTGCTTTCCTATGCCCAATCCCCGTTTTTTGGGAGAAACATAGACAGCAAAAATGCTCGCTTTATGCTTGAGCTTCACTTTATTTGCTTGCACTAATGTCGCTACTCCAAGCAAATCCCCCTGATTAAATGCCCCAAATGTAAATGTTCCCTGCCCTTCGAGTCTACTTGCAAACGACTCAAGCGATATATCCTTTTCTTCCTCAAAGCTAGAGCCAAATGCCTCTGGATTCGTTTGTAGTCCTTCCAATCTCAATTCTCGATAAACTTCGGCATCTGCTGCTGTTAAAAGCCTAATATTCATTCTTTTCCCTCCCAAAATACTTTTCATTTTTATCGACCATAATGAAGAGCATTTAATGTACATTGTTAACAAATTCCATAAAGTAGGAATGCGGTGAATGGAATCTAACAATATAGCCAAATATTTTTAAACATTACAGGAGCAACGAACCTTACCTACCAGCTACTCATTTACTATCACAGGAAGAACTATGGCGAGTAACACATGAGGGAAAAGCTCCATTGGTGATCACTTTTATCACCTCCATTTGATTCTGAAAAGCTACATAAAGCAATTGCCCACTATTAATCTTATTCAAGAGATTCAGTTGTTGGCTATTCATGAAAGGCATCACTTTACCATCATTCAAGAAATGGCTGTATAAAAAGAAAGGAGGTCTTTGTAGGTTACTTTCCTCAAAGGCTTTTTTATATGTAGTTCATCTATCAATGTTATATTTCCTTCGAAAATTGATAATATATCAATTATTGATACGAATGTCTTTTTTCAATGAAAAGGATAGTTATACATTTAAACACCTTAATATAATTGATATATCTTTCATTTTTATCAAAACCCTCAAACCAATATACATACACTAAACAGAAAAATACGACATTATTCAGCAAATCATGACGCATAATATTGACACTGTGTCATTTTTAAATTAGTATATGCTTATATTCACAAGATTTATAGCAATGACAGAAAGAAGTTGATCTATGAAAGGTATTATCTACACAAAGGGGCTGAAAGAATGGTTAAAAACAATCACAGTATGGAAGACATTATGGAGCGTGAGAAAGGTTTAAATAAGGGGTTAAAAACGAAGCAAATCACGATGATTGCCATAGGAGGTGCGATTGGAACTGGGTTATTTCTTGGCAGTAGTTTAGCAATTGGTCTCGCTGGTCCAAGTGTTATTCTTAGTTACGCTGTAGGAGCTTTGATCGCACTATTATTAATGGGTTGTCTTGCTGAAATGACGGTTGCACATCCTACAACTGGTTCATTCGGTGCTTATGCTGAAAAATATGTAAATTCATGGTCCGGCTTTGCTATTCGATATTCTTATTGGTTTGCATTAATTTGCTCAATTGGTACAGAGGTCACAGCGGTTGCACTTTATATGCGCTACTGGTTCCCAAGTGTACCAAATGCTGTGTGGATTATATTGTTTGCTGCTATACTGCTTTATGTAAACGCTACCACAGTAAAATTATTCGGTGCTGTAGAATATTGGTTCTCGGTTGTTAAAATCGTCGCGATTGTCGGCTTTATTATTTTAGCTACGGTTGTTATTTTTGGAGCAGATAGCTCTTCCAACATTGGTATACAAAACTATTTTAATGATGGAGGCTTTTTCCCACATGGCTTCTGGGGTATGTGGATGGGGATTTTTATCTCATTATTTAGTTACTTAAGTATTGAAATGATTGCAGTAAGTGCTGGGGAGGCTGAGGATCCAAGGAAAGCTGTCCCAATAGCATTAAAATCAGCAGTAATACGTCTAATTTTATTCTATATTGTCACGCTTATCCTGATGCTCATGATTGTTCCTTGGGGAATGGCTGGTGCAGACAAAAGTCCATTCGTTAAAGTAATGGAGATTTTGAATATTCCTGGTGCGGCATCCGTCATGAACTTTGTTGTCCTAATTGCGGCGCTTTCGGCTATGAATAGCCAGCTTTACATTTCAACTCGCATGATGTTCTCACTTTCAAGAGGTGGCTTTGCGCCAAAGAAATTAGGTGAGCTCAACAAAAGACAAGTACCCACGAAGGCATTGTTTGCATCTATTATCGGTATTGTCATTGCGACAGTATTCTCTATTTTTAAGCCAGAATCAGCTTTATCGCTTATGATTTCAATATCAAGCTTTGGTGCAATGTTTGCATGGTTTATGATTTTTATCACCCATTTATTTTTCCGTAAAAAATACAAGGCAAAAGATGGAGAAAAACTGCCAGTACGTATGATTGGTTATCCTTATTTAACAATCCTAGGTGCCGTTTTATTAGCTTCAGTTGTATTATCAACATGGTTTTCTCCTGACTTTAAGGCAACATTACTTGTTGGTTTCCCATGGCTACTCTTCATTTCCATCTGTTATTTTGTTTGGAAAAAAGTAAATGAAGCGAGGAATCGCGTCATTAAAAATGAGCTTGAGGAAGAACATATCATTTAACACAGTTGCTTTACCGTCGACATAGATAAGATACCTCCAAGACAGATAGGGATAAGCTGCCATCTTGGAGGTATTTTTCTGAATTTATTCCTCATTAAAAGCCTGAGTCCCTAACTACCGAACTCAGGCTGTTTAATATTATTAAATCCTTCACTTTTAGAGTGCTATAATACAAGCTGACCTTTTAGAAGGTCCTCTGCACTTTCATATGGTAGCTGTAATGCTTCAGCAACCTTACTCATCGTAATCTTACCTTGATAAACATTCAAGCCTTTTCGTAATGCTTCGTTTTGTAATAGTGCTTCCTTATAACCATTTGCTGCAATTTGTAGCGCATACGGCAATGTCACATTTGTTAAAGCCATGGACGATGTTTTTGGCACCGCACCTGGCATATTACCTACTGCATAATGCACAACACCATGCTTTTCGTATGTTGGATGATCGTGTGTTGTCACATGGTCTGCTGTTTCCACAATTCCACCTTGGTCAATAGCTACGTCTACGATAACAGAGGCTGGCTGCATATCCTTAACCATGTCCTCCGTGACGAGTCGTGGCGCTTTAGCACCAGGAATAAGTACTGCACCAATAACCAAGTCAGCTGTTTTGAGTTGTTCTGCAATATTAAAGCTATTCGATATTAACGTTTGAATACTATCACCGAAAATCTCTTCAAGCTGGCGTAGGCGTGCCGGATTAACATCTAGAATGGTTACGTTTGCACCTAACCCTACAGCAATTTTTGCTGCACTATAGCCTACAACTCCACCACCTATAATGGTTACATTGCCCTTTGCTACACCTGGCACGCCACTTAGTAATATGCCTTTACCGCCATTTGTTTTTTCTAAATAATGTGCACCGATTTGCGCAGCCATTCGTCCAGCAACTTCTGACATTGGAGCAAGTAGCGGCAGGCTACCATCTGCAAGTTGGACCGTTTCATAGGCAATGGCCACCACTCCCTTTTCTAATAACGCCTTCGTTAATGCTTCATCGGCTGCTAGATGTAAGTAAGTAAATAATATTTGCCCCTTGTAAAAATAATCGTATTCCGAAGCGATCGGTTCTTTTACTTTCATGACCATTTCTGCAGCCCATGCATCCTTCGCTGTTGGAACAATTGTTGCACCGGACTCCATATATTGCTTATCTGTAAAATTTGAACCAAGACCTGCGTTCGATTCAATTAGCACTGTATGTCCCTCAGCAATTAAAACACTAGCACTTGCAGGCGTTAACGCGACACGATTCTCCATTACTTTTATTTCCTTAGGTACACCAATAATCATCTAATTCCCACCTTTTTTGTTATGCTACGATTTCACGTTCGTTTTTGAATTGCTCATACAACTTTTCATCCATAATGGTCTTTAAAATTTGCACAACTTCATAAACTTCCTCAAATGAGTTGTACAGTGCCACAGGTGCAATACGAATGCCATTTGGTGCTCTAAAATCAGGAACAACTCCCTTCGCCTTCAATGCCTTACAAATACGAGCTGAATCTGAATGTGTAAGATAGACATGACCACCGCGCAAGTCATTGTTCACTGGGCAATTTAATGCAAAGTCGTAATCACCTAAATAATAATTGTATAGTTGAATAAAATACTCTGTTAGCTGCATGGATTTCTCACGAATGCGTGTAATTCCTGCTTCATTAAAAAGTTCCAGTGCACCTAGTAGTGGTGCTAGGCTTAATAAATGTGGTGTCCCCATTTGGTAGGCACTTACATTTTGGGCTTGTATAAGGCTTGTTTCCATATCAAATTGCTTCGCTTTATCGGAACTGAACCAGCCTGCCAATCCAGGCTTTGTACCAAAATGCTTCTCATGTACAAACAACCCAGCAACTGCACCAGGTCCTCCATTTAGATGTTTATAGTTACACCAGAAGGCAAAGTCTACATCCCAATCATGAAGGGAATGCTCTACAGAACCAACTGAGTGGCAAAGATCAAAGCCTATTAAAATACCACGTTGATGCGCATCTTTTGTTAACGCTTTCATATCTAGAATTTGACCGCTTCTATATAACACGCCAGGTAGTACAATCAAAGCTACATCTTCTGTCATTGCTGCAACAATATCCTCATGCGTATAATAGTGCCCGTCCTGACTACGTATATATTGAATATGCTCCTCGATATTTTCGTAGTGTAAACCTAGCTGGCTTTGTACAGCATATAAATCTGTTGGAAAGTTTAATTCGTCAATAACAATTTTTGTTTTCTTGCCTGTTGGCTTATAAAACGTTGCAATCATTTGATGCAAGTTAACAGTAGTAGAGCCAGTTGCAATGACTTCCTCTGGTTTCGCACCTACGATCTTTGAAAGCTGAGCACCTACCTGCTCTGATAAAAAGAACCAAGGATGCTCCCCTTGTGTCCATCCATCAATGCCATGCTGCTTCCAAGAATCCAAAAGCTTCAACAAGCTAGCCTCTGCTCTCTTTGATAACAGTCCTAATGAATTCCCATCAAAATAAATTGTGCCTGGTTGAAGATAAAACTGTTCTCTAAATTCTTTTAAATCATCATTTTTGTCTAAAAAAGCTGCGTATTCTCTTGTAGGATTAAATTCCATTATAAACACCTCACTTTTAAAATGATGGTAGCATTGCAATCTATTAACCATCTTATACTCATCTTATCAAAAAGTGACACAGTGTCAATATTTTTAAAAGAAGAATTTTTAAGTTTAAAATCTAATTTTCATCACATTAAACAGAAAAACCTCCAACAAGGGAGGTTAATCTGTATAGAGGCCTTTAATATAAAAGTGTACAATTAATTCTACGTTTTCCTCGATCGAAACATTTTTATCTTGCAAGCAACGCCAAAGGAAGTTCTCATTTATGTGATACCACATATGCGCTACATCTTTAGCATTTAAATGAGGTAAGGCAATATTATTATGTTGTACATATAAAATATCCTTCTCAATATGATCAATAAAATGTTGCTGGACAAGAGACCATTTGTGACGAATTTCCTCTGACACACCAATCGCCTCTTGCACTAGCCTCATCAATTTCTCATTTTCAATACCTTGTTTATTGAACGCTTTTACCTGATATGTAATTTGCTCCCTCGCCTCTTCCTTTGATTTTGGAACAAAACTTAGCTTCGCAATACTGTACATTTTTTCAAGAAGCGAATCTATTATTTCTATTAACAGGGCATCCTTATTAGAAAAATAAACGTATGCTGTGCCATGGCCTACACCAGCTTCTTTAATAATTTGCTTCATTGTTGCTTTCTGAAAGCCCAGTTCAAAAAAAACCTTTTTCCCCGCCTCAATTAATGTCTTGCGTGTTTCATGAGCACGGTCTTGCTTTATCTGACTACGATTCTTCATAATACACCAACTTCCACTTTCTCTTTGCCTTTATTATACAAAAGATACACTACTATTCCGATGTCATTAATGTACGATCAAATGACTACAATCACTAAAGGAGCATTCGTAAAAACTGTTCAAAATGCACGCCTGCCTCGGGTGGAACTTGCTCCTTCGATGTTGCTTCAATGGCAGCGGCTAAAAATGTCTCCGCTAGCTTCATGGACTCCACTAAATCTTGCCCACGCATCATGCCACCCATTATGATGGATGCGAATAGATCCCCTGTGCCTGAATAGCTTTGACCGTTGTAGTTGCGAATACTATGAAAAGACCGCTTCGCATCGACATACATATTCCCAACATAACGCTTGTCCGCATCTGCTACTGGTGGATTCAAGCCAGTAATAATGACATTGGCTCCAGTTTCCTGCTGTAGATGTTGACCTGCTTCTTCTAGGGCATGAATATAGTCTAAATCATTTTGATAGCTCAGTAGCTTTTCATATGGCAAGCCCGTAAGCAAGCAGCATTCCGTAACATTAGGGGTAATAATGTCCGCACACTTCACTATTTCTTTCATCCGATCAAGTAATTCTCCTGTAAACATTTTATAGACTTCGCCATGATCTCCCATTACTGGATCAACAAGCAATGTCGTCTTATCGGAGTGAAACACATCTAAAAATCGAAAGATATTATCTATTTGTTCCTTTCCTGTGACAAAGCCCGTGTGAATACCGTCAAAGGTAGCCCCTAGCTTGCTCCATTCGTCTACGAAGAAATCCATCTTTGACGTTAAATCTTCACAATAAAAGGTCGAATACCCAGTTTGCGCCGTTAAAATAGCTGTTGGTAGCGGCACGGCTTGCACACCCATCACAGAGAGCACTGGCATCGCAGCCGTTAATGAGCATTTCCCAAAGGAAGACATATCCTGAATGACAGCAACTTTTTTCATCATACATTCCACCTTACTAATCCTGCTTATACTCATCTCATCGTATCATACTTAGAAGAATGCGAAAATAACCTCAATCTGACCCCTAACTTTTTTATAAAATTGACACTTTCACAACAGTCAGTCCTTTGTTAAAGTAAAAATCATCAAAATATTCATCATAGTGAGGAAGAGACAAATGCAAAATATACAAAGGCCATCATCCTATACAAAATCAGGCACCAAAACATTTGATTTAGTTATTACAGCGATTTTAGCAGCACTTGTTTTCGTGGCTACAATGTTTATCAATCTTAAGCTACCAATTGGTCAAGGTGGGCTTATACACTTAGGAACATCCATGCTTTTTATGTCTGCCATTTTATTTGGGCCTAAAAAAGGAGCTCTTGCTGGAGCAATTGGAATGGGCTTATTCGATATTGTAGGGGGCTGGTTAATTTGGGCACCTACTACTATTATTTCTCGTGCATTACAGGGCTTCATCGTTGGTAAAATTGCTTGGTCAAAAGGTCATAAAGGCGACAATATTGGATTCAACATTTTAGGTGCAGTAGTATCAATGCCTGTGATGATTGCTGTGTACTATATTGGGCAAGCCATTATGTTTAATAGCTGGGTTGCACCATTGGCATCCATTCCAGGAGACGTCATTCAAAACATCGTTGGTTTAATTATTGCCATCCCTGTTTGTGTAGTGCTAAAAAAAACACCCTATTTCAAAAGGAATTTTTAAATTGAAACACGCCATCTTGCTGTTTAGCCCACAGCTTAGATAGCGTGTTTTTATATTTTGTCAGTATGCCAAACAAATGATTTTACAGATAAAGTGAAACTAGCCTAGTTCTTTTTCATACTATAAGGTGGAGGTGTAAAAATGCCAAGAGTAAAATATCGCGATGCAGACGTTGCTTTAATGGCTAGGATGATGAGAGCTGAGGCTGAGGGTGAAGGAAAACAAGGCATGTTATACGTTGGCAATGTCATTGTAAATCGCGCAGTAGCAACTTGTTTAGATTTTAACGATGTCAGAACAATCGAGCAAGTGATTTACCAGGTACAAGGAGGAAACTTTTCGTTTGAAGCTGTTCAAAAAGGTAATATGTTTTATCAAAGAGCAAGAGAATCCGAAAAAAGATTGGCGAAACAGAACCTAGACTACTGGCGAGATCATCCAGCAAAATACGCACTTTGGTACTTCAATCCATATGCGCCATGTCCCCCAACATGGTACGGCCAACCGTTTACTGGTCAATTTAAGAACCATTGTTTCTACGAGCCCGCACCAGGAACTTGTGAGAGTGTTTATACGGGGTAAGAGATTACTTGAGCTACGTTAAAAAGTATTTTCATCGCGATTCCGTACCTGTAAGCTTTTCAAAGTGCTGAATTAAAAAAAGCTGAAGGAATAGTTGTTCCTTCAGCCTTTTACTACTGCTTATTTTTTAATCTTTACATATTTGCTATAAACATAGCCCGTTTTATCTTGATAAGCTATTTTATACCAGCCTTGCACTTCACCTAAAATGGCAATTTCAGTATTCTTTGAAATTGTTCCAATTACTTTTCCTGAGTTCGATGGCTTTGAACGTACATTTAAGTGATAGGCCGTAACAATGCCTTTAGGTGATTCTGGTTTAGTAACAACAGGCTTTGATTTGTCTGGAGCTGGCTTACTTGGATCCTCAGGCTTTTCTCCCGGCTTATCTTGTCCCTGTTCAGCCTTAGGATTATTCATTGCTTTTACCAACTTCTGATAAAATTCGCCTGTCGTTTTAACCCCAGCAAATTGGCTTGCATCAACATTTGCTTTTGTTGCTAGCTCTTTTATTTCTTCTTTTGTAATCACATCTTTTACATTAATAGATGCGATATTTGTATATTTTCCATCTTCTGTTGTAGGGATAGCTAAAATGTCTTTATTGATTAATTCAACAACAGCAGCACGAGCTGGCGATTTCGTATCAACTCCAATGATTTTCCAATTATTTTGGATCACTGGCTCATACACACCGTTCATCTCTTCTTTTAAATATCGAATGGCTAGATTACGGATAGTACCTCCTGTTTCTCCATAGGCACTTTCTTCTTTAGAGGACCAGATCATATTGAACTTACGCCCTTCAAGTGCTTGACCTTTTGATACAAGAAAATCCATTCGATAAGAGTTCATACCAAGCTTTAAATTGTCTTCCATCTTAATTGGCGTACCGTCTAATTTGCGTAGATTTTTGATTCTGTTACCTGGCTGCTCCGTTAAATCGATGTCATATTTTACATTTCCGAAATAATCATTCGTACTATATTTAGAGGAACGACGAGTTTTATCAAAACTAATCGTCACATCTCCATCTCGTGTGCTATTAAAATAGCCAACTGCCCATTCCATATAATCTTTTAAATCTTTGCCCGTCACTTCATAAACAGATACTTCTCCACCAGCAAATTGATAATTATAGGCGATATCCTTTTTCTTAATAGGGCCTACATCCAATGAAGCTTTATCATTATCAATTTGATGCGCTACTACATCTGCCTTACTATAATGTAGCATGACCTCATGGAAAAAGTCTGATAAAGGTGTTTCTTGAATGTGTACAGTTGGTATGCCTTTAATTTCATTTTTAGGGACAAGATTTGTTCCTTTAAGCTGTGCTACTTCGATATTAGCATCTTCACGTGCAAACTCATGGTATGGCTTCAACGTTTCTTCTAGTTCTTTATCAGATTGAACGAATGTTCCATCTTCTTTCTTTACTGGAATAGTCGAAGCATCTTTTTCCTTTAGCTCTAATTGTTCGCCTTGGCGAGTAAATGTTAGATCAATACGTGAAATATGTGTTCCATATTTATTTGGCTCTGTTATAAAAACGCCGTTCACATCTTCTTTATTAATAAGAACATGATTATGCCCTGCAAAAATAGCTGCAAGCTCTGGAATAGCATTAGCCATTTCCTTTACGCCTGTCCCAGGAACACCATTTTCATTTTCTAGCCCCATATGCATCAGGCCAATCATAACATCTACCTTACCTTCTAATTCCTTAACGGCCTTTTTAGTTTCTTCTATTGGGTTTTTGATCACTAATCCATCTAAATGATTTGTGCCCTTCTCATACTCTGTAATTAACGGTGTTACCATGCCAATAACGCCGATCTTAACACCTTCACGCTCAATAATTGTATAAGCGGGTAAATAACGTTCTCCATTTTCTTTATAAACGTTCCCAGCAAGTCTTGCTCCATTAAATTGGCTAGAAACTTTATCTAAGACATCCAAACCAAAGTTGAACTCATGATTACCATATGTCCAAGCTTCATAGCCCATTTCATTGACTGCAACCATCATTGGGGATTGTGGCTGATCATTGAATAATTCTGCAGAATTATCCTGTATTAAATCTCCATTTTCCAATAAGATGGTATTCGGATTATCATGACGAATATCTTTAATAATTGTATATAACTGCGTTAAACTTCCTGTGAGATTTGGTCCATCCACCGCATAATCCCAAGGCATAGTGCGGCCATGAATATCTGACGTAGCGAGGAGTGTAATATGTATATCTTTATTTTCCTCTTGTGCATTGACAGGCGTTGGCGTAACGACCATTCCTGTTGCCAGAATCAATACTGCCATACTTAGTATAGATATAACTTGTTTCAATTGATTCATTTCCTAGTTTTCTCCCTTTTAATTCTGAATTTTAAGATTCCTACCCAGTGTAGCATGTATGGTGATGCCTAACCAGGTAAAATCTATCATAAAAGTTATATAATTTCATAGTTTTAACAGATTTTAGCGCGAGTAAGAGGAAAAAAGCTATAGTAAAGGGATATTGAATAAAAGTTCAATATCCCTAATCAGACTTATATCTCATAGAATCCTAGCCATTGTCAATCTGAGCTCTCTCTCGCTTTTCTTTTAATAACAGCACGCCCATCAAGCCGATCACGGAGAATAGGACTGGCGAAACGAAGCCATAGTAATATCCATCACTTACATTCCCTGTGGCAGCTTGAAAATAATCTAAAATATACCCAAAAATAATTGGAAGCAATGCTGCACTTAGAAAGCCCCCTGTATTAGCAAACCCAGAAACGATACCAGATTCAGTAATAGGGAACGTTTGACGAACAGCCGCAAAGGTTAAGGCACTGGCGCCATAGCCAAAGCCAATAATAAAGAACAGTACGATGAGCCCCCAAAATGACGGATGCCCTTTTACTATAAGGAAGGAAAACCAACTCAATAAAACGGTCATTTGAATAGCGATATAGGGTCTTTTAATTGTTCCTAGCCAGCCGGCAACCCCACTCATTAAAGGAGCTCCTAGCAGCGCCCCGATTAGGCCAATCATTATTAGCTGACTAGCCTCTGAACGTGTCATCTCATACATGTCGATGCCGTACGGTACTGCCCACGAACTAATAAAACCAACATAGCCTCCAACAACTCCAAAATGACAAAAAAATAAGGCCCATGCTTGCCTACTTGAAAATATTCTTCTTATTAAAATAGAAGTTTTTTCACGAGTTACTTCCTCAGTGATCACTGCTGGTTTCTCTGGAATGAGACGTTTGGTGTTTTTCACAAGTACAAAATAAAGAAGCACACCACATAACAATAATAATAAGCCCGTTGAAAAAAATGTGATACGCCAACCAAATAAAAGAATCAATGTAGCAAAAGGAACTGTCGCCAATAAAAAACCTAGACTCCCTGTCATACCTGCAAAGCCGATTAAGCGAACAAACTCCTTTTTATGAAACCATTGTGCCAAAATAAGCACCATATTCACCCATATGGTCGCGTCCCCTACCCCTGTTAACATTCTAGAAAAAAACAGCACAAACTCATGTGTACCTAAGCTGTAAAGAATTGTCCCTAATCCTGTAAGCGTAGCACCAAAGATGAGAAAAAAATTCGGTCCAAAGCGATCTGCTAAAATCCCCATAGGAATCTGCAAACTTGTATACACAAAAAATTGGATACTCGTTAATAGCCCGATAGTGGAGGCTGTTACACTAAAATCCCTCATCAATTGGTCTGTAATTAACCCTGGAGCAGTTCGTTGACTTGCCATTAACAAATAGGTAAACAATACAGCAACAAACACAATCCACCTGTACCTATGATGTTGTTTGTCCAATAATCACTACTCCTATTAGCTTTTATTTTATATATATGTAATTTTGATTGTAAGGAAGACCAGCTTTTTCAAGAATAAAACGCACCTAATCGATACTAGGTGCGTTTATCCCTATATTATACGGCGGGCTGAGGCTGTTCACTGACATGTACTGCCGGTTTACGATCTTTCCAAGGCATTGCTTCCTCTAATTGTCTACCTAGCTGTAATAGCGTCAGTTCATCTGCAAATTTACTTGTAAATTGTAGACCAATTGGTAGGCCTGATTTACTTTCGGCTAATGGCAATGATAAGGAAGGCTGACCTGTAGCATTGAATAAGTTTGTAAATGGCGCATACGTGAAAATTTGCTCCGTCCATTCAACAGCTGAAATGCTAGGATTATTGGCATTTAATTCACCAATTTTCGCAGGCAATGTACCGATTGTTGGACTCAATAAGATGTCGTAGTCTTCAAAGAAGCCCGCAACCTGACGCGAAACAACTGCATTAGTATGAATAGCTTCTAATAAATCAGCCGCCTTTAACTGTCCACCATATTCATAGCATTTCCAAATGGCTGCTTCAATATGGTCTGGAGAAACTGCTTTACCCGTCCCCGCTGCTGCACCTTGAATCATTTGATAAATATTCGCTGTCCAAATAGCAACCGTCGCCTTTGTAAATGACGCTTGCTCATATTTCGGACGAGCCTCAACTACTTCGTGTCCTAGGTCCTTTAACACTTGAACTGTTTTATGAACAGCCTCTATGCATTCAGGATCTACAAATGCTCCAGAATTTGTTTCAGTTGTCCATGCAATTTTTAAAGGGCGTACTTTTTCATGGATTAGCTGTCCATATGGTGCATGTGTTACTTCTAATTTGGAGTAGCTTCCTAAATCAGGACCCGCTACTTGATCCAGTAGCACTGCTGTATCGCGAATTGTACGAGTCACAGCGAACTCGATTGCAATACCATTTAAAGGCTCGCTATTGAATGGACCAGCTGGAACTCTTCCTCGTGTAGGCTTTAATCCAACTAACCCACTACAGGAAGCGGGAATACGAATAGAACCACCACCATCATTCGCATGGGCAATTGGTACAATACCACTCGCAACAGCTGCTGCCGACCCACCACTTGAACCACCTGGACTATGCTGTAAATTCCACGGATTACGCGTTGCACCATAAATAACTGCTTCAGTAGCTGCATTATAGCCAAACTCAGGTGTAGTCGTAGTACCTGCTAAAATCAAACCAGCCTTTCTAAGCGCGCCATTAATTCACTATCAACAGGCATAACTGTATTTTCCCCTATACGACTCCCCATACTATGCGGGACACCCTCTGCATGTAACACAAGCTCTTTAATTAAAAACGGAACACCTGCAAACGGAGCGTTTTCATCAACCTTCTCAATGGCTTTATCAGCCTGCTCTTCTAACACACTAACTACCGCATTAATGGATGGGTTTACTTTCTTTATCCCTTCTAACGCTAGCTGTTTTAGCTCCTGTGGTGTTACTTTCTTTGATTTAACTAGTTCGGCTAACCCCAAGCCATCATATGATGCATACTCTTGTAAATTCATATCATCACCTCGTATAGTAGTAATCTTACAACTATAATGTACTGAATATTCTAAGTATTTAACATTACCCGAAAGGATAATTCTCCTCAAAGTAGAATATAAAAGCATAAGAGAGAAACGAGGTGTTTTCATGTTTTACGAAAATGATGTAGAAAACATTCTTAAAGCTAGCTATCATATTTCAAATATGAATGTTAAACAAAGTAATGAAGGCTTTAAAAGAGAACTGTTGCAAACGTTAAGTCAGCATCTCGACTATCACCATATGCTTTTTTGGGAACTATCAAATAACGAATTAAGTGCCCCAGTGCTTTTTAATATAGAAGGTCATACGATTAATGATTACTTACAAAGCTATAAACACCTTGATCCATTACACCCTCAAAATATAAATTCACAGCATTCCATTCACCTAATGACCAAGAATGAAATTATGTGCCCACAAAAACAAACACACTATAAAGAAGTCTTTTTAAAAGAAAATCGCTATGAAGATGAAATGGCTATGTATTTAAAGGTAGACAATAAACCCGTAGCAGTTATCGGCTTTTTAAGAAAATTGGGCGAGAAGCTATTTAATGAAAAAGATATGTTAAAGCTAGTATATTTGAAAAGAAATATCGAAAACATGTACTCCCTACATCACTATTCACAGCCCTCTATCCTATTTGAAATGACAGAACGAGAACGTGACGTGTTAAATTTTGTTTTCAAAGGCTTAAAAAACGGAGAAATCGCCCAACAATTATTCGTCAGCGAAAATACCATCAAAAAACACCTTCAAAACCTCTATAGAAAGTTTCAAGTAACCAATCGTACCCAGCTGCTTGCCAAGTGTTTGAAGTATATTGACCATGTTTAATAGGTTCCTTCATAGAATTCAAAGGTAGTGTAAATTGGTTCAAATATGCTTCTACGCCTTCATATTGGATTTTATTACCCTAACGAACGATTGATTTAACAGCTTCCAACTTTTCCTCCGTAGAAAAAACTGCATCACCAATTAGTAGAGTATATCTAACAATTGGTGTGCAGTTCTGATTTTGACTCTATCTATAGGGGAGAAGGTCCCACCCCATATCCTATTTCTTAATTACTTTCCACTTTATAAACTTTACTATCAAGCTGTCTATTTATTGCCTGCTGTAAAAATCGTGTGGCGGTAAACAATTTTCCTTCATCAATATTCGTTTGCACGCCTAAACGATGCAGGAAATTCACTAAATCATTCGTTGCCACATTGCCGCTTGCACCAGGAGCATAGGGGCACCCTCCTAAACCTCCAATAGCACTGTCGTATTTTGTAATGCCCAGCTCAAGTGCTGCAAATATATTTGCTAAAGCACGGCCATACGTATCATGAAAATGAAGGGCAAACAAATCACTATCGTATTGAGTGAGTAACTCTGATAAAATAGCCTTTACTTGTACAGGATCCGCTACCCCAATTGTATCGCCGATTGAAATTTCAGAAACGCCCATTGCTAGATAGGCATCAATGATTTCCTTCACTGTTTGAAGCTTTACTTCATCACCAAACGGACTGCCAAATACAGTTGAAATATAACCTCTTAACGATATACCTTCACGATTTGCTACTTCGGCTACAGCTATTAAGTTTTGCAAAGATTGGTTGATTGAAGCGTTTACATTACTTTGATTATGCTCCTCAGAAGCAGAAATAAATAAAGCAATTTCATCAACCTTTTGTTGGATGGCTCCTTCTATCCCTTTCAAATTAGGCACAAGAGCTGTATACGTTATGTTTTCATGACGTGTGATTTGCTCGAATACTTCATGATGATCGGCTAAAGCCGGTATCCACTTGGGACTAACAAAAGAGGATACTTCAATATGGCGGACACCTGTTTCACTTATTAAGTTAATCCATTGCACTTTCAAATCAGTTGGAATAAAAATTTTCTCATTTTGTAAGCCGTCACGCGGACCTACTTCTCTAATCTCCACTGCTTTTGGTAAGTTCATCAAGATACACTTCCTTTAATTAAATGCCGAACAGCTGTAGCATAATCCAGCTTGATGCGTAGAATACCATGAATTGTACACCGGCCCCTACACCTAAAATACGATTTAATAAACCACCAACAGTTGCGACTGTAAACGTTAAAACTACTCCTAATAATTGTGCCTCGTTATAAGCAAGCAAGAACGCTAAACCTATGAACATCGCTACAATTGCTTCCTGGCTGATATATTTTAATACTAATACAGACGCTTTACGTGCATAATTCATCGCAAATGGATAGGCAATTAAAGCAGCTACACTTATACCAATTAACCCAAAAATAAAAAAGTCCCAAGAAGACATTAATGTGTGTAAGTTGTTTACTGGATCTACTGTAAAAATTGGTGGTGCATTAAACAATGGTGATGCTGGTCCAAGTGCTACTGGGCTTAACGGAATACCGAATGCAATTAATGGAATAATCGCTTCAGCAATATAAGTCGATTCCGTTACACCATTCATGACAGTAAGACTCGTTGTTGATTTTTTATAGGCACCTTTTGTACGAGAGCCTACAATTTCTCCCATCAATGACGTCATCCCTACAGGACTAAAAACAAATGTAAGGGAGGAAAGAAACGTTGTAATGCTCGTAAAAATGGTCTGCCTTTTCGATAAAATTTTAAATGGATTCGGGAAATAGCCTTTCCAAGACTTCGTTTCGGGAGCAAGATTATATTGATTTGGCTTACTGCGAGCTAGATCATTTTTAGCAATAGAAGAAGCCGCCATTAAAATATTACAAAACATCGGTCCAATCGCAATTCCTAAAAAGAATGTAATACTTAAATGTTTATCAAGCATCGCAAAGCTAACGCTATCTAAAGCTTTTATGAAAAATGCAAATGGAATAATAATTAAAATACTTGCCCATTTTCCCTTTGAAAAGAATGCGATTAAAATAGCGGCAAGTGTAAAAATAATGCCTGATGAAGATTTAAAAAAGTCGGCAAATTGACCTAAAAACTGACCTAACAATACAGCGGTTGGTAGGGCGATAAATGCACCGATGACGCCGCCGGAAATCATTTTACGTAGTGCGACGTGTGGCATCCCTAAACGGCGTAATGTATTGGCATGGTCGATTAACGGTACAGCTGTTGTATCACCAGGAATACCTAATAACGCAGTTGGTACAGCATGTGTTAAGTGCTTTGCTAACACCCCCGCCATGAAAAAGGCGAATACCCCTTCAGGAGGCGCTCCTAGCAAAATAACTAACAATGTAATTGGTACCATAATTGCTGTTTCATCTGTACCCGAAATAAGTCCAATTATAGTAAAGATAGCTGCACCAAGAAGTGCAAATAAAAGAGCTATTAAATAAATACTCATTTTTTATCCGCTCCTTTCAAGCCTTGTAAGCTAGAAAGAATACCAAAATCCTCAAGCTCTTTTTTTGTCACTGGATCTTCCTCGATTAAACGTATTTCCTCGTCTATATCAATTTGTAAGTCCTCAAATGCTTCCTTTAAAGAATGACTAGATGCTTCATCTTCTACTAAAATACGCTTTGGTTTAAAAAGAATCGTATTAATAGCAACAACAATCAGAATTCCCGTGATTCCTGTTAACAGTGAATAAGAGTTAATCATTTGAGGGTCTGCAAACTTCGGAAAAACCCACTGGCCAAACTGATAGCCTAAAAAGCTTGCAGCAACGCTTAAAATAATTGAAATAATTAATTGATTACCAGAAACCGTGTCTCCTAAAATTTCAATAAACTTCTTTTCCTCTACCTTTTTTTGCTCATTGTATGGAGTATTCGCCATGTATTATTCACCTCGCAGAGAGTTTGTAATCTCTAAAACACGATCATAACGGAAATCCTTCTCTTCTACAGCCTGCTGCACAACACGATCAATAATATCGCCTGTTGCCCCAGCCATTACAGCCAAGTTTTTCGCATGCAGACGCATATGGCCAGATTGAATACCCTCTGCTGAAAGTGCGCGTAAGCTTGCTAGATTTTCAACTAATCCTACTGCGGCAATGTAGCTAGCTAGCTCCTCTGCAGATTGCACATCCATAATTTTTAGCGCTGCTTTTGCAACAGGATGAGTCTTCGTAGCCCCTCCCACAATACCAACTGCTAATGGCAATTCCAACGTCCCAACAAGATTGCCTGCTTTATTCAGCTCCCACGTTGTTAAAGAACGATATCTACCAGAACGAGCAGCATAGGCATGAGCACCAGCCTCAACAGCACGTGTATCGTTACCCGATGCTAATACCGCAGCTGTAATACCATTCATAACCCCTTTATTATGTGTGGCAGCCCGATACGGGTCAGCATCTGCAAATTCGTAAGCACTTACAATATTTTTCGCAATCTCTATCCCCCCGAGCATTTCTGTCGAGAATTCACCACGCGCACGAACAATACGTTTATCTGCTAAATTTGAAATAATCCGGAGCACAACTCGTCCATTTGTAATACGTTCGATTAATGGTGACACAGATTCCGCCATCGTATTAACAGCGTTTGCCCCCATTGCATCCTTCGTATCTACGATTAAATGCACAACAAGCATTGTTTCTTTTGCTGTGTCGATTAAGTGCACTTCTATATCCTTCACTCCACCGCCTAACTTGACTAACGTTGGATCCTTTTCATTACAATGCTCGATGATCTCATTTTTATGTTCAAAAATTTTCGCCCTTGCTGCATGAGGGTCCTCAATATTTAATACCTGAATCTGTCCTCGCATAACTGTTCCCGAGCTGGAAGTAAAAATACCACCTAACTCATATGCTGCACGGGCCGCATTACTAGCCGCAGCAATTACTGATGGCTCTTCCGTAGCCATCGGAATAAATACCTCCTTGCCATTCACCTTAAAGTTGGCCGCTACCCCTAGAGGCACTGAAATATGTCCAATAACATTTTCAACCATCGCATCAGCAAGCTCTAATGAAATTCCACTTTTTAAAGCTTCAACTTCCTCGTTGGTTAAATTTGATTTTTCAGCGATTAACTTAATTCGCTCTTCTACTGAAAGTAAATAAAATCCCTTAATACGTGAAGTCATCCCCATACCCCCAAAAATAAAAAAAAGTGTAATATAATTCAACTTAGTTGAATAACATTACACCAATTGTAAATTGTCTGAATAGTATTGTAAACAAGAAATTTGTATTTTCGATAATATTTACGTTTAAAGGAAAGATTTAATCCTCAACATAAATTGTTAATACCTTTGAGTTTTCAGCAGAATTGTTAATAAAGATATGCTCCTTTTTCCCAGAAAAATACGCAGAGTCCCCTTCTTCTAAATTGTAAAATTTATGATCGTATTTCAAGACGATACTACCCGAAATGACATAAATAAATTCATCATTATCGTGTGTATAAGGAGCTAAATTTTCCGCCCCATTATGTACAGTAACAATAGAAGGATTGATATTGCTCATATAACTCTTATTCGCTAACAGCTCATATTGATAGCCAAGTTCATTCGTTTCTACAGTCTCATTGCGTTCTTTTTTCGAAACAATCGAAATGCCATCAAATTGATCCTGGATAACAAACCAAGCCATTGGTACATCAAATATTTCCGCAATTTTGGACAATGTCACCAGACTCGGTGTCGCTTTTCCATTTTCTATTTTTGAAATATGACTTTTCGTTAAATTAATCTGCGAAGCTAAATCATCCTGAGACATTTTATTTTTCTTCCGCATCTGCTTTATTTTTACTCCAACTTCTAGTAAGTTCATCTATTCCAGTCCCCTCGATCATTTAGGTTTTTACAATAACTATACTATATTTTTAAATGATGGATAGAAAAATACGGGAGTATAACACTCCTTCATTTTCTTCTGTTCAATTAAATTCAAAAGGGTGTGCTGAAAGTTTCTCGACTTTTAGCACACCCTTCTACCATTATAGTGATGACATTCACATCTTCTTAGGCTGAATTCAGCGAATCTTACTTTTCGGAATTGTTGCATTATGCTCCATAATAAATACTTTGAGAGCCCAAAATCAGCTTAAGTTGAACTGAAGAAAGACCACTAATTCAAAAGTTCTTGATAGAATCGATGACATTTTCGTCTTTGTCATAAAAGCGTTCGAAACAAAAATGAAAATGAGCTGGATAAACTCTCTCAAATTTTCAACGATTTCATTTGTTTTTCAAAAAAGAGTCTCTTCCCTATGACAACAAATGCACGGAGTATGAACAAATAAAAATTCTAGGGTGGTACGGTACAAGAAATGTTAAGAGCAATGGATATCTGATAATAAGTTTTCTGTCATCGAATCTGCCATTTAGGAGAATAATAAAATCTACCGCAATTTTATGTTAAAGAAAAACATAGGGAGATTTTAGTCTTCCTATGTTTTCATTCAAATTATTGATCTGTTTGTTCTTGCTTCTTTTTCAAATACTCCGCTCGTATTTTCTCAAGTTGCTGCTTTTAATCAAATTTGGCTGGCTTGTGTTTTTCATGATACTTGGCCACAGCCACCTTACCTTTAGTATCTAATTGATATTTCCCCACTTTGGTTCACCTACTTTTCTTACCTTTAAAGAAATCTTATTCAACAAATATATATAATATACCTTATTTTGCTGATGTAAACCTTTTTACTATATTAGCGTACCGCTTAACCTTAATTTTAGTAAAAACTTAGTAAATAATTCATAGCCAATGTATTTAAAATACCTGTTGAAAGCACATATTTTTTTCAGATGATGATATCCTTATCCTTATTTACTGATACAATATTGCTCACCTTTATGTATGGAGACGGCGGGAGTCGAACCAACCGTCTCAGAATGTAGTTATATCAAAGGTTGCGGGGGCAAATGAATTTTTTGACTACGTTTTTGACTACGTTTCAAAAAGAAAAAATATTTACAACTTTTTAAATGCCACTCTTAAAAGACCATTCTTTGTAAAATATCAATCGAGACATCTTCATTTGACCAAGCCCAACCATATGATTCTATATCTCTTACTACTATATAATCAGGATGTCCATATTTACCAGTCTGAGCAGAGGAAATAACTGAGATAGGATAGTTACAATCAGATAATAATCTATTATCCCAATTATGTCTTGAGCCATGATGAGGTACTGTTAAAAATTGAACCCTTTTAAGTTTATCTTGATAATGATTCACAAAATCTATGTATGTATCACTTTTTGTACCATTTTTATTAGCAGAGAGATTAATATCCCCTGTAAAAAGATAACCGAAATATGCATACCTAACGCATAAATAAGCCCTATTCGTTAGTTTTTCTCTAAATAGTGGTAATTTTACACCTCTAAAACTCACTGAAGAATTATAGCTTGGCCAATTTAGACTTAAATTTTGAGAGTTTCCTAAATAATTGTCTCCTAAGAAATAACATCTGGCTTTTATAATTTCAGATACATTAGAAATTAAAACGCAAAGTGAGGTATCATTAAAGTCCTCATGTAACTTTTTATAAGCAGCATAGACTCTTTTATCTTTAGAAATTTTTGAAGCAATTGTTTGTAATGAAGAACCGCTACTAATAATTCTATCCATATTTGATGTAAACTCTTCTAATAGATCTGGATTACATTTTTTTACCCAGAAATCAAATTCAATTAATGCTAATATAGTAACTTTTACATCGGTCAAATGATATAAAGTAAGCATATGACTTACATTTTCGCTTTCAATACCTAAAACGTTTGTTCCAACAATCTTTACACTATCATCATCTGATAGAGGAAGAACAGCGTTGTTATTGATTTCCGTATTATTTAAATCACTCGGATGTATAAAAATGAGATTATTAACTATATTAAAATTATCTAGAAAGCCTACTGGATTTAATATAAAGTCCAATATCCAGCCTTCAGATTTACTTAACTTCTTACTCCAATATATATATAAATAATTCCTTTGCATTTTTGTATAATATGGAATAAAAAAATTTTTTATCCTTATATTCTTTTGAACAAACCCTTCAAGAAGCTGCTTTAATCCTGATATATGGTCCTGATGGAAATGTGAAATTATAAGAATATCTAAACAACTATCTTTATTGAGATTAATCAAGTACTCTTCAATTTCCATCTTTAATTCAGTTGCACCCTTTGAAGTTCCACAATCAATAATATATTTAATATTTTCATCTGAATCTATATTTTTTATAGTTGCAGAATAAAATAGCCCTTGCCCTACCTTATGGAACCTCGATAAGTGATTAATTTTTATCATTCAATTCTCCATTCAAAATCTATGATATAAATCCTAATTCTTTTAATGCATTAGAGCTTTAATATTAGTCTATTTTTAGAAAATAAGCTCCTTAAAATTTAAATACAAGTTTTTTGCTGATTGTTGACCACTAGATTCAAAATTACTTGCATTAATTTTTCCATTAAGTATTTTTAGTTTAGACAAATAATTATCAAAAAAATCTTTTGACAGTGTTCCATTTTCAAAACCAATAACAAATAAATCTTTAAATAATAGCATCAATGCGTTATATCCTGTAGTTTTCTTGATAATACTCTTATCTCCAGATTCCCAATCTTTATATAGTACTTCTGAGAGAGAATCAAAATAATTATTTAAAATTTTATAAAGTAATTCTTTTTTGTACTCAACATAAACATCCCATAATATGTATTTTTCTGAACCACTAAATTTTGTATAATACTCTAAGTAGTTTTTAAAAATTGAAGGGTTATTAACATCTTCACATAATAAGTTTCTAACTTCAAAATAGAGATCATCATCATAAATTAAATCTAATATTGGTTTATAAAATGCACTAAGACTAATTATTCCTTCCTCTGAGAATTCATCTTTAAAACCTCTAAGTTTTATTTGATTGTACCATTTTGATTTTTTATCTGTAGCAAATGCAACTGCTATTTCTGCAGCAAACTTTCTTGGAGTTAATATCGAATCCTCGTATTCTTGGTATACTGAAACAGATGGATTCACTTTTGTTTGTTCAGAATTTATCGTAACAAATATTCTTGATTGCTCACTTTTATCTAAACCAATAAATATTGAACAACTAAGACTAAACTTACCATTATACCCCTTTAAACCAGCAAGTCTATGTTGACCATCTATTATTGAAAAGGACTCTTTATCAACTTTTATTTTCAAAGTAGATTCTTTTAATTCAAGTAAAGATTCTTTATTTAAATTTAAAATAATTGAGTTAGGAAAAGTTGCGTCATTTGATTGTAGATATTTTTTAATTTTATCCACTTTCCTAAGGTCTAATTCTCTCTGAATCCCCTCATAAATAGTATCTGCTTTATTAGAAATCCTCATAATATCTGCTTTTGCCATTGAATATAATATTTCACTATCAATCTGAGCAATGTAAAACTCTCCAATAGGTTGTGTAACTTTTTCCACTTTGATTTCTAAAGTTTTCATCCTTTCACCTCATTTCTTATTTATTAAACTTCAATTTCTTTCCCTGCTACAGTACCCGTAGTTTCTTTTTCACTTTCGTTCCTAAGTTTCTTAGAATCGTTTTCATATTTTTTTCTTTTAGTTCTCTCTTCGTTTGTGGAGATTACCAAATAATGAAATGATAAAATTACACCTAAAATAGCAATAGTGAATAAAAGTTTTGTATTAATCTCGACAGAACTGTCAATCAAAAAATAACTCATAAATCCAAATATCGGTAAAATGGCAAGTATATTAAATAACATTGGCACAGTCTTTAAAGAAGTATTATTTTTTTCAATTGTTACAGAAGCAACTGCTAGCATACTACTACTACAACCTAATATTGAAAAAATAATATCCCTGCCTAATTCAGTTCCAAACAATTGCTGGTTGTTTAATTTCAAAATTAATATTACAACTATTACAGAAGAATAGCCCATTAAAAAACTAAAGATGATTTTCTTAAAATCAGATTTATAATCCTTACACCATTCAATAAATATCTTCACCGCTTTATGTATTACTTTCAAAATTTCACCTCCTTTAAATATTTATAGCAAAATATAAAACTATCTTCCATAATAATTCATTATTTACTTACAAATATAGTTATATTTTTAGGTTCTATAACTATTAAATAAGTACAAAAACAATAGTTTAAAATTCTAACTGTCCTTGCTGTATTCGGCATTCAAAAGATGACGTTTATGGCGGTATGTTTTTTGAATGTAAAAAAGCTGAAAATATGCAAAGAATGAATAATAAATTGCATATTTTCAACTTTTTATAATTTTGGACGCTGATCTTTATTAAAAAAAGGCGCCCGATTGTTCAATATCATAGCTTAAATCTTATTCAAGATAAGCACCCGTTACTTAAAGTACATTCCTTTCCAATCTAACATAAAAAATTGCACAATCTGAGCATAGATAATAATATCGTTAATTTCGAAAGGAGAATAGTTCATAATCTCCCCATATACTAATTTACGCTTTCTGTTGTAGTATAATATGGTAAAATTACCAAATTAATTACAGGATGGGCGTATGGAAGGATATTACAAATTACTACTACTAATATTAATAGGTTTAGTAATTGTAGGATTAATTATTTTTTTAATTAAACTCGCATTTCAAATGAAAAAAGGCTGGTTTTTCTCAGGTATTATAATTATTATATTGGCCGTAATAAATCCTTTCTTTATCATGTTGCTATCAAAAACTGGTTTCTCTACTTCTGAAATAGGAGAATTAGGTACGATAGGAGACTTCTTTGGTGGAACAACTGTTGGTCTACTTTCATTAGCAAGTATATTTTTTGTAATACATACTATTGGAATCCAAAGAAGCGAACTCGAACTAACTCGCGAAGAGTTCAAAACAGGAAATACAACCGCTAAAGTTCAACAAATAGACAATGCTTTTTTTAATATGTTGTCGTTACATCATCAAATTGTAAATAATATTGAATTAACCCTCTTCAAAAGTAGTTATTCAGGTCGAAAGGCGATTTCTAAATTAAAAGATATATATGAAGAAAGATTTGCCCAAAAAATATATTTCATTGAGAATCCTGAAGCTAGTTTATCAAATTGGACAAATAGCTTTTATCTGCGAAATCAGTATTTTCAAAATTTATTTTGGAATTCTGACACTATTAAACAAGAAGTTTTGGATGAAGTTTATAAAGAGTTTCATGATGATTTTGGAAACGATATTGGTCATTATATGAGATTTAATTATCGGATTGTAAAATTCATAGTGAATAATGTTGCAAATGATGAAACGGAACAAATGAAAATAAAAGAAGCAACTGGACGTGAAACAATAATTGCAGATAGAAGATATTATTTTGGATTGCTACGTGCTCAGTGGTCTAATGCTGAATTTGAATTAATTCTTATCAATTCTCTATATAGTGAAAATTAAAAATTTAAAGAATTGATATTAAAATACGATGTATTAGACATTGAAGCAACTGAAAACGGAACAAATTCAGAGACTTTTAAACTTAAAGACAGTATGAACATATTTCAACCTTATAAAAGTTTAATTGAAGTCAAAAAGCAGCTTTAGATATATGGTATTAGATAACTTGGCGAAAGAAATAAAAGAACCTATGAAAATATAACATAGGTTCTTTTCAATATTATCATTTAGGATGTTTGCTTTAATTGATTCGCAAAGTGATTGATTTTTTCATCAATAATTTGCTTCCATGATGGAGCATCTGTAGTAGAACAATCTTCTCGACAACTATTTATTAGCTCTTCAAACATTTTATAATTGATTATTCTCTGACCATTATTAAACCCATTTTCGAAAATAGTAATAAATTGTTCTATTGTAATCGGTAAAATTTCTAAATCCATTTTCTCATCATCTTGATGATACCAGACTCCTAAACGGAATGTTTCAGCAGTATTTGTATCAATTGTATTTGCCATAAATAAACCATAAACCCTTTTTCCTTGTTCTGCATATTGTTCCACCATGTCGGCAACGTGCTTTCTTACTGGAGCACCTTCCATGGCTTCTTGTCTTGAAGAAGTTGAAAGCGTTACTTCACCCACTATAACAAAATCATCAAATTCAAATATTAAATCTGAACCGCCACCAACTGCATGGCCTAATGGATAAAATTCTTCATCGACCCTAAAACGTCTTGCTTCCCAAGGAGAATTTTGTAAATGATTTATTGCTAAAAATGCTCGCCATAAAGCCCATTCAAAGTAAGCAGGTCCTTCACCTTGCGGAATTTTGCTACCTCTTCTAATCGGTTGAGTTAAGGCTTTTAGATATTCAAGAATATCTTCCCACTCATTAACTTGATTGCTAGCAAACTGTTTTTCTAGTACCTTTAACCAATCCTCTTCTAAATTAAGCCTTAACATAGATAAATCTCGTTCATTCATTGATGTTAAAATAGGCAATTCTAATTGTTCACCATTAGTTTCCAAAAGTGAAACTGTAGACTGAATAGCTTCAATTGCTTTTTCAACATTATCGGTTGGTAATATTGCCCCATTCCATAAAGTATTCAAATAATTATCAGTTGGTATTGGTTGCCATGGCTCAGATATAATTTGTCTAAAAATCGTCTGCTTATGAACTGCAATTTTTAAAGAACTTCCGTTTTCCACAAAAAGTCCTGTTAATTTTAAATATCTAAAATTGGAGTCAGCGTAGTCTTTAAGCGTTCCTGAACTTTGACCAGTTAAGTTTGTAGCAACATTATCACGATACTCATTTACAAAACGTTTTTTATCTCTCGCTACTGTAATTTGTGCAAGATTCTCACGATATTCTCTTATATTATTAACAGCGTCATCCACGTCTTCAATTTTTCTTGTAACTTGAACAATTGAAGCCATTTCATCTTTTGAAATTTTGGCTTCTAAACCTTGAGTTTCTAATTTATTTAATACCTCTAAAACAATCCGTAAGGGACTAAATATAGGCTCAGGGAATACCTCAATTACTGATGGGATTTGATGAGCTAACAATGCTCTTAAAAAAACTTCTTGTTCCGCTGGTAAAGTATTTACATTAATTAACCGCAAACCGTTAGGGGTAACTGTAAATGGTCTATCAGCTTCTGGATGTTTGATAAATCCCAATTGCATTAATGCAGCTCTCCACTTTCTCCCTACATCACTAGCATCGTTATCTGGTGATTCATCCAATCTTTTTACGAAAACAACTCCTTCTTCATGTAACAACCTAGCAAATTCTTGTTCATTACTTTTGCCTATTAAGTTCCCATGTAATGGAGAATTAACTAGAACACGTAGTCCTTCTTTTAGTCTTTTTGCATTTCGAATAGTAGTATTTCCAACATACCAAGCTTTTTCAGTCATATACCATCCAGCCCCCATAAAATCAATATCCTACAAACAAATATTCTTCAACCGTATTTTTGTTATCCCCAATTTTATGTCCTTGATTTCCAAACGAATATTTATAGTCAACTGACACTACTTCAACATTTTTTTTATATTTTTTCATTATAGCAACCATTTCTTCTTTATTAGGTAAAGAATTAGACGAATAAGAAACAATCAAAATACTATTACGATGGTATTCAAAAATCTTATCGAATGCTTCATATGTACCTTGTAAATTTTTGAATGGTGTAGGATAACTTTTAAACTTCTTAGTTTTAGTATTCCACTGCATTTCTATACCTTGCCAATCTCGAACAATTCCTTCAACAAAATGGTATCTTCTTACATATTCATTATCACTTAATGGACTGTAATATGGCGGGTCAATATAAACTAAATCGGCGTGTTTTTCTACAGTCAAGGAATCCTCATTATAAGATTTGTTTTCTTTACCATTATCAAATACAGCTTCATTTACGGCTTTCACAGCTTCTAAGAACTGTTCTCGTAATGACAATTTTAAATCTCTTCTGCCATCATCGTAACGAAGTCCAGTATATGTAAAAATTCCTCGTGGTCTCTTTTTTAGACAAGCTCGAACCAAAGCGGCTAATACAAGTGATTTTTTCGTCTCATCTTCTAATAATTTCAAATTCGCTCTAACCATATCAATAAATTTGTTATCTTCATCATTAAAATATATTTCATTAAATGTTTCAGATACAAACTTATCAGTTGCAATAGATTCATTTAGTATTCCTTCTAAATCTTCATTAGTTAAAGTAACATGGTTATTTTCCACAAGCGCTTTAGTAATATTAGCTGAAAATGCCATATAATCATTACTCAATACTTGTTTATTTTGGGTTTTAAACATATAACTAACCACGCCACTACCACTGAATAAATCTAGTACAGTCTCAAATTCAAATTGAGATGCCACACCCCAAATATAATTTAAAAGTTTTTCTTTACTACCCATAAACCTTGTTGAAGGAAATTTATGCGTTTGTTCTGGTAGATCTAGTGGTTCTGAATTAATTTTAAGTTTATCATTGTTCAACTTTGACAAGCACGTCTTCTCCTTTTCTCTTTGAAGCAACACTATTAATATTACGTTTTGTTTGATGGACACTAATTTCAAATTCTTTATACAATTCATGTACTAAAGGATGATTGGAATTAGTTAAAAGAACATGACACCCAATATCCCTCAATCTCTTTACTTCTTCCGCCAATTCACGTTGGTCTTCTTCATAAAATTGTTCTTTAGTATATCGCTTAAAGTCTGAGTTCTGTGAGATTGGAATATAAGGAGGGTCTAAAAAGATGAAATCGCCAGGCTCTGCATATTCACGCAGCACATCTTTATAATCACTGTGAATAATTGTGGTATTTTTTAATACTTTGCTAACTACATGTAAATTTTCTTCATCACATATTTTAGGATTTTTATATTTTCCAAAAGGGACATTAAACTTCCCTTGTTTATTTACACGATACAAACCATTGAAACAAGTTCTATTTAAATAAAGCGTTCGTGCTGCTCTACTTACATCTGTTAATGTATCTGGATTTATTGCTCGAATCAAATAAAAAAATTCTTCTTCATTTTTCATTTCTTTTAATTCTTCAATTAATTCATCAACATTTTCAGCGATTATTTTATATAAATTAATTAGCTCGGGGTTAGAATCAGCTATTATTGCATTTGTAGGTGCAAGTTCAAAAAACAAAGCACCTCCCCCAATAAATGGTTCAATATATTTATTAAACTTTGTTGGCATATTTTCTTTGAGAATATCTAACATTTGTGTTTTTCCGCCAGCCCACTTTAAAACAGGCTTCGCTTTTACATAATTGCTTTCATTAAATAATTTTTGTTGTTCCGACATTTTTTTATCATCCTCATTACTTAACACTATCTCAATATTATAGCTTAAAATCATTACTTTCAAAATGGTAACTCTTTTACAGTATAAGGATTATTTATTACCAAAGAAGTAGTTATTTCACTAACTTGCTTCAAATAGTTAGAAAGGTGAAACTGAGAGTGCTCAATTTCACCTTTCTTCGGTTTTTGCTTATCTTGGCTGTTGGCAGTGTATTTTTGCAAATCCACTGTCATTAACACTAGACCCTTTTCGTTTTCAACCTCCGATTTTCTACGGACAGTTTAGAATTCCCCTTATTTTGTTCAATTGGTGGTAACGCATCTGCCCCAGGCTCACGAATTAATTCTTAAAATTCATTTTTTTTCTTTCGTGATCTTTTAAATAGCTTGTTGTTCTTTTCTAACTCATCTTCGAAGCATCTAGGTAGAGCTGATCATCTTCCAATAAGATTGAAGCGTTCATACCATCAAAGCCACCGCAAAAAGAAAGTGCGGTATATTTTGCATTAGACCACCTAATAATCTAAAATAACTTCAAAAATTTCTTTTAAACTTACTTTTTGTAGATCATTAAATGTGGAAGCTCCGGCAATATGCCCCACTTCATACCCTTTCGCTAAAATACAGTTAATATTGAACGAACAAAATATAAAATCCAATTTTATTCAAGAGAATAAGTCTGAAATTTACCCCATTCTTTCTTCTGATAATTGGACTGGAACGCTACGTAACTTTAAGCGATATATAAACTTAGCGAAATTCTTTATTCCTAGAAGAGGTTTTTATTGATGACTTATTATACTTGTTGTATTTACAAGTATTCGTACCACGACTTTATGATTATATTCGTGAAAACCCTTCCGTTTTCTTAAAAGAATCAAAAGAGGTTGACATGGAAGTTAAGGAATTTATAAAGCAATTTAGCTCTGTTCAGAGAGTGATTGTCCACCTCTTTCCAATGGTTGCACTCTATTTTGATGTTCCAGTAAGGCCTAGGGGAATAAAACCACAATTAACAAATGGTCATATTCTCATTTCTGAAAATAAATATTTTATGAAATACTTCATGTATCAAACAGCACATCAAGAAATCTCTGAAAAAGAAATGAATAGATTTCTTAAGGGTATTTCCCATAGCGATATTGATAGCTGCTTAAAAGAACTTTATTATTTTGAAGGACTATATGAATTTAATAAGATACTTGACAAACTTTCAAAGGATGCGCCAATACTTAATGATAGTGCAGTCCATGCAATCACTCGAGTATTTAAAAAAAGGTATGATCAGTTAAAAGAGTTAAAGGCTCGTAATGATATTATTAGAATGCTGGCTCAAGTTTATCATAACAAGCAAGAGCAATTTTTTAAATCCGTTCTTGAGCAAGAAAGACCTATATATTTATTCCTTACTATTTCAATTGGAAAAATTCTTGCATTATATAGTAAGAACAATTCTGATATTGAAGAGAAATTAAATCTATTAATCAAGAATGAATTTAAAGAAAATACATTAGACTATATATTTTCAAACCAAACTAAACAAGAGCGACAATGGGTATTCATAAAATGGATATCTAAAGAAAAAGATATTGAATTCAAACAACAAAAAACACAAGATTATGTTAAAGATATGAGCTATTTTAGAGAGTTAGTAGAATATATTTTGATTGAATATCAAAATTATGATCCCCATGATCTACTGTTAATAATACTTGAAAACTTTGGAGTTGGATTAACAAGAAGCTATCTAATTGAAATTGTTGAATCAGACGACTCACCCGAATTTAAAGAAATGAATACAAATTTGCACAGAATCTTTCAGGATATTTTTCATTATCTTCTGGACCAACTTGCTACTGCTCTAGAAAACTCGAAAAAAGGTGAATTTCCTGTGAAAATGAAAACTGAAATTGAGAGATTGATAGAAATATTTAAAAAAGACAAAGACTCAGAAGAAGAAATGAAACCTATAAATGAAATACTGTTAGAAATTGAAGAATACAACAGGAAATTGATAAAAAAATAGAAAGTGACTTGGTACACGGTTATTGATTTTAATTTAAAATTCAGTCTATCAGACTATTTTCAATTAACCCTAGTAACAGCATAAATGTCGTGAATTCGATTTGTTATACAACTTCTCAATAGATAACAATGTATTTTGCTGTAGTAACTGTAAAGAGGATGGAGATTATTATTAATCTCCATCCTCTTTTTTTAAATACGTAATTAACTTTTTCATACTTTCCTCAATACGATAACAATCTAAAAAAATTACGTTTACTTTGACTTTGAAAACAATTTACTATTTGAATGGATAAGAGGGGAGAATTGAAAGACGAACTAGCACTTTTTATTGTATTATATTAAGCTTTTAGAGCGTACAGACGAAATTACATCAGATAAAAATTTCATTGCCCCTAATCTTCCTAGATAATTTCTTCAATGCTTTAGCCTCAATCTGCCTTATACGTTCCCTAGTCACACCATAAAGTTTCCCAACTTCCTCCAAGGTATATACTCGATTGTCTTTGAATCCAAAACGGTATAAAAGAATATCTGCCTCTTTATCAGTTAGCGATAGTAACAAATTTTGAATCTGCTTCTTTTCTTCGTCTTTGATATAACTCTCTAAAGGTGATAGAATTTCATCATTTTGAATTCCACCAACAATCTCTGCTCTTGTAGGATCAAGTAATTCAAATAATTCTGTGTCTCCACCTTCTTCAGAAACTAATAAATTTAATGATGTCATCTTTAAATAATCTGCCTCTATTTTCTTTAGTGACAAATATTTCTCTCGAGACATCTCTAGTGTTCGCAAAACGTATTCTTCGTTTTCTTGTAAAACTTCAGACTCTCGTTCAACTTTTCTGATTTTTAAAATCGCTTCAAAAACATGTACTGGTAACCTAACAATATGTCCTGTATTAAATATTGCGCGTATAATATTTTTTCTTATGTAATGAATTACATATGTAGACATCATGTTGCCCTTTTCAATATCAAATCTATCTATTCCTTCAATTAAACCTAATATACCTTCTTGGATTAAGTCTTCATCTGATAACTTATGGTTTACAATGCTATTCCATTTAAAAACCTCTTTTCTTACTAATCCTATATTCAGTTCTACTAATTCAATTAATGATTTCTCATCATCATGAGTTTGATATTGAGAAATCAAATATTTATTTTTTGAATAATTATTCTGTAATGCTTCAACAAAACTTACATCTTCTTGATTATTCTCAAGTAATGATAAAAAGTCAATTTCATCATCGTCTTCTACAATTTTTTTTCCTATCATATTATTTTGCTTCGGTCTGCTATTCACAATGTTTTTAAAATTACGGAGCTTTAAAAGTTCAACCACTTGAGTAGCAGATACTTCCTTGTCTGATATCTCACTTAAATACGCTTGGACTTCATCAACATAGATTTCATCAGTCAAATTAAACTCTATTAAGTAGTCATTAACTTTTTTCATCAATAGATTTAATTTCCCCACAATTAATCATCCTATTTTTTTCTTATTTTCTATATTTTATTATATAATATTCTGTATAGAAAAGGAGTGAATAATTTTGGTATATACTGATTCTATTGCATTAAAAGATTTCCTAAGAGATTTAAGTAATTCAAAGCCAGTTTTATTGGTATATAAAGGTTTCAATAAATCATTTATTGAAAAAGTTCCCTTTACAAAATTAATTGATGGTTACTGTGATTTTTCATTAAATTTGCTATGGGATAATAAAATTCAAATGCTTCCGAGTATATTTATGAAAGTTCCGTCTTTAACTAATAGAGACGTACAATGGTGTACTTATGAAGAATTTATTACGGTAAATGAAAACAATATGCTATCTTTGTATTTTGAGATAATTATCGTACAAAATAACCTTTACCACCAAATCTATCCTATTCTCTATACATTTGACGGTCTAGAAACAGTATTTAATGAGTTTTATGCAAATGAAGAATATGTTTCTGATGAAGATTTACCAGAATCATTAGAGTTAGTCTCTAAATACTACGGAAATATTTCAAGAGTACAGGGACAATATTTTATTTCTTATATAGAATCTGAGGTTACCTTAAACTTTTTTGACACTCCTGAACAGATTGAAATTGAAGAAAATTTTATTGGATTGATTGATACATTCATTACTGAAGATGAACTTTCCATCGCTGCATTTACACATCAAATTGAAAATTCTTCTACTAAATCTATCACTGTTGGTATTGAAGGTAACTTCGATGATTTAACAGAATTGATCGCTGAAAAAATCGCTTTATTAAATTCATATTGTGATTGCGATATACGTTTAGTAATACCTAATGAAACGACTCATAACAAATTTGATGATTTACCTTATTTATCTATACTAGAAAAATATTGGGGGCATTCATCATTTCGTTTATTAAAAATGTATGAAAACATTCACAATATAGAAAACCCCAAAAAAACATACGAAATTTCACAAGCACAAATAATTCATAATTTAGTTGAACAAGCTGAACTTGCAAAAGCTGTACCAATGAAAGAATTTAAAGATATTTTCGTAACCTCCCCAACAGGTGCAGGTAAATCTGTAATGTTCCAAATTCCTGCTATTTACTTGGCAGAAGAATATGAATACTTGACGATTGTCATTTCACCTTTAATTGGTTTAATGAAAGATCAGGTTGAAGGAATGGAAAGTAAAGCAATCCATATGTCTGCAACAATTAACTCGGAAGTAACTCCAGTTGAAAAAATGAATATTACTGAGAAGATAGCAAGTGGGGAAATTTCAATTTTGTATATCTCACCAGAAACCTTATTGAGTCGATCAGACATTAAAATGCTTATTGGTGAGCGAAAAATCGGACTATTTATTATAGACGAGGCACATATTGTTACTACTTGGGGTAAAGCATTCCGCTCTGATTATTGGTATTTAGGAGGCTATTTATCTAAACTTAGAAAAGAACTAATCGAGGAGCAAGGTTATTCATTCCCAATTGCTACCTTTACCGCAACATCAATTTATGCTGGTGTCGAGGATATGTTCTCGGAAACACGTGACGGCCTTGGTATGATTTCACCTATACGTTACTTTGGATATGTAAAACGCGATGATTTAACAGTTAATTTAAAGCGTGTACCTGTCAATAAAGATGGGTATAATGAGTATTTGGCAGATAAGTATACAGTGATGCTAAATCGCTTGCAAAAATTTATGAAGCGCGGTGAAAAAACTTTAATTTATTTTCCGATGATTTCATTTATTCATCAATTTAAAGAGTTTTTAGAGAAGAAGGACCCTGAACTTGCTAAAAGTGTATCTGTTTATTATGGGACTTTGACAAAAGAAAATAAAAATGAAAACTTTTTAAAATTTAGAACTGGTGATTCTAAAATTATGCTTGCTACCAAAGCATTTGGTATGGGAATAGATATACCTGACATCAATAATGTGTATCACTTTGCACCTACAGGTAACGTATGTGATTATATTCAAGAAATCGGACGTGCAGCTCGAGACCTGCCAACTGGAAATGCTTATTTTGATTTCTTTCAAAAAGACTTTATGCACGTAAACCGACTACACGGAATTTCTACAATCAGGCAAAATCAACTAATTCAAGTAATGGATAAAATAATACAACTTGCTAAAGTTCGAAGACCGATCAAACGTAATTTACTTGTCAGCGCTGAAGAATTTAGATATATATTCGATAGTAACAAGAAATCTGATTTTGATGATGATATTGATAATAAACTAAAAACAGCTTTGCTAATTATAGAAAAAGACTTTATTTCACAGTATAAATATTCACCGATCGTAGCTAGACCAAGAAGTGTATTTTCAAGAGAATTTTTCACTTTCCCGAAAGAAAAAGAACAAACAATATTAAAAAAATATAGTCGCTACCTAACGATTGAAAAATCTCGAAGAGAAGGTACTAGTTCTAATCTTTACGGTGACATTTACCGAATGGATATGAAAATGCTTTGGGAAGATAAGTTTAACTCAATTTCATTTTCACAATTCAAATTCTTCTTCCATGCTCAAAAGGATAAATTAAAACTTCAATATTTAGAAGATTTTATTCCTATATTACAAATTGAATTAATGATTAACAATGGCACACCTAAGCAACTCTTGAGAGATTTTAAGAAATATCTAGATCAATTTGCAAGTATCTTGAGCCCATATGCTTTAAATAATAAATTCTTCTCAATTGAAGATATCGCGAAATTACTAATGCCTAAATTAAATCAAAGCTATTTCAAATGTGAAAACTTAGCAAATACCTTTATTCAATCATTAGAGAAATACGATTCCCTTCAACGTGCACATCGTAATTTCTACACAAGCTTTATTAAATATGACGCTGCTCGTAATAAAGTTTCAACATCTACACTTGATAAGGCCTACACTATTACACAGGGCTTTGATGCATTTATAAATGAAACTTATCAAAGCTTAGAAAACCTACTTAATCGTCCAGATAGTGTATACTCTGAAGATGGAAACTTATTAATTTTCATGAAAAAACCACTTCCAAATACAGAAGACAAACAAATGGCCGAGTTATTCCTTATACTAGGTATTTTAGAAGCTTGTGAGCTGATCCTTTATAAAATAAATGGTGGAGAAAAGCCTGAGATTTATATTCGTATTAACTCATTACAACCTTTAGAAAATGCAGTATTATCTCCAGCTAGATATAAAAATCGAGTGTTAAAAAATGTACGTGATCGCCATCTTATTTCTACTAATTTACTGACCTACTTATTTGAAAAGGAAGTTGCCTCAGATGACTTTTGGAACTATATTGAGGATTACTTTTTAGGTATAATTCCTGATGAAGTAAATGATTTGATAATGCAAAATACTACTACTTCGAAGAAAAGCTATTTAATTAAACATAAATAAATTAAAAATGCGGGAAGGCACAATTGCTGTCTTCCTGCATTTATAATTCAATGAAAATGTGTTTTCGATGCCAATTGAAAAATATAATATTTTCAGGGTAACAAGAAATTTGTGAATCAGTCTTAATACCATATACTGGAAATTGTTCTTTAGGAATTTGTTTAGAAATACAAATCTTACCTTTTTCATCAAAAGATATAAAACCTCTATCGAACAACGCATCATGATTACAACATAGTAAAATTCCATTATAAGGATTTAACCTTTCTTTGTCAGAGCAATCCCTCCAAGGTTTTGCATGACTTGCCCGTAATAAAGCTGCTATTTTCACATCACATAATGCACATTTGTGATTCCATAATTGTACTAATATTTTTTTAAATTTCTCCTGTCCGATACGGATTTTTCGTTTAGCTTCAGCTTCAGTTTCTTTCACAATACCGAGTAACTGATTTTGTTTTGAATCCCCTAATGAATCAAACTTATAATCTCGTATTTCAGTTAAATTCTCTTCACTAATTAAATCTAAAATTTTGATTGTTAACTCTTCATTGCAAGGATATAAATATCCCAGATTTCCAGAACCATTTTGTTGAAATGGTGAGTACCTTAGAGGCAAAAATCCCTTTATTTCAGAAAAGTGCTTTCTAATTGATAGTGGATATTCAAGTCTAAAGTATCTTAACTTTACAATGAAACCTATATCAACACCTTGTTCAAATGAATTTATATACTCTGGCTTTTTACCTTCTTCGCAATCTGAAACGGCCACACTAACAGCTACTATTTCTCCTTTTAAATAATGGAATATTCGGTCACCATATTTGACCTCATTCATCCTTAACCATGAGTGAGGAATATTACCATTTTTATCTTTCTGAGGCGCCCAAATTATCCCCTTTTGTTTCTCAATATCATAAGTTTGTCCTTGCATCACAATGAAATATTTCAAATTAAAGCCTCCATTAACTATCTTATATTTTTAAAAGTATTAAGTATTCGCTCTCTTTAACGATCAATATATATTGCAGCTGCTAAAGTAACTTCTCCTCGATATGTATACTGATTTGGCTTCATTACTTCAAAAAAGTGAACCTAACTCCAATAATGGTGATTGTTTCATATACTTCCATTGTACTATAAAAAAGAATATCGTTACGTTATGGTAGGGTTACAAACTTATAAACACTTTAAACCGTTGAATACCCCATGTTATATACATTTTACTAAGGCTGTTACTAAAAAGAATGTATATAAACTTCGTGTAATCATAGTTTTTATTTATATATTATTCACATGAATAGGCCCTAGCACCTTATAAAATGATAGAGCCTGATTTTATATTAGGAGGTAATAGGTTATGAAAAATTACGAGTTTAAATCTACTATCCAAGACGGGGACTTAACGATTAAATCTCAACCAGCAAAACGTGTTCACATTGTTCAAGTCAAACTTGTACGTGAAAAATCAATGCTTTATAAGGAACGCAGAATTCGTTCACCTCATGATGCTTATCAATTAATACAAGAATTTTTAGGTGATCTCGATCGTGAACATTTTGTCGTTCTATGCCTAGACACAAAAAATCAACCTACATGTATCCAAACTGTTCACATTGGTAGTCTCAACTCAAGTATTGTTCATCCTCGTGAGGTACTGAAATCTGCTTTATTAAGTAACTCTGCATCAATAATAGTTGGTCATAATCATCCTAGTAATGTAAGTAACCCTAGCCCGGAAGACATTGAAGTAACTGAACGTCTTAAAGAAGCCAGTAAAATTTTAGGAATTGAGTTGTTAGACCATCTGATACTGTGCACAGATACTTTTACTTCATTAAAAGAAAAAGGTTATTTATAAAGGAGAGATCTTGATGAGGGAGATTATTATTCCAATACTGATTGCTATTGCTAAAGAAATTTTAGATACAGATTATAAACGGTACTAAATAAAAAAGGGCAAAATCGAAGATACGATATTTGCCCTTTTCTCATTCTTAAACTTATACTCAAACTTAAAACCATCAAAAATAATCGAAGCCGCAGCTAATGTTGCTTTATTCGAATTCAAGTCAAATGCAGCATCAATTAATGTGTTAAACTGCGCATACATCAACCGTGAACTGCCCTGTAAAAATTAAATTAGTGTCTAATTTTTACAGGGCATCAGATATTTTAGCTCAACATTTTTTCGCATTCTTTCTATATAATTCTTTATACAACATACCAAACATTTCAAACTCTTTACTACCTATTTTATACTCAACATCACTTAATTTCATAAAGTTTTTTAACAAGCTATCTTCGTAACTTGAATCATTGAGAAGATTTCTGTAAGTTACAAAAGCTGGGGCAATATTTGTAGGTAGCCCATAATCCTTAACTTTTGCACTATCCTTAAATATATTTTCTAATAACATTCTACATTCACTAAAAATCCGATTAAATTTTAATAATAGGTTTTCGTCATGTAAAACTTCCCCATAAAACTGTCCGCTATAAAATCTATTTCTTGTTGACAAACCTTCTAGATATAAAATTTCAACAAGCTTAGAAGAACTACTTATTTTTTTCCCTTGATCACTATTAAGTATCTGAACTAAATCTAAAAAATTTGTTGCCTCATTAAAACAGAATAAACTCAAAGATAAGTTATACCCTTCACACTTAGCCATCTCATACTTTTTTATTATCCGCGCAAAATTTCTGATTCTTTCTTGTGCCTCATTAAAAACCGGAAATTCAATAGGTTCTTTACTTCTAGTCCACCTTAATCCTAAAAAGCGCTGTGATAATATTTTCAAATCTTTCCCTTGTAATTTACTAGTAGCGTAAATTACAAAAAACAACCATTGATACTTTATTTTTGGAATTTGTAGATTAAGATTATTTATTTCATATACTTTATTTGGAACTTCATCAGGCCTCCAAAACCCTAACTGAACTCCATCCTCACGTATCATATCTTTAATGCGATTTTCTGTATAAAATAACTCCAAAAATACTTCACGGTATTTATCTCGATTAACTTTAACAGTAAAAAAATCTTGTAACTCGTCAACAGCGCTATTTAATAAACTCATTTTAATGTCTACGAAAAAATCATTTTCGTTAAAAGACTGTCCAATACTTCTCTCAAAAAAATTCAATAAATGAAATCCACAATCACCTTTAATCGTACTTTCTTCTTTATCTCGATACCACGAAAAATGTTCACCAATTTTATCGTCCTCATCATATTCTTTTGTAACAATACCCAAAAGATCCTCTCTAGTAAGTTCCATCTTCTTTACCACCGTTCAATTTGTTCTATGTAACTAACCTATATAACAATATTTAACACAAAACCTATATATATATCAAATAAGTTAGGAAGAAAGCTATTTGAACACATTGAACAGATTGAACGCAGACTTATATTCCAGATTCAATTCGAGACCAATATCATATAAATAGTAATTTCTTCTTCATCCCATGACCAACAAAAAAGTTCGCCAATTTTATCACTTCATCAAATTCTTTCGTAAGAATTTTCTAAAGATCCTCTTTAGTATGCACCATATTCTTCACTACCTTTCAAATTGTTCTAAGTAACCAACCTATATAACAATATTTAACACAATCCCCATACATATATAAAATAAGTTAGGAAGAAAGCTATTTGAACACATTGAACAGATTGAACGCAGACTTATATTCCAGATTTAATTCGAGACTTATATCATAAAAATTTAAAATGTCAATAAAAGCAAACTACATAATTCGAATTTTTATGTATTTAACTAAGGATGCTTTATAAATATCCTCAATTACACTAAAAGTAGAAGTTCAAAAAAATTTAGGAGGAATCATTAATGACAAACCAAAAAAAGAAAATACAGAAAAAATTCAGCGAAGTTCTTACCTGGAGTCAATCACCAAATAATGGGGCTTTGGCAATTTCATTTCAAGAGAATACAGTTTTAGTTAACGGAGTTAATACAAATTCAGTTAAACCACATTTAGCTGTTTTATATGCTTCGTTTGAGGGTAAAGAGACTTTTCAATATTGGACACCCATAAGCGAAAGCTCTAACGATCGAGTTGTTTTAGCTTTCAATCTAAAGAAAACTGACAACCCAATATTGTATACAATGAACTTACACCACACTAAAGATGAAGCATTAAAATTCGATAAAAAATATTCAATAAAGGATGATGATTTTATTTTGCTATATTGGGAAGTAGCGGACTTTTCATTCTTTTCAATGGTTTTTAAGGATCCTGGTTCAGATCAAACAATAATTGAATGTCAATTTAACATAAAATATTCAAGCAAAATATTTAACCGTAAACTATTAACTGCTATACTCCCTAAGAAATACGCACTAGAAATCGAAAAGATGCTCAATAAATCTGATAATAAAAAAATCTTAATTGGTGGTGTAGAAGAGGAAGATGAAGAACAAGAATAAAAATCTCAATAAATTTACCCCTAAGTCTATTACTGATTTTATTTTTGACGGAGAAACTCTATCCTTTCCGGAAGAGTTTCTACCTCCACCTAAATTTGATATTGAGTTAAATAGCTCAAATGTAATCGAAAATGTTTATTTTGGTGATCATGACATTAAAAATTCGACTTACAAAAAGAAATCTAATCCTATTTCAAATAATAATTTAGCTGCTATTTTAGCTGAGAATCACACATTTATAAAGTTTGAAGAAATGCTATATGTATGGGATGACGATTTATGCCATTACATTCATTTTTACAGTGAATATGCCGATCAATTTATACGGAGAAATACTCCAGTAAATTTCAAAAATAAAATAACATTAAACACAAACAAAGAAATCATTCAATGGATAAAAGCTGAGTTTTCAGAAGACATAGAAAGAAGTAAACAAATTACCTTTAGCGATGAATTGTTACTTTTCAAAAATGGCATTTTAAACCTTAGAACTAGTGAACTAATTACACCTAGTAGTAAATATTTCTTCACATCAGCGATTAATGGTAGTTACAAAAAATTTAAATTTGATTACAATACACATTTCGAAAGATTTATGGAAGATATTACTGCTGGGAATGAATTATTATACGCCCGGTTACAAGAACTTTTTGGTGCAGTAATTTCTAATACCAGATCTATAAAATATATTCCATATTTAGTAGGTGTAAAAGACTCGGGAAAAACTCTCACTTTAAAACTGCTTGAAAGTTTACTTGGTGAAAAATACTGTACTAATTTAAGCTTCGATCAATTAAATAAATCCGAATACTTAGCCGAGCTAATCGGAAAAAGATTAAATACATGCGCGGAAACTTCAGAACTAACATTAAACCGACTTGATATCCTAAAAAAGCTTTCTGGAAATGATCCGTTAATGGCTAGACCACTGTATGACTCGCCCATTAAATTTGTCAACAAAGCTTTATTAATTTTTGCTGGGAATCATCTACCTACTATTAGAAGCGCCGATAACTTAAATGCTTTTAGCAAAAGAATTGAAATCTTTCCATTTAATAACCCCACACCTAAGGAGAAACAAGATCCAGAATTACTAGAAAAATTGCTAAGTGAAAGAGATTATATTGTAAGCTGGGCAGTTATTGGTTGGCAACGTTGGTATTCGAATAATTTTAAGTTTACTACTTGTCAAGAGGTTATAACCCTGTCTGAAAACTATAGCAGACAAAGCAACTCAATTGATGCTTTTATAAAAGATAGCTGTATTTTTGACTCATCATTCAGAATCCATGGTCATGTGTTAGAAAAAGCATATCTGAATTACTGTGATGAAAATAATCTTTCTGCTGTATCTACTAAAAGTTTCAATCAGTATCTAAAATCTATTCCAAATCTAAATTACTCTAGGTTTAGACTAGCTAATGAAAATAAATACGGATATACGGGAATTAAATTACTAAAGTAGTCGTTAGGAGTTGGAATAATTGAATCGAAACGATGTTTACAACCTTTCCAAAGATTCATTAATCTTTGGAATAGAAAAAATACTAAACGATTACATTCCTAAAGAATGGTTATCTTTAAAAGAAGCTGCAAAATACGCTGGTGTTTCTTATAATACCTTTGTAAAATTCCGCCATAAAGGGTTAAAGGTGTGTGAAATTGAAGGGGTAAAACGAGTTTCAAAAAAAGAAATTAATCGCTTTCTGGAAGAATACAGCATTTAAATGCCGCGAGAGGATTTTTCATGAGTTAAATTATATATTATAACTGTGAGGATTAATCCTCTCCTTTATATCTTGCCCCCGCAACGATATTAGGAGGATTACTATGACCAAAAATAATTCTTCCCCCATTAAAAGTTACCAAAACAAAGATGGTAAAACTTTATATAAATTCCAAGTTTATTTAGGGGTGGATGAGCTTACAGGTAAAGCCCGCAGCACTACTCGCAGAGGTTTTAAAACGAAAAAAGAAGCAGAGCTTGCTTTAGCACGAATTAAACTTCAAGTCTCAGAAGGCACATACAAACAAAAAAGCGCGGAGACATACCAGGAAGTATACGATCTTTGGATTACTCAATATGAAAAAACAGTTGAAGAAAGTACGTTTGTTAAAACGGTCGGCTATTTCAAAAATCATATTCTACCTTCTATGGGAAATTACCGTATTGAAAAAATTACGATTGCTATTTGCCAAAAACACTATAATGAATGGGCTGCTAAAGTTCAAAAAGCACGTACAATTAAATCTTATGCAAAAAAGGTTTTAGACTTCGCTATTGTTCACGGCTTTATTCAATCGAACCCATTCACTCATGTTGAGATAAAAGTTATAAAAGCTTTTACTGAAATTGTAGAAGAAGACAACGAAAACTTTTATGCAAAAGATGAGCTAATTTCATTTCTTGAAAAAGCGAAAGAGTGCCTTAATTTCAAAGCATATGCTCTACTACGTTTGATTGCATATACCGGAATGCGAAAAAGTGAAGCATTAGCATTAACGTGGAATGATGTAAACATTGTAGAAAGTGAGCTTACAATAAATAAAGCAATCGGGCGTGGTAAACAAACAAAGCTTTATTTGAAAACAACTAAAACTGGTAAGCCACGTACAATTAAAATAGATGAAACAACCTTATCGATCTTGAAAGAATGGAATAAGCTCCAGAAGCAGCAATATATTCAACTAGGTATAAATACGCTGAAGAAAAATCAATTGATGTTTAGTAATACAAAAAATGAATATATTCAGCCTGTACAAGTGCAAAAATGGATGTATAGCGTACAAAACAAGTTTTCGTTAAAACGTGTTTCGCCTCATGGATTACGCCATACGCACTGTTCACTATTATTTGAAGCCGGTGCAAGTATTAAAGAAGTGCAAGATCGACTTGGTCATTCTGACGTAAAAACTACATTAGACATTTACACACACGTTACGAAAAAAGCCAAAGAAGGCGCAATTCAGAAGTTTGTTAATTATCTAGAGGGCTAAGTTTTGACTGAGTTCTGACTAGAAATTGACTAGATTTAAATGAAATTCAATGAAATTAAATGAAATTAAAAAAGTGCCAAAACCCTATAATACCATGGGTTTTGACACTCTATGAAATCATTTTATTTCTAAAAATGGAGACGGCGGGAGTCGAACCCGCGTCCAGAAACTCCAATACTTCAGCTTCTACGCGTGTAGTTTGTCCATTCGCAATTCGCGTAGCATTACTCTCCCAAAGCTTTATAGCCCGCCCCACACATGTAGTTTTAGCGATTTTCTCCACTAGGGAGTATTACATATTTACGAACTTGGTTCAAAGACCTTATTATAGTTATTCTACTCGGCTTCGCTCGAAGCTGCAACTTCAACTTGTGCCATTTCTTTTTCTCTCTTTTCTAAATCAACGAATTTTAAATATTTCATTCCGTCCTTAGTTGTTTGCATTCTTAAAACAGGTGTACCTGCTTGTTTTAATTTTTCAACTAAGCCATACTGCATAAGGTACGGTGCAACATTAAAGAAAATTAAATTTTCAATTTCAAGCATCCCTCTCTTATTTTCAATACCAACCGCCAAGCTTTTCCTTGCTCTAACAAACATATCGTGAACATTTGTTTTCAAGTCTTTTGATAACTCAGTTCCCTCTGTTCCTTTTGTAACGACAATCTTTATCCCTTCCAATATAGACCTTACTTCATCAAAAGGTAAACCATCTATCTCTCGCTCTTTTCGTTTTTGCTCTTGTAACTTCCCATTATCTTGTATCAACTTGTTGTATTTTTCTAATAAAGCAGCATACTTACCTTCTAATACATCAATTTGTTCAAGTTTTTCAATACTGCGTACGTCTCTTCCAGATACCCATCCAAAGAGTTCTGGATTACTTTCATACTCTTTCAATGATTCTAGCACAGTAATCTTAATGTCTTTCAGGTCAGAATAAAATTTACATATCTTAGAAAGAACATCCTTTTTAAATCCTTCATACAAAGTAGGATTTTTCCTTTCCATTGCAGATATACCTAAGTGCTTAACCTTCTCTTCAAGGTACTCATCACTAATAACTACTGCAAACCTTGGTTTCCCAATCTCACCAGCATAATTGTACTCCCAATGTGTATAGCTTAATCCTGTTTCCTCATCTATAGAACCATATCTCCCTCCTAGGATAAGCATATAAACGTCCGATTCATCAATCCACCTTTTAATAATCTCTTTTTGCGACTTATCATCTGATTTGAATAATTCCATTCCCGCAGGTATATGCCCTGCATTCAGTACAGATTCAACCGCTACTTGTCTTTCCTCTTTCAAATCCTCATAAGTTGAAGATATAAACACTTGTAGTTTCTTTTTCATAAGATACCTTCCCAATACTAGTAGTTATTACTATATTATCACAAAGAACCATTTAATTTACATAACGTGTAAAAGGGAAGGTTAGGGAACAAACGGGAACGAAAAGGGAACAATACAAACGTAAGCTGTATAACTACGGTTATGCTTGTAACGACAATCAGAGTAGGTTATAACTACTCTATTGTTTGTTTCATTAGACCCCACCCCGTGCCGAATGATTGACTTTAAGCGATAGATGATAGGGTAACGCTCGTTTGACGCGTGAGAAATTTTTGCAAATGTTTCAGACAGCTCCACTTTAAACCGCTTTTCTCTTAGCCTCGCTTCCTCCCCCAAGTCTAATCACACCATACTTAATTTATCTATTCATTATCATGTTATTTACTCTATTAACAATTCTTATAATTTGTATAGATAAATACAAAGGAGGTCGATTGCTCTATGTTTATGAGCGTTAAGCAAGTAGCAGAATTGTTTAATGTAAGTGAACTTACAGTCTATAGATGGGCTAAAAGTGGAAAAATCCCCAGCTTTAATGTTGGTGGCATTATTCGCTTTGAATACGATGAAATTATAGAGTACTTACGTAAAGGAGACAATAACAAATGACGTACACAGTAGAACAGGTAGCAAGAGTCATGGACAAGTTAAATATGGGCTTTACTACGAACGCAGCTAAACGATTAGTAGACAGTAAGTTAAAGAAAGTTGAACGTCCTAGCCACCACTACAATACTAGCTTTAATTACTTAGTAGACGTACAAAGCTTGGAAGAATATTTAATTAACGAATGTAGGCTAGATGCTAATTTAGTTCATTCAGCAGTATATGGAGGGAATCAGTAATGATTAGAGTAGAGCTAGCAAAAAGGATTATGGAGAAATTAGGTTACAGCAGTTCCATAATTCATCGAGCCATTAACGCCAAAGAGTTAGAAACTGTTTCGGACGATAGAATACTCAGTGATTATGAATATGCTATCACTAGAGACTCATTCCATGATTATCTTTATAAGCTTGGTTTAAGCGAGCGTGAGGTTAATTGCATTATGGAATATATCTAGTTAACGAAGTAGCCTTTTTTGCTACTATAACTGTGAGAAAGAGTACCTAAACCTAATAACGGTGTTAATGACACTAGATACAGCTATGGTATTACAGACAAGGAAAGTAACGAGGTTCTACCAGTGTAGGAGTTACTCCCCACTCCCTTACTGTTTACATATTGCCGCTCCTATTTTGCGTACTAGGAGCGGTCTACATAAACTAATAATATATCTGCTTTATCCGTGGTTTTTACTAGGAGAACACGTTAAAAACTAGCCCGCCTTACTAAGCGGTGATTCACCGTTGTGGGTGTTATTCCTTTCCCAGAACACACCGTCGTAGTAGCCTTTTGGCTAGGTGGCATAACAGAGTTATTTAGAATATACGTGGTAAAGCTACACCTGGGCACGTTAAATGTTATGAAGATACCTCAGAATTAGTATCGCCATCCCTTTTATAAGGGGTGGTTTGTTTCCTCGAATTAGTACCATTTAGTAAAAAAATATAGGAATAACAAATAAATCAAATAAAAGGGGGCTAGCAAAGCTAGCACCACCTGTTGTGAGTGAAGTGAAGCGAAACGAGCATCAGGTCAATACAATTAGACAGTAATCAAATTGTTTAACAGTGACTCCTCATTCATGCTCTTACTTTTTATCTATTACCCACTTATTACCAAGGTTCATATCAAAACTATAGGTACTCCCTTAAATCACTAGCAACTTCCTCAACATCTAAATCTAAGTACTGAGTTGTTACCGCTAAATCACTGTGTCCTAGGGCTTTACTGATTAAGGCAATACTTGCCCCCTTATCATGTAAACCCTTTGCGTATGCTCTTCTAATAGCGTGTGCATTGATATTCGATAGTCCAAATCGCTTTGAATACTTGTTTAATTGCTTAGATATAGCACAGTTTGAGGACTTACTCGTATTCATTGGTAAGCCGTTTTGTGTGATAAAGACATTGCGATTGTCTGTACCATAGTAAGAACGGATTCCTTCATTAAGCTTTAGAAGCATTTTAAGCATTTCGCACAGTTCTTCATCAAGTGGGAGCTTCAGGAATTTGTGATTCTTCAATGTAGAACCATCTAAGTTTAAAAACAGGCTTTCAAAGTCTATATGACGCTCTCTAAGCTCTCCTAGTGTACGAATACGAATCCCTGTCTTGTACATCAATTTAACGGCGGCGGCATCTCTAAAGCCTATAAAGGTAGTTTGGTCAATGAGTTCTAGGAGCTTATCAATGTCACTTTCCTTAGCCCCCTTCTTCACTTCCTTATCTATCTTGATATGGATATTACTCCAAAAACGGTCTTTAACCCATCCATTGTTATAGAACTTGCTTAGAACTGCTTTAATCGACTTTAAGCGTATCAATTTAGTGGCGGGGGTAACCTCTAGAACATCTAAATAGTGATAGAGCTTATCTAGGTTAATATCCTCCACATACTCGATACGACATACAGAAGCAAACTGTTCAAAGATATACGAGTAACTATCAATAGTACGTGGTCTATTCCCTGCTATTTGCATTTGCTGAAACACAGTTTTTAGAGCCGCTTCTAGTGTTAAAGCATCCTTTCTTTCATCTCTCTTCTTTGTAGGCATAACCACCATATCACCACTAACAGCGAATATGCCATGTTTACGTCCTTTAGACATGCAAAAACCTCCCAAAACGTAGTTTGAATTAGAAGGTCTAAGAGGCAAATTATAGTAAAAATATGTAGGGATAAGAAAAGGGATATTGCACAAGAGTTCAACTCCCGTTCAATATCCCTAGTCTTAAAATCGTTGATATGACTACGTTTGTAGCCACTTTATGTATGGAGACGGCGGGAGTCGAACCCGCGTCCAGAAACTCCAATACTTCAGCTTCTACGCGTGTAGTTTGCCTATTTACGATTCACGTAACATTATGCCGACAAACAGGCGTCCTGTACGCTAACCTGGAAATCTCTTGCCGATGACTCAGGTGGCACCATCGACCGTATCCCACTAAAGTTGGGCCCTACGTTCTCTACATGGGCGATAGAGAGGCAGAGCGCTTAAGAGCTTACGCTGCGAAAGCTAAGTTTTGTTGTTTGCCAGTTATTATATAACTGTCGTTGATGACGGAGCCGAGCCCTCCGACGCGCGACCAAAGCTTGAACCATCCCTGTCGAATCCGTAACGTCCCCGGATATAATCCGGTTATAAACCGTTCGGACAACGCTGCATAATGCAGGTTGTAAATGAACATCGTATGAGTAGATGCTCACTGGCATGTAGTACTATTATAAGATAAAGAGCTTAAAATATCAAGTAGAGACACTGAATAAGCTAGATCACCAACTAAAACATTCTTATTAGAAGCCAAGGAAATGCTGAACACCTCTACTTTTCTAACACTCTAGTTTATCGCGATTTTTTTTCCTTTGAAGCAGTCTTTCCTCTAAATTGCTTGTGCCGATTATAACGCCTGAAATAATAATTAAACTGCCTATAAATTGCTGAAGTGTAATGATTTCATGTAAAAATAAGGCCGCTCCAATTAGTGCGAATATGGTATTGAAATTCACAAAAATAGCGGATTCCGCTGCACCAATGTGTTTTATACATAAATTATATAGTGTATGTCCGATCGAAGTAGCTAAAATAGCAGACATGAAAAATACGAGCCATATGAACGGACTGAAGGATACAAATGCCCCGTAGCTTCGGAAGCTTGTAGCGAATGTGAAAATTAATAAGATGGATGAGCCAATAAGTAGCATCCAGCCTGTCATCAGCATAGGTGAAATGACTTCAGTGGCACGACGAATTGCGATAAAGCTAAATGCCTGCAAAAAGAATGACATAAACACGAGAAAATCACCTAGCTGTAAATTCGTTAGCTCGGTAATGTCGTCCACCACTGCGAATAGCACGCCAACTCCTCCAAGTGCAAAGCCAATTAATTTAGATTTTGTCATAACCGTGTCTTTAAATAGTACGGCAATGAGAGCCGTGAAAAGTGGACTTAGGCCACTAATAATGGCCGTTTTCATGGCTGTTGTTTGAACGATGCCATATGCTAAAAAGACGTGGTGACAAATGACGCCGAAAAAACAACCAATGAATATGTACTTAAATGGCATTCCTTTTACATAAAGCGGTTGCTTCGTTAGCTTTAAAATAATAAAAATCGTAAGAGCAGCAAGAAAAATGCGGGCCGTTTGTATCGTTAATGGATCGCCGTTGGAGACAATTACTTTCAGCCATGTAACATTCATTCCCCAAAGAAACATAACGAAAACTAAAATGGAATAAACCTTTGCATTTGCCAAGTCATCACCTCCTGTTTTATTCGAGCGCATGATAAGAAGTCTCATTATCTTCTACGTTCTATGGGACAGGCTATCACCTGCAGCAAGACCCAAATTGAAATTCTGCCTCAATAAAGGAAGATTTATAAAAAGTCTAATCGACTATTCATAAGAAAGTAGGCTGTCAGGAAAGACATCGCCTTCCAAACAGCCTACCATACTTCATACCCCTCGTTAAGCAGTCCTCACCTTTTGATAAATGTATGTTCCATCTTTCATTTCATCAAGCTGTACGAGGTCACCGATTTGTACACTTTCTTGAATGCGCACTGTTAGCTTGGCTGTTGAATCCTTTAGCTGTACTAGTGCCACGGTATACGGTGCCAAATGGGCGTACTCTGCGGGTGCAATGTGAATGACCGTAAAGCTATACACGGTTCCCTCATCTGGGACTTCTCGTTCGTTTTTGATTTCTTGGCGGCAAGTGCTGCAATACACTTTTTTCGTTACTGACTCCACACCACAGCATTCATAAACTTTCATCTGCTACACCCTTTCTAATATGTGGACAACCGAATAAGAACCAGTGCCACCTAAATTTTGTGCAAGTGCTAGTCGTGGTCGTTTTTCGAGCTGGTTTGGTGCATGTCCGCGTAATTGCAGTACTAATTGGTAAAACTGCGCCACACCTGTTGCGCCAATAGGATGTCCTCTCGATAAAAGACCTCCGCTTGTATTAACAGGCTTTTCTCCGTTCACGCGCGTTTTCCCTTGCTCAATAGCTAGCCAGCCTTCTAATTTCGGGAAAAAACCGAGCTCTTCAATGGCGAGCATTTCAGTCATCGAGAAGCAATCGTGAATTTCCACAACATCTATATCCTCAGGACCAACCCCTGCTTTTTCATAGGCTTGCTGACCTGATATACGAATAGCTGGTAATGATAATAAATCAATAGCATCCTGCATCATCGTCGGTCCTGAAGCTTGTGCTGAAGCTACTATTTTAATATCCGATGGCTTACGAGATAACACTACTGCTGCTGCTCCATCTGTAATCGGTGAACAATCGAATAAGCCAAGTGGATCGGTAATCATGCGTGCGTTCATTATTTCTTCGAGTGTTGCTGGTTTTTGGAATTGGGCTAGTGGATTTTGTAATGCATTTTCACGGTTTTTTAACGCTAATTTTGCTAAATGGGATTTATTTGCACCTGTCTCATGAAAGTAGCGGTTTGCGACTACGCCAAAAAATCCTGGGAAGGTTAGACCCGCATAACGTTCGTTTGTCGTCTGATCCATTGCAGAGTTAATAAATTGCGTTACAGTGGCGGTTGGCGCATGCTTCATTTTTTCTACACCGACAACTAAAACGCTTTCATATTCGCCACTTAAAATACCTAAAATACCTTGTCGTAACGCAATACCACCTGATGCACAGGCGCCCTCTAATTTAGCTGTAGGAATAGGACCGAGCCCCAAGTCATTTGCTACAATCGCGCCTAGAATCTCTTGATTGACTAAGCTACCTCCCATGTAGTTGCCAACAAAAACCGCATCAATTTTTAGGTCTCTTGCCTCATCTAGTGCCTCCCGACTAGCAGTGAGCATTAAATCCTTCAATGAAGCATTTTCATTGTTACCGAACTTCGTCATGCTTACACTATGAACATATACGGTCATTGTGTCACCTCCATATGCATTTTTACTAGCTCGCGTTTTAAAATCTTTCCGTAGGAGCTTTTTGGTAGGGACTCTACTACGAAAATTTCCTTTGGCTTTTTAAAGCTTGCTAAATGTTGCTGGCAAAGCTCGATTAAGGCATCCTTCTCAATTTCTCCACGCCCGTTTGGCACGACATATGCGACAATGGATTCGCCCCATTTGTCATCTGGAATACCAATTACACATGTTTCCTTGACGAATTCATGCTTGTTTAACACTTCCTCTACTTCTCGAGGATAGATATTAACGCCACCTGAAATAATGACCTCCTTCTTGCGGTCAACGATATATAGGTAGCCATGCTCATCTAGTTTGCCTAAATCGCCTGTATGAAGCCAGCCGTCACGCAATGTTTCTGCTGTCGCCTTTTCGTTATTCCAATAGCCTTGCATAATAAGCGGACCCTTTGCTGTAATTTCACCTATTTCTCCTACTGGACATTCATTGCCCTCAGCATCCACGATTTTCACATCAACAAATGGTCCAACTCTACCACATGAATCAAGTCTAGATGGTAAATCCTCGCGTGGCATCATAGAAATGCACATCGGCCCTTCTACTTGACCATAGGTTTCTACAAATTTTGTCCCTACTTTATCTAGTGCCTCTTGTAACTTTGCAGCAGCAATGGGTGAACCTGCCATATTAATCGATTTAATGGTACGAAGCTTCTGTGGGTTGAACTGCTCGTGCTGAATCATTAGGTTGACCATCGTTGGTACTAGGAAAATGATTGAAATACGGTCCCTCTCTAATAAATGAACAAATTGCTCTGGCTCAAATTTATCGTAGACAACTTGTGTTAAGCCATAGAGCCATGCCACGTGACTTAAAAAGTTTGCCCCGTGTGTGAGTGGTGCAACGTGACCGAGCATATCTTTATAATCAACCTCACACGCCATTGCTAATGACAGAGCTCCACTGACCATATTGCGATGTGATAGCATAACGCCCTTCGGATTACCTGTCGTTCCAGAAGTATACATAATGGCCATTGTATCATTCTCATCTACTTCATTTTCATGGGACTGGCCTTTAAATTGTTTCACTACTTGCTCATACGGTTCTCCACAATTAAGAATTGGAAAATCAATTTGCATCGGATCAATTAATGACTTTTCACCAATAATCAGACTCATACCTGAATCCTTCACCTGATAATTATGCTCTTTCGGATGCAAGCGGTAATTCAGCGGTACTTTAATAAGACCATATAAAGAAACAGCTACATCTAGCTCTATATGCTCTAATCGATTGGACATTAAGATACCTACGCGCTCTCCCTTTTGTAAGTTCAGGCTTTTAAAATATGCTGTTAGTGCATAGGCACGTTCCATTAATTCAGCATAGGAAATCGCACGGTTTTTGAATTTAACTGCTATTTTATCTGGATACGCTCGAGCTGATTTCAGTGCTAGTTGGCCAATTGTACTCATTTATCTTTCCCCCCTATTCATCAAAATGAAAAATTAGAACCCCAAATTGGTCATCCTTTCGTCTTTTCGGTATGGCCTCTTTTAATGGATAGAGTATAAATTCGACTGTGATAGCGATTTCATTTTCTCCTTCAAGAAAATGACCACCAGAAAAATGTTGATCACAATCCACAAAAGATCCATGGAAATGAATATCTAAATCATTCGTCTCCATATCTATCCCAATAAAGCCTAAACCTGAAATAAGTTCGACCGGAGATGTTGTTTGCCGTTTTGGTGAATAAACGATGGTCCCCTGCTTTTCACCTCGCTGAACTTGGACATAGGTCGCCTGCTTTAAGGACCCCATGCATTGAAACTGCCCGCCCCTGACACCAAAGTGATTGCAAATCTCTTTCATCCCTGTAAATAAATCCGTTCCTGCTTTCAATCTGCCGATAATTCTATCCGTAGGTCGGTCATACAAAGCTTGCCACCGAGAATTATCCAATACTAATCCCTCCATCTACCTTTAACACCTGAGCAGTCGCATAGCTAGCCTCCCTAGATGCAAAGTATAAGACAGCACTTGCAATATCATCAGGTGTACCAATACGCTTAATAACCTGCTGATCTAAATTGTATGGAACCCCCGTTGTAATAGCTGTTAAGGTTGCGCCTGGTGCAACGGAGTTACAAGTAATATTGAAAGGTCCCAGCTCCTTTGCTACCCATTTCGTTAGGGCAATTACCCCGCCTTTCGATGCTGCATACGCTGGGCCTGAGCGACCTGTACCATCCTCACCAGATGTAACACCACCGTTTATGCCCGATACTGAGCTAATATTAATAATGCGACCATATTGTGCATCCTTCATATGTGGGTACACACATGCCTGTGTAAACATAAATGTTGCCTTTAAGTTCGTATCCAGATCACGTGACCAGTCCTCAAATGTCATCGTTTCAATATTTTTGCGACTACATGTACCAGCATTGTTCACCAAAATATGAATCTCTCCATATTTTTCTACTGTTCGGTTGACTGTTGCTTTGACAAATTCCGCATCGCGAATATCCCCCAAACACTCTAAATAGCTATCATGTGCTAGTTTTTCAATTGTTGCCTCACATGAATTTAAGTCAACTAATACAACATGTACCCCTTGCTTTGAAAGCTGAACTGCAACTGCCTGTCCAATACCACTTGCCGCTCCTGTAACAATCGCTACATCATCTTTTAATGTCATAATCATTTCCCCTTTGCTACTTAATATTTAATAAATCTGGTAAAAATGTTGATAGAGAAGGTATATACGTTACAAGTAATAAGACGATAATCGAAGCAACAATAAACGGCACGACCCCTTTTGAAATTTGAATAATATTAGTCTTTGACATACTTGCGGCAACATATAAATTTAACCCGACAGGTGGTGTAAATAAGCCGATTGCTAAGTTAATCGTCATGAACACGCCAAATACAGCCGGATCTACATCGAGCATTAACATAATCGGAAGTAATATCGGAACGAAAATATAAAATGCTGAAATGGCATCAATAAATGCACCTGCAATTAATAAAATAATGTTGACTAGTAGTAAAATAATGATTTTATTATCTGTTAAACCTAAAACCGTATTTGAAATAGTTGAGGCAATTTGCTCTGTTGTGACAATATAGGCAAAGACAGAGGCTGCACTTACGATAATCATCACAACAGCTGTTTGTAACGCCGATTCAATAAAAATACGGTACATCATTTTTATGTAGCCTTTTCGGTGAATGAACAGTCCTACAACTAATCCATATACAACAGCAATTACTGCCGCTTCTGTTGGTGTGAAAAAGCCACCATAAATTCCACCTAAAATAATAACAGGAATCATTAATCCAGGAAGTGCTTTAATAAATGCTTCCCACCGTTCTTTTCCTGTGCTTTTTTTCATAGCTGCTTCTACAGAGTCATTAAAAATACCCTTTTGAATATCACGTTTGCGGACATACATCCCAGCGATAAATAAACCGATCCCTACTAAAATACCTGGTATAACCCCAGCCATAAAAAGTCGATTAATCGTAATAGGGATTTGATCGCCTGCTACGACTGCAAAAATAATGAAGGCGATCGATGGGGGAATAATAATGCCAATTGCACCAGCACTCGCCACTAATCCTCCAGCAGTTTCTTTGCGGTAGCCGTTTTTCACCATTGCCGGAATTAAAATACCTCCAATTGCAGCAACTGTTGCGGGGCCAGACCCTGAAATAGCAGCAAAGAAAATCGCGACTAATACAGTTACAAGTACAATGCCACCTTTTCGATGCCCTACTAATGTTTGTGCAAAGTCAATTAAACGCTTGGAGATTCCAATATGGTCCATAATGACACCCGCTAAAATAAAGAATGGAATCGCTAATAGCGTAAACTTAGCTACACTTGTATACATAATATCCGTTAATGCTTCAAATCCTGATAGCCCTTGTGATGTAAATAGGACTACCATTGAAGCTACTGCTAAGGACGCAGCAATGGGTACCCTTAAAAATACGAGCACGATAAAGGAGCCAAAAAGTAATAATGCTGTCATACTAGCTCATCCCCTTTCGCTCCATTCTCTTCATTACTTACCGCTTTATATTCTTCGACCATCGCTTGAACTGTACGAATTAAACATAGTAATGCACCTAATGGTAAGGCAGAAGATAAAATCCACTGCGGCATACCTAAGGCCGGTGTCGTTTGATTAATCTGCATTTGGAACAATACCATATCCATTCCGTAATAAAGCAATACTGCAAACAATACACCACTTGCTAAAGATGAAATAATTACAATCGCCTTTTTTGTCAGCTTATTCCCTTTATCGAACAACAAGGTAAAACCAAGGTGAGCGTATCTACGCACACCTAAGGCTGTACCAACAAATGTCAGTAATACTAACAGATTAACTGTGATTTCCTCTGTAAACGAAAGGGATAAATTGACTACATTGCGAGAAACAATGTTTACAAATGTAATAAATGTAATCGCAGCAAATGTAACGCTTAATACAATCTCTTCAAAGTAGTCTAAGAACTTCATATGTTTCCCCCCTATGGCGTAAACGCTTTCAGTAAATCTTCTCCCCAAATATCTGTATATTTATCATATACAGGCTGAACGACTTTTTTAAACGCCTCCAATTCCTCTTCTGTTGGCGTATAGACATTCATTCCTTTTGACTTTAAATCTTCAATTTGTGACGCTTCTTTTTCGCGTGCAATTTTTACTTGATAAGCAGCTGCTTCTTTCCCTAAACGATCGAATAATTCACGGTCTGCATCGCTTAAAGAATCGTATAGCTTTTTATTCATACCTAACACTAATGGGTCATAGGAATAGTTCCATAATGTTAAATAATCTTGAACTTCCTCTAGCTTTGACGAAGCAATTACATCAATAGGGTTTTCTTGACCATCAATTGTTCCTTGCTGTAACGCTGTAAACACTTCTGAGAATGTCATGGTTGAAGGATCTGTTCCTAATGAACGATATAAATCTGTGTACATCGTAATACCAGGTATACGAATCTTTAATCCATTTAAGTCTTCTGGTAGTTTAATTTCACGCTTACTGTTCGTTATTTGACGGAAGCCATTTTCACCATATCCTAAAGCCTGTACACCCTTTTCAGCTAAAAGTTCTTTAAGCTTTTCTCCACCTTCCCCGTTAAACACTTTATCTACCTCAGAATGATCCTTAAGTAAAAAAGGTGCACTTGCCACACCAAAGCGTTGATCTAAAATCGAATAAATAATAGTAGAGTTAAAAGTTAAATCGATTGATCCTTTTGCTAAGCCTTCAACAGCCTTTCCTGAATCTCCACCAGATAATTGCTCATTCGTGAACACTTCAATTTTAATGCGACCATCTGTTTCTTTGTCCATATCATCTGCCAGTTTTTTGGCTGCCTCATACCATGTGGATGAATCTGATACAGTGACTGACATTTTTAATTTATAGGACTTTTCCTTCCCTTCAGCATCAGCACTCTCTCCACTGCTACCACCACAGGCAGCTAATATTGCTGAAACGATTAAGAGCATTGCAAGAAGTAGATTTCTCCCTTTTAAAAATTTCCTCATAAAATATCCCCCTACTCTTTTTATGTTAGACTTAATAATTATTTTATAATTCCGAAAAATCTAAATATATATTCTTTGAGGATAAAAAATTATAAAATAATTGATCGATTTTTGTCTCTAACATATAAAAACCACACAAAAAGCAGCATATTAAAGTATTTAATGACAAGTTTCTCTCCTAAAACTTAAACACTCTTTCTTTTTCGAAACAGTAAAATAGCAATCATTAACTCCAATTTATTTTCATTATTATTAATATCAATATTTAAAAGCTTTTCTATTTTTTTTAGTCGATATTTTAAAGTGTTTTTATGGATATGAAGCGCATCGGCAATTTCCTGTAAACCTCCTTTGCTTTTTAGCCACATTTCTAGATTGTATATTAATTCCTCCTCCTCTATTAAAGAGCCAATGGTTCTGCAGATGAAATTGCCAACCTTTTGTTCATCGAGATCAGATAATAGTAGCTCTAATTTCAAATCCTCCTCAAACACGATCTGTCTATTTTCAACAGCAACCGTTAGCGCAATACTTGCTTCATTGTAGGATTCATTTAGTGCAAAAAAGGAATGTGAATTGCCAACACCTATAAATATTTCGTCATCATAGAGCTTTACAAGCTTTCGGTTAAATGAATGCAGCGTTTGCTCTAAATGAATTCGAGTGACCTTTGGTACAAGTAGAACGAGCTTATCAAAGCTCCATTGAAAAATATGTAGTTGAGGATGGATTATTTGAATTGCACGCAAATAATCCATCCCCTTTTCATCAATTCTCCTATTCAATTGAATAATAATCACTCGATCATAAAGATCCGTTTCAATATTTAGCATTTCAGCTCGTTGCTCTAGTAGTAATTGATTTACCTGTCCATTTAATAAATCTAGTAAGAAAAGCTCAAACATTTTTGTCTCTCGTTCTTTTTTACGGTGCATTAAAAAATCTTCAACAAAAAACTGTGTAATTTTCTGGACAAGCTTCCCATATTTTTCGATTTCAAATGGTTGTCCAGTAACACCAATTACTCCAATTGGAGTATCCTCAATCACTAATGGCATGACGAGGCCCTCCCGCACACCCTTTAATTGTGCTGAAAGCTCCTTCGTCATATGCATAACTTCTTTGTTTTTCATCGCTATTAATGCACCTTCATGAAATTGATTCATCCTCGACATGTCTGTGCTGGCGATAATAAATCCGTTATGATCGATTACAACGACATGTTGATCAATTAGTTCTCCAAGCTCCCTAACAATCTTTGTTCCAATAATTTGTAAATCAAACATTGTGCCACCTCCATAGAGACTAATATACTGATTATACTGAAAATTTAGTATATTTTAGATATTTTACTATAGTTTTCTATGCTCTTGTAGATAAAATCAACAATATGTGCGGCTTGCATGCTTGCTTCTAGCTTTTCTTTATGGATACCAGATTGAATTTGCAGCAAGCAACCTGGATTGGCTGTGACAATCACTGTAGGCTGTAGCGCCTTAATCGTAGCCATTTTTGTAGTTAAAATATTACCTGCTGACGCAGGCTGCAATAAATTATATATTCCTGCTGAACCACAGCATGTATTGGCATTTGACAGCTCTTTAAAGTGCACATTCGGTAGGGCCTGTAAAATCATTCTTGGCTCATTGAAGACTTTATTAACATTGCGTAAATGGCAGGAATCCTGATAGGTTACAAGAGTCTTGTTTTCTTGCTGTGGCAAGGTTGCTAAATAATCCAGTAGCCCAGCTTTGACAAGCAGGCTTGAAATATCAATTGTCTTCTCTGAAAATCGAACTGCTTTTTCACGATAGCGTTCATCACTATGTAAGTGCTTTTCATATTCCTTTAAGAAAGCACCACAACCACCTGCATTATTAACAATATAGGTATAATCATCTGAATCAAATAACTCTACATTACGAATTAAGTTTTGCTTACCACGCTTTAGCTCACCACTATGCCCATGGAGAGCCCCGCAGCAACTTTGATTATCTGGAATAACGACATCAACACCAAGCATTTGTAGCAAGGACACCGTTTTTTCATTTGTTTCCTTATAAAGTGTATCCATTAGACAGCCTGTAAAAAAGGCCACCTTCATCGAAGCCGCTTTTACCTTCTTTAATGGCTGTACCTTTTTAGCTACTGGTGGTAAAGATGCCTCCATTGTTTTTAAATGCTTTGGGAATAAATTTAAAAAGCCAATTTTCCGTACAGCTTTTTGTAAACCTGTTTTTTGATAAAGATGCACTAGACTAACTGCATGCTCCATATTTTTTTGCTTGACGAAAAGATGATTGAAAACAATTTTTCTTGTCGTTTTTTCTACGAAGGTTGACTGCTTCACCTCTTGTACGGCTTCACGGGTTTGCTCGATTAAAGCACCATACTGTACACCAGCTGGACATGCCGGCTCACATGCGCGACATCCTAAACATAAATCGAATGATTGTTCTACAGATGCATCGAAAGGTACAATCCCGTCACGTACTGCCTTCATTAAGGCAATGCGTCCACGTGGTGATTGTGCTTCATCCTGCTCCATGTGAAGATATGTCGGACAGCTTGGCAAACAGAAGCCGCATCTCATACAGTCTAGCAATAGATTTTCATCGACATGTGTCTGGAAGGATTGCTGCATTTGCTGTTGTACGTTAGTTACCACCATGTACCACCACTCTTTTCTTCGTTTCTTTAGCAAAGACTTTGCCAGGATTCATAATATGGTTAGGATCGAAAGTTTGCTTAATGTTTTTCATTACATTGATACCGATAGGACCAATTTTCCATTCTAAATAAGGTGCTTTCATTTCACCTACACCGTGCTCCCCTGTAATCGTGCCACCTAGTGACAGTGCTGCCTCAAAAATTTCTGCAAATGCCGCTTCTACACGATGCATCTCCTCTTCATCTCGCAGGTCTGTTAAACATGTAGGATGCAAATTTCCATCCCCTGCATGACCAAATGTGGCAATATTGACATTGTACTTTTCGGATATATCATTAATTCTCATCACCATTTTGGCCAGCTCTGATCGTGGTACTGTGGCATCCTCTAAAATAACTGTCGGTTTTAATTTTGCTAATGCTGATAATGCGACACGTCTTGCTGTTTTAATTTGCTCCGCTTCCTGTGCATCTTTTGCAATTTGCGTAAAGAGAGCTCCATTTTCTTCAGCGATTCGTACCATTTCTTTGACATCTTGTTCTACTTGATGCATTTCACCATCCTGCTCAAGTAATAGCATTGCTTCTACATCTGTTGAGAGTCCTATTTTCATATATTGCTCGACGGCGCTAATTGTTTTTTTATCAAGAAATTCTAGCGTTACGGGAATGATTTTATTGGCAATAATGCTGGAGACTGTTCTCGCTGCATCCTCTAAGGATTCAAAGTATGCGATGCTCGTCATTTTATATTGTGGCAACGGAATAAGCTTTAAAGTAATCGCTGTTACGACACCCAATGTTCCCTCTGCTCCAACAAATAATGATGTGAGGTCATAGCCCGCTACGTCCTTTGCTAGTTTGCCACCTGTTTCTAAAATATCCCCGTTTGGTAAAACAACTTGTAGACCTTTAACATAATCCTTTGTTACACCATATTTTAAGCCACGCAAGCCACCTGAGTTTTCACTAACATTGCCACCAATCGTAGAAATTCTCATGGAGCTTGGATCAGGAGGGTAAAATAAACCATGTGCTTCGACGAATGTACAAAGATTCTCAGATATAATGCCAGGCTGGACTGTAATCGTTAAATTTTCCTTATCGAAATTTAAAATTTGATCCATTCTATTAAATAAAATCACTACGCCCCCATCGTAAGGCACCGTTCCTGCTGCAAGATTTGTTCCAGAACCTCGCGGAATAATTGACATTTTATATTCATTACATACTTTAATTACCTCAGCAATTTCCTCTGCATTCCCTGGTGAAATGACAAGATCAGGTAAGCGCTGAAAATTTGCCGTTGCATCATAGGAATATGCTAAAAGCTGTGCAGTTGAGCTTTTAATGTATTTTTCACCAACAATGTGCGTAATTTTTTCGATAACTGTTTTATTCATAAGACTCACCTCGAAATGAAATATGTAGTTACTACAATTTTAATTGTTGGAATTTTCTAAACATATGTCTTGGAAGATAAAAAAGGGGATTATATTTTAATTTTTTTGTGTTATAGGACCAAAAAAGAAGCTGTTGGATAAATCCAAACAGCTTCTAAAAAGGTTTTGCTTCAATATAGTAAAAAGCAGATGAGAAAGTTCGGCACTTGCCTGCTTTCTCATCTGCTTTGCTAACGCTGACGTTCCTTAAAGACACGTTCCATTTCGCGTTTGGCTTCTTTTTTGCGCATGTCGTTACGCTTGTCGTAGTCTTTTTTCCCTTTGCCGACGCCGATGAGGAGCTTGGCGTAGCCGTCCTTGATGTACATTTTTAGTGGGACGATTGTGTAGCCGTCACGTTTTACAGCACCGACTAGCTCGCCGATTTGCTTTTTGTGGAGCAACAGCTTACGGGTACGTAGTGGATCGTGGTTAAAGCGGTTGCCTTGTTCGAATGCGCTCACGTGCATATTATTGATCCATGCTTCGCCATTACGGACACGAACAAAGGAGTCTTTAAGTTGGACTTTGCCTGCACGGATAGATTTAATTTCTGTGCCTGTTAGTACCATGCCTGCTTCAATTGTCTCTTCGATGAAGTAGTCATGGCCTGCTTTTTTGTTTTGTGCTAATACTTTACCAGTACCTTTTGCCATATTTTCACCCTCTACTTAAAAGGTTGAGCTTGAGCGAAAGCATCCACAACAAAGATACTTTCGCTCATGCTTATTTACGTTTTGATTTTTTCTTTTTGCCTTTTTTAGCAATGCCTTCATAGAACTTTTGCTTTTGTTTCACGCGTTTTTTAGGTCCAGGGCTTGAGTCATCTTTGCGGCGTCCACGTGGATCACGGTCGCTTTCACGGCGTTCACCTTGTTTGCTGCTTCGACTTCCTCTTTCTTCCTCTTGGCGACGGCCTCTTCGACTACCACCACGACTGCCTCGTTCCTCATCACTGCGTGTACTTCTGCGACTGCTGCCACCTTTGTTATCACTGTAATTTTTTCGTGCATGGATTACAGTAGGTGCTGCTTTGCGTGTTCGTCCATATGAAGTTACCATTCCAACGATTTCAAAGTCAATCGATGACTCCTCAATAATGACATTAGCCACACGAACGGTCACCTCATCACCAATACGGAATTGGCGATTCGTTCGTTCACCGATCATAATCATTTGACGATCATCGAAGCGGTAGTAATCATCTGTCATATTGCTAATATGGACAAGTCCTTCAATCGTGTTTGGTAGCTCCACAAAAATACCGAAGTTTGTAATCGATGAAACAATTCCTTCGAATTCTTCGCCAATTTTGTCGGACATATATTGTGCTTTTTTCAGAGCGTCTGTATCACGTTCTGCATCAACAGCACGGCGTTCGCGTTCAGATGTGTGATCAGCAATTTCATCCATTGCCATACTCCACTGGGCAATCGTTTCTCTAGATGTATCCTTATTAATTATATACGTACGAATTAAACGGTGTACGATTAAATCAGGATAACGGCGAATTGGTGATGTGAAGTGTGTATAGAAATCCGTTGATAAACCAAAGTGACCAAGGCTTTCTGGATAATATTTTGCCTGCTGCATCGAGCGTAATAGCATCGTTGAAATAACAGGCTCCTCTGGCATCCCTTCAATTGCTTTCAATACATCCTGCAACGCTTTTGGATGGACGGTATTACCCGTACCTTTAATTAAAATACCGAAATTCGTGACAAATTCAAAGAAGCGTTGAAGCTTTTCAGGCTTTGGATCTTCGTGAATACGGTATAGGAACGGTACATTCATCCAGTGGAAGTGCTCCGCTACGGTTTCATTGGCAGCTAGCATGAAATCTTCAATTAATTTCTCGGCGACTGTACGTTCACGTAATTCAATATCTACAGGCCATCCTTCTTCATTTACAATAACTTTAGATTCTTTAAAATCGAAGTCAATGGCTCCTCGCATTTCACGTTTACGACGTAAAATATTGGAGAGCTCTGCCATGTTTTTAAACATTGGAACAAGTGGCTCATAGCGTTTAATTAGCGCCTCATCCTGCTCCTCTAAAATCTTGTAAACGTCCCTATACGTCATACGTTCCGTCGTTTTAATCACACTTTGGAAAATTTCATGTGAAATCACATTACCATTCGCATCAATGATCATTTCACAGGATAGCGTTAAACGGTCAACCTGTGGATTTAAAGAACAAATACCATTCGATAATCGATGTGGAATCATCGGTATAACACGGTCTGTTAAATAAACACTTGTCGCACGGTCGTAAGCTTCAAGGTCAATAACCGAGCCTTGCGTTACATAATAACTTACATCTGCAATATGTACGCCAAGCTTGTAAGTACCATCGACATTTTTCGTTACGGTAACCGCATCATCCAAGTCCTTTGCATCTGCACCATCAATCGTCACAATTGTTTCATGACGTAAATCACGGCGACCTTCTAAATCAGCCTCTGTAATTTCATCTGGTACACGTTGCGCCGCAGTGATGACTTCATCTGGGAATTCAGGTGGGATGTCATGCTTATATAATATCGATAAAATATCCACACCTGGATCATTTTTATGGCCTAAAATTTTAGTAATATAGCCTGTTGCCGATTTTAAATCCTCAGGCCATGTCGCAACCTCAACAACAACCTTATGTCCATCGACAGCTCCTAATGTATCCCCTTTAGCAATAAAGATATCCATTGGTAGCTTTTTATCGTCTAGGACAACAAAGCCGAAGCCTCGATTTGCTTGGAATGTCCCAACAAAGCTTGTTTGACCACGTTCAACGACCTTTGTTACAGTACCTTCGCGACGATCTCCGAATGATTCCTTTAAAACACGAATTAAAACGATGTCTCCATTAATGGCACCATTAATTTCATGTGGTGGAATGAACACATCGTCCATGCCCTCAATATCAGGCGTTACAAAGCCGAAGCCCTTCGCATGCCCAATAAATTTACCTCTTAGTAAATTCATACGCTCTGGTAGGCCATAACGATTGGAGCGTGAACGAACAACTAAGCCTTGTCCTTCCATGCGGACTAATGTTTTTACAAGCTCCTTAAATTCCTCCGCATCCTCAAAGCCGAATTCTTCCTCGATTTCACCAACAGTTAATGGTTTATAATCATCTTGACCGAAGAAATCGAGTAAACGACTTTGTAGTGTATCTTTTTGGTCTTTCATACATATTCCCTCCTTCATGAGAAAATCCTATTTATAATTTATTGTGCCCAATTTAGGCTTTCTAAAAAGCGATAAATGTCTTCATGTAATTGATCTTTTTCTTGATCTAGTGTAATAACATGTTTTGAGTTTTCATACCACTTGATGTGCTTTTCAAGTGACTCAGTTTGATTATATATAATGTTGGCAGATTCTGTCTCTATTACCTCATCATTTGTAGCTTGAACGACAAAAATTGGCGCATAAATCATGTCTATTTCTTGTCGCGTACGTGCAATAAATTCACGTAGCTCCTGTAGTGACGGCATGCCCTTTTCAGCAATGAGCGAAACTTCTGCTTCAATTTGGTCATCCTGTTTCCCTTGGAATTTCTTATATTCTCTAGCGTATTTCAAAACACCCTCAAACATAACGTCTGTTGTACGCATTGTCATGGGTGCACACATTGTGACAATTCCTTTTACAGGATTATTTAATGCAACGTTTAATGCCATAACACCACCTAATGAGAGGCCTGTAACAGCAATTTCCTGATAGCCAGCATCCTGTAACTGTTTGTAGGCGGCTACGACATCCTGCCACCAGTCTGCTGGACCTGTTGTGATCAGTTCCTCCGGCTCCACACCGTGGCCTTTATAGTGAGGTGCTAAAGTAGTATACCCTTTTTTCTCTAAAAATCTACCAAGCATACGCACGTCTGCAGAGCTGCCTGTAAAGCCATGTAATAGTAAAACGGCACGTGGTCCTGCTTGAAAGAAAAATGGCTGTGATAATGATTTGTTCATTGTAAGCACTCCTTCATCTAAACACTCATTTCTACTATACCCATTATAGTCATCTCCATAATGCTAAGCGATTGATAATTTGGTTAGTAGGTTACAGAGAGATTCTTCCATTAAGTTATGATAAAAGAAAACGCCCAACCAATTAGGTTAGGCGATATATCTTCAACTATTAGATTTTTGTAATAGCGATTGCTAGAATAAAGAATAGTATAGCTAACACAATTGTTGCACGATGAAGGATTAAATCCATACCACGTGCTTTTTGCTTTCCAAATAGTTGCTCAGCTCCACCCGAGATGGCACCTGATAAGCCTGCACTTTTACTAGATTGAAGTAATACCACAACGATTAACGCTAATGATACGATAACTAATGAAACTAATACTACTGTATGCATTCACTGCACCTCCCGAACTTTGAAACATCACAACAGACTATATTATAACAAAAAAAGGTTGCCATGACAAACTTAGCTTTACGTTTAACAGTTTTTTTCCGCTTCATGCCCCTCTACTTGTCGACTTTTGCTACTATTAGTGGATATCGCCAACCCTCTAATTAGATTATAATGGAAGAAATGAAATTTTCTCGGAGGAAAGAACTTGAATAAAAAAATAATAACTCTTCTTTTATTATGCTGTATGATTCCCTTTCTTACAGCATGCTCAAAAGCTATAGACCTGCTGCTTGAAGAAGAGGATGACACAACTACGACGTTAGCAGAAGAAACAAAAAATGATGTGAAGCAGCCAGAGAGTAAAGCATTATCCCCCTCTTTTTCGCCTACAGACTTATTCTCAACATCTTTATTTAAAGATGATCCCGCATTATTACAATTTACCAAAAGAGTCGAGAAGCAAGTGGCAACATTTGAACAGCGCTTTCAAGTCCCTTATACAGGAAAGCTAGATTTTGAGGATTTTGAGGTTCAACTAAATGATTTAAATAGCTTGCTTACCTTTGTGGACCCCTATACAGCCGGTTATTTTCTTGACTATGAATGGACGGCTTGGGAAATCGATGATGGCTATTTAGTTGAATTGTCGATTGATTATTTAACAGATGTCAGGAAGGAGCAAAAGGTTGATCACTTTGTAGAAGCCTTTGCTGACAAGCATATTACGAAGGAAATGACAGATTTCGAACGAGCTAAAATCATTAATGATTACGTGGTGCAACTAGCCACGTATACAGAAGAAGGCTCGACGGAAGGACAGACGGTTTTTGAATTGATTAGTGAAAAAACTGCGGTATGCCAGGCCTATGCCTTACTTGCTTACCGTTTATTAGTAGCATCAGGTCTTGATGCAAAATATGTATACGGCTATAGCGAGGATCAACTACATGCGTGGAATTTAGTTAGTGTCGAAGACCAGTGGTATCATCTTGATACAACTTGGAACGATGTTGACTCTGATGAACCCTATGCGATTTCTTACGAGTATTTTTTAGTCAATGATCAAAAGCTTAGCCAGGATCATTTATGGGTAGCGGAAAACTATTTTGCTGCTACTAGTAATGATTATGATTTTATGCATGATATGTGGTATGCCAATACAGTTGCTGATGTGATTTATTATAATAGCATGAAAGATAATATGGTTTATTCCTATAATTTAGCGACCAATGAACATAAAAAGATAACTGAAACAGCTTGTTATTATTTAGCGACTTATCATGACTCCATCTATTGCAGTGATTATGACAACGCTGGTTATTTAACAAAAATTAAAGTCGAGGACGGCTCTGAAGAAATACTAGTGGAAGATGAAGTCCTTAATTTAACGATCCAAGATGGTATTTTATATTACGAAACGATCGACGGCTCACAGCATCAACAAATACTTCAATAAAATCTGTGTGATGTCACACAGATTTTTTTCTTTCTTCCTATGCCACCATTTACAGTATTACCATATTTTATTAACAAATTTTTAACGCTAGCTTTACACCCTTCCTTTACACTTACAATTGAATTCACCTAAAGGAGGAAAATCATGAAATACGCAAAAAAATGGACTTCATTGTTTCTAGCAAGTGCAGTAACTTTATCCGCAGTGAGTATTCCACAGCAAGAGGTACAAGCAGCTGATGTAAAGAAGCCGACAAATGTCATTATGCTTGTGATGGACGGAAGCAGTAATAATGCTGTAACCCTTTCTCGCTGGTATAAAGGTGAAAGCTTAGCAATGGATGAAATTTTATCAGGTGCTATGCGCACGTATTCTGCAGAATCAGCCATTACCGATTCTGCGCCCGCTGCTACTGCTTTAGCAACTGGCCATAAATCGAACGATAAATATATAGGTGTGCTTCCATCGGTGGTTAATTCACCTGGATTAGCACAAATTACTCAAGAGGATGCTTTCAAACCTGTAGCGAATGTGCTCGAAGGAGCTAAACAACAAGGAAAGGCTACCGGATTAATTTCTACATCTGAAATTCAACATGCTACTCCAGCTGGTTTTTCAGCACATGTTAATAATAGAAGTCAATATGGGGATATTGCTGAACAGCAAGTCTATCAAAATATTGATGTTGTTTTAGGTGGAGGGCTAGAATCGTTGTCACCTGGCACATCTAAAAATGCCCGTAAGGATGGCGAGGATTTACTAAATGTACTGAAAGAAAAAAATTACGATCTCGTTCAAACTCGTGATGAGCTAGTGAATAGTCAGTCCTCTAAAATTTGGGGAAGCTTTGCACCAAGCGCACTCGCCTATGATTTAGATCGTGCTAAAACGAGAGCATCTGAGCCTACACTGGCTGAAATGACTAATAAAGCGATTAATACGCTAAAAAAGGATGAGGACGGCTTCTTCCTTTTTGTTGAAGGGAGTAAGGTTGACTGGGCGGCACATGCCAACGATACAATTGGTATTATTAGCGATATCTTATCGTTTGATGATGCAGTAAAAGAAGCAGTTGATTTTGCAAAGGAAGATGGCAACACATTAGTAATTGCTGTAACAGACCATGGAAATAGCGGAATTACGATGGGGAACGCCAACACAACGAGCACCTATTCAAGCATTCCTGTCTCTGCTTATATTGATCCATTGAAAAAAGCTTCGATGACTGTTGAAGGTGCACTAAGCCAATTAAAAGAAGATCGCTCTAATTTAGTAGAGGTGGCTGCCCTTTATGGATTAGATCAGTTAACAGAGGATGAACTAACGACATTGAAATCTGCAAAAGACTTAGGCAGTGAGATGGTTAAGATGTTAGCAAATCGCGCGAACATTGGCTATACAACAGGTGGTCATACAGGGGAAGATGTGTTTTTATATTCATTCGGACCTTCTAAATTGACAGGGCTAGTTGAAAATACGGATCTAGCTCATACGATGGCACAATTTATGGGCTTTGACTTAAATACACTAACAAATGATTTATATGTCCCTGCAACAAAAGCATTTACGGATAAAGGCTATACGACAAAAATCGATTTATCGGATAAAGAAAACCCAACATTTATTGCTCAAAAAGCAGATGTAACTGTGAAAATTCCAGTCAATAAAAACACAATGATTTATGAGGAAACATCCACAAATACTGCAAAAACACATACATTTGATACAATTAACGTCTATAATGGCTCTGAATTCTATGTATCTAAAAAACTGATCAATGCAGTGAAATAAAAACAAAGGCGCGAACATAAGTTGAGATTATTCCCTTATGTTCGCGCTTCTTTTACATAAAAACAACCACCCATAATTGTCCAAACTAAACATCTTCCCCCGGAACCTTAAATTTACCTTAATTTTATCTTATGATTTACTGAATTCACCTTAATTCAGCAACATTTTTCTCCACATTCCGTCAAATCAGTGTTAAAAACATAAGGTAAGGATTTTTAACTAATAAATTACTATTTTTTGAAAGTTTAATCCTATACTTTTTTTCATTGGAGGTGGACAAATGCAATCCATCAAAAATAACGAACATCTGCGCTTTATTGGCATGACGCTATTTTATTTGATCGTTTTGGTACTGCTGTTTCTTATACATGGCTTCCATGATATGAACGCTGGACCATTTATATATACGGAATTTTAATAAAAGGAGTTTTAATCATGTTAAGTATTTTAGCAGCTATTGAACGTGTGGCCATCCAGCAGCCACAAAAAACTGCTTATCAAACGCACAATGCCTCCTTAACATATGGTGAGCTTTGGCACTTATCGGATTGTATGGCCGATTATATCTCGAAGCTTCATTTACAGAGGCAGCAGCCGATTGTCGTTTATGGACATATGTCCCCGCTACAAATTGTTGCCTTTCTAGGTGCTGTCAAGGCTGGACACCCTTACGTACCCGTTGATTCGTCAACCCCTTCTGAAAGAATACAACTTATTTTAGAAGCCTCTGGAGCAGGATTACTATGCACAACAGAGCCATTACACATGCTGACGAACATTCCCGTTGCAGCGGTGAGTGATATCTTAGAGAACTCCTCCTCTGAAGTATCTCTACCCTCCACAGCATGGGTGAAGAACGAGGAAATCTATTATATTATTTACACTTCTGGATCAACTGGTCAGCCAAAGGGCGTTCAAATAACCGCTACTAATTTAGCACATTTCGTTTCTTGGATGCAGGAACACTTCCCTTTACAGCAAGACGGAGTATTTTTAAATCAGGCGCCTTTTTCCTTTGACTTATCTGTCATGGACCTTTATCCAGCACTTGTTGGAGGACATACACTATATGCCATTACACAACAAGAAATTGCGAACCCGAGAGCGTTATTTGATTCATTAGCTTCGTCCAATACTCGTGTTTGGACGTCGACACCATCCTTTGCCAAAATGTGCTTAATGAACAAAGAGTGGAATCAGCAACTCATGCCAGCATTAGATACATTTTTATTCTGTGGCGAGGTCCTGCCCATCGCAGTTAGTAAGGAGTTAATGGAGCGTTTTCCACAGGCAACTATTTATAATTTATATGGTCCAACGGAAACGACTGTTGCCGTTTCCTATGTAAAGGTAACGGAAGAATTGATAGCTCGCTTTGAGCAATTGCCTATTGCTCCACTAACGGAGACAAACATTTCTTTATTAGAGGATGGAGAAATTGCTATTTCAGGTCCGACAGTTAGTGCGGGGTATTTGGGGGCACCGGAATTAACAGCAAAAGCCTTTCCAACAGTAGCTGGCAATCGCATCTATCGTACTGGAGATGTTGGCTATGAGCGAGATGGATATATATTCTTTTCTGGTCGCAAGGATTTCCAAGTGAAGCTACATGGCTATCGTTTAGAAATCGAGGAAATCGAAAAGCAAATAAGTAACCTTCCACCGGTTTCAAGCTGCGTGGTTGTACCTGTTTATAAAGAGAAGGAAATTACTGCTCTAAATGCCCATCTTGTTTTGCGTGAGCCATTAAAGGACTCTGCCTTCAAAATGACAAAACAGTTGAAAGCACTTTTATCGGAGTACTTACCTGCCTATATGATTCCGAAAACGTTTAAATATATGGAAGCTTTACCGCTTAACGCAAATGGTAAGGTGGATCGTAAAGGATTGGCGGTTATGGAAACAGTATGACGCCTTATGGAAATATAGCATTCTTTCTGATTATTGGACTATTATTACTACCAACCATCATACTCGGCTTACGTGGCAAATCATCGAAACACTATAATCTATTTGTCTCGTTGATTGTCTTAGCCCTTATTTTTGGTAGCTCATTAAACGGTAGCATTTCGCTCGTATTGTTTACAGTTTTTCAAATAGTTCTTATTATTGCCTACCAACGCTATCGACTACAGCAAAATAGTGGTACGGTCTTTGTTATCGCTGTGGTATTGTCGATTTTACCACTTGTACTTGTGAAGGTACTGCCTATTCTAGGGTTACACCATTTATTTGGCTTCCTTGGTGTGTCTTACATTACCTTCAAAGCTGTACAAATGATTTTAGAAACCCGAGATGGCTTAATGAAAGAGAACATTTCTGTTGTAGAGCTTGCCTATTTTTTACTGTTCTTTCCTACAGTATCTTCAGGTCCTATTGATCGTTGGCGACGCTTTACAAAGGATTATCATTCGGTACCATCCGCGGAAGACTATCAAAAGCTGTTATTAAGTGGGATTAACTATATCTTTGTAGGCTTTTTATATAAATTTATTTTGGCCTACTTAATTTACAACTACACCCTTATCTACCTGCCAAATCATACGTATAACTATTTAACGCCCTTCCAGGGACAATTAGCGTATATGTATATGTATAGCTTTTATTTATTCTTTGATTTTGCTGGCTATAGTGCATTTGCTGTTGGTGTTAGCCGAATAATGGGGATTCAAACACCCATTAACTTTAACCGACCATTCGCCAGCCGCAATATTAAAGACTTTTGGAATCGTTGGCATATGAGTCTTTCCTTCTGGTTTAGAGATTATGTCTATATGCGATTCGTGCTTTGGATGACGAAGAAAAAATGGCTGAAAAATAAATTCGCCATTTCCTATATTGGTTTCTTTTTACTATTCTTTTTAATGGGCATTTGGCATGGCCTAGAATGGCACTTTGTAGTCTACGGACTCTATCATGCCCTATTAATAGTAAGCTTTGATAAGTTTGAACGCTGGAATAAAAAGCATAAGCGTTGGCCTAAAAATAAGTGGACACATGCCATTGGCGTATTCATCACTTTTAATGCCGTGTGCTTTGGCTTCTATATTTTTTCTGGCAAATTATTTTAACCAAGGGCTAAAAAAGCCTGTTCAATAAAGGAGAATTATTAATGGATCAACAACAAGTTTTAGAAATGCTAGTCGAGTTATGTGAAGATGAAATTATTGTAGAGAACCCAGATATTGATTTATTCGAAGAAGGGCTACTAGACTCTTTCGGAACGATTAATCTATTAGTAGAAATTGAAAATCGATTTAATATTTCTGTGCCAATTACTGATTTTAATCGTGAAGAATGGAACACGCCTAATCGCATTGCAGGGAAATTAGCTGAAAGACAATGATCAAGAAAGGCTTTTTATCTTTATGTATTGCCTTCGCTCTATTTACTGGCTTTATCTTCTTTCCCAATGCGTGGATCAAGGCATGGATATCGGATGAGGATGTAGAGCAGGCCAAAACAAATATGTCTCCGCTTGTATTCCAAGGTACGTATTTACAGGAGCGCATGCTGCAGGAGCCTAATTCCATGCCTTTATATGGCTCCTCAGAATTAAATCGTTTTGATCCCTTCCATCCATATAATTATGCACGAGCAACAGAGGCGCCTTATTCGACCTTTATGGTTGGTCGTGGGGGCATGCAGTCCATTACTCATTTTTTAAATTTTGCTGCACAAGAGAAAAATTTAAAGGATAAAAAAGTAGTCTTTATTATCTCTCCACAATGGTTTACAGCAAAAGGTATGGGGGAATTTCATTTTTCACCGAATTACTCTATGCTGCAAGCCTATGATTTAGCTTTTAATGATGAAATGGATGCTAATCTTCGCAAACGTGCCATGGAGCGCCTATTAGAATTTGATACTGTTAAGCGTGATCGTCTTTTAAAGACTATGTATCAATATCAAATGTCAAACGGTAAGAAAAATCCGATTACTGGTCGCATGGCCATGATAGCAGGGCGTTTTCATAAGGAATTGCTAGAAAAGAAGGATTTATATTATTCGCTATTCCCACGAAAAGGTCATAAATTAAAAAGTAATGATACCCTTATTGCCAACCAAACCTTTGACCAACAAGTGCAGGCTGCTGAAGCATATGGCAAAAAACGTGTATCAAATGATTATATGATTGAAAATCGTGCCTATCAGCGACTTGTGAATGCTAATTTCTCCAAGTTTAAAGGAATGCGCAAGCAAGAGGATTATACGAAATCTCCAGAGTATGAGGATTTTCAGCTTGTGATCGATGTTTTAAAGGATGCTGGTGCTAAGCCATTATTCGTGTCCATTCCGGTCAATGGCTATTGGTATGATTATAATGGCTATCCAGAGGAACGTCGTCACCAGTACTACGATAAGATGGCTCAAGTCCTAAAAGATGCAGATGTTAGCTATGTTGATTTTACAGACCATGAATATGATCCTTATTTTATAATGGATACCATTCATATTGCCTGGAAGGGCTGGGTCTATCTTGATCGTGAAATGGACCACCATTGGGCACAGTCAAAATAAACACGAAGGACAGTCTAAAAATAATAGACTGTCCTTTTCCTTATCGCAATATCCCTTTGACGTAGAGTGCCATTTGGTCACTGACATCGCTTAGTTTTTCAATAGCCTCGCTAAATTGTTGTACAAGTTCCGCTTGTTCGTTGGAAGCGGCTTCAATTTGCTCCATGCTTTCCATAAGAGATTGAACATTACTTGTAATGGTTTTCAGGGAGCTTTCAATTTGTTCTGTTGCAGTTGCAGTCTCACTAGAAAGCTTTCGTACTTCCTGAGCTACTATATTAAATCCTGCCCCGTACTGCCCAGCACGTGCGGCTTCAATAGAGGCATTTAACCCTAGTAAATTGGTTTGTCTGGAAATCGTTTTAATAAAATCTGTTACCTCATTTGAACGAGAAGAATTTTCGAGAGCATGTCGAGATTTCTCTGTAATGGTTTCACTCGTTGCTGACAATTCTTCGGAATGGGCAGCGATAGTATGTATTTTTAGTTGTAGCTCTTGAATAACAGCTTGTAGGCTGTCCATAAAGCCCTCCACTTTTTCTTGAGCATCTAATGGAAACAGTAAGCTTAATACAGCTACCACTTTGCCCTGTTCACGCACAGGATAAAGCTCACTATTCATCGGAATCCCAAAATACTCTTTCGGAATGCTACGCTTTAATATTTCCCCTCTTGCAACACGACGAAAATCCGGTGAATCCTCCGCTAATGAACCGATTTGTAAGTTCGTTTGAACCCTCGTTCCCTCCAAAACAAAAAGCGTTTCCCTTTCTTCTGCACTTGTAATGGTTATCGCAATTTCTTTGTTAAAGATTTCATGAAAAATCGGTAAAGTCTCTTCTAATGATTGTATAATCCCCATAACCCTACCCCCTCTATTTTTCTTTATTATACTTGACTGCTTGGGGTAAACATACTTCTTTTTAAAACATAATAAAATACCTCAAAGTATGAACATACTTTGAGGTATTTTTTGTCTATTATTTAAGGTTGTAGAACGATTGTAAACCAAGATACTCTGCTGTTGAACCAAGTTGATCTTCAATGCGAAGAAGTTGGTTGTATTTTGCTACACGGTCTGTACGTGATGGAGCACCTGTTTTAATTTGACCAGCATTTGTTGCAACAGCGATATCAGCAATTGTTGCGTCTTCTGATTCACCAGAACGGTGAGAGATAACTGCTGTGTATCCTGCACGTTTCGCCATTTCGATCGCTTCAAATGTTTCTGTTAGCGTACCGATTTGGTTTACTTTGATAAGGATGGCATTGCCTACACCTTGCTCAATACCAGCTGCTAATTTTTTCGTATTCGTTACAAATAGGTCATCACCTACTAATTGTACACGACTACCGATACGATCTGTTAATAGCTTGTGTCCAGCCCAGTCATTTTCGTCTAAGCCGTCTTCAATTGAGATGATTGGGTATTTGTTTGTTAACTCCTCGTACCAATCAACCATTTCTTCTGATGTTTTCACAACGCCTTCACCATCTAAGTGGTATTTACCGTCTTCTTTATTGAATAGCTCAGATGATGCTACGTCCATCGCAAGTTTAACTTCTTCGCCTGCTTTGTAGCCAGCTTTTTCAATTGCTTCTAAGATGACAGTGATTGCTTCTTCGTTAGAGCCAAGGTTTGGTGCAAAACCACCTTCATCCCCTACTGCTGTATTATAACCTTTTGCTTTTAGAACAGCTTTTAAGCTATGGAAAATTTCAGCACCAATGCGTAATGCATGGCGGAAAGATTCCGCTCCAACAGGCATAACCATGAATTCTTGGATGTCTACATTGTTATCTGCGTGAGCGCCACCGTTTAAAATGTTCATCATAGGTACTGGTAATTGTTTAGAATTAAACCCACCAAGATATTGATAAAGAGGTACATCTAAATAATCTGCCGCAGCATGTGCAACTGCCATAGACACACCAAGAATTGCGTTGGCACCTAGCTTGCCCTTATTTTCTGTGCCATCTAGCTCGATTAAAGCTTTATCAATGACAACTTGGTCAAGAACTGAATAGTTACCTTCTAATTCTTCTGCAATAATTGTGTTTACATTTTCAACTGCTTTTAATACACCTTTGCCTAGGTAACGTGATTTGTCACCATCGCGTAATTCTACCGCTTCGTATTCACCTGTTGATGCACCTGATGGTACGATTGCGCGTCCAAATGCACCTGATTCTGTAAATACTTCAACCTCTACTGTTGGGTTGCCACGTGAGTCTAAAACTTCGCGCGCATAAACTTGTGTAATAAATGGCATAATTAATTCTCCTCTTTTTCAATTAATGATTTTCCTGTCATTTCAGTAGGTTGTGACACCTCTAATAATTCTAACATGGTTGGCGCTAAATCGGCTAAAATGCCACCATTTCTTAACACTAAATTTGGTTTTGTCACAATTACAGGAACAGGATTGGTTGTATGAGCTGTCATTGGCTCGCCTGCTAAAGTCAGTACTTCATCAGAGTTACCATGGTCAGCTGTAATAATAGCTGCGCCGCCTCTGGCAAGGAGTGCATCTACTACTTTCCCTAAACATTCATCTACTGCCTCAATGGCTTTAATAGTTGGCTCAAGCATTCCACTATGACCAACCATATCAGGGTTAGCAAAATTAAGAATAATGCCATCAAATCGATCAGCCTCAATCTCTGCAAGCAAGGCTTCTGTCACCTCATAGGCAGACATTTCAGGTTTTAAATCATATGTTGCAACCTTTGGTGATGCAATTAAAATACGTTCTTCACCTGGGAATTTTTCCTCACGGCCACCACTCATAAAGAATGTAACATGTGGATATTTTTCCGTTTCAGCAATACGTAATTGTGTTTTACCATTCGTGGAAAGTACTTCACCAATCGTATTTTTCAGGTTGTCGTTTTCATAAGCAACCTGTGCGTTCACTTCATCACTATAGTGTGTGAAGGACACAAATTTTAAATTTTTTGGATGGTTTGCAGATACCGCAAATCCATCAAATGTTTCATTTGTAAACACTGTGGATAGCTGGATGGCACGATCAGGACGGAAGTTAAAGAAAATAACTGCATCATTATCACGAATCGTTGCTACTGGCTCACCATGCTCTTGAATACTAAATGGAATGACAAATTCATCTGTCACTTCACGTTCATAGGATGCTGCCACACCACTTTTTGCACTTTCTGCTGCTTGGCCAACACCATCTACCAATACATTATACGTAAGTGCAACACGATCCCAACGTTTGTCACGATCCATGGCGTAGTAACGTCCATGGATAGAAGCAAATTGACCAATACCCATTTCTGTCATCTGTTTTTCTGTTTCTTCGATATAGTCTAAGGCTGTTGTAGGACCAACATCTCGACCATCTAAGAAGCCATGTACATAAACGTCCTCTAACCCTTGTTGTTTAGCCAGCTTTAATAACGCAAACATGTGCTCATAATGACTATGCACACCGCCATCTGACAGTAAGCCCATCACATGTAGCTTTGACTGATGTGCTTTTACATGTGCCACTGCATCTATAAATGCTTGATTTGTAAAGAAGTCCCCTTCACGAATGGACTTATTTAAACGTGTTAAGCTTTGATAAACAATACGTCCAGCACCGATATTTAAGTGACCTACCTCGGAATTACCCATCTGACCCTCTGGTAATCCAACTGCCTCTCCCGCTGCTGTTAATGTCGCGTGGGGGAATTGGCTCCAATATCGATCAAAATTAGGCTTGTTAGCCTGTGCTACTGCATTCCCAAATGTTTCATCACGAAATGCAAAGCCATCTAAAATAATTAATGCTACTGGCTTTTTAGGCATTTGCTGCCGCCTCCAATAATGTTAAATAAGATTCTGGTTGTAAGCTTGCTCCACCAACTAAAGCACCATCAATATGTTCTTTTGCTAAAAGCTCCTGAATGTTGTCAGGCTTCACACTGCCACCATATTGAATGCGAACAGCATTCGCCGTTTCAGCATCATACAGCTCTTCGATAACTGCTCGAATGGCTCCACATACTTGATTTGCATCATCTGCAGTAGCAGTTTTACCAGTTCCAATCGCCCAAATCGGTTCATAGGCAATGACCATATGCTCTACTTGCTGTGCTTCAAACCCAGCAAGTGCCGCTTTAATCTGACCTGCCACCTTTTGTTCTGTTGTGCCAGCTTCACGTTCTTCTAGTGTTTCACCACAGCAAATAATTGGTACGATGCTATGTGCGAGTGCCGCTGCTACCTTCTTATTAATAGCATCATCTGTTTCATTGTAGTATTCACGACGTTCTGAATGTCCTAAAATGACATAATCTACTTCTACACTTGCAAGCTGTGCTGGGCTAATTTCACCAGTAAAGGCCCCTTCATTTTCATAGTGCATTGTTTGAGCGCCAATCGCTAATTCTGATTCGCTTGCAACCTGCACAAGTGTAGGTAGGTAAAGAGCTGGTGCGCAAACAACAGCATCTACTTTCTCATTAGAAGGGAGTTTATCCTGCACTGCATCTACAAACTGAATAGCTTCCTCAAATGTTTTAAACATTTTCCAGTTACCTGCAATAATTGGTTTACGCATCATCATGCCTCCGATATGTTTAGTTCGCTTATTTATCGTTTAGTGCTACAATTCCTGGAAGCTCTTTGCCTTCCATTAATTCTAGGGAAGCACCGCCACCTGTAGAAATGTGATCCATTTTGTCCGCCACTTCAAACTTTTCAACAGCAGCTGCTGAATCACCACCACCGATCACTGTATAGCCTGTTGTTGCCGCCATTGCATCGGCAACAGTTTTTGTACCGTTTGCAAATTTATCCATTTCGAAGACACCCATTGGACCATTCCAAATGATTAATTTAGAGTTTTTAATCACTTCTGCATAGTGAGCAGCCGTTTTTGGTCCAATATCTAGACCCATCCAATCAGCTGGAATAGCGTCTACATCAACGATTTGTGTTTCTGCATCTTGTGAGAATTCATTGGCAACGACAGCGTCGATTGGCATATGTAATTGCACGCCTTTTGCTTTTGCTTTTTCAATGAAAGATTTAGCTAGCTCGATTTTATCTTCTTCTAACAAGGATTTACCGATATCGTGCCCTTGTGCCTTGATAAATGTAAATGATAAACCACCACCGATAATTAAGTGATCTACTTTTTCTAATAGGCTTTCAATTACGCCAATTTTATCTTTTACTTTAGCACCACCGATAATTGCAGTAAATGGATGCTCAGGGTTAGATAAAGCTTTTCCTAATACATCTAATTCCTTTTGCATAAGGAAACCAGAGACAGCTGGAATATGCTTAGCAATCCCTTCTGTAGAAGCATGTGCACGGTGAGCTGCACCGAAAGCATCATTGACATAAATATCCGCTAGCTGAGCAAATTGCTGTGCTAATGCTGGATCATTTTTCTCTTCCCCTGCATGGAAGCGAACATTTTCAAGAAGAAGAATGTCTCCATCCTGCATGTTTGCAACGGCTTCTTCCACCGCTTGCCCAATAGATTCGTCAAGCTTCGTAACAGGCTTGCCCATTAATTCAGCTAAGCGAATACCAACAGCTGTTAAACGCATGTCTTCTTTTACATCACCCTTTGGACGACCTAAGTGAGAAGCTAAAATAACTTTAGCACCTTGCTCTACTAAATACTCTATTGTAGGAATAGCTGCACGAATACGTGTTTCGTCGGTAATGGCACCATCTGCCATTGGAACATTAAAATCTACACGTACAAAAACGCGTTTACCCTTTACATCAATATCTTTCATTGTCTTCTTATTTAACATGAAGAAACTCCCTTCAAAGTTTGTTTTAGTTTTACATCCTTGTGTTTTACCCATCTTGGCTCCACACCATGCTTACTAAATTGAAAAGGCATGTTGGTACTTTTTCGATCATCATCTACGAGCATTAATTCCCCAACTTTTGATAATGAACCCTAATACTTGTTTTTATAGTAGCAAAAGTTACTTACTATGTCTTGCAATTCACCATGTATCAATTACGGCTCAGCCATAATTGCGTCCAGATTTTTTTCGAGCTTGTTCGAAAAGCTCCTCTTCAAAATCTGTGACATCCGCTGAGGCTCACCCCCGAATCGAAGAGAACCATTTGCGCATTCATTTCACCATCTATAGTGGGTGCTTTCTGCTGAATCAAGATAAAAAAGGGAGTAAGGGTAAAATCCCTTACTCCCATTACCCTTGTATATTATATCTATTGGATATTATAAAGGCTATACTTTTTGTGCATAAAAAGCCGTAATATGTCACACTTTTTACTCAAAATGTCGAAATATGATACTTATTTATGGTTTAATCCTTGTTCAGCAATGTATAAAGCTAAGTCCATTAAGCGAGTAGAGTAACCAATTTCGTTATCGTACCAAGCTAGTACTTTCACCATTTTATTTTCTAAAACCATTGTTGAAAGACCATCTACTGTAGATGAATGATGGTTACCATTATAATCAATAGAAACTAATGGTAGCTCATTGTAGCCTAAAATGCCTTTTAATTCATTTTCAGAAGCTTCTTTTAATACTTCGTTAATCGATTCTCTTGTTACATCTGCTTTTAGTTCTACAACTAAGTCCACACAAGATACGTTAGGTGTTGGCACACGCATAGAGAAGCCATCTAACTTACCTTTTAATTGTGGTAATACTTTTGAAACAGCTACTGCTGCACCAGTTGTTGTTGGAATCATAGACACCGCACCAGCACGTGCACGACGTGGATCAGAGTGTGGGAAGTCAAGGATACGTTGGTCATTTGTATAAGAGTGAATTGTTGTCATCATACCGCGTTCAATACCAAATTTCTCATCTAACACTTTAGCTACTGGTGCAAGACAGTTTGTTGTACAAGAAGCATTGGAGATCACATCATCAGTTGCTGGGTTATAGTCCTCATGGTTTACACCCATAACAAATGTAGGCATTGCCCCTTTAGCTGGTGCAGATAGAATAGCTTTTTTAGCACCTGCTTCAATGTGCTTTCCTACTTCCTCCATTGAACGGAAACGTCCTGTACATTCAAGAACTACGTCTACACCTAATTCGCCCCATGGTAATTGTGCTGGATCTTTTTCAGCATATACTTTTACGCGTCGACCATTTACTACGAAAGAATCTTCATCTGCATTGACTTCAGCATCATAGATACCGTGTACTGAATCATATTTCAATAAGTGTGCAAGCTGACCAGCATCTGTTAAGTCATTGACAGCCACTACTTCGAATTCATCATGCTTCATTGCCTCACGAAATACTAATCGTCCAATACGTCCAAATCCATTAATCGCTAATTTTAATGCCATTGTTAATTCCTCCAATAATGTGTATTGTCTGTCCCTAATAGTAGGAACATTAAATTTGTTTTATGCTCATTCAAAAAGTGTTCCAACACTTTTTGAGATCGAGTGACATGTTTGATATGATCCCCATCATCGATGGTTATTTTCTAAATTAGCAGCAATTGCTTTTGCAGCTGCTTCATCTGTTATAAAGATTGTTTGCTTTGGCGCCACTTTAAAATAAGAAAGCATGGCATTGACTTTTTGTTTTCCTGCAGCCACTGCAATGACTTGCTGACTGTTTTGAACCTGCTCAAGTTGAATACCAATCGTGCGGATACGATGCACGATTTCTCCTTCAGCATTAAAGTAATAGCCAAATGCCTCACTGACAGCGCCTTTTTCCTCTAAAATTCGCAAATCCTCAGGAGATGAATTACGACGAATGGCCATTTCCTCTGCTGAGCCGATCCCATGAATGACACAATCTGCTTGATCATAAAATGCCATCATTTCTGTTACCATCGGCTCTGTCAACATCGCTTGATAAGCCTGCTCACTTAAATGCTCTGGTAAGAATAAAGTGCGGTACTGTGTTTCCATTTGCATAGCAAAGGTTGCAACAAGTGTATTGGCCTGCATTTGCATTTCATGTCCAATTCCTCCCCGTGCAGCAACAAAAGTTATCTTCTTTTGAAGATCCACAGGATGCAAAAATTGTGCAAGAGAGGCAACGGATTTCCCACCAGTGACAGCTACTATTTGCCCATCAAAAGCTGAGGACATAAATTGAAGTGCTGCTTCTTTGCCAAGCAAGGATAGGATTGTATCGTCTTCATTATAGTCACCAGGAACAACGACAACACGATGGATACCGAAATGTTGTTCGAGCTTTTTAGCAAGCTGAGTTAAACCAGACCATTCATAAACAATAGCTCTTAGTTTCTCAATAACAATTTCTCCATCTTCTGTACATACCATACCCGACTTTTGCGAATCTATTAACCCTTGTTCACGTAAAATATCTGTTTCTTTACGAATTTCTCTTTCTGTCATTTTCAATGAATCAGCAAGTGTGCGTCGTCCGATTGGCTGCATAAGTTGAACGGCTTGCAAAATTCGATACCTTGATTGCAGAAGCGGATACATTTCAGGAAGTAGCCTTTGCTGCGCCTCTGGAACAGTTAACATATTTATCTACTCCCTTATCAATAGTTGTGGGTTATTTTTCATCCCACTATATTATTTTGTGTCCCACTTATGATTTTATTATAATATGCATTTTTTTAAAGCGCAAGTAATTGTCTAGTTTTGGATGAAAAAAAGTCCCATAGCCAATAAAAACGGCTACGAGACTTTGGGGAACTTATTTTGTGAAAGATAAAATTGCGTTTTTCTTAAATCCTTCTAAAGCTTTTGTTGCTTCATTTTTATTTGTAAATTCAAAAATTCGAACATCCTTTTTCTCAAAAACTGTAATAACCCACATTGTAAAATCTCCCTTCACATCATCCATTTTTGTAATATAACAACCACTAAAACCTGTGATACATTTGATTAACTGTTTTATAACAACTTCTTACTTGATACCTATTCTACTCCGATTTTCATGAAAAGAAAGTCTAATGTGAAGGTCTTCACAAACTGTTCAATTTCAAAACGCTTTCATTGAACAATTTGTGAATTGTGTGAATTACAGCTAACATTCTAGTCATTTTTACCGTTAATAACTCTTTATACGTTTGGTAACTTAACTGCCTAATTGCTCCATTAACGTGGCATAATCTAAATGACCATACTGGATGACAACACCATCTTTTTCAACTACGGGAATCATTAGCATATATTTTTCATGTATGAAATCATCCTGTTCAATATCGATCATATCAATTTCGAATGGAACATCTTCCTGAACAAGCTTTAATGTTTGCAACCCCTCTACACATAATGGACAATTGGCTCGACTAAAAAATTTTACAATCATGAATAGCACCTCCCACTCTATTATAAACAAAAGTGTGATAAAGAAATGCTTCTATTCATTGATGGCTTTTGATGGAACAGGTTTAGATTCTTTTTGCTTAACCGTCGTATTTTTGCCCACAATGACTGAAAGTACGACAATCATTGCTACAACGACTGTAAATGATGTGATAGATTCATTTAAAAAAAGAGTTGCAAAAAGGATCATTAAAAATGGCTGTACATATTGAATTTGACTCACTCTTGCAATGCCTCCCATAGCCATTCCGCCATACCAAGCAACATATGCTAAAAACTGGCTGACAACGGCTAAGTAGAACAGGCTAAGCCATGCTGTTGCAGGGGCCTGTAGCATATCTGCTGTAAAGCTTAAAAAAACTGGAATGATAAAAAAAGGACCTGCTATTAGAATGGCCCATGCAATAACTTGCCAACTACCTAGTTCCTTGGATAATTGTCCTCCTTCCGCATAGCTAAGACCTAGTATTAGCACTGCCGCTAATAGGGCTAAATCCGCCATATGTAATTGCCCTAAGCCTAGATAGCTAGCATAGATGATGACTGCTATCGCCCCAATGACACTTGATAGCCAAAATTTTAATGAGGGTCGTTCACCTGCTCGAAAGATAGCAAAACCTGCAGTTGCTAAAGGTAATAATGCTAATTCTACTGCGCCATGAGATACAGGCAAACTGGTCATCGCCCAAGAAGTAAGCAACGGAAATCCTAACACCGCTCCAAAGGAGACAATCATTAAGCTCTTAAATTGCCTTGCAGAAGGTAGCCTTTCTTTTCTTACAAGCAACACAATGGCTACAATAATCCCAGCGATTACTGCTCTCCCCAACCCAACGATTGTAGTACCAAAATACGGTACCGCTATACTTGTTGCAGGTAATGTTAAACTAAAGCAAATTACTCCAACAACACCTAACAACAAGCCTATTTTTTCCTTTCTTTTATCCGGCATAATTCTCATCCTTCCATTTTTCTCCCTATCTGTCCCTGGTATAATCAATAGTAAGAGGTACTACATCAAAAATAAACAGAATTTTCTAGCAACTGTCCTGGTACAGATAAGGGGGGAAACGAATTGGAGGCTAAATATTTGGGGATTATCGAGGACATAAAAGATAAGATGGCAAACGGCTTACTCACTACAGGTAGTAAGCTCCCTTCTGTTCGACAATTAGCTGAGCAATTTTCCTGTAGTAAAAATACAGTAATCAGAGCGTACAATGAGCTGGAAAAGGAACATTTTATTTTTTCCATTCCAAAAAGCGGTTACTATGTTGTGAATAAATTAGAGCAGCCAACCACATCACAATATGTCGTTGATTTTTTGTCTGCAGGTCCAGACAAAACGATTATGCCTTATATTGAATTTCAGCATTGTATCAATCAAGCCATCGATATCTATAAGGAAGAATTATTTAGTTATAGTGACCAACAAGGCCTTTACTCTCTTCGTGTTCAAATAACGAAGTATTTACAAAGCTTGCAGGTCTTTACCGATCCTGATCGCTTATTTATCGTTTCAGGCTCTCAGCAAGCCTTACATTTATTAGTGTCCATGCCATTTCCGAATGGCAAAAGTAATATATTAATTGAACAGCCTACCTATTTCGGTTTTATAGAATCTGTTCACCTACATCAGGCTACTACCTTTGGGATTGATTTGACGATGGAGGGTATTGATTTAGAGCGACTCGAATATATTTTTCGCAATAATGATATCAAGTTTTTCTATATAGTGCCGAGATTCCAAAATCCTCTCGGTCATAGCTATACAAATGCTGAAAAAAGAAAAATTGTAGAACTAGCAGAAAAATATGATGTTTATATTGTGGAGGATGATTTTTTAGGAGATTTGGATCCAGACTCTAAATCGGATCCATTGTTCGCTTATAATCCTTCTGGCAGAATTATTTATATTAAAAGCTTTTCAAAGGTGTTTCTCCCTGGCCTCAGAGTTGCTACTGTCGTACTCCCAACTATAATGATGAATCATTTCTTGCGTTATAAATTTAGTGCAGATTTCAATAGCGCTGTTCTCTCACAGGGTGCCTTAGATATTTATTTAAAAAGTGGTATGTTTAATAGCCATATTAAAACGATAAAAGCACTTTATGTAGGAAAAATGAAGGCTTTACAGGAGGCTTGCGAATCATTACTTCCAAGTCATACTAACTTCACGAAACCTGTATCAGGCTTTTATCTGTCAATCGTTCTTCCTGACAATGTGAGTGCTAAGCAGACAGTGCACCTATTAAAAAATAAAAATATTTTCATGGATGATGCTTCTAGAATGTTTTTACCAGAATTTAAAAGGGATAATCTGATTCGTTTAAGTATCTCTCAAGTGGATGAGCAATTCATTCATCACGGCATTGAGGAACTAGCTCAATGTATTTCTTCATTAGAACGTAAGAAGCCTTACCCAAATACCATTCACCTACTATAATCAACAAAAGGCATCGAGTGCGAGCAAGCTACACATCAATGCCTTTCGTTTTTCATGTTATTTTAAGTGACTGTCGAAGAATTTCACCATAGCATTATAGAATTCAATTCTATTTTCTTCATTCGCAAAGCCATGTCCTTCATTATCCTTAAGCATATACTCTACGTCGACACCTCTAGCACGTAAAGCTTCTACAATTTGATCAGATTCTGCTTTATTGACACGTGGATCATTTGCGCCTTGAGCGACAAATAAAGGTGTTTTAATTTTATCCGCATGGAAGATAGGTGAAACAGCTGTTAATAATTCTTTGTCTTTTTCTGGGTGACCTACTCGTTCATAAAACATGTCACGCATAGTTTCCCAGTATGGCGGGATGGTATTTAATAATGTGAAAATGTTAGAAACGCCTACATAGTCAACCGCTGCAGCATATAAATCAGGTGTATACGTAATACCAGCTAGTGTTGCATAACCACCAAAGGATGCACCATAAATACCAATGCGTTCTGGATCTGCAATACCTTGATCAATAGCCCATTGTACGCCATCTGTAATATCATCTTGAATTTTTAGACCCCATTGCTTATTACCAGCTTGAAGGAACTCCTTCCCATAGCCAGTTGACGAACGGAAATTCACTTGTAGTACTGCATAGCCACGGTTTGCTAATAATTGTACTTCTGGGTTAAAGCCCCACATATCACGAGCCCATGGTCCACCGTGTGGATTCACGATAAGAGGGAGATTTTTTGCCTCTTTATTTTTCGGCAAAGTTAAATAACCGTTAATTATTAAGCCGTCTCGACTCTTATATGAAATTGGATGCATTTCAGCAAGCTCCTCTGGGTTTAACCAAGGGCTTAGAGTGGCCAATTCTTTTAATTCGTCCGTAGTGGAATCATAATAATAATATTGTCCATAAACGGTATCACTAGAAACACTAACAATAAATTTTGTCATCTCTTTATTGTAATCATTAATACCTAATTCACTTTCAGGCACACCAAGTTTGTTTTGGATTTTACGGAATAATTTTTCAAAATCCTCGTCAAAGAATTGATAATTTGTTTTATCAGTAATATATGCACCATATAACAATTTATCTTGATCTGCATTATATAGTATACCTGAGACGTCTACTTCATCATTTGACATGATAACTTCTTCTTTACCTTTTAAATCATATTTTACTACTTCTACCTTATCCCGACCTTTATTCGATGTTGCGTAAATGTATTGATTGTCTTTCGAGAAAGCTACTGGCATTACTTCATCTCCAGCCTCAACTTCAATAAATGGTCTAAATTCATCCTTTTCAGAATCTCGATAAAGAATTGTGCCTGCCACACCGTCTGAAGCAACGGCAACACGCACATTACCGTTTCGATCTGCTAACCAGCTTGTAATATTGCCAGGGTTTTTTGCAACATGAGTCGTTTCCCCTGTTTTTACATTGAGCTTGTACACATCAAAAACAGTGGCATCCTCTTTATTCATCATGATCAATATTTCATCTTTCACACCCTGTAGACCACTTAAAATTCCAACTGTTACGTTTGGATACGGAGTTAAATCTTTTTCCTCTGACCCATTAAATGTTGTAGAATAAATATGGAAGTTTTCATCTCCTCCTTTATCCTTTAAATAAAGTAAAGTATCATCTTTCCAGAAAAAACCTGCAATATCACGATCTTTTGAGCTTGAGACACGTATCGGCTCACTATCATCATTCATTTTTTTCACGAACACATTAGAACGACTCTCCCATGCAGAGGCAAACGTAATGTAATTTCCATCTGGTGAAAGTTCATAACCGAAATTCCCAGGATTTTTCATGAAATCCTCTACAGAAATTTCCTTTACTCCTTCATTATTAGAACCATTCTTTATCTGATTTGCATTGTTTAAAATTTTTACTGCATCTTGTTTAGAAATAAATTCAGTACTTACCACACCATTAAATAAACCAAGTTTATTCGCCTTTTCTAAATACTCAGCAAGTGATGCTTCTTTCTCTTCTTTATTTATAGCCCTTACTAAAATACGAGCAACCTCATCACGTTTTATCATCGAACTTAAATCTGTTAGCTCTCCAGCCTTTACCCATTGCCCAATAATCTGTTGGCGCATTGGTTCTGATCCGTGCTGGAATGTTAAAGCTGTTACAGCTAAATTCAAAAATTCCTGTGCTGAAATGCGTTCCTCCTGTGCTACCACGACACTGTTCGTTTCATCTGCAGCACGTACTTCTTGTAGTGTGGTAGGAATGACCACAGATGTTGTTAATATTATCGCTAATGATGCAGATAAAAATCTTTTTTTCAAAATGATTCCTCCTTATATCAGTTTACGTTATACCGATTGTCGATATACCCAAATTATACCAATAATGTAATTAATGTCAATGAATAAGGTCACTAAATATATCCATAAGGAAAGCGAACTAATATGATTAGTTCGCTAATACAGACAGATTAGAATTTTCTGCTTGCTCCTCCTCCTGCAGAAGATCCTCCACCAAAGCCTCCAAAGCCTCCACCACTCGATCGACCTCCACCAAAGCTTCCTGGAAAACCACCAAAGCCCCCAGCTCTTGGACCACCACCGCCTTTTGAAAAGAACGAATAAATGATGAGGACAACAATTATGATTAAGATGATTAACCAAACAGGCATATCTTCACCCTCGTTAGCTCCTACAGGTACTTCACCATTCCAATTATACTCTTCCGCAACAGTGCGAAATACTTCAGCATATGTAGCTTGGAAGGCTTGATCAATGTTTCCCTCACTCGCAGATGGGTAAAATGCATGATCTAAAATACGTCCTAGCTTACCATCTGGTAATGGTCCCTCTAGTCCCTGACCAACAGCTATTACCACATCATTATTGCCTTCACCCTGACCAAAAGTGGCTAGTATTAGGACACCATTATTTTTTTCTTTGTCACCTATTCCCCATGAGCGAATCATTTTGGTTGCATACATCTTTGGCTCTTGCCCGCTGAGACTATCCACTGTGACAACCATAATCTCAGCACCCGTGCCTTGATCTAACTGCTCTGAATAATGATTTAATTGTTCTTTGACATTTGCAGATAAAACATTGGCAAAATCATGGATATACGTATTTTTCATTGGTGATGGCATAGCTGCTTTCGTCATATTCGTACAAAAAAGAAGCACCGAGCAAACGATGGTAATCTGTACAATATAACGTTTCATTAGTGTGTACCTGATGATTGACTAAAATCGATTGATGGCGCCTTGTCAGCCCCTGCGGCCACTTTAAAGTATTCTTTTTGCTCGAATCCAAACATCCCTGCAACTAAATTACCCGGGAAACGTTTAACATGCTTATTAAATTGCTGTACCTCATTGTTATAATCCTCGCGTGCTACAGCTAGACGATTTTCTGTGCCTGCTAATTCATCCATTAACTGACGGAAATTTGCATCAGCCTTTAAATTAGGGTAATTTTCCACTACTACAAGTAATCTGCTTAGTGCGCCAGTTAAAGCATCATTTGCCACAGCTTGCTCCTGCGGTGAATTAGCACTCCCCATTTGCGCACGTGCTTCCGTTATACTTGTTATGACTTCTTGTTCATGATTGGCATAACCTTTTACAGATTCTACTAAATTGGGGATTAAATCAAAACGGCGTTGGAGCTGATTCTCAACTTGAGCCCATTTTGAATCAACATTTTCCTCTGCCGACACCAGGCTATTATATTTAGGAATGAATAATAAAGCGATTACCACAAAAATAATAACAATGACAGCAATAGGTCCGAACGATTTTTTCAAATTTTAATGCCTCCTCAACTACCTTTTCCTTCTGTCATTAGTCTACATTTTTGCTTTTACATTTATACCGTATGAAATGGAATGGACTCGACATACTAAATACTGCAACAAAATATCTTTGAGGAGGCGTTTTTTTTGTCACAATCGTTTTATAACGAATCATCAAATCAAACAAATTTCAATCAACAACATAGCCTAAATCATGGTGGCCATGAAATGATGGACATACATGAAACGATCGGCGAAATTATTGCTGGTATGAACCAAGCCATTATTTTACGCCCACATGTAAAGGATCCAGAGCTACTAAGCATTTTGGATCGCCAATATAACTTCACTCTAGGTATGTACAATACAATTGTGGAGTCCTTTAAAACTGGACATGATCCATCTGTGCCAACAGGGCGTTATCAAATGGAGACAGGTAATGACTTTAAATACGGCTTAAATGCTGGTCAACCTAAAAAGCCAATGCAAAATGCCAATGAAATAAATGATGAAGCCATTTCTGGTTTCTTACTTGGTGCTCAAAAAGGGGCAGCTAAATGTATGACTACTGCGGCGATGGAGACAACAAACCCTGTTGTTCGTCGTGTTGTTGCTGATAGTATTCCAAACTGCATCGAAATGGCTTACGAATTATCGATTTACCAAAATATGCATGGCTATTATCAGGTGCCTCAGTACTCTGAACAGGATATGCAAACGATGCTTAATGCATACGACACAACATCTAATCCCCTTCATTAAAAAACAGTCCATGGTGTAATTCACCATGGACTGTCTTTTTAATTATAGAACTTTCCCTAAAAATGCCTTCGTACGTTCGTTTTGCGGATTGCCGAACAATTCATCCGGAGAGCCTTCTTCTACGATAAAGCCTCCATCCATAAAGACAACTCGATCGCCCACTTCACGAGCAAACCCCATTTCATGGGTAACAACAACCATTGTCATCCCTTCAGCAGCTAGATTTTTCATTACATCTAGCACCTCTTTTACCATTTCTGGATCAAGTGCGGAAGTAGGCTCGTCAAATAGAATGGCTTTGGGCTTCATTGCTAAGGCACGTGCAATGGCTACACGCTGCTGCTGACCACCTGAAAGCTGCTCAGGATAATTATAAGCCTTGCTGTCGAGTCCAACCTTTTTCAATAGCTCATGTCCAAGTGCTTCAGCATCTGGACGACTCATTTTACGAATTTGCATAGGTGCCATCGTTACATTATCGAGAACTGTCATATGAGGGAATAAGTTAAATTGTTGAAACACCATGCCAACTTCAGCTCGAATCTCATTGATATTCGTTTTAGGATCATTTATTTTTACGTTTTCAATATAAATAGCACCATCTGTCACTTCTTCAAGCATATTGATGCAGCGTAAAAATGTACTTTTCCCTGAACCAGATGGTCCAATGACACAGACAACCTGTTTCTCTTGAATTTCATAATCGATTCCTTTTAATACTTCAAGCTTGCCAAAATATTTGTGTAGGTTCTCAATTTTTATCATCTTGCTTCCCGCCCTTCTGCTTTACGAGGGACATAACTATTGCTAAAACGTTTCTCGATAAATGCGACAATCTTCGTTACACCATATGTTAAAACTAAGTATAGTAATGCAGCAACGATGTACGGTTCCCAGAAGCGGAAACTTGCACCCGCTACTACTTTACTAGCATATAAAATATCTGGTGCTGCAATAACTGTTACTAATGATGAATCTTTTAATAATGCAATGAATTCATTCCCTAACGGTGGAATCATGCGTCTAAATGCTTGCGGTAAAATGACCTTTCGCATCGCCTGGTTATGCGTTAAACCAAGAGAACGAGCTGCCTCCATTTGCCCTTTTGCAATACTTTGAATACCTGCACGGAAGATTTCCGCATTGTAAGCTGCACAGTTTAAAATTAGTGCTGTAATCCCTGAAACCATATAGCCTAAAGAATGACCAAAGATTGTTGGAATCACTGCTAAGTGTATTAACAAAATTTGCACAAGCATTGGTGTTCCACGGAATAAATCGATATATAGTTTAGATGGCCAATAAATCCATTTTTTACTCGATAATTTTCCTAGGCCCAAAAATAGACCTAATAGAATACCTCCAAAATAACCACTAAGTGTCAAAATAAGTGTTACGCCAATACCTCGTATAAACATATCTCGGTAGTTCCAGACAATGTCCCAGCGTAGGTCAAAGATGTCCATCCGAAAACCCCATTCCCCTTTAAAGTTACGAAAATTAAATGAGCCGCCAGCACAGTAGCTGTGCTAGTGGCATCACCCTACTCATTTATTACTGAAAATCCGTACCTGTAATTTCTTTTAATTTTCCGTTTTCTTTAATCTTTTTAAGACCTTCATTCAATTTATCTAATAGCTCTTTATTCCCCTTTTGAACCATAAAGCCATAGTATTCTTTTTCGAATGCATCATCTTCAATTACTTTTAGTTTTTGATCTGGATGAGCTTTAATATATTCATAAACTACTGCATTATCTCCAATAGCTGCATCAACGTTTCCATTTAACATCTCTTGAATAGCGATTGGCTGACTTTCAAAAGCCATAATATTTGTACTTGCTTCACCTTGTAACTTTTTCGCTGCCATATGACCAGTAGCATTAATTTGAACGGATACCTTTTTATCTTTTAGTTCTTCTAATGACTTAATCTTTGAATCTTCTTTCACAACGATTAGTAATTGAGATTCATAGTATGGTTCTGTAAAATCAAATGATTCTTTACGCTCTTCCGTGATTGTGATCCCAGAAGCACCGATATCTGTTTCGCCATTTTTAATTGTTTGGAAAACAGGCTCCCAACCAATATTATTCCATTCAACCTCAAAATCCATTTCATCCGCAATAGCTTGTAAAATATCGACATCAATCCCAACAATTTTCCCTGAATCGTCAACAGATTCAAATGGTGCAAAAGTAGCCTCTGTACCTACTTTATATACTTTCTTCCCATCTCCGCCATCTTCTGAAGGTGTACTACCTGAGGATGCATCATCTTTTGTTCCGCAACCTGCAAGTGCTAATGTTAAAGCTGCTATCATCATCAATAACATCCATCCTGTTTTTTTCATTGTTTTTCCCCCTGTTTCGATAATATTCCGAAATGCGTATTATTTTTCGCAATTCGGAAATGTTAGACTATTAGGTCAATTATATTAACATTATAGTAATTAGACAACAACTTTTCACATAAAACTAAATATTTTTTCATATAAATTTATATTAAATGCATATAATTAGATAAAATATGTATAAATAACAAGAAATCAAACCTAAAACTAATATATATACAATATAAACGATGCCAATTTTCGATAAATTTTGGCAAAAAAAAAGAATCCCCTCAGAAAGGATTCTTTTTTTGACTATGACTAGTCCACGTACAGTATGTTCACTAAAAAATAATTTGGAGTTGTTGCTTTTTTGAAGGTTTGAAAGGAACAAATAGGGGAATAATGCCAACTAGGACAGTATTCCCTTACTTTTTCCTCTCTATCTCCACTAAGCAGGCTGCTAAACTACTTATTAGGAGACGAGCTATAACAAGTATATCTATAATCAGTAAAATGGCGCCCTCGGAGGGAATCGAACCCCCAGTGCAAGAACCGGAATCTTACGTGTTATCCATTACACCACGAGGGCAAAAGCACAAAAAAAAAGTACTCACTCTAGGCTTACGAAAAGCATGATGTAGATAATCCTCATTTTTGAAGCATACCTGCAAAATAGTGTCCTGTACTTTAAACTTATAACCTTAACTATTATACAAACGTATCTCACAAAATACAACCATAGAATGCAAAAACAATATATTTTTTTTAATTTCACTTTAGCAGGGTTAATATTTGACCTTCCCTGACTATAATGTGTATGATAAGGATACAGCTGAAATAACAATGGAAATTTCAGCAAAGGTATTCGAATTTAGTTTTTTAAGGAGGATTTAACATGAATTTAATTCCTACAGTTATTGAACAAACAAGTCGTGGTGAACGTGCATACGATATTTACTCACGTCTGCTTAAAGACCGTATTATCCTTTTAGGAAGTGCTATTGATGACAATGTAGCTAACTCTATTGTCGCACAGCTTCTTTTCCTACAAGCAGAAGATCCAGATAAAGATATCTCTCTTTACATCAATTCACCAGGTGGATCTATTACGGCTGGTATGGCTATCTACGACACAATGCAAATTATTAAGCCACAGGTTCAAACCATTTGTATTGGTATGGCTGCGTCAATGGGAGCATTCTTACTTGCTGCTGGGGAACCTGGTAAACGTTTTGCATTACCAAATGCTGAAGTCATGATTCACCAACCACTAGGTGGTGCACAAGGTCAAGCGACGGAAATTGAAATTGCTGCTAAACGTATTTTATTCTTACGTGAAAAATTAAACGGCATTTTATCTGAACGCACTGGTCAACCACTTGAAGTCATTGCAAGAGACACAGATCGTGATAACTTCATGACTGCTGAGCGAGCTAAAGAATACGGTTTAATTGACCATATTATGCATCGTAGCGATAATAAATAAAAAACAGAAGGCATCACAGATTTGCTCTGTGATGCCTTTATTGTGTTGAAAAATAATTTTTTTTGTGAAAGGTGATAATGTTCTCCCTACTCATTTTAAGCGTTACTCTTAGAGGATCAACGTCACAAATGAGATAAGGAGCGAACGTAATGAGTGAAGCGGCTCATCGGACGCCTCTGGGGAAAGGACGCGGGCGGAACGGAACATTTATTCAACAACATGAAGGCACCACAGAATTGCTCTGTGGTGCCTTTATGTTCGATAATATTACAAATGTTTAATCTTCTTTTTCGATAAGTGTTGCCAATGCTGTAACCGCTTGCTCGGCATCGTTACCTTCACTGCTTAAAGTAACTTCGGTACCTTTAGCGACAGCTAGACTCATGACACCCATAATGGATTTTGCATTTACTTTTTTCTCATCTTTTTCTAGAAAGATATCAGCACTAAAACGATTTGCTTCTTGCACAAATAGTGCTGCTTGTCTAGCTTGTAGTCCTAATTTTAATTTGACCTGGACTCTTCTCTCAATCATTCTCAAAACTCCCCTTCACTACCGTTCATCTATTAGTTTTATCTTACCTTACTTACTAGCAAAAGAACAATAAGCGATTACGCATGACATTCATACCTGAAAAGTATGAAAACTTAACCACCTATTTTTTCACCGCGTCTTAATGCTTCCGCAATTTCGTCAATTTTTCTTAATCGATGGTTAACGCCTGATTTACTAACCGTTCCACTGGAAACCATTTCACCAAGCTCTTTTAACGTAACATCTTGGTATTCTACACGTAGACGTGCTATTTCACGAAGCTTCTCTGGCAGTTGATCAAGGCCAATCGAATTTTCAATAAATCGAATATTCTCCACTTGCCGTAATGCTGCACCTATGGTCTTATTTAAATTGGCTGTTTCACAGTTTACAATACGGTTGACACTATTGCGCATATCTCGCAATATCCGAACATCTTCAAACTTCATCATAGCCTGGTGGGCACCAACAATATTAAGGAAATCTGAAATTTTTTCTGCTTCCTTTAAATACGTCACAAAACCTTTTTTCCGTTCAATTGTTTTAGCATTGAGCTCAAATTCATTCATTAAATCCATTAATGCTTCACCATGCTCTTTATATAAAGAATATATCTCTAAATGATAGGCTGATGTTTCTGGATTATTGACAGAACCTCCTGCTAAAAATGCACCTCTTAAATACGCTCTTTTTTGTCCACTCTTTTTAATGAGCTCTCTTGAGATTGTATGATTAAATTGAAAGTCGTCTGAGATGATTTCTAAATCAATTAACAGCTCACGTGCACCTTCTCTTACACGGCATATATACACATTATTTTTTTTAAGTCGCATTTTCTTGCGAACTAGTAATTCCACATTGTATGGATATAACTTTTTCATAATCGTATATAATCTTCTAGCTATTGCAGCGTTTTCAGTTTGCACGTCTAAGCTTAGTTGTTTATTTGCAAAGGATAATGAACCATTCATACGAATTAGGGCAGAAACTTCTGCTTTCATACAATGATTGTCCGCTTCTATTTGCGTCAGTTCTTTTTTTGTTTCAGAAGCAAAAGACATATCACGCCCCCCTTTCAATCATATTTCTATGTATATGTTATCTTACCATATACAATAAACGTATTATGTTTCTATAATCGGTCTATTTACCTTTTGATGGTAAATATCAGCGTAATCTACTAGCCATTCTGCAACATTTGCAGCATTATGTCGAACAGTTCCATCCTGCCTAATAGTCGCAATGTCACGTTTAATTACCTCTAAACCCATACTTTCAAGCTTTGCCACATCAAATGTTACTGGTTCAGCTCTTTCTTCTTTATACAGTTCTTTTACTGGAATTGGGAGTTCTTCATCATTTACTAAAATCGAATCAATAAAATCGTTGCCAACATGCTTATGTATGGCTGCTACATGATCGCCTGCTGTATAAGAAATGGTTTCACCTTTTTGCGTCATTAAATTACAAACATATATTTTTCTTCCTTTTGCTTTCACTACAGCTTCACCAATCTCCTTCACAAGCAAATTGGGAATGATACTTGTATACAAGCTTCCAGGACCGATTAAAATATAGTCTGCACGATGTATGGCACGAATAGCTTCTGGTAACGGTTGCACATTTTCAGGTACTAAAAAAACGCGATTAATGCGCTTTGTTGCTGTTGGTATTTTGGATTCTCCTTCGATAATTGAACCATCCTCTAGCACAGCATGTAGGTTTATTTTTTTATTTGCAGCTGGTATAACGCGACCATGAACTTTTAAAACCTTTCCCATTTCACTTATAGCATGGCTGAAATCGCCTGTAATATCAGTAAGAGCTGTAAGCATTAAGTTTCCCAAAGAATGTCCTCGTAAATCCTCTGATGCTGAAAAACGGTACTGAAACATTTGCTCAACAAGTGGCTCAATATCTGATAATGCTGCAATGACATTGCGAACATCACCAGGTGGTGGAATATCGTAGTCATCACGTAAACGGCCAGAAGAACCACCATCATCTGCCACTGTTACAATAGCAGTAATATCAAATGGATGATGCTTAAGCCCGCGCAGTAACGTAGAAAGTCCTGTGCCACCACCTATTACCACAAGCTTTGTTTGCTTTTTCCCCATTCACTCATTCCTTTCTACGATTAATATCACGATGCGTAATAACCGTATTTTCCTTGCCTGCAAAATAGGCACCAAAAAATTCTGCTAACGTCACTGAGCGATGCTGCCCCCCAGTACAACCGAAAGCAATGACAAGTTGAGATTTACCTTCTTGTCGATAAAGAGGAATCATAAAGTCTAATAAATCCGTTAGTTTTTGGATGAGTATTTGTGTATCTTCCAAAGCTAAAACATAAGAGGATACCTCTGTTTGAAGACCCGTTTTAGGACGCAGTTCCTCCACATAATATGGATTTTTAAGAAAACGCACATCGAATACTAAATCAGCATCAATGGGCATACCATGCTTAAAGCCAAAGGACATGATGTTAACAGTAAAAATAGTATCTGCATCACTAGCAAATTCTTTGACAATTCTTTCGCGCAGTTGCTTTGGCTTCATGTTAGATGTGTTATAAACGAAATTAGCACGGCCTTTTACTTCAGATAAGAGTGCACGTTCATGTTTGATTCCATCTAATGGTAAACCATTTACTGCTAATGGATGGGCACGCCTTGTTTCTTTATAGCGTCTGACTAATGTGGCATCGTCTGCATCTAAAAATAAAATACGAGCTACAATATCGCCTTCTTTTAGTATATGGTCTAATGCGCCAATTAGAGCATCAAAAAAATCGCCACCACGCATATCCATTACCGCCGCGATACGCGTACTATTTTTACCAGAATCTCTTAGCAGAGTTAAAAAAGTTGTAAGTAACGCAGGTGGTAAATTATCAATACAGTAATACCCTAAATCCTCAAAGCTTTGAATAGCCACGGTCTTTCCAGCTCCAGACATTCCTGTAATAATAACCAATTCATGTGTACTTTGTTGGCTTTCAACCACCACTGTCATGCAACTCCTTTATTGTTCTTTTGATATTTGTATTTTCTGATGAAGTAATTCAAAATTCGTTGTATAGTCAAACGTGCCATATTGAATACCTGTTTGTGAAACGGCAAATTGTAAATTAGTTCGATCTCCTTCAGCCATTGGCAAATGTGCTAAATCCTCAACTGGGTGCCATGCAAGCTTGCCTTCTCTCGTTTCTTCAAATGGTATACCTTCTACATCCTTTGCAACAAATGTATAGAGCATCCATTCGTCCACAACATCATTGTTTTCTTTAATGATCATTGTATAAACACCCTTTAAATGAACATTCAAAGGTGTAACATTTGTCTCTTCTTGAAACTCACGGACAGCAGCCTCAAAGATAGACTCACCGCTCTCCATTTTGCCTCCTGGAGCAACATACCAGCCTCGTCTTGGTTTCTGAAGTAATAATACTTTACCGTCTTTTACGGCAATTAAATTTGCAATTCTTTGCATAGGCACACCTCTAATCACTTTTGCATTCTACTCTCCATTATAGCAAGACCTTGCAAGATTTGTCCTCATTTACAACTCTCTAGCAAAGACAATTAACAATTTAGTTTTATTCAAGCATTGTGAATTATTTGTGGGCATAACTTACGCTTTTTATAAATTAAATATCCTTACTGGAATGATCGTCATTCCGCTAGATGACGCTTAAGAGGTGTTCTCTTCATTTAGTAAAACAATGTAAATAACATCATGATCAATACAAATAAAAAAGTAGGTTGCTCCCACCTATTGAGGCGGAAACAACCTACTAACAAAATAAAAGGGGGATTGCTAATTACATGTTTAATCATACACCTTTTATATGTCATTCAAGTTACAGCAATATTAAAACCACATTAAAATTGTATTTTTTTCCTTAAAAGCCATGTTAGGCATTAATTTTTTCTAATAGTTCTTCTACATAATGCTGTACAGCTTGTGCAGCAATACTACCATCACCTGTTGCTGTGACAATTTGACGAAGTGATTTTTCACGAACATCCCCAGCAGCAAAAATACCTGGGATTGTTGTTTCCATATTGTCATTTGTCAAAATATAACCAGCATCATTTAAAATACCTAATGATTCAAATGGTTTAGTTAAAGGTAACATTCCAATGTATACAAAGACACCATCTGTTGCAAATTCAGATTCTGTACCATCAACAGTTGATTGTAGTGTTACACTACCAACTTTACCATTAGCCTCATTAATTTCTTTTACAGTTGCATTCCAAATGAAATCAATTTTGTCGTTAGCAAAAGCGCGATCTTGCAGAATTTTTTGAGCACGTAATTTATCGCGACGGTGGACAATTGTGACTTTATCAGCAAAGCGAGTCAGATAAACACCCTCTTCAACAGCTGAATCTCCTCCACCTACAACGACTAGATTTTTTTGTTTAAAGAATGCACCATCACATACTGCACAGTAGCTGACGCCACGGCCGCCAAGTTCTTTTTCACCTGGCACACCCATTTTTTTATACTCTGCTCCTGTTGTAATGATAATGGCACGTGTTTTATATTCTTTTGCACCTGATTTAATGGTTTTATATTCTTCACCATCAATGATTTCTGTTACATCACCGTAGGCATATTCAGCACCAAATTTTTTAGCGTGCTCAAACATTTTTGTAGAAAGCTCTGGCCCTAGAATTGTATCAAAACCTGGGTAATTTTCTACTTCTTCTGTGTTTGCCATTTGCCCACCAGGAATACCACGTTCAATCATTAATGTTGATAAATTTGCACGAGATGTATAGACAGCAGCAGTCATCCCTGCAGGACCTGCACCAATGATTACTACATCATAAATTTTTTCTTCCGACATAAATACTTCCCCCTAAACAAAATACTTTTTATCTTCATTAAGTGTAACGTCACCTATTGAAGAAGATAAAGCCCTTGGCGGATAGGACGGTTATAAAACGCAATGTCGCCAAGGAATATTGGTGATAACGTTAGTATGTTCATCGTATGTGAAAGTATAAAGTTATTCAACTATGTTGCTCACACGCTAATTATGACTATCAGGTAAAAATGTTAAGATTTCATCAATATACTTCGTTAAAGTGGAAACAGAAACCCCATATTGTTGAGCTATTTCTTTTTTTGTTACTTTGAGCATCTGTGAAGATTTAAACAAATAGTCATTTGCTCCCGCAATCGCTGCAGGATTAGTAAAACGATAATTTTGTACTAAAGCTTGTTCACAAAGTACAAACCACATCTGAAACATTGGAACAATCAGTGATGATAGCTTTCCATACTGTTCTAATAAAATTTCTGACACATGGACTGCACGTAAAAAGCTTGCTTCTACTTTATTTTTCTTATCAAATTCATGACCCAGTGCGTAAGCCAAAAATAACTTCTCGAATGAGCCTAATTGTTCAATATTGACCCATTTCGGATGGGCGATAATTTCTTGCTTATGGGCAGTTCCTTTCAATAAAAACAACCCAAAAATACGTTCACTTGTATAAGAACTTTCTAATTTTTCAACAATAAAATCACGATCATGCTCCAAGGCATCCAGAGCAAATTCATTCTCCTGTTGGCGCCATGGCTCAAAGCCTTCTTTGTCTGGATCTAGCTCTAGAAGCTGATCCCAAGCACTTTTCGAAATCTCCACATGATCTGAGAAATATGCAGCATGGGATAACCAAAAGTAAAAACCTGCATCTCCAACATAGCCTCTCTTTTGCATACTGCGTAACCACTTATAGGCTAATTCGTATTGCCCTATTAAGGCTAATGTCGCTCCAAGCTTATAACGATGCTCCCATGTATAAGGCTGAATTTTAACAAGCACATTTAATAGCGCTTGTAAGTCTTCTTCATTCTTTTCATAATACGCAATCACCGTTAAATTACATAGCGCATGTAAGTTGCCCTTATTTTCACGTAGCACTGTATGTAAGAGAGCTTTTGCTTGTTCTTCTTCTCCAACATAAAAATAAGCGAGCGCTAAATTATTATAGGCAGACCAAAATGCTGGGCGATCTTCAATTAAATCTTCTAAAATATTAATAGCTTCTGGGAAATCTCCCTTTTCCATACAACGACGAGCCTGCTCCTGGCGATATAAATCCTCACCTGAGCCTTCAAGTTCTTCTAAATCGTCCTGCTCAAAAGCGACGAATTCTAATATTTCTGCTGCCTCATCCGCATAAGCACCTTCTGGCTCTAACTTTAAGTATTCTTCCGCAAAGCGTTTAGCATCATGCATTATGCCTACACACCCAGATACCTCTGCCATATAAAATATGATTTCAGGATTATCTGGATCAATTTGATAAGCATGACGAAGCAGATCATACGCTTCCTCAAAACGTTGACCCTCTAACTCTACTATGGCTAGCTGCAAGTTAATCATTGGATCATCAGGACTTAAATCTACCGCACGCTGTAAATATTTATAAGCCTTATTCATTTGACCACTGTTCATAGCTTGAATTGATTTTTTATAATAATAGTCGCCTGTTGGAATGAACGACACTATATTCGATTGAGTCTCATTTTGACGTTTCTTTTCCAATATATTTCCTCCGAAACAAGAAATAAGGAACGTATTTTACGTTCCTTTACACAGTAATCTCTATTATACCATACAATCAATAATATGCTGTTATTTCTCCTCGTGACGTTTTTCCAACACATGTAGTACATCATAAATACTTACCTTTTGTTCTTGCAGTAAAACGAGAAGGTGATACAGCAGATCAGCTGCCTCCCATTTTACTTCCTCAGCATCTCGATTTTTAGCCCCTATGACAACCTCCGTCGCTTCTTCTCCAACCTTTTTACAGATTTTATCAATACCCTTATCAAATAAATATGTAGTATATGCTCCCTCTGGCATTTCCTGCTCACGCTTTTCAATCACACGTGCAAGTTTAGAGATAATGTCCACGGAGCCTACCTTATCATATTGTTGAATAACCTCCGTAAAGCAAGAAGTTGTACCGTTATGACAGGCTGGTCCAGCTGGTAGAACTTCCACCACTAAGGCATCTTGATCACAGTCTGCTTTTATGGATACTACTTGTTGTGTATGACCACTTGTAGCCCCTTTATGCCAAAGCTCTTGGCGCGAACGAGAATAAAACCAAGTTTCTCCTGATTGAATTGTTTTAGCCAATGACTCTTGATTCATATAAGCTACCGTTAGCACTTCTTTTGTATTTGCATCTTGTACAACAGCTGTAACAAGACCTCGCTCATCGAATTGGATGTTCTCTATCATCTTATTGCCACTCCTTTTTCACGTAGGTATTCTTTTACTTGTGCTACGCTTGTTTCCTTGTAATGGAAGATCGAAGCTGCCAGTGCAGCATCTGCATCTACCTCTTGTGCTAATACTTCGTAAAAATGCTCGGCATGTCCTGCTCCACCACTAGCAATAACCGGGACTGTTACTGCCTCTCGTACCGCTTTTGTTAAAGCTAAATCAAAACCGGACTTTTCTCCATCTTGATTCATGCTTGTTAATAAAATTTCACCTGCTCCTAAACGTACAGCTTCCTTTGCCCAATCAATAGCCGACCAAGCTGTTTTGTTACGCCCACCATGTGTATAAACCATCCACGTGCCGTCCACTTCACTATAGCGAGCATCAATTGCTACTACGATACATTGTGCACCAAAGAAATCGGAGCCTTCTTGGATAAGGGCTGGTCGCTCCAAAGCAGAAGTATTGACTGATACTTTATCAGCACCCGCACGTAAAATACGTTTCATATCATCCAATGTACGAATACCACCACCTACTGTAAAAGGAATGGCAAGTGTAGCAGCTGTTTGACGAACAACGTCTACCATCGTTTGGCGACCTTCATGTGAAGCAGAAATATCTAGAAAGACAAGCTCATCTGCCCCTTGTTCATCATAGAACTGCGCAAGCTCTACTGGATCACCCGCATCACGAATAGATTCAAATTGTATGCCCTTTACAACCCGACCTTCCTTCACATCAAGACATGGGATAATACGTTTCGTTAGCATACTTTCACACCTTTCAGCCATTGCTCTAATAAATAAATACCTAGTTCCCCTGACTTTTCAGGGTGAAATTGCATGCCTGTCACGGAACCATTTGTCACAATACCTGGCACTTTCATGCCATAATAATCTGCATAGGCAACAAGCTCTGATTCCTCTATATTTTTTGCATAATAGGAATGAACAAAATAAACATGCTTCGCTGCTATTTCATTGTTCAACCATGCCGGCTGATTCGTTAATATCAGCTCATTCCACCCCATATGTGGCACCCGGTATAGCTGGTCTTCTGTCATACCGGTAAAGCGGGTAATACACCCTTTAAAAAATCCTAACCCTTTTGTTGGCGTTACTTCATCACTTTGCTCAAATAATAATTGCATGCCTAGACAAATTCCCAATAAGGGGCGATTTTCGCTATACGCCTTTTGTAAATAACAATCTAGCTTTGTTTCTGCTAATCGCTTTCTAGCATCAGGGAATGCGCCAACTCCTGGTAATAAAAGCGCATCTGTCGTATCTAGCATCTTTTCATCAGCAGACACAACAACCTCACAACCTAGTCGCTTTAATGCCTGTTCTACACTAAATAAATTACCCATACCATAATCAATCACGCCTATTTTCACGTTAACAGCCCCTTAGTCGATGGTACACCTTTAACACGTGGATCAATTTCTACTGCAGCATCAATAGCACGTGCTAGTGCTTTGAAAATTGCCTCAATAATATGATGTGTATTGTTTCCATAAGGTACTATGACGTGAACATTCATACGTGCTTCTAGCGCAAATTTCCATAAAAATTCATGCACTAACTCTGTATCAAACGTCCCTACTTTTTCTTTTAATGGTGGCACTCGATACTCTAAATGTGGTCGATTGGAGCAATCTACTACAACCTGTGCTAGTGCGTCATCCATCGGCACAAATGCTGTACCATAGCGTTTAATACCTTTTTTATCACCAAGTGCTTCACGAATAGCTTGGCCTAAGACAATACCAAGATCTTCTGTTGTATGATGATCGTCGATGTAAGTATCACCATTCGCTTGGATAGTTCCATTAAATAGTCCATGCTTGATAAATAAATCTAACATATGGTCCATAAATCCAACACCTGTTTGAATAGTTGCTTGGCCTTCACCATCTAAATCAATTGCTACTGTAATTTGCGTTTCATTTGTGGTACGTTCTACTTTTGCATATCGTTTCTTTTCTACCATTGTCCTATTCCTTCTCCCATCCGCGTGATTCAACTGCACGCGCATGACCCTCTAAGCCTTCCATACGCGCTAGACGTGCAATTTTCGGTGCATTTTCTTCCCATGTTTTTCCGCTATAATAAACAATACTTGATTTTTTCACAAAATCATCAACACTTAAGCCACTTGCAAAACGAGCCGTGCTATTGGTTGGTAACACATGATTTGTCCCTGCAAAGTAATCTCCAACAGGCTCTGAGCTGTATCGGCCAATAAATATACCACCCGCATGTCTTACTTGCTCAGCAATAACTTCTGCATTTTCTGTAAGAATTTCTAAATGCTCAGGTGCTAACGTGTTAATCGCTTCCACTGCATCTGCTAAAGTGTCAGCAACATAAATTGCTCCGAATTTTTCTATGGAAGCCCGTGCCACTTCTTGACGTGGTAATGTCTTCAATTGCTTGTCTACTTCCTCAGCAACCTTTTTCGCTAGTTGTTCCGAAGTCGTTACGAGGATGGCACAAGCTAATACATCATGCTCTGCCTGTGATAAAAGATCCGCAGCAATTTCATCAGCGTAGGCTGTGTCGTCAGCCAACACCGCAATTTCACTAGGTCCCGCAATCATATCAATCGCTACTTCACCAAACACCTCCCGTTTGGCCAGAGCCACGAAAATATTGCCAGGGCCTGTAATTTTATCGACTGGAGCAATTGTTTCTGTACCGTATGCAAGTGCAGCAATCGCTTGTGCTCCACCAACTTTATAGATTTCATTTATGCCTAAAAGATGAGCTGCTACAAGTACACCTGCTGGTAATTTTCCGCTCTGATTAGCAGGAGAAGTAATGACAATACGCTGCACGCCTGCAACCTGAGCCGGAATCACATTCATTAATACCGATGATGGATATGCTGCAGTACCACCTGGAACATACAACCCTACTGCATCCAAAGCAGTCACTCGTTGTCCTAACCAAGAACCATCTCCCAACTCCATATGGTAGCCTGTACGTATTTGTTGTTCATGGTATAATCGAATATTTTCAGCAGCCTCTGCTAAATCGCTATACAGTTGTTGATCAAGAGCATTTACGGCTTCTGCAATTTCCTTCTCTGTAACACGCAAGCTTTCAGGAGCATAGCCATCCCATTTTTCAGTATAGAATCGTAACGCTGCATCTCCCTGTTTCTTCACCTCAGATAAGACTTGTCTCACAACATTTAGCTGTTCCTCATTTCCTCCTTCAAGTGGCCTTTTTAAAGAAATACCTTTTGCAAGCTTTGTTATTTTCATCGAATTAAACCCCTTTAGTCCCTTATATATAACTAAATTTGATTATTTTTGTGCTCATTCACACATTTTTTCAATCGCTTGACAAGATCCATAATACGCTCACCCTTCATACGATAACTTACAGGGTTTGCTATTAATCGTGAAGAAACGGCAGTAATAAATTCGTACTCTACTAAACCATTTTCTTTTAGTGTACGGCCAGTAGAAACAATATCGACAATACGATCCGCTAAACCAATCATCGGTGCTAATTCAATAGATCCATTAAGTTCGATAATTTCTACTTGCTCTCCAATTCCCTTATAATATTTCATAGCGATATTCGGATATTTCGTAGCAATTCGAGGTGCAATTTCATTCATTGATGTATTTGGTAAACCTGCAGATGCGATATAGCAATTACTAATTTTTAAATCGAGTAATTCATGAACCTCACGCTGCTGTTCTAACAAAACATCCTTTCCAGCAATCCCAATATCAGCAACACCATGTTCAACATAGACAGGAACGTCCATTGGCTTTGATAAAATAAAGCGAATTTTTTCCTCTGGTATTTCAATCATTAATTTACGTGACATTTCTACTTCTGCTGGTAAATTAAAGCCTGCCTCTAATAGCATTCGATAGGCCTCTTCAAAGATTCGCCCTTTTGGCATTGCAATCGTTAATTCATTCACTGCCAATTTCCTCCTGTCCTACAACCACCACTTCTGTAAAGTAAGCTAAATAGGCTGCTTCATCTACTAGGCTGCTACGTAACTGTAAAGTAGCCAATTTCCCTGCTGCTCGCAATGCTTTGACCTTTAACAATGCTGCCTCAAATTGTTCTTCCTCAAAGAGCACAACGGTTGCTTCCTGTTGTTTCTCTGACTCCCCATTTAACGTTTCTAATAATCGGTCAACTCGAATGCTAAAACCTGTCGCACCAACCTTTGAACCAAATACCCCTAGCAAGCCATCATAACGGCCACCATTCCCTAACGGAAAACCGCTCCCTACCGCAAATACTTCAAAAAGCATGCCAGTGTAATAGCTCATATGACTCGAAAGTGTGAAATCAAAAGTAACATGTTCAGCTAAGTCAGCCATTTCTAGTAGCTGAGCAAGCTGCTGCATATACTCTAACGCATCATTTTTACGTACATATTTTTCAATATCCCGAATATCCCTTACATTCATTGCTTCTTCTATAAACTGGAGGAGAGCATCGGTTTTAGCTTTTGGCAAATCAAATGACTCCACCGCTTCTTCAAACCCTACATAATTCCGTTGGACAAGCAAAGCTCTTAGTATTGCTTGTTGCTCGTTACTCTCTGTGTAATCTTGTAAAATGCAATGAAGGATGCCTGCATGACCAATTGTCACTTTAAATTCCTCTAATTTAAAATGCTTCAATAGCTCCATTGCTGTAACAATGACTTCTGCATCAGCAAATACGGATTGATCACCTATTAACTCAATCCCCATCTGGTCGAACTCTGCTGGTCTTCCTCCCTCAGCTTCTTGAGCACGAAAAACACTTGCGAAATACGCAAGGCGTAGTGGAATCATTTCTTTCAATAATTTCGATGTTGCTACTCGAGCAATAGGCGTTGTCATATCTGGTCGCAATACTAGTGTGTTCCCCTGACTATCCACCAATTTAAATAAATGAGCATCCGCTATCGCTGAAGCTTTCCCGACCGTATCGAAATATTCCACAGCAGGTGTTTTAATAAACTCATAACCCCTTTTATATAAAAAGTCTCTGCCTGCATGTCTAACGGCTTCAACCTTCTCATAGATTTGCGGGAATGTATCACGCATTCCAAGTGGTTTTTCAAACATTTTTAATGAAGACATATGGTCACATCCTTATATCACACTTTAATTCACTAGAGTATTAGAGAATTAGATTATGAAAGAATTCTAACTTATTTTGCTTAAACAGTCAACGTTATCTTCTCTATTTTCACAATCTTTAAATACTTATTTTTCTGTTAATTATACACATTGTATGGTGTACGAACCCATAACATCATTTCTTTAAATTTAAACAATATGTGTATTTGGACTATATTATGACGAAGCACTTTCATGGACCATCACAATAAAAGCTATGCCTACAAGTGTTCTGGATAGCCTTTATACTAAAAAAACTCACGAAGTATGTCTCCATACAACGTGAGTTTTTCTACTTTTGTGGCGTACTCCACTCTACAACTTCATTACGCTTACGCTCTGCCATTTGTTCAGCAGTATAAATAATTCTCATAGGGTTTCCTCCTGCTAAACAACCTGCTGGTACATCCTTATGTACGAGGGAGGCGGCTGAAACAATAGCACCATCTCCAATTGTTACACCAGGTAAAATCGTTGAATTTGCTCCAATCATGACTTCATTACCAATATGAACATCACCTAAACGGTATTCTTCTATTAAATATTCATGCGCTAAAATGGTCGTATTAAAACCAATTACCGTATTTTCTCCAATGAAAATACGTTCAGGAAACATAGTGTCTGGCATAACCATCAACGCTAATGAAGTTCGCTCGCCAATTGTCATATTTAAAAATGTACGATATAACCAGTTTTTCACACGTAAAAATGGTGTGAAGCGTCCGATTTGAATGACAATGAAACACTTCATCACCTTCCAAAAGGACACCGTGTCATAAATATTCCAAAGCGAATTAGCTCCTTCAACACGGTAACGTTCTGTTTTACGCGCCATCTAACTTACCCCTCTTTCACAATATCAAATAAATCCGTCATATGCTGAAGCATATATTCTGGTTGATATTGCTGTAAGTATGCCTCACCTTTAATCGCCCAAGCAACACCTGCTGCTCTTACTCCTGCACGATGACCCGCTTCAATATCATGCGAATTATCTCCAATCATAATTGCGTCTTCCTTGTCTATCCCTAAGCGCTCCAAAGCTAGTAGGACTGGCTCTGGATCAGGCTTTACATTTTTCACATCGTCTGTGCCAATACGGACATCAAATAGATGTGTAGCACCTAGTATTGAAAGTCCTCGATCAATGGTATCATTACGTTTCGTCGAAACAATGGCCAAGCGAATACCTTGTGCTTTTAATTGTTCTAGCGTTGTTACTACATCAGGGTATTGGCTCACAAGTTCATCATGATGTTCTATATTCCAAGCGCGATATTTTGCTATTAAAGCCTCCTCTTCACCTGGAGCAATGTCATTAAATGTCTGTTTCAGGGATGGACCAATGAATTTCAAGCAGTCTTTTGGCGAATATTGCCCGGGAAATCGCTCATTTAACACATGCATAAATGTTTGAATGATTAAATCATTTGTATTAAGTAAAGTTCCATCAAAGTCGAATAGTAGAGCTTTTACAGCCATATTTTTTACATCCCCTTATTTGTTTTCCAAGTATTTCACGGCTGGTTTTACCTTTATTCTGCGATAAATAATCGCTCCAAGTCCAACGATAATCCCAATAATAGATACAACCTGCGCTGAGCGTAAATCGCCTACAAGATACAGACTATCTGTACGCATTCCTTCAATAAAGAAACGACCAATTGAATACCAAATTAAATAACTAAAGAAAATTTCCCCACGATTTAAATTTACTTTGCGTAAAACAAGTAAAATAATAAGCCCAATAAGGTTCCAGACGGATTCATATAAAAACGTCGGATGTACATACGAACCTAATTCTTCGATATACATTTGATTGATAATCCAATCTGGCAGCATGAGATTTTCTAAAAATGCTTTAGATACCTCTCCACCATAGGCCTCTTGGTTCATAAAGTTGCCCCATCGACCAATAATCTGACCGATTAAAATACTTGGTGCTGCAATATCCGCTACTCGTAAAAAGCTTACATTTTTTATACGAGTATATATGTAAGCTGTGACAAATGCCCCGATGAGGGCACCATGAATGGCAATACCGCCATTCCATATTTCAATGATTTTCCCGGGATTTTCACTATAGTAATCCCATCGCATTGACACATAGTAAATACGTGCACAGATGATGGATATTGGCACTGCCCATAATAACAAGTCTGCAAGGAAGTCTTCAGGCAATCCTCTCTTAACAGCCTCTCTCTGCCCGACAACATAGGCTAAAATGATTCCCGACACAATCAGCAATCCATACCAACGCACTGGAATTGGCCCTAAATGGAAAGCAATCGGGTTAATCTGTAATAGTAATAAATCCATCTTCTACCCCTCTCAATATGTCATTAATCATGGATGGTTTGTTTGTTTGTTTGTATTAATCGTCTAACACATCATTCGACGAAATGACTTCATCTAAGCGTCTTGAAAATTCCTCAGCTGCATTAACTCCCATTTTCTTCAAGCGATAATTCATCGCAGCTACTTCAATAATAACGGAGACATTGCGCCCTGGGCGTACTGGGATTGTTAATTTTGTCAGCTCAGTATCAATTATTTTCATTTTCTCTTCTTCTAAGCCTAATCGATCATAAACTTTTTGCGGGTCCCAAATTTCCAGCTCAATGATCAGTGTAATACGTTTATATGGACGCACTGCACTCGCACCAAATAGTGTCATAATGTCAATAATCCCAATACCACGTATTTCTAATAAATGCTCCAACAAAGGTGGTGGACTACCAATTAATAAGTTTTCCGATTCTTGACGAATTTCTACACAGTCATCTGCTACTAATCGATGACCCTTTTTTACAAGCTCAAGTGCTGTTTCACTTTTACCTACGCCACTTTTCCCAATAATTAAAATACCAATTCCATACACATCGACGAGTACACCATGGGCTGCTGTCATTGGTGCTAGGCGTCCCTCTAAGTAGTTTGTCAATCTACTCGAAAATTTTGTTGTCGTCATATGTGTTTTAAAAACTGGAACATGCTTTTCGTTGGAAGCTTGTATAAGCTCCTCTGGCACTTCTAAATCTCGAGAAATAATAATAGCAGGCGTATCTTGCGAACAAAGCAAACGCATACGCTCTAGCTTGACATCTGCTGGCAGCATTTCAAAAAAAGATAGCTCTGTTTTGCCAAGCAATTGTACACGATTAGCAGGATAATGTGTAAAATAACCTGCCATTTCAAGTCCAGGTCTTGAAATATCACTTGTCACTATTGTTCTGCCAATCCCTTCCTCACCAGCTAATAACTCTAACTTAAATTTCTCCATAACATCTCTTGTTAATACTACGACCAATGAAAAAGCCTCCAATCAATGGATAAGGTTCTCCTTATTTTAGCATGTCTATGTATAAAAGAAATGTATTTACTCTTAACAAAAAAACTAGCGGCTCTCCAGTCCGCTAGTTTTGAATAGTATTATTTCTGAGTAGCTAACCATTTAGCAACTGCCTCAGCATCTGCCCCTTTAACAACTCCAGGAGGCATGCCACCTTTACCATTATTAATAATATCTAAAATTTCTGATTCTGATAAACGAGAACCTACATCGTTTAATGCTGGTCCAGTCGCACCTTGTAGCTCGCCACCATGACAAGAAACACAAGATTTCATAGCAATTGCTTCACCATCCGGAGCAGCGGCACTTTCATTGTTAGTTGCCTCTTTATCTCCGCCGCCACATGCAGCTAAAAAGATTGCTGATCCGAACACTAATGTTAACATTGCTTTTTTCATTAGTACCCCTCCTCATAATAATTATCTTACGCCGCCATTATACCAAAATTATGCACGTTTGAAACCTTCTCCTAATACCTCATACGCATCAGAAACGATAACAAACGCTGATGGGTCAACGCTTTTAATGAGTTGTTTCAGCTTTGTGAATTCTGTTTGATAAACAACAACCATAAGAACTGGTCGTGCTTCTCCCGTATAACCTCCGATGGCTTGTAACTTCGTGACTCCACGATTGATTTCAGCATAAATGGCTTGCCGAACTTCATCTTGTTTCACCGTAATAATATAGACCATTTTAGATTGACTAAAACCTAGCTGAATGATATCAATTGTTTTTGTCGTTACATAAAGTCCAATCAAGGCATACAAACCTTTCTCTAAATCAAAAACAACTGCTGCACTAATCGCAATGATTCCATCTATTAATAGCACACTCGTACCAAGCGATAATCCAGTAAATTTCGTAATGATTTGCGCTAGTAAATCAGTGCCACCAGTTGAAGCATTCCCTTTAAAGACCAGTCCTATTCCTAATCCAACAACAATTCCACCAAAAAGAGCTCCAAGTAAAGAATTATCAGTCCAAGGTTCCCAGCTATTTGTTAACAAGACAATAAACGGTAACGTAATCGTACCGATAAATGATTTAATACCAAATTTTTTGCCCAGCAACAACACTCCAGCAATAAATAGTGGAATATTAAACGCATATTGAACAATTCCCGGATTCCAACCAAATAAACCATGCAAAATCGTACTAATTCCACTGACCCCACCTGAAGCGACTTGATTTGGTAATAAAAAGACATTAAAACCAATAGCTATTATTGCCGCTCCTACTATCACATACACATACTCCACAATGCTTTCTCTCACATCATGCTTCATTTCCCCACGCCCACTTCAACTATCAGAATTTTTTAAAGACGTGATGATTATAGCAAATACTTTTCACATTGAGAACTTCATCTTGATGAAGAAAGCACTGTCTTGTAGACATACAAAAGAAGCTAACTCACCTGAAAATAAGATAGCTTCTTAATAAGAGTACAGTCATTTAAAATGATTTTTCTGCCCATTCCATGGCCTCATAATATAATTGATCAATATCAACTAATTGGATATTCAATTGTGTAGCTAGCCCCTCTAATCGCTCCCAGTCTAATTTACTTAAAGCGATACTAAACTCCAAATAAGGTGTCATGTCCGTTTCATTACCTAATATTGTATTCGTGATATCCTCCGAAAATGGAAGCTGGTGTAGAATAGCTTCCATCGGTCTTTGAAGTAATGTATCAATTAGTGAAAACATGCCCACTAAGAAATATTCCGAGAAATTCTTTTTGTAGGAAAGCTTCGCTAATTTCTCACAGACCTTTGCACGGAATAAAGATGTACACATCACTTCTTTAAATAAATCAGAGTCGGCATCTATATCCATTTCTCGCATAGCCAATAAATAAATCCATTTTCGTAAATTCGAAATCCCAAGGAGGACAATGGCTTGTTTAATAGAGCGTACTTTAGATTTTGAGCGCTTAGAAGAATTATTAATCATTTGTAATAATTTATACGTCAATGAGATGTCCCGTTCAATATTTTCTGCTAGTAGTTGAATATTTGGCTCTTCTTCTTTTAGTAATGAGATGATATGAATGTATTGGATCGTATTCGCTGGAATGTCTGTTGCGTGTATTATTTGAGGTTGTTCAAAAAAATAGCCTTGAAACAATACATACCCAGAGGATTTAGCCACTTCAAATTGATGGCGAGTTTCTACTTTTTCAGCGAGTAATTGAATATGTGGAAATCTTTCCTTTACTTCACTTTCAATCTCCATTCTTTTTACGATAGATGAAGCTAAAAAGTCTACTTTAATATAGTCGACTTGTTCGAACAGTTCATCATAAACTTCTACATGTTCTTCCATAATAAAATCATCTAATGCTATTTGGAATCCATGTTTTTTCAGCTCAATCACCCGTTCAACTAACTGTGGGGTAAGCGGAACATCTTCTAATATCTCAATCACAACCTGTGAGGGATTTAAAAATTCATGAATTGAGCTCATCAATAAGTTTTCTGTAAAATTAACAAAACCCGGTTTACCTTTTGTTACTTCTTCAAAACCAATTGAAAGAAATGAGTTCACAAGGACGTCAATAGTTGCTGCGTCTGAATCAACCATTGGAAAGGCATTTACGTTTTTGCCACGATATAATAATTCATACGCAACAACCTGCTCATGAAGATTAAAGATAGGCTGTCTGCCAATAAATACTTCCATTTCGATACCCCCATTTCTCCATATTCTAGTAATTCTAAGTATAGCATTTTTTACAACCTGATGCTTATACTTCAATATAATTTAACACGGTCCTACTAATCCAAAAAAAGACAGTCCAAGTGATTTTTTCATCACAAGGACTGTCCTTATTATTTACCAACTTTGGATTTAATGGCTCCGATTACTGCAGGTACAACAGAGATAAAGATAATCAATATAAGTACTATTGAGAAGTTATCTTTGATAATAGGAATATTCCCAAAGAAATAGCCTAGTAATGTACAGCTGAAAACCCATAAAACGGCACCAAGAATATTATAAAGAAGGAAGTAGCTATAGTTCATTTTACTTGCACCGGCTACAAACGGAATGAATGTACGAATAAATGGCATAAAACGGGCTATAACAATCGTTTTCCCACCATGAGTATTAAAGAATTTTTCTGCTGCCTCCATGCGTTCTTTCTTCACAACTCTACCAAGAAGGCTCTTTGGAGGTATAGATGTTCCTACCTTATGACCAATATGATAGTTCATCGTATCTCCTAAAATAGCTGCTGCTAAAAATACAGGGATTAGAATCCACATATCAAAGGCTCCCATTGCAGCTGCTAGTGTACCACTTGCAAATAGCAATGAATCACCAGGTAAGAACGGGAAAATAACAACGCCTGTCTCTACAAAAACAATCGCAAATAAAATAAGATAACTCCAATTGCCAAAATCACGAATAATTTCTTCTAAATGTACATCAATATGGATAATAAAGCTTATTAACTCTTTAATGAGTTCAATCATGTTTTTGTATGCTCTCTTTCAATAGTATTTTTACTAAAAGCTTTGACGTAGCTCCACATCAAAGGGTTCCAAGTTTTGTACGTCTTTTTACATTACTTCCTCACTATATGACAAGCTCTTGAAAAGTATGTAGAAGATTTCACAAGTTTGATTTTATCACTTACAGATAGTTACGCTCAACTGATTTTACTATTATACGAATAATGTACAAAAAAAGAGCTACCATTTTTCAATAGTAGCTTTTCTCGTTTAAACTTTTTCTTTTAATGAACGACGTAGTATTTTTCCTGTCGTGTTCTTCGGAAGTTCGTCTAAAATCTCGATTACTTTTGGAACTTTATACTTTACCATATGCTTAGCACAATAAGAAAGGAGGTCCTCTGTAGACGTGGCTGCTACTTCTTTTAGTACAACATATGCATGAACGGCTTCCCCTAAGTTAGGATCTGGGAACCCTACAACTGCTGCCTCCACAATATTATTATGGGTAAACAAGACTTCCTCCACTTCTCGAGGATAAACATTATAGCCCCCAACAATAATCATATCTTTTTTGCGATCAACAATATAAAAATACCCTTCCTCATCTACTCTTGCTAAATCTCCTGTATAAAGCCAGCCATCCCGTATCGCCATCGCTGTTTCTTCTGGCATTTTATAATAGCCCTTCATTACGTTAGGACCACGTACAATTAGCTCCCCTACTTCGCCAACAGGCACTTCCTGACCGTTCACATCAACCACTTTATTCTCTACATTACTAATGGAAGTACCAATAGAGCCGGCTTTTCGATCACGATCTAGCGGATTAAAGCATGTAACGGGTGAAGCTTCTGATAAGCCATACCCCTCGGACACACGCACATTAAATTTCTGCTCGAAATTATGTAATAGTGCAACAGGTAAAGAGGCACCACCTGAAATGGCCAAACGAATTGTCGAGAAATCTTCTGGATTGCCCTCAGGTAATTGATATAAGAAATTATACATAGTTGGAACACCAGCAAATACTGTTGCTTTTTGTTCTCTCGCTAGTGCAAAAATTTCTGTAGGACTAAATCTTGGTGTAAGTAAAACTGTAGCTCCGCTTAATAAAGGCGCATTGACTACAACCGTTAAGGCAAATACATGGAATACCGGTAAAGTAGCGATAACACGATCATCCGCCTTAATTCCTAAATAATGGGCAACATCACGAGCATTTGAATAGACATTGCCATGTGTCAGCATGGCACCCTTTGGACTGCCTGTTGTACCAGAAGTATACAAAATGATAGCATTATCGTCATCTGCAACTTCAATAGGCTGTAAAGATTGAGAAGCATTAGCGATAACTTGTGTAAATAAATGTGTCTTTTCTTGTGCTTGTGGTGATAAAGCAGCCACTTTTTCTACTACATCTGGCGTTGTTTCACAAATAACGAATGATGCTACTTGCGGAAAAGCTTGTACACCCTTTTCAACAAGTGGTAGCAAAGCATCCAGCGCAATAACTACTTTTACATCCCCATTATGCAAAATATATGAAATTTCATCAGGTGTATAGATTGGATTGACTGGTATTGCTGTTGCCCCTAAGCGCATTGTTGCATACAAAGCAATTAAATAATGAGGCGTATTGCCGAGTAAAAACGCCACATGATCCCCTTTTTCAACGCCTAAATCTTGTAACCCCTTTGCAAAGCGACCAACTGTAAGCTCAAATTCCCCGTAAGTAGTATCCTTCCCCATAAAATGATACGCAACTTTTTCCGGTTGTTCTGTTGCCTGTTGGTGAACACGTGAAACTAAATTCAATTACACCATCCCCTTATCGTATAAAATGAATCGTTATTCAGTAATATTATATAAGAAATATATCTAAAAGACAATGAGTCTTTTTATTTCATGTCGTAAATTACGTCAAATAATTCATTTTTTGCTCTTTTAAACAAATACATCATGAACGAATATGAGAGATGTAGCGCCAACGAATTAAATAAAAGTAGACGACTTGTATTAACACAAAAAAGCCAAAAGCAAAGAACACTTCTTTTACAATCGAAATATTTGCAATGTCTCTCAAAATGCCTTGAACCATTAGAAAAGCAAAGGCACTATGCATCATCGCAACACCCCATGGTAAGAAGAATTGAGGAAATAAATGACGATTAACAAGCTTTTTAAGCTCTGCATCGGTTAAACCCATACGCTTTAATACATCAAATTTGCGCTTTTCTCGTTCAAGTGACGTATGCAATTTGAAATAGATAAAGCTCCCAGCTGCAAGTAGAAAGACAGTGGCAACTAAAACACCTACTAATGTAAAGAGTGAGTAAGTAGCTAGTATATAAGAATAATTTAATCCAGCATTCTCAAAGTAAAAAGGACTAAATTTATCCTTCTTAATAAAATACAAATTAGACTCTAGATAATCTATATTTTTACCGATTTCCTTAGTCTCCATCCACTGTGGAATCACAAACGTAAATAAATGATAGCTTGGTTGAATAATGTCTTGATCAGCAATTGGACGAACAAGCTTAGCAAAATCTTCATCACTGATGACGATGGAATTGACACTTACAATCGAACCAGGGAATACTATTTTTGGATAGACACTATCAATCGTTATCGGTATATTATTTTCCTCTAGCACGGTATGCACGATTCTATTTTTTAACTTTTTTAGTGAATCCTCTGAATAAGGGATAAACACTGCCTCTCCAGATCCTAAATTCAACAAAGGATAGCTGTAAGAAGAAAGTAAGACATTCATATCGGACTCTCGAAAGACCTCAACCTCATTGCGTGTAAAAGAAGAGGTTTGCTTCACTACAATAAAACGAGAAAGCTGATAGGATAAACCCTTCTCCTCTAATTGTAGCCTTAATGAATTGATATGCTCTCGTTCATATGGATTATCGACATCCCCTTTATAAACGAGCCCCAATGGATTTAGCCGATCATATTGGGTTGTATAGGAGGACATAGTCGCTAAAACACCAACAGATAAAAATGCAAGGGTTGATACCATCGTTACAACGAAAAACATTTTTACATTATCCATCATAATATGAGTTTGTTCAGCAAGAGATAGTAGACGATACCGCTGCCAATGATATTTGCGTTTTCCCCGGGCTAAATCTAAAAAGCAAGGAACGGAATCACTAAAAAAATAATACGTTCCAAATGTTGCGGAAAATGGGATTAACAGGGTTAAACCGATCAAAGAAGTATGTCCTACAACAAACGCTAAAATATATGTCGTTAAAATTAAAGCAACACCATAGACAGCTCGGATTTTTGAATAGGTAGCTAGGCTATTTAAATAATCACTACCTTTTAAAAGATCACGTAATTTTCGCTCTCGTGTGAAGTACACACTAATAAATGAAATTACTACAAACGCACTTGTGAACACTCCAATTGTCAGTAAAAATGGCTCCCAGGAAACGTAAAGGGGTAAATCATCTAAATGCAAAATTTCTCGTACAATCATAAAAAAGAATTTGGAAAACGAGAAGCCAAACACAATCCCTACAATGATGGAGCCAGATCCAATGATCATTGTTTCTAAAAAAACAAGTCGATTCATCTGGCGTTTTTCCATTCCCAAATGCAATAAAATGGCGAATTCTTGGGATCTAGCCTCTAAAAAGGCACTCATGGAATAATATAAAAAGAATAATGTAAAGAGGACGAGTACAATTTCTGCACCCACCATTCCTATCAGGGATACTTCGCCTAATATCCCTCGTTCAATATCTGGATGAAACATTAACATGGAATAGATAAAAAATACAGCCACCGAAAAAAAGCTTGCCATGAAAAAGGCACCATAGATACGGCTGTTCCGCACGACATTACGGTAAGCGAATTGTCGAAAGGTCACCTACTTGCCCTCCTCCTAGTAAGCTCAAAACATTTAATATGCGTTGGAAAAACATTTGACGACGATCATCACGATAAATTTCATTGAAAAATTCACCATCTTTAATGAATAACACTCGATCACAATAGCTTGCTGCAATCGGATCATGCGTGACCATCACAATCGTTGTTTGTTTCTCACGATTAACTTTCGTTAAAAGTTCTAGCACATCACGTGAAGAATTCGAATCTAAATTACCCGTTGGCTCATCTGCTAAAATGAGGCTAGGATTATGAATAAGTGCTCGCCCAATGGCAGTTCTTTGTGCCTGTCCACCAGAAATTTCATTTGGACGTTTATGAAGAAAAGAAGTTAAGTCTAGCTTTTCAACAATACTAGCTAGACGTTCCTCCATTACTTCTAGCGGCTGCTGATCTAAAGTTAATGGCAGCACGATATTTTCTTCAACCGTCAGCATATGCAAAAGATTGAAATCTTGAAAGACAAAACCGAGCTGTCTTCTTCTGAAGTAAGCAAGCTCTGTTGCATTCAGCTTATGTGGATTCATTCCATCCAGTATGATTTCTCCACTTGTCGGTTCATCAATGGTTGAAATAATATTCAGTAATGTTGTTTTACCGCTTCCTGAAGGCCCCATAACAGCTAGAAACTCACCTTCTTCAACATCAAAGCTCAATTGATTTAAAGCACGGTGCGTGACCTTACCTTCATACACTTTCGTCACATCTTTAATTTGTAAAATAGGCATCCTTCATTCACCTTATTTCTTCATTAATTCTAATGGCTGTGGTAAAAGCCACTCTAATACTACCTCAAAGCCAATTTGAAAATGAGGCTCTATCAATGCCATTACGGACTCTTCCTCTACCAAACTAAAGCAATGTTCTCCAATAATGACATCCCAAGCATCCATTTCTCCATCTACAATCTCACCACATACCGTATAATACCCACTGTACATAATCTTTTGATCTTCGACAGGAAATGCATTCAATAATGTCGGTTGTTGTAAGTTTAACCCAAGCATATTTGAAAAATGCAGTAGTTCTACGCCTAGCTTTTCATTTGCTATGAGGAAATTTTGATAAGCTAATGTATCTCCATGTTGCATATGAGTCATATAAAGAGCTTTTGTTTTCTCCTTATCAATCGTTAATACCCAATCTTCAATACGTACTTCTACCATTCTAGCGCCCCCTAGTTTGTAAATGTAACAGTCACAATCGTCCCTTTTCCTACCTCTGACGTAATAGCCAAATCATGTCCTAGTTTTTCACAGATTTCTTTGGCTAAATACAGGCCCATCCCAGTAGATTCCCCTGTTTTTCGCCCATTTTCCCCGGTAAAAAAGGCCTTCGTCACACGTGACAGATCGGAAGCTGGAATTCCAATTCCCTCATCACAAATGGCTAGCTGTACAAAGTCATCCTTCGTTATGGCAGAAATTGTAATTTTTTTATTGGCTTCAAAAGTATATTTCACAGCATTTGTAATAAATTGTCCTAGAATGAAGCGAAGCCATTTTGAATCACTCGCAACAATAAGATTATCGTCTATATGAATTTCTGGGAAAACTCTTTTCGTAATAAATAAACGTTTATTTTCATTAACAGTTGCAGTAACAATTGCTTTAAGCACAACCTGCTCAACTTGCATATCGTCCTCAAAATTTTCTAAACGCGCATTGACTAGTACCATGTCCAAGCCTCTACGCAAGCGATCTATTTCCTCCTGTATATTCTTTTTATCAAGAGGTCGGTCATCCTGTAATAATAGCTCCATTACAGAAATTGGTGTTTTCATTTGATGTACCCATTGATTCATAAACTGATCATGTCTCTTTTGACTGGCATATAATGCATGTAGCTCATGCTGATAAAGACGATACAATTCATGCATATATTTCTCAGTTTGCATAGCTTCTGGCGTCTTCGCATTTTTTTGGAGCACATCCTCCATCGCTGTTGGAAGCTGGGTTATTTTCACTAAGTATCGTTGTCGCATTAAATAACGGACAAGTAAAAAGGAAGCTAATAGTACAAGGCTAATACAAAAGGAATATATAGCCGTATCAATATTTCGGAAACCGTCTAGTCCATAGATGACCATGATAAAGCCAACTAATAAAAGCTGGAACACTATAAATGAAGCATAATCACGTAAAAATAATTTCCAGCCCACTACAGTTCACCCGCACTTAATATAAATCGATAACCAGCGCCACGTACGGTTTCAATAGTTGACGATATGTTATAATCGGTTAATTTTTTACGTACTCGGGTCATATTAACATTCAATGTGTTCTCATCAACAAATGCCTGATCGTCCCACAGCTCCTCTAAAAGTTGCTCACGTGTCACGACTTTTGGCGCATTCCCCATCAGTAATTCTAGAATGATACATTCTTTTTTCTGAAGTGGAATTTCTAAATCATTTTTATGTAGCTCCATTCTTTCTAAATGAAGTACAAGCTGTCCTTGCTTAATTGTCCGCTCCTCTTGCCTTGCTGCATACTCACCATATGTACGGCGTAGATGACTGCGAATTTTAGCTAAAACAATCTCATAGTTGAACGGCTTTGTAATGAAATCGTCTCCCCCATTTTCAAGTGCGAAAATTTGGTCCATTTCTCCTGAGCGAGCAGAAATAAAAATAATTGGGCACGTTGTATGCTGGCGTAGCTGACGACACCAATAGTAGCCATCATAGGCTGGTAAATTTATATCAAGCAGCACCATATGTGGATTAAATGCTGTAAATTCTTCAATAAGATGATCAAATTCTTGAATTGTTGCAACTTCGTATTGATATTTTCTAAGCGTTTCCGCTAGTAACGATGCAATTTTAACATCATCTTCGACTATGAATATTCGATGCTTTTCCATATCAACACTCCTTTCTTTCTATATTGTATCAAAAAAAGGTTCGACGACATAATTGTCAGCGAACCTTTAGGCTAAAATAGTACACGAAACCGAATTTTCCTTAATAAATTAATTGTAAAAAGTCCTCAGTTGAAATTCCACCAAAATATGTAGGAATATCAATGTCTGCTAATACATTAGCAATGGCCGCTCGATCATAGTTTGTCCCAATTAGGCGCTGCTCTATATCAGCCATATCACCTACACCAAAGAAATCACCAAAAATATGTGCTTCTTCAATTACTCCATGGTTCACTTCTAGGCGGATGTCAATACCACCTGTTGGGAAACGATGTGTTTTTTGAATGTTAAAGCGCGGTGATTTCCCAAAGTTCCATTCCCATGTTTGATAACGCTCTGCTGATAGCTTGTGAATATTTGCCCAATCTTCCTCTGTTAACTCATAATAACGAATATTTTCTTCTCCACCGAAAATGGATTTCAAAATCTCAAGGCGAAACTCTTCTATCGTCATGTTCTCCTTTAAAAACTCTGAAATGTTTGCTACTCGGGAACGTATAGATTTAATACCTTTCGATTCAATCTTATCCTTTTTGACTTTTAATGCAGAGACAACCGCATCAATTTCTGTATCGAACATCAATGTGCCGTGGCTGAACATACGCCCTCTTGTAGAAAACTGAGCATTTCCAGAAACTTTACGCCCCTCTGCAAGAATGTCATTGCGTCCTGAAAGCTCTGCATTCACACCCATTTTTGCTAGAGCATCTACCACTGGCTGTGTGAATTTTTTATAATTCATAAAACTATTGCCATCATCATTTGTAATAAAGCTGAAGTTAAGATTCCCTAAATCATGATAAACAGCTCCTCCCCCTGATAAACGGCGCACTACAATAATGCCATTGTCCTCTACATAGTCTGTATTGATTTCCTCAATTGTATTTTGGTTTTTCCCGATGATGATGGACGGTTGATTGATGTAAAAAAGAAGCACAGGCTCTTTCTCAACGTCCATTGTTTTTAACAAATACTCCTCAATAGCAAGATTAATACGTGGATCATGGATCCCTTTATTATCAACGAAAATCATAGTTTACGTTTCCTCCTTCACAAAATATCCATTTTAATTTTAACGTAAATTAGGCATTTTGTGTTGACGAAACGCATCTGTTATAATACACTAGAAAATATAGAAACAGTAATAGTACAGATGAACTTAAAGGAGGAGTCCACAATGTTAGAAAACGTAGTTGAATTTTTCAAGAATTTACCTGCAAAGCAATGTACTGAGTGCGGTGAAAAGATGGAAGAACAAAGCGAATGCTACAGCAACACTTGTGAAAAATGTAACCACCTATAAGCATTTGCCTATTCTGTAATTGTCATATACGTGCCCCACACGTAGCAATATTGACACCCTTCATCATATTTTGATGAACCCTTAATTAAATCTCTTACACTTACAAAACACCAGCTGATACGCTCATATCAGCTGGTGTTTTATGTTGTCGATAAGATTCATTGACAATCCTTTAACATGAACAAAAAGCACTCACCAACTTTGGTGAGTGCTTTATGAATTAGTTTTCTTCTGCTACTTTAGAGTAACGTTTATTGTGAAGTAGCATGAAGTAACCGAAAGTGATTGCTAAGAATGCTACTAAGAATCCAGCTAGAACACCATAGTTTTGCATTAAGAATGATGTATCGCCAGTAGAAATGCTTGATTTAAATGCTTGAACCGTATATGTCATCGGTAATAGCTTGTTAAATACTTGTAATGGTGATGGGATTAATTCTAGTGGGAACGTACCTGCACTTGTTGTTAATTGTAAAATTAACACGACAATTGCCATGAAACGTCCAGGGTCACCAAAAATTGAAACTAGCATTTGAATTAAAGCTAAGAATACATAGCTAGTTAATAATGCTGTTACGATAAAGTAGCCCATGTTATTCACTTCAAGTCCTAGACCCCATTTAACAATAACTACCGTTAACAATGTTTGTATTAAACCTACAACTGCTAATACAGTTACTTTACTTGTAAACCAAGTTGCTCCATTTTTTGGGCGAATTGCTGGTTCAACAAGTGGGAACACAATCGAAATTAATAATGCTCCTACGAATAAGCCAAGAGAAATGAAGTATGGTGCGAAACCTGTACCATAGTTAGGAACATGGTTAACAGATTCTTTTTCAACTTCAACTGGACTACCTACCATATCATAAGTGTCTTGATTTGCTTTTACTTCATTTGCTTTTTCACTTGCTTCACCTAATTTGCCAGATAAAGTAGATGTACCATCTGCTAATTCAGTAGAACCATCTGCAAGTGTTGCTGAACCCTGTGCTAGCTCACCAGATTTTGACGCAAGTGTAGAAGTACCTTGATTTAATGTTGTTGTACCACTCGCTAATTCATTTAATCCTGATGCTAACGTTTTTGAACCTGTTACAGCTGTATTCACACCTGCGTGTAATTCACCTAATTTTGCCGCTAATGTCGCATTACCTGCTTGTAAGCCTTTGGCACCTTCCATTAAAGCACTGCTTTTCGCTGTTAATGCATTAGCCCCTGCTAATACTTCTGCTTGACCTGCTGCAATTTGACTTGCACCAGAGCTTACTTGATTAGCACCCGCTTGAAGTTTTTCTGTTCCAGCAGATAATGATGATAAACCATTATGCACACTAGCACTTCCTGCTTGTAGTTCTGTTAATGTTTGTTTTAATACAGCTGCTTGCTCTTCAGGCATTGAAGCCATCATACCTTGTAATTGATTTGCTAAAGCTGTAATACCTTCTTCAACTTTTGCAGAACCAGCTGTAAGTTGATTTGCTGCACCGTTTAAGGCACCTGCATTTTCAGCAATAGATGCTGCCCCTGCACTAATTTGTTGTTGTTTGTCGTTTAAAGTGTTTAAACCTGCACCAACTTTTGCAACACCTTGTGTGTATTGCGATAACCCTTGTTCTAGACTAGAAGCACCATTTGCTGCTTGCTGTGCACCTTGTTGTAATTGAACAGTACCATCTTGTAGTTTGACTAAACCACTAGATAAATCATTCGCACCTTTTGCAGCATCTCCAGCACCTTTTGTTAGTTTATCTGTACCATTAGATAATTCAACTGTACTTGATGCCAATTGCTCTAAGTACCCTTTTAAATCTTTTGCACCATTTGCTACTTTTTGTGCACCCTCATCTAGCTTATGGGAGCCATCTGCCGCCTCTGTAAAGCCATCTCCAAGTGTTGCAATAGAGTCAAATAATTTTTCAGCATAAGTCGCTGATACTTGTGCATTTACTTCTGCCCGTACACGATCCATGGCTGTTTCACCAATTTGAGCACCAAGGAAGTTTAGTCCCTCGTTTGGAATGTAATTCATCACTAATTTTGATGGTTTGTCATCTAATAGCGTTGTAGCATGTTCAGAGAAATTTGTTGGAATTTCTAGAATCATATAATAATCACGACCATTTAAACCTTTTTCAGCCTCATCCTTTGAAACTTCTATAAAGTTAAATTGTTCGCTATCCATCAACTTATCGACTAAGGTGTTCCCTAAATCTAATTTAACGCCATCCATCTCAGCACCAGTATCTTCATTTACAACAGCTACTGGTAGATTAGGCAGCCCTGCATAAGGATCCCAAAACGCCCATAAAAACATACCCGCATACATTACTGGGATAAAGAGCACAGCAATGATTGAGACAAGCATTTTTCTCGTTTTAAAGATCTTCAGCCATTCAGCTTTAATCATATAATATCCTCACTCCTAAACTATTTGACCGAAAACGTCATTTGGTCATTTTCATTCAAAAAAAATAATCAACCTCAACAATTTTGCAAAAACTTACTGGATTCAACGAATCAATTTACAATTAAGCCTCGAAAAATGGTTTCCTTAAAAAGATTAAGAATCTTCTCTTCAGGAATCACATCACCGTGTAACTCATGCCAATCGACAACAAAAGCAAGATATGCCTTTAACAATAAGTAACTAACAAGCTCTGCGTCACATTCTCTAATTTCACCTTTATTAATACGTCTTTGTATTAACTCTGCAACATACGATAAAATTTCTGTCTCTATCTGTAGTAGCACCTGTTTAACAGCTGGTGTTCGTAATTCTTTTTCTTCTTCGATAAGCTTTGCAAATAAAAGATGTTTTTCACGGAACTGTAGCATTTTCATTAAAGCATTATGCGCATTATCCATAAAGCTTGCTGATGCATCCAACACTGCATCCGCTTCCGCCTTCATTTCACGTACAAGTGACATTGCGATCTCTTGAAATAAAATTTCTTTATTTGCAAAGAATGTATAAATCGTACCTTTACCGACATTGGCAATTTTCGCCACTTGCTCCATCGTCGTAGCCTTGTAGCCAAACAATGTAAAAGACTTTGCAGCTGCTTCAATAATTTCCTGCCTACGATCCATTAGTAACATCCTTTCTTGTTGGGTTATGTACATCTAACGTACACTTCATAAAAATGACCAGAAAACCATTTCGGTCATCTGGTCATTATCATATTCCTATTTTATAAAAAAAGCAAGCATTTAATGATGATTTTTTTCATCTTTTTTTTCGTCATCATGTTCTGTATTATCTGACGAATTATTACTATGATTCATCATGTTATTATCCATGCTGTTATTGGATTTTTCATCCTCTGGTAAAACCTGTGTCATATCAGGGCTTCCAGCAATAATTTGTTGCTTTGGCATATTATGAACACCGTTTGCTGTAGTATGTGCATACATATAGTAAACACCGTCATGATCAAATGTTGTCGATGCTTTATAAACACCATCTTTTTCTAATTTCCCATTAATCATTTGTCCTTCATCACGTTTCCCTGATTCCCAAACCTCAAACTCTACCACAGCATCATCAACATTTTGCCCACCTTGTTCTACATGTGCTGCCAGCTCAATTGTTTCATTAAGCGATACTTCTTTTGGTGTTAAAATTTCTACATCTGGAATTTGCGGCACTTCTGGTTCTGGTAAAGCCTCTTTTTTTTCTCCACATCCTACTAATAATGTAGGTACTGCAATTAGTGCGAATAACCATCTTTTCATCTTTTAATCCTCCATTAATGGCAACTGTATCTTAACAGTTGTGCCTTTTTCTACAACACTTTCAATTTCTAACGATCCCTGTAACTGCTTTAGTAGCTGTTCAACAATGGATAATCCTAATCCACTACCACCGTCTGCACGACTCCTTGCTTTGTTAACTCGATAAAATCGCTCTGTGACATGTGCTAAATCCTCGGACGGGATACCGATACCATAATCCTTAATGGTAATGAGTGCACTCCCCGTCTTTTCAACAGCAACAATTTCCACAATAGAATTTTCATATGAGTAATTAATCGCATTTTCAATAATGTTAATAAAAATTTGCTTTAGCTTTACTTCATCAGCTTCAATAATTAGCGCATCATCTACATCCACATGTAATGTTATGTTCTTTTTATCTGCTTGATGTGTTAGTATTTTTTGAACTTCCCTTAAAGTCTCACCAAGCGGAATAGGATATAAAGCAATGTCGGTTTGTTCATTTTCTGTTCTTGCTAGTTGAAGTAATTCGTTTGTTAACCTCTCCATTCGATTCGCCTCACGGACAATCAACTGAATAGTTTCTTCTTTTTGGCTTTCTGTAATAATGCCATTTTGCATAGCTTCACTATAGCCTTTAACATAGCTTATTGGTGTCCGTAATTCATGCGAAACTGTTGCCAGAAATGTTTTTTGGGCTTCATCCTCTAGCTGAATCGACTCTGCCATTTTATTAAAGGTACTAGATAATTTACCGATTTCATCCCGTGAATTGACAGGTACACGTGTCTCATAATTCCCGTGGGACATCTGTTCTACTGCACGTTGTAAATCGTTTAATGGTCGCATAATATGTCGAATACCTTTATAAATCAAATAGCTAGCTACCACTAAAAATATAAAGGCACTAATGAACAGGAGAATAACTCCACTATTAGCTAACTCACTAATTTTAGCTAGCGGGAAGTAAATATAAATAATACCCTCTAATCGATTTTGATCAACGAGTGGTATCACTACTGAAATTAGTTGTCGATCAAACCTGGGCTCATAGCCAATTTTTTGCACGTATTTTCCTGATAATAATTTCTGTCTTTCTTCTGGTCCAATCAGTGTCTCATAATCTATATCAAACGGAACACAGGCACTTAACTCCCGAGGATTTCTTACTGCAAATATATTTAAATTTGAATAATCGTTAAATTGTTCAATATCTGCAATAAATTCATCCGTAACCTTACCATTGTTATACATTGTCTGTAGCTTCAAGCCAACTTCCACCATTGTCTCTTCAGTATCTTGGACATATAAACGTTGATACAAAAAATTTGTGAGAACGTACATAAAGACAACGGTAATGATGAGAAATGCGAAAATCAACAACCAAATGCGAGTAGCAATCTTTTTCATTCGCCAGGATCAAAGCGGTAGCCCACTCCCCAAACGGTTTGAATATGCGCAGCCGCATCCTTTCCAAGCTTTATTCGTAAAGTTTTGATATGGGTATCAACGGTGCGCGTTCCACCTACATAATCAATATCCCAAATACGTTCTAATAATTGCTCTCTTGTATAGGCATTGCCCGGATTTTTCATAAATAAATGCAATAATTCAAATTCCTTTAAAGTAAGTGGAATACTCTTACCATCAACAGATACTTTACGTGCAATCTCGTCTATTTTAATAGGACCAAAAATTACGTACTTTTGCTGTAGCTCTGTAATATTCGCCCCACTTCTTCTTAAAACAGCATAAATCCTTGCTACAAGTTCATCATGTGTAAATGGCTTAACTATATAGTCATCTCCACCAAGTGTAAGGCCTTTTACCTTATCCTCATTGGCATCACGTGCTGTTAGAAAAATAATCGGTACATTGGACATCGCACGAATACTTTGACAAACAACAAAGCCATCCTCATGGGGCATCATGACATCGAGCAATACTAAATCAATTTTTTCTCGTACGATCACATCATATGCCTCTGTACCATTTGCGGCTGTAAATGTCTCAATATCGGAGTTATTGAGCATCATTTCTATTAATTTACGCATATCCTGCTCATCATCGACTATTAATACAGTTGTCATCATTGTTCCTCCCTTACTAACAGCTGAAAAGCACCTTTTCCTACATCAACTGTTTTTTCCTTCTGGCCGTCCTTTATAAAGTACAATGTATGATCATCATAGCCAGCGACAACAATATAGTTTTTAAACTGGTTTACTACAAATGGATTTGCGCCAACCTCTTGATGCCATTTGATCTGGCCATCAAAACTAGCAACATATAACTCATTATGACCATGACTAACAACAAGGACAGCATCTTTTGTCTTTTTTAATCCTACAGGCATCAGAGGCATGTCAATCTCTCCATGCAGTTGGCCAGTAGATAAATCATATTTTTTAACAGAACTATTTGGCTTACTGCCTTCTCCATGTCCACCAATCCACAGCTCATGTGTTTCTTCAAGAATGGCTATTCCATGTGAGGATTTTTGAATGGGCCATTCCTGTTCAATGGACAAATCCTTCATATTTAACACCGATAATTTTGTATCTTTAAAATTTATAACATACAGTTTATCTTGATACGATGCCATAGACATAGGATAATTGCCAAGCTGCTGTGAACCAAGCTCATTTCCTTCTCGATCAAAGCTTGTCACTGTATTGGTTTTACTATTTGTTATAAAAAATTGTTGGATGTTGTCATCATAGTATACATTTGTTGTACCTATCTCTACTTTTTTTGAATAGAGCTTTTCTCCGGTTGATATTGTATAGACGTCAATATTATTTAATTGGTGTCCATACAATAATATTTGATCATTTCCTAATAGTATTGCCCCTGAATAAGCTTTATCAAATAACCATGTTGCAAAAACATTCCCATCCTCATCAATAAAATCTAATGATGGTTCTTGTATGTTTAATGAAGCTATAAAATTTCGATCTCTCTCAATGGGTTCATATGATTTTTCAGCGCAACCCGCTAACCATATTATTTGTAGTAACGAAAAAATGAAGAATGCCCATTTTTTCAACTTTATCACCTCTGCCCCTCTACTATACTTCACAATTGTGAAATTCGGGTGAAACTTGGAAGGTGAATTTATGACAAACCATAAAAATACATTTCACATTTTTTGCGTCGATTCCCTCCGTTCAATCATCTAACCAATTTTTTCTTTGTTACATATAGTACTAAGATAATGGTAAGGAGGTATAACATGATTTCCATTAGCTTATGTATGATTGTAAAAAATGAAGAAGATGTTATTGGTAGATGTCTTGAATCCGTTAAAGATTTAGTAGATGAAATTAATATCGTTGATACGGGCTCAACAGATAGCACGAAACAAGTCGTTGCACAATTTACAGATCGAATTTTTGACTTTAAATGGATTCATCATTTTGCAGCTGCACGGAACTTTTCCTTTCAGCAAGCAACAAAGGAATATATTCTCTGGCTAGATGCGGACGATGTTTTATTAGAGGAAGATCGAGAAAAATTTAAGGCGCTAAAAGAATCACTGACTTCTGATATTGATGCTATTTCAATGAATTATCATTTAAGTTTTGATCATGAAGGTAATGTAGACGCCTTAATAAGAAGATATCGCCTTGTAAGAAGAGATAAGAAATTTCAGTGGATTGGAGCAGTGCATGAATATTTAGAAGTGGGTGGTATGCTGTTTGATAGTGATGTCGCCGTAAGTCACTTACCATTAACGCATGATCATACACGTAATATTGAGATTTATAAACAACTAGTCGAATCTGGAGAAACATTATCACCACGAGATACATTTTATTTTGCCAATGAATTACTAGATCATGGTTATTATGAAGAAGCCATTCATTATTACGAATTATTTTTAACCTCAAAATTAGGCTGGGTGGAAGATAATATTCGAGCTTGTTTCAAATTAGCAGATTGCTTTTCTCATTTAAACGATACAGAAAACAACTTCAGTGCTATTTTACGAAGCTTTGAATATGATGTACCTCGCCCTGAAGCTTGCTGCCGATTAGGTTATCATTTCATGGAGCAAAATAGAAATGATGAAGCCATTTTTTGGTACGAACAAGCACTTGTCATTAAACAAAAACCAAACGCTCCTTTTCAAAATAAAAGCTTTACTACTTGGCTCCCCCACTTACAGCTTTGTGTGCTTTATGACCGTTTGCAACAATACGAATTAGCAAACGCACACAATGAATTAGCTAGCTCCTTCATTCCGAATGACCCTAAAATTTTACACAATAAAAGGTATTTCGAAAGTATTTTAGCTAATGGACTAGACGATATCTAAATTACACTAGATACTCTAACTTAAGAAATTTAGGCAAATTGTAGCTAAGCATTCTAGTAGAATACATGCTGTTAAAAATAACTCTCGAAGTTTTAAAAATAACTCTATGTTTTAAAGGGAATAAGTAGTTATGTGTCTACCTCCTCTCTCATTCACAGAATACGATACTTGAGAGAGGAGGTGAAACTATGCATTTTGGGAAATTTCTAGATCGAGTTTGTAATAAATGCCATTCCTTTCCCTGTTGTTGTAAAACAGGGCCTATACCAGGTTGTCCAATTTGGCCGGTAAAACCTACCGGACCTACTGGATGTATTACAGGACCAACTGGACCTACGGGTATGACAGGTGTTACAGGTGTTACAGGTGTTACAGGGGCTACTGGGGCTACTGGGGCTACTGGGGCTACTGGGGCTACTGGACCTGCCGGCGTGACTGGACCTACTGGTGCAATTGGACCGGCTGGCGCTACTGGGGCTACTGGCGCTACTGGGGCTACTGGCGGTATCGGGCCTGCCGGCGTGACTGGGCCTACTGGGGCTACCGGAGCGATTGGACCTGCCGGCATGACTGGGCCTACTGGGGCAATTGGACCGGCTGGCGCTACTGGGGCTACTGGCGCTACTGGTGAGATCGGACCTACTGGCGTAACTGGACCTACTGGTGCCATTGGGCCTGCCGGCGTGACTGGGCCTACTGGTGCCATTGGGCCTGCCGGCGTGACTGGGCCTACTGGGGCTACCGGAGCGATTGGGCCTGCGGGCGTGACTGGGGCTACTGGTGCCATTGGACCTGCCGGCATTACTGGTGCTACTGGTTCGACTGGTGCTACTGGACCTGCGGGCGTGACTGGGCCTACTGGGGCTACTGGCGATATCGGGCCTGCCGGCGTGACTGGGCCTACTGGGGCTACCGGAGCGATTGGACCTGCTGGCGTAACTGGACCTACTGGGGCTACTGGTTCGACTGGTGCTACTGGACCTGCGGGCGTGACTGGGCCTACTGGCGCTATTGGACCTGCCGGCGTGACTGGACCTACTGGCGTGACTGGGGCTACTGGTGCCATTGGACCTGCCGGCATTACTGGTGCTACTGGTTCGACTGGTGCTACTGGACCTGCCGGCGTGACTGGACCTACTGGCGTAACTGGACCTACTGGCGCTATTGGGCCTGTGGGCGTGACTGGACCTACTGGTGAGATCGGACCTACTGGCGTAACTGGACCTACTGGTGCCATCGGACCTGCCGGCATTACTGGTGCTACTGGGGCTACTGGACCTGCCGGCGTGACTGGGCCTACTGGCGCTATTGGACCGGCTGGCGTGACTGGGCCTACTGGCGCTATTGGACCGGCTGGCGTAACTGGACTTACTGGCGCTACTGGTGATATTGGACCTACTGGCGTAACTGGCGCTACCGGGGCTACTGGTGCCATTGGACCTGCCGGCATTACTGGGGCTACTGGGGCTACTGGACCTGCCGGCGTGACTGGGCCTACTGGGGCTACCGGAGCGATTGGGCTTGCTGGCGTAACTGGACCTACTGGGGCTACCGGAGCGATTGGACCTGCCGGCGTGACTGGGCCTACTGGGGCTACTGGCGATATCGGGCCTGCCGGCGTGACTGGGCCTACTGGGGCTACCGGAGCGATTGGGCCTGTGGGCGTGACTGGACCTACTGGTGAGATCGGACCTACTGGCGTAACTGGACCTACTGGTGCCATTGGACCTGCCGGCATTACTGGTGCTACTGGACCTGCGGGCGTGACTGGGCCTACTGGCGCTATTGGACCTGCCGGCGTGACTGGGCCTACTGGGGCTACTGGCGCAATTGGGCCTGTGGGCGTGACTGGACCTACTGGTGAGATCGGACCTACTGGCGTACCTGGACCTACTGGCGCTACTGGTGATATTGGACCTACTGGCGTAACTGGCGCTACCGGGGCTACTGGTGCCATTGGACCTGCTGGTGTGACTGGACCTACTGGGGCTACTGGTGCTACTGGTCCTGCGCTTACCGAAGGATTCTCAGCATTTAAAAACACACTAACTGTTAATGCTTCTACCTCTATTGCTGACTGGAGTGTAGCATCACCTTACTTTACAACGCCTGCTTTTAATCCAGCAACGGGGATTTTCACTGTACCAACTACAGGAAGATACTCCTTTGAAGCAACTATAAATTACTCTACTACTGCGGCCATTAGTGTTACTTTAGGGGGTGGAATCAATCCTTCATTTGCAATACGAAGAAATGCAACAACAAATCTAATTAGCGGCTTGTTCCCTGTATTGAATGTAAACGTCGCACTGGTATTAACTTTACGTGCAATACTTGGAAATGGTACTATCACTTTGGCAGGTGAAGTAGAATTAGTAGCTGGGGATACAATTGACTTGTTCTATGAAGCCAATGGTTTGACAATTGGACTTACGCTAGGTGGAGCTAACTCCGGTGGTATCGTTTGGTCATGTCATCGAATATCTTAAGTCTAATTATCTATTAGCTTTTTAAAGCAATTAGTAATCGAAATAGCAAACTATCTATATTAGTTTGCTATTTCTTATTCATCATTCAAAACATACATAAAAAAATAGTACAAACATTGATAGCTCATGTTTTGTACTATTTCTTTTTATTGCTGAAACATTTCCCTTACCACATCTTCTGCAATATGTTTCCCTTGCTGCACACATTCTGGTATAGATATTCCTTCAAATGAGCTTCCTGCAAGTTTTACAGTTGGAAAATGTTCATACAATTCCTGTTTTATTCGCTGGACCTTGGCTTCATGTCCTACTGTATATTGTGGCATTGCATTTTTCCAACGAGTCACTACTGTCATCATTGGTTCGCCATTTACCCCAATGGTTTTATTTAAATCCTGAAGTACAGTTTTTTCTATTTCAGTATCAGATAATGCTACAATGGCTTCGTCTCCAACACGCCCAATATAGCTACGTAATAATACATAATCGTCTGGAGAGGTACCTGGCCATTTTCGGTTCATCCAAGTACAAGAAGTAATTGAAAAATCACTATTTCGAGAGACATAAAAAGAAAGTGCATCCAAATCGCCAAGCTGTTCCTTTTTAAAGGCCATTGTGACAGTTGCAATGGTTGCTGCCTTCATCGTCCCTAATTCATTTAACAGACTATGCTTACTAAACATTTTTTCTGCCACATTAAATGGTGTAGCGATAATAACAGCATCTGCTTTTATATTGGAAAAATTGTTTAACATCACTTGAACGGTTCCGTCCTTGCCATGTTCAATTTCCTCCACTTTCACACCCTTCATAACTGTCCCTGGAAGTAGTGATTCTTCTATACTTTCAATCAGTGTTTCAAGGCCATTACTAAAGGTCTGAAAAATCCCTTTATTTTCATCAATCAAATGATTGCTTAAGAAATTTGTTCCTGCCTTTTTCATGCCGATTAGTAAGCTACGATATTTTTGCTCTAAACTGTAAAGCTGCGGGAAAGTGGAGCTCATACTTAATTGCTCGATATCACCTGCAAATGTACCTGCCAGTAAAGGTTCTACTAAGTTTTCCACGATCTCTGCACCAAATCTTCTTCTAAAAAAGGCACCTAACGGTTGATCGTCATCTTGTGCTGAACGGGGAATGAAAAAATCCCCCGCAGCACGCACTTTTCCGCTAAGTGAAAATAACCCTGATGTTATGAATGACGAGATATGAGGCGTTTCTCCAGATAAAAGTTGACTAGGAATAGGGTATAACTGGCTACCTACTGCAACATAAGTCGGTCCTGCATTACTCGTTTGTATTTTCTGCTCGATACCGAGATCCTTTGCTAAAGCACTAACATAGTTTTCACGATCAAAAAAAGATTCTGGCCCGCGCTCAATAATAAAACCATCTTTTCTCAATGTTTGAATTTTTCCGCCAAGACGTAATGACGACTCGACAAGTACGATATCTAATGGCAATTCTTTTGCGCTTGCTTCTTTTTGCATATAGAACGCAGCTGTAAGGCCTGTAATGCCAGCGCCTATGACAACTACCTTTCGTCTTTTCTGAGTCACCAACATCATCACTTTCTTTTCGCTTAGCTTAATTTTTTATGAATTGCATCTACCATCGCATCGATAAATAATGGGTGTGTATTTGGCATCGCTGGGCGATAGTATTTTGCGTCAAGTTCATCACAAACAACTTTACACTCAAAATCATTATCATATAATACTTCTAAATGCTCCGTTACAAAACCTACTGGTGTATAAACAAATGAACGGTAACCTTTTTCTTCAAATAGTTCACGAGTTAAGTCTTGGACATCTGGACCAATCCAAGGTTCTGGTGTTTGCCCTGCTGATTGCCAGCCCACCTCAACATTTTTTAAACCTGTTGCTTCTTGAATAAGTCGAGCTGTTTCGATTAATTGATCCTCATAAGGATCTCCTAAATCTTTAATCTTTTCAGGAAGTGAATGTGCTGACACGATTAAACATGCTTTTTCACGTTCTTCCTCAGACATAGCCTCAAACGTAGCATTCACTTGTTGTTTCCAATACTCGATGAATTTTGGCTCATCGTACCAAGACTCTACAGAAGTAATCGTTAAACGATCACCTGCCGCCTCTACAGCACGACCGTTATAGGATTTAATAGAGAACGTAGAGAAATGAGGAGCTAAAACAATAGAAACCGCTTCTTTGATGCCCTCTGCCACCATTTGCTCAACTGCATCTTCAATAAATGGATGAATATGCTTTAAACCAATAAACAATTTATATTCCACTGTATCCTGTACTTCATTTAACCGTGCACATAAAGCTTCAGCTTGTGCCTGTGTTGCTGCTGCTAATGGTGATAAACCACCAATTGCTTCATAGCGGCTACGAAGATCTTCTAAATGCTCTTCAGAAGGTTTGCGGCCATGACGAATATGTGTATAGTAAGGTTCGATATCTTCTTCTTTATAAGGTGTTCCGTATGCCATTACCAATAAGCCTTTAACTTCTTTCATTACCCATTCACCTCAAAAATTGTTTTATATTTTATACATTATGTGATAAAAAGAAGCTGCCCAGTCTTTCATATTGGACAGCTCCCTTTCTATGATAAAATCATTCATCCATAGAAAAGGGATTTTCACATTTAATTTGTTTGTTATTAGGAACGTGCTTGAATTTGCTGTGCACTATACTCATGAATAAGTGTAGTCAGACGTTTTAATACATCTGGATCTACTTCTGGGAAAACTCCATGCCCCAGGTTAAAAATATGTCCTGGCATTTCTAAGCCTTGGTCAATAATATCTTTGGCTCTTTTTTCAATAACAGACCAATCCGCAAGTAATAGAGATGGGTCTAAGTTACCTTGAACAGGTTTTGTAATGCCATTTGCACGTGCCTCTTTAATAGGTAAACGCCAGTCTAAGCCAACAACATCAATCGGTAAATCATTCCATTCTTTTGCTAAATGGCTAGCACCGACACCAAATTGAATTAATGGCACATTTTCTTTTTGCAACTCTGCAAAAATTCGCGTCATAATTGGTTTTATAAACACACGGTAATCTTCAACATTTAATGCACCAACCCAAGAATCGAAGACTTGTATTGCTTTTGCACCCGCTTTAATTTGAGCAGTTACATCTGCAATAATCATATCAGCTAGTTTATCCATTAATGCAAACCATGCTTGAGGTTCTGATACCATAAATGATTTTGTTTTATTATAGTTTTTTGACGGACCGCCTTCAATCATGTAGCTTGCAAGTGTAAATGGTGCGCCAGCAAAACCGATTAAAGGAACATTTAATTGCTCTTCTGTCAGCAACTTAATCGTTTCTAATACAAAGGGTGTATGCTCTTTAGCATTAATTTCACCTAATTTTTCTACATCCGCAACTGAACGAATAGGATTTGAAATAACAGGACCAACGCCTGCTTTGATTTTTACATCTATCCCAATGCCAGGAAGAGGTGTGACAATATCTTTGTATAAAATAGCAGCATCGACATTGTAATTTTCTACAGGTAGACGAGTGACATACGCACATAGCTCAGGTTGATGTGTAATTTCCTCTAAGGAATATTTTTCTTTTATAGCACGGTATTCTGGCTGTGAACGTCCTGCCTGACGCATATACCATACTGGCGTGTGTGCTGTCCTTTCTCCACGTGCAGCTCGCAGAAGTGTATCATTAAAAGTTGTCATGAAATTTCCTTCCCCTCAAAAAATCATTTTTCTCCTTTATACCTGTTGTTTCACTTTCGGTACAAAAAATATTTGGTGAATCAAGTTAAAAATGTCTTGTTTATTCCTTTATTATTGATATCCGTTTCCAATAGTAAACGCTTCCTCTGTTATTGTATAGTTTTCCTAGTGAAATGTCATAAAATTGTTCTTTCTCGGCAGATTCTTTTTGGTCAAAGCGTTAGACTTATGCTTAAAAGGGTATAATCACGCTATAATTAATAAGATTCATAAGGAGGATAAATTGATGTATATTTATTTAACTTCTGGTACTGGTGATTTTTTAGAACAGGTAAAAAATAAGTATCCAAATGAGCATATGATCTTAATCCACGGAGACGGAAACTCTGTCTTGATACATGAAACAGAAGGAAAAACAGTGTTTGCAACGCCTCGTAAATTCGAAGTTTTGGATTCAGTAAATGACCTAGAGGAACGAGGCTTCTTTGTTTTTAATAATATTCCTGTGACAGACGAGGGACGTCCTGTATTCGAACACCGCTTTTTAGAGCGTTCGCGAGCCATTGAGGAGGAGCCGGGCTTTGTTGCCTTCCGTTTATTAAGACCCATCAAGAGTGATACTTACATTGTCATGACACAATGGAATGGGCCACATTCATTTGAAGCATGGAAGAGTTCTAAAGCCTTTGAAAATGCCCATGCTAAAAAAGATGATTCAACTGGAGTACGCCAGCAGAACATCTTTTCAGCAGCTTCTTATGTAACAACCTATAGCGCAATACCGAAGGAAGAAGATTCACAATAAGCCTAAATAATTAAAAGCTCATTTATCCAACAATAGCATTGGGTGAATGAGCTTTTTAATTTATCAATAGTATTCTATTCTACTTAGAAACCTTCGATGTCAATTCACTAATAACCAAAACAACGATGACAGTAATATAAAACATTGGTTGTGTCATTGCACATAAGCCCACAATAATAGCTTGTGTAATCATTGCTAAACGCACAACCTGCTTCACAGCTAATGGACGGGCATTATCGGGTAATGGATAGAGCATATCCATTCGAAATTCACCGCTTGATAGTAATGCTTGCTTTAACTGAATGGTTGTCGCAAAGCTCAGTGCACCAGCAGCAATCCATGTAACGACAGGAATGTCTACAAATGCAGCAATGATTGCTGAAATAGCTGTAAGACGAAGCCATAAATAGAAATGGTCATCTGTTCGAACAAAGGTACGAAATACCAGATACTTTTGAGCATTGCCCTTACCGTATGGTACAAATTTATAGAGCCAGTCCATCCAACTACGGCCACGGATGCTTCCATGTAAATGGGGTACGTCTGTAAAATAATTAGCAAAACGGTAAAAGCTCATCATACGATTCTGTTCAAGCTTTACAAAATGTTCATAAGGCACAGGTTCACCGGTCGATTTTTTTCTAAAGACAATGATATAAATAACGCTGATAACTGTAACGACTACTGCTAATAGGAGCTGAGCATGGAGTCCCAAATAGATTGCAGCTGCAAATACGATAGCTCGAATAAGCCTGTCCACCCAGACCATATTGCCTCGTTCACTATAACGATAGTTGAATTCTCCTTGAACACTTATATATTTCAAAACAATGACAAGTAAAAATACTGTCCATATGTCGATCGTTGTTAATTCCGTTACTGCTTTTAATAATGGAATACAAACAATATAGACAATCGCTACTATCCACACTTGAGACCAATAAGTCCAAGCCAATGCCTTATTAAAATACTGTGATATTTTTGATTCTAAAGGCAATAGGTATACTTGGTCTGGCTCTCTCAAGAGCGTAGTAGGGCGGCTAAAGGCCAATAAAATCCCTACGATTAGAGCAATGATGATTTCTGCTGGAAAGTCTGTTTGTACAACTTTCAGCCATTCACTATATTGATAGCCCCCTGCTCCAATAAGAAAAACAAGTACAATCGCAATATGCCCTGTAAATATAAATTGCATATATTTTTGTACTTCTCCTATATAATGCATGAAGCGAGAGGACCATACATCACGCAAGTTCTTCATGGTCCCGCTCCTTTGTCATGGCAATATAGAGATCGTCCAATGTCGCATTCGGCATTGCAAACGATTTGCGTAAATCAGCCATTGTTCCCTGCGCTCGAACTCTTCCTTCGTGCAATAAAATAATTCGATCACAATGCTTTTCAGCTGTCGATAGTATGTGTGTAGACATTAATATAGAAGCACCTTCTTTTTTCTTTTCATCCATCTGGTCTAATAATGATTGAATACCTAGGGGATCTAAGCCCACAAAAGGCTCATCAATAATATAAAGACTTGGATTCACTAAAAAGGCACACATAATCATGACTTTTTGACGCATTCCCTTTGAAAAATGCGAAGGGAACCAATTTAATCTTTTCTCCATTCGAAATTCTTTTAATAGCACCTCTGAACGAGCATCAAGGGTTGCCTTATCAATACCATATGCCATCGCTGTTAACTCTAAATGCTCTCTTAATGTAAGCTCATCATATAGCACAGGGGTTTCGGGAATATAGGAAAAGGCTGTTCGATACTTGTCCGTATCTTCTTTTAATGTTACCCCGTTTAGTCGAATGTCCCCTTCCTTTGGTAACATTGTTCCTATAATATGTTTAATTGTTGTACTTTTACCAGCTCCATTTAAACCGATTAAGCCAACTAATTCCCCTTTTCCAATAGTAAAAGATAAATCTTTAATAACAGGTTTTCTAGTATATCCACCCGTCACATGCTGTACCTCTAATACTGACATATCCTCACTCCTCTTCTTGTTTTATATTTTATCAAAAATTAGCAAATGATACAGGTTTGAGTATGATAGAATGTATTTACACATACGTTAAGGGGGAAATTCTCATGAGCGATTGCCTATTCTGCAAAATTATCGATGGATCCATTCCAAGTACAAAAATCTACGAGGATGACCATGTCTATGCCTTTACAGATATTTCACCTGTTGCTAAAGGCCACACATTATTAATACCAAAGCATCACTGCCAAGATCTATTTGAAATGCCAGAGGAAGTGGCACGTAATCTATATGCTGTTGCACCAAAAATCGCCAATGCTATTAAAGCAGCATTTCAGCCGATTGGTTTGAATACGATTAATAATAATGGCGCTGCAGCTGGACAGACTGTTTTCCACTACCACTTACATTTTATTCCGCGTTACGACGAAAAAGAAGGGCTTGGCCTAATTTGGCAAACGCAAAAATATTCAGCAGAGCAGTTAGCTGAAGTAGCAGAAAGTATTAAAGCGAATCTGTAAAGGATTGGAATTTTTAACACAAAAAGATTCAGAATATTGTATTGCAAATAGAAACATTTTAGCGTACAATCACAAATAAGTTTCGCTAACGGTCAGGAGGACACGTTAGGTGACAAATAGATTAGCTTAGCTGAGGAGAGATTCAAATGAATACGAAGAATTTAGTTTTAATGGCACTATTAATTGGTGTCGGTGCAGCCCTTTATGTGGTTACACCAGGAATGGTAAATGGTATGAAACCTGATTTCATGTTAACAATGATGTTTATTGGAATATTATTGTTCCCAACTGTGAAAGAAACGTTCTTACTATCACTTTCAACGGGTGTACTTTCAGGTTTATTTACAACATTCCCAGCAGGTCTTGTCCCGAATATTATCGATAAAGCTGTTACAGGCTTTGTATTTTTAGCCTGTTTATTGATTCTAAAAAAACTGGCAAGTCATTTCGCTGTTTCTGCTGTTTTAGTTGGTTTAGGTACCATTCTATCAGGAACTGTCTTTTTAAGCGTCGCGCTTTTTGTATTCAATGCAAATGTCGGTGCAACCTTTACAATGCTATTTATTGGCGTTGTCCTGCCAGCTGTTGCATTTAACGTCGTTGCTTTTGCTGTCATTTATCCAATTGTCGCAAAATTAGTAAAGCGCTCTAAATTCAATACAGCTATTTCTCAAATTTCATAAATACTCACTTTAAATAATCAAAAGAAACTAAACCGTGATAGTAAATCACTCGTTTAGTTTCTTTTTTCTTTTTGTATTCGGGCATTTCATGGTTTAATAGTAGATAAACATGACTAGAAATGAGGTAAACAATATGAAAGCAAAACCATTTTTACTTGGACTAACAACAGGGATTATAGGTGGGACAATCGCTGTGCTTTTCTCAACACCACAATCAGGGCAACAAGTACGTGCTACTCTTAAACAAAATCTTGACCAAACAAAAGGTATGCTCCTTGATGTAAAACAACAAGTAGGGACTGTTAAGCACTCTGTCAATACTTTAACAAATGAAGTGAAAAATAATATCCCACAAATAATAAATGATTTAAAGCAAACAATCACAACTTTTACTGAAGAAATCGAACCAACGAAAAATAATTTACAACAAGAATTAGATGCTTTACAGAATTCGATTAGCGAAATCGAGAAAAACATTGCACAAATCACCGAAAACAAGAAAAAACCGCAAGAAAAAGTTAGCGACTAAAGTCCTTTCAAAGCAGTTAAAAATCTATTTTTTTACCAAAAATTATTGCTATAATATTATTTTTTAACCACTTTTCAATTTTTTAATTTTTCTAACTTTAAACTTTTTTTCTTTACTGCTATAATATTTTTAAAAATGTGAAAGAAAGCAGTAGGTGATGGCTTTGTCAGAGGAATTATACACACAAAAAGAAGCGATGCTTTATAGTCAAAGAATCGCACAATTATCAAAGGCGCTATGGAAAGCGGTTGAAAAGGATTGGCAACAATGGATTAAACCCTATGATTTAAATATTAATGAACACCATATTTTATGGATTTCTTATCATTTAAAAGGGGCTTCCATTTCTGATGTAGCAAAATTCGGAGTGATGCATGTTTCTACAGCATTTAACTTCTCCAAAAAATTAGAAGAGCGTGGCTTCCTTAAGTTTTCGAAGCGTGATGACGATAAACGAAATACGTATGTTGAGCTTACTGAAGCTGGTACAGAGCTTATTGTAGAGATGAATAAGAACTACCATAATACGTATCATTCCGTACTGGAGGGATCCCTTGCTTTAAAAGATTTATATGGCCGTTTCCCAGATTTTTTAGATGTAATGGCTGTTATTCGCAATATTTATGGCGAGGATTTCATCGATATTTTCGAACGCTCCTTCCAACATTTCCGTGATTCCTTTGACACGCTAGAAGAAAGAACACCTGTAAAGGGATAGGACGAAGCTTCAAACTACTCGTAATTTTTTCTGGATGAACGCATTTAGTATTCCTGCTCATTCGAATGTAAATCATGTGAAAGGAGGTATTTCAGAAATATTTCTGAAGTACCTCCTTTTTCTTGCATTCTAACATAATTCAATTTACATTAAATAGGACACTTCCTATTTTGGAGTTGATACAAAACCATGCATTGTTGGAAAATTTTAAACCTAGAACATCATTATGGTACAACGCGTATTATTATAATGGGTGTTATTACTTTTCTATTGGTCTTTTCTGTTTCATATGTAATGTTTAATTTATTTAACGAAGAGCATTACACAGATCGGTTATTCTGGCTTTTTGTAATTGCTGTACTCACTCTTTATCCAGTTCATAAATTTTTGCACTTTCTTGCACTATATGATTTGCGCCAGCATTTAAAATTACGTGTACGTACCCAATTTTATATAATTCCTGTTTTGCATATGCGAATTCGTGAACCTTTATCTAAAAATCGTTACATCTTAGCATTACTTACGCCTTTTATCGTTCTAAACACAAGTATTATAGTAGGAACTTGGCTATTACCAGCCTATACACACTACGGAACATTGCTGTTAGCTTATCACTGTAGTTTATGTTTGATTGATATCCTTTACGTGAAATACTTGCTAAATTCACCTAAAAATTCCCAAATAGAAGAAACACCTAAAGGCTATGAAATTTTAGTTCCACCAACTGTTCACTAAAATGCTTGTACTTGTTTTTTATTGGCGTTCTTTGTTATGCTATTACTATTGAAAGAGGGGAGGAATAGACTTGCTATTAATGATTGTAGTTCTATTCTCGGTATTCTATTTATTTCAAATTAATCGCATGACATATGCTTTATGCATGCGACGTGAAATTCCCGAAGAAAACCAACCAAAAATATTCCGAACTATAAATATACTAATTACCATTTTACTTGTCTCATTTTATGTGGAAATTTTATATGCAGTTTAATGGAAGTATCCTTTACGCCTCGGCGTAAAGGCATCCATATCGGTTCAAAACATTGACAAAATAAATTGAAAGACATCCGCGTTCGTCCGCACACTCAAAATAAGTTGAGCCCCCCATGCAACAACTTTTTCTAACCAATAAATTTGGTAGAACTAAGCTTGCGGCGCGAATGTCTACCATTGTTAAGAAAAGCTAAGAGTTGAGCTCTTAGCTTTTCACTGTTTTATTAATTAGTATAGGTACGCTGCGCCAACAATAATTAATAAAATAAATAACACAACTAATAAAGCAAAGCCTGAGCCGTAGCCACCGCCACCGTATCCTCCGTTGCCCATAACTTCACCCCCTTTCTTTTCTATATCCTATGCGCTTCAAAATTTGAAATATAGGCAATACTCAAGGGGGAACCATTTTGTTTTTAAAACGTTTATGTTATAGTAAAAAATGGACGAAACCATGTTAGGAGAGAATATCCACTATGAAAAAGACAGTTTTATCTTTAACTTTAGCTGCTTCTGTATTAGCTCTTGGTGCTTGTAGCGGCGGAGATAGCAAAGCAATCGTTACTTCTAAAGTGGGCGATATTTCAGTAGCTGATTTTAATGAAAAGGCAAAAGCTTTAACAGGCTCATATGTAATGCAACAACTTGTGACTGAAAAAGTTTTAGCCGACAAATATGAGGTAACAGATAAAGAAATTAAAGAAGCTTACGACACTACAGCATCACAATTTGGTGATGGCTTTACACAAGCACTTGCTGAAAGTGGTTTAACAGAACAAGGCTTTAAAGATTCTTTACGTGTTCAGCTTCTTCAAGAAAAAGCTTTAAAAGATCAAGCAATTAAAGAAGAAGATGTGAAAAAATACTACGAACAAATGAAAACAGAACTAAATGGTCGTCATATTTTAGTAGCAGATGAGAAAACAGCGAAAGAAGTCATTGCAAAAATTAAAGGCGGTGCTAAATTTGCTGATGTAGCGAAAGAATATTCTACAGATACAGGTTCTGCGAAAAACGGTGGAGAGCTTGGATGGTTCTCTGTTGGTTCAATGGTTGATGAATTTAACGATGCTGCTTACGCTCTTGAATTAAATACATTAAGCGAGCCAGTAAAATCAAGCTTTGGATATCATGTTATTGAAATTACGGACAAGCGTGACGTAAAAGGTGTTGGTGAATTTAAAGATGAAGAAGACAACATCCGTTCAACAATGATAAACAAGCTAAACCAAACTGGTGAAGCGCAAACGATTTTAAAAGACATCGTTGCAAAAATGGCAAAAGATGCAGATGTGAAAACATCAGATAAAGATTTAAAAGAATCACTTAAATTCTTTACAACAACAAGTGAAGAACAAGCCAAAGCGGCTGAAGAAGCAGCTAAAAAAGCAGAAGATAATGCTGCTAAAGATTCTGAAGACAAAGCAGAAGATACTGACAAGGAATCTAAATAGTCTGGATAAATATTAGTTCATCTAATAATGACAGTATCCTCAGCGAAAAGGAGCATCTGATTTTTCAGATGCTCCCTTTCTTTTTGCATTATTCTTTATGCCTGAAGACCGTTTTTGAACTACTATCTATATGAATTTACTTTTTCTATATAGTTGGTTTATAGAACGAGCGGTTATCCAGCGGGAAGAGTCGCTCTGTAAATTCCCCTGGAGCTGTTTTCCCTAATGCCCTTGTGAGCATATTCATTTTTGCATCTATGTTATCAATATAGTGCAAGATTTCCGCTTCTTGGAGCATAGGTTTTTTCGGGCTACCCCACTCTTCTTTTCCATGATGAGACAGAACCATATGTTGTAATAGCATGACTTCTTCACCATCAATTTCAAGTTCACTAGCAATTTTAGCAATTTCATTCACCATAATCGTAATGTGTCCTAATAAATTACCTTCAACTGTATACATCGTGGCAACTGGACCAGATAACTCTACAACCTTGCCTATGTCATGCAAAATAATTCCTGCATATAATAAATCGCGATTAAGCGTTGGATATAAATCGACAATCGCTTTACCTAGTTTTAGCATAGATACCATATGATCTAATAAACCAGATGCATAGTCATGATGGTTTTTCGTTGCTGCTGGGAAGACTAAAATAGCATCCTGATGCTTTTTAATAGCTGCTCTCGTAATACGTGAGATATTTGGATTTTTAATATCAAAGAAAAATTGTGTCAATTCTTCATATAGTTGTTCTTTGGGCGTTGCTGAGGAGGGAACTAAATCATGAATTGCGATTCCTTCCTCTGGCTTTGCAACACGTATCGATTTAATACGTAATTGATTTTTTCCTCTATAGTCATGAATCTCTCCGCCAACACGCACAATCGCTTCAGCATGATACATTTTTTCATGATCCTCATTCGTGTCCCATAATTTTGCCTCAATATCCCCACTTTTATCTTGTAGTAATAGCGACATAAATGGCTTTCCAACGGTTGTAACACCTTTTGTCGCTTGTTTTATCAATAAAAATTGATCTACTGCTTCTCCAACTTGAAGCCTCGTAATCCCTTTCATGTTGACGCCACTCCCCTTTCATTTGCTAGTGCTCCGATATCGACAATTTGCTCTTTCTGCCAATGTTCGAGCATTGCGTCATGACAAGTAAAATATAAAATTTGACGTTCATATCCTACTTCTTTCATCAATTGTACCATTTTGTCTGTACGGTTTCGATCAAAATGGACAAATGGATCGTCCATAATGATTGGAAATGGGGCAGAGTCCATCAGTGTTTTTGCAAGGGCCATACGTAATGCAATATAGGCTTGCTCTTTTGTCGCCTGTGACAATTCAATCATTTGGTAACGTATTCCTGCAACATCTTGTGCAACAAAATAGCCTTCATCATGAATCGAAATTCTCTCATATCGTCCACCTGTCAGTAAACTGAATATCGCATTCACCTTCGAAAGAACATGAGGTAATTTTTCTTCTCGAAGGCGGAATAATGCTTCATGAATGGCAGTAGCTACAGCCTTTTTAGTTGCCCATTGCTCAATCAGCTGCTGTAATTCTGTTTTCTCCTGCTCAAACTGTTGAAGTAATTGCCCATACTTTTCATCATTTAATAGCTGCTCTTTTTCAATAAGCAATGAAGCACGGTGTTCAAGACATTTGTCTATCTCTTGCTGTAACGAGCTTTGCTCCAGTTCCAAAGCATGTAGAGCTTCTATAATAGAATCCTCCATCAGATTTTCTTGCTGTGGCAGGTTGAGTGAAGCCAATTGTGCTTGAACCGTTTGCAATTCTGCTATGATTTTTCTTTGTTGCTCAAACTGTTCATATATTTCATAATAAGCTTGCTCGTTTTGCACTTGTGCCTCACTAAATAACAGAGCTATTTCAGATGTATATTGGTCAATTCTAGATTGGCCACCCTCTAGTTTTATTTTAAGGCTGGCTAACTGATCCTTCGTTTGTTGTACTTGTTGTTGATGCTTTTGTGCTTCCAGGTAGGCTGTTCGTAAATACATATATATTTCATGTTCATTGTAGGCTCCATCTAAGACCTGTTGGAGCTGTTCATAAATACTGTTCTTTTCCATCTGAGCTTCTTGTAGAAGGCTCAGTGTACTATTCCTTTTTGCTGCAAGCTCTTGAACGCCACGAATTCGCATAAATAACTCAGGCATTAAAGTTCTGGCTATTGATCCTTGTAATCGATAACGCTTTAAAAAAAGCTGAAGTGCCTGTGTGGCCTCTTCACTCTCTAACTCTGCTTGTTGAATTTTATATTCAAGTTGAACGTATTGCTGTTCTTTTTCTTTTTGCTGTTCATTGACATGTAACCAACGATCCTCATATCGTTGCTTCTTTAATAGCACAGCTTGTACTGTCATTTCTTCTTGTTCTAACTCTCGTAGGAGATAACTTTGCTCTTTATTTATAGGCTCTGCTTGTTTACTATGTCTCATATACAAAATGCTAAGCAATGACAAAAATGCTCCGACAATGATCACAACCACATTCTTTTCAAACACTCCATAAGCAAATGACAATAAACCAATTAGTAGAATAAGCCAGATAAAATACAAAGGTTGTGTTTGCTTATTTCTTAGTGACTTGGCAGCACGTAATTGCTCAAGCCTTCGTTTTTGCTGGGGCCACTGTGCTAAAATATGTTCTTCTTCACTTGTTAATGATTCCTGTACAATCCGTTGCTTTTGTTTAGCAATTGCATCTATTTCTAGATGTATTTGTTCAAGGGATCGTAAATGAAACTTAAGCTCCTCCTCTGCATCCTGCAGCTTACTTAATTGAAATTGAAACTGCTGTTCCTGCTGAAGTGAAACAGTCTCCCCAAGAAGATTTTCCTGTTCCTCTTTTTCTTGAACGCCTAATAAACGAAACTGTGCTTCCATTTCATGTTCAAGCATAAAGAGATCATCTTGTAAATTTTGCACCTTCACCAGCAATTGATGCCAGGTTGCCTCTTTTTGTATAAGGCGAGCCATCTCATTAACCGTTTGCTCGTTCACTGATGCTAGTACTTTATCTTGTAACGTTTGAAATTGCTCTTTTAATTGCAACAGCTGTTGGTTTTCATGCATTAGTCGATCTTTTAACTGTTCATATCGTCTAATACCTTCTGGTGGAAATTGTATATCTTGATAGTTGGCTAAAGTTTGTTGCAAAGCCTGTTGCTGCTTCATTAGAGGTAGTGCTTGTTTTTGTATAGTTAGCTGTTGCCACTGTTGTTGTTGCATTTTTTGTGTCTCATAAAGCCGCTCTAAATTTTGCTCTAGGAGTTGTAGCTGCTTTAATTTATCATCAAAGGTTTGAATTTTCCCTTGTTCCTGTTTAATCGTTCGTTCAAGCTGCTTTAAATGCTCTATTTTTTGATTAATTACTGGCACTTTACCGGTTTTCCTAAATAATTCATTTGCCTCTTTATCCATTTTCTTCTCAAGGGTCGATAAATGTTGAATACCTGTCGTACCAGAGGCTAGTAGCAAATGTGTTAGTTCCTCCTCTGACATTTTCTCAATCCCTTGTAGCTCATGTAATGAAAATGAAAAAATAGACTCAAAGCTGGCTCTTGAATAGCCATATAATAGTTTTGCTAACAGTTCCTCTTGTCCAGTTGTACCATCCTCTAAAAAGACAGTAACATCGCCCGTTGCCCTCCCTTTCACACGTTCAATGGTACATTGGCCATAAATCGGATGCTTGAGTATCAGCTGACCACCATACTTTGTCGAAGCTTTTGGTTCATATTTGCGCTGTGTCTGCTGCCTCGTGGGGAAACCAAAAAGCATTTGTAGAATAAATTGCTGAATTGTTGTTTTTCCCGCTTCATTTAATCCATAAAAAATGGTAACACCATCGCTTAACGAAATGGTCATATTTTCATGCTTACCAAAGCCATAAATTTGGATTTTTTGTATTGTCAGCATGTGATCACGCCCTTTGAATTTCTTCTGCCAATAATGCCTGTGCGCTATTCGTTAAATTCTCTATATCCTTGTCTGTAAGTGGCTCTATCAGCCTTGCGCCCCCAGCATATTGGTATAAATCTTTAAGTATATCCTTCCATTCATTACTATCCCATTGTTCCATTAAGCTGACAACTGATTGAGTTGTTGCAGTATGTTCATAAAATTTCCTAGTCTTCTGCAACACCAATTTTTGTACCCAACACATTGGCTCAATGCCTTCTTCAGCTTCCCGAACGGTCTCTAACCATGCATCTACTGTGGCATGCTCAAATAATGCTTCTGTTTGTTCATCAATATTTTGCAAATGAAGCTCTATAACTGATGCACCATACTTTGTTCTATTGACTGTAATTGCTTCTGCACATCTTTTGAGTAATTCATTAGCATGGATTACATTTTTACAATCCACTTCAACTGTACTATAAACTACAGTTGAAGTTGGAATAAAATCTAGTTCAGCCGAAGTTCGGGATAAAGTTACATCATAATAACCTTTCAAACCTTGCTCTTTACGATGGCGACTTTGTATATTGCCTGGATAAACAATTGGAGGATTTTGATGTAAAAGCTGTCGTTTATGAATATGGCCTAAAGCCCAATAATGGTAGTTTTTCTCTAGCAATTGTTGCTTAGTAAAGGGAGCATACACATCATGAGTCGTATTACTTGCCTCACTTCCGTGTAGCATACCAATATGAATGGTTTGTTGATTTTGTGCAATGGGATAGCTTTCGATAACCGATTCCCTCAAGTGGCGTTCATGATAACTGAAACCATATATATTGACTTGCTGATCCCGAATTTTTAATTGAACAACACTCGTTTCAGCTGGTAATTCATAGACATTACTTGGCAAAGAAAAGCGTGTCCAAGTACCATTTAAGTGATCATGATTTCCATAGCTCACAATCACTGGGATATTATGTTGGAAGAGCTTTTCCATTGCATCTTGAAATCTACGTTGCGCTTGCAAACTACGATTTTCACCATCATAAATATCTCCAACAATTAGCAAAAAGTCAGGCTTCTCTTGAATTGCTTTTTGAATAATTTTGTCGAATGCATCAAAAGTACTTGACCGAATGTTCTTTAAAATGTGTTCAGATAAACCAAATAAACCCTTAAATGGACTATCTAAATGTAAATCTGCCATATGGAAAAAACGAATTGCTGTCATCCAATCACCTCAAATAGTAGATAATTCTTAACTTGGTACTAATCAAAGTAGTACGAGTTCACTTATCAAAACCGAATATTTGTTCTATTTTATCATACTTCATCTTTTATGAAAAATGGTATGAAGGAAAATACTTGACCGCCTTACTTTTTCCACAATTTTCGTAATTTATCAAAAAAATCACTAGTTTTACCGTGAAGTTTATAAATCTTCTATGTATAATAGAAATATATTTTAGTAAAAGGGTGGGGTTTGCATGGAGAATTATCGTTTTACAGCTTTTGAAAAAACAGGGGAAACATTGTTTGATGAAACATGGACATTTGAAAATGATGAGGCTGCTAAACTAAATGGACAACAACAAATTGAGGAAAAAGGTGTTGCCGACAAAACTCATCGACTTGTAAACTCTTCAGGTAAATTAATATTATTCCATGTTTAATAGCGAGTAAAAGGCACGTAGACAATGCTGCTACGCGCCTTTTTACTATTTATTTCCCTACAAATACCGGTGTCCTTTTCTCTACAAATGCATGAATACCCTCTATATGATCTGTTGTTTTACGCATAGCAGATTGTCCTTCTGCTTCCAATGCTAGAACATTTTCTAGCTGTGATAAATTTTGAGCATGGAGAATTTTTTTCGTTGTAATCATCGAAGAGATAGGTGAAGCAAGCATTTTACCTACAAGCTGGTCAGCCATTGCAAATACTGTACCATCAGGTGCAATATAATCAATTAATCCTGCATCCAATGCTTCTTTTGCAGTTAATACCTTCCCTTCCCATATCATTTGTTTCGCTTTTACAGTCCCCACACGTTCTTTCATAAAGAAGTGACCACCTCCATCTGGAATCAGTCCTATTCCTATGAAGTTCATAGCTAGTTTACTATTTTCACAGGCTACAACAATATCTGCACCAAGTGTCAAACTAAATCCTAGGCCTGCCGAAGCACCATGAACTGCCGCAATAACAATCATCGGTAGCTGATAATAGGCCCTCACAATACGTGTTAGATAAACCATTGCCTCATCTATATTTAGTGGTTTGTTTTCATCGAGCATTGCCTTAATATCGCCACCCGCAGAAAAGACCTTTCCTTCTCCACGAATAACAAGTACCTGTATATCTTTTTCTTGTTGTAGAGCTTCAAAGCATTCTGCAAGTTCACGCATCATGTCACCATCCATAGCATTCATTGCCTGTGGACGATTCAATGTTAACGTTGCTCGACGTTCTAATTTTTCTAAAGTAATCGTTGAAAATTCCATCTCTCTTCCCCCCAAATATGAATAGTCATTCACTATGTACTATTCGAGTTTTTTTAGAAAACTCCTCCTACTCTAAGCAAAATTACTGTTGTTGTGCTATATTAAATGACGAACATTGTTATAAAGGTGGTTACGTATTTTGACACAAAAAGACTATCGTGTATTACTTTATTATAAATATATTACGATTGAAGACCCAGTAGCCTTTGCAGAAGAACATTTAGCATTATGTAAAGAAATTGGACTTCTTGGTCGTATTTTAGTAGGAAATGAAGGTATTAACGGAACGGTTTCAGGGACCATTGAGCAAACAGAAGCTTACATGAACCATATGAAGACAGATGCTCGTTTTAGTGATATTATGTGGAAAATTGATGAAGCTGAAGGGCATACCTTTAAAAAAATGCATGTACGCCCGCGACGAGAAATTGTTCATTTAGGTTTAGAGGATGATATCAACCCATTAGAAATCACTGGTGATTATTTATCTCCTAAAGAATTTATGGAACAAATGCAAGAAGATAACACCGTAATCATCGATGCACGTAATGACTACGAATATGATTTAGGTCATTTCAGAGGAGCAGTTCGACCTGATATTGAAAATTTCCGTGACTTGCCAGCTTGGATGGAAGCTCATAAAGAAGATTTTGCAGATAAAAAGATTTTAACTTACTGTACAGGTGGTATCCGCTGTGAAAAATTCTCTGGCTGGCTAAAACGCGAGGGCTATGGTAAAAGTGTTGGTCAATTACACGGTGGTATCGCCACGTATGCAAAAGATCCAGAAGTAAAAGGCCAGTTATGGGATGGTCAAATGTTTGTTTTTGACCGTCGTCGAAGTGTACCTATTAATCAAGTGGAACATGTCGTCGTTGGGAAGGATTATTTCACAGGTGAACCTTCTGAACGTTATACAAACTGCGCAAACCCTGAATGTCATAAATTAATGCTTTGCGAGGAAAAGCATGAGGCATTTTATATGCGTAGCTGCTCAGACGAATGTCGTCGTGCACCACGTAACTTCTTCGTTGAAGAACATGGTTGGTCGAAAGAACAGGTTGAAGAGCAAATTGCTAAAATAGCAGAGGCTCAAAAATCAAAGTAAGTATGCTTGATATAAACGGTATGGGTCCTTTTGTAAAAGTGAATGGAAACCCTTGGAGACACCGATTCTATCAGACTAACTAAAAGAGCATCGTTCGTTAAGACGATGCTCTTTTATGGTGTTAAAAAATCAAATCAATTAGCATTTTGCTAAAGGCGAGAAAGGCTTTCTATCCCACACTAGTGTTTATTTTGAGTTTTCAGATAAATGAATTTGCTTACTACTCTAGAACGAACGTAGTGAGCAAAGTGGCTCATTGGACGTCCCCTGGAAAGTACGCTGGCGGAACGGAAATCAACCCTGCTTTGCAAAACTTTTATTGCTACTTACATCATATTTTATTTTTCTTGAGCTAAATAACGCCCGACCTGCCGTCCACTAAATAGACAGCCTCCAACAAATGTGCCTTCCAAAGCACGGTAGCCATGAACACCACCGCCACCAAAACCACTTACTTCACCAGCTGCATATAAACCAGGTATTGGCTGACCATCCATTCCTAACACCGCACCATTCAGATTTGTTTGTAAGCCACCTAAAGTTTTTCGTGTTAAGATGTTTAATCGTACAGCAATTAATGGCCAATTTTTAGGATCTAACATTTTATGTGGTTTGGCAACACGCACCAATTTATCGCCAATATAATTCCTTGCTCCATGAATGGCATTAACCTGTAAATCCTTCGTAAATTTATTGTCCATTTCTCGGTCTCTTGCCAAGATCTGCTCTTTAATTTTCATGAAATCTAGTAGCTCATTTCCTGCCAGCTTATTCATACCATCAACAAGCTCTTTCAAATCATGAGCAATCACAAAATCCTCACCATGATTTTTAAAGGCTTGGATTGGAGCAGGTGGACCTGGCATGATTCGTTTCAAAACATCTCCAATGCTTTTGTTTGTTAAATCTGGATTTTGTTCTGAGCCAGATAGTGCAAATTCCTTCTCAATAATTTTTTCAGTTAAAATGAACCACGAGTAATCATAGCCTGTTTTTTGAATAGCCTCTAATGTGCTAAGCGTATCGAATCCTGGGAAATTTGGTGCATGAAATCGATTACCCTCTGCGTCAAACCATAAGGAGGAAGGCCCCGGCAAAATTCGTATTCCATGATTGGGCCAAATAGGATCCCAATTTTTTAACCCCTCTGTGTAATGCCACATTCGGTCCCGATTCACAATGCGACCCCCTACATGCTCAGTGATTTCTAGCATTCTCCCATCAACATAAGCTGGCACACCGCAAACCATATTTTTAGGTGGGGTCCCCAATCGTGCTGGCCAATTTTTTCTTACTAAATCAAAATTAGCCCCAATCCCCCCACTTGCCACAATTACAGCATCTGCTTCGTAGTTAAATTCTCCAATTCCTAGTCTTGAGCTTTTTTCACCTCTATTGATAAAAGTTTCCGCTAGTACAGTCCCACTAATGCCAGTAATTTTTCCGTTTTTTTGCAAAAATTCATCTACACGATGTCTTGGTTTAAAATCAATATATCCTTCTTTGATCCCCTGTTTTACTTTATCAACAAATGGCTTAACAATGCCTGGACCAGTTCCCCATACAATATGAAACCTTGGTACTGAATTACCATGTCCCCCCGCAAGAGAACCACCTCGTTCTGCCCAGCCAACAACAGGGAAAAATTTGATGCCCTTTGATTTTAACCAATCATATTTTTCACCCGCCGCAAAATCAACATAAGCTTTAGCCCATTTATATGCCCAGGAATCCTCATCCTCTAATCGATCAAAGCCAGCTGTCCCTTGCCAATCTTGCCATGCAAGCTCCTTACTATCTTTAATTCCAAGCCTTCTTTGCTCAGGAGAGTTCACTAAAAAAATCCCACCAAATGACCAATATGCCTGTCCCCCCATTGAATTTTCAGGCTCCTGATCAACTAAAACAACTTTTTTCTTTGCGTCGATTAACTCACAAGCTGCAACTAGCCCTGCAAGTCCAGCACCAATTATTGCAACATCGTATTTCATTACTACACCCCCAAATCAAATCATCCTTAACTAACATTCTTCCCTAACAGGCTGTTTACCTTCTAAAAAAACATTTTTTGTCTAAATTGTGACAGAGAAAAATGTTCGCTTTCTACACTTGAAACTACCATGGACTTGTATGAAGCAGCTAATTTATTCCAGTTAATTCCCATATAATTTTTTCTTCTCAAACTACATAGAAACCTAGTATTATCGGACTTTTCAAATATCGTTAGCGCTTTCATTGTATTCTCCAAAAAGACGTACAATATAATTGTTTAACAAAAAGATCGTTCGTGTTTGGTTATTATTCAGACTTTCGAAGTCAATATTTTTAAAGTATTTTAGAAATATCGTTGACAAAGGTGAACAATAGGGATTATGATGTTAACAAATTTAATCACACAAAATATAACGACGGAGACACACTAGTCGTAAGAAAATCCCAAGAGAGCTGATGGTTGGTGTAAATCAGTGATTTCTACGATAATAGTTCCACTCCCGAATAGATAGGCCGAACAACCCTAAGTAAGCTTATCCGTCACATGCACGTTACGCATATAGCTAAGACTGCAAGAATAATTTTTTCTAGTAGTAATTAAGGGTGGTACCGCGAACCAATGTTTATTCAGCCTTTCGCCCCTTACAACACAATAACTGTGTTTGTAAGGCGTGGAAGGCTTTTTATTTTGTTCTCGATCTAGTAGAAAGGAGATTGTTTGCATGCTGTAAGATGTTCGAATTTTACAACTTCCAGACTCTCATTGGTAAGACCACAATCATTTTTATTAAAAAGGAGCTAATTATAATGACTACTGCAACAAAAACAATTAACGTATTTATCGCTGATCCACTAAGTGAAGATGGTATTTTCCCACTACGTCAGGAACAAGACTTAGATTTAAACATTATCGTGGACACTGGTCTAGCACCAGAAGAATTAATCGCAAAAATTGCCGATGTAGATGTGTTACTTGTGCGTTCTCAAACAACTGTGACACGTGAGGTGATTGAAGCAGCTAAAAACTTAAAATTGATCGGTCGTGCTGGTGTGGGTGTTGATAATATTGACCTTGCTGCTGCAACTGAACATGGGATTATCGTTGTCAATGCACCAGATGGTAACACGAACTCTGCTGCTGAGCACACGATTGCGATGATGACATCACTTGCTCGTCATATTCCACAAGCTTTTAATACTTTGAAAAATGGAAAATGGGATCGTAAATCTTATGTCGGGGTAGAGCTAAAAAATAAAACTTTAGGTGTTGTAGGATTTGGACGTATTGGTGTTGAAGTAGCTTATCGTGCAAAGGGTCAACGTATGAATGTTATGGCATATGATCCTTTCCTTACAGATGAACGAGCAAAAGAGTTAGGTGTAACAAAAGCGACAGTTGAAGAAATTTGCGCAGCAGCAGATTTCATCACAGTACACACTCCTCTTCTTCCTGAAACACGTAATCTTATTAATAAAGAAAAATTCGCAATCATGAAAGATGGCGTACGTATTATTAACTGTGCACGTGGCGGTATCATTAATGAAGACGATTTATATGATGCGATTGTAGCAGGTAAAGTTGCTGGTGCAGCCCTTGATGTATTTGTCTCTGAACCTGCAACAGATCATAAACTACTGACGTTACCGCAAGTTATCGCAACGCCTCACTTAGGTGCATCTACTATTGAAGCACAAGAATCTGTAGCAGTTGATGTATCAAATGACATCATTAAGTTCTATAAAACAGGTACTGTAACAAATCCAGTGAATATGCCATCTATTCCGAAAGAACTTCTTGCACAAGTGGAACCTTTCTTTGAGCTAGCAGAAAAACTTGGTTCTTTTTTATCACAGGTAACAACAGAGCCTGTAAAAGAAATCAACTTATCTTATGCTGGTGAAGTAGCAAACTATGATGTTCGTCCATTAACTTCAAACGCATTAAAAGGTTTATTATCTAAAAACCACGGTAATCATGTAAATGATGTGAATGCTCGTTACTTGTCTGAACGTATTGGCATGAAAATTAATGAGCACAAAACAACAACGGCAAAAGGCTTTACAAGTTTAATTACGATTGAAATTATTACAGCCAATGAAACACATACAGTAGCTGGTACGTTATTAAATGGTTTAGGTGCACGTATTGTTAAGGTGGAAGACTATGTTGTGGACGTTATTCCTCAAGGTCACCTGCTTTACATTAAGAACACTGATAAACCAGGTGCCATTGGCCGTGTAGCAACAAAACTTGCAGAAAAAGATATCAACATTGCCACAATGCAAGTTGGTCGTGCGCAAGTTGGTGGGACAGCAGTTATGATGCTTACGATTGATAATGTAGTAACAGAAGAAGATTTAGTATTCGTGTCTCAACTCGAAAATATTGATGAGGTAAAAGCCATTACCCTATAGTAATGACTAACGTAAGCAGGGAGTTTCTACTCTCTGCTTTTTCTTTTTGGAAAAATGATACTTTTTAGTACCTTAATCGTCTTTAAAGGAAAGGGGGTGTATGGAATGAAAGTAGAAAAAATATTTCACTTACATAATCAAACCATTTTTAAATACTTATATTACTTACTGAATGACGAAACATTAGCAGAGGATTTTACACAGGAGACCTTTGTTCGTTATTTTAACTATCAACAATCAATTAAAGAAGGAGCACAACTCGCTTGGCTTCGTTCCACTGCTCGTAACCTTGCCTACGATCATTTTCGACGGAAGAGGCTTATACAATTTGTCCCTTTTTTACAACAGCATGAAAAACAATCCTCGCCCTCCCCAAATGAATGGTTAATGCAACAAGATGCCAAGATTCTGTATCTTGCCATTAGTAAACTAAAAATTACATATCGTGATGTCATTATTCTACGGAAAATTGAAGGTCTATCAATCGAAGAGACCTGTGAAGTACTCGGTTGGAACGAAGGAAAGGTAAAAAATACATTAAAACGAGCACTCGTTGCATTAAAAAAACAGCTTGGAGGTGAGATGGATGAAGAATTATAAAAAGGGATGGCAGCATTTACATGATTTGAAATTAACCGATCAGCAAGAACAATATTTATTGCGTCAAATAACAGCCCCTTCCTCAACGAGAAAAAAATCGTCTACGACTATGTGGAGGATTCCATCTGTGGCATTGTTATTTGTAGTAGTTCTCTCTATATTACTTTTATCCTTTATTCAAGAGCCTACTACTGCTCCTAGATCAACAGACTCTACTAAAATGATCGATCGAATTTATGTAAAGGACAATAAAAATACAGAGAGTTTTCTACCAAAGGGTACTTGCCTTTATGTACCGCAACAATGCTACCTAGATAACAAACGACTAACTCAGTTACAAGAAAAAATGAAGGAGGCTTCCCCTATTTCGATTACTAGTGGACAATGGGAAAGCAATGATTACTTTACACCTTATGATTTATTCATACTGTATACAGATGGTTCTCAAGAGAAATGGAAGGTACTCAATAATGATATTCTCTTCAATGTTGAAACTCAGCAAGCCTTTTTAATCGAAGAATCAATGGACTCACTTATATATTTTTATGATGACAAGCGGTCAACCAAATTGATCATTGGTAATATATTTATCTTTCTTACGCATTTCATATTATGGATTGCTAAAAAAAGAATGCCTCATACCGAGCGCCGCTTTTTTGCTGCGACAGTTGAGCATGCTATTGCCAATTTAATTATGCTTTTATTGTTTGGAGGTATTTTATTTAGTATTTATCTTGTCCAACATACTATTCATGCAACAATTATTTATAGCTTTTTCTTACTATACTCAATCATGCAAATCCTTTATCGCAAAAAAGCTGGTGAACCTCATGGTTTCTTAATTGCTAGCGCTTTTGTTCAGCTTTGTTTAGCTATAGCTTTTACAAGTTTATACCTTGCACTGAATGTCTTTTTTTAATAGATGGATCGAAAAATAAAAAATGTACTGACCACAAGGGACAGTACATTTTTTCATTATAGCTTATTTATAAGTTCTAACAATGCTGTCAAAGAGTCTACTTCATAGGTTGGTGTGACAGCTCCATTGGCAATATTGTTTTCACGATTAATCCATACATTGCGCATTCCGACACGGGAAGAACCTAAAATATCAGTATTAAGATTATCGCCAACCATGATTGCCTCATCTGCTGTAATACTTGCTTTCTCCATAACAAATTCAAAAATAGATGCATCAGGCTTACCCTTGCCAAAGTCTCCCGAAATAATAATATGATCAAAATACGGGGCAATTTCAGGTGTGATTTCTAGCTTCAAGTTTTGTAGACTTGGTGCTCCATTTGTGAGTAATACAAGCTGATACTTTCCTTTTAGTTGATCTAATACAGCAAATGTATCTTCATATAAAAATGGTGATACTTTACGCTCAGCCACAAAGCGTTCTCCTAGCTCAGCTCCGAACTGCGCATCATCAATATTAAGAGCAGCTAACCCTTTTGTCCAAGCTTCTGCACGATAGCCAGGAACAATTTCTTTCATCTTTTGGAAAGAATCTGTCGTATCATCAAACGTCCCCCAAAGACCTTCGAACGGGTTAATACCTATTAAGACTGTATAATCATATGTTTCATACCCCTCATACAGGGCGCGTGCCTCTCGACGAACAGCCTCCTCTAGTTTAACAGGATTCACATTATGTACTGTTGCTGCATAATTACAAGTTTTTTCAAAGGCTGTTTTGACTGATTTTTTATCCCATAGTAGTGTATCATCTAAATCAAAAATAATTGTACTTATCGACATTTTGTCCGCTCCTAGCTCCCGGTTAATACTACTATTTTAGCATATTTTCAAAATATTTAGGATAACAAATTATGCATAATTCCTTTCATTAAAACAAGCTGTGCGTCAATTTCTCACAGCTTGTCATCCATTATTTTTGTTTATTACGTAAACGGTTCATAAGGCGTTGAATATCCGCTTTTTTTTGATCAGTTTCTTCCTTTAAAATTTCTATATGGTAATGTCCGTCTTTTTCTTCAATCTCCACACGATCTCCTACTTGCACAGGCTCGTTTATGGCTGATTGTATAATAATTAGTTGTTCCTCTTCATCTGGAAACTTTAAGAAAATAGCATATCCATCTTCAATACGGTCTAACGTGTATTTAGTCGAGCTCACTTAGCAGTTCCCCTTTCTCATTACGTAATTGAGCAGCATCTCCTTCGTTTAACCAAATCTGCTTCGTTGTCCATTTTAAATAATTTTGCCCTTCTCGTGCATTGGCTCCGCTTGTAATATAAATCGTTTTTCCTGGCTGCAATGATAGATTTGGAAAATTAAAAACTTGATTACCTTCAATAGAGATAAGCTGCCAATCTTTTAACGAAACTGCTTGCTGTCCATTATTTTTTATACCTACAATTTCACCAACTAAATCCTTGCTCGTGATTTCAATAGCGGGCGTCAGCGGAACTACTTCAGATGTTTTTTCAGTATTCGCCACAGAGGTTTCCTTCCCATTCACCGCATAGTTTACCCCATCTGTTGTCACAGTAATCGTTCCTATATCAGCCGTGGCATAGATTTTACTACCAATCTCCTTCAATCGATCTACCACTTCCGCATGTGGATGTCCATATTTATTATCTTTCCCATAACTTAATATCGTGACCTCTGGCTTTACAGCACGAATGAAATCCTCTGAACTACTAGTATTCGATCCATGGTGACCGGCTTTTAAAACTGTTGCTGACACATCATATTGCATCATTTCTTTTTCTAACGCTATTCCAGCATCACCTGTTAATAAAAAGGAGACATTGCCATAAACTATTTTTAACACAATCGAAGCATCATTATTATCTGATGCCTGCTCATTTGCATTTAAAACTTTCACAGTGACATCCTCATCAAACTTAATATTGTCACCTGGCGTCGGTACATCATAAGGAATATTTTTTTCATCAATCAGCGTCAACATTTCTTCAAATGTTTGAGATGTATGTACTTTTCCTGAATCGTAAAATTGCTCAATTGTCATTGAGTTTAATACAGGAATGAGCCCACCAATGTGATCAGCATCAGGATGTGTCGCCACTACTATATCGAGCTTACTCACCCCAAGTTCCCTTAAATAAGAAACTACTTGCGGGCCAGCTCCTTTTACACCTCCATCTACAAGCATTGTTTTACCATTTGGTGACTCTATTAATATAGAATCCCCTTGACCTACATCAATAAAATGAACGCGCATATCATGGCCAGCCGTTACAGGGATTTTTTCTGTCTGGATTGCTTCCGTACAGCCTGCTAATAAAAAAATACAAAGGAGCAATACTATTATTTTTTTCATCTACTAACTTCCTTTCTATTTTTTCATTATACAAAAAGAGAGCTAGCCATGGGCCGCTCTCCTTTTTTTAAACGAATATCCACCATAATATCATCGTAATAATTATTGTCACTAGACCTTGTAATAAGGTTGCAGCCGTTTGTGCTTTGTAGGCTTGTGTGACTTCCATACCGCTATACTGTGTAATTACCCAGAAGAAGCTATCATTGACATGGCTAACTGTCATTGCGCCAGCACCAATTGCCATTACCACTAATGCTAAAGGTACCGCCCCTTCAATTCCAAGTGTCACAAGCATTGGTGCTACTAAAGTAGATGTGATCACAAGGGCTGTTGTGGAAGAGCCTTGAGCTGTTTTTAATGCTGCTGCTACAATAAACGGTACAAGAAGGAATAAAGTACCTGATGCAAACACTCCTAAATCCATTTCCTGTAGAAGTTCTCCGACTCCAGCATTCTTAATAACGGTCCCAAATGAACCGCCAGCACCTGTAATCAGTAAAATAGGAGCCGCTTCTTTTAAACTCTCACCAATCCAACCAGTTAATGTCGTTTCATTGATTTCAGGAAGTAATAAAAATGCCGCTGCTACCCCTAAAAATAAAGCTACTGTAGGGGAGCCTAAAAATTTAAAAACTGTATTGAAGGTCGACTCTGTATCACCCACTAATGCTGCGATCGAACCTAGACCAATCAAGACAATTGGCAGAACGATTGGTAAAAATGCTTTAAAAGTTGATGGCATTTTGCCAAAGGATTTAATAACTTCCTCATAATCCAATGCCTCTACCTCATCCTCAGGTACTCGAATTTTTGTCGCTACTTTTACCGACCATAGATAGCCTACAAATGTCGCTGGTATCGCTACTAATAAACCAATAACAATAACTGTACCTAAATAATCTGCTGCACCAATATTCCCTGCAGCTGCAATAGGACCAGGAGTTGGAGGTACTAATACATGTGTCGCAAATAAGCCTGTCGCTAAAGCTACTGCCATTGAAGCAATGGTTACATTTGCTCGCTTTGCTAAAGACTTCTGCAAGCTGGATAAAATAATAAAGCCAGAATCACAAAATACTGGAATGGACACAATGTAACCGATTAAAGACATCGCTAATTGCGGACGCTTTGGACCTACAATTCGTAATACCACTTCTGCCATTCGATAGGCAGCCCCTGATTTTTCTAATATTAAGCCGATAATCGTTCCAGCGATAATGACTAGTCCAATACTTGTCATCAAGCCACCAAATCCAGTATTTATGCTTTCAACTACTGTTAATAATGGCATTCCTGAAGCAATCCCAACGAAGAAGGCACTAATTAATAGCGCTAAAAACGGGTGAAGCTTTAATTTAGCCGTCCCCAATACTACAAACAATACCCCTATTAAAATAATGATGAACAACATCTAGTCATCCCCCTTTTGTATGTAACACTCGATGATTTTCTTTATTTTTAAGCGAATAAAGTGAGCAGGTTCTTGCATGGCCTGCTGAACAGTGACCTCTTGATCTACTAATGACTCCACAACTGAAAAATACTTTTGCAATGTCCCCTTTGCCTTTACATCAATCCCACCAGACAATAATATTGCCTCTACGTTTGCTTGCTTAGCAGCTTTCGCCACCCCTAATGGAGCCTTACCATGTAATGTTTGGAGATCGGATTTTCCTTCCCCCGTAATCACTAATTGCGCATCTGCTAAATGGCCCTGTAACTTGACAGCACCCAAAACAATTTCAATTCCCGCATGAAACGTTCCTTTTAAAAATGCGATTAAAGCTCCTCCCATTCCCCCTGCAGCTCCCGCACCTTTATAATCATGGAGTCGAATGGAAAATTGTTTTTCTACAATATCTGCAAAATGTTTTAAACAATTATCAAAATGTACTATTTGATGTTTTTTGACACCTTTTTGAGGACCGAAAATGGCTGTTGCCCCACGTTCACCTATGAGCGGATTATCAACATCACAAGCGATCGTAAATGTGGCATCTGCTAATCTAGCATCCATCTGTCGAATATCAATAGTAGCTAATTTCTCTAAATTTAACACGCCATTCTCAAGCTCTGAACCATCCGTTGCTAATAATCGCACTCCTAATGCCTTCAGCATGCCAATCCCCGCATCATTTGTGGCACTTCCTCCAATGCCGATAATAAACTTTCTAAAGCCTTGATCGAGCGCAGCTTTAATTAATTGACCCGTTCCATATGATGTAGCTAGATTAGGATTTTTCTCATTGTCTTGTAACAGCATAATCCCAGATGCTTGAGCCATCTCTATCACACACGTCTCTTGATCTCCTAATACTCCATATTGAGCCTGGATAGCTCTTCCCAATGGATCTAATACATTTACTGAAAAATATTGACCCTCAGTAGAGGTGATAAGCGATTGCAGTGTGCCCTCTCCACCATCTGCAACTGGTAATATCATTGTTTCAATCGATTGATCCGCATCCAAGATCCCTCTTTGCATTGATTTTGCCACTTCCACAGCTGACAGCGTACCCTTATAGGAATCTGGACTAATTATGACTTTCATGCTCTACCTCCACTTTTGTCGTCCCTTGATATTTAAATTTTTTCTTAGTTAAGCGCTTACAATTTATTATAATGACAATAAATTCAGAAAACATTATAATAGGTGTACAATTTATCTGTCCTATAACAGAGTTTTTTTATGCGAGGTGTATAAACATGTTGACGAAAAAATTAGCAGAAGAAATCGTACACCAAACGATGTTACGCTTACGTCACAATATAAATGTCATTAGCCCAAGTGGAGTCATTTTAGCCTCTGGCGATAAAATGAGGGTGGAAAAAATTCATGAAGGTGCACTTTATGTGGCACAAACAAAAAAGACATTGATTATTAATGAAGAAAATATAGAGCTGTATCCAAATACGAAACCAGGCATTAATATGCCTATTATGTATCAGGATGAAGTGGTGGGTGTTATTGGCATAACAGGAGAATCAGATGACATGCTTGATATTGCCAATCTTGTGCAACTAACAACAGAAATCATGACACATCAAGCAATTGTTGAATCAAAAAGCGAATGGCAACGGAAAAATAATGATTACATATTTGAAGCGCTCGTTCACGGCAGTAAGCTCGATGCTGCATTAAATGAACGAATTCAGAAACTCCCCTTTTCACTACTAGCACCCTTTCAAGTGATTTTAGTAAGCTTAAATGAAACGTCATACGCCGAAAATACAATCCCTTTCTTTTTTGAGGATTTATTTTACAAACAGCCTATTCTTGCGGGACATAGCCAATTACAGGAATATTATATCTTACTGTCAAATTATGGAGAACAGAGTTGTCGCCCCATTATTAAAGCACTACGCAAGCAAAAACAGAAGCTACCTTCGCTTCACATAGGAGTTGGTCCTGTTGTCCAACATCTATCACAGCTTCCTTATAGCTACCAAGGCGCTAGAACTGCGCTTGAATTTGCTACAATCCAAAATGAATTAACCTTTTTTGAGGACGTCGAGTTATTTTCCCTTTTTAAGCCTCGAGAATCAGATGAAGTACAAGCCTTTCAACATCGCATTCTTAAAAACTTAGATGCTAAACAGCTAGATACATTACAATCATTTTTTGACTGTAATTTACAGCTGAAGCTTTGTGCACAACAATTAAACATTCATCGTCATACACTTACTTACCGCTTAAATAAAATAAGAGAAATAACAGGCTATGATCCAACCTATTTTGAGGATGCCGTTATTCTAAAAATGGCCTGTACATTACAAAAGCTTCAAACAATAAAGGCAATCTGAACAACTCAGATTGCCTTTATTTTATCCATTATATAATTCATCTAAAAACTCTAGTTTTTTCCCAATCGCATCTTCAAAGGTCATAATATAGGCTGCTGGATCTTTCGGATTATGGAATTGTGTGATTTTTCCCGTCTTAGGATGAACAAATTTAGAAGAGGCTCCACAGCCTATTCCTAAAATCGTTTGTACTTCTTCCATAATGACAATATTATAGATACTTTCTTCACCAACTTTACTATAGCCGACATTTTCTAAATTACCTAAAATATTTTTTTGACGATATAAATAGTAAGGAACATAGTTATTTTCCTTTGTCCAAACCTGTGCCATTTCCATCATTTCAGCCACCGTATCACGATCTGCTACTTTATATTTATCCTTATTACGAGTCATCTCGGACGCACGTTTGAATGATAATGTATGAACCGTTAACGACTCTGGCTGCATTTTAGCAGATTCCTCTAATGAATGCTGGAATTCCTCAATTCCCTCATTCGGTAACCCAATAATTAGATCCATATTAATATTATTCATTCCCGATTCTCTTGCAAGCCAAAACTTATCAATCGTTTCTTGCACCGTATGATGACGACCAATTGCTTTTAATGTTTCATCTGTATAAGATTGTGGATTAACACTAATACGATCAATGCCCCATTTTTTAAGTACTGCTAATTTTTCAGGTGTAATCGTATCTGGTCTTCCCGCTTCAACTGTAACCTCACGAATTGTTTCTGGATTTGGGAATGATTCATACATCGTTTGATATAAGGCATCCATTTCATCTGCCTCAATTGAAGTTGGTGTACCGCCCCCCCAATAGATAGAGGTAATTTTCATATTATTGTCCTTCAGCCATTTACCCATTTCACGCAATTCAATGTGTAAGCCGTCTAAAAAGGTAGTCACACGACCTTGCTTACGGTTGCTACCAATGGCGTAGGCTGGGAATGTACAATAGGCACATTTCGTTGGACAAAATGGAATACCGATATAGACACTGATTTCCTGACCAATTTCATCAATATCAGGAATGGTTACTAATTGTCGTTCTACAATTTCCTTTAAAAGTGCCACCTTGTCTTCTGATAAACGAAAATCACGAATAAGAAGATCGGCAATTTCTTGCTCCGTTTTGCCTTCTTTTCTAAATTTATGATATAGCTTAGTTGGGCGCACACCTGTTAAAATCCCCCACTGTTGATGCATCCCAGTATATTGCTCCAGAACATCTAAAAACACGTGTGACAATGCACGTTTAATGCGAATATTTAGCTCACGACCAGTTGCAGCTGATTCGTATTTTATGCTGTATTCATTTTTATATTGCTTTCCATCTACATTCAGAACTGCTTTTGTGGATATGGAAAAATTGTCATCAGTTAGATAATCAAATGAAGCGGACATATCTGCTCCATTTGAATCAACCTTCAGCTTTGAATCCTCAAAAAATAAATTCGCTATATGATTTAGTACGCGAATCCAATCTTCAGGATATTTTTGATCTATGTGAATAATTTTCATTTACTTTCGCTCTCTTCTTTTCTTATTCCTGATATATTGCAGATTTAAGTTTAACAAATTTCTATGACTTTAAGCAAAGTTACAATGAGAAACTTAGAAATAACAGAATATTCAGTTTAAAATAGACAATCTATTTATTTGTCATTATAATTTTTACAAAAGGTGGTGTTGATAGTGTTTATTTTAAAAAATAGCAACCGTACAGCCATTTCGAGCTTTATTCATGAAATAGAAGTAATATTCCACCGGTTTGATTTAGATCGTTGTGATGAAAAAACATTATATGTGACTGTCTTATTTAAATACGGTACACATAAAGCTCTGTGTGATTTTATCTACATTATTGACCAGCAAGAAATATATGGTGCAATTTCTATCAACAAGCACTACGAAAAAGTAAGAGATTTTATTCAACAACACTTCCAGCAATTTGTGCTGTATTCAGATGAAATGACATTAGCTAAAACCTTTATGAAGACAGTATCCTTTAAGGAATGTCTTCAACAATTTACCAAAAGGTATCCAACCTACTTGTCCTCGAATAAGTCCATATGCCTTGAGAATTGCTGAATGACAGGTAAATTAAAAAATAGTATGCCAGGAAATCCTGGCATACTACTATTTCTTTTATTTTAAATAATCTTCAACAAATTCAACAGGTACATATGTCTTTGTGTTTTTTAGTGTTGGTGCTACGGTTAATGTACGCAATGCTTTGTTATAACCAAATGTTTTGTCTCCACGAGTTAGTGTGTAAGACATATTTCCTTTTGAAAGAATAGCCCCTTTACTTGTAGATTCCACTTTATATCCTAGCTTTTCAGCAATGACACGTAATGGCACCATTTTTGTTCCAGCTAAATCATAAGAATCTAATGCGATGATGCTCTCAATTTCTTCATTTACTGGATTTGTCGTATTTGCTGAATTATCATTAAGAACAATCACTTTAGATGGTGTTGTTTGGGCTGGAATACTTTTAGTAGATGCCGTATAGAAAACAACTAGATGCTGCTCTGCTAAATCTTTAACGTCTACCTTTTCACCTTCTACATTGAGTAGCTCTGTCTCTTTCCCAATATTTAATTTTAGAATATCATACGTATTAGTTAAATCTTCAAAGAAATAATCCACTTCAACAAAGCCCACTTTTTCAGTTTCAACAATAACAACCTCAGGATTAAATTGCGGTGGATAAATATATTTTTGAGGCTTATTAGCAAATGTATAAGCGATCACATTATCACCTTTTTGAAGCGCTACTTCTTTTCCAGTATTATCAAATACAAGCGTATCTTTAGTAATTTCTAATACATTTGTTTGCTCGCCATCTTTGACTGTGTAATATGTAATGTTTTCTCCAACACGAATATCATCAACAGTACCGCGAGTATTATTGAAAATATGTACTGGATCTATTTGGATTTGTGGAACCTCCGCTGTCGTTGTATGTTCATTTGCTGATGCTACTGGCACAACGGCACTTCCAACTAATAATGCAGTCATTGCTACAGGTGCAAATTTTTTCATGTTCATAAAATCTCTCTCCTTATTGTTTGGATTCATAGGAGTAGTAGTTTTAACATGGAAAAAGTTTCATTGAAGATCGAGATTTATAAACAAGTGGTGACAGTCATCACTGCCACCACTTGTTCGTTATTCTTTAACAATCTCACTCAAACCAGTAATATCGATACCATTTAATGCTTGGGTAGCTAGGCGGTCCGCTTCTGAATTGTCCTTACGCGAAATAAGCTGGTATTCCGCTTGGATGCTAAGCTGCTCTAACTTAGCATCAATTTTATCTGCCCAACTTGCTAATTCCTTTTCTAATGCTGGCCATTCGCCACTTAACTGATTGATGACCACCTGCGAATCTCCTATAAAGCGTACAGGTATATGGTGAACATGTAATAATTCTAGCTCCACTAAGCCTAAATAGAGCGCTGCATATTCTGCTTCATTATTTGATTTAAGCTCTGATGAAAAGGCATTTCTTCTTAAACGATAAGGCTTACCGTTTTGTTCATAATATATGGCACACCCTAGCCCTGCCTGCCTTGTCCCCCTGTCAAAGCCTCCATCAAAATAGACTGTAATATTATGGGGCTCTGTATCTATTTCCTTTAAATATGCTTTTAGTTCTTTTAATGTCCAATTTGTATTTTGTCGATCAATACAATGAAGGGACTTAACTCTTCCCGTTTTCTCCATATCCTCTGCAAGTAATAAAGCTTGAGCGGCTGGCATTTCTTCAGAACGTAAAACAGTTGTTGCTCCTTTAGGTGTTTTATAGGTCCATTCAATAAGTACATGCATAATATTAACCTCCAATACGCTTAGATTGAAACATAAAGTAAAAACGTGTACCGACCACTTGCGGATACACGTTCTTTTACTTACTTGTTATATGTGCAATTCTTAGGACAATTATTCCTTTTTAAATTGCTATTATCTTATTGAATCCCCTCATATAAGCCTTGGATCGGTTTTATTAAAATACGATTCACTTCTTCGATCACCTTGCTTAACTTCATTTCAGCTTCAAGCATAGTTGATATTTTTTCATTTTGCTGTGCGAGCTGTGCCGCCTTTTGTGCATAGACAAGCTCATCTTCCAAAATATCCTCACCAGCTAGTTGTTTTTTCTGTAAATCGATTTGGATTTTACGGAAGTTTTTAAAGACATTTAATGCCTCTTCATCATTTTTTACAACTTCAACAGCAGCCTTTAAAGCTTCAAACTCAGAAGTTTTACGGAATGTTGCCTCAAGCGCATTAATGTCATTATAAATATTAATCATTTATACAATCTCCTTTTTAAATAAAGTAAACAATTAACCCTTGCACAATCCCAATCAATCCACCAAGAACTGCACCTAATACGGTAATCATTTTAAACTCACGTTTTGAAATACCTAATACAAGCTCCTCTAATTTTGCTACCGGGAAGGAATCTACCTGTTCTCGAACAACTTCTTGTAGATTTAAACGTTTTAATACATCCTCAAGTTTTTCCTCTGCTTTCACAAAAGCTTTGTCAATAACTTGTGGAATTACTGTATATTTGGCCCACTCATTTCCTTCAGGCCAGTAATAAGAAATCGGTTGATTTAAACGTTCAGAAATAGCTAATTGCTCTTTTACATACACTTGTAATTTCGATAAAATCGGCTCAAATTGAATATCTTGTAAAAAGTCCATTGCTGGTCGATCTTTTAATTTTTCCCATTCCTGTGTAAATATTTTCGTTAGTAAAGTTGAAGTTCCTGGTGCTTGTAGAAACTTCACAAGCTCACGTTGAACTTTTCCAACTAGTGAGGAGGAATCACCTAAAAACATGTTGATCATACCACCAAGAGACCCCTTGGATGATAAGAAGTCATCAATCATTGCCTTAATCGTCATTTCGCCTTCAGGTGATAAAAAATAATCCTCACCCTTTTCCAAAATATGATGTACGGCTACAGGAATTTTTGCATCAATTGTATTTTGAATATCTTCAGACAACAGTGTACGAATTGATTTTGTTGATAGTGTATTCTTTACTGACGCAAATTGTCCCTCAACAATCGCTTCAACCTTCTGCTCAATGGTACTGGGCATGTGTGAAAAGCCCGCTAAGTTTAGCCAATCTTGAATTGTTTTATCGTTTGTAAAGATTGTTTCTTCAACCTTTGTTTGCACAAAATGTTCTACTTTGTCCTGGATATCCTTTGAGAAAAATTTCTTTCTAAATGTTTCAGGCGTTAATAAATAATTCACGACTGTAAGGCCAAGCTGCTTCGCCAATTCATCACGTCTTTTTGGAATAAGTCCTGGTGTAAATGGTACACGCCAATTTTTAATATATATCGCATTATGTGGGCGAAAAAGCATTTTAATGGCCAAATGATTTGTTACGCCCCCAATAGCAGCCCCAATAATTGCCATAAAAAGTAATGTCACTAGAAAATTGTCCATTAGTATCCTCTCATTTCAATTGTATTCATGATTGGCGTAATTTGTCGCCTTCTGCACTCATTATAGCAGAGCAATGTTTTTCAACGAAAGAAATACCCTCTTTAGAATATCAAACTTATTCTATTACTATCTATGAAAAGCGAATAGTTGCAAAAATACCGTTATCCTTGAATAATATGAACTACATAGTACAGAAATGGGGTTAAATGATGATTCAGCATTTCAGTTTTAAACCTTTATTTGAAAATACTCAACTTCCAGGATGGTCCATTTCGTTTTTTTATCTGCGAGAACGATATGCAGCTGAGTATTTAAAGGACGGCACAATTCAATGGATAGGATCCATTCCTCCAAATGAGGAAGATGTTAAAAAAATGATTCATGAGCTTATGCTTTTCCACGTATACGAGTAACAAAAATAGTCATTTTTTCATGATACCCCCGCATAAAAATACCTATATTTACTATAAATAGCACGCCCTTTAAGCTAATTATGTTGATTCATGTTGAAATTTGTATATTTTTCTTATACATTTAGGGTATTAATTTAATAGTAAATGTTTTTTATGCAGGGGGCCATTTTAATGAGTAAAGTCGCACTTTCAGATGATCTAAACAGCTATAATTCCAAAGCGTTAATTCGTACAAAAGTAAAAGAATTATTTTCAGAATTTTCCACCAAAATATTCGAACTAGCCGATGAAGCTGGTGCTATTAACAGTAAAAAATTTGAAGCTCTTTCTGGCTTTAAAAGCGACTTTTATAATGAATATTGTAGTCAATTAAAGGGCTTTTTTGATTCTTCTGCTAGTACTTTCGGTAAGAAATCAATCAAAACTTTATATTTAACGTATAATGGTAAAAACTATATCCTCACACAACAGGGCATTACGGAAAAAGCGCCTGTATCCATAGCACCTTTTACTGAAGAAATACCTGTAAAGGAAACCATTCATGATGTTGAAAAGGCATGTTTAAAATTACGCTTCCAACAAGAATAAACCAGAAAGCATTTTTAAGTACGTAGAAAAGAGAGAGTCTCAAAAATGAGACTCTCTCTTTAGCTATAAAAAAAAATAATTCATTTAAAAAAATCCGCAAGCTAAAGCACTCTTGAGATTTTTGACGTGTCGTATTATATGAGATGCAAAATGCTTCTTTCCCTAAACAAACTATCCTTTGCTCTTTTTTAAATTAGCATATAGTATTGGCAATTACAATCTTTTGGTATTTGAATCTAGTGACTTTTTTCGAAAAGCCACTTGAAAAACAAGCGAAAAAGTTGTTGTCAATATTTGTGTTTTTCTTTTAAATAATTTATGATTGAAACATCCAACAATTTTTTAAATCATAGGAGGTGTACACTTTGTTTACTTCCCTCATTCGGGCGGGAACAAAGGAATTATTTGGACGGAGACATATTGGAGATAACCATTAGGTTGGCGGCATTCGCCCTACTAATTATAATGACAGGATTTTTCGTTGCAACTGAATTTGCAATCGTAAAAGTGAGATCTACCCGCATTGATCAATTGCTCGCTGAAGGGCATAAAAAAGCGAAAAATGCTAAACGTGTTGTTTCAGATTTAGATGAATACTTATCTGCGTGTCAGCTAGGTATCACCATCACTGCACTCGGTTTAGGTTGGTTAGGTGAACCTACATTCGAAATTATTTTGCACCCAGTGTTTGAATTTCTAAATTTGAATGGTAGTATTACATCTATCCTTTCATTCATACTTGCATTCTCTATCGTAACGTTTATGCATGTTGTTATTGGGGAATTGGCGCCAAAAACATTAGCCATCCAAAAAGCAGAATTTGTCACATTAAACTTTTCTGGCCCATTAATTTTATTCCACAATATAACATATCCAATCATTAAGTTATTAAACGGATCTGCCCGCGGATTAACTGGTCTTTTCGGCTTAAAAATGATGTCAGAATCTGAAGTAGCTCATACAGAAGAAGAGCTGCGCATGATTTTGTCGGATAGTTTAAAAGGTGGGGAAATTAATAACTCAGAATATGAATATGTTAACAGTATTTTTGAGTTTTCAGATCGTCTTGCAAAAGAAATTATGGTTCCTCGAACTGAAATTGTTGGCATTGATAAAGAGCTAACAATTAAAGAAGTATTTGATTTAATGGGTGTTGAGCAATATACTCGTTATCCAATTCTTGATGGAGATAAAGACCATATTATCGGCTTAGTCAACATGAAGCATTTATTAACCGCTTACATTAAAGACTCAAAGAATGGTGATAAACCAGTTATTGACTATATGCAGCCTATTATTCGAGTAATGGAAACAACGCAAATTAACGATTTATTACTAAAAATTCAACGAGAACGTATTCATATGGCCATTTTAATGGATGAATATGGCGGAACATCTGGTTTAGTAACGATTGAAGATATTATTGAGGAAATTGTCGGCGATATTCAAGATGAATTCGATGAAGATGAGATCCCAGAAGTACAAGAAATTGCAGAAAATCACTTTATTTTAGATGCCAAGATGCTTCTTGAAAATGTGAATGATATGCTAGGTACTGACATAGAAGATGATGATATTGATACTATTGGCGGTTGGTTCATGACAAAGCGTTTTGATGCAGTCGAAGGAGACAGTATTCAGGAGCAAGGTTTTGAATTTATCGCAAAGGAATTAGATGGACACCATATTTTATACTTAGAAGTTCTGAAATTACCTGAAAGTGATTTATCAAATGAATTAGACGCTGTCACTGACTAAAATTGAATTGCCTTATTGAACTTGTCGTGGTACTATTAAAAGCACGCTTGTTTATTCAAGGCTATAAATATGGTTGTTCCTTCACACCTTATAGGTGGGAGGAATTCCGTAAGAAATAGATGAAAACGACTCCCTTTTCAAAAGGGGGTCGTTTTCTAATGTCCGAAAGTTTTGCGAGGAGGAAACAAAATGGAGCTCTATACAAATTTACGTCAAGGGGAAAAAGGTGCCTGGTTATCCATCGGTACATATCTAATTTTAAGCTCCATTAAGCTAACGATTGGCTATATTGGTACGTCGGAGGCATTAAAAGCAGATGGCTTAAATAATACGACAGATATTATCGCGTCTATCGCGGTATTAATTGGCTTACGTATTGCTCAAAGACCGCCTGATTCCAATCATCAATATGGACATTTACGTGCTGAAACAGTTGCCTCTTTGGTAGCATCATTCATTATGCTCGTTGTGGGTCTTCAGGTACTAATCAATTCTTTACAAAGTTTATGGGAACCCACTGGTACAACCCCATCCCTCTTAACAGCTTATGTAGCAATAGGAAGTGCTGTAGCTATGTATGTTGTTTATCGTTATAATTTAGCACTATCTAAAAGAATTAAAAGTGCTGCTGTTAAAGCTGCGGCCTTTGACAATCGCTCAGATGCACTTGTCAGTATTGGAACAGCAATCGGTATTTTCGGAGCTATATTTGGCTTCCCTATTATCGATTCTCTTACAGCCCTAGTCGTAGCCTTTTTAATTATTAAAACTGCAGTCGAAATCTTTTGGGAAGCTGTGCAAAGTCTTACTGATGCATTTGACATTGATGAGGTCGAGACTTTATCAGTCTTAATACGTAATGTTGATGGTGTAATCGAGCTCTTGGATTTTAAAGGTCGAGCACATGGTAATATGTACTTTATCGATATAACCGTAACAGTTGACCCTTACCTCAATGTTTTTGAAAGCCATCGTATTACCGAGGAAATAGAACGTACCATTTTACGTGAAAATCGTTTTTGCCAGGTTCTCGTGCATATCGAGCCGCATATCGAAAAGATTCTCCCACAAAACGACGACAAGTCTCCTACCAATTGATTGGTAAGAGACTTGTTTTTATTTTACCGCTATATAGATTTCTACCTGAGCTTCCTGTGGATTCGCACAACGTTCATCATACAATTCAAAATCTCCTGTATACGTTCGTTCTACGCCAGAGTTGGCAAACCATGCCCAAATGTCTTGCCATGTTTGTATGACAACGTCTGGTAACGCTCCTTGATTTGATGTAAAAACTAAATATTTAGCTGCTGGTACGGTTTTAACAGTTAAACCAGCTGGTATGTCACCATCAAGACTATTTAACATTTGTACTCCTAGTGTAATGAAGTATTCCCCATTTACATCCGTCTCGTAATCCGAATATAAACCATAGATGTTTGCATTTTTTTGATTAGCTATTTGCTCTATAATATTTTGCTGATAAAAATCATTCCATAATTGCGGGATTTTAGCTTGTGACGTTATTTCTTTTGCATTGCTTGTTTGGGCTGATATTCCTACGATTTGAAATGAATCCCTTTCCACCATTTTCGGGTCCTTCCATTCGCCTTTTCTCCATCTTTTTAAGCTAGGTAAAAAAGAATTAAGCATACTACGTGCTTCATTTTCAGGCATACCCTCTTCCTTTAGATGCTGCACACAAAGGTCAATCATCCCTTCTACGGTTAATTGAGGTTGTGTAAATTTGCCTTCCTCATAACAATAAGCACAATACTCCTGACTTTTGTGACCACCTTTTTCAGTTCCTAATAATGCCTCTTCTATTAATGGCATTCCACAGCTTTGACAATAGCTCTGCATGTTTACTCCACCTTTCGCTTTAGTTGTCCTAACTATAGCAAAGGAAACCTGACAACTGTCTGTCATCAATTATTTTCATTTTTATATAAATAAACAATTTCTTGTGCTCGTTTTTGAATAATATCTCTTATATACAATGGTTCTATAATTTTTATACGATGGCCAAAACTAAGTAAAAAGCCATAAAGCCATTCATCTTCGGGTATCGAGATATGAATCATGGACTGCTCATGATCAATATGCTCTGCACCAAACGATTCTTCCACCAATGTCGTGATCTTTTTATCAAAAGAAATAACTAAATTGACTAAGTTTTTAGGTTGATGCCATTCTTTACCCCAAGGGAGTTCACTTAAATTAACTTTCTTACGCTCAAATGTGGAATCCTCTTGAATTATATTTTTCATTCTCGCCAGTTTAAACAAACGAAAATCCCTTCTTAAGACGCAATAGCCATATAAATACCATGTCTTTCCTTTTTGAACTAACGTATGCGGTTCAACTACTCGATTTGTTTGTTGACCATATGTAGTGGAATAGCTGAAACTTACACAATGCTTACTTGCTATTGCTTTCTTTAACGTTGTAACAAGCTCTTTAAAAACAGTGTTTGGTCCCCATGGACTAAGATCTACAAATAGGTGATCAATCGATTGTTTTACTTGGCTATCCGCAATACTTGTTAATTTCTCAAGAACTGCTTCAGCATGTGAATCCTCATAGGTAGTCAAGGCACTTTTAATAGCGATGGAAAGTGAAGTAAGCTCATCTTTTGTCAAAACTTGTTTATCGACACGATAGCCTTCAATTAAACTAATACCTCCATTAACACCTTGTTGACTAATAACAGGTACACCTGCACAGCTAAGTGTTTCAATATCTCGATAAATCGTACGCACTGACACATTAAATAGCTCTGCTAGTTCTTGAGCTTTAACCTTTTTACGATTAATTAAAATCATCGTCATGGTTAATAGACGCTCTAATTTCATGCAAAATCTCCTTTCAGATATATCCCATAGTTCCTATACTCTATTACATCTTAGTTACTAACAAACTATCCTTTTAAGTATTTTTTAAGTACTTTTTGAGTTTTATTTAAGACAAATGTACTATAATAACGCCTAATTAACAATTACAATGATTATACTATTTTTACAATATAAGATAACAATGCATCTGGCTACACGACAGCTTTATTTCTCAATACAATATTGTTTTATTTTTTTATAAGAATAGTTTCAAAATTTAAACGCCTAAACAATTATTTCAATTCTCTTACACAACATAAAAAACTTCTAACTTCTATATAATGAACGGCGGGTACTTTCTATGAAGGGAATCTCAACACACCACAGGATCTACTACTCTCGCCTGTGATAGATTTACCCCTAAGATTGCTTTTTTCTATTAGCAAATTTTTAATAGAAAAGATTTGCTTTTCTCCCCCCTTCATTATATAGAAGCCTTTTCACCCAAAATAAACTAGTTTAATGGTTTTCAATTTAATTGTAAAAAGGAGAGTTTGATGTGATTCGAGCCGTTTTAATAGACAATGAACCTTTAGCTTTACACTATTTCCAAAATAAACTACACGCCTTTCAACAAATACAGGTTATTCAAACCTTTACAAGTGTAGAAAAATTTCTTAATGAGTTGCCAAACATAGAGTTTGACGTCATGTTTTTAGAGATAAAACTCCAAGAATTATCTGGACTTGAAGTAGCAGATATTATTAAAACAGAACGTCCACAAGTCAGCGTTATTTTTATTACCTCCTATCATGAATTTGCTTTACAAGCCTATGAAATCGGAGGTCTCGATTATTTATTAAAGCCTATTAGTCATACTCGTTTAGAAAAATCGATAGCCCGTATTGAGCATGAATTTTCTATACAGCAAATGCTACAACAAGCAACACAAACAGTCTTAAACGTACAATGCTTTGATCAATTTGCTGTCTATAGCAATAATAGCTTAGTGGCATTTAAAACTGAAAAGACGAAGGAATTATTTGCTTATTTTATTTTGCACCCAAACATACCGATACATCGAGATAATTTAATTGATATTCTATGGCCAGATTTAGATTATGTACGTGCCAAATCAAATCTTCATACAGCTCTTTCTTATTTAAGAAAAACGTTAAATACAATAGGCTATGACAACTGTATTGTTTTTTCAAACAAATACTATGTTTTTGAAAAACCAAATATTGTGTGTGATTTATATGATTTTCAAAAACTTCATGAAGAATTTTCACGTTTGGAATTTCCCTCTATTTCATTGATTCATCAGTGTCTTTCTATTTATAAAAATGGCCTATTTGTTTTCGATGATTATGAATGGTCAACTGCCTACAAAGATAGATTAACGAAATCATACATAGAGTTACTAGAAAAAGGGTTTCAACTAACGATTTTTTCAGATACTGAAAAAGCAATTGAATTTTTACACGCTTTATTAGATTATGATCCATACAATGAACAAAAACTTGAGCACTATTTGTATACGTTAATACAGGCAGGACTTCATGAACAGGCACACAAAATATTCCAAGCATATAAGCAAAAACTAAAGGAAGATTTAGCACTAACACCAAGCCCTTCCTTACTAGAAATATCCAAAAAATTAATTGTTTACAATAAATAGTTTTAAAAACGGCGAGTACTACTAATTTGTAGGTACTCGCCGTTTAATTATCAACTTATATTTGCTGTACGTCTTTAAGTGCCACTACCCTCTGTTAGGCCATGCTTCACTGCATAGAGCGCAGCCTGTGTACGGTCTTGCACTTGTAGCTTTGTAAAGATATTTGAAATATGCGTTTTAACCGTTTTTTCAGTAACAAAAAGTGAGGATGCTATTTCTCGATTACTCTTTCCTTTTGTAAGCTCTGCTAGCACATCTTGCTCGCGAGGTGTTAACGGATTTAATAAATGTGGTGCATTTTGTGATTCTTGTCGGTCCATTTCAAGCGTTGTGGTTGCATCTGGATGCAATGTATTTTCGCCACGCATTATACGTCGAATGGATAATACTAATTCATCTGGCTCAATATCTTTTAACTGATAGCCAGCTGCTCCCGCCTCCATTGCTGGAACAACATGATCTCGATCAGAAAAGCTAGTGAGCATTAAAATTTCTATTTGTGGATATTTGGCTTTGATGCGTTTAGTTGCCTGAATGCCATCCATTTCTGGCATGACTAAATCCATTAAGATAATATCTGGTTGGATACTTTCTGCTAATGATACAGCTTCAAGTCCATTTTTCGCCTCTCCGACAACCTCAATATCTTTTTGTGTCTTTAAGAAAAACAAAAGTCCACGACGTACCACATGATGATCGTCTGCAATTAATACTCGTATCATGTCCTCTCCCCCTTAATATGGTAAGCGGATTAGCAGCTCCGTACCTTTGCCTATTTCACTTACCCAGTCAGCGGTGCCACCCACTGATTTAGCACGATCTTTTATAGATTGTAAGCCCATTGACAGCAACTTTATATTATTGTCGATTACAAATCCCCGTCCCTCATCACGAATAACCAATAAAATATCTGTAGGTGTCACAGTAATATATAATGCTGCTTCTAGCACACCAGCATGGCGCCGCACATTATTTAATGCTTCTTGAGCTACTCGAAATAATGTTTCTTCAATACGTGAGGGGAATTGTAGTACACCTGACACCGTAACATGTAATTTTAATCCTAGCATTTCAGCATATACCTTTATGGCTTCAAGTAAACCATTTTCTAATCCCTTAGGGCGCAATTGCCAAATCAACGCACGCATCTCTGTTAGGGCATCTTGTGTTAAGTGCTGAATCTCTTTAAATGTTTCTTTCACCTCATGGTCCTCTGTCATTTCAATACCAGCTCTCGCTGTTAATGTTACGGAGAATAGAAGTTGATTGACAGAATCATGTAAATCACGCGCTAGACGGTTACGTTCCTTCACAAGGGCCATTTCTTGCTCTTGTTTTGTTAATAAAATTCGTTTAATCGCCGACCCCATCTGAAATGCCACCGATTCTAGTAAGGCAAGATCTTCCTCTGAAAAACGTACAGTGTCCTTCGATGCAACATTTAACACCCCAAAACGTTCTTGTCCAGATTGCAGGGGTACTGTGGCATGATGTGTAATCCCTTCATGGTCTCCAACATTTGCTGCGATAGCACTTTCAATACGTTGACACTCGATAATATTTGAAGCTTTTTTCAGTTCCTCATTGCGATAACGGGAGACACACCAACAGCCACCCTTATTTAAATAATGACAATTTTTATATTCCAATGCTTCTGGTAAATTTTCATGGACAACAAGCTCAGAGCGCCCCTTTGCATCAATAAAAAAAATCCAACCTGTTTCAAATTTGGTGCCATTTAAAAATTTGATGAGTGCACCTTTTAGCATTGTGACAATTTCAGTTTCTTCATTTAATAGTTCAGCAATTTCTTTTAAAATACCGATATTGGAATGCTCATTCTCCCTCACGAAAACACCTCTTCTTTAGCATTACTACTACTAATGATACCATTAAGGAGTTAGAGTCGTCTGCTTCCGTCATTCATACTTTAGACTGAAATTAAAGGCATACCTTATTTTGCGTAAGTTGATTTACATATAAAACTAGAACATCTATAATCGTACAAGTACATGGTTTTATGAAGGGAAGATTGGAAATGTCTAAAAAAGAGGAAAATGGCTTATTATTTATTTGGATTGTTTCTGCAGTAGCGACATTAGGTTCATTATACTTTTCCGAAATTCGTCACTATGAGCCTTGTAAATTATGTTGGATTCAACGTATTTTTATGTACCCAATTGTCATTATGACAACTGTAGCATTTATTCAAAAAAATGCTCGCATCGCTGTCACAACGGCCGTTTTTTCTGTCATCGGAGGCTGTATTTCACTATACCATTACGGCATTCAAAAGCTTAGCTTTTTAGCTGAAAATGCTCCTTCCTGTGGCGCGGTTTCTTGTACAGGACAATATATTAACTGGTTAGGATTTATTACTATTCCGTTTCTAGCATTAACTGCATTTATTTTAATCGCAGGGGCAAGCTTTTATATAATAAAGGCTGCTAAAGCTGCAAAATAATCGAAAGACCGTGTTCTACCATTGGAATACGGTCTTTTCATCGGAGGATACAATCTATGTTTCTTTATGAAATGAATGAAGATAACTTAACTATTGAAGAGCTATTGCGTAATCAGTGGAGGCTTGGGAAAAAGCTAGTCCATGAATTACGTATGGCTAAAGCAATCACATTAGCAAATGATGAGCTTATTCAATGGAATACACCTTTACAGACAGGAACGATAATCAAAATTACGTTTCCTATTCCAACATCTAGCTACAAACCAACGCCTGTTTGTGCTATTGACGTTGTCTATGAAGATGACCATTGTTTAATCGTATCGAAGCCAAAAGGTATGGCAACACACCCGAATGATGAACGTGATACGCATACTTGTATGAACCATGTTATGGCACACATAAAAGAACATGGTGGCATTTATGCAGAGCATGTCCATCGTCTCGATAAAGGAACACAAGGGTTACTGCTTGTAGCAAAGCATCCTTTAGCAAAATCTATTTTTGATCGGATGATTGAGGAAAAATCTATTATTCGTACGTATGCTGCAGAAGTCCAAGGAAATTTAAGGTCTTCCACTGGAACTATTTCTGAGCCAATTGGCAAAGACCGACATCATGCTACAAGACGTGTTGTGTCCAAAACTGGTCAGCATGCTGTAACTCACTATGAAGTTGTGGCTCGCTACAAAAATTCCTGTGTTGTCCATCTGATTCTTGAAACTGGACGTACACATCAAATACGTGTTCATTTAGCCTATATCGGCCATCCGATTATCGGCGATACAATGTACGGCGCACGAGAAACGGCAAGCGGTGACTACGAGCTCCATGCCATTCAATTAGAATTTGAACATCCATTTTTAAATCAACGAATTATCGTTAAGGACGAGCAATAATCAAAAAAATCCCGCTTCTCTCCTCTGAGAGCGGGATTTTTACTTATTAGAAATCAAATTTAAAATGATCAGGATCTTGCCCAAATCGCTGATTACGATTTAATGTTGCCATCTTCTCCATTTGTTCCTGTGTTAATGCAAAGTCAAAAATCTCTGCATTTTCCTCAATTCGGCTCGGAGTCACTGATTTAGGTATAACAAGTGTATCATTTTGTAAATGCCAACGTAGCACTACCTGAGCAGGAGTTTTACCGATTTCTTTCCCTATTTCAACAATGGTAGAATCAGTAAGTACGCCTCCACGACCTAGCGGTGACCAAGCAGTAACCGCAATTTGGTGTTCACTGCAAAATGCACTTAATGCTTGTTGCTGTAAATAAGGATGTACCTCCACCTGATTAACCATCGGAGCGGTATTTGCCTTAGCCAATATTTTCTCTAAATGGTGCTCATGATGATTTGATACACCCGTTGCACGAATTAGTTTTTCGTCATATAGGCGTTCAATCGCGCGATATGTTTCTTCAAATGTTTCTGGGACAGCCCAATGTGTTAAATATAAATCTAAGTAATCCAAATTTAATTTCTTGAGTGAAACCTCAAAAGCACGTAATGTTGCGTCATATCCTTGGTCATTATTCCATACTTTAGTCGTCACAAAAATATCTTCACGTCGAATACCTGAATGACGAATGGCTTCTCCTACTTCTACTTCATTACCATACAATGATGCTGTATCAATCGCTCGATAACCAAATTTTAATGCTTTGTCGATGGCCTGTAATGTCTCTTCACGTTCTGTCATTTTATAAACCCCTAAGCCGAAGCGAGGCATTTCTACACCATTAGATAATGTTTTTGTTGATTGTAAATGCAAGAACTACAACCCCTTTCTTTTCCTAGTACCATTATACAAAATATTGGATTTAAGAAAAATAAAGAAGGTTTCATAACACTACTCTTTCTTTAATTCAACATCTTCCAATTGTATAGGATCAGCAATACGCTCATCCTCTGCCAACTCCAGACCGTCTCGTAAATGCTCCATCTGCTTTCCTAAATCTTTTAATTCCTTCATATCTCTTGCCATCGTACCATTTTCAATGTTTGGCACCTTTTTTTCCATAATGATCACCTCATTTATAGTTTTCCCTATATCGATATGTTTGAACCATTTCTGACATATTTTATTCAGCTATGTCGTTTCATTTTTATAATAGATAGGCTATACTAAAAAGAGATGTCTTTATAAACATGAGGAGGGTACTTCCATGAAATTATTATTAATTCTTGGTGTAACAATTGCTTTCTTATCTGCTATTTTCACTGCTGGTTACGAAGGCGACTACAAAGCTGATAAATAAAACCTCAAGAAAATCACTAAGCATAGAAAAATGCTTAGTGATTTTCTTTTTTTATGGAACAATATAATTACTTGACTTTCCTTTATTTTTAAAATAAACTAACTTACATAAAGTAACTAGATAAAAAAAGATAACTAACCGGAGGTATCCACATGCATTTTCATGAAAAACCGAATACTTATGTCACAAATGTTGAATTAAAAGTAAGTGATCTACAACGCTCTTTAACATATTATCAAGATGTCATTGGCTTCAAAGTTTTACACCAAGAATCACATAAAGCTACGTTAACGGCAGATGGACGTACAGCTTTATTGACAATTGTTCAACCTGAAACAGTAGAAGAAAAGCAACGTATGACTACTGGCCTTTATCACTTTGCTCTACTATTACCAACCCGTCGTGATTTAGCAAATATTATTACTCATTTTCATGAAAAAGGCGTATATCTTGGAGCTTCCGACCACGCTGTGAGTGAAGCACTTTATTTAAATGATCCTGACCATAATGGCATTGAGGTTTATGTGGATCGACCTGAAAGTGAATGGACATGGTATGTCGATCAAGTGCATATGGTAACGGAGCCATTAAATATTCAATCAATCTTAGAAGAGGGCAATGGAAACTGGAGTGGTCTTCCAGAAGGAACAGTAATGGGACATATTCATTTATCTGTCTCCAACTTAGCAGAGACTGAGCAATTTTATACAAACGGCTTAGGTTACGATATTGTCTCACGCTATGGCACACAAGCATTATTTATTTCTACAGGTCGATATCACCATCATATCGGTTTAAATACTTGGCATTCTGAAAATGCTCCAAAGCTTGGCGAAAATCAAGTGGGCCTAAAGACATTCTCGCTACGTTTAGACAATGAAGAACAAGCATCTTCTATGAAAGCAAACTTACGTGCAATGGGTGCACCTGTCATAGATATTGACGGTGGGTTCCAAACTGAAGACCCTTCAGGGAATGTTGTATTATTGAAATTTTAATCATATGTAAAAAGCAATTCTCACATATAAGTTGCCTATTCATGGGCAGCCCTATATAGAGAATTGCTTTTTTAATGTAATCCTGGATATCCTTGTTGACGTAATGCCTCATAAATTACAATAGCAGCCGTATTAGATAAATTAAGAGAACGGACATGATCACTTTGCGGAATACGTAAACACATATCTCGACGTTCATAAGCAAAGTCCTTTGGCAAACCTGTTGTTTCTTTTCCGAACATAAAGTAAATATCTCGGTTTTGATCACTAAAATCATGTGTCGTAAATGGCTCTTCACTATATGTTTCGATTAAATATACATCTCCATTTTTAGAGTATTCTATAAAATCATCAAGTGAGTCATGGTAGACCACATTAACACTATGCCAATAATCTAAGCCCGCACGTTTAAGCATTTTATCATCCGTCGAAAAGCCAAGTGGACGAATTAAATGTAATGATGTATTAGTGCCTGCACAGGTGCGAGCAATGTTCCCTGTATTGGCTGGTATTTCTGGTTGATACAAAACGATATGCAATGGCATAACGGTACACTTCCTTATTAAGAATTTCTTTAAATCGGTTTAAGAGGACTGCGAAACTCATTTAGAGGGCAACTCTCACTTTTGGAGCGGTTTTGCCTGCATAGGAGCGACTTCCCCTCTGCTTTGAGCGGGGCTCGGCTCTTTTGGAGCGACTTCACTCACTTTTGGAGCGGTTACCATCTCTTTTCGAGCGACTTCACCCACATTTGGAGCGGTTACCATCTCTTTTCGAGCGACTTCACTCACTTTTGGAGCGGTTGCCATCTCTTTTCGAGCGACTTCACTTACTTTTGGAGCGGTTGCCACCTCTTTTCGAGCGACTTCACTCACTTTTGGAGCGGTTGCCATCTCTTTTGGAGCGACTTCACTCACTTTTGGAGCGGTTGCCGCCTCTTTTGGAGCGACTTCACTCACTTTCGGAGCGGTTACCACCTTTTTTGGAGCGATTTCACTCACTTTTGGAGCGGTTGCCATCTCTTTTCGAGCGACTTCACTTACACTTGGAGCGGTTATCACTGCATTTGGAACCGCCACACCCACCTGGAGCGGTTGCTACTCCTCTAAAGTGACCCCCTCTTTAATTTAGTAGAGAAAATCGACCTCATTACTGAAAAAACTGCAATCCTTTGTTAATTTCAGCAAGCACATTTTCGTCCTGCTCTATAAGATCCGCTTCTTCTAAGGCGACTTTGGCCTGTTCTCCACCTATCTTTCCTAAAGCCCATGCTGCGGTGCCCCGGATGACTGGACGATCATCGTTTTTTAGTAGGCCGATTAAATCCGGTATGGCGGCTTCTTCTTTAAAATGAGCAAGTGCCAAAATGGCATTGCGTTGAATGGGCTTTTTGCCCCGCCAGGAACCTGATACGTGGCCAAACTTTGTCTTAAACTCTCGATTTGAAATGGTTAAGAGCGGTGTCAGTAGTGGCTTAGCAAGTTCTGGATCTGGTTTGAATTCTTCATGTATCCAATTGATTTTCCCTTTATTTTTTGGGCAAACTGTTTGGCATGTATCACAGCCATATAAACGATTACCGATATGACTACGAAACTCATCTGGCAATGTTCCCTTTGTCTGGGTTAGAAAGGCGATGCAGCGCTGGGCATTTAATTGTCCTCCTTCGATTAATGCGCCCGTTGGACATACATCCAAGCACAAACGGCAATCTCCACATTCATCCTCCATTGGCTTATCAGGTGCAAACGGAATGTTTGTGATGAGCTCACCCAAATATACATAAGAGCCAAACTCTGGCGTTATAATCGAGCAGTTTTTACCGCTCCAGCCAATGCCTGCACGTTCTGCTACTGCACGATCTACAAGAGCACCCGTATCAACCATTGATTCAATACGTACACCCTCCACACGTTCCTCAAGCCAATTAGATAATAGCTTTAAACGTTCACGTAATGCTGTATGATAATCGACACCCCATGAAGCACGGCAGAAAATTCCTCGCCTTGCCCCTCTTTTACCAGTAGGTGCATTTTCCATACGTGATGGATAGGCAACTGCTATTGCGACAATGCTCTCTGCTTCATTCAATAATTGAAGGGGTTCGGTACGTTTTTCAATATCACTTTCTTCAAAGCCAGACTGATAGCCTAGCTCCTGCTGACGACGCAGTCTGTTTTTAAGTTCTGTAAAGGGAGCTGCTGTGGTAAAACCTATTTTATCAACGCCAATGGACATGGCATATGCCACAAAGTCACGTTGTAGGTCATCTAAGTTCATTTTATTTCCAACTCCTTACATGGTACAATAGTAGAAATAGATAAAGTAGGTGAAGTTCTTTGGAAATTTCCATTAACCAATCTCTATTAGCACAACATCCCGAGCTAAAAATCGGCATTATTCATTATACCAAAATTGTCGTTGCAGAATCCCCTCAAATGATTAAAGGTAGAATGCAATTGTATCAGGAAAACCTTTATTTAGAATTGCAGGATCATCCTGTTACTCAGCTAGAGGGTATTGCTGAATGGCGAAAGCTATGGAAAAAACTCGGTGCTGATCCAAACCGTTATCGTCACTCAGCAGAAAGCTTAATGCGCCGAATTAGTAAACAAAATTATTTAACACCTCTTCATTCAGGTGTTGATTTGAATAATTTTTTCTCTCTCCAATACGAAATGCCAATTGGTCTATATGATGTCTCGAAAATCAAAGAGTTTGTAGAAATTACTTTAGGTCATGAAGAAGTTGGCTACGAAGGTTTAAATGGTCGTTTTAATACATTAAAAAATATTCTCTACAGTCGTGATGAGGTAGGTGCATTTGGTTCACCTTTCGTAGATTCTACACGTACAGCTGTTACAGAAGAAACAACTGAGGCGTTACAGCTATTTTATCTTCGACCATCCTTAACAAATGAAGCTGCAAACGACCTTCTTATGTCAGCAGGAAAAATGTTTAATCAAATTCATGGCGGTGACTATCAAATCGCTCTCTTGTCTAACGATGCACCATCTACAACACTATAAAAAGGACGTGTTTTCGTGATTAACCTTGCAGAAGCTGTTAAATTAAAAAGTATATTAGGAAAGAAAACTCAAGAACTTGTGAGTGAATTACATCGCAGTGCTTTTGTAACAGTAGAAAAAGGACAAGCTCCTAAAACAAGTTATCGTGCGATGCCGCTAATTGAAGCTGAATTAGCACAGGTTCGTTTAGATGCACGCACATTAGATCGTTTAGTATATGAAGCGAATATCCAAAACTCAGTAGATTTTAAAGGGCAAAAACTAGCTCTGGTGGAAGCCATTGAACTAGCAACACAGCTCCGTGCCGAGGCTGAACTTTGTAAAGAATTCAGCATGCGTGAAAAAGAAAGTGTCCGATTTGGCTATGGTGAAAATGCGTTGTTATACGAAATCGCCATGTATGAACCCGACGACTATCGAGAACGTGCGATTAAACTTGAAAAAGATGCACATAAATTATCCAATCTTATTAATTCGAAAAATTATAGTATACAAATTAATTTTGATGACTCTCGTTATTTCTAGACTCGGGGCGGTGAGACTCCAAACACCTTTTGATAAAAACATTGATATATCAGTAATTACAAGGCTTTTTCAAGGGTATTCCAAAATAAGTGAATGCCATTTTGAATGCTATTTATAAAAAAGCGTTGTTGGGGGCAAGTTTAATTAGGATTGGGGTTAACTCCCCAGTCCTTTTTATTTTACCTTCCACACTCTTTTACATCATTCGAAAATTAAGCAATTTTTTTCACTCCTGGAATTTCGTCAATGAAACTCACTAACCAATTTTGGACAGTGAAATAGGACAGTTCATTTTTGAGTTATGAGATTTTCACAAATTTGTGAGTATCTAAATCACTGTCGAATATTAGACCATAGTAACTCGCGGCTGAAAATTCAGCCACCAATTACTTCTGCTCAATTTTGAGCAAATCTTTTCAATCCGACATTTTCACGTGTAAGATTTTGTAGCTAAAAAATGAACAGCTAAAAAGGTGTCCCCAATTTTGGGGAGACGTGAAATTTGACGTCTCCTCATTTTTGAGGAAGCCCACCTGTACTTCCAGACATAAATGTCGTAAAGCTGATTTATTAGGACAATCCATTTTTGGTTTGACCGCATGACTGAATACGGATTTGTTGAAAACTTTGATTTTGTCGTGCTGGACAAAATTGTCCATGACGAAACAGCATTTGGTGGTAACAGAAAAATTACAGACCACGCATTAAAAATCGACATGGCCAAAGAAATATCGATGATTGAACGTATAGATAAGGCCTGCATATTTTTGCGCAAGCCCCATCTGTGTGTTAAAATGTTACTTAGATTTGTATTTACTTAGTCGATGTTAGCGCATCGGCTTTTTTATTTTCTTCATTTTTAATCACCGTTTCATATAATTTGTCAGCATGAATATTAAGGGTTTTGACTTCTTCTGACATGTCCTTAAACAAAGGATTGAATCCCATATCAATCAAACGTACTGTATCTCGTAATTCTTCAATCGCAACACAAGCCATTCCAGGTTTTTTATGCCAACCTTTGTATACTATATCATCAAGTCTTTCTATCAATCGTGCTACAGCACCCTGTACAACCTCTAATTGAATAATTTGTGCTGATAAGTTATAGGCATTGCAACTATTCTCATGTACCAATGATTTTACCTTTGCTGCTGCTTGTTCCATTCCGATTCCCTCTTTCATTCTTTATTTGTTTGCTACTGCATTCAAAAGTATTTGTTTATTGTGGTCAGACATGGCAAGCCATTCTTTCGTTGTCACCTTCATACATCGTCACTTCCTTTCAAAGATACGTTTCCAAACACAACATGCAAGCGATGGCGCATGTAAGCCACTTCAACATCGGTTAATAGCTTGTGGTACTTCATAATGCGCGCTAAACGGTGTGTATGCTTGTGAGCATCTTTTACCTGGTCCAGTTGAATCATTTTATTGTGGATGTATTCATTGCGCTGCTGGATAGTTTTTGATTGGTGACTTCCACACATTTTCATTTCCTCACCCCTTTCTAAATATCGGCTATTTCTAGTGCATTCACCGACTAACCATTGATGGTCATAAAATAGATTCGTACTAACTTCTTTGTACTTTTTACTAACTTCATTGTACATAGTAGTTAATAATTAGTCAATAGTAATTATGAAAAAATACCAACTTCATTGTATAATTAATTCAGGAGGGATTGTTTTGATAAAAATTACTTTGGATAGAATTATGTTTGAGAAAAAAATTAAAGTACCCCAATTAGTGGAGAAAAGTGGATTAAACAAAAATACTTTGTATGCTTTACAAAAGAATGAGGTAACTCGGATTGATTTAAATACTTTAGATGCATTATGTATAGCTCTGGATTGTGATATCACCGATTTACTTGAATACTCACCAAATAAAAAAGAGGACGCCCAATAATTCGGGTGTCCTTTAGTCATGTCACTCGATATTCATTAACCATTCTTCTATAGTAGCCCTATGAAATAAAATACGGCCACGCACTTTTTTATGTGGGATTTCATTTCGACGAACCATAGTATAAATCGTGGTGTTGCTTATTTGTAATTCTTCAGCCAATTCATCTACAGACATTGTCATTTTTTTATCAGGATCCACAATAATATTTTTCGCTGCTTGTAATGGCTTTACTAATTCTATTTCTAAATCGTCTGGTATCTCTACTAATAACTCTAATTTTAAATATTGTTTCATGGGCACGCTCCAATTGTTTTCTATTATCATTGCCATTTTATGAACTGAATAAAAAGAAAAACACTCTCGACTGATCTTGCAGTTGAAAGTGTTTTTTATCAGTATAGATATTTTGCTTAACAAGCGTAATTTATTTCTTAATTACGATATAAGAATTTCTTCAATATCATGTGCATCATTTTCGATAGTTCTGCAAAGTTCAATTACTTTCGATTCTTCATCCAAATCCAATTTTACGATTCTTTCTTTATCCATCTTTGTTAAGTATGCCAAAACTTCATTAAATTCTCTATGATCCAATATCTCTGAAGACTTAAATAATAAATGCATTCTTGCATCATCTTCTATATTTTCAAACATTAATTTCATTTTAGCAAACCACTCTGTGTTTTTACTTGGACCAGAGAATTGTGGAACGGCTTGGAGATAATTCCACACACCGTTTTTATAACCAAAATCCACATTAATTTTTAATAGATCCCCTAAGTCTTTTATGGGTGAAATAGGAAAATCATACATTACCTTTGTTCCAAGTAAATCATGCTCTTCAAAGACCTCTCTCACATACTTCTTAACACTTACATGTTTATCATTAACTTGTAGATATTTACTACCGATATATGTTTCGAAAACTTTATTAAACAATTTTTCATAATCTGCAGTTAGAGAAAAGCTTGGTCTAGTTAGTGTTAATTTTTGATTTTTGTAATACTCGTACAGTTTTTCGAGAAAATCTTCAGCAACAGGAGAGCCAACACCTATTTCCCCGACATTTCCCAAAAGGTCATGTATACTTTCTTTCAAATAATACTCAAGTTTATCCTTATATGATTTGTATAACGCAACATCTCTATTGGAGTTAGCTATAGCTTTTATCTTTGGAGAATTTTCGTCAAGTATAAGATACTTCGTTTCAATAGTCTGGTTAAACGAATGCATAACCACTCCAACATTCACTATCTCGCCAGCTAAATCATCCGCACAATAACGAACTATACTATACCAACATTCTTTTCTTTCCTCCATTGCAACTCACCTCCTAGATAATTAGAAAAAGCATTTCTTTCAGCCATTCGTTGTATAATAAATCTAACAAGATTTTTTTGATTTAAAATAAATTGTTTATGGAACGCTATTTGTTGACTTTTTTGCCCTTTTACAAACCACTCGTCTGGTATTTCTTTAAACCATTCATCCAGAAGAGGCTCTGATATATCTTCGATTAAGTTTACTACATTTTTAAAGCTGTGTTCCACTACATTTGTTAAATCAATTTTATCTTCCAAAGAATTAAAAACAGGCCCAAGTCCATCTAACAACCCTTGATTCACATTATTTCCAAAAGCGATATTTATATACCCATCAATATACTGATATGTATTTTCTACGCTCCTCATGACATTTACCTTTTCTATTCCCCATTTTGGACCAAAAAAAGCATGTCCGTGGTCTATTGCATATATTCTTCTTAAACTAGAATGGTTAGAAACGAGAAGGTTACCTGTATTTCCGTATCTGTCAAAATTAGCAATAAGTAAATCAAATGCAAGTATCTTGGAAATATCACCAACATTTGTTATATTGGAGAAAAAGGTATTCCATGATCTTGTAATATAAGGCTTTTTCATTTGTATCATTTCCCTATAATTTTCAACCATATTATTTTCTGTATCTTTTAATTCCATACTTGCAAATAAATTACCTTCATAAAACCGATGTACAAAAGTCAATGCAGGATCTTTTTCGATTAACTTCCCACTAAGATACGCTATTGCCACTTCTGGAATTGGTACACCCAAGTAACATGCAATTTGATAAGCTAGTAATTCATTCAAAAACATACAATCATAAGTTACCATTTTGTTATCTTCAAAAACCTTTTGAGTCTTTAGAACGTATCTATTAAAATCGTCTCCTAAAATTAAAGAAGGTCGACTTATTCCTTCGCCTAACGGATTTAATACCGCATTAACATTTATTCTATTAATCAACAATCTCCCTCCCCATTTCATATAATTGCTTTCTTTATTATAAATTACCAATGATTCTATTACAATTATTACAAATTCATACAACCTTGTCACTACTTCAGCTATACTATTTCTTGATAAAAAAGCCACACCTTGTTAGATGTGACTTATGTAAAATTTATAGATTTTCATAATACAGAATGCCTTTAGGAGTTATTTCTACTGCGTAACCTTCTTCTGGAACTATACGTTTTTCATCATAAACTAAATTGACATAACCTAGTTCATTCAAGACTTTATATGCCAAAAATTTCTCAAAATCTTCGCTGTCAGATTTGCCTTTAAACGTTACACTTTTATTCATTTCTTTATCTTTAAACATTCTTACATAAAGTTCTTTTAAAAGTATTTTACGATAGGCATTTCTTTTCTTTATTTCTATTTGTTCTTCACCATTTTTTGTAAAAATTTTACCTTCCATATTTATCACCTCCCATTTACCTATATCATAGTACAAATGGAATGTATTGTCATTATAAAAAGAGACTACCAATTTAGTAGTCTCAAATAGTTTAATTTATTGATTTTGCAATTCTGTCCTACCTTCAAAATGCATCACTTCTCCATTAACTAAGGCTAATACATGGTAACAATAAGTGTTTGACACATCATCTGGATAATCCTTCATTAGCTCATACTGCAAATGCATTGAGTAATTAATAAGATCCTCTATTAATGTGGAAATATCGTTTTTATTTCTAATCGCTCCGTTAACGTCTCCTAATCGTTCATATGCCTTTGAAACGTCCTTCGGAGCAATTAAACTGCCTGCTATACCGAATGAAGGTACTATGGACATTTCAACCCCATCATCCACATTATAAGTAATGCTATACATACTCCCTGACTCAATATCAAATCCAATAATTTGAACAGTGAAGAATATGTCTTTGTGTATTTTAAATACTGTAGCAAATTCATCAGGAACTGTATGAGCTAATCTATTTAGATGCATACAAATTTCAGTTGCTTTGTTAGAATTTAAACCTTTCAATTCCTCGATTACATATTCGTAAATGGCATTTAAACCACCGCCTGCAGCAATAAAATTATCAGATATACGATGAATTTTAGTTTCCATATCAGGTAGTTTAATAGTTTTTCCAAATAGCTTAAAAACCTGTTTGGTATCACCACTAATTAAACAAACTGATTGGCCATCTCCAAAAGTAGAAATGAGTGTCATACTTTCCCTCCAATTGGTTCGAATTTTATTTTAGGTAAATTAGGATTCGGAATAAATTGTTTTGCTGCTTGTACAACTTTTTTAGCTTTAAATTGGATAAACACCTTAGCTGGTGAATTGATACCAAGCATTTTTTTAGCTTTATTTACTACACCATCCACAACACCTGTAATTGCTTCAATTGCATTAACAGCCATATCTGATATACCTTTAATGAGACCATTTATGATGTCTTTACCGATTGAAATAAATTGAGCAGGTAATGATTTTACTTTTTCCACCATGCCGTCTCTTACTTCCGTTATTTTATTAATAACATTCTTCTTCATTGTAGAGATTGTATTAACGAAATTAGTGGCCAAATTCTTCACGAAATTGATTACTGAACTTACCATATTTGAAATTGTACTACCTGTATTAGTAGCCAAATTTTTAAAGAAATTTAGAACTGAAGTAGAGAAGTTAGAAACTGTGGAGGACACTTTTGAGCCCATTGAGGTAAAGAATTTAGCTATGTCATCCCACATGCCTTTTAATAGACTAACGCCTGTTTTAGCAAGGTTAGTGACAATCGTTTTGATACCACCGAAGAATGATAGTGTCATCCATCCAACAACAAGATCAATGGCCCCTTTAAAGATTTGTTTAACGCCTTCCCACATCTTGCTGAAGTCGCCTGTAAAAAGACCAGTGAACACTTTAATGGCACCCATAATCACATTTAAAGCACCATCTATGACTTGCTTAATGGCGTTCCACACAGTTTCAATAACAAACTTTACTGCTGGCATAACAAACTCAATAACGGCTTTAATGCCATTAAATACGTTCTCTACAGCTTGTAATATTTGAGTACCGTTTTGATCCCAAAACTGTTTGATTTGAGCAATTTTTTCTCCAATAAAGGAAGCAACGGACTCAAAGACTGTGACTGCTATATCCTTTATAGCATGAAAGACAGTATTAACGTTTTCCCTGAATGTTTCAGAACTTTGATAAGCAGCCACAAGAGCAATGCCTATTCCTGCAATGGCGGCGACAACCAAGCCTATTGGAGATACAATTGCTCCTACTGCAGCTGCTAATGCGGGCCATGCGGTGACGAGTCCACCAATCGCTGGCATTAATGCCGCGAATGCACCTACTAAAATACCAATTGCTGCACCAATGGCTACAATTGCTGCAGCTAATCCAGCATTATTGGTAACCCATTGAGAAATTATTGAAACTAAATTTGCAATGACATCCAGAACAGGTTTTACAGCTGTTTGTAGACTTGCAAATGCTTCTCGCATAGTAACAGTTGGATCATTCTCTAGTTTCTTTTGAGATTCTGCAATATCATCAATGCCTTTTTTCAGATCAACTTGTTTTCCTTCAGCCTTAAGGATGGTATCTATAATTTTTTTCCCTTGATCTTCCCACATTGTTCCAAACATCTTTGTGCCAAGTTGGTTACGGACAGTTGCATCATCGACACTAGCTAATGCCTTTGTGGCTTCAAGCATAGCCTTTTGACCTTCTTCGCCACCTTCAGCGATTGATTGCCCCCAGGTAACAAACTGTTTAGCTGAAATATCAGTTTGAGCTATTATCTCTTTTAAAGAATTATCAAGCCCATTACCGAAGTCAGCCATTTGGATACGGCCCTCTTTGACACCATCCAAAAGTGAATCTATGTTCCAACTTTTTGTATCAACACCAGCTGCCATAATAGCCTGTACTTCTTTTGCTGTGAAACCAGCCTGAATCATCTGATCTCCGTATTCAGCGATAATATCTAATTGTTCTGGAGGAAATCCTGTTTTCAATAAAGTATTCACTAAACCCATTGCTTCTTCATTTGTGATTCCTAAAGTAGCAGCAATTTCATTACCTTCTTGAATTAATTCTGTGAAATCAATACCTGAATACGCTGAAGCAATTACTCCTGCCATTTTTACGACCGATGCATTCGCTTCATCAGAAGCATCTTTATTCAAGGCCCATTGACGACGCACACCTTCAAGTGCTTCTTCACCATCTACACCATAGGTTTCAATCGATTTAATCGCATCTCGAACCGATGCCTTACTTTCTTCTGGTACATCAAAAGAAATATCGATCTTAGTGTCTAAACTTGAAACATCAAGTGCTTGTTGTACAACTCCTGCTATACCTCCTCCAGCTGCTAATCCTGCAACGACACCACCTAATTTATCACCAAATCCGTTTACTTCATCTCCTGCTTCATTTGCAGCATCTGCTATCCTTGATAACTCTAAACTAACGTTCGTTAATCCCCTAGAGTCAACTTGACGCAGTGCATTACGCATTTGGTCAATATCTGCACTTGCCCCTAGTGCATGACGGCCCATAATTTGCAAGGCACGGTTTATTTGATCTGCTGAAGCTGTACCATTTCTAATCGCATTGGTAAGCCTATTACCAAGTGCATCAGAAAACTGATTTACATCGGTACCTGTTGCTCTAAAAAATGTACCCAGTTCTTGTTGGCTTCTAGATAGCCTTTCATGGTCCATCTGAACTGTGCTAAGTTGATTACTGTAATTTCTAAATTGAGCTTCTGTTAATGCTAGCTCTCTTTGGAATGCCCTATACTGTTCGGCTCCAATGTCACCTCGTTGAAACTGTGCATCTACTTGCGATTGAGCAGCTCGTAATGCAGTTAACTTTTCTTCAGTATTTTGTACTGTTTGTTGCAAAAGTTCCATCTTTTGTGCAACTAGTTGCGCGTTACCTGGATCCAATTTTAATAATCGTTCAACGTCTTTTAATTCGCTTTGTAAATTACCAGCTTGCTTATTAACATCTTTTAATGCTCCTTCTAAACCGGTTGTATCACCATCGATGGAAATCGTAATCCCTTTAATACGATTATTGGCCATAGAAATCATCTCCTTTCAATTTTTCTTGTATTTCTAAAAAGATGCCTTTTACTGGTATAGTGGTACAACTATCAACCCAATCATTATACTTAGGTAGATTAGGATTAGCAGTTTTAGCAAAACTCCAAATTATTTGTGCAAGCTTTTCGTTATGATATAAATCATTCTTATAATCAGTTGAATAGATTCCGATATTAGTTATTAAATCCCCGTGAAAGTTTTTTCTATAAATTCTTTTTGTCATTGGGCTAGCGCACATTGGAGTTTCTTTACCATCAATCTCTATTGTGAATCGCATTTTTCAACCTACTTTCTTTAAAAATAGCGCCAATCATTGGACTGACGCATATTACTTATAAAATTGTCATGCAATCTGTATCTTTATCAAAAGAAACCGACATCATAACTTTTTGAACTATTAAACTTACTCATTTCGTAAATCTTTTAAATCAGAGAAGGTTAATTTTTCTTTTTCCTCATACTCTACAAAATCTCCAATTTCTATTGAATACTCATGACCACCAATCATCCAACCTCTTTTCTTAAAATCCTCTGTAACTGAAATTTCTAACAAAGATTTATAATGTCTTTTGTTTTCTATTTCGTCTTCGTATTCTTTAAAAAAGATTTCAAGCTTTCGTGTGAATGTTGGTGAATTATCTAGTTTTTCTTTAGTTAAAAAACCTTTGATTGCATTAGTCATTTCACTAAAGCTAAATAGCCTTCCTTCCCCACGTTTTTCTCCGTTTTCTACTGTCAATTCTTTCGTAAATTTCATTTTTGCAGCTTCTGAAATTGGACGAATTTTTACTGGATAGTAGCCGATATGTTCTTTTTGTTCTTTGTCCTTAATTAATTTGTAGTATTTTTCAACTAAAGTTGTCATTATTTATCTCCTCCGTAGAATAAATTTTGGCTATTACTAAATTTAAGATTAGAAATCTTTCTACGAATATTATTCATTTCGCTTAATACGGTTAGAATGTCCTCGCCTTTCAATTCTTCTTTTGTAACAATAAGATGGTGTGGAATAAAACTGTGTTCTTGGAGAACATAACTCGGCATTTTTCTTTCTAAAATTCCATCCCTATATTTAATAATTTGTGGGACAATTTTACGCATTTCCTCTAATCTTTTTATATTTGAAATTAAAGTAATAATTTGGCCCAATTCGTCGACTGATTTATGAAGTAGATCATATTGTTCTTTTAGGACCACATCTACTGCCTCTACTTCAATTTTTAAATTCGACAGGATTTTCTCGCGATGCTCTGTTGGCATCATCGGGAATTGTTCACCGTTTTCTAACAAGAAACGCTCTTCTTCAAGTTCCTTTTCTAGAACTTGTTTCTCTTCGTATGTTTTGGCCTGTTTGATTATTTTTTTTAAAATCATTATTTTTTCATCTGGTGCTAATCCTCGTCTTTTTTCCTCAACATATTCACTAAGTAATTTTTTAGCTTTCATTGATTCCTGTAAAAATTCATTAAAATTAATTGGTTGTGATTTTTTCATTCATTTCTCACCTTTCGTTGTTTATACCCCTCCCCCCTCACGCGCGTAAAAAGGAAAGGAAAATTTGGACAGTACACCCCATCACCGTTTCCCGACTTAAAGAAAATTGTCGGACCCTAAGAGGCGGGGGGCTTATATCACTTTTTACATTTCAATCACCCCTTTCAAATAAAATAAAAAGCCCACAACTAACACATTGCTGTGCAGTCATGGACTTCTAGAGTCTCTATGGTTATTTAACTTTGTAATGATTAATTGCTTTACAGCTTGATCGTGTGCATTGTACTTCTATGTCACACTGAGAAACACTTGCTTCATATTCTTTAGCAGCTTTAAGTAATAGCTTTCCACATTTTGTGCATCGTAGTTCTTTCATATTGTTTCCCCATCCTATCTTCCAGTTTTAACTCTTTCTCTTCTAGATTCATTAGCAAATATTTTTCTTGCTTGCTCATGTGGGATTGTTGTAGTGCATCCACAATGAGTACAACATGTTTCATATTTAGGGTTTATTAACTCCCTTAGTTGTTCCAAATATTCATTGAAATTGGGAATTGGATTTACAATAGGTTCTTCCTTTGGTTGCTTCATATATTCGGTAAAAGAAGCATGTATTTTAGCTATATTACTGTAACTATGGCCTAACACTTGCGCAACTTCTTCCAATGAATAACCTTCAATGTATTTGTAATAAACCAATTTAGTGAAATCATGTTTACTATTTTTCATGTACGATTTCAAATCTTCTAGATCTTTCATTTGAAACGACTTCTCTTTTGCAGCAACTTGTCTTCTCTCTAGACTACTTGCCTCGTCATGTTCGATACATTCTAAACGATCAATATAATCCATGATTTTATAAGCATCTTGTATCATTCTTAGATTGGTACCTGGATTATACAATCCGAATGATCTTGTCATCCCCTTACCTCCCTTGTGTAAACAAACTACGCATCTTATTTTGACGTCTACTTCTTTTTGTCATATCAGGCTTCAACACAATTTGTTGAGCTGGCCCTTCGATAGATTCACTAATCTGTTTTGTTTGTTCCTCTGCTAATTGCTCATCACGCCAATAACGTTCATTAATTAATGTGAGATTTTTAATAACAGCATTCCTTAAACTCTCATAATCTACCTTTTGAGAATGCTCAAAATAACGTATAAACAACTCTCTATCTTCCACACTTAATGATTCACATATCTCATTGAAACGCTTGTATTGAAGCCTAATGCGGTTTATTCGTTTCTTATATGCAGCCTTTTCATCGATAATCATTAAAGCAAGTGTATCTGTCCTACTAGAAAAAGGATCATCGTTATCATAAGAAGGAATGCCATAGCTAAATTCGTACAGCTGGGCAAAGTGTGCTGCTTGTTTCTTGTCTAAATAGTTTGCTAGCTTGTTGGCATTGGCATCCATCCACAGTGAATACATACACTTCCTAACTTTATGTTCTAGTTCGGAAATAAAAGTATCTGAATCACTTTCAATCGCATAAGGTGTGTTAGCTGTAACAAGGGCCAATTGTTCACCGAATGCTTCTGAAATTGTAGTTTGATTCATGCAGCACACCCTCCTTTCAACTAAACCCAGTAAATACGTTCAGCAGTTTTTTTAATCAACCATTTACGTTTCTTCAACACCTGACTCTTAGACATATACAAACGATCTGCAATGATTAACCAGTCTTCAGAAATACCACTTGGATTCCAGTAGCGCATATCAACAATAGTTTTTAAATCTTCATCGAGTTCACTATAGAGTTGCTCAATTCCGTTAATTATTGTTGTATGTCTGTCTATAAAAGCATTTTCAGCAGGATTTTCACCAGATTGCAAAACTTCATACTCACGATGTTTCACGCGCTTTTTAATTTCTTCAATGTCTATCCAATAGTTTTCTATTACTTCAATTTCATACTTTTCTAATCTCATGAGCTTGTACCTCCACAATTAGTTCAATGGAATGCCGTGTTTTTTGGCCAATCGTAGGTTTTCTTTATTATTCCGATCAATCACCAGCTCATATGTTGTTGGTCTAGGTAAATTAATACAATGAGCGACGACGTTACCTTCTTCTGCAGCATGAATATGTTTATCTTTACAGATTACACACTTTTCAATTACTCCATATAATCCGGTTGGCTTTTGATAAGCTGTTTCTTTTAATGTAAGAAGTTGTTTTGTCATTTGCTGTATTCCTCCCATGCTTCTTTGAATATAGCCAGTACTCTGTCAGAAGCACCTTGACTATTAAGATAATCATAGATCTCTTTATAGTTTGTTGAATTCGGAAAAAATGGATCACCTTCAATATCATGGGCAAAATCACCATCGTACATAGTGCTATTTGCAAAGTTTAATATCCATTGTTTAAATGTTGGTTTCATAATATTTTTTCTCTCCTTTTTAGTTACCATGGTTATTCATTAGTTACTGTTGCGGTAACCATTACAAACCATTGGTATATATGTGTTTATCTATTATTAGTTACTTGGTTACTGATAATCAGAAAAAATAAATAAGGGTATATATATTCTTTATTACACACCTTATATAATGAACCTGTAATAAAATCAGTAACCAGTAACCAATCTATTTAAAAACCAATAGAATCATTGGTATTACTATATTTCAGGAGGTTACACACCTAGTTATCAAACGGTTACCATGTTACTGACTTGTTTTCGATTTAAACCCTTTATAAGATTTCCAATCACCATGGTACTTAATTTTCTTAGTTTTCCACTCCATATCATATTTGCTGTTTACAACCTCTTTAAATTTCTTTGTTTCTAAGGGTTGTATTCTATTTGCTTTACACCATTCTTCATAGTCTGATATAGCTCTGAAACCAGGAACATCATTGAAATACTGTTCATCAAATTCGTGGAAATAATCACCCCACGGATCATTATGTTCAGCAAATGCACTGGCTGCTTCCATCGCCTTTTCATTTGGTGTTAATTTGTCAGACGAAGGATTGTTTATCATTCTTTTTAGCGCATCAACAGCTAGTTTTAAAACATATTCTCTTGCTGAATCACTGGCAATCAATCTCATACTTTCTTCATCAGGTAAACATTCATTATCTAAAGAAAAGTTATGTTCAAATGGAATAATATTCAATCTACGATTAATAGCATTTCCGCTTTCGTTTAGATTAGGAAAATGATTGCTTGCAATGATCATCGTAGTACTTAAACGGACAGTTTCTGAATCTCTTCCTTTCCTTTCAATTTCAGCAAATCCCCCCGTTACAACTGTTTTCAATAAACCACTATCCTCAATAAGTGATTCTGGATTATCATCAACAATATTTGCTAACTTTCCATAAATTGATGCTCCAGCGAAAGGACTGCTTGCTAACTTTTGAGGAGTTACTGCTGAAATATTTCCACCATCTTTATTAAAGGTTTGGTGAATCATATTCAATATTGATGATTTTCCATTATGAGCGCTCCTACCAAGTAGATAGTGTATTTTAGGGACCAATACACCTGGATAAAGAACACATGCAAATATCTCCTTTATGTTTTCCTCACTCGGACTATGTCCTTTTGTAACTTTTCGAAGAGTGGATGCAATAAATTCGTCATATGCATTTGGTTTATAGTTCACTGATATTTTTTGTATTACAAATTTCTTTGAATCAAATGGTTCTAATTGAAAAGTTTTTAGATTCAGAAGTCCATTTTCAACAGCAATGTAATTTTCATTTAAACTATTAATTACTGGAGACATTTCCTGAATGTAATGATAGACCTCACGAATTTGACTATTTTTCAAGTCATCGTCAAAACTACGAATAATACCACTAATTTGTCTTCCTGATTTATCTTGTTCGTATATTCCTTTTTTGGGATTGTAGTAATATAAATCACTGTGTGGATTTGGATAACGAACAATAGAATATTCTTTTAAGACCTCTCTGGCCAAAATGCGATGAATAAACGATAAAGTACCATTGCCATTTGTCCTCCACCAATTTAAACCCTTATTGGATTCTTGCGGATTATAAGTTTCTTTACATTCAGAAATTGCTTTCAAAATATGTTTTTGACCATAAGTTGTGGAATGGTCATCTTCTGGCCTATCCCATTTATCACGAAATAATTTAGATTTCCTATAAATCGAATCCATTATTACTGGGTCCTTATTACACCAGAAGGATAAATCATTCAGGAAAGACATGTCCGCGCTCGAATAATCACCTTTAAATAAAGGTTCCCAACCACCAAATAAAAAACTATAAAAACGATCTCCATTCTTTCCATTAAGTGCTCTTCTAATTATTTCATCTTCACTCAAAGAAGCGCGTCCAAAACTTGCTGCAGTAATTTGTTGGGTAACAATGGTTTCGCGTTTTAATACTTTATCTAAAAAAGCATCAAGGATTGCTCCACCATCATTTATTGGGAGATCGTTTAGTGATTGTCCAGTTACCGTTATAAACCTCTTGTTATCGTATATTTCATATCCTGTATCTGCATTTTTATTTTTATGACGTTCTTTGTTATGCTTATATCGAAACCATATATGAGTCCCAGTACCACTGGGAGATACCTCTGCATAGGACATATCAGTAATCTCACTTGCTAATTCGTCTAAATTATAAACATCTGATATATCGTCAATATCCACAACACAATATTGATCTAATGGACTTAGGACAAAACCAATTCCCTCAAAATTATTTGATTCCTCGTATATTTCAAACACCTTATCAAATGTATTCCAAGTTGCAAAATCTATAGAACTAGCCCTTTTACCGTTAATTTGATATGGAATTTTTTCAAATTGTTGTCTCTCTTCGTTCCACTCGGCAGCCCAAAGGATCCACTGTGGAAGATTTTTTAATTCTTCTGGTATATTTTCTTCTGAAACTAAAAGAATTTTCTCTTTTTCTTTTATTGCCACTTTCTCACCACCTTGTGTTACGACATTGATGCTTCCCTATAACCACACTTGCCCCCGCAGCGTATTTTTTATCAAAAGCTGTTTTTCTTCAAAAAATTATCTATTTCACTTTTCGATACACGTTTTATTCCATCAATTTCACATACTTTTAAACCCATTGTTCTAAAACGAATAAAGATGTTGTAACTCACCCCAGCATATAATGCTCCTTCGCGGAGGTTCATCCACTCTTTTGTAGTCAACTGTTTTTGACTTAGTTCAATAGCTTGTTTAGTAGCAGATAAGACTACTTGTTTTAACTGTTCTTCTAAACCTTCTGGCATATCAAATTCAATTCGCACATATCTCACCTACTTTATAAAGTATCCCAAAACAGCATTTCAAATGCTGTTTAACTCTAAAAAAAAACTTCATCTATTATGACTTCTGGATATTTCTTTTTTAAAGATTCCATGAAGTTTCTTGATGCTTTTTTATGACCTCGTTCAACTTTTTCATACATAGAAAGAGAAACTCCCATTGACTTGGCCATTGATTTTTGTGTTAACTTTAATTCTTTTCTCATTTTTTTTAATTCAACAGTCATAATTAAGCCCCCTTTCAATTAACTTATTTACAAGATAACACAGCATCTATAATGCGGTCAAGCATTTATAATGCGGTTTTTCTTGTGAATTTATTAATTTGATGTTTTAATGAATGTAAGAAACCACACAAGGAGTGTGAAAATTTGAATACTCATGAGATAGGAAAAAAGATAAAAGATATAAGAAAAGAAAGAAAAATAACACAAAAACAATTGGCTGAAAAACTAGGTAATGCCGAAAGTACAATAAGAATGTGGGAACTAGGAAAAAACCATCCTTCTCCAGATAGTTTAAAAAAAATATCAGAAATATTGGATTATGATTATGCGGAATTAATGCATGTTGCTGGGTATTTAGATAAAAAAACTACACTTGAGGAATTAACTTCGGATTATGTTAGATTTACGAAAACTATATATGAATTATCTGTTTTAATAGCAAGTAATCAAGATCAATTAAAAAAGCTTCACTCTTTGATAGAAAAAGAACAAATAGAGGAATATGAAAATGAGTTTTTTCATTCGCAGATTAAAACTCATGAGAAAGAAATAGCTATGTTCAAGGAATTGCTATTTGATTCTATATCAAGTAAAGAAAGAACCGAAAATGAGATAAGAAAAGAAAAGGAAAAAATAAATAACGAAATAGAAGGTATAATAAAAACACTTCAAATATAATTGATCTCCTTCACCCCTTGCCCCCGCAAGCGTCTAGGAGGAATATGAATGGCTACAATTCAGAGTTACCAAAAGGATGGACAAAAGTATTATAAATTCCAACTTTATGTTGGCATTGATCCCTTAACTGGTAAATCAATAAAAACAACCAGAAGAGGATTTAAAACAAAAAAAGAAGCCCAACTTGCTATATCTCGATTGCAGCTCGAAATAGAACAAGGGGCTTTCCGTAAACAAACATTAGATACTTATCAAGATGTGTATAACCTGTGGATTGATAAGTACAGGCTCACAGTGAAAGAAAGTACTTTTGTAAAAACCAAAGAGATATTTAAACTACACATTTTACCACTGTTTGGCGAATATAAGATCGATAAAATTAATGTCCAAGTATGTCAAAAACATGTTAATGAATGGTTCTCTACTTTAAAAAAATACCGTTCTATTAGGGCATACGCTTCAAAAGTGTTAGATCATGCTGTTACATTAGGAATTATAGCAAATAACGTTATGAAGAATGTTACAATGCCAGTAAATATTGACCCACCGCAAGAAGACGAACAGGAAAATTTCTATACCAAAGAGCAGCTTGTACAATTTTTAAAATATCTGAAACAAGAAGGTAACTTTAAACACTATGCTCTATTCAGATTATTAGCTTTCAGTGGTATGAGAAAAGGTGAAGCTCTTGCCCTAACCTGGAATGACATTAATTTTACGTCCAAAGAAATTAGAATTAATAAAACTCTATCAAGTGGTGAAAATAATAGACTTTTTGTACAAACACCAAAAACAAAAAATTCTATTCGCACTCTAAAAATGGACAAAATTACATTGGACATCTTAGAAGAATGGAACAAGCTTCAAAAACAAGATTATCTAAAGTTAGGTATTAATACACTTAAACCTAATCAACTAGTATTCAGTAACGAAGACAATAAATATTTGCAACCGGCCATGACTAGAAAATGGATGATTCGTATTCAAGATAAATACAGCCTTAAAAAAATTACTACACATGGTTTGCGACATACACATTGTAGTTTGTTATTTGAAGCTGGTGCAAGCATTAAAGAAGTACAAGAAAGATTAGGCCACAGTGATATTCAAACTACTATGAACATCTACACACATGTCACTGAAAAGGCTAAAGATGAAGCTGCCCAAAAGTTTGCATCTTACATGAATTTTTAACTTCGCTTGAATGCCAAAATGAATGCCATTTGTTGAAAATGAATGCTATTGCATGAAATATGATTTTTAAAGAATGCTGATTAATCAAGGCTTTTCATATCACTTGAAACTGTATACAATAGATTTATGGGGTCGGTGAGACTCCAAACCGAGGTTGGATGTGCTGTTTTCAAATTAGCTTTTTCTGCTAACTTAGTTTAAACCAATTCCAAGTGACCTGTTACTGTATGACCGATGACTAATGACCAACCATAGGCAAAAGCCATACTCAAAACAACTTGATTCCGTTTGAAAACGCCATCCGAAGCTCTCCTACATTTATGTAAGGAGAGCTTTTTTATTGGCTCACACAATAGGCTTAGATTTTAATGTCTAGTTTGCCCCATTCAAGGACAAAATGGAAGTATCTATAGGAAAGGGGTCATACTATGACAAAGCAAAATGATTCAACCCATGAGCAAGATACAACACTGACAAATCGACAGGGTCATCCGATTACAAACAACCAAAACCTAAGAACAATCGGTAATCGTGGTCCAGCAACTCTTGAAAATTATGATTTTCTAGAGAAACTGAGTCACTTTGACCGAGAAAGAGTTCCAGAGCGAGTTGTCCATGCTCGTGGTGCAGGGGCACATGGCTATTTTGAAACGTATGGTGTTGTTGGTGACGATCCGATTTCTAAATATACACGTGCCAAAGTCTTTCAGGAAAAAGGGAAGAAAACGCCTGTCTTTGTACGTTTCTCAACCGTTATACATGGTGGACACTCCCCCGAAACATTACGTGACCCTCGAGGCTTTGCGGTTAAGTTTTATACAGAGGATGGAAACTGGGATTTGGTAGGCAATAATTTAAAGATTTTCTTCATTCGCGATGCCATTAAATTTCCAGACATGATTCATGCTTTTAAGCCTGATCCTATTACGAATATACAGAATGTTGAACGTTTCTTTGATTTTTGTGCGAGCTCGCCAGAAACATTCCATATGGTCACTTTTGTGTACTCCCCTTGGGGCATTCCAGCTAACTATCGGATGATGCAAGGCTCTGGCGTTAATACGTATAAGTGGGTTAATAATGAGGGGAAAGCAGTACTCGTTAAATACCATTGGGAACCGCTTCAAGGTATTAAAAATTTAACACAAAAGGAAGCAGAAGAAATTCAAAAGAAGAATTTCAATCATGCCACACAGGATTTGTATGACGCGATTGAACGTGGGGAATATCCTGAATGGGAGCTACATGTGCAAATTATGGAGGACGGCCCACATCCTGAGCTTGATTTTGATCCATTGGATGATACAAAGCTTTGGCCAAACGATCAATTCCCATGGTATCCGGTCGGCAAAATGGTGTTAAATAAAAATCCTGAAGATTATTTTGCAGAGGTGGAACAAGCTACTTTCGGCACAGGGGTACTTGTCGATGGCTTAGATTTTTCGGATGATAAAATGTTGCAAGGTCGTACTTTCTCTTATTCCGATACACAGCGTCATCGTGTAGGAGCCAACTATTTGCAATTACCGATTAACGCACCTAAAAAACGGGTTGCAACCAATCAACATGGTGGGCAAATGATGTATAAGCGTGATTTGGCACCTGGTCAAAATCCACATATTAATTATGAACCATCCATGTTGAATGGTTTAAAGGAAGCCACACAGACAGGCAAGGAATATACACCTTATGTAGAAGGAAATCTTGTTCGAGAATCGATTGATCGTCAAAGTAATACGAAGCAAGCAGGTGAAACCTACCGTAACTTTGAGCAATGGGAACGTGATGAGCTTCTTGAAAATTTAATTCGTGACTTAGCTGTCTGTCATGAAGATATTCAAAACGCCATGATAGCTCTTGCGGAAGAAGCGGATGAAGAATATGGCCGCTTACTAAAAGAAGGATTACAAAAGGCCAGAGAACATTCCTCTACTTCTAAGCCACTTGGCAATATTGATGGCAATCAAGCGCCTCAAGATGCAATAAATAAAGGTCATGATGCTGAGCCTTATTAAGAAAGCAAAAAAAGACATTACATTTTTTGTAATGTCTTTTTTGTATTATTGATATGCTCTATACCAATGATAGGGCTGTATTTCTTTCAATGATTTAAATAGTAATTCACCATCTGGGTTGGTAATAGCTGCTTTGACATTCTCTCCCCAATAAAAAAGTCTTTCCTGGCAAACCCCACATGGTGTAAGCACTACAAACTCTGATTTTTCATTTTCTCGAGCTACACAAATCGAATGCGTAACCTTTACATTAAATTTATGTGCCTCTAGTATAGCACCTGTTTCCATACATAGTTCAGTAGCTGCATTGATTACCTCTGGTGCAACACTTGTTAAAATCTGTCCATTTTCGGTATATAACGCTGCAGCTCCTCCCCATCCAGAGGGGTATCTTTTTTCTGCTAATGCTATTGAAGCCTCATAGAGTACTTTTTCAATAGCCATCTTCATCCCCCTCTCATTCATGCACGCCAGGTAAAATCCGCAACACCTTTTCCTGCGCATCTAAAATAGCATCTACTCCGAACGGGATGGCAATATTCGTTGTTTCATGTCCAATCTTAAAGCCAGCCACAACTGGAATGCCTAAATTCCCAAAATATTCCTTCATTAATAGATGTAATGCCATTTCATCAGATTTTGTCTGTGTAAATGAGCCAATGACAACACCTGCGAGCTGTTCTAACTTTCTTGCTTGTTTTAATTGCTGAAGCATCGAATCAATTCCTGAGATCGTTTCCCCCATTTCCTCTATTAATAAAATACGGCCCTCTGTTTGCACTTCAAATTTAGTTCCTAATGTGCTGACAAGACGATTGAGATTACCTCCGATCATTTCACCTCGTGCCACACCACCAGCAATCGTTGTTAAGGGAGAAATCGCCTCTGTATACTGAATTTCGATCGGAGAAAATAATTGTAAGAACATTTTCTTCGATAAATCATCTATCTTACTAGCTGACATCAACATTGGTCCGTGAAATGTCACTAGATGAGCATACTCATTTATCGCACAATGTAAATATGTAAGATCTGAAAACCCCCAAAATATTTTAGGATTTTCTTCTAATAAAGCATAATCAATTTTTTCAGCTATTCGTGCAGAGCCGTAGCCCCCCTTTGCACAAAAGATTGCTTTGACCTCCGGATTTTTCACCATTTCATGCAGGTCACTTAATCTCGTCTCATCATCCCCAGCCAAATAATCATGTTTGGCATGGATCGTATCACCGATAATATAGCGAAGACCCAATTCATCTAAAAATGCTAATGCTTCCCCTAGCTTTTCAGGTTCTACAACACTTGAAAGGGCAACAACACCAACTAGATCTCCCTTTTCTAAATGTGGTACGGTACTTTTCAACACAATCCCTCCTCTGTTTTCCTAATTCTAGCATACCAATACTCTGCAAGCATTGAATAGTCTCCTGAGAGGTAATGATATCTTCTGCTCTATTGATGCACGAGGTTTGCTCCAAGATTAGGTAAACCCGCTCATAGTAGCATGAAATCCGCTCCTAGATGGAATGAAGACGCTCAATAAGAGAAGAGAATCGCTCTTAGCTAAGGGGAAAACGCTCAAAAACGGGTGCGATCCGCTCCAAAGTAGTGCGAAGGCGCTCAGAAACCAGTGTTATCTACTTTAAGCTAAGTCATTAGTAGTGTATTTTCCAGAAAAAAACAAAAAGCAAAGACCTCAATCATAAGAAGTCCTTGCTTATTATGTTTATTTTGTTCCACCAAAGATAATTGTAACATTTGGATGGTTTAATAATTGACTAGCAGGGAATTCTTCCGTCACATGACCACTTTTTAATTTTTCAATAGCATCAAGTTTCTTTTCCCCAAAGGCAATAAGGACAATTTCTTTGGCCTTCATAATGGATTGAATCCCCATTGTAATTGCATGTGTTGGTACTTCAGAAGGATCATTAAAATAAATAGCATTTTCTGTTCTTGTAGACTCAGTTAATTCTACAATATTGGTCATAGAATCAAACGGAGTACCAGGCTCATTAAAACCTATATGTCCATTTACCCCGATTCCTAAAAGCTGTAAATCAATTCCCCCTGCTTCTTTAATCCGCTCATCATAAGCTACACACTCAGCAGTTAAATCTGCTGTCTTACCATTTGGCAAATGAATATTCTCCGGCTGTATATCCACAAAATTAAATAAATTCTCATGCATAAATGTCCAGTAGCTTGCAGGACTAGTTTGTTCAAGACCGACATATTCATCCAAGTTAAACGTTTGAATATTCTTAAATGATAAACGATCTGCTTGATGTCGTTTCACTAATTCCTTATACATGCCTACAGGTGAACCGCCTGTTGCTAATCCTAAAATGCTATCAGGCTTCTCTTGTATTTGTTTGGAGAAAATATTCGCGGCAACTTCGCTCATTTCCTCATATGTATTCACTTCTATCCATTTCATTATGCTTACCATACCTACCTTACCTTCATTATTATTAACTAAAATGTAAAATATTTCACTTTATAGTAGCTAATATATTAATTTTACTAGTTATATTACTATTTTTCTATCATTTCCTTGTTAATATTATGCGTGTAATCTTAGGCTGTTTCGGTTATGTTATTAGTATGGAAGTGAGGCGATTTTATGAATTCACAGATTCAGCTATATTTACAGCAAATTCAATTTCAAGGATCTTTGGAGCCAACCATCCAATTACTTGGAAAGCTCCAAACTAAGCATCTGTTGACCATTCCCTATGAAAATTTAGATGTGGCCTTGAACCGTGGTATCTCCTTCGCTATTCCTGATTTATTTCAAAAAATAATTATTAATCGGCGTGGCGGAAATTGCTTTGAACTCAATATTTTATTTAGTTGGCTCTTACGGGAGCTTGGCTTTTCCGTAACCAATCGCTATGCTCAATTTTGGCGCAACGTGGCAGAAAACACTCCTGTAGAAGAGATTCCCATGCATCAGCTTTTATTAGTAAATGACGCTGGACAATCCTTTATATCAGATGTGGGTGTAGGTGCTTTAGCCCCCTGTAAGCCTGTACCTTTAATTGCAGGACATCAACACCGTGAAGGCCGTGAGTTATATAAAGTAGAACGGGATGAAATAAATGGTTGGATGCTTTTCGAGCAAGCAAAACAAAACTGGCGTTTGCTCTATAGTTTTCGTGACGATGCAAATGATGCTATGTTTGCTCCCAGACTCTCTAAGCAAAAAAATAAAATTGCTATGATTCGAACGGCTCATGGACGTCATACTATGATGAACAACGAATTTAGAATCTATGAAGGATCCTCCTTAACAACCTATACAACACAGAATGATAAGGAATGGCTACAAGCACTTCAGCGGTTTTTTCATATAACTTTACATGCTTAAAGCAAGCCCACTTTAAAAAGGAGGCTTGCTTTCTTTTTATTTCATTGTTCGATTAAGTAACTCGTAAACGACAATATCATTGTGTAGCTCTTTGACTAAACCAATCTCATCGACAAAATAATAAGTTTTTACTACATCACTATATATTGATTTTTCTTCAAGTATTATCACACCTGAATATTGCACATCACCCGCCTGAACAGTACCGTTAGTTGTTTTAACTGTCACTCGTACACCAGACGAAACTCCAGGATCATCTTCATGTAACATGACACCTATTCTAAGAGGTAGTTCCAAATATAAGTCGTAATGTGTGTTAGCCTTATCAGCAATAGCCTGACCATATATACGATCATGACCATACAACAGCTCATTAGGAAATGTTTGAGCTGAACTTAGATTTTGAACCGTCCATACATCATTTTTACCGTCATGATGATGATACTGGTAGTTTAACGTATAACGTTTATGATCATTTAAAGAATAATAGGCATACGTATAAACAAAAGTAGGATCTTTTAATAGGTTAGGTCTAGCCAGGGTCATCGCTCGTGCCAAAAACGCTGAGAAATGGGCTCGTGTAACAGGTTTATTTGGCTGAAATGACCCATCCTCATAGCCCCTTACTAAATGATTATGAGCCAGTGCTAAAATTTCCTTATACCCTGGTGTCTGTTCCGTTACATCTGAAAAATAATAGGAATCGGTGCCTTTTAATTGGAAAGCCCGTTGCAGCACAATAGCCATTTGTCCCCTGGTAATCATTGAATCTGGATTAAATTTATCAGCTGAATCAAAAATACCCTTATTTTCTACTGCAGCTATTTCTTTATAATACTTATGCGCTGTCGTTACATCCTGAAAGTTTGGATTTTCTACATTAATTGTATTTAAACCCAAAGCACGAGTTAACATTACAGCTACCTGTGCTTTTGTAACATTTTCATTCGGTTTGAATAAGGTTTTGGAGTAGCCTTTTATAATATCCTGCTCCACCAAATAATCAATTTCTGTCATCAATGTATCATCAGCTATATCTATAAAACTAGCCGCCTTTGCTTCCTTAGGTAACATGCCAATAGTTATCAGGATTAAACATACTATTTTCAATAGGTTTTTCATGTCATTCCTCCTCCATCGATTCTTTACCCTAAAAACTACTTCTTAAAAATAAAAAAAGCCTCTTCTTTAAGAGGCTTTTTTTATTTATATTGAATTAATCCTATGCCTATTCCAGTCGGATCAACCAAATAGGCAAGAAAAAAATTATCAAATTCCATTTTATCTCGCAAAATAGAAGCACCATTGTTTTTTGCCTGTTCAATCACTTCATCAATGGCATCTACTTCAATTTGAATACGAGTACCATGTGGAAAATCGCTTGGTCCTTTACCTATTCCACCATCAATCCCTTTTATCTCTTCGTTCCCTGTCGTAACTTCTCTATAATCCCAAAAGGGGGGTGCCACCTCCCAGCCAAACACCTTATTATAAAACGCAGCTGCTTTCTCTGGATCTTGACTATTTAATTCAAAACCGACCACTCTTCCCATATATATCCTCCTCTACATATTGAAGCATAATGTTTAGTTCAATAAACTAGATAAGATTTCCTCTTTATTTAATTAAAAAATGACATTAATATTTAGTTTTATCAATTAGTGTTAGCCTAAAAACTTACTGTATGGTTTGTAATACAATTCCATCATTCATTTTAACAATACGGTCTGTATAAGCTAACATTTCTTCATCATGCGTCACCATCAACGTTGTAATCTTTAATGTTTTGGTTAATTCTCTGAGTAAAAACATAATTTCTTGAGAACGCTGGGAATCTAAGCTAGCTGTTGGCTCATCAGCAAATAATACTTTAGGTTGATGGATGATCGCACGTGCAATTGCAACACGCTGTTTTTCCCCACCTGATAATGAAGAAGGATAAGCTTTTTTACGATGAGCCATTCCCACCAATTGTAATAAGCGATTCACTTCATACTGCTGTTCATGACTCTTTAATGGAGATTCAGCTACATCTAGCATTAATAGCAGCTGCTCCTCCACTGTAAGAAAGGGTACGAGATGCGCGAATTGAAAGACAAAGCCAAATTTACTAGCACGCAACTTTCGTATCTGTTCAGTGCTCATCTTTGTAAGATTTTGTTCCTCAAAGAGTACTTGCCCTTCAGTTGCTTTCTGCAATCCAGCTGCTATCGTTAACAATGTACTTTTCCCTGAACCAGAGGCACCAACCAATGCCGTAATTTCTCCCTCTTTTAATGAAAGATTAATGCCTTTCAAAATTTCTTCTTCGACTTCGCCATTTTTAAACGTTTTTCTTACTGCATCGATTGTAAATAACGTCATGATTAAGCCTCCCCTTGTTGTATAGCTTGTAACGGTTCAATTTTTTTAATTTGTAGCCCTGACAATGTCGCTCCGATAAAACCAATGATGAGGAACACCATGGATAATTGTGTTGTTGTACCAAATGATAAGGTGAAGGGCATTCCTTTGGGAGCAACTACATTGAAAACCTGGCTAAGACTGACTGATACCACAAGTGATAGAGCTGTAATAATAACCATTTGAGTCCAAATCATTTTAAACAACCTACTTGTTTTTAAACCAATTGCTTTTAAAATGCCGTACAAACCAATTTTTTGTACATTCATCATATAGAAGAAAATAGCGAATAGCATGCCGCTAATCACAACTAAAAACCAAATGATCATGTTTAAGGACAACTGTTCCGCATTATAGCTAGGAATAGTATTGAGAAATTCTTTATTGCTATATGCCTGAAGCTCATTAATGTCCTCTGATCCGCTGTTTGGTACAAAAATTAGCTGCATATCTTTTACTCGATACATTTCCTGGTAGGCCTCTTCACTAATATAAGCGACAGGTGAATGACTAAATTTCTTTTGCTCTACAAAACCTTTGACAATAAATTCTCCACTGTATTGATTATTCGTCAATACGTCACCAATCTGAATCCCTTTTTCCTGCAACGAGCTATCTAAAATAACCTCACCTTGATGTACATTTTTAAACAGTGTGGATTCCGTAGATGAAACAAAAGCAACACTCTGCTGTTTATCGTCCTTATCATTTAAAAAGCCCATTTGAATCGAAAAAGCCACTGCCTCTTTCTCTTTACCCATTACCTCCTGCTGAAGATTGCTATCGATTCTCGAAAGATTAAACGTACCCTCTGCATCCTCAGCCATGTAAAAATGTCCCTTTGGTAAATCTTTAATTAAAGCTGCATTATCTTGTGACAGGCCATTTGCCAAACCTGAAATAATAAATGTTAAAAAGCTTACTAGAAAAATAATGGAGCCCAAAATTAAAAACCGTACTTTATTCTTCTTTATTTCCTTCCAGGCAAGATTCATCCTTAACCCCTCCATTTCGTTGATACCCATATCTTAAAATTGTTAAATGAACGGAGAATGAACTAATATAAAAAAGACATAGAAAACAAAAAACCACTCAAAGATATTTTTATCCTTTAGAGTGGTTGAAGGTTTATTAATTTTTTAAAAAAATTCATATAATCCATTTTTAAAATAGTTGTATTCACTTTCGTCTATTAACTTTACGCCATACCCTTCATAAAAAATTTGTTTATCTATTTCTGTTTCAAATGCCCATGGCTTAGGACGAACTGCTAAAGCAACATCATATCGTGGGTCACCCCATGCTCCAGCGCTCCAATCAATTATTCCCGAAATCCTCCGATTATGTACAAGTACATTATCAATTGTGAAATCACCATGTATAAAGGTTTGCTGAGTTATCTTTGGTTTGTGTCTCTTCAACCTACTTAACAATTCAGCTGTGCCATCTACTTTATAATTTTTCATATTAAACTCAGCTTGTTCTAGCATATCGTCTATCCATACTGTGTCCTTTATTAACTCCTCTGGACATGGAGTTGAATGAATGGCAGATAGCGTCTTTCCAAAGTTAAATAGTATTTCATGTCTATTTTCTGTATTATCCTCTTTTTCCAGAGCACTTCTAACGGTGTCGCCTTCTAAATATGCCATTAAAGCCCATGACTGATTTTGTAATGGTTGTTCGATAAAATAATATAGCCTCGGAGTAGGTAAAGCAGATGCTGCTAGATTTTTAAGTACCCATGCTTCTTTCGATAACCAAGCACAGAATGGCATTCCTTTTGCTCTTTTTAAAACGAATGTCCCTCTTTTAGAATTAAGAATTCCTACATCCGATGTATGTCCCTGTCTAGGAAAATGAATATTAATAACTGCTCCGACATACTCGACGATCTCTTTAGGTATTTCGTTTAGTTGTATGGGTTTCAAAATTTTCAACACCTCAGCTTTTATGCGTTAACTCTAATTTCCAATAAAAAAAGGGTAGTTATTATTCCCATATTTGATCTATCAACTCACACTGTTTTTATGAAATCAAATTGAACCCATGGTAACACGTTTTGATGAATTTTAACGATATATTAAATAAGTTTTATCGTATATTTTACTTTTCCTTTCACAACTAACTAACCTATTCACTTTCCTTTTTCATCAGTAAGAAATAAAGAGCTGCATATTCAACTCAATGATCTTCAAGTAAAGCTCTCTGATTGTTTGGTTTGTACTAAAGTATTATTCCCTCTGTAGACTCACGATGTGATTCCATCTAAACTGGGATCCGTATAGAAATGAATATCTTTATCAAACAAATAGTGAATGCTAATTATTTTAAACCCTTTATAAGTCGTGCAGAGGCAAAGCAAGTTTCGCCATTTTTGAAATATACAATTCGTTCCTTATGATCTACAAATTCAATGTTTTGTTTATTCACAATAAAAGCCTTATGACATTGATACATTGATGTATGTGCTTCCTTAAAATCCTTTAAGCGACCATAAAACTCAATATGCTCATTTTCTAAATGTAATATAATTTTATGTAATTTTGGGGATGCCGCAAAAAAGTATATATCCTGAATAGCAATATTCCTTGTATAACCATTTGCTCTTATTTGAATCTGTGAAGGTGCTTGTTGTTGGCCAATTTGAATATACTTTTCATATGCGACTTTTAGTGTTGCTAATATTTTTTGCTGTAACATATCTGTGTGATCCTTAATAATAAAATCTAACGCAGCAATTTTATACATAAACGTTAAATAGGTCATTTCGGCATGGGTTGTGACAAATATAATACTGCACAATGGGTCGCGTTTACGAATCATATCACCTAACATAAGCCCTGTTATTTCATGGTTCAAATCTATGTCCAAAAAATAACAATCTGCTTTTTCAAATGCAATGACCTCATCAGGGTTTGTGGTTGTGAGTACAATTTCAATCCCATTTCCCTCCATCATGGCATAGTTTTCAATAGTTTTTTTGATATGCTCTAACTGAACAACATTATCTTCACAAATAATCACTTTCATATTTGCACCTCTTGATCATCAATAAACAACTCTTGTATAAATAAATTACCATTAATTTTTGTATTCAATCGCAGTTTTAGAGAAGCATCCACCATTTGGCGTAAAATAGATAAACCTAAGCCTCGCTCCTCTCCCTTTGTCGAAAAGCCTTCTTTAAAAATTTTATGTACTTTTAACTCATTACTTTGATTTGACGAAAAAGTATTCACACATACAATTAACACAGCACCATCCATTCGAATAATGGCTAATCGAATCCAAGGCTCTGTAGCATTCTTACTGGCTTCGAGTGCATTATCCAATAATATACCGCACAAGCGATTTAATTGAATCTCATCCAATGCAATTCTGTCAATATCTTCAACAATTTCAACGTACATTGGTATTTGAAATGTCTGTGCTTGGATAAGCTTTGTTGTTAATAGTCCCTTTAAACTAGGTATATGTAAACAATTAAGCATCGAAAAAGCCATTTCATGCACTTGCTCATTCTTTTCGGTTTGTAAAATATGTCGATAAAAATAGGTTTCTAGTTCCGAGTAATTTTTAGAATCTATAAAATGACGCATTGATGTTAAAATATTCTTATAATCATGCTTAAATTTACGCATATCACGATTGATTTCCTCAAGCGACGCCACATACGATTTAAATTCTTCCAATTCCTTTTCTTTTTGTTTAATATGTATGTTCTTAATAGCTAAGTAAACGAAGAAACAAATAATAATGATAAAGATCATCAAATAAATCACAAAAAAGAATAAATTATGTTGGACACTACTGATAAACGATGGACTATCTATCAACACAATATCGGTATACATAAAGGCAATCGTCATAATTAATAGAGGAATCATTGCAAGTATAATATATTGCTCAAACACATACCATCCTGCAAAATAACGGAGTAACCTTTTGTAGACAAGCACCAAAATAAATAAGATACTCATAGAAACGAAGAGTTGTACCAATGGAGAAGTGATGATAGCTTCCATACCATTTGATAAATGATACACGACAAGCGAAGAAATATGATCAGCCATAACAACTAAAACTATTGTAAACAGCACGTGAACGATATTCCGTCTTCGCTTTGTTTGCTGATAGACGAAGAAACTTACCACTAATACGACATACGCCATAGCATATACACCTATAAAAGCAAATAACACAACTGGTGGTACTACTATTAATAAGGCAATCTTCAAAACCATTTTTTTTGTTATTGTAATTTCACTAAAATATAATGGTAAAATACTTAATATGAAAAATTGATAAATAATTAAAGTTAAATAGGATATACTCCACATATTAATAACAAAATCCTTCCAGATTAACATATAATTATTCCCTATTTTATATTACTTATGGTAATTTTTCAAATTTGTTCAGTTCTTGTGGTAACTCCTCTTCTCCTAAAACTCCCCAACACATATAAACAGAGCCAAAGTCCGCTAATTTAATAAGTAAGTTACACAAATTTTCAACCACTTTATCAAAAATAAATTTCATCAATGATACCCTCCTAATTTTGCAATAACCACTAACACAACCGCCTTAAAAGCACCCGCTACGAAAAATACACTTATTGATGTTGGAAAAATAACGAGCAGTACGCCCAACACAATAACTCTCCTATACAATTTTTTAAACAAGAATGTTCGATGAGCTTCACCTCGTACCTTTGTTTTTTTAGAACTCACTGGACCAATAAAAAACAAGATGACAGCTCCAAGTAAAAACACTCCCCAAACAACGAGTGAAGTGATAGGCAATGCTCCAGCTAGCCATGTGATGAATGGAAATGAAATGCTACTAACAACAAGACAAGTTTTATATGAAGAACAATGCGCACCATATGCTACTTGCCGTACAAGTAGAAATCCAATTTGAACTAACAACATTTTCCAAAATAAACCAATTGCAATAGCTATACCGTATATAACCAATAATTTTTTCAACTCGCTTGTAACAACACGAAATCCATACACTAATTTAATTTTATCTAACTGTGTTAACGGTCTTTTATGGTCAAAATAATCTACTAGTATTTCCTCTTTTGCAGTAAATTCCATATCATCATCTCCCCGATAACCAGTATAAAACATATAACGACTAAATAGTTAAAAATTACATAAAAAGGATATTTATGTTGCTAAACTTTCATTTTCAATCTTCCACTTACATAAACGTAAAAAAAAAGAACGTAAGTGTAGAGTAATACTTAACGTTCCTTTAAATAAGTTTTTCCGTATACGCCTTATATACTGCTTCTAAATAATGAGATGTTCCAAAATATGAATTAATATTCCGAATCGCTTGCTCTATCTCAATATTTGTGAATTTTTGCGAGTTGCAAAGATAGTCAATGGAGTGCCCTTTTGCCAACTCCGTGAGCACATTCATGTCTAAATTATTTAATTCTCCAACTCGTCTTGTGTCAACTATTTCAATTGAGTCTCCTTCAATGATATGAACTAATTGTTCTATCGTCATATTTTTATTTATTATCTTACAATTCGAGATATTACTTGTGTAGAAATGAAGCTCTCCAATATTTTCATCTGTCATAAAAATAATTTGGCATTTCATTGTTTCGAGGTTTTTTAAATATGGTATATTGTGGGTAAAATGCTTATGAGATGTGTCAATTAACACAACATCATATTTTTTATTGGCATTTATCCTTATGACAATCTCACTCGGCAAGTTAATAGTATCAATTTCCCAAGATGGTCTATACATAGTGAACATATTTTTTAAAAGCTCTTGAATAAGCGTGTAATTTGAATGTACTAAGATATACAAAATTCTTTTATTAGATTCAAACATTTCTAAATAACACTCCGTTTTACAAATCGACCAATATATAGACGACAACATAATAAAATAACCATTACTATACCTATACCTGAGCTAAATATAAACAAGAAATCCCATCCTATTTGCCCATCTGCATCAATTTGCATAATTAACTTGGTTAAAAACATGCCACATGTTAAACCAAATAGTAAACCGATAGTGACAATAAAGAGAACTTCAGACCAAATAACCTGTTTCAATTCTTTTGGGGAAATCCCAATTAAACGTTGAGTATTGTATTGCTCTCTCCTTTTAAAGATAATATGAACAATCGTTTGCACTAAACCAGTACAACTCGCTACTACTAAAGCAGTCAAAACGACCATGAACATTGCCCATCGTTGATAAAACCATTCCGAGGCTTGCTCTAAAAGAACAGCTCGCTCCACAATTTTTAACGTTGGCCAATCATGAATCGCCTGTTGAAGATCGTCTAATGTTGTTCCATTACCTAAAGTTAAATGGATTTTATCAATGGTTACAACATCTTTAATCAAAGGGGAATTCCAATCAACAAAAAGTTGTTTATATTTGTTTTCTGTTGGAACGATCCCAGTAATTCTTAAACGAATGACTTTTCCATTTGACCTTCTATCTAAGTAATCGCCTTCTAAAACATCGCCTATTTTTAAATCATACTTATCAGCTACATCATCTGTAATTTCAACTCTATCTGCTCCACCAAAATCTTTCGCAAAATAATTCAGATTAACCCCATTATTAGTGAGAAAAGAACTACCCTTACTATCTAATTGTATTTCTTTTATTGAAATTTTTTTTCGCAATAACTCTATATCATTATAAGAAATATTCTCAAAATAAGGATTATCAATCGCTACTTCATACGGATAGGTTTTTTCAATCGTTGTTTCCTCGGATTCTACAATAGATTTCAAAAATGTACCATTAAACGTAATAATCATAATCAAAATAGCTAATATACAAACAACAGGAACATAGTTGCTTAAACTAGGGATGAATAGAATTTTTACATAGTGCGCTTTGTTTCCTAAATAGCGATGAATCCAGGAAGAGTATTTTTTCAATGTGTATACCATAATATATGGGAATAAAAAGAATAGACAACCTATGATACATACACTTCCAGTAAAAATGAAAATAATTGACTGAATTGCATCATTTTGCACAATACCTTGTGCAAGAATAAGTAATGACATCACACCTATTATAAAAGTAAGTACGGTCTTCCATTTTGTCCAATGATATGATTTAAACTCATAATTTCTTTTCATTGCTAAAGGTAATATTTTAGTTACCCTCGCTACTTGAACAAACACAAACATGTAGAGTAAGAAATAAATAGCAAGTAAAATTGCTGAAAAATAGACAACAGGAATGTTAAAATGGGCTTGTGGTAAGCCGACCATCTCAACCAAAGATGGGACAATGAATTTTAGCAACAAAAGGCTACTGATTGTGCCTGCTCCTACACCTATTAGTAATATGATAGTGGATTGATAGTTGACAATCTTTTTTAGTTGCCCTGTCGTTGCTCCCATTGTTCTTAAAACGAAAAATTGGGCTTGTAAACGACTAAATAATAATGAAAAAGTGGACTTCAATAATAGACCACTAATAATGATAATACTAACCACTAACATCATGATGAAAACGAGTAAGGAAATTAAATTTGCTTGTACCCAGTCCGTTTCTTTCGTTATATCCACACGTATATTTGGGAAAAATTGATGTAATACAGTAGCTGTCTGCCACACATCCGTTGTTTTAATCATGACAAACAAGCCTTTTACATCCGATGGAATACTACTTACAATTTTCAAAGAATCAATGTCCATATAAAGAATAGGCGCATCTTCTCCATATTCATTAGGAGATAGCACACCTTTTATAAGAAACGGCTTACCATTTACCACAATTGAATCTGCAACAGACTTATTTAAAGTTTTTGATAAAGAATGTGAAATAATAACTTCATTATCTTTCGGTATGTCGTTTAAATGGTAAAAACCTTTTGTTAAATGCCCATTCGTAATACCTAATGTATAGGCTCCTTCAATCTTATCTATAGATGTAAATTGTAGTAAAATCGGTTCCACAAGCTCAACTTCTTCTAAAGTTTTAATCTGATTAAAACTTTCTTTCGTAATCCATTGACTAGACTCTTGACTAGATGAAAGGTTATAACCAGCTGAAATATCCACATCCCCATACAAGTTACGAATATTGTCTTCCATTTCTGTTCGTGCATTTTCAACATAGACCAACATTGTTGCAATTAAACAAACAGCGAGTGCTACAACATGTATGGCAATGATTACTTGTATTTTAGCAGCTCTACAAAGTTTCCAAGCAATATTCTTTAAATCATACATTGAGATAACTCCTCTGTATGTTTTTAAATTTGTCAAAAATCATCGATAAATTATCGCTATTCACTTGGTTGATATAATTATCTACTAATTTCCCTTTATGAAAGAATAGTACACGATCAGCATAAGTCGATACATGTGGATCATGTGTTACCAATATAATTGTTTGATTCGTTAGATTTTTCAATTGAACAAGTGTTGTTAGAATATCATTAGTTGTATTCACATCTAAGGCCCCTGTCGGCTCATCTGCCAGTAATAATAGCGGATTGGCAATAACGGCTCTTGCGATAGCCACTCTTTGTTTTTGCCCACCAGATAATTCATGTGGTTTCTTTACAGCTAAATCACTAATTGACATTTTTGTTAAAACATCTTTCACCTTTTGCGCAATTTTTTTAGAGTCCTCATCTAGCAAAATTAATGGCAGAGCCACATTATCTGATACCGTCAATTCATCTAATAAGTTGAAATTTTGAAATATAAAACCTATATTTCGTTTTCTAAATTCCGATGCTATCGGTTCTTGAAATTGCTCAATCATCGGTACACCTTGAAAAATTAATTCACCATGCGTAGGTTTGTCTAAAGCAGCTAAAATATTAAGTAATGTACTTTTCCCTGAACCACTCGTACCCATTATTGCTACGATTTCATTTTGGTAAATTTCACAATTGATTGTATCTAGTGCTTGTACCATAAAATCCTTTGACTGAAATTCCTTTGACACATTTTTCATCACTACTAATGGGATTTCTTTCATGTTTTGTGTCTCATGTAGTTTCAACGGTTTCATGAAAATGCTCCTTTCGCTCATACCATTTGGATTGGGCTTGATGCATACGATAAAATAATCCTTTATTATTTATTAATTCATCAAAAGTACCAATTTCCTCAATTTTCCCCTTATCCATTACGATAATCTTATCTGATAATTTCGTGGGTCCGATTCTATGTGTAATCGTAATCGTTGTTTTATCATCTGTCATGCTATCGAATAATTCAAGTGTTTTTAATTCTGAATGAGGATCTAATGACGCTGTAGGTTCATCCAACAAAATCAAACTAACATCCTTCATTAGCGCTCGTCCTAAAGCTATTTTTTGCCATTCTCCCCCAGATAAATCAATCCCTCCATCCATTTCTTTAGATAAATAAGTATCTAAGTCAACATTATGGATTGAAAATTTATGTTCCAATCCTACTTTTCTTATGACATCCCATATTTTCTGGGCATTCTCCATGTCATCTACATTGCCAAAACCAATATTTTCTCTTAACGAATACATATATTTAGGGAATGTTTGAAAAACAACAGCAACTTGTTTGTGTAAACTAGATTTTTCAATGTCGTTCATATTTTCTCCATTTACTAAAATCGTTCCTTCCGTCAAATTGAATAATCCTACTAAACAATGGGCGAGTGTTGTTTTCCCTGAACCGTTTCCACCTACAATCGAAATTTTTTCTCCTCTTCGTATTGAAAAGTTCAATTTTGAAAAAACTGAAATATCAGAATAAGGGTAGTTGAAAGTGCCATTTTTAATATCAATCGTTTCAATAGAATTAATTTCTTCTCTCTTTTCGTCATCAAAATGTTCTATTTTCAACAACTTGATTAATGCATTATTATAAATAGCTGCTTCAAATATAGAAGCTATATGTGCACCAATTTGAGCAAAAATGCCCTGCAAAGTAATTATCGCTGCAGTTAGCGCCACATAGCTCCCTATTGTTAAAGCGTTCTCTACTAGTTGATAAACAAAGAATACAGATACACCTGTATTGATAACTCCTACAAATAGTATCACCACTGCACTATTTTTCAGTTCCCACTTTGTCACTTCAAGTCTCTTGTTCATCGTATAAAAATAAAGTTTTTTCCATTTTTCCAATAAATAATCACTCAATGTATACACTTTAATTTCCTTTAAATAGCTTTTGTCAAAAAAAAGGGATTCTGTATAAGAAAGCTCTCTTTCTTTAAATACAACGTTTTTTTCAACTTTATAATTTTTAAGTTTGCTAAAAAAAACAATGACAACCCCTGGAATTGTTGATAAAAGCACAGTTAAAGGTAATGTCCAATGAATAGCCGTTAAAATCGCAAAAACTGAAAATAACGAAAATACACTTGTAATGATCTGCAAAAATGAATATGTTGTACCTATCCCATTTCCTTCCAACGCTTTGGCTGCCAAATTCACTTGATTGTAAAAAAAGCTAGACTCAAAGTTTTCTAAAGAAACGCTAGTTACTTTTTTGTTTAACATCGCTTTAAATAAATAATTCACTCTTAAAGAAATTTTTCGAAATAGATAATCTTGAATTTTTCCAGATAGTTGTCCAAATAGACTAAGAAACGTTATTGCTACAAGGAGAACTAACACAAATCCCAATTCATTAGGGATTTTCTGCACCACCGTTAATTGATCTATCAACCTTTTCTGTAGCAAAATTTCTAAAGGTAACATAATAGAAGTTATTATGCTTAAAAGAGTTAAAAAAAGAAATATGCCCTTTTGTTCTCTCCAAATATTTTTCAAATAAAAATACTGTGAATAGAAAAAGTCTCTAACAGGTCGATCTTTCTCATGGAATTTTAATTCATTCAACTTCATAGTCATTCACATCCAAAAGATTTTCTAAACTTGCGATTCCTTTCTTCTCTACTATAAAATTATTAGTATTCAAAACAAGATACAATGGAAAAACATCTATTTTTAACTGATTAGATAGAATTTCTTCTTCAATAAAATAAATATATTCATCCTCTAAATAGCTCAGGTTATCCCGATTTTCTATCGTATCCGTTGCTATAAAAATATACTTTTCTTTTTTAACAGGAACTAAAAAATTGAGTTTTGCTAATGTTGCTTTACAAGCAGAACACTGACTATCAATAAATACTAAAGTCTGCACATTAACCTCATTCATAATATCTTGAACTTTAACAGATTCAAATTGTTTGGTCTTTAATGAAATCAACGGAAAAACAGATTTTTCCATCGGTCCCCATTTTTCTACATCTAACACTCGTCTAGTTCTTAATGAAATCAAAATACTAAGGATTAATACACAAGAAATGATGACGAAAGCATAATAGAATTCCGTGTCCATCGTTACACCACCTCTACGTTTCTTCTAATAATTATTAAAGTGATGAACCATAAAAGAACAGGTACAAGATAAAATATATTGCCAAAGTCAAGTATATTCATATTACCTTTATCAAAATACAGTAGTGGCACTATACTGAAAAACATGCATACACTTTGTATTAAGCCACCCAGTCCTGTCTTAGTTGGAATTAAATTGCCGAAACATTTACAGTCCTCTTCTATCTTATTAATAAGTGCATACGAATTAATAATGATAAAGAGTAAGATTAAAGATAAGGCACTAATATAAAGTATAGGGTGAGCATAAATAAACAAACTGACACCTATTACAATTTCAAATAATGGGAATAACAATGCCACTAATGTTATTAAAATATCATTGATAGGAATATACTTTAAAAAAAACTGCTTTGTATTTGAATGTGAGATTAATTTAGAAACCCCAGAAAGTATCAATACTAAAGCAGAACCATAACAAAAAATATAAATCATAGTATCTCTCCTAAAAAAATTAAGAAAATTAATGTGAATTTCACATAATTGAATCCTAAATTTTTTATATTTATATTGATAGGTATGTTTTCAAAACAACCGCAGTTACGTGTCTTTCCTCCTTTAGAAGGTTTAAACAGTAAAAATAGATTGAATAATTGCAACATTACAGCGGTCATACATATGTATACATTCACAAATTGAATTAATAAGGAGATACCTACAAGCACATCTAAACTCACTAAAATGCTTACGAATATCGGAGATATTTTTATTTTTTCATTTATCGCCACATAATAATGATAAATTTTAAAAACTTTATTGAATCCGTTTTTTAGAAAAATCATTGCTACAACCAGATAAACAATAATGATATTCAGTCACCTCATTTTCTTTCAAATCACTTTTAAAATCCTTTAATATACAAGGATTTTAATAGTAAAATACACACAAAATTTTATATCATTTCAAAGAGATTTACCTTATGAGGAAAAATTCATTATATCTTCCCAATAATGTTTTTCACCCATATATAGTAATACTGGAATTTCTTCAATTTGCAATTGATTTAATTTCATCAAATGTTCGACTTTTATCTCGTCATCGTTTTCAAATACCACTTTTATCAAAATAACTTCATTCTTTTTTGAAATTCTACGATAAATAGCATTCAAAACATATAAATTATCAAAAATGTTATTTTCATCCGAAATCAAATATGTTCTTTCCTTATCCAGTACATCTATTTGCTCAATCTGTATAAATCTCCGCTGAAAATCAATGCAGTTTCTTAATTTTGTCAAATTATAAAAAAAGAAAATCAAAAATACAATCACGAAAATTAGTATCATACCTTATTTATCAGTTAGAAAAATATGAAAACGTTCATTTCACATTTTGTAGGAGTATTGTGCTATTACTATAGGGCAAATTTAGTTTTTGTATTTATTTTCTGCTAAAGAACCATAATGATTCATCATACCTGACTCTTCACCAAAACCTGTTCTTGACTATACATTCCTGTTACAACTTTTATGTAATAAAAAAGTAGAACATTAATTACAGTTAACATCGAAATAAAATAAACTAGTTTTGGTATTAACCTATTTATAGGTTAGCAGTCATCTTTTTCTGCAGAACAACTAACCGTTTCAGTCTTACAAACATAACATATATTTACAACTCCAGAACCATAACATGGTTCGGTTCTATATTTACGTCTTCTATAACTACCTTTTACAGCACCTGTTTCATCAAAAAATGGCAATTCTTTACCCCAGCCACATTGACCTTTAATGATTTCCGAACTATTTCCACTATCTAAAAGCATTGGTTTGCTATATGTCATTAACATAATTATTTCCTCCTGTAACCCTTAGAAATAGCACAATATACCTACACTAACAACCTCCTTATTAATATTGATTCATTTCACTTCTTGCATAATCCATACTTCAATGGAGAACAGTAATAAAAAAGCTTCATCTATCAACAAACCATTTCTCCACTTATATAAATTTTCTTCCCAAAACTCTTCTGAACAAAGACCTAACTTTGAGACAACTAAAGGGGACTTTACATTAGAATAAATTGAATTCCAATTTTTCCTTATACTCTTTAATGTATGAGCAATGTGTGATGTTTTATTTATACGCAGTCGAATACTGTCAGGTAACTTATTTTTCTGAGAGTCTCTTAAAATTTTTTTCGTGTAGAAAGGATCAAAGAGAATATGACTAGGGATTTTAATCATAAAAGAAATTAATTCCCTATCTAAAAAAGGATGTTTTATATCCGCACCATAAAAGCCACCTATCGCCCTATCCATATAATGATTGGCTTTTGCATTTAACATTTGATAAAATAAATTTCTAGCATGATTCCGTTTATTTTTAGTGGCTCTACTAAAAGGATGTGGTTGAATGATGTACTCACGTAATCCTTTAAAAGCAGACATATTTGTATACATACAATATTTAGTTAAATCGCCGAACATATCCTTTATTTTTCCTTCTCTAACGTAATCTCTTAATAAATACGGCGGATTCGTTAAAAGTTGGTCACCACCATAACCTGTTAGGATACTATATGTATTATTGTTTACACTTGACTCTATTAAGGGAGAAATAAATTCACATGTAGGAGCAGTAGCATACGGTTCGTCAAAACGTAATATATTATTCCGAAGATCTTCATACATCAATACTGAATCATAATTTAGAAAAGTACCTTTAGAATTATATTGTTCTAATAATTCCGTTATATATGCACTTTCATCGCATTCCTTTAATTCATCAAAAACAACGCTTACCGAATTAATTTCTCCGTATCTTTGCCCCAATCGTTTTGACACATTAAAAATAGTAGTTGAATCTAAGCCACCGCTTAATAACACCGTATTTCGCTTGCTTTTGTGTACTCTCCTCAAAACTGCTTTGTTCAAAATACTTTCGAATTCTTCAATTAACGCTTCCCGATTAATAGTTGTCTCCTTCACCATCCATTTATCAGAAAATAATTCATCATAATTCACATACTTTATTAGGTTAATTTCCTTATTTTCATAAACAAACATATTCCCACTCGGTAAACGCAAGATGTCTTTATATGGCGTTAAATAGGAATCAACAATTCCATTTGCATTTAGATATTCTTGAAAGTAAACACCGTTCAACTCAGGTGTATTTAGATAACTTTTCAATAGAAAGATATCGCTCGCAACTACTAATTTTGTATCGGTTTTTAAATAAAAGAGCCTTTTTACCCCCAAGGTATCTCTACAAGCCATTAATGTAAAATTCTTTTTATCAAATAGAACAAATGAAAATTCGCCATCTAAACGCTTCACAAAATCCAAACCAAAAGTGTTATAAAGGGAAATTAAATTAGTGAGTAATTCTTGTTCTGTCCAATCAACATTTTCATATACACCATGATTCAAAATATTGTATATCACAATGTCTCCCACTATTAACACATCATTATTTTCAAAAAACACATATGGGGTCGTATTTTGAGCATATGCTGCTTTCAAAACAAAGTTCTGTGAAGATGTGTTGAAATAATTTACTTTTGATTTACTGTTGATCTTAAGATGTCCATTATCATTTATTTCACATTCCGAATTATTAATAAATTCAAATAAGTACCAATTCAACTAGGTTCAACTTCCTTCATATACGAGTTAGAATCTATAATTACTTTCAATGAATCAATATTTTCCATTTCTTCAAACAAATTGTGTCCCTGATACCGAATCCATGCATGTGCCTCTAACGGAAATTTTTTTATCCCTATTACCATGTTTACTGGTATACCATACTTAGATTGAAGTATCTTATAACCAATTAAAGTTTTGTGTATACAATCCGCTTTCCTAGGATACCAACAGCAAACATGGTCTAAAAGAATAAACCATTCCAAAATCTCTTCAGAGTTCTCCTCAGTCAAAGCCTCATTAGAACCATTTATAGAATATTTATTTATATAGCTTCTAAAGACTTTATCAAAACCTTTTCTTCGAATTTGGAAATCTAAAGATATTAATTCTTTGTATAAATATAAAAAATTATACAAATTTAATTAACCCTCCTTTTGACAACGAATTTAAAAATCCATCTAAATCCTTTTGAATAATCAAAATATCTTCATTTGTTTTTTTAGCTATTAATCTGGAAATATCAGAGATTATCGGTGTTCTATCTAACTCTTCCCAAATAAACGAACTAAATTTATCTAGTGCGTAAATTTGATTCGTATAAATATTAATAATCAGATATTCATCCTCTTCTTTATAGGAAAGAAGAAACTTTGATTTTTTTACACGCATCTCTTTACCACTTCCTACTCTTTTACTGTGTGAACAATCTCTAATACTGTTCTTGATTACTACTATACACAGTAATAAGCCCTAGCAGTTTCTTTACTCTTAACATCTTCTTTCTTCCACATAACCGTTTTTTCCCTACTTACTTCATTACGTTTATGATGATATAAACGTAATGAAGTAAAATAATAACTCTTGTGCATATTGATTTTATCCGCATCAATTCCATCAACCTATACATAAATAAAACTGTACGTAGATTGATAACTAACAATCCGCGTACAGTATAAATGTCAACACCAATAGGCTCTTACATATTCGAGAAATCGAAGCTGAGATCGATTTTTCGTTTATCTATCTATTAGTTGAAAACTTGTAATCTCTTAGGAAATACAAAAAGCTCACAAACCTTGATAGTACAAGGTTTGTGAGCTTTCTAAACTTACTAAATGTAACGTATATATACGTAATGATACCGGTGGTCGGGGTCGAACCGACACTCCAAAGGAACACGATTTTGAGTCGTGCGCGTCTGCCAATTCCGCCACACCGGCATAATGGAGATAAAAAAAATCGGATAAACCGATTATCAGATAAAATATGGAGGCGGCAACCGGATTTGAACCGGTGATAAGGGTGTTGCAGACCCGTGCCTTACCACTTGGCTATGCCGCCATCATATTGGAGCGGAAGACGAGGTTCGAACTCGCGACCCCCACCTTGGCAAGGTGGTGTTCTACCACTGAACTACTTCCGCAAAAATGGCTGGGGTACTAGGATTCGAACCTAGGCATGACGGAATCAAAATCCGTTGCCTTACCGCTTGGCTATACCCCAACAATGGGGCGACTGATGGGAATCGAACCCACGAATGCCGGAACCACAATCCGGTGCGTTAACCACTTCGCCACAATCGCCATTGTATTATGATGTTTATTAATTTTATATTTGATGGGGCGACTGATGGGAATCGAACCCACGAATGCCGGAACCACAATCCGGTGCGTTAACCACTTCGCCACAATCGCCATAAAATTAATTGGCAGGGGCAGTAGGAATCGAACCCACACCAAAGGTTTTGGAGACCTCTATTCTACCGTTGAACTATGCCCCTATAGTAAAAAAAACTGGTGGAGGGGGACGGATTCGAACCGCCGAACCCTAAGGAGCGGATTTACAGTCCGCCGCGTTTAGCCACTTCGCTACCCCTCCGGGAAAATGGTGCCGGCTATAGGAATCGAACCCACGACCTACTGATTACAAGTCAGTTGCTCTACCTGCTGAGCTAAACCGGCAAAAAAATATGGTGGGTCAGGACGGAATCGAACCGCCGACACTTAGAGCTTCAATCTAATGCTCTACCAACTGAGCTACTGACCCATATTTAAAAAATAAATGGCGGTCCCGACCGGGATCGAACCGGCGATCTCCTGCGTGACAGGCAGGCATGTTAACCGCTACACCACGGGACCATTTGGTTGCGGGGGCCGGATTTGAACCAACGACCTTCGGGTTATGAGCCCGACGAGCTACCACTGCTCCACCCCGCGATAATACTATGTTGTTATGAAAAATATGGTGGAGGATGACGGGCTCGAACCGCCGACCCTCTGCTTGTAAGGCAGATGCTCTCCCAGCTGAGCTAATCCTCCATCTGGGTATTTAAATGGTGACCCCTACGGGATTCGAACCCGTGTTACCGCCGTGAAAGGGCGGTGTCTTAACCACTTGACCAAGGGGCCTTCGTTTGGAATAAATCAAAGTGCTGGCGGAGAGTAAGGGATTTGAACCCTTGAGACAGTGTTAACCGCCTACACGATTTCCAATCGTGCTCCTTCGGCCACTCGGACAACTCTCCAAGAATGGCTCCGAAGGCAGGACTCGAACCTGCGACAACCTGATTAACAGTCAGGTGCTACTACCAACTGAGCTACTTCGGAATAATTTTAGTATATAGCCTAGCGACGTCCTACTCTCACAGGGGGAAGCCCCCAACTACCATCGGCGCTAAAGAGCTTAACTTCCGTGTTCGGTATGGGAACGGGTGTGACCTCTTTGCCATCATCACTAGACTATTTGAAAGACAATACCTATTATAACATATTTTATCAAAATTACAAGTATATTATAATATTTTATTCTTTCAAAACTGGATAAACGTACATTGACTGCTTCAAACAATTTGGTTAAGTCCTCGATCGATTAGTATTCGTCAGCTCCATGTGTCACCACACTTCCACCTCGAACCTATCTACCTCATCGTCTTTGAGGGATCTTACTTACTTGCGTAATGGGAAATCTCATCTTGAGGGGGGCTTCATGCTTAGATGCTTTCAGCACTTATCCCGTCCACACATAGCTACCCAGCGATGCCTTTGGCAAGACAACTGGTACACCAGCGGTGTGTCCATCCCGGTCCTCTCGTACTAAGGACAGCTCCTCTCAAATTTCCTACGCCCACGACGGATAGGGACCGAACTGTCTCACGACGTTCTGAACCCAGCTCGCGTACCGCTTTAATGGGCGAACAGCCCAACCCTTGGGACCGACTACAGCCCCAGGATGCGATGAGCCGACATCGAGGTGCCAAACCTCCCCGTCGATGTGGACTCTTGGGGGAGATAAGCCTGTTATCCCCGGGGTAGCTTTTATCCGTTGAGCGATGGCCCTTCCATGCGGAACCACCGGATCACTAAGCCCGTCTTTCGACCCTGCTCGACTTGTAGGTCTCGCAGTCAAGCTCCCTTGTGCCTTTACACTCTACGAATGATTTCCAACCATTCTGAGGGAACCTTTGGGCGCCTCCGTTACCTTTTAGGAGGCGACCGCCCCAGTCAAACTGTCCGCCTGACACTGTCTCCTGCCCCGCTAAGGGGCATGGGTTAGAATTTCAATACAACCAGGGTAGTATCCCACCGACGCCTCCTTCGAAGCTGGCGCTCCGAGATCTCTGGCTCCTACCTATCCTGTACAAGTTGTACCAAAATTCAATATCAGGCTACAGTAAAGCTCCACGGGGTCTTTCCGTCCTGTCGCGGGTAACCTGCATCTTCACAGGTACTATAATTTCACCGAGTCTCTCGTTGAGACAGTGCCCAGATCGTTACGCCTTTCGTGCGGGTCGGAACTTACCCGACAAGGAATTTCGCTACCTTAGGACCGTTATAGTTACGGCCGCCGTTTACTGGGGCTTCAATTCGCAGCTTCGCTTGCGCTAACCACTCCTCTTAACCTTCCAGCACCGGGCAGGCGTCAGCCCCTATACGTCACCTTACGGTTTTGCAGAGACCTGTGTTTTTGCTAAACAGTCGCCTGGGCCTATTCACTGCGGCTCTCATGCGCTTGCACGCTCAAGAGCACCCCTTCTCCCGAAGTTACGGGGTCATTTTGCCGAGTTCCTTAACGAGAGTTCTCTCGCACACCTTAGGATTCTCTCCTCGACTACCTGTGTCGGTTTGCGGTACGGGCACCTCTCACCTCGATAGAGGCTTTTCTTGGCAGTGTGAAATCAGGAACTTCGTCCATATGGACTCGCCATCACAGCTCAACGTTACAGTGTGCGGATTTGCCTACACACACGCCTTACTGCTTGGACGCGCATAACCAACAGCGCGCTTACCCTATCCTACTGCGTCCCCCCATTTCTCAAACGGTGAGGAGGTGGTACAGGAATATCAACCTGTTGTCCATCGCCTACGCCTGTCGGCCTCGGCTTAGGTCCCGACTAACCCTGAGCGGACGAGCCTTCCTCAGGAAACCTTAGTCATACGGTGGACGGGATTCTCACCCGTCTTTCGCTACTCATACCGGCATTCTCACTTCTAAGCGCTCCACCAGTCCTTCCGGTCTGACTTCAACGCACTTAGAACGCTCTCCTACCACTGACATCGTAGATGTCAATCCACAGCTTCGGTGAATCGTTTAGCCCCGATACATTTTCGGCGCAGCGTCACTCGACCAGTGAGCTATTACGCACTCTTTAAATGATGGCTGCTTCTAAGCCAACATCCTGGTTGTCTGTGCAACGCCACATCCTTTTCCACTTAACGATTACTTTGGGACCTTAGCTGGTGGTCTGGGCTGTTTCCCTTTTGACTACGGATCTTATCACTCGCAGTCTGACTCCCGTGTATAAATATCTGGCATTCGGAGTTTGTCTGAATTCGGTAAACCGGGATGGCCCCCTAGTCCAAACAGTGCTCTACCTCCAGTATTCTCATCACGAGGCTAGCCCTAAAGCTATTTCGGAGAGAACCAGCTATCTCCAAGTTCGATTGGAATTTCTCCGCTACCCACACCTCATCCCCGCACTTTTCAACGTGCGTGGGTTCGGGCCTCCAGTAAGTGTTACCTTACCTTCACCCTGGACATGGGTAGATCACCTGGTTTCGGGTCTACGACCACGTACTATTTCGCCCTATTCAGACTCGCTTTCGCTGCGGCTCCGCCTTCTAAAGCTTAACCTTGCACGTAATCGTAACTCGCCGGTTCATTCTACAAAAGGCACGCTATCACCCATTAACGGGCTCTAACTACTTGTAGGCACACGGTTTCAGGATCTCTTTCACTCCCCTTCCGGGGTGCTTTTCACCTTTCCCTCACGGTACTGGTTCACTATCGGTCACTAGGTAGTATTTAGCCTTGGGAGATGGTCCTCCCGGATTCCGACGGAATTTCACGTGTTCCGCCGTACTCAGGATCCACTCAGGAGAGAACGAACTTTCGACTACAGGGCTTTTACCTGCTCTGGCGGACCTTTCCAAGTCGCTTCATCTAACTCGCTCTTTTGTAACTCCGTATAGAGTGTCCTACAACCCCAAGAGGCAAGCCTCTTGGTTTGGGCTCTTCCCGTTTCGCTCGCCGCTACTCAGGGAATCGATTTTTCTTTCTCTTCCTCCAGGTACTTAGATGTTTCAGTTCCCTGGGTCTGCCTTCAAGACGCTATGTATTCACGTCAAGATACTACGCGATTAAACGTAGTGGGTTCCCCCATTCGGAAATCTCCGGATCAAAGCTCACTTACAGCTCCCCGAAGCATATCGGTGTTAGTGCCGTCCTTCTTCGGCTCCTAGTGCCAAGGCATTCGCCGTGCGCCCTTAATAACTTAACCTACAGCTTTCAATACACATCGCATTTCGTTGTCAGCTTCACTCGTTCAATCAGTCACGTACTGAAGTACGCTCCTTCATTCACTCGATTGCTTCCTAGAACTGCTCGTGTCTTGAAACCTTACTAATGTTATTAAGCCTATAAAAAAACTTAAAAAATAAATGTGTTTGTTACAATTTCAATGTCGTTTTATCCAGTTTTCAAAGAACAAGTTTTGAAGTATTTCATTCGGAAGAATGAACCTTCAAAACTGAACGCAAAACGTAATCTTACAAACCCTAGGTTTGTATTCCGAAATAATCCTTAGAAAGGAGGTGATCCAGCCGCACCTTCCGATACGGCTACCTTGTTACGACTTCACCCCAATCATCTATCCCACCTTCGGCGGCTGGCTCCAAAAGGTTACCTCACCGACTTCGGGTGTTACAAACTCTCGTGGTGTGACGGGCGGTGTGTACAAGGCCCGGGAACGTATTCACCGCGGCATGCTGATCCGCGATTACTAGCGATTCCGGCTTCATGTAGGCGAGTTGCAGCCTACAATCCGAACTGAGAACGACTTTATCGGATTAGCTCCCTCTCGCGAGTTGGCAACCGTTTGTATCGTCCATTGTAGCACGTGTGTAGCCCAGGTCATAAGGGGCATGATGATTTGACGTCATCCCCACCTTCCTCCGGTTTGTCACCGGCAGTCACCTTAGAGTGCCCAACTAAATGATGGCAACTAAGATCAAGGGTTGCGCTCGTTGCGGGACTTAACCCAACATCTCACGACACGAGCTGACGACAACCATGCACCACCTGTCACCGTTGCCCCCGAAGGGGAAACTATATCTCTACAGTGGTCAACGGGATGTCAAGACCTGGTAAGGTTCTTCGCGTTGCTTCGAATTAAACCACATGCTCCACCGCTTGTGCGGGCCCCCGTCAATTCCTTTGAGTTTCAGTCTTGCGACCGTACTCCCCAGGCGGAGTGCTTAATGCGTTAGCTGCAGCACTAAGGGGCGGAAACCCCCTAACACTTAGCACTCATCGTTTACGGCGTGGACTACCAGGGTATCTAATCCTGTTTGCTCCCCACGCTTTCGCGCCTCAGCGTCAGTTACAGACCAGAAAGTCGCCTTCGCCACTGGTGTTCCTCCAAATCTCTACGCATTTCACCGCTACACTTGGAATTCCACTTTCCTCTTCTGCACTCAAGTCCCCCAGTTTCCAATGACCCTCCACGGTTGAGCCGTGGGCTTTCACATCAGACTTAAAGGACCGCCTGCGCGCGCTTTACGCCCAATAATTCCGGACAACGCTTGCCACCTACGTATTACCGCGGCTGCTGGCACGTAGTTAGCCGTGGCTTTCTAATAAGGTACCGTCAAGGTACAGCCAGTTACTACTGTACTTGTTCTTCCCTTACAACAGAGTTTTACGATCCGAAAACCTTCTTCACTCACGCGGCGTTGCTCCATCAGGCTTTCGCCCATTGTGGAAGATTCCCTACTGCTGCCTCCCGTAGGAGTCTGGGCCGTGTCTCAGTCCCAGTGTGGCCGATCACCCTCTCAGGTCGGCTACGCATCGTCGCCTTGGTGAGCCGTTACCTCACCAACTAGCTAATGCGCCGCGGGCCCATCTTATAGCGACAGCCGAAACCGTCTTTCAGTGTTCCACCATGAGGTGGAACAGATTATTCGGTATTAGCCCCGGTTTCCCGGAGTTATCCCAAACTATAAGGTAGGTTGCCCACGTGTTACTCACCCGTCCGCCGCTAACGTCAAAGGAGCAAGCTCCTTCTCTGTTCGCTCGACTTGCATGTATTAGGCACGCCGCCAGCGTTCGTCCTGAGCCAGGATCAAACTCTCCATAAAAGAAATTTGATTAGCTCAAATTGTTTTGCTGGCATCAATTTTGATGTCCAAAATTTTGTTTTGTTCACTAGCCGAAACTAGTTACTTAAAACTTTATTGATTACGTTTTGCTTGTTCAGTTTTCAAGGTTCATTTTTAAGTCGTTTTTCAGCGACTTCTTTATATTAACATCTCACTCAAATCATGTCAACTACTTATTAAAAAAGTTTTTTGTGTTTTTCATTGAGTTTTTGTTATGTCTTAGCGACAATTAATATAATACAATACCAAGATATTATTCGTCAACTATTTTTCTAAAAAAATATCGAGGTATTTTTAAATACCTCGATTACAAGCATACTACAGTCATAGCTCCATTTCTAGAGCTTCTTTATTTACCTTGTAATGACGGTGAAAAATCATATCACTTTTCGCAGCAATTGGTTCTATTTGAATATAGCCTTTATCCACTAAATACTCTACAAACACTTCTAAATCTACTGAGTAATTCATGAGCTCATGATGATCATGCAATTCCTGAATAGTCCACATTTCTTTTGTTTGCATGACTTCTAAAATATGCTGTGCTCCATCGCGTGTACGAGAATGTATTAAAAACTCACTTGCTAAAAATAATAACTCTAAGCGCTTTTCTATCGGCTCATTACTTGTGACAAGCTCTTCATATAATTTATAGATGGCTGGCTCGATTTTTTTTACCTGTGCCCAGACCGTTACTTCAGGGTACAATCCACTATCTATAATAGAGAGACGGCCTAAATGATGTAGGGAATCAACCACATGATTATAAGCATCCAAGTAACTCCCTTTATCAAAGTACTCTTTCCCTTCTAGATAACGACGAATCAACTTCGAAAATTGGATACCAGTTTTAATTTTACGTCCACTGTAAGGGAATTCCTGCAATTCTATTTTTAATTTATGCAAAAATTCATTACGATCAAATAAAACTCTTCCAAAGAAAATCCAATCGACTACCTTCTTATTAGAACCAATAAGCAACCATTTTCTTATTAATTTCTCCGTAACAGTATGTAGAGCAACTTTATTTCCTTCATATAGGTAATGTTTCGAAAAGACAGGCTGCTCTGCTTCTTTTACGATAATTAGTAATACTGTATCAAAAGTATCTGTAACGTTACTTTTTTCCTCACGCTTTTCCACTAAAATGACGCCTAGTGTGTTCGACTGACTTGCACGTTCTTGGTATATTGGACGCAAGACTTGCTCCATGTTCAGCCCCCCTTTTTCATGTAGATTCCATTGTTCCGTTAAAAATTCGACATACTCTAAAAGTATTCCTTCTTTCAACCATCTCAAAGCTAAAATACTTTGCCCTTATATGTTATAGTAGATTTTAGATTGGGAGGCAAGATGAAAAATGAAACCTTATAAAAGTAAAATTAATAAAATTCGTTCATTCGCATTAGCACTAATCTTTATCGGTTTTATTGTTATGTATGGAGGTATTTTCTTTAAAAATAGCCCGATACTAGTTTTAATTTTTATGACACTTGGGGTTTTATGTATTATCGGAAGTACAGTTGTATATGCATGGATAGGATTATTGTCAACAAGAGCTGTACAAGTTGAATGCCCGAATTGTCATAAACACACAAAAGTATTAGGTCGTGTAGATATGTGCATGTACTGCAATGAGCCTTTAACACTTGATCCTTCTCTAGAAGGTAAAGAGTTCGATCAATCCTATAATCATAAAGCAAAAAAATCCTAGCCCATTAAGAGCTAGGATTTTATTGTATTTTAGCAGTTACTTCTTTACATGATGGACAAGTGCCGTATATCTCTAAACGATGCGAGTGCACATCAAAGCCAGTTACCTGAGATGCAAAATGCTCAATTTCGTCGAGTCCAGGATAATGGAAATCGACAATCTTGCCACAGCATTCACAAATCATATGATAATGATCATTTGTCACGAAATCAAAGCGACTTGAAGCATCTCCATAAGTCAGCTCTTTCACAAGACCCACCTCACGAAATACGCGCAGGTTGTTATAAACAGTCGCTACACTCATATTAGGAAACTTGCCCTCAAGTGCTTTATAAATTTCATCGGCAGTAGGATGTGCCATTGATTGAATCAAATATTCCAAAATAGCATGACGCTGAGGAGTAATACGTACACCAGTTGTTTTTAACGTGTCCAGTGCATCCTGTAAATGCGTTGCAGACATCGTCATGCACCTCTTCCATAAGTATTATTAATTTATAATTGTTATAATTAGTGTATCCAATTCGCACTACTTCGTCAACAATCACATACTCTTTATCCTTCTTCTAACAATGGCTATCCCTTAATATCCCCTTGATAAATCCATAACATTTTCTAAATCAGTATCGCCCTTCAGCCATTTTGTCAGACTTGGCTTAAAGATCTCTAAGCTTCGTTCAACATAACGAGAAGAATGACTTGAAATATGTGGCGATACAATAACATTTGAGAAGGACCATAATGGACTATCCGATGACAAAGGTTCTACTTCAAATACATCTAAAACAGCGTAGCCAATTTGCTCTGTTGCAATTGCTTGAATGAGCACCTTCTCATCAACCAAGTTCCCTCGACCAAAATTCATGAAAATAGCACTGCTTTTCATGGCAACAAAATGCTCTTCTTTTAATAAATGCGTTGTTTCTGGTGTTTTTGGTAACACAGAAATGACGATATCCGCATTGGGTAAGGCTTCTTTTAATTGGGCAAAGCTAATCATACTATCCATATAGGCCGCTTCTTTCCCCGAACGGTTGCAGCCAATCGTCGTTACTCCAAAAGCCTGCAATAAACGTCCAACTTCCGAGCCAATAGCACCTGGCCCCAAAATTAGCGCTGTGCTATCTCGTAATTCGGTTTGCTTTGCTTTTTTGGACCATTCACTTTTCTTTTGTTGCTCATACATCCAAGGCAAAGCACGTTTAATCGCTAAAATATGGGCTAGCATTGATTCTGCCATTGGTGTTTTATGAATTCCCCGTACATTGGAAACTAAAATACCACGTTCCATAATAGCTCGGGCTGGCATTTTTTCTATACCTGCTGAAGCAACGAAAATCCATTTCAACTTAGTTGCATATTGGATATTCTCTTCTGTTAAATCTTCACCATATGTAACTAAAATATCAGCTTGCTGAAGCTCTTCATTTGATAATCCACTGTCAAATACAAAATCAAGCTGTGGAAAATCGGTTAGCAACGGCTCACGTAAATCCGGTCTAGGTTCAAATGTAAAATAAACTCTCATTTCTCTGCCTCCCGTTCTGCTAAATAGGCATAAACTTCTTCAATATGATTTTTCACACGTACTTTGCGCCAAGCTTTTACAAGCTTACCCTCCGTATCAATTAAAAACGTTGAACGCTCTATGCCCATAAATTCCCGACCATACATTTTCTTTAAAACCCAAACACCGTATGCTTCAGCAACTGCATGATCCTCATCAACTAATAGTGAGAACGGTAAGCCGTGCTTATCAATAAATTTCGTATGTTTAGTTGCATCATCTGGACTTACTCCAAGAACAGCAGCATTTAAATGACTGAAGTCCTCAAACTTATCTCGAAAATCACATGCTTCTGTCGTGCAGCCTGGTGTCATATCCTTTGGGTAGAAATATAAAATAACATTCTGACCTTTAAAATCAGATAAATGCACCATTTCCCCCTTTTCGTTCATTAGAGAAAAATTTGGCGCCTTTTGTCCTTCCAGTAAAGTCATAACAATCTCCTCCTTTGTAGGTTCTATTTTACTCTAAGTAACAAATCAAGTCATATCTCTTAATTTCTTTGGATTTCTTACAACGATAGGTCTACAATAGATTACGTATAAAAAGTTAGGAGGCAATACAATGAATCACGCAAAATCTGAAGCAGTACACGCAGAGGCGTTACAGCACATCGTTGGTGGTGTAAACAGCCCTTCTCGTTCATATAAAGCAGTAGGTGGCGGTTCTCCTGTGGCAATGGCTCGAGGAAAAGGTGCTTATTTTTGGGATGTAGATGGCAACCGTTATATTGATTATCTAGCCGCTTATGGCCCTATCGTGACAGGACATGGTCACCCCCATATTGCTAAGGCAATTACACATGCTGCAGAAAACGGAACACTTTTCGGAACCCCAACTGAATATGAGGTTACATTCGCTAAAATGCTTAAAGAAGCTATTCCTTCTATGGATAAAGTACGATTTAACAACTCTGGTACAGAGGCAGTTATGACAACCATTCGTGTTGCTCGTGCCTATACTGGTCGTACAAAAATCATGAAATTTGCAGGCTGCTACCATGGTCACTTCGATTTAGTATTAGTAGCTGCTGGCTCTGGTCCTGCAACATTAGGAACTCCTGACTCTGCAGGTGTGACGACTTCTACAGCAGAGGAGGTTATTACAGTACCGTTTAATAACCCAGAAGCTTTTACTGAGGCAATGAATAAATGGGGCGACCAAATTGCGGCTATCTTAATCGAACCTATCGTAGGGAACTTTGGGATTGTAGAACCAAACCCAGGCTTCCTTGAATTGGTCCATGCTACCGCAAAAGAAAAAGGAGCATTGACGATTTACGACGAGGTTATCACTGCTTTCCGCTTCCACTATGGTGGAGCTCAAAATTTACTTGGCCTCACACCTGATCTGACTGCACTTGGTAAAGTTATTGGTGGTGGTTTACCAATCGGTGCTTATGGTGGTCGTAAAGAAATTATGGATACAGTTGCACCACTTGGCCCAGCTTACCAAGCAGGGACAATGGCTGGGAATCCTGCCTCAATGCAAGCTGGGATTGCCTGCCTAGAAGTCCTACAAACACCAGGTATTTACGATGAGATGGATCGACTAGGTGGTATTTTAGAAAATGGTATTTTAATGGCGGCTAAAAAACACGGTGTAACTATTACATTAAATCGTCTTAAAGGAGCACTAACTATTTACTTTACAGATGTGAAAGTAGAAAACTATGAGCAAGCTGAAAATTCTGACGGTGAAATCTTTGGGCGCTTCTTTAAATTAATGCTAGAACAAGGTATTAATTTAGCGCCATCTAAATATGAGGCTTGGTTCCTAACAACTGAGCATACAGAAGCAGACATTCTTGAAACCATTAAAGCTGTAGATTATGCTTTTTCTCAATTGTCATAATGTGTCAATAAAAAGGCGACTTACGAGTTAAGTCGCCTTTTTCTTATTCATGCATGCAAATCTATGTATTTTATGTGCACTTCCTTCTATAATGTAAAGAAACTAAAAAAATATTAGACAGAAAGGACATCTTTATGAAATTAGGTGCCCGTGTATTTAAAACTGGTGTTGCTATCGTTTTTGCCCTGTTTATTGCAGAGTTATTAAAACTACCTTCACCTGTTTTTGCTGGAATTGCAGCCATTTTTGCGATTCAACCTTCTATTTATCGTTCTTATCAAACCATTGTAGAGCAAGTACAAGCAAATATTATAGGAGCGACAATTGCTGTCATTTTCGGCTTACTTTTTGGCCATCATGTTGTAGCCATTGGTATAGCTGTCATAATTGCTATTGGTTTAATGTTAAAGTTTAAACTTGAAAAATCACTTTCGCTGGCATTGGTGTCAGTCGTAGCTATTATGGAGTTTCAAGGCGATGACTTTTTAACGTTTGGTTTAATACGCTTTGTGACAATCTTGGTTGGGGTGTTGGCAGCATTTGTTGTTAACCTATTTTTCCTACCACCAAAATACGAGGTAAAACTATTCCGCAAAATCTATATTTTACAGGATGATATTATTCGTTGGACACGACTTGCTGTACGTCAGGCTTCTGAACATACCTCTACAAAGGCAGCATTAAGTAAATTTAAAAGTCGTATGTTACGAGTGGATACATTGTACGATTTATATAAGGAAGAACGAAATTACTTAAAAAATAAAAAGTATGTGAAAGCACGTAAACTAGTGGTCTATCGTCAAATGATTTTAACTTCCAAAAAAAGTTTAGAACTGCTTCAGCGGTTGCATAACCATGAAAATGAACTAGCTCAGCTACCTACACAATTTCACTTAATGATTCAAGAGCGACTTGATTCCTTGCTAACTTACCATGAGCAATTACTCTTAAAATATACAGGGAAACTTAAGCCTGAGCATTCAGAGTGGAGCAAAAGCATTGACTATGTCCAACGCAATGAGCTAATGGAAATTTTCATCAAGCAAATTAACTTTGCTCGCGAAGAGGGCGATACAGAATTTTCTAGCTATCATTTACTTTATATTTTATCGCGCATATTAGATTATGAAGAAAATCTAGAGCATCTAGACACGCTTATCGTGTCTTACCAAAGCTACCATGGACATGAAATTAATGTAGAATTTGAAGAAGAGTTCATCTAGTTAGCATTTTAGGGTGGTAGATTATTTTATTCAGCGGGTTTTGAACACCCGCTGAATACCTCGCCCCCTAGAAAAAGAAATCTGTTGTATTTACATACAAAAAATCCCCCAAGTAGTAATCTACTTAGAGGAAGTGAATTAATGCCGCAATGTTAACAGTTGTTGCTCTGCTTGCTGACGCTTAATGGTTTGCTCATCACGTAAATGCTGATAATTTGCAATACCTGAAACAATAATATCCCACATTTCTTCTAGGCTCTGCGTTGTGCTAGATTGTTGAGCCATAGCAGTACTTAATTGAACCGCTTCCTTGCTGGCTCCCCCAAATTGCTTCATACGGTCTTCAAAGGCAGATGCTGATTGACTTTGTAATTGTTGACGTCTTTCATTAACTGCATTCATCAAACCCATTTTAAAAACAGGAATGGTTTTAACAAAAGCCCCATTAATTTGTTCAATCAACTCACTGTTACCATTTCGCAGCATGTCAATTTGAGGGGCAGTTATAATGGCCACCATACGCGACTTTTCCAACTCGTCTATTTTCTGCTGGAGTAACTCGGCAATAGCTTGCAAACGATTCAGCTCCATTTTTGCTACCTGATTGCCTGCCTCTCCCTGTTTTTCATACATAGGGATTAATGTTGTTTGTACTTCATGTAATTTCATATCTGTTGCTACGATATATTTTTCCAGCTCTAGATAGTACGTTAAATCTTCATTATATAATCGTGCAAGTATTCGATTATCCTTAGCTAATTCTTCTTCCATAAGCACAAATTGATAATGAATTTTCTCAATATCTCTACCAAGTACATTGTATTTTTCAAATAGATCGTCATCATTTTTAGGTTTACGTGCAAAGAGCTTTTTAAAGAACCCTCTTTGCTCAGCAAAATCTTTTTTGTCAAATGACAACATTAAAGTTTCAAGCTGCTTAAATAATGTATTTGATTCAAAAGAGGCAGAGCGGGTAACGATATCTAATAGTTGATCAGAGAACTTTGCTAATTTTGTCGCTGGTTCTTTTCCCAATGCCATTAGCTCTATCTGGTTTTTTATATTGATTTGATTGGCAATTTGCTGTATCTCTACATGGTCTCTTAATTGTTCTTTAACAGCTGCTGCTGTTTCAGGTGTTAGCTGTTCCAGCGATAACGAGATATTTGACATTTGTGCTGCCTCCTTCCTATCATCAGAAAAAACGATTAAAGAGCTTTTTGATGATTTTGTCGGGTGCCTTTTTTTGCTGCTTAGGTTCCTCATAGTGCAAGTCAAACAGCATATGTTCTAAACGATGTACATCGTAAGTATCCTCTTGCAAATGCTTTTCTAAGTCTAACTGTCCTGTTGGATTATATAAGATAATATCCATTCCAAAGCGATTTAAAAATGCTAATAATGCAATATCTTCACGCGATAATGCTGGCTGTTGAGGCGCCTGGAATAACACGATTTTTGGTACCTCTTGTGAATAATCAAAGCCTTGCAGTAACCGTAAGATATCTTGAGGAATCATCGATAGTTGTTTAAATATAAATAACTGTAAATCATATAACGTTTCATTTGGCTGTTGTTTTAACATTGGTTGTTCACATGACGTTTTTATTGTGTGGGCAATTGCATGCTGTAGCTCGAATGTTAATTCACCATATTGCCACCAATCGCTTTGCATAATGCGCTCTACAGTTAGTTCACCATTCACGAGACAATGCTTATAGTGAAAATGAAAATTGGCCCTGCTCGTAGTTGTAAAAGGGAAGTCCTGTACAAAAACAGTTTGTGGACTTGCTAGTAACTGATGCATATAATGCCAATACTCTTCTCGTTTACTCGAAACCCCACTTATTTTTGCAAAGATGACTGGAATGACTACCTCGTTGCCAATTACCTCAAATTGTGGTCGAACCAACGCTTTTTCTTTAGCATAAATAAAAATATCATCATATGTCATCCGTAATGTTAATGACCGTGGCATAAAATCCTTAAACTGCCAAGGCTTATAAACACCTGATTGCTGATCATGCATTAATTGCTCGAAATGCTGACTAGAACGATAACCTACAGTTGCCTGGCGATCACGGAGCTTGTCAGGAAATGGCTGTAAAGTTGTTTGGTTGGGATATGAGTATGTGATGGAAAACGACTCTGTAGGATCAATTTCAGCGAACTCATCTATTTTAGCTGGATGAAAAATTAATACATCACATCCAAGCTCCATTAAAAGTAATAAAAAATAACGTTGGCTAACCGTTGTGTCCCCATACCAAACAACTTTTGGAAAATCATCTGTTGGATTCATTGTTTTTGTCCATTGAATCCAATGATTTTTTAACCATTTCACCATATCAATTAAAAAACGGCGAAATTCATTTGATAGCAGACCTAGTGATTGTTGTTCTTGAAAGAGCTCCACAACTTTAATAGTTGCTAGCTGTAAATGTCGATTCATTACGCTATCATCATGTTTGGGAATTAACTGATGGCCATACATCATCGCCACTAAACGGTTAATTGATAGCCCTTTTGGCGTTTGTTGATGCTGCGATAAAATGGTTTGTATAGCCTGAAAATCCTTTTGCTCAATATGCTTATTTAATTCTTCACTTAAAATATGGATCTGAGGGTTTTGTGACAATGTAAATAATGAATTAAAATAATCATCTTCTTCGATTGGTACGCCTAATACACGAACCGCAATCCTGCTAAAACTCACTTGCTGTGCTGTTTCCTCATAAAATGCACGATCCCTTGGTGAATCTTGAAACGCCTGTAGCCAATCATCAGGGTGACGCTCCAACACTGATTTAATTGTGATTGTTTGCATACAAACGCACCTCCTCAAAATCATCCTCAGCATATGCTGAGGATTTCAATTGTCATAGGACGACTCTACCTTATGACTACAAATAATATTTGAATAACCTATACAACGGTTTGGTGTGAAGCTATTTGCAAGACCGTTTCTAGCAAGTCCTTTGTAAATGCTTCACCGTTGTGAGCCGAGTAAGTTGTATTTTGTAGAATTTTTGGCTGTTTATCCTTTAAATCTCCGTGGTTCGGTGTAAAAGCTACATCAGCCATTGCCAGCATTCCATAATCCATAATAGAGTCACCCGCTGCTATATGCACATCGTATGTACAGAATTCTTTTATATATTCGATAGCCGCTTCCTTTGTCAGTACCTTTGGCATAAAATACAGTTTTTTACCTTGTAGAAGAACATACCAACCATGAGCATCAAACTCTTGAATTATAGCTTGTAATTCATCGTGGGGTAAAACTTCAATATCCACATGATGGACGTAAAAAAGATCATCTATATACAAAGTACGTTGTAGCCATGTTTCAGATTGAATGGTATAAAAATGCTTTAACATATCCTCACGAGGAATAGATGAATCCTCGATACGTCTGCTTAAGATTTTCGTCCAGTTTTCATATGGTTGACCCTTTTCTAATATTGTACCCCCATTGCTTGCAATTGCAAAAGTAGGACACAAATCATTAATAAAATGGATTCTCTTATATTGATGTAACGCCCTAGTCGTAACAGGTACAAAGAGTGTTTGTTGATGTACCTGATGTAATAGTGTTGCGGTTGCCAGCGTCATCATACTCATTGCTTCCTCTGCTTTGTGTTCAACTACCAATGTCTCTGTAGCAGGTGGAAACAGTTTCATCATATGTTTAGAATAAATAAGTGTTCTATCTAAATCAGATGTAAATAGTATCATCTTAATCTCCTCTATATTTCTTTTATTAAACCACAACATGCATAGGACATATTAGAATATTCTTCTATTACTATATGTTTTTCTTGGGCAAGAAATAAAATATGTTGCAGTTCATCCATGTACCGCGGATTAATTAAAATTTTCCAAGGTAAACGTCGCAGCAAAACTCTTGTCGTCTCACCAACACCCGGTTTGATAAAATGAATATTATCAATACAAAAATCTCGTTGAATATTTTGCACAGACTTCATGCCCTCCCAAGTAATTGGAGATTCGTCCTGTTTTAGTAATTGTTGCATAATTGTACTCTGCACCTGTTCAAAGCATGTGACAATACGTTCTATGTACAGATTGGAGACGTCTAGATCCTCTAATTCTTTATAGTATTTAGCACCATGAAAGTCGTTCGCATCCATAAATTGTCGATTTAAAACCGTTCTACTCACCAATCCCGATACAGTCGAATTTAAACAAGCAGATGGTATTAAAAAGTCTTCTCGAGTACCATAAATGGCTGCACAATGCCCAGGATCGGCCAATACAGCTAAATTGGCATTCAATTGCCCTTGGTATTGCGCATTAAATTTTTGACAGGATTGAATTAATTCATTGGTAATTGCCCCTTTACCAGTCCAACCATCGATAAATTGAAGACAGCCTAGAGGATGCTGTGTCAAAATGTAACGAATGGCTGTTTCATCAAAGCCGCGACCGCGCAAAATAGAGATGGAGTAATGCGGAACATTCACCCTATAACGCATAGATATATAGCGTTTGATTAAAATGCCGATAGGTGTACCTGCTCGGGCTAAACTAACAAGAATTAAATTGTCTAACCCCCTACTTTCGATTATTTGCTCTGCCACTACGCCAACAGCAATTGCAATTCTTTCTGCATAAGCGTCTAACGTTTTATAAAAAAGATTCATATACATATCGGATGGTTGCTTCTCTATTGGTAGCATTTCTGAATAATGTGTGCCTGATTGAATAAGCTGCTCACGTTTCTCATTATCCATTTCAAGAAATACATTTCCTATATCACGCAATAAAAAAGTAACGTCCTCTGGAGCATAGCTGCCCATTTTATCTGGCTGTAAAGTCGATATCATCATTCAACCTCCTATTCATGCATACAAATCACATATATTGTAGCGCTACTAACTTCTTGTAGTGCCTTTACCATACGGGCAACTACCTCTTTACTTGCTATACGTTCCACCACAACAAAAAGTTCCGTGTAGGACTGACTTTCAACATTATATAAATAATTTTGAACCCCATTATTTTCTGGACTCTCAAAGGCAATTTTTTCTGTAATCACATACCCAACATCATCCGAGCAATAAATTGGACTGCGCGTGGTTGATTGAAAATATACATCGTTCCCTAAGTAAGAGGCAATTTGCATAGGAACATACATAAACTCACCTGTTCCAATGACAAGTGCTGGTCCATCTGTACGTAGCCCTTTTAATTGCTGGGCGATTACTTGTAGCATTTCCTTTTGTTGAACATGTTGTTTTGAAGTAAGCATAAATCTTCCTGTTGCTACTAAATAAGGTTGTTTGTTTACTAAACCGTTCTCTGCAACTGATTGGAAAGTTTTGCGATCAGCAGACACTTGAATTGGCCACAATGTCATATCCTGTGCACTCTGTGTTTGTACGCTTGGCTGTATGCTTGTTAAGCTGGGAGTCCCTGAACAACTAAAATGTCCACACATGATTGCGATGAACTCAATAGAAATATCCCACTGATCCTCTAAATTTTTAAAGAGCATTTGCTGCTGCTCGGAACGCCAATCTAAAATAGATAACACAGCATATTGCCTAACTAACGGAAATTTCTTTCTTAACGTTTGAATAATGTTAATGACCGTATTACCAGTAGTAATCTCATCATCAATTAACACGATGCTTTTAGCTTGCAGTAAAGCTTCAGGATCTTCCGTATAAATTCTATGGCTTGTCGCATGTGAGTGTTCTTCCTCAAATGTAATAAATGGCTCTAAATCAGGAAGAACTTCACGTGTTGTGTGGATGTACATAGCGTTTGAATGGAACGCATTAAATACTGCATGTCCTAGGGCAGTAGCCGTCTCAGCAAATCCTATAAACAATGTTTCTTGTGCTAACTCTATGCTGCCCTCAACGGAATTTTGAACCTCATCGAACCTATTCCCATCTTTTAAAGCTTTTACAACGGCATCCGAAGTCATTGCTTTATCTCCAGTAAGATTCTCATGATACATCAAGGCTAAAAGAGCTCCAGTCAGTAAAGGGACTTGTGGGCGTACAGCTAAATGTTTACCTAGAACGGTGCTTACAAACAAAAATTGCCTTTTCTTATTAATACGGGCTGCCATTTTAAATAAATCAGTTAGTTCAAATTTGTGCGGATTGGAGGTAATTTCAATATCGATTGAATAATCCGGTAAAATACTTAATTTACTCATTTGTTGTTGCATAAATACTACCACCTATATCAGAGTTTAATAAGAGTGAGGCAAAATCAACGGATTCATGATATACGCCATAGACATGTGCCTGTTTTACTATTCGCTGTGCCCATCTCATATGTGGTTTGATTTCATTCATTTTATTAGCATGATGGCTTTTCATCACACCTTTACGGCCATCATTATTTTCTATAATACTTAGCGCATCTAGATATTCTTCAAAGGAAATCGCATATAATGCATGCACGACTCGAATATGACTAGGATGAATAATCGTTTTACCCACAATGCCATTTTGTTTGTCCATGAGAACTTCTTTCATTAATCCATCTAAACAATCGTCTAATAATGCTTTCCTCGTATAAAGTGCACCCTTCTCGCTAAATGGTGTTTCTCTTAATGCAGGCTTTAATACACGCTGATTACTAAAATACTCCCACACTGGCCCAGATATAACAAAGCCATCTTCCTCGCGACCAAGGATATTAACAATATCTGCAATACAATCTCGAATTACACTAATATCATAAATAGTAGAGTCCATGCGGCGGCGAATACCGTAAATACCACAGAAATCAGTTGCACCAATACGTACATTTAATACACGGTTTCTGTATTGATGTAGAACTTCTTTAATGCCTAATAATGCTTCCATGCGAGATTCCTTATAGAGGACCTCATGACTCTCTAAAATCGGCATACCATATAAAACTAAATCATTCTCTAAAATTGTTTTTTCTAGAATTTCAAAATAACAGGCGCCTTTTGCTGCTGTAAATTTCGGGAAAACATAGCCAGTTAGGATTTCTTGCTTTTTTCCTAAAGCAGTCGTTAAATAACGAAATTGTTCAACATGACGTACACGAATAAAAAGCAATGGAAGATCTTCAAGTAGTAGTTGTTTTTGTTGGTAGAGCTCGTATAACTCGCTCATATCCTCAATCAACTTTGCTTCACAATCTACTAATTCTATATCCCCTACTGCATCCTCCAGATCAATAACGAGTGATGTGAGTTCTTTATATTTTTGTGATTGAATCAAACTCACAATCGTAGGCATGGAAGCAGGCATATATAAAGTAGCGCCTAGGGCATATGACAAAATATCTGGCGATTCCCATTTTGTAAAAGGCTGTGGCTTCTTATAAAAAATAGTCTCTGCTTCTGTTGCAAAGTGTTGCATCGTATCCTCTCCCCAATAACTATGCCTTTTGTGAAAAAAGCACTGTATCAGCCTGTTCCATACAGACCAATACAGTGCCTTGTTTACACTGCTGTTTTCTTATTCATCTTGTGTGCAACAAATGTCAATAAGAATGCAGCAATTAATAAAGAAAAATTTCATTTGAAAGATGGTGCCAAATATAGTAGCAATTTTCAGTGCAATACGATAAGGCTTCAAGATACAGAATCTGTAAAACTGGTCACCTCACAGTTATTCACATCACCCAAGACCCTTCAGCATATACCTACCCTACTCTTTACTGTAGGCCATATGCGTTGATTAATGCTGCTAGGCCACCTTGATAGCCTGAGCCTACTGCAGCAAATTTCCACTCACCGTTATGACGGTACAGCTCACAAAAAACTACAGCCGTTTCAATACTAAAATCTTCGCCTAAATCATAACGTAATACCTCAGATCCAGTCTCTTCATTCGTCAAACGAACATAGGCATTTAAGACTTGTCCAAAGTTTTGATGGCGCCCCTCTGCATCATAAATGGTAACCGTCACCACAATCTTTTCAATTTGAGGAGACACTTGCTTTAGGTTCACAAGGATTTTCTCATCATCCCCATCACCTTCACCTGTCCGGTTATCACCAGTATGAACAACAGATTGGTCTGCACTTGCTAAATTATTGTAAAAGATAAAGTCCTGCTCATTACGACACTTGCCTGATGCATCTAATAAAAATACAGATGCATCAAGGTCAAAGTCTTGCCCACCATCGAATTGCTTAACGTCCCAGCCCAAGCCAATTCCGATGCTGTTTAAACCAGGATCTTGCTTTGTTAAATCAATTCGTTGCCCTTTACTTAATTGAATAGCCATTCAAAATCTCCCTTTCTGTCCAAAGATGAAATTTTAGTTTACGCTCAAGCCATAGTCATTACATAAAGCAGCTAGGCCACCCTGATAGCCAGCACCAATTGCGTTAAATTTCCATTCACCGTTATGACGATATAATTCACCGACTACAATAGCTGTTTCAATACTGAAATCCTCACCTAAATCATAGCGAATAATTTCTTCATTGGATGCAGCATTTATAATACGAATATAGGCATTCGATACCATTCCAAAGTTTTGACTGCGAGATTCCGCATCATGAATAGTTACCGTGAATGCTAGACGTTGAACATGAGCAGGAACTTGAGTTAATGCGACTTTCACCACTTCATCGTCACCTTCACCGACACCTGTTAAATTATCACCTGAATGCTCTACTGAACCGTTTCCACCAATTGTATTGTTGTAAAAAATAAAGTCATTTTGATCTGCTACTTTCCCTGTATCAGCAAGTAAAAATACAGATGAGTCTAAATCAAAATCATGACCACCATCATATTTATTTGTATCCCAGCCTAATCCTACCACAACATTTGTTAATCCTGGATTTGTTTTTGTTAAATCTACCTTTTGACCTTTTTGTAGTGAAATGCCCATATTTTTATTCCTCCTATTTAGTCATTTATTTATTGATATCTTCGAACAACGTCGCCAAGTTTCAAATCATTTGTTCCCGTACCAACTGCAGCAAATTTCCATTCATTATTATGGCGGTAAATCTCCCCACAGACTAACGTCGTTAAATTCGAATAATTATCAGTTAAATTATAACGAATTAGCTCACTTCCTGTCCTGTCATCATACACACGAATATATGCATTTTGAATCATACCAAAGTGTTGGTTACGCCCTGCTGCATCGTAAATGTTTACAACAAACACAAGCTTGTTATATTGAGTTGGCACAGACGATAGCTCAATTGTAATTACCTCATCATCCCCATCGCCGTCACCTGTCAAATTATCACCTGAATGTTGAACAGAGCCGCATTTACTTGTTAATTTTCCAAAATAAACAACATCGTCTCCCGCAATAACCTTATCATCTTGCAGCATTAATACAGATGCATCACAGTCAACGCTTCGTCCACTACTACCGCTATTTCTACTAGAAAATAAACCGCCTAAAAAGCCGCCGCTTTTCTCTTGCCCTACAGGGTCCCAGCCTAAGCCTACTTTAATTTTATTTAAACCAGCATTTCCTTTTGTTAAATCAACACGTTGCCCTTTTTGTAAATTAATCCCCAATTTTAACACCCTCCTAAAATATGTATTTCAACTGAAAGATTATATGGTAAGCAATAATCTACTATGATAAAAATTTTCTACTTTTTAAGTCTAAATTAACATGACAAAAAATTCAATTAATGGCTCCAGAAAGATAATTTCACTTATTTTTGAAAAGCAGTTTGGTCCACTACTATAATTTAGAACGTTTTTGCTGTAAAAGAGTTCCTATTTACCCCTTTCTTCATGTTTGCCAAGTAGCTGAAAAAAAACCTTCTAACTTGTAGAAGGTGTAATGTATTAACTAGCTTTTCATTTTTGGATCAAGTGCATCTCGTAGTCCATCACCCATTAGGTTAAAGCCTAGAACTGTTAGCATAATAGCTAAACCAGGGAAAATCATCGTCCAAGGAGCATTTAATAAAAACTTCCGCGCATCGGCTAGCATTTTTCCCCATTCTGGTGCTGGAGCTTGAGCCCCTAGTCCAAGGAAACCTAACGCTGCCGCTTCAATAATAGCTGTCGCAATAGCAAGCGTTCCTTGTACAATAATAGGTGTCATAGAATTCGGCAAGATATGTGAAAATAATATTCTTGAATCCCGCATGCCAATTGCTTTTGCTGATACGATATACTCCTCTTCCTTGACACTCAACACTTTTGAGCGTATTAAACGACCAAAATTAGGTATGTTAATAATTGCAATAGCAATTAATGCATTTTGTAAGGATGGTCCAAGCACTGACACGACAGCAATTGCTAATAGCATACTAGGGAAAGCTAGCATAATATCAAAAATACGTGAAATAACTGTATCAATCCATTTTCCATAATAACCTGCAATAATTCCAAGCAAACTACCAACAATTACGGATAAAACTACTGAAAAAAAGCCTACCCATAACGAAATTCGTGCACCATGAATGATTCTAGAGAAAATATCCCGCCCAAAATCATCCGTACCAAACCAATGTTCACTTGATGGTGCCAATAAACGTTTTGATAAATCTTGTTCATTTATCCCCTGTGATGCCACATTTGGGCCAAAAATAGCAAGTAAAATAAAAAATAGTACAATTCCTGCACCTACTAAAGACACTTTGCTCTTTTTAAAGCTTCGCCAGCCTTCAAGCCATGGACCTACTGCTTTTTCTTGAACTGGTGCTGCTTCCTTTTTTATGTCAATTGCTCCAGTCATCATTGCAACTCCCTTCTATTTGTATTTAATACGTGGATCAATCACTGTATACAACAAGTCCACGATTAAGTTAATCATGATGAAAATAAATGCAACGATTAGAATACCTGATTGAATGACCGGATAATCCCTAAAGCCAATCGCATCATAAATATAACGACCAATGCCTGGCCAACTAAAAATCGTCTCTGTTAAAATGGCACCGCCTAACAGTAATCCTGTTTGTAAACCGATTACCGTTAATACAGGAATAACAGCATTTTTTAATGCATGCTTATAAACCACAATAAACATTTTTTGTCCTTTAGCTCGTGCGGTGCGTACATAATCTGAACGCATCACTTCAAGCATGGATGCCCTTGTGATTCTTGCAATAATAGCCATCGGAATCGTCGCAAGCGCAACACCTGGTAATATTAATCTCTTTAAAACTTCAATGAATTGATCGAAGCGTCCTTGCATGAGCGTATCTAGTAAATAGAAATGGGTTATGGCGGTTACAGGATTACGAACATCATCTCGACCTGAAGTAGGCAACCAGCCAAGCTGACTACTAAATGTCCACTGCTCCATTAAACCTAGCCAAAATACGGGTACAGATACACCAACTAGTGCCACAACCATAGCAATGTAATCGAACCAAGAATTTTGGAACCAGGCAGAAATAATGCCAGCATTAACACCTATAACAATAGCAATAATCATAGCAAAAAATGCAAGCTCAGCCGTTGCTGCTAGATACGGAAATACTTCCTCTGATACAGGTAATTTTGTACGTAAGGACACCCCTAAATCTCCCTGAAAAATACCTGCTAAATAACTAAAATATTGTGTATACCAAGGCTTATCTAATCCTAAACTTGCGTTTAATGCCTCGACCGCCTCTTTTGTTGCCTGTTGTCCTAAAATAACTTGTGCTGGATTTCCAGGTATTGCACGTATCAACATAAAGACGATAAAAGTCATTCCAAGCAAAACTGGGATTAGTTGAAGTAATCGTCTCCCCATATAGTGAAGCATTTTCATCACCTCTCTATGATTTTCATAATCTACTTTGAAGTCTATATACTGTTGAAAGGTTAAGCTTTCACCAAACGGCTTTAATGTTTAGATGAGATCTTTCATACAGAGTAAAGGATTGGATTTCCTTTACTAGAAAAGAATCTGCTAGAATTCCACGGCTTACCCGCAGAAAAGCAAGCAGATTCTTTACATACCTCTTTATTATTTAAGAATGCAGTTTACTATTGAATATCTATTGCATCTAAACGGTCAGAACCAGTTGGATGCGCAATATAATTTGTAACTTTCTTGTTAGCAGCTAAAATTGGTGTTGAGTGAGCAAGAGGAACCCATGGAGCGTCCTCAGAAATAATAACTTGAGCCTGCTTATACAATTCATTACGCTTATCTTCATCAATTTCAGTTTGCGCAGCTGTTAATAACTTGTGTAATTCTTGGTTGTCGTAGAATGTATAGTTATTTGAGCCAATATTATCACCGTCTAATAATGAATAAAGGAAGTTATCAGCATCTCCATTATCACCTGTCCAGCCAAGTAAGAATGCATCCGCTTCACCCTTTTCAGCTTTATCTAAATAAGTTGCCCATTCATATGACACAATTTTAGATTTAATGCCCACATCTTCTAAATTCTTTTGAATCGCTTCAGCAATTTTTTGTCCGTCTGGCATGTATGGACGTGGAACTGGCATTGCCCATAGCTCAATTTCCTTACCATCATAGCCTGCTTCAGCAAGTAATGCTTTCGCTTTTTCAGGATCATACGTATAGCCTGTTACCTCATCGTTATAGCCTGTAATTACCGGTGGCATTGGGTTTTTCGCTGGCTCTGCTAAGCCTTCATAAAATGCATCTACTAAAGCTTGTTTATCAATTGCATAGTTGACTGCCTGACGTACTTTGACATTATCAAATGGAGGACGAGTTACTGTTAAACCAAGATATCCAACGTTCATAGATGGACGTTCAATTAACTGTAGATTTGCATCGCCTTCAATTGTTCCTTTATCAGATGGACTTAAGCCATCAGCTACATCAATATTACCTGCAATTAAATCATTTAAACGTGCAGAGTTTTCAGGTATAGAACGATAAATAACTTTATCTAGTTTTGGATAACCATCAATATAGTAATCTGGATTTTTTTCAATTGTGATAGAATCATTTCGTACCCAGCTAACAAACTTGAATGGACCTGTTCCTACAGGATTTGTTGATAATCCTTCTTCATCTGCCTCAAAGGCTGTTGGAGAAGCAATCGCAAATGGAGACATGGCTAAATTTTTCAGGAACGGTGCTTGTGGTTGGCTTAGTTTAAATACAACTGTATAGTCACCCTCAGCAGTTACTGAGTCAATAATTTGCTTGCCACCAACGACAAATTGAGTACTAAAGTATGGATATTTATCAGTACTTGATTTCCAACGTTCAATATTTTTAACAACTGCCTCGGCATTGAAGTCTGTACCATCATGGAATTTAACACCTTCTTGGAGCTGGAAAGTATACGTCAATCCATCCTCTGATGCCTCCCAAGATTTTGCTAGACCAGGATTAATTGTTACATCTTGCTCACCAAAGTTTACAAGCGTCTCGTAAATATTAGCTGTCACTGTAAAGGATTCACCGTCTGTGACAACAGCAGGGTCTAGTGCTACAGAATCTCCACCACGACCATAAACTAAAATTTTTGGTTCACCACTGCCAGCTGAATCGCCACCAGTTGATGTATCTTTACTACCCGTATCCTTAGTATCTGAGCCGCCACAAGCTGCTAAGATCGTCGAGAGAATAAGGAGTAGCATTACACCCAAGGTCCAAAGCTTCTTTTTCTTCATTGATTTTCCCCCTATGTCGTTTTTATATCATTTAATGTTGGAGCGCCTCATACAGATGGCAAGCAACATAATGACCTGGTTTTACTTCTTGCATTTTAGGCACTACTTGTGAGCATTGTTCCTTTTTAAAAGGACATCTCGTATGGAAGGTACAACCGCTCGGCGGATTTGATGCACTTGGGATATCTCCAGAAATAATAATCTGTTCACGCTCAAATGTAGGATCTGGAACTGGAACTGAAGATAAAAGTGCCTGTGTATATGGATGAAGCGGTTCAGCATACAAGTCCTCACTCGCTGTCAACTCAACTAATTTACCTAAGTACATTACGCCAACACGATTGCTAATGTGACGTACAACCCCTAAATCATGTGATATAAAAATATACGTTAGCTTTAAATCTTTTTGCAGCTTTTGCAATAAATTCAAGACTTGTGCCTGAATGGACACATCTAGCGCCGAGACTGGCTCATCCGCAATAATTAAGCGAGGGTTCGTCATCAATGCTCTAGCAATGCCAATACGCTGCCTTTGCCCTCCACTAAACTGATGCGGATAACGCTTGATATGATATTCATTTAACCCAACAATCTCCAGAAGCTCCAACACTTTTTGTTTTCGCTCTTTGGCATTACCGATGCCATGGACAATAAGTGGCTCCTCTAATATTTTGCCGATATTATGGCGCGGATTTAATGAGGCATAAGGATCCTGAAAGATCATTTGGATATCCCTGCGTGCCTTCCTCATTTCGTTGTTAGATAATTCTGAAATCATTTTACCTGCAAATTCTATTTTACCTTCAGTTGGCTCTAGCAAACGCATTAATAGGCGACCCGTCGTCGATTTGCCACAGCCAGATTCTCCAACAATACCTAATGTCTCTCCTTCAAACACTTCAAACGAAACATCATCTACCGCCTTTACATCTCCTGCATGAGAATTAAGGACACCCTTTCGAATAGGGAAATATTTCTTTAAACCATCAACCTTTAATAACGCTTTCGACACGTTGCTCCACCTCCTGCTCCTCTAGTAAAAAACATCTTGATTTATGGTTCTCTGCTGCCTCAAATAAAGGTGGTGTTTCCTGTAAACAGCGTTCCATCGCATATTCGCAGCGTGCCGCAAAGCGACAACCAACTTGAATACTTCCAGGTTTAGGAACACTGCCAGGGATGGAGTATAGATTATCCTTTTTATAGCGCATATCAGGCACTGATTGAATAAGACCTTGTGTATATGGATGTTTAGGATTCTTAAAAATTTCTTGAATCGGCGCCTCCTCTACAATTTGTCCAGCATACATAACAATCACACGCTCACACGTTTCTGCTACAACACCCAAATCATGTGTAATTAACAATACAGCTGTATTCAATCTTTTATTTAAGTCTTTCATTAGCTGTAAAATTTGTGCCTGAATGGTAACATCCAACGCAGTTGTTGGCTCATCTGCAATTAGTACCTGAGGGTCACAAACCAGTGCCATGGCAATCATCACCCTTTGGCGCATCCCTCCAGATAGCTGATGCGGATAATCTTTTAGTAGGTCCTCTGCTCGTGGTAAACCTACAAGTTTCATAATGTCGATTGCTCTTGAAACCGCTTCCTTTTTCGACCACTTAGGATTATGAATTAATATAGCCTCTTTGAGCTGATCACCGATTGTAAATAAAGGGTTTAGAGAAGTCATCGGTTCTTGGAAAATCATTGCTATGTCTTTACCACGTATTTTTTGCATTTGTTTATCTGTACATTTCGCAAGGTTTTTGCCATCTAGCAATATTTCACCACCTGTAATTTTTCCTGGTGGTGATGGAATTAACCCCATGATGGATAGCGACGTAACACTTTTACCACTTCCCGATTCCCCTACAATCCCTAAAATTTCTCCTTCATGGACAGAAAAATCGATATCGTCTACAGCAGGAATTTCTCCATTATCTGTAAAAAAGGTTGTTTTTAACCCTTTTATTTCTAGTAGCTTTTTCCTCATGTGTAACGCCTCACCCTACCTATATTTTACTTAATTGTATAATAATATTAATAGAATACTATAACTTTCGTTAAATTCCTTATTTTCAGATAATTCTAACTAAAATACTGAACTCTTTCAATCATTAATATTCTGCAAATTACATAGAATTTCTACAATAATCGCCTTCAATAATAATTAAATCTTATAAAGGGATAATTTTTTACATTTATCACAAAAAAATAGCCTTCCATTTATAAATAAACGAAAGACTTTTTTGAAATAATTTCATAATTTGTACGAATTTTAATCCAAATGCTGTACTTGGAATAAATTATAATACGTCCCTTGTTTGTCCATTAACTGCTCATGTGTACCGCTTTCGATTAATTGACCATGATCTATGACAAAAATTTTATCAGCATGGGTAATAGTAGAAAGTCGGTGTGCGATGACAATAGTTGTCCGTTCATGAGCGAGCTGATCTAAGGATTCTTGAATCAATGCTTCACTTTCTAAATCTAAGGCAGAAGTAGCTTCATCCAGAATTAAAATCGGTGGATTTTTTAAAAATACACGTGCAATAGCAACACGCTGTTTTTGTCCTCCCGATAGCTTTACTCCTCGTTCACCAACCTTTGTGTCATAACCATTTGGCAGACTCATAATAAAGTCATGGGCATTTGCCGCTTTGGCTGCTTCGATGACCTGTTCATCTGTTGCATCTGGGCGACCCATTAAAATATTCTCTTTAACAGAATCACTAAAAAGTATATTATCTTGCAGGACGATCCCAATTTGTGAACGCAACGAATGTAAAGTGACATCTCGTACATCGTATCCATCAATGGTTACTTGACCACTTGTTGTATCGTAAAAACGAGGAATTAAACTGATAATCGTGGATTTACCACCGCCACTCATGCCAACAAAGGCAACAGTCTCTCCAGGATTAATCGTAAAATCAATTGAACTTAAAATAGGTGACCCCGTTTTTTCATATTGGAAGGATACATTGTGAAAGCGAACTTTCCCATTTGCACGTGGTAGTTCACGTGCATGTTCCCTATTTTTCACTTCATAGGGCTCGTCTATTAAATCAAACATCCGATCCATTGAGGCAATTGATTGCGTTAAAGTGGTTGATGAGCTTACAAGTCGTCTCAGTGGACCATATAATCGCTCAATATAAGCAATAAAGGCAACCATCGTACCGACAGAAAGTGAGCCATTTATTACTTGGTAGCCCGCATAGGCTATAACTAGCAATGGCGCAACATCGGTAATAGTATTCACGACTGCAAATGATTTTGCATTCCATTTTGTTTGATCAAGTGCCTTCTCTAAAAATTCCCCATTTGCTGTATCAAATAATTTTTGTTCATGCTTTTCTAACGTAAAGCTTTTAATAATACTCATACCCGCTACACGTTCATGTAAATAGCTTTGTACACCTGCAAGTGCTTGAGAACGTTTACGTGTTAAGTCTCGCAGTTTGCCAAAAAAGTATTTAACACTCAATGCATAAAATGGAAAGGCAACTAACGCCACTAATGTCAGCTTTACATCCATCGTTAGCATGATGACAATGGCAATAACAATTGTCGCAAGATCCAGCCATACATTCATTAAACCTGTCATAACAAAGTTTTTCGTTTGTTCGACATCATTAATGACCCTTGAGATCACATCTCCAGCACGTGTATTGGCATAATATCTTAAACTTAATCGCTGTAAATGTGCATAGATTTCCTTACGAATATCAAACAAAACCTTATTGCTTACGTGTTGTGCAAAATATTGTCGATAATACTCAATTGGTGGACGGATAATAAAGAACACAATAATCGTTCCGCCTAGCCAATAAAACAGCTCTTTCGTTTTTTCTACATCTGTTAAATCTTCTGCTGCAATAATATCGTCTAACACAATCTTAATGAGCAGTGGAATAAATAGAGGAATAGCAAATTTTACTATACCAATGATAATCGTTAAAATAATTTCCCATGTATATGGTTTTACAAAGCGCATATACCGCCTGATACTTCCCAATTTTTTATCACATCCTTACAAAAAGAAACAGACATTCAATGATGAATGCCCTAAGTATTATAGCAATATTTTGATTAAAATACAGTTATGATGACTTTATAGCGAACTATTTTATATTCGCTGTTATTACACCTAATTTTCCGAGGACACATACAACATGTGCTGAAATTAACAAAAAACAGGCAAAAATCATTTACGCGTCTTGATTTACCGAGTGACTTAAATAGAAAAACCGAACTATCTGGAGTCACTACTATAGAGTCTCACAGAATAGTTCGGATTTTCTTTAACAATCATCTGACTGCATATCAAGTTGGAATTTGTAACGATTTGTCCAGACATCGATGAAATCGGGTGCAAATGGTCCTCTTTTTTGTTGAATCCAGCTTATTAATTTATCGACATTGCGCTTTAAAATTTTATCAATGACATCAGGATAAGACATTTCCTTACGATGAAGCTCATATTCATCCTCGTCTAAGAGGGTATAAGACATATCAGGAAAAACTTTAATGTCTAAATCATAGTCGATATATTTAATGGCATTATTATCGAAAACAAACGGTGAGCTTAGATTGCAATAATAATACACTCCGTCTTCCCGTAGCATACAGATGATATTAAACCAGTGTTCCGCATGGAAGTAACAAATAGAAGGCTCTCTCGTTAGCCATGTACGACCATCGGATTCTGTCACAAGTGTCCGTTCATTCGCACCGATCATGATATTCTTCGTACCTTTTAAAACCATCGTTTCTTGCCAAACACGGTGGATACGGCCATTGTGCTTATAACTATGTATTTGTATCGTTTCTCCTTCTACCGGTAATGCCATTTTGAAGCCCACCTTTTCGTCTATGCTACCTAAATCTAGCAGTCTCTAGTATATTATAGCAATGTGTACGCGAAAGGTGTAGTTAGAAAACCACAAATTTCACTACGCTATTTTGAATTCGTATAAAATTTAGTCAATTATAAATGAATTTTATTATAACATCCACTTTGTTGATATTTTTTAGTTTTTTCACCAACTATTCTACTTCTAAAGGCACGCCTATATTCACTTCTTTCCTCAATAAGAAAGGGGCTGTCTTATTCATCTTTTCGGATTTCAGACAGCCCCTTAGAGGTAAATGCATTATGCAATTACAAAGTGTTATTCACCTAAATCTTGGTTAGTTTTCGAGAAACGACCTGAAGATTGAGCTTTCTTTTGCTCTGCTTTTGCATTTTGCTTTTGCACTTCATTTACGTCCGTTTCAAAACCAAACTCTTCACTTTGACGTTGCATGTTTTTATTCGGTTGGAAATTTTGGTTGTTTTGCTTTTTCATTATTCATTCACCTCCACGCTAATTATTGTGTACGGAGGTGATGACATTTATGCTCATGAATTGATGATTTACAGAAGGATTTATTTCCCTATGATTTGCTTTTTTACTTCTTCCCAAATTTTTAACATAGGAACCGGCATCGGTAATCGTTCTATCTGCTCCGGCGTTAACCAATTGCCCATTGTAGCTGTCTCACATTTCATATAATAGCTATTTAAATGCCATGTTAAATGTGAAAAAACATGTTTAAAAGAAATCAGCTCCTGTTTAGCTTGTCCCTCTAATGGGTATTCCTTTGTAAAGTTTTCAATTGATGATTGACTAGTATCAATCATCGGAAATTGCCATAATTTAGCCAGCAATCCTTCCTCAGGTCGTTGTTCCATTAGAAATTTTCCATTAACATCTTCACATATAAGGACTTCGTACGTGAGATGCTTCATTTTTATTTTCTTTGATTTGACAGGTAACTTTTCTGGTTCGCCCTCATTAAATGCGGTGCAATACTCTCTTACTGGACATAATAAACATTTTGGAGAGGTAGGCGTACAAATGAGTGCCCCTAGTTCCATTAGACCTTGGTTAAAAGAGGAAGCATGATTAGGATCAATTAGCTCTTCGACCGCTACTTCAAAAATTTTCTTCGTTTTTGGCAAGGCTATATCATCATGTATATCAAGCACTCTACTTAAAACACGCATAACATTGCCGTCAACTGCATGTTCAGGCTTATTATAGGCAATACTTAAAATAGCTCCAGCCGTATAGGGGCCAACACCTTTTAATTTCGATATTTCGTGACGATTATCGGGCACAACGCCACCGTAATTTTCTAAAACTTCACGAGCACCTGCTTGTAAATTACGTACACGGGAATAATAACCAAGACCTTCCCAATGCTTCAGTAAATAGTCTTGTGGTGCTTCCGCGAGTAAATCTAATGTTGGAAAACTTTCCATAAAACGATTGTAATAAGGAATAACTGTGTCGACACGTGTCTGCTGTAGCATCACTTCCGATACCCAAATTTTATAAGGGTCTGTTGTATGTCTCCACGGTAAGTCGCGTTTCTCAGCGTTAAACCATTCGACTAAAGATTGTCGAAATTCTGTTACATATGGGTAATTCACAGTGACCTCCGATGTTTTTACGATTTAATTTATGATGAAAAGGGTATACAATTAGGAAAAGTACATTCGGGAATAATCGACAAAAATTGTCTTTATTCCAAGACTGAATGTTAGAAATTTCAATATACCTTTTATTATTGAAATAAAGATGTATGCACATTGTACTCGATTTTATTGCATACTAGGAGTGGATATTTTTGGATTCAGGTACACATTTCGTTATGGGTATAGCCCTTGGCGGTCTTGCATTAGCCGACCCTGTAGTAGCCAACCATTCAATGACTTTTACTGCAGTAATGGCAGGTACAATTATTGGCTCACAGGCTCCAGATGTCGACACTGTGCTAAAACTACGTAATAACGCCATCTATATTCGTCATCACCGTGGAATTACACATTCACTACCAGCTGTAGCTATTTGGCCCATTTTAATTACAGTTGTTTTATCGCTTATTTTGCAAGACGTAAATGTGTTTCATTTATGGCTTTGGACATTTTTAGCTGTAGCCCTTCACGTCTTTGTTGATATTTTTAACGCCTATGGTACTCAAGCAATACGACCATTTTCTAGAAAGTGGGTAGCGTTAGGTGTTATAAATACATTTGATCCAATTATTTTTTCCTTACATTGTCTTGGTATTGTGTTATGGGCATTTGGTACAAATCCTGTTTGGACATTTAGCATCATGTATGTCGTCATTGTAGTTTATTATATTTTACGATTTTCTGTTCAAAAAGCTGTAAAAAAAGCTGTGCATCATACCTTACAGGACGAAGAATACGTCATTGTAGCACCTACTATGCGCTTCTTTCATTGGCGAATCGCAGCCAAATCTAAAACACATTACTATGTAGGGCGAGCTTATGGAAGGACAGTTAATATTTACGATAAATTCGAAATTAAGCCTTTACCAAAAACTGCGCTTATCCATGCTGCAATGAAAGACCCTAACTTAGCAGCATTTGTGTCCTTTTCCCCCATGTACCGATGGGAAATCTCAGAGCTTGAAAACGGCTTAACAGAAGTAAGATTAATCGATCTGCGTTACCGTAGCGATAATCGTTATCCTTTCGTGGCCGTTGCACATTTAAATGATAATAATGAAATCATGACGTCCTATACGGGCTGGATTTTCACAGAAGATAAGTTACAGAAAAAACTACAAATCGGTGCAAGTAATTAAGCAGTAAACCCTGACCAATAGTGGTCAGGGTTTTCTTATTGGATCATATCATCACTAGCATCTAATAAATGAGAGTACTTTGGATTGCGTCCTGCAAAGGTATGGAGTTTATCACCATAGCTTGTAATTAATTGGCGTACTAGATTTTCTGTATAATCTGCGCCTCGATAAGCGTATCCTGCTTTGGCAGCTGTTGATTCAAAGTCACTCCATAACAGTTCAACCCAAACACGTGCTCGGCCCACTGACATTTGCGGATTTTTTGCCAGCAACTCAGCTGTCAATTTTTCAATTTTATCTTCCACTTACTTTCCCACCTTTACAGGGGATAGTATAGATACAGGTAATGCTTCTTGATACTTGTTTCCACCTAAACGGTGTCCCCAAGCAAAGCGTCCCTTTAGATAATCTACTTGGAAAAATTCATTATCCGAACCATCAATACGATACATTTCTCCTGGTACAATCGTATCCAGATCTACTAAATAAGCAGCTGCCATTAAGGCTTTGCGTTCATAAACAGCAAACTCATTGATAATTCCTAGCTGCTCGGCCTTACGTGCTTTTTCTTTTAGAAAAGCTATTTCCTCACGTAGTTCATGCTCTGACATAGCAGCATAATTTTTTTCGTTCATTCTTCATTCTCCTTCTCTTCTATAAAACGATCTATTACCTCTATAGGAAAACCCTTTTGATAGAGCGCCTGTTTAATTTTCATTTTCAGCTCATAACCAGTATACTTCGATACGTACTTTTTCCAAACTTTTTCGCCTTGAACATCGAGGAGCTGTTGCCAGTTGTCTTCATCTTGTCCAAGCTCTATTTGGTTAAGCACCTCTTCAACAATAGAAAATGCATAACCTTTTCTTAACAGATAATCTTGGATTTTTGCCTTTACTTGTGTTGGTGTTTTTTTGTTTTCTGAACGAACAATTTTATCGGCTAACTGGCTAGCTAGGTTTAATTGTTCTTCGAAACTATATGTAGCAAGCACCTCATCCTGTAAGTTTTTATCTATGCCTTTTTTGATAAGATCTTGTCTAATCGCTCTTGGCCCTTTTTTCATAGTAGCCTTTTTTGTATCGAGCAATGCCTTTGAGTAATTTTCATCATTGATAAAACCATATGTTTTTAACTTCTGGATTGCCTCTAACACCACTGCTTCTCCAAATTCTAATGCAAGGAGCTTTTTCTTAACCTCATGCTCACTTCGCATTTGATAAGATAAAAAATTTAATCCTTTATTAAATGCCTTACGTATTTCATCCTCATAGGCAATTTCCTGGATTTCAAATTCGTCCAGTACTTTCCCCTTTGTTAAACCAAATTGAATGAGAATAGCTTCATCAACCGGAAAAGCATATTCTTCATTTAAATAAATATTATAGCGCTCAGGATTGTTTTTTTGACGTGCAATTTTTGTAATCATACGCATAGCAAACACCTCACTCTAGTTATTATAGCATTTCTTTTTAAAGGATTTGATAATTGGTATTAGTATTTTGCCTACGTACACTGGTATTCACCTCTCTAATTAGGTAGTTATCTCTGCTTGCATGGGTACTATATATTAACGAAGATTTTTTGCGCCTCTGACACATACGTTTTCAAACCATACGCTACAGATGTTCACTAATAGGTTACATGGTAAACTTACAAGTAAGCTTATATTCGAAAAGAGGTGTTGTTATGAAAATCGTTATTGCAGGTGGTACTGGCTTTGTTGGAAAAGCCCTTATAAAGCTATTGCAAGACTATGGTCATAACCTTTTTGTCTTAACACGTCATCAATCAAAAATAGATAATGGCGTTCACTATGTACAATGGCTACAGCCGCACCAGCCTTCTGTAGAGTTATTTGAAGGTGTAGATGTTTTTGTTAATCTTGCAGGTGTTTCTTTAAATAATGGGCGCTGGACGAAAAGACAAAAAAAGGCTATCTATTGGAGCCGAATGACTACGACACTTGAAATAATACGGATAATGGAAATACTTACGAAAAAACCTAAAGTATTTGTTAATGCTAGTGCGGTAGGTATTTATCCGACTTCAACAGAAGCAATCTATGATGAAGATTTTACGGCTTATGCAACTGACTTTTTGGGAACAACCGTCCATGATTGGGAACGCCATGCAAAACGAGCAGAGCGTTTTGGGATTCGGGTTGCTCTCGCACGTTTTGGTGTCATTTTAGGACGAGACAACGGTGCACTCCCACCAATGCTATTACCGTATAAAATGCATGTAGGTGGAACTATTGGCTCCGGTGAACAATGGCTGTCATGGGTACATATCGATGACGTAGCACGTGCCATTTATTTCGCTATAATGAATGAAAGTATCCATGGACCATTTAATGTAACGGCCCCAAATGCTATGAGAATGAAAGATCTTGGACAAACACTTGCAAAGGTCATGGGTAGACGTCATTGGATGCCTGTGCCAGGTTTTGCTATACGTTTAGCTCTCGGTGAACAAAGTAAACTTGTTTTAGAGGGGCAACATGTCCTCCCAACAGTTTTAGAAAAACATCATTTTACATTTCAATATCCTTATTTAACACAAGCACTTGAAGACATATTAAATGCTCGGAAATAGTGGATAATTTCTAGCTTTTTTACGCATCCTAATGAAAAAGAAAGGATGCGTTTTTTATGTGGAAACAACATATTGTAGGTGCGGTAATCGCTACTTTTATTATTGCCGCAGGAATTAGCTTTAATCCAAATTTTGCTGCCGGTTCTGATGAACACCATTGGGGCTTTAAGCGCGCTAAAAATGGGGAGCAGGCAGAGGCAGGAGCGCAGCTTGATCAGTTACTTGATAAATATGGAGCTATTTACAAAGGAAAGCCGGATAAAAAAATTGCCTATTTAACATTTGATAATGGCTATGAAAACGGCTTTACCGAAAGTATTTTGGATACATTGAAAAAGGAAAATGTACCTGCAACCTTCTTTTTAACAGGACATTATTTAGACAGTGCCAGCGATTTAGTGAAACGCATGGTAAAAGATGGTCATACAATCGGGAATCACTCTTATGGTCATCCCAATATGGCTCGTCTCTCTCCAGATGGAATGCGTGCAGAATGGAAAAAGTTCGATGGAAAGCTACGCGAATTAACTGGAATTGACCGCACAACTTATGCCCGTCCACCCGAAGGTATTTTTAATGCAAAAGTGTTAGAGGTGGGAAATGCAGAAGGTTATCGTCATATTTTCTGGTCTGTAGCATTTAAGGATTGGATGAAGGATGAACGACGTGGTGCGGATTATGCTTATAATGCACTAATGGAACAATTGCATCCTGGAGCGGTTATATTAATGCACACAGTAGCACAGGACAATGCTGAAGCTTTACCAATGTTTATTGCAGAAGCAAAAAAACAAGGCTATACATTTTTATCACTTGACGATTTAGTATTAGAATATGATGATTTCCCTGTTGCTTTGCAATCCCCTGTACCTTCGTTATAATGGGGAGATGACATTATAAAGCAGGGACGTGGAACGTTTGACGCAGCAAACAACGATGACCGTGGGACAAAAATTCCCATTAACAATAAAAAGACTTGGTATTAATGGTGAGGGTGTAGGATTTTACAAACGTAATGTAGTATTTGTGAAAGGGGCAATTCCTGGAGAAGAAATTACAGCTCAAGTAACAAAAACACAGCGTAATTTTGCTGAAGCTGAAATATTATCAATCCGAAAAGCTTCAAAATACCGTCAGGAAGCACCTTGTCCAGTTTACAACGAATGTGGTGGCTGTCAGCTTCAGCACATGACTTATGACAAACAGCTAGTGGAAAAGCGTGATATTGTTATTCAAGCATTAGAACGTTATGCAAAGCCATTAGCTGAAACTGTAGAGGTACGGAAAACACTTGGTATGGATAATCCTTGGCACTATCGTAATAAAAGCCAGTTCCAAGTGCGTAAAGAAGGCAAGCGCGTATATGCTGGCTTATTTGCAGAAGGAAGTAACAAGCTATTGAATATAAATGATTGCCTTGTTCAGCACCCCGTCACTTCTAAAATTACTGTTGCAACACGTAAGATTTTACAAAAATTGAATATAACTATTTACGATGGTCGTACGCTTGATGGTTTAGTTCGTACGATTGTAGTTCGTACTGGTATACGCACTGGGGAGACACAAGTAGTACTTGTAACTACTCGTAAAGAAATTCCTCATTTAACTGAACTTATAACACGTATTAAAAAGATTGATCCTAGCATTGTATCCATTGCACAAAATATAAATCGTGAGAAAACTTCTTTAATCTTTGGTGATGAAACGATTGTTCTTGATGGTAAAGAAACAATCCACGAGGAGCTTGGTGAATTGGCCTTTGATTTATCAGCACGCGCCTTTTTCCAGCTAAACCCAACGCAAACTGTTCATCTCTATAATGAAATTAAAAAGGCTGCTGCTTTAACTGGTAAAGAAATAGTTGTAGATGCTTATTGTGGAGTCGGAACAATTGGACTTTGGCTAGCAGATCAAGCGAAGGAAGTCCGTGGGATGGATGTCATTCCTGAAAGCATTCAAGATGCACGTAAAAATGCACGTAATCATGGCTTTAAGCATACTAAATATGCAGTTGGTACAGCAGAAAATGTCCTAGCTAAATGGAGAAAAGAAGGGTTTACACCAGATGTTATTACTGTAAATCCACCACGTACAGGACTTGCTCCTGAGTTTATTCGAACAGTGCTTAAGCTTAAACCTAAACGTTTTGTTTATACCTCTTGTAACCCATCGACTCTAGCTAAGGACTTACAACAATTATCGAACCTTTATCATGTTGAGTATATTCAGCCTGTTGACATGTTCGCTCAGACAGCTCAGGTGGAATGCGTGGCAAAGCTTGTATTGAAAAATAAATAAATGGCAAAAAGGACGTCTCAAAAAAATCGAGACGTCCTTTTCTTTATTTAGCACAGCACAAGCTGCCTGGTGGATGATAGACGGTCTAGAAAAGTCGATACCTTAACCATTTCCCCAGGATTTAAAAGATTTTTAAATGTTGAATTTTGAGCTTTTACCAAAAGAACTTTAAGACGTAAGCTTTGTACTTTTATCTTTACTCTTTAAGCTTTCAATTTAGTTTAGTTGAAAGTTTCCATTGGGTAAGGCATGTTTAAGGTTTTTACTCGCACACATGCCTTCAAGCGCGAGCGACTTTTCGTTCTCTATTTTCGCTAGGTCATGCAAATCTCGTTAAGCTTGTACTTCAATAAATGTTGTGGCATTCGACTCTGATAGAACAGCATCAACCTCAGATTCAAATTCTTCAATTCGATTACTCAATGTTTCTATTTGTTTTTTGACGTTTAGTGGATCGATTAATTCATACTCATTTCTTTTCATAAATGTTTCAGTATGTAGTTTGACTTCCTCTGGAGATTGTTTGTCTTTATTGCCTAATATGTTAATTAAATAAGTTTCCAACTTGGCTGGTAATGCATCATTTTCTTTGGCAACTGTATGAATTGCTGAACGGTATTGATGCTGCATAACTTCGAGCAAATTCTTTTCAAATTGAATAGATTGCTTTCGTTCAATTGCCTCTGCAACTGTCATTTCTTCCTTGCCAACTTTAACCTTAGTTTGGGCATTAGATTGAACAACGAGTGCTTTTATTTTATTTCGATAGTGAATTAAGCCAATCACCTTATCATACGAAGCTTGCATTTGTTTTTCATACTCACCAATTTCTATACCATTAATCTTACTATTACTTTTTCGATTAGCTAATACCGAGCTAACCTCATTTGTTGCTGCTTCAATTCTTATATTCAACATTTTTAATTCTGTTAACGCACGATGAATAGATAATTTTTTCATTTCAGTCATGATAAAATCTCCCTGTCTAAACAAGTGTATTTTTTTATTATAAATGGTAATATTAACAATGTCCAAAATATACCTTTAATTTTTTATTGATTTCAAAAGAACATGTCTGTATAATATCTTTCTAGGTGCCAAACCTATGTAACTTGGACGGAACATCCTTGTTACGCAAAAAACGCCATAACAGCACGGATTTGCTGGGCGTTTTTTTGTTTTGAGCGGGAAGATGAGCCCCGCTCTTTTTATTTTGCCATCGATGGTTGTTTATGCTTCTGACGTCCAAAAATAAGTAAAACGATTGCAACTGCAAGCAATAGCATTGCCACAAGTAAAAGGAAGCTATAATTTTTTACATATTCTAAATAAACCCCACCTAAAAAAGGTCCTGTTAAGCTACCAATGCTTAGAGCAATACCGCACAGTAAATTTCCTGTAGGTAAAAGCTCCTTTGGTGTTAAATCCGCCATAAATGTAATTCCTAAAGAAAACATCGAGCCAACTAACGTACCCGTTAAGAAAAACGCTACAGCCACAGCCATTTGGGAATGCTCTAAAAAGCTTGCAATTCCGAAAATGATAGCACCCCCAAATGACCCTATCAGCAAGATGTTCCTTCTCCCGATTTTATCGCCTAGTGCACCTAGTGGAACTTGAGTCAAAATACCACCAAATGTAAAGACAGATAAAATAATAGGAATCATACCGACTTCAAAGCCTTTGCGTAAAGCATAAACTGGAAACAACGCATTTAGTGAAGACTCCAGAAACCCATAAACGAAAGGTCCTAAAAAGGCAATCCAACCAAATACAATGGCCATTTTATAACGTTGCCATCCTCTTGCTTTTAAGTCACCAGTTAGTCGCTCTGGTTTTTCATTTTGTAAGAAAAATACAAAGGACCATGCGAATAGGCACATGATGGATGAGACGATAAACGGTAAAGCTTCTGTAATTTCTATCAGCTTGACTAAGAGTGGCCCAACTGCAAAGCCTATACTAAATGATAAACCATAGATGGCCATGCCTTTCCCCAAACTTTTAGGATCTGCTGTACTTGTAATCCATGTTTGTGTCGCATAGTGTAAAGCATGATCTCCTACACCGATTAGTAAACGAAGTACAAACCAAAAGGTCACACTCTTCCATAAGGGAAATGCAAGTAAAGACGCAAAAACAAGTGCTCCACCAACTAATATAATCGGTTTGTAACCCCATTTCCGTAAAGGCTGCTCAATAAAAGGTGAAATTAATAATGTTCCTATGTATAAGCCTGTTGCATTCAAGCCATTCAATGCAGAGGATACCCCATCACGTTCAAATATGATCGAAATAAGCGGTAGTAGCATCCCTTGTGAAAAGCCTGATATGGATACAATTAAAACTAAAATGGTAAATCTTTTTTTGCTGTAATCTGAGAAGTACGTCATTTTTCCCTCCAATATCAAGTCATTCTTCCAAAGAACAGCATACCAAAAAGCCTTAGCGCTCACCACATGTGATTTTACGCTAAGGCCTAACTAATACTTATCCTCATTTAATTGTATAAACACGAATTTCGGCTTTTGATTATTACCGAGTACTTGTTTAAACTCCCTCCTTTTCGAGTTAGTGTCGCAATTATTTTTTCAATCAGCTCCTTTACTTTATCTTAAAACAACTTTAACATACATCAACAATATTGTAAATATTCTGTCTATTCATTTTTAAAATTAATCGCTAAGTCCTAGGTGTTTACCTAAACATTGAAATTTCAGCTAAAATCAGCTACGATGAAGGGGATGAAATGAGGTGTACGAATGTCAAATCCAATCACTGATAAAAAGCAGCAAGTAACTTATTTAAAAGAGCGTCTTGAAATGTTTTTAGAAGTATTAGATGCCCTTGATCCTGAAACAGCTGAATTAGAAGATATTGATCGTTTAATTCAAATGATGGATGATTTAGAAGATAAAATGGAGCAATTTAATGCTCGTGAACAATAATGAATCGTAAATAGACAAGCACTATTTATACTCGCCTAAAGACTATTGGCAAACTTCAACATTTAAAAATTTGCCTATAGTCTTTTTACTTTAGTAAAGCTTTAATTTTCGCTTGTTTTTAATGACAGTCCCAGTTATATAATACTTTGCTAAAATCTTTATTCTTTAATTCTTCCTCTGTAATGAAGAAGTTACCAACACCACAATCACCCCAAAGAATATCATCCCCCACACTATCTACTTGTAACAGCAAGATTGTAGAGTCAGTATAATCTCCGTATGCTCTTGGATCTTCTTGTGTAAAGAACGGATAACCACCTATTTTATGACCATCCCCCGTTAAAGCATCATAGAATGCATCCTCTAACATTTCATCCTCCTCTATAGAAGTTAAGATGCTGCCATACTTGTCATTACTTCTAAAATCATCAATCGACAATGGTTCCAAACCTTTTTCAAAGGATAATGCCATTTCACGCTCTACAGGAAAATACATTTCCTCACCCTCAATATTGACAAATGAAAAATCCTGGACAAGTTGCGATTCATCATACGTGATTGTTTCATGGAAAATAACCCGAAAACCTTCTTGATGTTGTCCATTATCGAAATCCATTCCTAAAACGTCATCATACCCATCAATATAAAACTGCAATATTCCTTCCTCGGGGAAATTTGGTAAATGGTTAGGTACCTCTGCAAAATTAATTTGAGCTAATAGTTTCAATGGTTGTCCATTGATGTTTTTGGGGTACTCCATCGACAATGGAAAATAAGGATCCCCTGCAAACTTACTTTGAAACAAAGTTGTTGTACTGATTTCCGTATCAACTAATACAACAGGTTTCATAGTTTCCTCTATTAACGGTCTATATTGTTCAATTTTCTCGGGTAACTCAAGTAACGTTTTAGCACACATACTAGTTCCTCCTTAATTGTGGATTCTCCTTCATATTAGAACAAACGTTCTGTAAAATCAACTCTCAACTAAAATACTATTAAAATATGCTCTTATTTAACACTCTCAGATAAGGACTCTTTTTTTCATTAGTTGAAAAGAGTATAATGTAACGTGGAAATAATCAATTTTTCTATGGGGGGCAATACCAATGAATCTACAAACTTTGGAGAAAAGTCTTTACGATTTAATTACTGAAACATCTACGAATTTACCTAAGGATGTTCGTCGTGCTATTAAAAAAGCAAAAGAGGCTGAGAATGCTGGCACTCGTGCAGCAATGAGCTTAGACACAATCTCTACTAATATTATTATGGCAGAAGATAACGTGTCACCAATTTGTCAGGATACAGGACTTCCAACTTTCAAAATTTATACACCTGTTGGCGTAAATCAATTAGAAATTAAAGCTGCAATCAAAAAAGCAATCAATGATACGACAGCAGATGCAAAATTACGTCCAAACGCAGTGGATTCCTTAACTGGTGCAAACAGTGGTAATAACCTTGGTGATGGTTTACCAGTTATGAAATTTGAACAATGGGAAAAAGACTACATTACAATTAAGTTAATTTTAAAAGGTGGCGGCTGTGAAAATAAAAACATACAATACAGTCTACCATGTGAACTAGAAGGTCTTGGTCGTGCGGGTCGTGACTTAGACGGTATTCGTAAATGTATTATACACTCAGTATACCAAGCTCAAGGGCAAGGCTGTTCAGCTGGTTTCATTGGTGTTGGTATTGGTGGAGATCGTTCTTCAGGCTATGATTTAGCAAAAGAACAATTATTCCGTCATGTAGAAGATACAAATCCAAATCCAGATCTTGCAAAATTAGAAGAGTATGTAGTTAAAACAGCTAATACATTCGGTATCGGTACAATGGGCTTCGGTGGTGAGGCAACATTATTAGGATGTAAAATCGGCGTAATGCACCGTATCCCTGCTTCTTTCTATGTATCTGTAGCATATAATTGCTGGGCATACCGCCGCATGGCTGTAGACATTGATCCTCAAACTGGCGAAATTATTAAATGGCACTATCAAGAAGGCGAAAAAGTTACCTTCAAAGAAGATGAAGTGGCTGCTACAACAGAAGATACAACAACAAATGTAGTAGAGCTTACTGCACCAATTACTGAAGAACAAATTCGCTCACTAAAAGTTGGTGATGTCGTTTCTATTTCTGGTCGTATGTATACTGGTCGTGACGCTATCCACCACCATTTAATGAGCCACGATGCACCAGTTGACCTAAACGGACAAGTTATTTATCACTGTGGACCTGTTATGGCAAAAGACGAAGAAGGTAATTGGACAGTAAAAGCTGCTGGTCCAACGACATCTATTCGTGAGGAACCATACCAAGGTGATATCATGAAAAAATTTGGTATCCGTGCTGTAATCGGTAAAGGTGGTATGGGACCAAAAACATTAAAAGCTCTTAATGAACATGGTGGTGTTTACTTGAACGCTATCGGTGGAGCAGCTCAATACTACGCAGACTGCATTAAAGGTGTTGACGGTGTTGATTTAATGGAGTTTGGTATTCCTGAAGCAATGTGGCACTTAAATGTTGAAAACTTTACAGCAGTTGTAACAATGGACTCACACGGTAACTCATTACATGCAGATGTTGATAAATCATCATTAGAAAAACTAGCTTTGCATGCTGAAAGAGTCTTCTAATTAAATAAAAGGTTGCAGTGATCTATTTTACTGCACAATTTAGTAAGGCACAGAATATTCCTAGTGAATAGACTGTGCCTTATTCTTTATTCGAAACAGACTCCCCTAACCGCCTTATGAACAACATAAAACTCCTTCAAACTTCCTACTTTATTTTTATAAATTCCTTTGTTATAATAATTCTAAATAAAATAGATGGTGATTGAAATCTATTTTCAATTAAAACCACTGAATAAACACTTATTTATAGAGGTTTTGATATTGATTTTCATTATCAGGAGGGATATGAATGGAATACTCTAATCGAGAAAATATAAATTTAATTGAGAAAGTTAAGGAGCATGCTGAATTAATCGCTGCTCTTATGGCCGGCATTTTTATTTTACTTGCTTGGCGTTTAGATACAAACGGACAAACAACTGCATCAGTTCTACTGTATTTAATAGCGTTTTGTGTAGGTGGTTTTGCAAAGGCCAAAGAAGGTATTGAAGAAACGATTGAAGATCGGAAACTTAATGTGGAACTACTAATGGTATTAGCCGCCATTGGTTCGGCAGCAATAGGCTATTGGACAGAGGGAGCTATTCTTATTTTTATCTTTGCTGTAAGTGGTGCTCTTGAAACATATGCCATGAATAAAAGTCACCGTGAAATATCAGCCCTTATGAACTTACAGCCAGAAGAAGCTTGGTTAGTGCGAGGCGGTTTTGAGCCAATGAAGGTGTCAGTCTCAACGTTACAAATCGGTGATCATTTACTTATTAAACCTGGAGAACGCATTCCAGCAGATGGGGTTATTTTCAAAGGGCAGTCTTCCATTGATGAATCTGCGATTAGCGGTGAGCCATTACCTGTTTTAAAAAACGAAGGTGATGAAGTATTTGCAGGCACAGTTAACTTAAATGGTGCTATTACGATGGAAATGACAAAAGCTAATTCAGAAACACTATTCCAAAAAATTATACAACTTGTTCAAAGTGCACAAAGTGAAAAATCACCCTCTCAGCAATTTATTGAGAAATTTGAAGGGACTTATGTAAAATTTGTATTATTAGCTGTTGCCATAATGATGTTCCTTCCCCACTTTTTACTTGGCTGGGACTGGACAACAACATTTTACCGAGCAATGGTGTTATTGGTAGTTGCCTCGCCATGTGCACTTGTTGCATCCATCATGCCTGCTACATTAGCAGCAATCTCTAATGGTGCAAAAAATGGTGTCCTATTTAAAGGTGGTTTACATTTAGAACATCTCAGTGTTTTACGTGCATTAGCAGTTGATAAAACAGGTACTTTAACACAAGGTAAACCCGAAGTTACAGATTTCATTGTCCGAGATGGTGAAGATCATGCTAAGGCTTTAGCCATTCTTGCAGGGATTGAATCTCAATCCAATCATCCACTTGCCCAAGCCATTACCTCGTATGCTAAGGCTCAAGGCATTACTGCCTTGCCTCAAGCAACAATAGAGGATATTCCAGGCTGGGGTATGAAAGGAACAATTCAAAACAAGGAATATCAAGTAGGAAAACCAGAGTTTGTGGATGCGCAACTTGCCAATGATTTTGCAAACGGCGCAGTGACTAAGCTGGCAGCAGAAGGAAAAACAGTTATTTTCATTCGCGATGAACATGGAATTGTTGCATTAGCAGCATTAAAAGATACTGTACGCTCCGAAGCTAAGAAAGCTGTCAATTTATTAAAAGAGCTTGGTATCCAAGTGGTAATGCTAACAGGCGACAATGAAAAAACGGCTAAAGTGATTGCTCAAGAAGCTGGCGTTACGGAATATGTTGCAGAATGTCTGCCTGAAACAAAGGTAACTGAAATGAAACGATTACTTACCCAACATCAATTTGTTGGTATGGTCGGCGATGGTATTAATGATGCTCCTGCGCTTGCTACTGCAACTACAGGGATTGCTATGGGTGAAGGCACAGACGTTGCACTAGAAACAGCAGATGTCGTGCTAATGAAAAATGACTTATCTAAAATCGCTTATGCTGTTCGCCTATCACGAAAAATGCAGCGAATAATAAAACAAAATATATTCTTTTCAATTGGAGTTATTGTCCTATTAATCGCCTCAAACTTCTTACAAGTAGTCGACTTACCTTTAGGTGTAATTGGCCATGAGGGTAGTACAATTCTAGTAATATTAAACGGTTTACGCATGCTTAATAAAAATGTCTAGGCTAACATAAAACAGCCCCGCTCATCTTGTACCAAGAAGCGAGGCTGTTTTTTCTTATTTTAGCATTTCCTTTTGAAGTGCCCTTTTCTGCATTGTAGCATTTAATATCCCACCAAAGATAAGGATAATCCCCGTAAAATATAGCCAGAGCATTAAAATAATGACGCCACCAATACTACCATATGTAGCAGAATAATTAGCAAAATTATTAATATAAAAAGAGAAACCATATGTGACTGCTAACCAAGCGAATGTAGCAAACATCGCTCCTGGCCAAACGCCCATTATTTTCAAGCGAGGACTTGTATTAGGTACAATCCAGTAGATCCCCATTAAAACGATAAAAATAAGTATTGGTGGAATGGACCATCTTAATCTATGCCAAATGGATTCAAACTGCTCCTCTATTCCAATGATTGAGAATAGGAAATGGCCAATTTGCTGACCAAATACAGGCAATAAGAGAGCAATCGCAATAACAAAAACGAGAGCGACTGTAAAAACTAATGACAAGCCTCTATCTAGTATACCTACTCTACCCTCTGTATCATAAGCTTTATTTAATGCACGAATCAGCGCATTAATGCCTTTAGATGCAGACCAAATTGTACCTAGTACCCCGATCGACAATAAGCTACTATTTCTATTTGTTAAAATCTCATTCAGCGTATTTTCAATCAGTTTATACACTTCATCTGGTAATACATTCACTAAAAATGAATAAACCTGTGTCGTTTTTAAGTTTAAATAAGGTAATAACGTCACTAAGAAAATAAGTAAGGGGAAGAACGATAATAAAAAGAAATAAGCCAATTGTGCAGCAAGCGCAGATATTTCAACTCGCTTTAGCCGACCTATTAAATCTTGGACAAAGCCTTTGGATGTCATCACACTCACTTCCTCTTCAGGAGAGACGAACGATTTCACAACTCCAAAAGCATTATGCATAGTTGCTTTTTTCTTCTCCATACAATTCCTCCTAAAACTACCTTTATTCCTTATGAGGTACAGTAAAGGCTGATTTGGTGTCTTCAATCATTCCCTGTATTGTAGAAGGTAAATCTTTAAATTCATCAACCTTTTCTGCAATTGTGTTGACATTTTCTGACACACTTTCACAAAGTACCTTCGCAGCTAATACTTTTTCCTCAACTAAATCCTGTAATTCTTCTCGATTGGTTGCATAATAAGAAATGGCTTCCTTCATTTTTTTAGTTGTGGCAATTGTTTTTTCCCGAGTTGTACGATCTAGCATACTTAATGCAGCACCAACTGCTGCTCCTGCCACGATAGATGCTAATAATTTACTTTGACCCATATTAAAACCCCCTGCTTGTGTAATTGCATATTCCCTATTATTTCATAAATAAACAGTCTACTGCCCTTATTCTACCCAATAACAGTCTATTTTTAAAGCAATGCCCAAATACGGAGTTGACATTTTTTTTATTCAATGAAATGATATGTGCGAGGAGAACGAAAGGTAGGGTAAAAAATGGATTTATCAGTTCCATCTAAAGAAAACGTTGTTTATATGGTTGATCAAATGAAAGACAAGCTTCGCATGGTGAATGTCGATGCGATGAAATCGGAACACTTCGATGAAGCAAATTATGAAGATTTAGTGTATTTATATGAAATGGTTATGAAAAGAGAAACATTTAGCCCAAGTGAAATGCAAGCAATTGTCGCTGAATTAGGATCTTTACGTAAATAAGTCAATAAAAAGGCCATTAGCAAGAGACATTTTGTCTGTTGCTAATAGCCTTTTTTTATTGTGTATTTTTAGCTTCCGAACCATCCTCAGTCACTAATGGCTGGATGAGCACCTCAACACGACGATTCTGTGCACGACCCTCTGCTGTATCATTCGGTGCAATAGCTCGGTTTTCACCATAACCCTTCGCACTAAAGTTCTCCGATTTTAATTGTGAATTACTATCCAATAATACCATGTAAAAATTGGATGCACGCATTAAGGACAACTCTAAATTTGATGAGAAATTAGGTCCAGCTGGCACATTATCCGTATGACCCGTAATGACAATGTTACGTGGCGGATTAGACACTAGTACATCTGCAAGCTCTTTGGCAATTGGAATATATTCTGGTTTAATCGTTGCTTGACCAGGATCAAATAAAATACTATCTCGAATTGTCACAAGTAACCCTTCATCCGTCATCTCTGTTGCAAATTGTTCTTCCATTTCATTGACGGCAATAAAGTTATCCACACTATCTTTAATAGCTGCTAGCTCTTGCTGATCTTTTAAATAGGCTGAATTTTGCTGTGGTGTTTGGTCGCTGTCCGCATTTGGAGTTGGTACTGGTGCTGGTTGCTCTAAAAAGCTTGTTCCACCTTCAAATACTTGATTAAATACTGCTGACATTCTATCTAACTTTTCTTGGTCGACTGAACTTGAAGCAAATAAAATAATAAACACCGCTAAGAGCAGCGTTAAGATATCTGCATATGGTACTAACCAAGATTCATCAATATGCTCATCATGCTTTTTTTTCTTAGCTTTCTTTGCCAAGGCCACCCGCCCCGCTTTCACCAGAAATTTGACGACGTTCTTCCATCGTTAAGTATGATGATAATTTCTGTTCAATAACACGTGGAGCCTCCCCTTCTAATACTGAAAGGATACCCTCAATCATCATTCTCTTTTGTTTTACTTCTAAAGCAGACTTACGCTTTAATTTGTTTGCAAATGGGTGCCATAACACATAACCAGTAAAGATACCGAGTAATGTAGCCATGAAGGCTGCCGAAATAGCATGTCCAAGTTTTTCAATATCGTTCATATCTGCCAATGCGGCAATTAACCCTACTACTGCACCAAGAACCCCTAGAGTAGGTGCATATGTACCTGCTTGCGTAAAGATAGCAGAACCACTAGCATGACGCTCTTCCATTGCCTCTACTTCTTCCGTTAGTACGTCACGAATGTAATCAGCATTTTGACCATCAATTGCTAATGTAAGACCATTTTTTAAAAATGGGTCTTCAATTTCCGAAGCTTTACTTTCTAGCGCTAATAATCCTTCACGACGAGCTAAATCAGCCCATTGTGAAAACATTTTAATAATTTCTATATCATCTGCTAATTTAGTTTCTTTAAAAAGAATTTTAAATAGCTTTGGTACACGCTTTAACTCCTTCATAGGAAAGGCAATTGTTACTGCGGAAATAGTACCAAAAATGATAATTAGAATGGCTGCTGGGTTATAAAATGCAGATAAACTTACACCCTTCATGACCATCCCTACTAACAGCGCTATTAACGCAATTATCAACCCTATAACTGATGACTTATCCATCCTAGAACCTCCAAATCTACTAATAATGTTAATTTCGGCTGTTTTTCCATAATTTAAATATATAAATGTAGTATAAATGTATTTCACTTATTTTTCGATGAAATTAATGCTTTTTATTCACATTTCGACCATTTTTGATTATATTGAATTAAGAATATTACACTAAACTGTCTTATTTCGAAAGGGGATATGAATTTGTTATTATCATTCGACACAAAATTAATAAAATATGCTGAATTGGCGGTAAAAGTAGGAGTAAATATCCAAAAAGATCAATATCTTTATATAAGCTGTTCGACCGATAACTTAAAATTAGCACAAATAATTACTAAAATTGCTTATAAAAATGGTGCAAAGCAAGTATTCGTCGATTTATCAGATGACGAACTTGTACGCGCTCGCTATGAAGGAGCACCAAAAGACTCATTTGATTTCTTCCCTCCTTGGAAAGTACAAGAGCGTGAATGGTTGGCGGATCATGGAGCTGCATTCTTAAGCATTAGTTCACAAAACCCAGATTTATTAAAAGGTATAGAACGAGACAGAATCATGGCCTTTCAAAAAGCATCTGGTCAAGCATTGGCTAACTATTATCAATGGCTACAAGCAGATAAATTTAGCTGGTCAGTGATTGCTGCACCTTCTAAGGCTTGGGCAGCAAAGGTTTTCCCTAATTTACCAGAAGAGCAACAAATCGATGCCTTATGGGAAGCGATCTTTGCAGCGACACGTATTGACGTTGAACAGTCTGTTGAAGCTTGGCATGCTCATGATCAGGAATTACATAGCAAAGCCGACTATTTAAACTCAAAGCAATATAAGTCACTTCACTATACTGCTCCAGGCACTGACCTCATGATTGAGCTACCTGCACATCACATATGGACAGGTGGGAGTAGTATCAACATACAAGGCCAGGCATTTATGGCCAATATGCCTACAGAAGAAATTTTTACTGCACCGTTAAAAACAGGTGTTAATGGCTATGTAACAAGCACTAAGCCATTAAGCTACGGCGGCAATATTATCGATCATTTTACATTAACATTTAAAGATGGTCGTATCATTGACATCAAGGCTGAGCAAGGGCAAGACATTTTAGCTGCTCTAGTTGAAACGGATGAGGGAGCTCATTACCTTGGTGAAATAGCATTAGTACCACATGCATCACCTATTTCACAATCTAATTTGTTATTTTACAATACATTATTCGATGAAAATGCCTCCAATCATTTAGCCATCGGAAGTGCTTATGCATTTTGTATAGAGGGTGGTAAAGAAATGACTACTGAGGAATTAAGTGCACATGGACTTAACCAAAGCTTGACTCATGTTGATTTTATGATTGGTTCGAACAAAATGAATATAGACGGAATTACTAACGATGGTCAAAAAGAACCTATATTCAGAGATGGAAATTGGGCATTCTAAATAATCCATTCCTACTACTAGTATTCTAGGCTAACTATGTTAAGGTTGTCATAAATTATCCTTAGATTTTACTAGGAACCTATTGTATAATTGTTTTAGGGTAATTAATAGATCATTTAAGTAGAGAGGAGCTCTAATAATGTTCATTACAACTGTTCTTGGCTTTACAGTAGTTTTATTAATTTCTATGGCATTCTTCATCCACTACCTACAAGTTGGTTTAGATAGCAAGTCTTCAGTAACTGTAGATCCAAAGCCAAACGAAAAATTCTAATGTATAAAAAACAGCTACTATAAAGGTAGCTGTTTTTTTATAGCCTACATTTTAAAAATGTATGAAGTTGCTCCTTTATTGTAAAAATTATCTGAATAAAGTCTTTATAGTTTGCATATTTAAAATTTTGCTCTAAAATATTTTTTGTAAGGAAGGGAGCAATTTTCATGACAATGTTACAAGATATTTTAGAGTTTAACAAAGTGTTTGTCGAAGAAAAAAAATATGAACCATTCATCACTACAAAATATCCTGATAAACGTATTGTTGTTTTATCTTGTATGGATACTCGACTTGTAGAGCTTTTACCGAAAGCAATGAATTTACGTAATGGCGATGTTAAAATTGTGAAAAGTGCTGGCGCTTTAGTTAGCCATCCTTTCGGCGCAGTTATGCGTAGTTTATTGGTTGCTGTTTATGGCCTACAAGCAGATGAAGTTTATGTCGTTGGGCATTATGACTGTGGTATGAGTGCAGTTGATCCCGAAGCAATGTTAAGTGAAATGATTAAAAGAGGTATTGATCCAAAAACAATTAATATGCTAGAATATTCCGGTTTTGACTTAAAAGAGTTTTTACGTGGTTTTGGTGATGTAGCGACAAGTGTTAAAAAAAGTGTTGATACAATTCGAAATCATCCGCTAATGGTGAAAGATGTACCTGTTCATGGCCTCATTATCGATCCAAATACAGGTCATCTAGATTTAATTGAAGATGGTAATAAACAATAGTCATTACCTTTTGATTTACAACTAATAAGGTGCCTATCTTTCTCCATAACGAAAGATAGGCACCTCTCTAATTATTCATCCTCTAAACGTGCATATATAAAATGATCTACCCATTGACCATTTATATACAACAGCTTTCTTAACAGACCTTCCTGTTGAAACCCTGCTTTCTCTAATACGCGCATAGAAGGTGCATTTTGAGTAGAAACATATGCCTCTACACGATGTAGGTCTATTTGATCGAACGCGAATCGTACCACCATATTTACGGCCTCTGTGACGATTCCCTTCCCTACATAAATTTCATCCATCGCATAGCCAACAAATGCACTTGAGTATGGTAAGCGTTTTACAGCATAAAGTGCAATATGTCCTATTAGATTGTTTGTACCATGCTCAAAAATACCAAAAGTATATTCTCGCTTTGACTCCATCAAATAGAGACTTTCTTGAATTTTTTTATATTGAGCGTCAATTGTATAATATTCTGGTCTTTGTAGTGGCTCGTAAATAGACCAAAAGTATTTATTTCGGCTTACGAGACCCGTTAAACTTCGTGCATCTTTTTCTTGGAATGTGCGGATGTAGCATTTTTCTCCCTTTATCGTTACCACATTCCCACCCTTTTTTCTTAATAGATTCCAAATTTTAAGCACCATTTCTCCACACTAGCCTTCCAATAAATATCAGTACATTCATCATTCTGGTAACATCACTACTTTGAATTTAACATAGCTTAAAAAATGGTTTTCATTCGCTACATTTCAAAGGTTGAACATTTAGTTTATTTCATTGTATGTAAGAAAAGATGCTGCTACAACTAAAACAACTCATGTCCTATTTCATAGCAGCACAATTCATTATTTTAATTTGGTTCTTACTTCTCGTCCCCAATTTCTAAACTGGACGAATCAGCATCCTCTAGTTGGCCATTATCTAATACATTTGTTAAATGGAGACCACGTTTTAGAGCCTCTCGTTCAATATGTGCAATGGTTTCCTGCAGCACCTGTACACGGGCGTGCTTTTTATCATCACCAGCAACTAAGATCCATGGAGCATCCTTTTTATCAGTCTTTTCAAACATTTCATTTGCCGCTTCAATATACTGTGGTGTTTTTTCACGATTTCGCCAATCTTCGTCTGTTAGCTTCCAAGATTTATAAGGGTTTTGTTCCCGTTCTTTAAAGCGTTTTAATTGTTCTTCATCTGATACATGAAGCCAAAACTTAATGATTATGTAATCTCCTGCAGTTAAAATTTTCTCGAAGTTATTGATTTCTTCATACGCACGAGACCATTCATCCTTTGATGCGAATCCTTCGATACGTTCTACTAATACACGACCATACCAAGAACGATCAAAAATAGCGATTTGCCCATGCTGCGGTAACTTTCTCCAGAATCTTTGTAAATAGTTATAGCGCAATTCATGAGGCTGTGGAGCTGAAATAGGGTGTACAACATAACCTCGTGGATCGACACGTTCAATTAGTCGTTTAATAGCGCCACCTTTACCAGCGGCATCCATTCCTTCAAATACCAAAATTAAACCAATTTTGTTTTTTAATAAAAACTGTTGGGCATTTAACATTTCATATTGGAGTACTTTTAATTTCTTTTTATACATTTTTTTATCTAGTTCAATCGATAAGTCTAGATTTTTCAAATTTTGTGCCAATGAAACTTCACTCCTTTTATGTAGATAATCCCATTGTACTAAAGAAAAATATAGATGCCTATTGAGATGGTAAATTGTAGTGATTATTAGCAAAACAACACGATACATTGTTGGAAATTTCCGTTATAATAAAAAAAGTGACAGTACTATACTTATTTGTCTTTTCCCTATACAATCTAAACACGAAGGGAGAGGAAATCATGCCTCGGTTTATCTTGATGACAATCTCTTATCTTGTCTCATTCATCCTAACCTTTTTATCCTTTTTCATGAAAATAAACGGTCAATCTTCTCTAGAAATTTCTAATCGGTTTTCTGTAGTATTTGCACCAGTTGATATTAGTCATGCAATATGGATTGTCATTTATTTATTAATTGGCTATTGGTTATTGGTGAACATTAAAAAGACATCTATGAAACAGTCTGCTCTCTTTAGTTGCATAAATATTTTGCAAGCCTTAACGATATATGTATGGCATCATGAGTTATTTATTGTTTCTCTTGGCATCACCTTGCTTTTGGTCTTGTACTTATTTATGTTGTATAATACGTACTCTCTTCACGACAAAGCGTTGTCAGGTCGTATTCCTTTCTCCATTTATTTTGCATGGATGACATTTATCTTGATTACGAATAGTAGCTTTACGTTAACGGCTTATGGTTGGAACGGCTTTGGTCTTAGCACTCCTCTTTGGGCAGTAATTTTACTGACACTTGGTGGAGCTATTGCACTACATATCCGCTTTCATCACTTTGATACCATGTATCCGAGTGTTTTTATTTGGGCTTATTTAGGAATCGCTTTACATAATGGTTTTGATGAGCTTCTTGTAACAACTGCCGCCTTATTTTTATGTGGTGTTCTCTTTGTTGGTATTTTATTTATTAAAAAAAATCCTGCCCACCAAAAATAAATTGGTTAGCAGGATTTTAAATTATATCCTATTCTTCATCTAAGGAAGTTAAAATAATTGGTTTATCTTTAGTGACAATAACTGAATGTTCAATTTGAGCTACAAGCGATTTATCAGGTGTAACAAATGTCCAACCATCACCAGCTTCTACAATATGCTCTGCTTTTGCTGAGATAAATGGCTCAACAGCAAGCACCATTCCTTCTTTCATAATCGTAGAATCCCATGCATCATAATAATTTAAAATATGATTAGGCTCATCATGTAAAGATTGACCTAAGCCATGTCCTGTTAAATTCATAATAACAGTTAAACCATTAGCATTCGCCTCTCGTTCAACCGCTTTACCTATTTGATTTAATTTAGACCCAGCTTTAACCTTTGTCATTGCTCGATCAAAAGCACTTTTAGCAACTCGGCATAGTTTTTCTTTGTCCTCATAACCCTCACCAACAACAAATGAAATGCCAGTATCTGCAAAGTATCCATTTAAAGACCCAGAAACATCGATATTCACAATATCCCCTTCTTGAATAACACGTTTTCCTGGAATACCATGTGCCACTTCTTCATTGACACTAATACATGTATATCCTGGGAAATCATATTCCCCCTTAGGTCCAGAAATAGCACCAGCCTCTGCAAACATGCGGCCAGCAATTTCATCTAGCTCAAGTGTTGTAACACCTGGTTTTGTTGCTGCTTTCATGGCTTCACGAATTTCGGCACAAATGCGTCCAATTTTTTTAAAAGCTTCAATCTCTTCTTGCGTTTTTACAATCATTTATAACGTCCCTTTCATCTAATATCTATTCTTTAATATAACATAACTTTTTATGCGTATAACGATAAACGCTTTAAATATTGTATGCTTTCCTACAATGCAAAGTGCTAAAAGAGCTATTCATGACCAAAAGTCCCTTCACATGAGTGAAGGGACTTGCTTGTTGTTGAAAAAAGTTGATAATTTTGCTAATGATTCTGTGCGAAAGCGAATATCATCAAGTAGTATAGAACGAAAAGCTTTTATACCCTTTTACAATAAATCATTTGAGGAAACTTTTATTATGCTTTTCTTTGCATTAATTGTGGAGCGGCTGTGAATAAAAGCACCCCTACAATTGCCGTTAAAATGGTTGCTGGCAACATATATGTACCATTATAAATGATAGAATAGATCCATGCATTTTGATCACCCGCATACTCTGCAAAAAATACAGCTCCAGCAATTGTATGTGCTGTGTATCGTAAAAAGCCTGCAAAAACAGTACCTATGATAATGTAAAGTGCCATTTTCGTTTTGTTCATATTTTTTGCAGCATCCAACACAGGTCCACGTACAACAGCTGCTAATCCTACAACTGTAAAGGCAACACCATAATCCAATAATCCTTGAAGCCAGTGCACAATATAAGCACCAAACATGGTTTGCATAACACCCACAAGTACTCCCGTTGTTAGCCCAGCAACTAAGCCCCAACGAAATGCAATCAACATAATAGGCACCATGACAAGACTAACAGAGCCACCTTGTGCCCATACTTTAAAGGATACTTGATCGAGCACAAGGCCAATCGCTGCAAATATCGCAATCTCCACAAGCATTAATAGTCTTTTTTTGTCCATACATATTCTCTCCTTTGTTCCGATGTAGGATACAAGAGCAGGAATAGAAATGCAGACATCTTTTTTATTCCTAAAGAATGAAAAAACGATGCCAGGACAGAGCCTGACATCGTACAAGTGTCGGTTTCTATCCACATCCCTACGCAAGTGTTAACTTACAGGTTCAAAGAGTCAAGGCATTACGTGCCCAGTCTCAGCTGACATCATCAGCTCCCCTTGTGGTCGTTACATCTGAATTTATTTGAACAATCCCATTGTACGCAAAGGATTGGATGATTACAACCTCTTCCATACATTATTTTTTTGAAACTTTGCCGTTTTTCATGCGTAAATATTAAAAAAGGAGGTACAACTATGGAGAACCAAAAAATTTTATCTGCCTTTAGTTATCTTAGTATTTTCTTCGCCCCTTTTATCGTCCCATTAATTGTTTACTTTGTAACGAAAGATAGTGATGTAAAAAGACATTCAATTCGTGCACTTGTCTCTCATTTAATTCCTTTTGTTTTTGGCATCCTATTTTTTATTGTCTTTGTTTTTTCTACATTAAGATTAGATCCAACGTCAAGTAATAATACTGTGATGGTTGTTTGGTTAGTTTCATTTGCCGTTTATGCCATTGTCTCACTTGGTATTGTCATATGGAATATTATTCAGGCTGTTCGAGTAATACGTTAATGTTTCAATTTTAAGCGAAACAGGTAGTAATAATTGTAAAAGGAGCTGTTTTTTAATGAAAGTATCAAACGTTGTGAAAACTGCTGTAAAATTGGCACCTATTGTTATTCCTATCGTCAAAAAAGTAATGGCTGCAAAAAAAGGAACAACTCCTACAGCCACTTCTCGAAAAAAATAAAACAAAGGCGTATTCCCTATTTCGGAAATACGCCTTTCACTTATTTCACTTCAAAGTATGTCTGACTATGGCCATTTAATGTCTTTTCTACATGTAAAACCGCTGGCATTGCAGATTTTAATTCAGGCACATGAGAGATTACGCCAATCATGCGACCAGAATCCTGTAAATCAATTAATGTATCGATTGCTTTATTTAATGATTCCTCATCAAGCGAACCAAAGCCCTCATCAATAAACATCGTTTCAATATGAATATTACCTTGGAAGCTTTGAATTACATCTGCCATTCCTAAGGCAAGGCTTAATGAGGCATTAAATTTTTCGCCTCCCGATAATGTTTTGACATCTCGTAGTTGATCGGTATAGGCATCGTAGACATCAAGACCTAGTCCGCTTTGTTTCGCATGCTTTTCCAATCTATCTGAACGTCTGAGCTCAAATTGACCATTTGATAAATGATAAAGGCGAATATTGGCAGCTTCAGTAATTTGGTCTAAGTAATTAATTTGAATATAGCGCTCAAAAGATAGCTTTTTCGAATTTTGGCCGTTTAATAATCCATAGAGCTCCTTTACTCTTCCCGCTTCTTGCTCAAGTAAATGAAGCTCCCTCGCTATTTCTTCTACTCTTTCAATAAAACCTTGGCAAGCTTGAGCAAAACCTCTCAACTGTTGTAAACGTTTAAATGCTTCCTCATAAGATATACGAAGTTGTTCTACTTTGGCTTCCATGGACACTAAATCTTGTTGCTCTTTTCCTTGAAGATACATAGCCCCTTCAGTAATTTGGATTTGCAATGTGTGTACCTGTAAAGCATAGTCACTACAAGCTTTTCGAAGGGTCTCTATTTGCAATAAACTCCGTTTGGCAGCTGTATATTCCTCGTAGCTGTCAAAGCCTATCTCCTGCATGCTTGCTGAGAATTGCTGACGTTTTTCATTCATTTTGAGTTGTAATTCTTCAAAAGTTTGTTTGGCTATTTCCATCGTCAATTTTGCATTACTTGTTGCTTCCTTCGCTCTATGCAATTCGTCTTGACTCTCTTGCCATCTTTTTTGCAAATCCATTTTTTGTTTACTGATATCTGTAAGCTGTTGCTGTAATTGCTGCAAGGTTGGTAAATGGTTTGGCATATGTTTAAGCTGTTCTTCAAGAACTGCTTGCAGTCTTGTCATTTCTTTCAACTGCTCAGCTAAATATTGCTCTAAGTTCATCTGTTTAGTTCGTAGCTGCTCTATTCTCTCACGTTGCTGCTTAAGTTTTAATCGCATATCTGCTAATTGATGATGAACAATTTTTAATGTCGCAATCTCTTGCTCTATGTTGTTTAATGTAGAGATGAGCTGTGCATGGTCTTGCTGTGTAATGTGCTGCTCTTCTAGTTGCTGACAGGTTTCTTGATAAAGCTGTTGCGCAGATGACAAGAGCGCTTCTTTTTCTAGGTACTTACGCTCATCTAAAGAAGCCTTAGCCCTTAACACTTCGACTTCAGAGAGCTCTATCATTTCCTGCTGCTCATTATGTGTTTTCTGGTGTGTCAAACTGCCACATACAGGGCAAGGTTCCCCGTCCTTCAACTGTTCAGCCAAAATACTAGCCTGACTTGTCAACCAACGCTGCTCTAATAATTGTAGAGCCTTTTTACTCTCCTGATAGTGAATGTCAGAAGTGGCTACGTCCTGCTTAGCTAACTCTACAGCCCCTTTGTATTTGTCTACTTGTTTTATTAATGCTACCTGCTCACGAAGTTTCGGTAACTGCTCTAAGTAGCTTTCATATGGCTCAACCTGTTTTTCATATTGTTCCATCGTTTGAGAAAATTGCTGTAACTGCCCTTGTTCTTTCTCCAATAACATAAGATTATCAGCTACTGCCTGTTTTGCTGTTTCGACATATTGTTCTGCTATTTGCAGCTGCTGCACATTGTTTTCATAGGCTTCAAATTTAGGCAATAAAGTCTGTAATTGCAATTCCTGCTGCAACATCTGTTGACGTTCAGGCTCTTTCGCCTCTTCAATCTGATACTTTTCTTGTGCCCGTTGTAGCTGCTCTTTTGTTTGTTGAAGTTTAAATTGAGCCTGTTGAAATGTTTGTTCTTTTAAGTTCAGTTCAGCACGTAAATCAATACATTGTTGTTCAAGTGGCACAAGTCGCTCCGCTTGTTCTGCTAAAACAATCTCCTGCTCCTTTGCTCGGTATCTATCCTGTTCTTTTAACAATAGTTGCAGTCTCTGCTGCCGACTAGCTTGCTCTTCGAACTGCTCATTTATTGTTTTTGCTAGTCGATAATATTCCTGCTCCTTTTGATGAAGACTATAAGCTTCATCATATTGCTGCTGTTCTTCCTCTATACATTTCTTATAGTAGCTAAACTCCTCCTCAAGTGCCTGTGTCAGTTGATGTAAATTTTCCGTATTGTCAGCAATCAAGGTGAATAAAGAGGATGAACGTTGCGGTAAGGCACCAACAATTTGACCTAATAGATGTTCCTTTAATTGCTTGGCACGTTCAAAATCCTTCTCCGCCTCTTTCCGTTTGGCATCCAGTTTTTTTGTCATGACGCCAAAACGATCTGTTTTAAAGATTTTTCGTAAAATAACTTCCTTATTTGTAGAGTCAGAGGTCAATAACTTGCGAAATTCACCTTGAGGTAACATTACAATTTGGCTAAATTGATCTTTTGTGAGACCTATGATTTCCAACAATTTTTTATCGACTTCAAGCGTTTGTTGTTTCTCTACGATGCTATAATCGAGCTTTCCCTCTCTTACTTCAGCTAATTCTATTTTCTTACCTGTGATCGTTTTATTTTTTTCTTTAATATGACCTGGCTGTCTTACTATTTGATAAACTCTGCCATGCATTTCAAATAGGAGCTCTACAGCTGTATAGACATCATCATGAGCAAAGCCGCTTCTCAGTAAAGCCGTATCCTGGCGATCCTCACCACTACCTGATCCGTAAAGCGCATAACAAATAGCGTCGAAAATGGTTGTTTTCCCAGCGCCTGTTTTTCCGGAAATGGCAAACAAACGATGTTCTCCAAGCTCTTGGAAATCAATCACCTCAGTATCTTTATACGGACCAAATGCAGTAATCGTTAACTTTAATGGCTTCATTTTACTGTCTCTCGCTCCTCATCTAATAATTCCTGTAACATCTCGGTAAAAAGGCGTTCCGTATCTTCATCTGGCTGGATGCCGATAATATTCGTAAAGAAAGAACGGAACAAGTCTATATCCTCTAGCTTTTCTGTTTCTACAACTTGTAACTCACGTGGTGACTCTTGTCGTAGTATCTTACGTTCTACATGCATCGCATGGGGAAAAACACTACGAATGCGTTCCATCGGTGAAGAGACGGTTGTCGTATCCGTCAATCTGACAAAGACATAATCATCACTCGGTGGTAGCTTTAACAGATCCTCCAATTGACCTTCTACTACTCGTAAATTTCTTCTTGGTACGAGCTTTCTTTTGGTTACTATGCTTTTACCGTGTTCATCTAATTCAATGATTAAAAAGCCTTTTTCATGTAAGTGCTCTGATAATGAATATTTTAACGGAGAGCCTGCATAGCGGATCGTTTCATTTAAGACAAAATGTGCCTTATGTAAGTGTCCAAGAGCGGTATAGTGGAAAGGTTTAAATAAAGCTGCATTCACACAATCTGAGCCCCCGATAGAAAGCGGACGCTCTGAATCACTGGTATTGGCTTCTTCCTCACCATACTTTGTGACGAAAGCATGTCCCACAAAAATATGACGCTTACTCGCATCCATATCCTGAGTAATATGATCTATAATTCTCTGCATAGCGTCTTGATGAGAACGAATCGTTTCATCTTCAAAAATATGACGAATTGAGGCGGGCTCAGCATACGGTACAAGATGAAAATGTACCTCTCCATATTGATCATTCAAAATAATAGGGACATGATCTTTCGTAAATTGCCCCTTGATATATAAACCACTATCACTCATCAATCGACTCCCAAAATTTAAACGACCCGCACTATCATGATTTCCCGCCACTGCTAAAACAGGAATCTGCTTCTCTAATACTATTTTCGCTAATACATCATTTAGTAAATTGACTGCCTCAATAGGGGGCATTGAACGGTCATATAGATCACCTGCGATGACAATTACATCTGGTTTTTCATCATCTATCGCTTGTATAAATTGTTGCAGAATATATTGTTGATCTTCTGTCATATAAACACCTTGAACAAGCTTCCCTAAATGCCAATCTGCTGTATGAAATATCTTCATTCTAGTCCCTCCTAATCTTCTTTATATTTTAGCATGACTACTGCCTATCTAGTGGTATTCAGCAGTATAGTAGTTCTATCCAATATTGGATTTCATATAAAAAAGCATCTAAATAGATGCCCTTTAATAACGATTATTTAAATGTTTTCTATAAAAGCTTTATAGCCAGGAAATCCTTGAATAGCATAAGCTGTACGGGTAGACTGCCGTTGTGTCGTTTCCCGTTCCTTGGATTTCGCTGATAATTGTTGCTTTATAATTTCCTCAAACGATAGAGGATTGGGCTTGGGTAATTCGGATGAAGAGATCGTCAAAGCATTACTACCACTATAAGACTGTAAAAATGCATTAGCCATTTGACGGTAGCCTTCAAAGTTTGGATGAACATCTGCACTATTTGGTAAGTAGTTTATGGCATCCAATCCAAAGCGATCATAAACATCTACATAAACCGCTCCTGCATCCTCTGCCTGTTGTTGTAAAATCGTATTTAATTTAACTAGCTGTTCGTTCGTTCCCTTTTTTTGTGTAGGATGAACATATGGATACGCAAAATAATAGCCCATTACAAAAATCTTTGCTTTCGGCGCAAGTTCATTTAACTCATCTAAAATGGTTATCATATTTTTTCTAGCCAAGTTTAAAGTGGAATCTGTTTGAAGCTGTGAAAATGCTAATGTGCCAGCAGTTGGGTTCACTTTAACAAGGCGTAATAAATCATTGGCCCCTGCTGACACTGTAATAAGGGTCGCATTTTCTAGTAAGTGTTTGGATTCCTCAGATTGGATTCGTTCTAGCACATCGGCCGTTGTTAAGCCTGGAAAGGCAAGTTCTTTTGTATAAAATGATAATTGACCCATTGAACTTAACTTCATGGCTATTAAATCACTATATCCTGCATCAATTTCTTGATAAGGTGTTTGACCAGCAGCTAAGGAATCTCCAATAGCTATATAGCTTTCTGTTTGAGCATAAGCAGATGAAGCCCAACATGTCATTGCTAATATCGTCACACCGATGAAGCTCCATAATCGCTTCATCTACTCTCCTCCTTTGCACTTTGACTAGTGATTAAAAGGCCCAGCTACCCTTGCGGAAAATTGGCTCTACTGTACCATCCGGTAAAATACCATCTATATCCATTTCTCCACTACCAATCATAAAGTCTTCATGTGTCACAGAAATATTTGCACCTAGTGCCTCAAGTTGACCATTTTCTAAATCTCTTCCACCTTCTAAGCATGTCGGATAGGCTTCACCGATAGCTAAATGGTTTGAAGCATTTTCATCGAATAACGTATTGAAATATAAAATCTCCGACGCTGAAATTGGTGATTCATGAGGGACAAGTGCTACTTCACCTAAATAGCTAGAGCCTTCATCTACTTGTATCAGCTCTTGCAGTAAATCATGACCCACTTCAGCTTCTGCTTTAATAATTTTGCCCTCTTTAAAGGTTAATTTAAAGCCATCAATGATATTGCCTTGATAAACTAAAGGCTTGGTATTACTTACGTACCCATTTACACCTTGTTTCATCGGAAGTGTATAAACTTCTTCTGTCGGCATATTGGCAATAAAAATATTACCATCTGGTGTTTGACTGCCACCTGTTAGCCATTTATGCTGTGGCGCTAAGGCAATTGTTAAATCTGTTCCTGGTGCTGTATAGTGAAGCTTTGCATATTTTTTATTATTTAGCAATTGTGCACGTGATTCTAAATTAGCTACATGCTCTCGCCAATTATCCACTGCATTCCCTTCCCCAATATGAACCGTTTTAAAGATAGCTTCCCACAATGCTGGAACTTGCTCCATTTCCGTTAATTGAGGAAATACCTTCGCTGCCCATTTTGGTGAAGGAACCGCGACGATAGACCAAGCAATTAAATCCTTCATGACTGCATTACGATAATTTTTCAATGCTGCTCCTGACACTTTTTGGTGTGTTGCTAATCTGTCTGCAGGTATTCCTGTCAATTTATCAGGATCAGCAGCATCAATCCATAGTAAAGCACCTTTACGCTCAATTAGTTCATCACGCATTTTTACGACCCATTCAGGGAAACGATTAAACTCCTCATCAGAAGCGTGTTCAAAATACGCACGATCCATTTCATCATCCGAAAAGTTTACATGGACACGCCCTGCGCCAGCCTTATAAGCCTCTTTTACAACTAAACGAGCAAAATCTAAAGCTTCTACTGATGTATTCACTAACAAATATTGACCTGGTTGAATATTGACACCCACTTTTACCGCAAGCTCTGCATATGCCTGTAATTTTTCATCAAATGTCATGTTAATTCCCTCGCTTTTGTCCAATTGTTTTAGAATTACCTTCAATCAGCTTGCCATCATGCCATATTTTTTGCACAGGCTTGCCTGGAATTTCTCTTGTCCATTTTTTATAGGTCTTCTCATCACGATAAGATAATAACGTCAATACTTCTCCGTCTGCTCCTGCACGACCAGTACGCCCTGAGCGATGTAAGTACTGTTCAATTGTTCTTGGTACATCAACATGAATAACATGTGTTAAACCTGCAATATCTAAACCACGAGCGGCGATATCTGTTGCGATTAAAATACGTGCATCCCCTTTACGGAATGCATCTAATGCCTTTTTACGTTCTTCCTTTTTCATGTCGGAGTGAAGTGTTACGATTGGCGCAGAGCGATATTGTAATTTCGTTTCCTTCATTAATAATTGATCGATATTATTGACGAAAGCAAGTGCTCTTAACCCTTCAGTATGTGATAGTCTTCGTAGAAAATCAGTTTTATCACGTTCTTCTACCTTCACAAATGAGTGGATAACTTTGCCGACCTTTAACATATCCTCTGGCTTAATTTTAAAACGAACTGGTTCGAACATCATACGACTTGCTACTAATTCAATTTCCTCTGTAATCGTAGCTGAAACAACAACGACTTGTCGGCCATAGGCAGAACCTTCGATAAAGGATTTGATAACTACACGGTATTCGCGACTAAGCAGTTGATCACACTCATCTAAAATAATCGTTTCTATTTCTTTTAGTTTTAATTTTCCTGCTCGTGCTAATTCATTTAAACGGCCAGGGGTTCCAACAACAATCGTTGGTTTTTTCTTGAGCTTTTCAATTTGACGAGCAGAATTGGCACCACCAATAAGCTGCTGAACTGTAATATCTGTGCCAGCTGTCCATTCGCGGATAACTTCTACAATCTGCATAGCAAGTTCTTGTGAAGGAGCCACGATCAGTCCCTGTGTTTGTTTTTTTGCCCCGTTTACTTTATTCAATAGTGGTAAAACATACGCTAATGTTTTACCTGATCCCGTTGGCGATTCCGCTACAATGTCTTTACCTTCAAGCATAGCTGGTATCATTTCATCTTGAATTTTCATAGGTGTTTCAAAGTTCCATTTTCCTTGAATTTCTTCTTTTAATAAATTAATGACTGACATGTTATTTCCCACCTTCTATCTACTTGACACTAGTTTAACACACTCCGCCGTTTCCTACTTTATATGTACGAAGCAATGGACCATTCGTTTCAAAAATCAGCGGTTCCTTCCATAAAAAATCTGCCTAACCTAACACGGAAAAAGTAGCATGTCCACAACTCTTTAAAGACTTGTAGCTTACCCGTGAAAAGCAAGCAGATTCTTTTCAATTCACTCAACAACTAATCGACTAGCTCATAACCGCAAGCCAAAATGGCACATTCAGCTAATACGATTAGTGAATCGATATATATTTCATTTAATTTCAAATCCCGATTAACAATAGATAGCTCTGTACAGCCTAACACAATGCGATCACAATTTAATGCCAGCATCGCATCTTCTAGTGGTTGCCAGTCCTCCAGCGTAACATCCTTACCAGCCTTGACATAATCATAAATGATAGTCATGACATAGGCTCTCATTTCATTATCTGGTACTACTGGTGTAATGCCATATTCCTCTAAGGCTTCTTGGTACATACGAGATGTTAAGGTACCTGTCGTTGCTAAAATACCAACACGTTTTGCACCTAAGTCCGCAGCACGCTTCGCTGTTTCACGAATCATATGCAGTACTGGAATGGGTGAACCCTCTTGAATATCATGATAAAACGTATGGGCTGTATTACATGGAATAGCAATCATATCTGCCCCTACAGAAGCTAATTTTTTTGCATCCTCAATTATGACTGGAACTGGATTATCCTTCGTTTTATCTAAAATAAAAGCTGTACGGTCAGGGATATTTGTATCATTATCTATGATCGTATGTAAATGCTCCTGATCCTTTTGTGCCTTCGTACGTCTTACAATCATTTCACCAATAAACATTGTTGCAAGTGGCCCTACGCCACCAATGATACCTAAAGTTTGTTTTTTCATATATTAGACAGACCTTTGTTATTAAAATATTTCTTATATTTGCGATAAAAGCTTAAATTATCAAGCGTAACATTCAACCATCGTTTCGCATTCATATCCTTGTAATTAAAAATAGAATCTGTAGCCATCCCTTGACGAATCAAGCTTTTCGCTTCAATCACTAATTGTTCATTTTGAACATATTTGAAAAGAACACCATTTGGTACAATCGTCCAAAGATGCTTGTTTTCCACGTATGTTAACGATTGTTTACTCCCTCGAACAAAATCATCCGCTACATACTGCATAAAGTTATAGCCACTAGCTGTCACATAATAATTGGAAAGCTCATTATGTAATTCTATACTCAACAATTTATATTGACCATCACGATCATCATATTTCATATCGAATGTAGCAAAGCCTTGGAATTGTATTGCTTCAAGGAATGTCTTCACGATATCCATCAATTCCTTATTATAAGTTGTCATGATGGCTACATAACGACCTATTCCTTCTGGAGAATGCTCTTCTAAAATGGGATTGCCCACAGCAAGAAGTTTTGCTTTTCCATCTTGTCCAACATACGCATTGACAACACGCATATTAGCATCTTCTCCTGGAATATATTGCTGAATCATCAGATCATCACGATAGGCTGATTCCTTATAAATAGCATGGAATATACTGTCCTTTTCATCCTTATCATGTGCAATATATACTTTTTTCTTACCAGGAAAAATACATGCAGAATATTTTTCCATATTCATGGGCTTAATGACAATTGGATACTCAAAAGGCATGTCGAAGTTGTCATAATCATTAACCGTGCATACATGCATGGCAGGAAATTGAAAACCATATTGTGCACAAAGCTCATACATCTTTTCTCGGGTTAATAGCTGATGAGCAAGTGTAGCATCTACATAAGGAATAATGAAATCCTCTGTTAATTCTGCTTTATGCTCTACAATTTTTTTGACATAAAATTCGTCACAGGCTAGGAGCAGTAATTTTTTATCTATAAATTCCTGGGCAATTGACTTAAGTGCCGTAACAAATCGTTCTTCTATATGAAGTCTCGGTACCTCACGAAAAGTCAGTAAATCACTTTGCTGAATTTTTTCCATGTTTGTATGATTTAGTGCAAGGGGCTTTACACCATAGGCTTCGTAAAATGCTCTGGCCATGCCATAAGCATTCATTTCATCCCCAAGCAATACGGGTAAAAAAGCGTGTTCAATGGCCATTCTACTCAACTCACTTTTTGCTTTTTTTATTAGTGTAACATACTAAAGATTTATAGCTTGCTTATTTATGGACAGCTACAGCCTGTTTGCCTAACTCACGATAGCTATTAAAGAACTGATCCACATTGTATGTTACGTAGCCCTTTAACGGGTCCATTACAACTACTTTATCGCCTAAATGTCCTGTTAAAACAACAGCATGTAAATTCATAAAGGCATCCCGTGAAGTTGACTCACCTTCATAAATCCAGCCTCGTTCAGCTTTTTGTTTAGGCTTTGATAAATCCAGTGTCACCCATGTCACAACAGGAACTCCCTCACGGACTAGCTCTAAAATATCTGCCTGTGATGCCTGACTCATATTCGTTACGCGTAAATTTTCCTGTTTATTAGCAATGACTGCCTCTGCCGCTTTGACAATTGGTGCAGCAAAAACATACATCCCATGAGCCTTATCACGAGGATTGCCAGCAAAAGCTACATTTGGATTTGGTCCAAAACGTTTTCCGCCTACTGTACGTATTTCTTGCTTTGGTAAATAATGATCTGCCATTTCAAGCTTTGTCACATTCATTCCAAAATAATTTAACACGGCTGTGAGTGATGTGATTTCACAGCCATGTGGCAGTTCAGGATTTTGCATAACAACAGGTACATCTAATTCTTGCTCGTCTCTAGAAAAATGTGTTTGCAATCGATAGTACGGCTTTGTTGTATCGTACGTAAAATTCTCAATTGTTGTATATCCGACATTTGCCTCACTATTTTCTAGTGTAGTTGCAGCAATTGCATATTCTCGTCCTGCCTTTAGCTTCGAAAATATTGCTTCCCCTTCTTCAGAACCAATTGCTTCTTCTACTACATCACCTGTTTGTACATCAGTGATCGTTAAATATAAATTAGGGATAGGTGCTCCACTATTAAATTCTACTGTTAAAACTGTTAATTGGTTTTTTTGTTGTGAATCTTGCTGTGAAAATGGCTGGCAGCTAGACAGCAACATGATGATCAAAATGCCAATAAGTAAAAGGCGCTTATATCCTGTCCACAAGACAAATTCCGCTCCTATTCTAATTCAAAGAGTAATCTCTTCTCCAATTCTATTAATACAATTTGTCGTAGACTCTATTATACGATACTTTCCTAGTTGTTCCTATTAGAATAGAAGCTTATTCGAGCATGAATTCTATCACATGTAAAGCCATTATGGTGATGCATCCAAAGCGTAATGGATAATACTTAAATCGTCGTTTCTTTTGGTCGTAATGTATGCTTTAATACCTTACCAGAGGCATTCCGCGGTAGCTCAGCTAAAAATTCGATCTCATAAGGGACTTTATATTTGGCAAGTCTAGTCTGACAATAGGAGAGTATCGAATTTTCATCAAGGGATTTGTCTTCTTTTAAAACAACAAATGCTTTCGGCACCTCACCATACACTTCATGTGGTAAGCCAACCACTGCTGCTTCTAAAACTTCTGGCATTTGATATAAAACTTCCTCCACTTCGATTGGGTAAATATTTTCCCCTCCTCGAATGATCATATCCTTTTTCCGATCTACTATATACAAATAGCCTTCATCGTCAAACCGTCCTAAATCACCTGAGTAAAGCCACCCATCTCTAATTGTTCTAGCTGTTTCTTCTGGATTGCGCAAATATCCCTTCATAACCTGTGGCCCTTTTACACAAATTTCCCCTACCTCACCAGCTGGTACTGACTTACCTTCACTATCAACTACACAGACCTCTGTATGCGCTAATGGCTTACCAACGGAGCCGATTTTCGTTAAAGCATCCATATCAAGTAAGGATGTGGCCGCAGGTGAATTTTCTGTTTGACCGTATAGATTTTGAACTTTTACATTTGGAAATGCCTCTTTTACTTGTTTTACAAGCTCATAAGGCATTGGAGCTGCCCCGTAACATAATAAACGTAAATGGTTTAAGCTATGTTCCTTAAATCCAGGCGTATTTAAAATGATCGTGTACATGGATGGAACTCCGAAGAAAATCGTCGCTTCTGTTGCTGCAATTTGCGCTAATGTTTTAGTTGGTGAAAATACTTCTTCAATAACAACGGTTCCCCCTTGATAAAACATCGGCATAGCAAAAACATGCAGGCCAGCACAATGAAATAAAGGTGTGCAAATAAACATCTTATCCTTGCTCGACATGTTCATAGAAGCAGACCAAATTTCTGCTGTAGCCGCAATATTATGATGGGTGAGCATGACACCTTTTGGTTTACCAGTTGTACCAGAGGTATACATAACAACGGCTGTATCATCCGCCACCAATGGAACGATCGTTCTTTCACGATCCTGTTGTTCAATCCTATTATTCATTTCCTGAAGTTCAATAGCATGTTGGAACGAATAGGAAACATCCTTCAATGTTTCTGCTAATCTTTCATCATAGATTAGTCCCTTTGCCTGTGAGTGATTAAAAATATAATCAACCTCTGGTGCCGCTAATTTAGTGTTAATGGGCATCACGATAAAGCCTGCTAATTGAACACCTAAATAAGCGATTAAAAACAAATCGGAATTAAGCGTATATAATGCAATTACATCCTCTTTTTCATAACCTTGCTCCTGTAAGTAAGCAGCAAATCGATCAACACGTTGATAAAGTTCACGATAACTTAGCTTTTTTCCATCATACAAGGTTGCTATCGTATTTGGTTGCTGTACAGCATAGTTTTCAAGAATATCTGTCATGCACGTCGTCATTATAAGCCCTCCAAAAGTTCATTTTTTAATCCGAGATAGAGTAAATTAATTCGCCTCAACATTCATGCATCCAGAATTCTTCAATCCGTCCCATACATTTGAGTGGAACCTTTGGGATAACATGATGTCCCTACACTTTCATTGCCATATACACGTTTAACAGGTCTTCCCTATTTACATGGAATACCGCTAAATTAACACCAGCACACAAAATCAATAAAATTCAGAAAATTATGATTATATTTTAACAAGCAATGAATTTCTTGGCAATTTTCCTCACGTTCAAATTAAAGAAATATTCTTAGACGTTTTACTTTTCTAGTAATTTCTAATAGGTGTATGATGTTTGTACGATTATTAAAGGAAAGGCCGGGTTTACATGCTTTATGCACTTTTAGGAGATTTACATTCTAATATAGAAGATACTAAAGCTGTTCTTGCTCATATACAACAAACAGCAGAGGAAGCAACCATCATTGGGTTAGGTGATTTATATGAATGCACTGTTAGTAAGAAAAAGGCGCAAACTATGTCTGGCTTGTCGTTGGAAAAGGCAGCCATAGTAGAAGATGAATTTGAAGAACTACTAACCTTCCCGTCTATACGAGGCAATCAAGAAGAACGCATTACTCAAGTTACAGGCATCCAACGTTTTAAAGCTTTACCTGAGTCAATGGAGATAGATGGTGCGACACTTATGCACGGACATCAATTTAAGTGGAACGTCAACTGGCAACCTACATTTCCTCCTTTTCATCAACCATTGTTATTCTTTGGTCATAGCCATGAATCGGGACTCTATCATCAGCAAAAAAAATTACCTATCCGTATTCGTTACGGCCAACCGATTGCAATACAAGAGAAACAATATGGGGTTAACGTAGGTTCAGTTATTGACCACCGTGAATGGTGTCTCTATGATAGTAAAAAACGGACAGTGACATTTATGTGTGTCCCCACTACTATAAACGTAACTGAATAGCAAACATAAAGAGCAAGCTAGTTTTAACTAGCCTGCTCAAATTTTTAGTGTATATATTGTTTTTTACTGTTTAGTAAAATTTCCTTTAACGCCTGTAGTTTTTCTATGACAACAGAAGATTCTTCCGTAATTTCCTCCAGGTATTTCTCAGCCTCCACTCTATTACCTGTATTATATTCACGGACTGCTTTTTTAGCTATATCATGTATATGAATAAACGGTTGTTCAAGCTCTATATAGGCCCGCTCATCACCTAACAGCTTTTTGCCTGTGCCATAATACCATTCGCCAAGGCGCGATTCCTCCGGTGAACCTACGTCCTGTTCAGTCATCGCTTCAAAGCCCAGCAGTAAATTATAAATCTTCCAACGCCATAATAAATGGTCTGTAATCGCTAATTGAATAATATCCTCTTGGCTAATAATAAAGTTTTTAGAAATCGTTGTTGATCGGTATCCATCAATCATTTTACTTAGCTTATAAATGGCAGAACCCATATCAAAAACAATTACCTTACTTTTTTGCATACTCTCTGTGATTGTATGATTACGTTCAGAAATAATTGTAGCGGATTGTGCTTGTACCTTGGTTGTAGTAGCTATTTCCTCAAAACGAGCTCCTTGCTGCTGTAAATTTCTGTTTATTTCTCCAAGGGTTTGTGAAACATGTAAGGTATCCGTAACACCTTGATGTAAATCTTGTGAAAATTGTGTTGTTAAAAAACTAATATTTTGCGTAATTTGAAGTAATTCCTGGATATCTGTATGTATCGATTTAACAGATGTATTTGTATCATCTGCAAGTTTTCGCACTTCCTCTGCAACAACCGCAAAGCCTTTCCCTGCTTCACCGGCACGAGCCGCCTCAATTGATGCATTTAATGCCAACAGATTAGTTTGATCTGCAATTTTCTTAATTAATTCCATTAGTTTTGCGACGCTATTTACACGATCTACTAAACGTTTGATATCCTCCTGCATGGATTTATGCCCCTCATCGGTCGTTTGCAAAATGGATGAAATTTGTTGTAAAGATTCCAAATCCTCATTTAATTTTTTAAACGCCTGCTTTGTTTGCTCGGAAATATCACCAACAGATGTGGCGATTTCTTCAATACTTTCATCTAACTCATGCATCAATTGGTCTGCCGCAATAATCTCCTGATGTTGAATATCTTGAAATTCAATCAATTCCTTTATTGTATCTAACTGTGTATTATAAGTAATGATTTCGCCTAAACCGTTCACTACAGATCCTGCTTGAATTTCAATATAGGTCTCCAAAATAATTTGTTGGTCAATCGTTACTAAGCTATCATAAGACAATAAAACATCAAGCATTTTTTCTTGATCTCGTGATAGTTCTTTTACAATAAGCGGAATAATTAATTGATTGATCAACGTATAGGCTGAAATCATCCAATTCGGGAGTACACCAATGCGAGCATGAATGTAGGCGATTTTACGTCGTTTAAATACATAATCTAAATCTAACTCATCGTCAAATAAGCTAATAAAATGTGAATCAAATAAGCCTTTCAAACGCTCTACTGATGAATGCGTATTGATGACCTGGTTAAACTCTGGAATTTCCAGTAGACGATCATAAAAATTATCCAGTATATGCTGACGATTGTTCTCATACATTTTACGTAAAAAACCTACAGACTCCCTTCTTATTCTAGACAAAGCAAGAAAATCTAGTTTTTCTTTAAAACGTTCATTGGCCTCAATGTCTGAGTTTTTTGTTGCTGAGAAATAATCATAGTTTTGACTAATCTTCTTCCTTTTGAACATAGTTCCCACTCCTTTTCGAATCTAAAGTAAATATAAATTCCCAGTGTTTTAAAACGAATTATAGATCTTTCCTCATTACCTTCAACAAAATAAAACATATATATTTTACCAACAATAAAAAAACAAAAGTATATTCTCCAAAAATTCTTTACACTTTCTTATTTTTTTGTCCACCTTATTGACAATTTCTCATTTTCTAGATAAACACTATTTTTACGCAGAAAAAACGCTAAAATCATCATTTGACTTTAGCGTTTTTTACCGTATAAGATTAAAATTTGACCTAGCACTCGCAATCGCAATTTTGTAAGCTATCCAGTAACTTTTCCATCTCCTCTAGTTGCTCACAAAGCGTTTGAATCATGCACTTTAGAATTGGAATTAATTCTTGGCAAATACAGAATCTAAGGACATTTTGTGCTAGTCTTATACCTCCCTGATGATGGACAATCATTTCCCTTAAATAGTTAATGTTAATACTATTGGATACTGGTGGTGCACACATGCAATTAAACATTGCTTCCGTGATTTCTTTGTAAGCACACATATACTCGTATAATTCGTACTCTGAATTTTGTACGACACAACATCGATTTTGTATCGCTTCAAGACTTTCAAGCATTTCTGTATGTGTTCGAATGATTTCTAATGCGAGATCCTGTACAGGAATATTTGTTGTGTAGCGTAAAACATTTTCTGACATTTGGATTGCCGCTACTTGATGAGGAATGATTTGCTTAATAAAATTTTCTGAAATACTACAAGTAATGGTTACATAGGTCATACCCTGCATCATTTTTTTGAGGATTCGTTGATATTCCTCTAAATATGCCTTTGTTACATTACTAAGTTCAATTGGTTTAACCATTAGACACACTCCTTTCAGAGTAATGTATGCCCGCTAGGTTGTTGTGCGATAGACAATTGTACCAATTACTTAATAATTACGGATGCATCATTTCTCAATGCTTGTATTTTTCTTTATATGTATCTAAGCATGTTTGACAAATACATTTATCTGACTCTTTCTGTGCAACTTTTAAAACTTTCTCTGGAAAGTTGACTGTCATACACCAGCATTCTTTTTCACCTTTTACTAGACCACAATGGTTTTTCCCCCCACATAATGGACAACTCTCTTCTCCTATTAACAAGATGCTCACCTCCCTTACTTTACTCACCATTGTAAAGTAAAAAAGGAAGAGCACTCAATACCTTACTCCTCCCCATACATTTATTGCTGATTCTTGTGTATTTCTTGTCTTACTTCTTCAAAATCTGTATCACTATAGATAGCCGTCCCATGTCCTCCGGTTTTAGCCAATAGCGCCTTTACGTCATTATAGGATAATCCTGCCTCTGCGTTTTTTTGCTTCACTTCATTAATATTTGTACCCGCAGAGGTAAATTGGACTTCTTTTTCATCATGCATATACTTCTACCTCCTATAATTCATCAGGCTGCATTTCAATCAATTCATCGCCTTCTCTTTCCACTCTCTTATTAAGTTCTTCAATTGGAATAGCGTCTACAGTTTGCATATCCTCATGCAAATCGAAAAGACTAATGTTATCTGATTCAACCATATCAGGCTTATCTTTACTATTTAAATTCATAAACATTTTCTTTTGATGTGGTACTTTATTCATATCCATCTTGTCACACTCCTTTACCTATAATGTGTGTAGTGCTGGATATATTATGTGTTTTTCTGTTTTGTACTTTTATCAATACGATGATATTCAGATATTTGAATAACTCGTACATGCCTTGTATGCAATTCATGATAGATACCTCTACTGTCTGTAAAGGATATATATTGATCTCTTTCACTTTTAACCAATTGCTCTGCTTCTTGCTGAGATTCAATATAAATAAATCTTCTCACATAATGCATCTCATCAAAAAAATAAGTAATCTTAAATTCCTTCATTCTCAATGCTCCTTGGCTATACATGGTACTCTATATTCTATCCAAAGAGCTGAAAAATTTACGTTCTTAAAATTACTTAAATCATTCAAGCATATAGTAAAACAATTACCAATGCTTAGGAGGAAATCAAGATTGAATCATACAGTCAAAGCGGGAGAAACACTGTCCCAAATTGCTCAAGATTATCGCACCTCTATCACATCAATCATTGCTGCTAATCCAGGGATTCAGCCAGATCATCTTTTAGTTGGTCAACAAATTGCTATTCCTGGCTTTCCCAATCCTGATACAATTCCATACCGTATTGAGATATCTACCAATAATCGTTGGCTACGCTTGTATAGAGACAATATCCTTCAAAAACAATACCCTATTGCAGTTGGACGCATGTTACATGAAACACCAGTAGGCAGTTTTATTATCATCAATAAAGCCCCAAACCCAGGTGGTCCTTTTGGAACAATGTGGATGAGCTTATCTAAAGAACACTACGGAATTCATGGCACTAATAATCCTAGTTCCATTGGGCATGCTGTTTCACACGGATGTATTCGCTTGCATAATCGAGATGTTGAAGAGTTAGCAAGTATTGTGCCTATTGGTACGGAAGTAATAATCCATCCATAATAAAAGGGCTATCTTTTTTGATGAATCAAAATAAGATAGCCTTGTTTATTATTTTTACCCATCGCTTCTAGCTTGTGCAAGCTTTGTTAAATAGTATTGCTCTTCACGCCACATATGGTCTGCCATTGGCGCTGTAAATGTGCCTAATACCTCTGCACTTAACTCCATTTCTTCTAATTCTTTTAAAAACGTCTTAAATAAAGCCATTTCGATTTCTACATCTTGATTAAAGCGCTTTAAAGCTGGAAAAGAATGCATATTTGTACGTAAATAGCCCGTTAATTCGACTGCCTTTAAATAAAATCCTTCAAAATGCTTAGCAAATGCATGACTCTTCTGCTTTAATCGTTTCTCTACACCATCTAAATCATCATTGATGATGCCTGCGTGTCCAGAGGCGTCTAAAAGCCACACTAAATGATGATGTAGCTCGTGAAAGATTGGTGGAGCCTCACCTTTTTTCAAGTAACTCAGTACATTTTGGTATTCTTCTAATTCATTAATCATGTGATTGATAAATGTAGGCGTTAAATGGATCCCAATATCACCCGACAGTTGATGTCTAAGTAGATGAAGTTTGTATTGCTTCAATTGCTCGACATTGTCATCCACTGTTACTGAAAACGAAACAGCATTTGAATCATCGAGAGAAGGAATATAAGTAAGTAGCTGTGAGAATTGTAGGATATACTGATTAGCTCTTTGAATATCACCTTTTTCTGAAGGATAAAGTGCGTCATGAATAAATTGAGCGTGGTTTTGCATGATTTCTAGCCAAAATCGATGTTCGAAAATGGCATGTTGCATAAAATTAGACAATCATTTACCCCCTTTATTTTAACTTTTTTGAGTTTAACTTTTAAGGAACAAAAAAATTTAAACAGAAACATGCTGTTCGTAAGGATATCTCTCCATTCTATTCATCGAGCAATTCAAATAGTAGCAATCCATATAAGTAAGATCGTTCATTGTAAATATCGTATAGGATGAAATATGAAAAGCTATACTACCTATGGCTAAAGAAATTTTTAATGCATTTAGTGAAAACTATAGGAGGGAATACGTTGTCTACAAGTAAACAATTATTATCTATATTCGCCCTTGGTGGCATTAACGAAATCGGAAAAAATATGTATGTAGTGCAGTATGCAGATGACATTATCATTATTGATTGTGGGGCAAAGTTTCCAGATGAGACCTTGCTTGGTATTGATTTAATTATTCCTGATATTACTTATTTACTTGAAAATAAAGAAAAAATTAAAGCTTTAATTGTGACTCATGGACATGAGGATCATATTGGTGGAGTACCTTATCTACTAAAAAAAATAAATGTACCTGTCTATGCAACTCGATTCACTTTAGGTCTTATTGAATTAAAGTTAAAAGAACATAAACTTTTAAGAGAAACCGATTTAATTGAAATTCACGCTGACTCTTCTTTACATCTAGGACAAATAGATATTAGTTTCTTTAGAACCAATCACAGTATTCCCGATTGTTTAGGAATCGTTCTAGCCACACCCGAAGGAAATGTTGTCCATACAGGAGACTTTAAATTTGATCTAACACCTGTGAATAATCAGTTCGCCGATATTCACAAAATGGCAGAAATTGGATCGAACGGAGTGTTAGTTCTTATTTCTGAAAGTACCAATGCAGAAAGGCCAGGTTTAACGCCTTCTGAACAACTTGTCGGACATCATATCGAAGAAGCCTTTTTACACGCTGAACGTAAAGTAATTATCTCAACTTTTGCTTCCAACGTTAATCGTATCCAACAAATTGTTAATGCCGCTATTACTACGAATAGGAAGTTAGCATTATTAGGTCGCAGTATGGTGAACGTCGTTGATGTTGCAATTCAACGCGGTTATTTAAATGTTCCAGAAGATATGCTGATTGATGCTCGCGAAGTTAAATACTTTCCACCAGAGGAGGTTGTAGTGCTATGCACAGGTAGCCAAGGTGAACCACTAGCCGCACTCGCTCGTTTAGCAAATGGCAACCATCGTGAAGTAAAAATCCTACCAGACGATACCGTTATTCTAGCGGCCTCTCCTATTCCAGGCAACGAGAAGGGTGTTTCTCGTATTGTCGACAATTTGTTTCAACTAGGTGCAAAAGTCATTTATGGATCTTCTAGTCATACTGGAATGCATGTTTCAGGTCATGGACATCAAGAAGATTTGAAGCTTATGTTAACATTCATGAAGCCTAAATTTTTTATTCCTATTCATGGTGAGTACCGTATGTTACATCAACATCGTTTATTAGCTGAAGCCGTTGGCGTTCAAAAGGGACATACATTTATTATGAAGAACGGTGATGTCGTTGATATTGAAAATTCAAAGGCAAGACAAACACGTAAAATTCCAGCTGGTGATACGTATGTTGACGGTATCGGAATAGGAGAAGTCGAAGGAATTGTTCTACGAGATCGCAAACAGTTATCAGAAGATGGAATGCTTGTCATTGTTTTGACACTTAATAAAACAGATGGTGCTTTTATTTCCGAACCAGATACTATTTCACGAGGTTTTGTTTATGCAAAGGATTTCGAGGAGCTCTTAAATAAGGTCAATGTCCTTACTAAAGAAATAGTCAATGAGCTTCAAGAAGAAAATAGACAACAAATACATGTTCTACGAAGAGAAATTAAAAGGGCTGTAGGACAATATTTATTTGCACAAACGAAACGCAAGCCAATGATTTTACCGATCATTATCGAAATTTAACATGTCGGTGCAAGGATTTTTTACATCCTTTTGCACCGACTTATTTTTTATTGGTTTCCTAGCTGTCGAAGAGTGTCATTCAAAAAATCACCATTGAAAATTTTATGTAACATTTCACTATAAAGATGTTGGATCTGTTCAAAGCCATGATGTAAGTCTTTTGAATGCTGCTTTGCTTGGCTTGAAATATGATCGAAACGCTGTGGAAGCTCCTCTATCGCCATTACTAAAGAGTCTTTATTCATTGTTAAATGTTGAATAGCATTTAATAGTTGAACTATTTTAAGCTGAATATCTATAGGAGGTAATTCAAGCATTAGCCGATAAATATTACGCTTTTCCTTATTTTCTTGGTACCATTTTAAAAAATGAAATAAATAATCACTGATAACAATAGATTCATTTGGGATAATGGCAATGATACCATGTCCAATGTATATATCTTTATTACATCGATAAATGGATGCTTCCTTCAAATTTATTTTATTAAGAAGAATACTTTTCGCAGGCACTTGTAAAACGGTAAACTCATTAATCGAATAATCTATCCTAGGCACTTGACTAAAATCGTCTTCTATCAATAATTTCAGTAACGTTTCTTCAGTTATAAATGGAGTACCTTCCCTAGTAAAAAATTGATCATTCATAATTCTATTGCCAATTTGAATTTTTGCTACTTCTTCTAAAAAAACCTGTTTCACCATGTGAACCCTCCAATCCTCTGTCTCAAGTTATACCCTTTCTGTAACATTCATTAACGCATTATACCTAGTAATTCAATTAGGTCATTTGTCTAATAAAAGTTACTACTCTAAAGATTGTACCATTTTAATATAACATTTTCTCTATTATACCACTATAATAGTATAGTCAACTCCTTTGTTTTTCACTAGCTTTTAACATAGAGGTGAATCATATGTCAGATTTCTTAAAGCTAGTAGGTGAACAGCTCCGCATTATTAGATTATCCAAAGGGCTAAGTCAGGAGGAAGTGGCCGAAAGAACAGGTAAGTTAGGTTTCAGTAAAGGGCGAGTGTCTAATATTGAACACGGTCAATCAAATATTACGCTAAGTACATTGGAAACAATCATGAAGGCTTTAGATATTGCCCCTGAGGAGCTTTTTAATTTTCAAAAATTATCAGGCGTTACTGATATTGAGGAAAAGAACCTCATGCTAGACATTCATCGATCATTATTAAGAGAACGAAATTTAGACGAGGTAAAATATGTAGTTCGTATTACAAAGGATTTTTTAGATACAATTGATTCTCAATCGAAAAAAAACAGCTCCAATGGTCAATGACGCATTGGAGCTGTTTCTTTATTACGTTTTAGTCGTTACATGCCAAATTTTTGTCGATAGCCGCATTTTCTACAAAGCTCTTCAACAGCCTCTCTTCGTGAAAATCCATCTACAATTTTAGTAGCACGTTCCCCTTCTACAATTTCAGAGAAGGATTTTTCATGGACATTTCCTAAATTAATAACTCCTTCACCATCTAAGCAGCAAGGCACAACGGTCCCATCTACAAGAATTGCTGCTTGACTACGAAGTGCGTGACAAAAACCTTTTCCTTCATCCTCATGCTCGAGCAAGCTTGGCCATCTAAATTCATGATCTTGATTCAAATAAACATGAGGGGCAATTTTGACCCCTTTACCCGGCTCTACTTTTTCCTCGATGCGATAGTCAAGATTATATTCTTTTTCTAAAATTTCTAATGTCTCACGGTTGCGACGTGCTGCAATATCAGAAACATGATCCCTTTGTAAATTCCATAAACGATAAGAAATAATTGTATTATATTCTCTAGACGCTCGTACAAAAGTCAAAATATCCTCTAAATACTTTTCGCGGTTTTCGGAACCCTCATGACCATCAAAGCTATGCAATGAAAAATTAATTTGACGTAATGCTGGTTTTCCTAATATTTTTTCATGGTTCTTTTTAATCAACGTACCATTCGTTGTAATATTGACTTTAAAACCCTTTTCATGGGCAGCATCTAATAATTGATCAATTCTTGGATGTAAAAGCGGCTCTCCCTTCACATGCAAATAAATGTATTTTGTATGCGGTCGAATCTCATCTAATATTTTATTAAATTGTTCTACTTTTATAAGACCTTTTGCACGTGCCGTTGGTGGACAAAAACTGCATGCTAAATTACAGACACTAGTTATCTCTATATAAACCTTTTTAAATGTTCTCAATGTTGCTTCTCCGTTCCAGTTCGCTAAATATTCAAATCCTATTTATTTTAACAAATTTATTGTATAGATAGCAAAATTCGACGAGTTTTCATATAAACACCCTTTTCTCTATAGAACATGGCTACACGTACAAGTGATCTTACAAAGCACTAATATCCTAATAGTAATATTAAACGAAAGGAGGAGAAACGATGTCTAGCTTTAATTCAAAGAAATTTTATGGACCAGAAGAACCTGAAAACGAATCCTCTAATAAGTCAGCCAAAAACCATATAACAATTAATTTGACATTCAATATAGGAAATACAGATTTTCACTTTGCACAACGAGCAGAAGGTGGAGGACAAATCAACCATGACGTGGGGACAAATGCTAACCAAGGAGGACAAAACGCTAGTGATGGTAGTCACACCCGTAACGTCAATTCTCAATTTGCTGATGGTAATGGCAGAAGTGGCATAGCTGGTAATAATAATGATGAGGCTGGTGGGCAGCAAGGCATAAAGGTGCGGGACAGCCTAGTCATTGATAGCGATATCCACTCATCTTCTAACCATAGTGAAAGTAATGAAAAGGAAAATGATGTATTAACTGAAGAAGGTGAATAAACGATCTAAAAAACTTCTATCTGTTCGAGCAGGTTCAACAGATAGAAGCTTTTGGTTACACATTGCGTTTATAGTTTTTTGTACCATCAAAGGAGTAAAGCATTGGTTTATTATCCACATACGTCTCTAAATGAACCGGACGTCCCCACAGCTGATAAATATATGGCAATACATTTTCTAAATAATGAGGGTCTAGCTCCATTCCTTCGTAGCCATGCACTAAATAAAGCTCACCATTACGTAAATAATCACCATTTTTCACCACAATATAAGGAAAGCCACCATTGACACGCATCGATACAAGCTGATCTCGAACCATCTCATGATCCTTATCAGTAATACGATACTCATTACCTTTCTTTTGGAACAAATATAAATCTTCACGCTTCGCTAAATCCTTAGTTAAGTAGTTTCGGATAAAGGAAATATCGGATTCTACCTCTCTTACCTCAAAAATCTTTTCACGCCCCGAATTTGGCAGTACACCTAACTTCTTCATTTCCTCTGTAGGGTTATTATAGCGATTTTCAATATCTTCAAATATTTTAATCCCGAGGTAATATGGATTTATCGATGTTTTGGAGGGTTGCACGACCCCTGCATTTAATTTTGCATATTCGATGGTCTCAGCGGTTGTTAGCTTTAACTCCCGCATAATTCGTTGGTGCCAGAAGGATGCCCATCCCTCATTCATGATTTTCGTTTCTAATTGAGGCCAAAAATAAAGCATTTCCTCCCGCATCATCGTTAATATATCACGTTGCCATTCTTCCAACTCACGACTATGCTCCTCTAAAAACAACAGCAGGTCCTTTTCTGGCTGCGGCGGAAATTGCTTTAATCTGCGGCGGATAGGTTTATAAACTTTTTCCTTTTCTTCTATGCTCCACAAATCATCATATGGTGATTTTGTTGGTGGTTTTTCCTCATCAAGCTCATCGTCCTCACTCCAGGATAACTTCGGTCGTAAAATAGATGGATCAATATGTTCTTGAATCGCTAAAACTGCATCTAAAAACTGTTCAACCTCATCTTTGCCATATTCTCGTTCATAGCCAGCTATACGCTCAGCCGTTGCGGTCATGCTCTCTACCATATCTCTTCTTGTATTGGAAAAACGGACATTATTTTTAAAGAAATCACAGTGCGCTAAAACGTGGGCGATAATTAATTTATTTTGGGTCAGTGTATTTGTATCAAGTAAAAAAGCATAGCATGGATTAGAATTAATGACGAGCTCATAGATTTGGCTAAGTCCTAAATCATATTGAAGCTTCATTTTATGAAACTGTTTTCCAAAGCTCCAATGAGAAAAGCGGGTAGGCATACCGTAGGCACCAAATGTATAAATGATATCCGCTGGACAAATTTCATAACGCATTGGATAGAAATCTAAGCCAAAGCTAGTGGCAATTTCGGTAATTTCATCTATTGCTCGATGAAGCTCTTTCGTGTCCATTTTACGTCCCCTCCTTTGAACGTGATGCTAATCAAACAATCATACTATTCTTCATTTTTCTTAAAAAAGCTCTTTAAGGCATCATATACATCGCCTTTTTTTCTCAAAATATGATATCTAAATTTGGGATCATCAATTTTCTTATACGTATACATAAGTGTTGAGAAACGATTATGCTGATTGACTTCACCATAGCCAAACATGCTGGATACATCCATTAATTCTCCTACTAGTTTCAAACATTTTTCATTATCCATCGAAATATTTTCACCATCTGAAAAATGGACAGGATAAATATTGTAGCGAGATGGATGATATTTATCCTGTATCAATTCCAATGCCTTTTTATAAGCTGAAGAACAAATAGTTCCCCCACTCTCTCCCTTCGTGAAAAACTCCTCTTCTGTGACAACCTTCGCCTCCGTATGATGGGCAATAAATTCAATCTCCACCGTTTCATATTTTGACCGTAAGAACTTAGTCATCCAAAAGAAGAAACTACGTGCACAATATTTTTCAAAGGATCCCATCGAGCCACTTGTATCCATCATGGCAAGCACTACTGCTTTGGATTCTGGTTTTTCAACCTCATCCCACGTTTTGAAACGTAAATCATCATTATGGATAGGTGTTATTTCCGCTTTTCCATACATCGCATTTCGCTTTAACGCATTTAAAATGGTACGTTTTTTATCAACGTTACCCATTAACCCCTTTTTGCGAATATCATTAAACTCAATTTTTTCGGTTTTAATATCTGCCTTTTCTTTTTGCTGTAGATTGGGTAACTCAAGTTCATGAAATAAGATGTTTTGAATTTCCTCAATACTTACTTCCGCTTCATAATAATCTTGGCCAGGCTTGTCACCCGCTTCTTTTCCTTTACCTTGCGCCTGATTTGCTTTACTGCCATCCCGCGCCACTACATCTCCAACATTACTATCGCCTTGTCCTTGCCCTACATGCTTAGAGTTATCATAGTTATAACGAATTTTATATTCATCAAGTGAACGAATCGGTATTTTAATAACCTCGCGACCATTGGACATCACAATACTTTCTTCACTAACTAAATCTGGTAAATTATTTTTAATCGCATCTTTCACTTTTTCCATATGACGTTGCTGGTCTTGGTGCCCTTTACGATGGAGGGACCAATTTTCCTGAGAGATAACAAAGCGTTTATTTTCGTGTTCAGTCATTTTTATCCTCACCCATCTATCAAATTCGCTTTTTCTATACTATGCTTGTGAGCCAAATTCTTGAACTTTTTTCGTAAAATCAATTGTGCATCTAATGAAAACCTTATTTTGATAATAAAAGGAGTGCCCTAAAAATGGGACACTCCTATCTGACTTGTAAACGTAAAAGTCAATTAACGATTGAGTAGACTACCTACATATTGTAGCAGCTCGTTTGCCGATGTGGTGTTATAGCCATGCTCATCTACGAGCCTTGCTACGACTTCATTTATTTTCTTCAGTTGCGATTCATCTGGCATTTTAGAGGAAGTTGTAATTTTCACAACATCCTTCAAATCTGCAAACAATTTCTTTTGTATCGCTTCTCTTAATCTTTCATGAGAATTATAGTCAAAACGTTTGCCTTTTCGTGCATAGGCTGAAATTCGAATGAGAATCTCCTCACGGAATGCCTTTTTAGCATTTTCTGATATTCCAATTTGCTCCTCAATCGAGCGCATTAATTTTTCATCAGGGTTCATTTCCTCACCAGTCAGTGGATCATAAAGCTTATTTTTATTACAAAATGCCTCTACATTGTCTAGATAGTTGTTCATTAATGTTTTCGCAGATTCTTCATATGAGTATACAAAAGCCTTTTGTACTTCATTTTTAGCAATTTCATCGTACTCTCTACGAGCAACCGCAATATAATTCATGTACTTTTCGCGATCCTCTTGAGAAATAGATGCATGCTGATCCAATCCATCCTTTAGAGCTCGTAAGACATCTAAAGCATTTATAGATGGTACTTCTTTGCGAATAATAGCAGAAGAAATACGGTTAATAATATAGCGTGGATCAATACCGTTCATGCCTTCGTTCGGAAACTCTTTTTTCAGCTCCTCTAAGTCAACGGAATTAAATCCCTCCACATTTTCTCCGTCGTACAAGCGCATTTTCTTAATTAGATCCACACCTTGTTTTTTCGGTACTTCTAATCTAGTCAGAACCGAAAAGATTGCTGCAGCCTTTAAAGCATGCGGTGCAATATGGACGTGGGACATATCACTCTCTTTTATCATCTTTTCATAAATATGCTCTTCCTGACTTACTTTAAGGTTATATGGAATTGGCATAACGATAATTCGAGAATGTAATGCCTCGTTCTTTTTATTAGAAATAAAGGATCGATATTCTGTTTCATTCGTATGAGCAACGATTAACTCATCTGCACTAATTAAAGCAAATCTACCCGCTTTAAAATTCCCTTCCTGTGTTAGGGATAATAAATTCCATAAGAATTTTTCATCAAGCTTCAGCATTTCTTGGAATTCCATCATTCCTCTATTGGCCTTGTTCAGCTCACCATCGAAACGATAAGCACGAGGATCAGACTCTGAGCCAAATTCGCCAATTGTAGAAAAATCAATACTTCCTGTTAAATCAGCAATATCTTGTGATTTAGGGTCTGATGGTGTAAATGTTCCTATACCAACACGTTTGTCTTCTGAAAAAGTAATACGTTCAATCATTACGTTTTCAATACGCCCTTCGTATTCCTTTTCAAGACGCATCGTATTTAAAGGCGATAAACTTCCTTCAATTCTTATGCCATACTCTTCAAAAAAGTCATTACGTAAATGATGTGGAATCAAATGCAGTGGATCTTCATGCATCGGACATCCCTTAATTGCGTAAACCGCACCCTCATCTGTGCGTGAGTATTGCTCTAATCCGCGTTTCAATAAAGTAACTATTGTGGATTTACCACCACTTACAGGTCCCATTAATAATAAAATACGTTTTCTAACATCTAACCTGCGTGCTGCTGGATGGAAATATTCCTCCACCAGTCTTTCAATTGCTGTTTCAAGCCCAAAAATTTCTTGTCCGAAAAATTTGTACATTTTTTGCCCATCGCGTTCCACTACACCAGCACTTTTTATCATATTGTAGACGCGTGAATGGGCTGTTTGAGCAACTTCAGGTCTTTCCCTAAGGATGTTTAAATAATCTGCAAATGTCCCTTCCCACTTCAGCCTGTTTTCTTCTTCGCGATAGTTTTTCACTTTATCTAAAATGTTAATAGCCTTCCCTCCATTCAGGGCTTGATTTATAACATAGTATGAAGTAAATGACATGATGATACCCATTACTTTTTCTTTGATGAAGTTTCTTCTTATTATTTATATTTTTTTAACTACAACAATGGGAATTTACCGACGATTTTGATACATAAAAGCTTACTGAATGAAGATAAAAAATTCGGTTATTATAACGTTAGAAAGGAGGTCCATTATCATTGAATCGCCATTTTAAATTTCTTTTCACATGTTTACTTTTAGGGATGCTACTTTATCCTTCTGCAGCTTATGCAAAAGAAGATCTTACAGAAGAAGAAATTTTACAGCAGCGTATGATCTATTATGTACAATTCGATGAATTACTCATCCCCTGGTATTTTTTAGCAGCTATTGATCAGTATGAAAGGAATCTACAGTCTGTTCGTAAAGATATCCCTAAACGGGAAGGCTATTTGGCTATACAATTCTCTGATGAATATTGGTCAGGTGCATTTAATCCTGTAAAGGAAGATACCTCACCTGAAACGATTAGCTATTTCGGAGGAATGGGCCTTGATGGTAATCATGACGGAATCGCTAGTCCAAAGGATGATGAGGATGTCATCTTTTCCATGGCTAGTTATTTAGGGAAATTTGGGACGACTGATGAGGATTTTAAATTAGCATTATGGGAATATTACGGAAGTGAAGAAGCCGTTAATCAAATTTTCACTATCTCAACACTATACAGACATTTTAAAACAACGGAACTTGATGCCCATACCTTCCCACTTAATATTCGCTCTGATTATAGCTACAAAGGCACTTGGGGCGCAAATAGAGGCTGGGGTGGACGTCGCATCCATGAGGGAACCGATATTTTTGCAAGCTACGGAACCCCTGTACTTTCTACCTCATATGGTATTGTCGAGGTAAAAGGTTGGAATCAATTTGGTGGCTGGCGTATCGGAATTCGTGACAATCATAACTCCTATCACTATTATGCCCACCTTGGGAGCTATCATAAGGATATTGAAGTAGGCACCATTGTAAAGCCTGGCACAGTTCTTGGCTATGTAGGAAGCTCAGGATACGGAAAAGAAGGGACATCAGGTAAATTCCCACCACATCTCCATTATGGTATTTACAAATTTAATGGTAGAACTGAATGGGCTTTTGATCCATACCCTTCCTTACTGCAATGGGAGCGGCAAGCAAAAAATCAAAAAAAGTAGGTTTTATTTCTTTCATTCATACATGTTGTGCACTTGAAGCAATTTGCTACAGGTGCTTTTTTTATTTATATAGGTAATTTTACATAAATATATTAATAAGTTGCTCGACCTCTATATATTTTTAACTACTAACAGAAGGAAAATAAGTGTACTGTTGTACTAAAAAACTATTTTTAAATATTTCTACCGAAAGCCTTATTTATCAACCTAAATAGTTATAAAATAATAATTGTGTTTTATTAAAACTCTTGATGAGTTAGTAAAGGGATGGGGAAATGAAGAGCATTTTTCAGTTTAAGACACTTAAAGCTCGTATTTTAAGTGCATTTATTCTTTTATTAGTATTAGTAATTAGTTTTACAACCTACACTTACAATTCCAATACAAATATGGAAAAACAGGCAAAAGGTTTAGTAAAGGAAGATTTAGTAGTTTTGAACGCTAGTAAAAATTTAGCATTGTCTATGAGTGTCCGTCTGTCTGCAGCTTTAAACTATGTGATGACTGGAGACGAAAAGTACAAGGAAACATTTAATGAGTATCGGGAAATGGCTGAAGAAAATAATGCTATTCTAGACAAATATGAAAAATCTGAGGAACGTACCAAACTAGTAGAAATAGCACGTGATTGGAGCAATCTCGTCAATACAGAGGTATTTGATATTTATCAAAAGGGCAATCATGAATTGGCTTTAGAAAATTTAATGGATACCCATGACCTCGTCACGACTATACGCAATGGGTATGAAAAACTTGCAGATGAACGTGCAGACGCGATTATGGACGTTGGCAATGATGTTGTGTCAACCAGTTCAAATAACAGGTCAATTGGCATTGTTGTTAGTTTGGTCTTAACTATCGCTGGTATTGTGATTGCTATTATCACAGCAAGTATCATTTCTAAACCAGTGACAGTAGTAGCAAATCGAATGAAAGAATTAGCAGATGGTAATTTGCAACTTGAACCATTAGTAGTAAAAACAAGAGATGAAATCGGAACGTTAATGGCTTCTGCCAACGACATGAACGATAAATTAAAACAAACCATTCACTCGATCTACACTGTTTCTGAAACAGTAGCAGCAAGTAGTGAAGAGCTTGCCCAATCATCGAATGAGGTACAAGCAGGGACTGAACAAATTACAATAACAATGCAGGAGCTTGCTTCAGGCACAGAAACACAAGCATCAACAACAGGTGATTTAGCAGAAACAATGAACGTATTTAAGCGTAGTATTTATGATACTACACAAGAAGGCGTTGAATTAAAGGAACATTCTAGTCATGTTCAAAACTTAACGGTTTCTGGCAAAAGCTTAATGGTACAATCTACAAAGCAAATGGCCGCCATTAACGACATTATGTTAGATTCCGTCAAGAAGGTAGAAAGTTTAAATAGCCAGTCTGCTGAAATTTCAAAGCTAGTTTCCGTTATAGACGATATTTCAAACCAAACAAATTTACTCGCATTAAATGCAGCAATTGAGGCAGCACGAGCAGGTGAACATGGGAAAGGCTTCGCTGTCGTTGCAGATGAGGTCCGTAAGCTTGCCGAACAAGTACAATTCTCTGTCACAGATATATCAACTATTGTCCACCGCATTCAAGGTGAGACGAGCAATGTCACTTCTGCTTTACAAATAGGCTATGAGGAAGTAAAAAGAGGGACAACACAGCTTGATCAAACGAATGAAACATTTGAACAAATCTCTAGTGCTGTAGAGGATATGATTGATAATATTACAACCATTTCAACTAATTTAAACAGTCTTGCTCAAAACTCTGACACCATTAATGCCTCTATCGATGATATGGCTTCCATTTCGCAAGAATCAGCCGCTGGTGTTGAACAAACAACAGCTACTGTAGAGGAAACTGCTGCTACTATGGATGAAATTGCTAGAAGCGCAAATCAGCTAGCAGGAATGGCTGAAGAGCTAAATAATCAACTACAACAATTTAAAATATAAAGTACTATAAAAGCTATCTCAAACTTTCGAGATAGCTTTTTGTATCATTGCCAATGTCTAATTGGGACTCTTTCAAGTTCGTGACGTTTGATAATTACACTTATCTTTTGGTACCACTTCTCACATAATTCCATTGCTTCTTTATATTCATCCTCTTCTTTTGAAATAGGATCTTCTTCAGTATCCATAAAAGTATACTCTAAAATAGGATCTGATAAATGATCAACTACTAGCTTTAGCGATAGCTTTGTTACCGTATCCTCTTCTTCTTCATCCTCTTGTTCTGCTAATTCCTCATCCTCATTATCTTCTTCTAATAATGAACCACTCATTAAATAATTTTTAGTTTTAAGCATAAACACTTCATCTTCCATAATAGCTACTTCATATATTTTGCTAAATGGAATCTCCGTAACTGTCAGCTCTCCGCCTAACTCTTCTCTTTGTGCGATTATGAGCATATTGGTTTGTTCATTTAACAATAATGCATGTAAAGCATTACTAGATAATGTGTATTGAGTATGAGGTATAGCCATTATTTCCTCTGTACTAGCCTCTGTTAGCGCAGCCAGGGCTTGGGCCGCAAGATATCGTTCTTTTATATAACGAACAATACCTATACATACTAAAGCTAAGCCAATTAAAAAAAATATCTCTTGAATGATGATTATATTTATTGCATTTGCTAGAAAAAGATAGATAATCCCTAATAAAATGAAAAAAATAATTTTCATTCAGATCCCGCCTTTATCAAGATAATCGCTAGAGAAATAGTTTGATGTACTAGCAATTTATTCTCGACTCTATCTTTTCATTCTTATTTCTCATATTTATCTACCATAAATAAAAAACACGAGAACCTTGAATAGCCAATGTTCTCGTGTAAGAGTCAATTAACGACCGATTAATTCTTCTTTACTGCTTACGTCGTCTAAAGTTTTATCTTTTTCTATTTTATGCATCTCTAGGACATGCTGTGACGGTGGTACTAGTAAGCTCACCACTACTATCGTGATACCTGTTATAACAACGCCTGAAAATACAGGTGCTTGCCATAATTCATTTAGTAAACCAATGAAACCATCCGATTGGATTGTGAGACTAGGTACGAATGTTAGAGATGTAATAATGTAATAGATTAAACCAACGGAAATACTTGCCCAAACTGCAGGTGTACTCACACGTTTCCAAAATGGGCCTAATACAATTGGCCAGAAAATCGTTACAAAAATAATATCCCATGCTAAATAAGCTAGATCAATTACTTTTTGGAAGCTTATAGCCAGCACTAAACCTAATAATGCACTTGATAGAATAATAGAGCGTGAGAATCTTAAAAGCTTTTTCGGATCTGGATTACGGTTAATAAAATCTAAATAGATATTCTTTGTCACAATACCCGAAGTCGCTACATAACATGCCGCTACAGTAGACATCCCCATAGCTGCCATTGCCGTTAAGAAAATAGCTGCTAATAAAGGAGGAAAATAGCCCTGTGCGAAAGTCAGCATCAATGTTTCTGGGTTTGTACTATTGGGATAAATGGATTTGAAAGCTTCACCCAACATCCCTGGAATCCAGCTAATAGCAATAACAATACTACCTGCAATAATCATACTGCGCTGTGCCACTCTTGGGCTTTTCGCAGCTGCTACCCTTTGTCCTAGGTCAACTGCAGGGATGTCACCGAGTGCTAGAACAAGATACAATGTCCAAAACTCGGCTCCTGCCTTTTCAAATAATGTACTGATATTCCACCACTCAGGGTTGAAGGTAAGGTCTGGATAGTAAAATAAAATAAAAATAGTAATACCTAGTATTCCAGCTACTGCAAGCGCCCCTTGCACTATTTCTGTATAAGCAACTGCCCATAAACCCCCAATAACAGAATAGATAGCAGTTAAGGATACAAATAAAAGCGCTGCCGGAATGAAATCAATTTGTAATAGTTGCTGAATAATATACGTCCCACCAACTGTTAATGCAGCTGCATTAAAAACACCGAAAGCAATAGCCATTACGATACCAGTATACGCACCTAGCTTTTTACTGCCATAGCGTAATCCATAGTAATCTGCTAGTGTCCAACCCTTTAAGCGTCGTAATGGCTTTGTCCAAATGAGTGACCCAAGAATCATACAAGTCCCTAGACCACCCATTGTTGCCGTTCCCTCAAAGCCACCGCTCGTATAACCTGAACCTACAGCCGCAAAAAAGAATGGAGCTGCTAGTAAGGCAGCAACTAAACTTCCCGTGACAACTGAAAGAGGCATACTCCAGCCAGCGACAATTAAATCCTCAGCTGTGTTGACACGCTTATAACCTTTATAACCAATGTAATAGATAAATAGTAAGTATAAGCAAAAAATTATAACGTTTAACATAGTCGTACTCCTTAGTTTTCCATTATCCGTTCATCACAACTCCACCATTAGGCGTTAAAATTTGACCTGTATAGAAGTCAGCATGATTAGAGGCTAAAAATAGCACACTTTTCGCAATCTCTTCAGGTTGCGCTAAACGTTTTAATGGATATTTAGCGGACTCTTCCTCCACATAGTTATCTCCAAACTCTTTTAGAATGTCCGTAAATGTTCCACTAGGAGCAACAGCGTTGACAAGTATTGAAGGTGCTAACTCTCTAGCTAATGCCTTTGTAAAAGCATTGATAGCGCCTTTTGCCGCTGAGTAATGAGTAAATTCTTCACAACCTAGGCTGCCAATATCAGATGATATATTGATGATTTTCCCTGTATTGCGTTCCTTCATTCTTTTAGCTGCTTCACGGCAATTGTAGAAGCAACCATATAAATGAACTTTAATCATTTTATCCCACTGTTCATCCGTTAAATCTGTAATGCTAGATCCCTGTGCAAATCCGGCGTTATTTACAAGAATATCAATTTCCCCGAAGTGCTCGTCCATAAATTGATGCATCGCTTGTACTTCTTGTGAGTTAGAAACATCGGCATGGAAAGTTAAAGCTTTCACACCAAACTTTTCTGCTTCAGCACGTACAGCTTCTGCCTCTTGCTCATTCCCAATATAATTGATTAAAATATTCGCACCATGTTGAGCAAAGCCTAATGCAATGGCCTTGCCAATTCCTTTACTTGAGCCAGTAATTAATACATTTTTACCTGTAAAGTTAATTTCCATCCTGATCATTCTCCAATTTGAATTTTGCAACAAGCCCTTGTAGCTCTTCAGCTGTTTTTCCTAATGAAGAAGAGGCATCCTTTACTTCCTGCATTGTAGATAATTGCTCTTGTGTAGATTTCGAAACATTTGAAGAGAATTCTGCTGACTGCTCTGCCGATTGTTTAATATTATTGACAGATGCCGCTACTTCCTCTGATGAGGCAGAGATTTGTTGTGAGGCAGCTGAAATTTCACGTATTTGGCTAGCTACTTCTTCTGATGAAGTAAGAATTTCTTTAAAGATTTCTCCTACTTCATTCGTGAATGCCATACCCACTTTAACATCCGCTTTCCCTTTCTCCATTACAGTTATCGAAGCGTTAGAATCAGATTGAATAGAACTAATTAGATTATAAATTTCTGTTGCTGACTGTGAAGATTGTTCAGCTAAACGTCTCACCTCATCGGCTACAACAGCAAAGCCTTTACCATGCTCACCTGCTCGTGCTGCTTCAATAGCGGCATTCAATGCTAACAGATTTGTTTGATCGGCAATAGCAGTAATCAAGCTTACAATTTCACTTATTTTTTTCGTATTGACATGTAAACCATTAATTGTTGTCCCTATTTGTTCAACAGAATCATTAATTAATTCCATTTGTGCAATAACTTGCTGTACAACTTGATTACCTCGTTCAGAAGCTTGCGAAGCCGAAATAGAAGATTCCGCAGCCGTGTTAGCAGAGTCAGCAATTTGCTGGATACCTGTAGCTGTCTCTTCCATTGCAGCAGCTGTTTCTTCTGTCATGGTCATAGAAGCTTCAGCATTCTGAGTGATTAGTTTCATATCTTGTGCAATATTTGTGGAGCTATTATACGTCTCCCCAGCATGTACCGTTAATTGATTGGCTGCTGAAGAAACATGATTTGAAGTATTTCTTATGTTTAAAATAATATGTTGTAAATTAGCAACCATTGTACGAATGGACTCAGATAATTTTCCAATTTCATCTTTTGACGTATCTAAATCCACATCGATTAATTCGCCATTGGCAACTTGATTTGCAACATTTACTACTTTTTTAAGTGGTTTTAAAAGACGGTCTATAATTATGTAAACTAAAACTAATAAAATTAATATTCCGATAATAGCAATAACAATTTGTTTAATAACACTTGTTTTAATTATCGTATTAATATAATCAGCGGAGTAATCAATTCCTAATAATGCAATCAGTTGTCCGTTATCATCTTTAATTGGACTAAAAACGGTTCTCCAAGAGCCAAAAGGATCTTCAAAAATATCAGTTACTTCCGTACTATTATTTTCAATAGCCTTCTTTGCTGTTTCAACATGTTCATCCGCTAAATCAGTAAAAATTTCACCGGCTTCATACACCTCATTTAAATTGGTTGTATAACCGATTGGGTTGACCCCACCTTCATCTTGAACGTCCCAAATATAGCTCCAACTCATAATACCTTGTTGTTCCTGGATCATATCGAGTTGTTTTTGGATCTTTGTAAACTTAGCGTTCTTTTCCCCTTTTTCAGACAATAAATCTTTTACTTCATCACTATCTAAATTCATAGCTGTCAATAAACCAACACTTTTTAACTCTTGCTCTAAGTCGACAGTCATCCGATTATTTAATTCGCTAATACTTTGCGAAGTAATAATGGCGATGAGCAGTAACACTACAATTGTAACCGTCAGTAAAAGTTTGTTTTTTAATGAGGCATTTTTTAATAACTTCATGATCTTTTTCCCCCTTACAATGATTTTTTTGCAAAAAAATAACCTATTTCAAAAGAAATAGGCATAAAAGAACATAAACTAGAAATTGATGGATATAACTAGCAGTCTTTTGCAACCCAGCCATCCTAGCAATTATTGCCTTAGACCTGTAGCTTTGCGTCTCTACTTTTCAGTAAATTTGCCTATATTTCCACTCCCAAAATTAACACAGCAGGTAAAAGTAGTCAATGCTATCCAGGTAAAATATACATACTTTATACTATTTTACCCTTCGTTAACAAATGGTTGATTGATTGAAAATACAGCAACGTGAAGCATTCATTCACCATTTCTTTTCATAAAGAAAAACAGCTACAACTGTTTTTAACGTTGTAGCTGTCTATTTTTCATCATTTCACTTACCCCTAAGTGTTTGAATACATTATACGTTTTGTGTAACAAGTAAAACAGATGGTATAAAGGATAGTGCAAACATAGTGATATACCAAACTGAAGTACGTCGTAATGAAAAACGAACTTTCTTTCGTTCTGCATAAAAAATATCTAACATTACTGCAACAATAAAAGGCATTGTAACACATGCAATAGCTACCAATAAGATGTCAAAATAAATCATACAAGCACCCCTTTGTTTGTGAACATTTTTCATCTTTTTTGTGAACATTTTGTGATAATTTTATTGTACACAATTTCGTCACAAAATGTCAACAAAATTTAAAGAAAAAAATGGTACTTTTTGATTTCTATTGACAAGGCATTTATGCTTTATTCTCTATACTTATATGTTAAGCCTCTTAAAAAATTCCGAACGAATGAATCGCCACATTCTTTATAATTGCGATGGCTTGGATTTCTTAATAAAGCGCCTAATTCACCTTTTGTAACTTTGATTCCACCATCATATAAAATTTCGAGCATATCCTCTGTTGTTAACGCTAAGGCAATTTTTACTTTCTTTAAAAGCATATTATTTGGACTTTCTTTGCCTGTCACAGGTAGCGGTCCTTCAGGCTGACCATCTTTTGATTTTTGTGGTCCACGTTTAAAAGTAATTAATCCATTTAAAAATGCTTCAAGCATTTTATTATTACATTTGATGTATTCTTCTGGCGCTTCTTCCTCATCATTAATCTTAATGAGCATATTTAAGACTTCTTCTTTCGAATAGTCGAGTCCGCCTAATTTAAAAATTTCCACCATATCAACATTTTTTATATCTAGTGCATAGCGTAAGCGAATTAAAATATCATTATTCGTCATTATATTGTCCTCCTTTTACTCCTACTATAGAAATGAGCCAGGCTTTATTATAACAGAGAGTTTGCTGATTATTGCTAGCTTTCCACAAGTTGTTGTTGTTAGCAATTAGCGTGTGCGTTTCCTTCTTTTAAAATGTATGAAAAATACGTTAGCAACCATTCTAAACTCAAGGAGGTGAGAAAAATGGCTAACAATAACCGCAGTTCAAATAAACTTCTAGTACCTGGTGTACATGAAGCTGTCAATCAAATGAAATACGAAATTGCACAAGAGTTTGGCGTTCAGCTAGGGCCAGAAGCATCTTCTCGCGCAAATGGTTCCGTAGGAGGAGAAATTACAAAACGCCTTGTAGAAATCGCTGAGAAACGTTCAAAAGGTTTACTATAATTAATTAAAAACTAATAAGAAAAGAACGAATCCCATTTGAAGAAGTGGAATTCGTTCTTTCGTGATTTTAAAAATTATGCTGTTTGCATTTCCTTGCTGGAGCTTTTAAGCGTGAGCATAACGATAAAGGAAATACAATATAGTGCTGCTAAGTAAATCATTACAACTGTCATATCATAGCTTTGTAAAATATAGCCGACAAAGATTGGTGAAAATCCACCAATAGCTCGACCAAAGTTAAATATCGTGTTTGTTGCTGTACTGCGAATTTGTACTGGATAGAAGCTGCTAATTAATGCACCATACCCTGCAAACATTCCGTTAGAGAAGAATCCTACAACCGCACCACCAATTAATATAGCTGCTGCACCAGTGGCAAAGGAATAAAGGAACACTGCACAAGCAGATGCTAATAAAAAGATACCAAACGATCGCTTCGCACCAAAGCGATCCATAAATCTACCAAATGTCAGCATCCCAATTATCATCCCGACGGCAGTACTAATTGTCCACAATGCTGAGCTTGAGACAGATAAACCTTGCGATTTCTGTAGCATCGATGGTAACCAAATCATCAGACCATTATAGCCTGCGATTTGAACAGTAGCCATTAAAATTAGAGAAAGAGTCGTTAGTGTAATGCGTGGAGAAGCAAATAACTGAGCTAGTTTTCCCTTCTCTTGCTTGTTATTATCTTTTTTCTGTGATGCTAACCATTCTGGTGATTCCTCCAGATTTTTACGAACAATAAAGGCGAAGATCACTGGTAATAACCCAACGAAGAATAATGCTCTCCATCCTAAAGTTGGTAAAATGATGGCACTTAATAATGCTGCTAATATAACCCCATATTGTGCTCCTACACTTACATACGAAGAAGCTCTACCTTGTTTATTTTTTGGCCAAGCTTCCGCTACAAGCGCCATACCAATACCATATTCCCCACCGGCACCTAGACCGGCGATAAATCTATAGACATAAACTTGTTCAATGCTTGTTGCTACTCCTGTTAAGGCTGTGCCGATAGCAAATAATATGACCGTATATGTAAATACTTTTACGCGGCCATATTTATCTGCTAGCACACCGAAAATAATTCCACCGAGTAGCATCCCAATATTCGTAATAGATGAAATCAATCCACCTGTTGCAAGATCAATATTAAATTCTGCAATAATCATTGTCATGGCAAAAGAAATAAACATAATGTCCATTCCTTCTAAAGTCAACCCAGCCACTGAAGCGACAACGGTTTTTTTCCGATAATCCATTCTTTCTAACCTCCAAGTTTTCTAGTTGTCTATCTCTTTTAGTGTTCGAGTGAATGGATTAAAGATGTCTTGTCCATTCTCTTTTGAAGCCTCACGGGACTTCCTTTAAAAGAGGGATGTGAACAAAAATAAAGCCCTTCTGTCACAGAGGACAAAAGGGCATGCCAAAGCAAAGATATTAGCTTAAAAATATCATGTAGCCCTTTTCAGCCTCTCTGGACCGTATTAAAGGTAATTTATATCGTTCATTTATACCGTTCTACATTCTATAAGATTTCGAATGAAAAAGCAATGGTTGAATAGTGGAAATTAATCAAATGAAATTTAAAAACTAGGTACTACTACATATTTAACTCTTTATTTCTAATCGAGCTCATTAATAGCAAAATAATACCTAACAAAATAATTAACCCAGAAGATAGTAGAATTGTGTTATTCACACCAAAAATCATGGGAATCCATCCACCTACTAATGCACCTAATGGCATAAAAATGGTGATTAATGTTTTGATTGTTGTATTAACTCTACCTAGTAAATTTTCAGGCGGAAGTTGTTGAAACAATACTGTAAATACAACATTAATTATCCCTATAAATATACTTGCTAGGAAAGCAAAAATATAAATATAAAAGCTACCTAATAAAATGCCTATAAGCCAAGCACATCCATAAAGCATAACAGTACTTATAATAATAGTACCTATTTTAAATTTATTGGAAATATACTGGCTTATGCTTGCGCCTGCTACACTCCCTAATCCAGAAGCAGTTAGTAGTAAACCGTATGAAACTGCCGAATAAGAAATACTGGAAGAAATCGCTGGTAGATTCACATTAAAAATTGCTAACAATAAATTTAACATTAAGAAAGGGATAATTAACTCTAAAATATCTTTCCTTTTAACAAAAGCCAATCCTTCTTTTAAGTCTTGGTAATATTCTTCTTTAGATTCTTTAAAATTCATTTTTTGATGTTTTTGCGTCTCTCTTTTTATTGTTAGTCTATAGAAAAAGAATGCTGCAAATAAGAACAGAAGACTATTTCCTAATAGGATGCTTGAAATTGTAGTAATTGCTATTAATAATCCTGAGACAGCATTAAAAACTAAATCTACACCATCTGCAGCAATGGACATTATGGAATTAGCTTTTGTTAATTCATTTTTCTCGACAAATCTAGGAATTAAGACATTTTCAAGTGGATAAGTAAATTCAGATAGGAAAGCTAGAAAAGGTATTGCAATTAAAATAACAGATAGAACATTTCCTTTGTCATATAAAAAGAAAATACAAATTACTAGCATTAATAATGCCTGTAATAATGAAAATATAATTAAAAATTTCTTCTTATTACATTTATCAATAATTGGGCCGTAAAAAACGGAAAATATTTCTGGTAGCATAAATAAAGCTCCAGCAACCCCTGTGAATAGAGTATTTTTAGTTAAATCGTAAATTAACCACATGATGGTTATATAATATAAACTATCCCCCATATTCACTAAAAATCTACCATACAATAGGTTTGAAAAATTTTTGTTAATTATCATACATATACCTTCAGATATTTTTTTTATCAAAGCTTTGAACAGCTTGTAAAAGATATTGTTGTCTCAATCCGTTTATTTTTCCGGGAGCAATTTTAAGTACATTATCTACTTTATTCATTTGAATAGTCTCCAGTGATAAATTACGGAAACCAAAGCTGTTACGTTGTGGGATTGTTATATTATACTTTTCTAAATAATCAGTAATATGTTCCGTTAATTTAAAATATACTTCGTTATTTTTAACAGTTAAAAATAGAAAAGGAGCATCAAAAGATTCCTCATAATTAATCGAAGGGTGAATTACATTTATATTTTTAAGATCTTTTAATTCATAAGAGAACTCTTTATTATTTGCCATTACTTTTCGAACATATTGCTTATCTTTATTAAAAGTTGGATAGTCTAATTGGCAAACTTCATAATATGAAAGAGAACTTCCCAATGTACATCTTTGTCCTTCTAATAAAATCCTCAAATTTTTTATATACTCAAGTATAGATTTATTTTCTTTCACATATAGTAAAAGTTGAGCACTATTAGCAAATTCTAACCCTGCTTGATCTAATTTTAGAGTAGATTTAATAAAGAAAATGAACACATTTGATTTTATTTTCTTTAAAAATGAGTCAATTGAAAAAGCATTTGATAACAGCGTATAGTCAATAATTACTGCTTTTAATGTTTGGTTATTATTTATAAAATTAATAATTTCTTCCTCATTAAATGTTGTAAGATATTTACTATATCTAAGTGGTTCTATTATCAAAATATCTGTTACCTCTTCAGGAAGTGATAAGAAATTTCTATATCTTCGCATATTCTTAAGCTCTAATAATTTACTTTTTGCACGAGAGTAAACAATATCGATAAATTCACATGAATAAAAACTCAAAGAGTTAGTAAATAAAATGATTTCATAATACCCCCAGACATTGCATTGCACAAGATATTGCTTAAGGACGTCTACCTCAGTTTTATATATATCTGTCTCATTTAAATCATCAATTAAAAGACGGACAATCGCTTGGTAATGCCTAAATTTTTCGTTTTCTGACTCAAGATAATCTTTAGAAGCACTATCAGCTATTTTTTGAAGCTTAGCAAAATCTTTATTGTAATAAGCATTTATATAATTGCTAGTATACTTCAGATCTTTATCTTCAGCTCCTTTATATATAACTTCAAATTCTTCCAAACTAATATTAAGAGTATCCAATATGTATAAGAATTTTTTTACCGAAGTATCACTCAATCCTTTTTCAAATTTAGCAGCTGCAGGACGACTCAATACATCTTTATAGACTTTATTCGAAGGTATATTTTTATTCATCCTTATTTTTTTGATAACTTCCCCAACTTCCATAAAAGATCCCTCCTTAAAAAAGTTAATTATAGTTAACGTATTATATAAATTATACCATTTAATGAAATAATTATATTATCAATTTAAAGGAGGGGTTAAAATGTACAAAAAGTTAAACTTCAAAATTACGATTCAAGAAAAACTACCACTTCTTTTAGGCGCGGTTGTAATCATCCGTCCTTTAATTTGGGATTTAATTGGCGCGTAGTTTAATCATGCACATTTATAATCCTAGTTATCTTTTTTGATTACATAAAAAGAATTAGAGTTTCTCATGAATGAGGATTAGAATCCCCTTCATGAGAAATACTCCCTTAAACAACCATACTCTATCATAGTTAAAGGAATTTTAGCCCATAAATTTATACCGTTCTTGGTTCGATGAGTTTACAAATGAAAAAGTAATTGTTGAAATTAACTCGGTAACTCTATAAAGTTTTGAGCAAACTGATAAATTAAATGTGCAGGCACAGCCAAGTTAAGATTCTGGCCATCATCAAAGCCAGCTGTAATCAAACCGACTAACCTCCCATGCATATCCAATAAAGCACCACCAGAACTGCCATTTGAAATTGCAGCTGTAAATTGAATCATAGACATATTTCGTAGATCCCTAAAACCCGAAACAATTCCATCAGAAACTGAATTAAATAATCCTAAAGGACTGCCAATCGCAACAATTTTCTGCCCACGAACTAATTGACCATCTACTTTAACAGGTAAAGGTTTGCTTTTCCTCTCCACCTTTAAAATAGCCAAATCATGCATATCATGATATTTCACAAATTGGTGGGTAATATACTCATTGGTATCATTTTCATATATTACAGAATAATATTTTCCACCACCCACAACATGTAGGTTCGTTAAAATATAACCATCTTGATGGAGAACAACACCAGACCCAAAACATAAAACATTGTCATCCTCCCCGAATGTCTTAATCATCACAACAGATGTCGCAAAAGCAGCCAGCTGCTCATAACTACATTCTTCTGTAATAGCTGTGTAATTAGGGGTTGGGACAAGCATTGGTTGTTGCGGGAGTATGCTTTTCATCGACCGTATCTTAGGGATTATTAATTCTTGTTCATAGCAATCACGACATTTATGTAAAGTGGATGATGCTGCAATAATGGGATGCAAATTGGCAATATCACCTTTCGGATTCATATAACAAATATCACATCCTAATGTGGATAAAAAATATAAGAATAATAATTCGTGCTGAGTAATGTCCCCTATAAAAACAATTTTCTGTGATGTACAGTTATCCTGAGAAAAAATTTGAGGCAAATAAAAATCCATCCAGTATAAAAATTTTACTGCAAAGTTTTTCAGTAACGTATCATTAGCCTGTGGCTGTTGTTCCTTATAAAGATGAATGATTTGTTTAAAGCTCAGCTTTTTTGTCCATTCAAGTTGATCATTCGTTAACGTACCGCATAATGGTGTTTTATAAAGTATGGGAATATTATCAACTGCGGCCTGCAATTTTTCCCAAAGCTCCGTCAATCCATCTATATCTTTTTTATTATTAATAACCTCAAGCCTATGTAGTCGTAAATAAAATACACTTTGATTTGCGAAATATTCATCCATTTTTAAAATATCTTCTTTATAAAGATCAACAGAATCAGGTATGCCGATATAACGTTGAAAAATAACTTCCTTCGTAAAGGCACTACCGTTAGGATTGATCTGCATAAAGTCCTGAAAAGGGTTTGCCGACTTTTTATACTTAATTTTTAACGGTCTAGTTGTTACAATCATCTTCATACAACTCCTATAAGCACGTCATTAACAATACTTATATACAATTCTCTGACATTCTTTTAAATCCTCTAAAAAAATCCAAATCTTTAAAGAATGGACACTTCTAGTAATTTCAATAAAAAACTTATCAGATGTAATTGAACAGCCTTGCATAAAACTACATCTCTTGCAGCGGTAAACCCCTCTTTATGATTACAAAAAAACCGTTGCTAATAATAGCAACGATTTTTCAAACTCCTTAGACTTTACCGTTCATTATTATTCAATATGGTTTGATTCAAAATGATCAAGCAATGCACGTACTTCATCAGTTGATTTCGTGTTCATCAATTGACTTCTTAATTCACTAGCTCCACGGAATCCTTTGACGTAAATTTTGAAGAAGCGATGAAGCCCCGTGATCGAACGTGGTAGTACTTCTGCATAGTGATCTTGAAGATCGAGCTGCAGTCTTAACAGGTCAAGGTATTCTTTACTGCTATGTTCTTTTGGTTTTTTTTCAAAGGCAAACGGATTTTTAAAAATACCTCGTCCAATCATAACACCATCAATACCATATTGTTCAGCAAGCTGAAGCCCAGTTTGACGATCAGGGATATCTCCATTGATGGTTAGTAGCGTATTTGGTGCAATACGGTCACGTAGCTTTTTGATTTCCGGAATGAGCTCCCAATGTGCATCTACTAGGCTCATTTCCTTTCTTGTACGTAAATGAATCGAAAGGTTTGCAATATCTTGTTTTAAAATATGTGTGAGCCACTCCTCCCACTCATTCACATCTTTATAGCCAAGTCGTGTTTTCACACTAACAGGTAGTCCACCTGCCTTTGCTGCCTGAATTAATTCTGCCGCAACGTCTGGACGGAGAATTAGTCCACTACCTTTCCCTCTCGATGCTACATTCGGTACAGGGCAGCCCATATTAATATCGATACCTTTAAAACCTAGCTCAGCCATGCCCATACTCATTTGACGGAAATAGTCGGGATTATCCCCCCAAATATGTGCCACCATAGGCTGTTCATCCTCGGTAAAAAGCAAACGGCCACGCACACTTTTCTGTCCTTCAGGATGACAATAGCTGTCGGAATTTGTAAACTCTGTGAAAAAGACATCTGGTCGACCAGCTTTACTTACTACATGACGAAAAACAACGTCCGTCACATCTTCCATTGGTGCAAGTACAAAAAATGGCCGTGGTAAATCACGCCAAAAATTATCTATCATGTTAATTCCAAATCCTCTCACTATGCTCTAAACTTTTTTATTTTACATGTATACCATGAAACATAAGTACATGTTTATGATAAAAATCAACAATGTTTATTGTAACGAAATTCTGCCCTAAATGGTATTTTAAAAAACAAAAAAGCAGATGATATAGATTTTTTCTATATCCACTGCTTTTCAATTATACTAACTCCAACCACGCCACCGCTTCACAATGCGTCGAATGCGGGAACATATCTACTGGCTGAATTTCTTGTGTTTGATAGCCTCCATCCTCCAAAATCCGAAGGTCGCGTGCCAGTGTGGCTGGGTTACAGGATACGTAGACCACTCGTTTTGGTCGTTGCTCTAGAATAGTAGTTAGAAGTGCTTCATCGCAGCCTTTGCGTGGTGGATCCACAACAAGTACATCCGCTTCTTTACCTTCTTTATACCATCTCGGAATAACTTCCTCTGCAGGGCCAGCCTCAAAATAAGTATTTGTAAAACCATTGAGTACTGCGTTGCGTTTGGCATCTTCAATTGCTTGTGGGACAATTTCAACTCCCATGACTGCTTTTGCTTTTTGTGCAAGGAATAAAGAAATCGTACCAATTCCACAATACGCATCAATGACGCGTTCATCACCCTGCAAGTCAGCATAATCCAATGCTTGTTTGTAGAGGACCTCTGTTTGCTCTGGGTTGACTTGATAGAAGGAGCGAGCTGAAATTTCAAAGCGTACGTCGCCAATTGTATCTATAATGACATCCTTACCCCAAAGGTTGATCGTGTCATCACCAAAAATCACATTGGTTTTCTCACTATTCACATTTTGCATAATTGACGTGATATTCGGAACGAGCTTTTGAATCACTGCAATGGCTGCCTCTTTTTGAGGGAACTTTTTCTTTTTGGTCACGAGGACAACCATGACTTCACCTGTTGCTCGTGCCTTTCGAATGACAACATGACGTAGCATTCCTTCATGTGTATGTTCGTTGTAAGGGCGAATCCCTATCGCGTTTAATTCTTTTTTCAAGCCAGCTAGAATTGCGTCTGCTTCTCCTGTTTGAATTAAGCAACGTTCCATATCAACAATGCTATGTGTTTTTGTTTTATAAAACCCTGCAATCGCTTGACCTGACTCATTTTCAGAGAAAGGAATCTGCGCTTTATTACGATAATGCCAAGGCTCTTTCATTCCTTTTACAGGAAGAACTGGTGCATCAATTTTACCAATGCGCTGCATCACATTACGCACCATATTTTCTTTCCATTTTAGCTGTCCCTCATAGGATAAATGCTGTAATTGACAGCCGCCACATTGTTTGAAATAGGCACAAGGTGCTTCTACTCGGTCTGGTGATGGCTCTATAATTTCTACAACTTTTGCAAAGCCATAATTTTTCAAAGTTTTCATCACATGGATTTCAGCTGTTTCATTTGGTAGTGCGCCTTGTATAAATAATGGATAGCCCTCAACCTTAGCGACACCATTACCATCATGCGTTAAATCTTCTATATAAACAGTAAGTCGTTCATTTTTTTTCACGGGTGCTGACATTCGTACATCCTCCATTTCAATCTCCTTATTGTAGCATGTGTTGGCGAATGAAAAAAGAACAAGACTTGCCGTCATCATTTCTCTTGTAGCTCACTTGAAAAAAGAGCCGCTATTCGCGACTCTTTCCTTGCTCTTTAGTAATATGATAATCCCTTGGTGCCCACCAAAAAGCACACAAGATACCAAGAATGACGACAATAAAAGGCGCATAAAAAATTAAAAAACTTTGCATAATTGATTTCCTCCTATGCGTGATTGTCTTCTTTTCCTGTCACATAGTTTTTATTGAACAAGAATAATTTCATCAATAAATAAAGTGAAGGGAGAAGAAGACACAGCCCTAAAATAAATGCGATGACTAAAGCAATCGCCATTTGTGTGCTTGTGAAGCTATCGTAAATTGTTAAATACGGATACAGTAAATATGGATATTGCGCAATACCATACGCAAAGAAAGCTACTGCAAATTGAGCTATAAGAAGACCAACTGCGAGACCGTATTTTTTACGCATCGCAATGAGTATGACTGTGATGATAAATAAAACAGCTGAAATCGCAAACATCCACCATAAATTAACCATGTGGCTAAAACTTTCTGGATTGATGGATTTCATTTCATACATAATACCAAGTGCACTAATCATTAAAGGAGCTGCCCAAACAAGTGCATATTTTCGCATCAGTTTTGTTGCTTCTTTGTCATTTGCTTTATGGGCATACCAAGTTAAAAATACAGCCGATATATACAATACAGCAGCAATACTTAGTACTACGATGCTCCATGCAAATGGACTTGTATATAAAGTCCAATAGTTTAGCACAGGTTGCCCTTCGACTAGATCAACATAGCCTCCACCCGCAATGGCAAAGACCACAGACAAGGAAGCGGGAATTAATAAACCTGCCACACCATATGTCAGTGTATATCCTATATGTCCTCGTGTTCCATAGGATTCAAAGGCATAGTAGGAGCCTCGAATTGCCAATAGTACAAGTGAAATACTGACTGGTATAAGTAAAATCGTTCCGTAATAAAAAGCAGTTTGCGGGAAAAATCCTACGATTCCTACAAAGAAGAATACTAAAAAGACATTAGTTACTTCCCAGACTGGCGATAAATAACGTTTAATAATATTTGTTAAAATGTGATTTTTACCAATAAGGAGACTATAGGCGTTAAAGAAGCCAGCACCAAAATCAATTGATGCGACAATCACATAGCCAAATAGAAAAATCCATAATACTGAAATACCTAATATCTCTAACGTCATAGAATGTCACCGCCTTTTTCAGAGTGACGATCTTCAATCTCACGTTCGATTGGATTCTTTTTAAACATTCGTACCAATACAACAATACTTCCTACAGCTAATACAGCATAAACACCTGCAAATAATAGCATCATTAAATCCACATGATCACTCGTAGTAGCTCCTTCTGGTGTACGCATCAAACCATAAAGTATCCATGGTTGTCGTCCCACTTCTGCAAGCCACCATCCCGCTTCAATGGCGATGATGGACAGTGGTCCTCCCGCTACAATAATCCATCTATACCATCGTGAATGAATAAACTGCCATCTCCGTGCCTTCCCTACAACATAAAGTAATGAAACTAGCACCATAAACATACCGATGGAAACCATGATATCGAAGAGATAATGAATATAGAGTGGTGGTAGATCCTCTTCCGCAAATTGATCTAAGCCGATTACCTCTGCATTAGGATTAAAATGTGCAAGAATGCTTAAAGCATACGGAATTTTGATTGCATATTTTACTTCTTCTCCATCTAATACACCAAATAGTACAAGAGAAGCTTTACCTTCTGTTTCAAAATGCCATTCTGCTGCGGCAAGTTTTTCCGGTTGATATTCGGCTAAGTATTTTCCTGAAAAATCTCCAATCACCGCTGCTGCTATGGAGAAGATCAAGCCAATTTTCATTAATAAAAGTAAAGATTTCTTATGGTATACATGCTTAGAACCTTTTAGCATTCTAAATCCTGCAATAGCTGCTAGCACAAAGGCCGATGTCATATACGCTGTAACGAGCACATGTGCCACCTTTGTCGGCATGGCTGGATTAAACATTGCAAGAAAAGGTTGTATATTAACAAGTTCACCGTCTACAATATCGAATCCTCTCGGCGCATTCATAAAAGCATTGACGATTGTAATGAATACCGCTGACATTGATGCTCCCACAGCAACAGGGATTAACAATAGCATATGCTTTTTCTGACTATCAAAGCGGTCCCATGTATATAAATATATGCCCAAGAAGATTGCTTCAAAGAAAAATGCAAACGTTTCCATAAATAGTGGTAATGCAATTGTTTGACCAGCTAGCTGCATAAAGTTAGGCCACAATAAAGAAAGTTGTAAGCCAATGGCAGTCCCTGTTACAACACCAACTGCCACAGTAATAACAAAACCACGCGCCCAACGTCTTGCCATTAAGATATAATGCTCATCATTCTTTTTATACCCAGTCCATTGTGCAATCATAATCATTAACGGGACACCCACACCAATCGTTGCATAAATAATATGGAACGATAATGTTAACTCCGTTAAGGCTCGACTCCAAAAGACTGCTGATTCATTAATCATCTCATTGCCCCCCTAACTTCCAAATATTCTTCCAAGAATGGAAAGTAGCATAATAATTGCAACACCAAAGCTTAGCCATATAAGCTTCTTTTCTTGTGACTTATACAAAGGCAACACTTCCTTTCCCTTATCCATACCCCCATTTTCCACTATTACAACGAAAAAAACCTTAATAACGGCCTGAAATTTCAGCCTATTATTAAGGTTTCAAATTTTGTTCAAGTAATATACGCACATTCGCCAAACATTTTTCTAAATTCATTCACAATTCCAGTTCTAAATGATAAAACCGGGATTTCATTGGATTTTATTCTAGTCAGGGAAAATGGATAGAATGGATTTTCAGGAATTTTCTTGCTTCGTAAGTTTCTTTTGATTGTATATTGAAGTTAATTGGGGTGAGCTTTCTTTTGAGCTGGTCTACCTCTTCTATGAGCGCTTTTGGTTTCCTTTTGATCGGCTTCTCTTCACTTTGGAGCACTTTCGACTCCCTTATGAGCGGGTGCCACACCTTTTTGAGCGCTTCCGGCTTTCTTTCGAGCGGGTGCCACACCTTTTTGAGCGCTTTTGCCTTCCTTTCGAGCGGGTCTCACACCTTTTTGAGCGCTTCCGGCTTCCTTTTGAGCGGGTGCCACACTTTTATGAGCGCTTCCGCCTTCCTTTCGAGCGGGTGCCACACTTTTATGAGCGCTTCTGGCTTCCGTTCGAGCGGGTGCCACACCTTTTTGAGCGCTTCCGGCTTCCGTTCGAGCGGGTGCCACACTTTTATGAGCGCTTCCGGCTTCCTTTTGAGCGGGTGGCCACACATTATGAAAAAAGCTCATCCACACTATACTGGATGAGCTTTATAATATTTAAATTCGGTCTTCTTCTCGAATATCAGCAAGAGGAACAAAGATTTCAATATGACGCTTCAGGTTTTCAAATGTAGCAGGTGCGTCACCGCCATATTCGCCATCTAGGTTGAGATGTACCTCATTTTCAGTTGTCACTTTGACGACACTAGCTTTTTTGTAAATGACGCGATCATCATTCAGGTGCTCGCCTCTTAAGGCCATCGCAGCTAGTTGAATAAACTCTGGGAGGCTTACTTTTTTTAGTACTAGCAATGTAAAGTATCCATCATTAATGCTTGCATCAGGTGCTAGTTTTTCAAAGCCTCCAACTGAATTCGTTAATCCACATAGGAACATCATGGCATCACCGTCAAACACTTCGCCATCATATTCGATGCGCATGTGCGAGGCCTTAATTGAAGGGATCATTTCTACTGCCTTTAAATAATAAGCTAACTGACCAAGCATCGTTTTCATTTTACTTGGTACTTCATATGTTAGCTCCGTAATGCGTCCTCCAGCAGCAATATTGATAAAATAGCGTTCACCATTTAATAGACCCACATCAACAGGTAATGTGTCGCCTTGAATAATAATGTCTACTGCCTCATCAATATTTCGAGGAATATGCACGGCACGGGCAAAATCATTTGTAGTGCCCATCGGAATTAGACCAACTTTCGGACGGTTTTCAAATGGACTTACACCTGAAACAACTTCATTTAATGTGCCATCTCCACCAACTGCGATGATGATATCAAAACCGCGTTCTACCGCATTTTTTGCTGCAAGCGTTGCATCACCCTCACATGTTGTTGCGTGACAGGATGTTTCATAGCCTGCTACCTCTAGTTTTTCCAACACCTCTGGTAGATGTTTCTTAAACACTTCGCGTCCAGATGTAGGATTATAAATGATTCTTGCTCGTTTCATAACATACCTTCCTGCTTCATAAGATTCTATTTCATTCAACGAATTATACATCGAAATGTTGCCATGCTTTTGTTATTTTTGTAAAGCGTTTGTTACCTGCTTTTTAAAATCCTCATAGACATACGTCCAGTATGTTTGATTCGAAATGTTTTCCTCTCGAATTTCTGCATATAAGGCTTTTTGAGCTTCTTCAAATGCTGGATCTTCCTTATCAGGTAAGCTCGCACGTTTTGTTACTACTAGTTCTTGTAATTCAGGTGCACGTGGTCCCCATTTGCCAATAACCTCACCTGCATCATCTAATAGCAAGTAAATTGGGATCGCACGACCACCATTTGTTAGATAACGGTCAATAAGTTCTGTATCTGCATCACGGAAAACAGTACGCATCTCTAATCCTGCTGCTTCAGCAACACGACGAATAATTGGATTGTTTAACATTGCATCTCCGCACCAGTCTTCTGTGATTGTTAAAATTTTTGGTTGTTTGTTCTTTAACAATTCGATAAAACCATCATTTGTTGGCACTTCAAAGCCATCATAAATACGAAAGCTCTCTTCCTTCAGTGTAGACATATTGTCCATATATTGTTGTATTGAAATAGCTTCATTGAAATATTGTTGTTCTGTTTTCATTGGCTCGTCCCCCTTATTATTATCTATTCTATATTTTGCTATGAATACTCTTTTTAAACAACTATTAAGTATCGTGAATTTCAAATTTGTTACATTTATTAAAATTAATAGCCGAGGGAGCAAGAAGCTCTCTCGGCTATTATGTTACAACGAGTATTATCGTTTGGCAATTTCTTGTTGTAATAATTTATTAACCATTGGTGGATTGGCTTGGCCTTTTGTTGCTTTCATAATTTGACCAACTAAGAAGCCAATAGCACGATCCTTACCATTTTTGAAGTCTTCGATAGATTGAGCATTGTTATCTAAAACCTCTGTTACGATAGCTAGTAATGCACCCTCATCGGAAATTTGAACTAACCCTTTAGCTTTTACAATTTCCTGTGCAGAACCACCTTTTTCAACTAATTCAGCAAATACCTTTTTACCGATCTTAGAAGAAATTGTACCATCAGAAATTAATTTCACCATCTCAGCAAGGTTTTCTGGTGTTAATGCAGTATCTTTTAAGTCTTTTAATTCTGCATTTAAGTAAGCAGAAACATCACCCATTAGCCAGTTGGCAGATAGTTTTGCATCTGCACCATTTGCTACCATTGCCTCGAAGAAGTCTGAGATTTCTTTAGAAATAACAAGCACACCTGCATCATATGGTGTTAAGCCTAATTCTTCAACGTAACGTTTTTTACGTGCATCTGGAAGCTCAGGAATTTCAGATTTTACACGCTCTAACCATTCGTCATCAATAGAAAGACGAACTAAGTCTGGCTCTGGGAAGTAGCGGTAATCATCTGTTCCCTCTTTAACACGCATTAAAATTGTTTTACCTGTTTTTTCATCAAAACGACGTGTTTCTTGCTCAATCACGCCACCTGATAATAATACATCTGCTTGGCGTAATTCTTCATGCTCTAAACCACGACGAACATAGTTGAAGGAGTTGAGGTTTTTAAGCTCTGTTTTTGTTCCAAACTCTTCTTGACCATAAGGACGAATAGAAATGTTGGCATCACAACGAAGTGATCCTTCTTCCATCTTACAGTCAGATACTTCTGTATATTGGATAATTGATTTTAATTTTTCAAGGTAAGCATACGCTTCGTTTGGTGTACGAATGTCTGGCTCTGAAACGATTTCTACTAGTGGTGTTCCTTGACGGTTAAAGTCAACTAATGAATGATCACCAGCATGTGAAAGTTTACCAGCATCTTCTTCCATATGAAGACGTGTAATACCAATACGTTTTGTATAGCCGTCTACTTCAATATCAATCCAGCCATTTTTACCGATTGGTTTATCAAATTGTGAGATTTGATAAGCTTTCGGATTATCTGGATAGAAGTAGTTTTTACGGTCAAACTTTGTTTCTTGCTCGATTTCCATGTTAAGTGCAAGAGCGGCACGCATTGCGAAATCTACCACATTTTTATTAAGTACTGGTAGGACACCAGGATAGCCTAAGTCGATTACTGTTGTATTTGTATTTGGTTCAGCACCGAAGTGAGCAGGTGCTGGTGAGAAGATTTTTGAGTTAGTTTTCAACTCAACGTGTACTTCTAAACCAATGACTGTTTCAAAGTTCATGTTATTTTCCCTCCCACATTTGAGGAACTTCTTTATGGAACTCCGTTGCTTGTTCAAAAGCATGAGCTACACGGTAAATAGTTGCTTCATCGAAGTATTTACCGATAATTTGTAAACCTAGTGGTAAGCCATTTTCAAAGCCACATGGAATAGAAATGGCTGGTACGCCTGCTAAGTTCATCGGGATTGTTAAAATATCGTTGGCATACATTGTCATAGGATCATCAACGTTTTCACCAATTTTGAAAGCTGGTGTTGGAGATGTTGGTCCAATGATTACGTCAAAGTCTTCAAATACTTTGTCGTAGTCTGCTTTGATCAGTGTACGTGCTTGTTGTGCTTTTTTATAATAGGCGTCATACGTACCAGCACTTAATGAGTAAGTTCCTAGCATAATACGACGTTTTACTTCATCACCAAATCCTTGTGCACGTGTTTCTTTATAAAGATCCATTAAATTAGTAACGTTTTCTGCACGGAAACCATAACGGATACCATCGAAACGGGATAAGTTAGAAGACGCTTCAGATGAAGAAAGGATATAGTACGCTGCAAGTGCATATTTCGAATGAGGAAGAGATACTTCTTCTACTGTAGCACCTAAGCCTTTTAATACTTCTAATGCAGCAAGCACTGATTGACGTGCTGCTTCGCCAACACCCTCACCAAGGAATTCTTTTGGTACAGCGATACGTAAACCTTTTACATCACCAGTAAGAGCTGCTGCATAATTTGGCACCTCTACGTTTGCAGAAGTAGAATCATTTGGATCTAAACCTGCAATCGCTTCAAGTAATAGCGCATTATCTTCAACATTGCGTGTAATTGGTCCAATTTGATCTAGAGATGATGCAAATGCTACTAGACCAAAACGAGATACACGACCATATGTAGGTTTCATTCCTACAACACCACAGTAAGCTGCAGGTTGACGGATTGAACCACCTGTATCAGAACCAAGAGAGAATGGAACTTCCCCTGCTGCTACTGCTGCTGCAGATGCACCTGAAGATCCCCCTGGTACGTGGTTTAAGTTCCATGGATTTTTTGTTGTTTTATAGTATGAGTTTTCGTTAGAAGAACCCATAGCAAACTCGTCCATGTTTAATTTACCGATTGTAATCATTCCAGCTTCGCGTAGCTTATTTACAACAGTTGCATCGTAAATTGGCATAAAGCCTTCTAGAATTTTAGAGGCACAAGTTGTTTCTAATCCTTCTGTTACAATGTTGTCTTTCACACCGATTGGAAGACCAAATAAAGGTCCACGCTTTTCAAATGGTACTTTATCCATTTCAGCAGCTTGTGCAGTTGCTTTTTCTTCGTTTGAAGCAAGGAATGCTTGTACATCGCCATCAAGCTTTGCAATACGTTCGTATGCTTCTTTCGTTAAGTCAGCGATTGATAAGTTACCTGCTTTTATTTCAGCTTGTAACTCCTTTGCTGAACGTTCAAATAACGTCATGAGGAATCCTCCTATGTTTTAGTATTACATGATAGCTGGTACTTTTACTTGACCATCTTCTTGTTCTTTTACGTTTAACATCATTACTTCGCGGTCTAAACCTTTTACTGCTACATCTTCACGCATTACATTCACTAGTGGTAAAACGTGAGTAGTTGGTTCAACATTTGTTGTATCTAGCTCATTTAACTGCTCCGCAAATTCAGTAATTTTTCCAAGTTGCTCAGCAAATTTCTCTGCTTCTTCTTCTGTTATTGCAAGACGTGCTAAATTTGCCACGTGCTTTACTTCTTCTTTTGTTAATTTAGCCATATTTCACACCTCCGAATACTTGTTCAATTCATTGTTTTTATTGATAACAATAGGGTTGAATAAAGTTAACCATGCCAATAATCATAACATTTTTCATATTAAAAATCACAACTTTCACCAAAAATATAGAAACTTTCACTACTATAGCAAAGTGTTGTCACGATATACCAGTTCCCTCTCCTGCATTTTATCCGTCTACATAAAAATATAGCCAGCACAGAGGCTGACTATTTTAATCATAAACATGAACGAAAGGATCCTTGTCATTGGCTTTTTTTATGATCAATGCCTCTGGACCATTTACTGAAGTAACGCTCACTTCAACATGAATATTATCAAATTGATTGATTAAAATACCTGTCAAATATTGCGTAAAGCCTATTATTTCAGCTTTGCCGAAAAATTGGATTGGAATTTCAATCGAAAGATTTTGTATTTGCTTATTACGATAGAAGCCAGTCCCGATCACACTTGTATAGTTAGAGAAATATTTATCAACATCTTGTTTAAAATTCTTGAAATTATTGTTGATATCACGGTATACATCCTGTGAATCATCTGTTGGGAACAGGACGTAATTTTCATCTATTCCTTCCCAATCAGCAATGTTATTCTGTCCAGCTTTTGCTACACCATAGCTAAAATAGGTTCCTGGAATAATCTGATTGCGAGCTTGCTGTTTAAACAAGCCAACAACAATCGGAATATCCTTTAACTCATCACGTGTTCGCAAACGCGAAACAATTTCCGCGGCCATTTTTTTGCCTTGCTCAACAAGAGTAGACTCAGAAATTGGTTTCTCGTAGTATTCACCATATTGTTCCTTTTGATAATAATAAATAGAATTTAACGCAAGACCGATTGATATTCCACCTAATTTAACTTTATTATCCTTTGTCTTCGTTAAGTAATTTTGCTCGACAATATGGGATAAATAAACAGGAGCCTTTAGTGCTCGCTCTTCAGGTGTCATTGTGTCTGTTGTCGGTGGATTTAATCCATCTTCTGTTTGCGAACTTCGAGCAAGCCAAGAGCTCACTGTACTTTCAGCTAAATATTGACCTTCTTGGAAGTAATAGTTTTCAGTGTCAAACTCATTTTGAGATAGACGCATTAAACCTGTTTCAACTTCCTTCATATCATATTTCGTATAAATATTAGATACAACTAGACCTCTACTTGCACTCTCTTTATAAGGAATAAGTGTCTTATAATAGGATTCATCAATTTGTATGCTTGGGATAATTGTTGTTTCAGCTTTTTCTTTCTGTTGCGTTTCCTGTGTAAGCTCTGTCTCCTCCTTGTTAGAAGGCACACAGCCGACTAGCATTGCAGCAGCTACGATTGCTGGAATGAGTCGAAAAGACTTCATTATTTAGTGCTCCTTTACTAATAATCAATTTTGTCCGACGAAATCACTGGACGCCATGATGTAATCTAGCATTCCACATGCCTTTCATGAGGATATGTCGTCAGTGTTTTTTATTAGATGAGGTCAAGTTGTTCAATTAAGTTTTCTTCATTCCAAACTTCAATACCTAATTGCTCAGCCTTTGCCAGCTTAGAGCCTGCGTCCGCACCCGCGATAACAAGGTCTGTTTTTTTGCTGACACTGCCTGTGACAGTACCACCTAACTCTTCTATTTTCGCCTTTGCTTCGTTACGTGTCAATTGCTCAAGTTTACCAGTTAAAACAATTGTTTTCCCTGCAAAAGGACTTTCCCCAATAGCCACTTCTACTTTTTTACCTTTATAGGTCATATTTACGCCTGCCTCTGCAAGACGTCCAATAACCGCGCGTGCGTCTTCATTTGAGAAATATTCCACTAACGAAGACGCCATTTTATCACCAATCTCATAAATTGCCACTAGCTGATCCTCTGTTGCTGCCATTACCGCTTCCATTGAACCAAATTCCTCTGATACAATTTTTGCTGCTTTTTCACCAACATGTCGAATTCCAAGACCGATTAATAAACGCTCCATAGAATTCTCCTTCGAAGCTTGGATGGCATTCACTAAATTAGTTGCCGATTTTTCACCCATGCGTTCTAATTCAACAAGTTGCTCAACTGTTAGATGATATAAATCAGAAACATCATGGATTAAATCTGCACGTAATAATTGCTCAACTACTTTATCTCCAAGGCCATCAATGTTCATGGCATTTCGAGAAACAAAATATTTTATGCTTTCCGCAATTTGAGCAAAGCAAGCAGGATTTACACAGCGTAATGCTACTTCACCTTCAATACGAATCAATTCACTATCACAAACAGGGCAATTTTTTGGCATCATAAATGGAACGGAGTCCTCTGGTCGTTGTTCGATTAGCACCCCTACCACCTGTGGGATAATATCACCTGCTTTTCGAATGATGACTGTATCCCCTAAACGAATATCTTTATCTCTAATTAAATCTTCATTGTGTAGGGAAGCACGTTGCACCGTTGTCCCTGCTACTTGTACTGGTGTTAAAATAGCCGTTGGCGTAACTACACCTGTACGTCCCACTGTTAAGTCAATATCAAGCAATGTTGTAACAACTTCTTCTGCGGGAAATTTGTATGCAATCGCCCAACGTGGACTCTTTGCTGTATAACCTAGCTCATCTTGCTGAGCATAACGGTCCACTTTAATAACAATGCCGTCAATCTCGTAAGCTAATTTTGGACGGTTTTCTGTCCAATGTTCTATAAAGGACATTACTTCTTCAATAGAAGAGCATCGTTGGCGCTCTTTATTTGAAGGGAAGCCTAGGCCTTCCAAATAATCAAGCATCTCCGCATGACCATCGATACCATATACTTCTCCGTCTCCGCCAATGGCATAGATAAAAGTTGATAGTTGGCGACTTGCCGCAATTTTAGGGTCTAACTGGCGTAATGAGCCAGCTGCAGCATTACGAGGATTGGCAAACAATTCCTCACCATTGTCTGCACGTTGGGCATTTAATTTTTCAAAAGACTTTTTAGGCATATATGCCTCACCACGAACTTCAATCGTAACTGGTTCCTTTAAACGAAGGGGAATCGCACGGATTGTCTTTAAATTGGCTGTAATATCTTCCCCAACTACACCATCTCCTCGTGTAGCACCTTGTATAAACACACCATTTTCGTACTTAAGGGAAATAGCTAGACCATCTATTTTCAACTCACATACATAAGAAAAATGGTCCCCAATCGCCTGACGAACTTTACGATCGAATTCTCGTAAATCTGCTTCGTTAAAAGCATTGGAAAGACTAAGCATTGGATAATCATGTGTTACTTTTTTAAAGCCCTCTACCACCGCTCCACCAACACGCTGCGTAGGAGAATCTGGGTAAATAAGTGACGGATTTGCTTCTTCTAATGCAATCAGCTCATGTAATAATTGATCGTAGACACTATCAGCTACGACAGGTTTATCTAACACATAATAGGCATGACCATATTCGTGCAATAATTTATTTAACTCTGCAATTCGCTGTTCGATTTCGTTCATTTACGTTCCTCCGCTATGCTTTTTCAATTGGGGCAAATTGCGCCAGTAATCGCTTAATACCAATTGGTTGTGGAAAAGCGATATCAAGTTCTGTACTATCACCTTCACCTTTTACACTAACAACCATACCCGTTCCCCATTTTTTATGAATAGCCTTATCTCCAGCCTTCCAGCCAAATTGATCTCCGCCAGTTGCTTGTAAACGTGCGGTAGCAGGCTGCGTTTGCTGAATTGCTCCTAGTGTACGTTTTTGATGATAGCCACCTGTTGTACGATTGCCAGTAGCAAACGGCATAGTTGATTTAGTACCTGCCTTCGAAATAGATTCAGTAATGTCTTCTGAAATTTCACCTAAAAATCTTGAAGCATTATTAAAGCTTGAACGGCCAAAAATTGTTCGGCTCTGAGCACATGTTAAATAAAGGCGCTCCTCTGCACGTGTCACCCCAACATACATAAGTCGACGCTCTTCCTCCATTTCATCCTGATCATCTAGAGAGCGGGAATGTGGGAAGATGTTTTCCTCCATGCCAATGATAAAGACAATCGGGAACTCTAAACCTTTAGCAGCGTGCATAGTCATTAAAATAATATTGCCCTTAGAGGCATCCTCTTTATCGAGCGCATCAATATCAGCAATTAGGGCTAAGTCCGTTAAAAATGCTACTAAGCTTTTATCATCACTACGCTCTTCAAAAGCCTTCGTAACAGATAAGAACTCTTCAATATTTTCTAAACGGCTTTCTGCTTCAATCGTTTTTTCATTTTGTAGCATTGCACGATAGCCAGATTTATCAATGACTTGCTCTACAATTTCCGTGACAGACAAATATTCCTGCATGTCTGTAAAGCCTTTAATCATTGCATAAAATTGCTCTGCTGAGTTTGCTGCCTTCCCTGATAGACCCATAAATACAAGATCATTCATTGCATCAAAAATCGAACGATCCTGGTCAATCGCATAGCGTGCCATCTTCTCAAATGATGTAGCGCCAATACTACGCTTTGGTTCATTAATAATACGAGCTAATGATAAATCATCGTCATTATTGGCAATAAGACGCAAATAAGCTAGTAAATCTTTAATCTCTTTTCGATCATAGAACTTTGTCCCGCCAACAATTTGATAGGCCATATTAGACTTAACAAGTACTTCCTCCATTACACGGGATTGAGCATTTGTACGATAAAGAATAGCAAAATCATCAAATGAACGATTTTCTTTTTCAATTAACTGTTGAATGGTTTGTACAACAAATTGCGCTTCTTCCTGCTCGTTATAAGCTTTATATAAGGCAATTTTTTCACCTTCTGCGTTTTCAGTGCGCAGTTCTTTTGGGTAACGTGTTGTATTATTTTGAATGACGTCATTCGCTGCCTGTAGGATGCGTTTAGTTGAACGATAATTTTGCTCAAGCATAATCACTTTGGCATCAGGATAATCCTTTTCAAAAGAAAGAATATTGCCAATATCTGCACCACGCCAACGATAAATAGACTGATCAGAATCCCCTACAACACAAATATTTTTAAACTTTTTAGCAAGTAATTGAACAAGTAAATATTGTGATTTATTCGTATCTTGATATTCATCAACATGAATGTATTGGAATTTATTTTGATAGTATTCAAGTACTTCAGGTACACGATTAAACAACGTAATTGTCGTCATAATTAAATCATCAAAATCAAGAGATTGATTGCGTCGTAATCTTTTTTCATAGCCTTTATAAACACGTGTAACAGTTTGTTCATATGGATTTTTTTCGTTCATTTGACCAGCATAATCCTCTGCTGTTATACACTCGTTCTTCGCTGCACTAATGGCATTTAAAATGGCACGTGGCTCATAGCGCTTAGGATCAATATTCTCATCCTTCATCACATTTTTAATCACTGATAATTGATCGGTAGAATCTAAAATGGAGAAATTACGAGATATACCTAGCTGATCGATATTACGACGTAAAATTCTTACACACATTGAGTGGAACGTAGAGACCCACATACTATCGCCTGTGCCATTACCAAGAATGTTATCTATACGCTCGCGCATTTCACGTGCCGCTTTATTCGTAAACGTAATGGCTAATATTTTTGAAGGATATACTTCCTTTTCGATGACTAAGTAAGCAATACGATGTGTTAAAACTCGTGTTTTTCCTGACCCAGCACCCGCCATAATCAACAATGGTCCCTCAGTTGTTTTGACCGCTCTTTCCTGTTCAGGATTCATGCCTGCTAGTAAATTTTTTGTTAACTGTTCCATTTCGCACCGCCTTACAAACATTTGTTCTAAAATTATAACGTATTTTTCACAGCCTTAACAGTCGAAAGTGCAGCTTTTATATCTTCATAAATAATATTTCCAACTACTACTGTATCTGCAAACTGTGCCATTTCCTCTGCCTGCTTTGCAGATGTAATTCCTCCACCATAAAAGAGCTTCGTATGCTTTAGCTCATTTTTTACTGTGCTAACTACTTCTAGATTCCCATAAACTCCACTGTATTCTAAATAAAACACTGGAAGCTTAAAGAAATTTTCTGCCATCCGTGCATAAGCTACGACATCATCAATTGTTAAATCAGTTTTTGCGCCTGTTACTTCTGCTACTTTACAATCTGGATTTAAAATGCAATATCCCTCGGCAACTAATTCATCCCACACCATAATATCTCCGTATTCTCTAATGGCTTCATGATGTAAATTTTTAATCCATTTTGGGTCATCACTATTTAATACAGTTGGGATAAAATAATAGTCATAGCCTGGTGTAACGGCATCAATGGTAGAAATCTCAAGTGCTATAGGGACTTCAAAGCGACGCACACGGACAAGTAAATCTAATACCCCATCTAATGTCACGTTGTCTGTTCCGCCAACCAAAATAACGTCTGTCCCAGATTCACAAATTTTTTCTAAGTCTTCATCTGAAATGTCCTTTGCTGGATCAAGCTTGAACACATGTCTCCATTCTAAATAATCCATTTATTTTACCACCTATCATTTTCTATCTATTCGTTTACAAGTATAGCTTATGATGAACGACAAAAAAATGAAAAAGACTGAGTAGAACTTCTACCCAGTCTCTTTTTCCTACTATTCTTTTGGTGCTTGGAATGGTTTTTCATCAGGATACAAACGACCTAGCATTTCATCATATGTATCATTTCCATAATCGAAGCAACGACGCACACGTGAAATAGTAGCTGTACTTGCCCCAGTTTCCTTTTTAATGGATTCGTAGGTTTTCTTTAAACGTAATAAATGTGCAACCTCAAAGCGTTGTGCCAACGATTGAATTTCACTAATCGTACATAAATCATCAAAAAACTTATAGCATTCCTCGATGTCTTTCAGCTCTAACACTGCTTTAAATAATTGATCTGTTTGATGCCCCCGAATTTTTTCGATTTGCATGCAATTTTCCTCCCTTTAAGGCTGCGTTTTCACCATTGCTTGTAACCCTGGTGAAGATGGTACGAAGTGAACCCAAGACTTTCCTGGTACAAGCTTTACAGGTTCTCCTGATTGCTCTACAGCGGTCGGTATTCCATTCACATTAGACCATTCAACTTCCCTCAAATAGCCATTTTGAAATACGTACGCATTTCCACCAGACGTTAAATCAATTTCTTGGCGACCGATATCATCAATTATTTGGTGATCCATTTCAAAAAACAGGACATTTGCTAATGATATTGTTTCGCCCGTTAACATATCTTTTGTGTCCACGCCAGCCGATTGTCGTTCATAGTGATTACTTTGATGATCATACACATACGAGTTGTGGAAATCTTCATTATTTCCGTAGTAAATGTCAACTTGACTTGTTTCAATGCCTATTTTACCACGTTCATTGGGTTCATAAAAACCCTGAAGTACTTTTTCACTGTAATTCATTGAAGCGTCTACCATTTTAGCACCTTTTACAATGTTTTCTGATGTAATATATGAATTGTGCGGAGCCACACGATCGCTAGAACGTTTAAAAAGTATGCCATCATAAGCCATCCCATTAATATTGTCTACTATACGATTATCAAGCATGGTTTTCGCTTCAGGGCTATAGCCATGTGCTACGTAAAAGGCATCATATCCCTTTGCCATATCGATAAAATAGGAGCGCGCACTACGCACAGGCCCAATATTTTCCGGTAGTTCACTTTGGTAGATTGCTAAAAAGCGTGTCACATTACCTTCCGCAAGCATTTCATAAATAATATCTGCAGCAGCTAAACCAGATTGTGGACGTGCTGCTGGATGATTATTGATTGTCACCATAATAGGCCGCTGTGTAATTTCCTTCTGCACAGCCTCCCCAGTAAGGGGTGCCACGAATTCTGGTTGTTGTACAGTTTCTTCAACTACTGTTTCTTCCTCCACTACATTTTCATCATCTTCTTTAACCTTTGGCGCTTCCTTCGAACATCCCCCGATTACGAAGGCACTAAAAGCCATAGCAATCAATATTTTCTTCGATTTGAACACAAGCATACCTCTCCTTTAAACAATTACACATAACTGCAATTGTTTTGAAACACTTTCACCAATTAGCGCATAACAGCAGGCAATAATAACTTATTCTTCATTACATCGAAAATTCCTTTTGGTGTGATGCGAATATATGGTAAATGAGTAGATTGTAAAAATAATAGCGTGTAAATGGCATCCCCTAGTTGATAGCCTCGATCGGCTAAAGCTTGCTTTAAAGCCTTTTCTTTCTCCATTAGTGTTAGTACATCCCCATCATATAAAAGACCGCCTATTGTTAGTGGTATATCTGCTACGACTTCCCCTTTTTCGACCAGAACAATACCGCCATTCATTGCCTTCATTTCTTCAAAGGCTTTGATCATATCGTCTTTATTTTTTCCGATTAATAAAATATCGCCTGTGTTTGAATAGGAGGATGCAAAGCCTTGGACATCGGTTGCGAACCCTTTAATCATTGTATTAACATGCCAGTTTCCTTCTCGATTTATTAGCATTAAATAACATTCATCATGATTGGCAAGCTGACCTTCTCTTGTAATCAATGAATTATAAGGTTTTGTAATGACATCATTAACAAGCGCAATTCCAAACGGCATAGAAAACTGGAAATCCTGTGAATCTAATGAAAAATCTAAATCAAATGCAGGAATAGCTGAATAATCTATTGTTGCAAGTTTATGCACACGTTCACCATCACGCTTTAGCCAAACACCTTTAGATAAGACACTTTCTGGAACAGGATGATATTCATCTTGTAAAATATTTATAGAAGCAAAACGTCCTGTCGCGATAAAACCATGTAAATTAGACATATTATAATAGCGTGCCACATTATAAGATGCCATTTGGTAGGCATCAATTGGAGATACCCCCGCATCTAAGGCAGCTTGTATGCATTTATCCATTACACCATCCTCATGGAATGAAGGTGGCGAGCCATCCGTTGTCATCATTAAATGATCAAAAATAGGAAGTTCTTTTTCTACTATTCCTTTTAGCAGATCGGGTAAATCTGGACGAATTGAAGAATGGCGTAATGTTACGGCATAGCCTTGCATAATGCGTCGCTCAACCTCTTCCACTGTCATCGCCTCATGGTCACCATCAGCACCAAGTAATTTCATGCGTGCTAACGTTCTTTCTGAAGCACCAGGAAAATGTCCTTCAATCTTTTTACCTAGACCCTTTGCCATTTGCATACGATAAAGCATTTGATCATCGCCATGTAGTAGCTTTGGCCAGCCCGTCAATTCTCCACCAAGCAGGACATCACTTCGCTCTAACCACTCTAATATCGAGGTATTAGAGAAAACTTCTTCCTCTTGTTCAAGCTCTGTTTGTGAATCAAAGCGAGTCCACCAATAAAAAGAAAACGGTAGCTTTTTCAAATTATCTAAAATTGAAAACGCTTTCTTATTTTCTAAATTTAAAACAAAGCTTAAATTATCCGAAATAAATGTCGTTGTTCCAAGCTGACCACAAAAATCTGCAAATGACTGTGGATGGTAAAGCTGGAATGGATGAACATGAGGTTCAATATAGCCAGGTACAATTGTTTTTCCTGTACAATCCACGACTTCTGTTCCTTCTAATAAAGGAGGCATTCTATCACCAGCATAGACAATGCGATCTCCTAAAATCCAAATGTTTCCCACTGTAAATTGTTTCAACATACTATGCAAATAACGTGCATTTTTCAGCACGATATCAGGTGCCTTTTTCCCATCGATTACTGCTAATTGCTGACGTAATGTTGTTATTTTCCATACTGGATCCATGCTATTCGCTCCTTCCTAAATTACGTAATTTTTCATTGTGTAAATCCAACTTGAAATCACATACTACTACTGCATTATCGCATATTTTCTTAAAAATTATGCTTTATGCAATCATCTTGTTTCAATCGTAACACAGCACTTTCATAAAGCAAAGTGCACCTCGCTAATTTTTTCCACAATGACTAAAGGAGGAAGTTTGATGATGCAGCAAGCAAATTTAAGCGAAAAAAATGCATTTTGTCGTTTTGCCATGGGTACAGGTTTGACAGCATTTGGTATCGCGAAAGTTTCAAGAAATCCTAATTGTACAAAAGGTCGATTGATGATTGCATTAGGTGCCATGAAAATGGCAGAGGGATTGTTTAAATATTGTCCAACAAAGTCAATCTTAAACTCCAATATGCAAAATGCCATGAACACCTCTATGCAAAGTATGTTCAGCGGGCAAAATTCTATGTCTTCTGAACAAATCGATAAGCTCATGAAGGATTTTTCTTCTGCTATTTCTGGTAATTCTTCAGGTTCTCAAGCTACTACTTCAAAGCAATCTGATACCAGCACTTCAACTCAAAATTCCTCAACAAGTAGTAATAACGCTCAAAATCCTTCTTAGTCAAAGGAGCCGTCCCAATCTATTATTGAGACGGCTCTTACCTCTTACGTTTTGAATCAACAAGAGGTTTCAAAAGTTGATTAAAAATTACTTTAAATTTTAGTAAAAATACGTTTACTTAAATGTACGCCAGCCAATATCTTTACGGTAGAAAAAGTGATCCCACTTTTCTGTGGCTATGCCTGCATATACTTTTTCCTGTGCTTCCTGTAATGTAGACGCTTTTGCACCGATAAGTAATACACGTCCACCATTACCAACAAATCGGCCGTCCACTAGTTTTGTACCAGCATGGTATACTGCATGTGTTGTAGAAAGTGCCTCTAAATTTGGTAACGCTTTACCTTTTTCAACATCACCAGGGTATCCTTCTGCCGCAATGACAACACCTAACATTGCTTCTTCAGACCATTGCAGATCAAATGGCTGTTCATCCATTAATGCCATCATAAATGCCCCAAAATCTGAAACCATGCGCGGTAAGACTACTTGTGTTTCTGGATCACCGAAACGTGCATTAAATTCTATTACCTGAGGGCCATTTTTCGTTAAAATCAACCCTGCATATAAGATACCTGTAAAGGAAGCGCCATCAGCCTCCATTCCTTTAACAGTAGGCTCTACAATCGTTTGAAATGCAATATCAACTACCTCTTGTGAAATTTGTGGTACTGGTGAATAAGCACCCATTCCTCCAGTGTTTGGTCCTTTATCCCCGTCATAAGCACGTTTATGATCCTGTGCAATAACCATTGGATAAATTTGTCCTTTATGCACAAAGGACATAAAGGAGAATTCTTCCCCATCTAAAAACTCTTCAATGACAACACGTGAAGAAGATTCACCGAATCGTTGGTTCCCAATCATATCCTGCACGGCAGCAATAGCTTCTTTCTCTGTCATCGCTACAACAACGCCCTTACCAGCAGCTAAACCATCTGCTTTTATTACGATAGGCGCTCCTTGTTCTTTAATATAAGCTATTGCCTTTTCTGCTTCAGTAAACGTTTCATAGGCTGCAGTAGGGATGTTGTATTTGTTCATAATTTCTTTCGCATAGGATTTACTACTTTCTATTTGAGCCGCAACTTTTGTAGGGCCAAAAATACGTAAGTCACGAGCTGTAAAGAAATCAACAATCCCCTCAGCAAGCGGCTGTTCAGGACCAACAAATGTTAAAGCAATATCATTTTCCTTAGCAAATTGAGCGAGACCTGCAAAGTCCATTGAATCAATAGACACCACTTCTACCTCGCCTCGCATGCCATCATTGCCTGGCGCGACAAATACTTTGTTAACGGATGGAGATATACTAAATTGCTTAGCGATTGCATGCTCACGACCGCCACTTCCTATTACTAATACATTCATTTTAGAGAATCCTCCTCTTTGTGAGTAAGACCGAGATGAACCAACATCTCGGTCTGTTTTGCTTTCTATATGTTTAGTCAATTAGTGTTTAAAATGGCGTACACCTGTAAATACCATTGCAATACCATATTCATTTGCTTTATCAATAGAATCTTGATCCTTGATTGAGCCACCTGGTTGAATAATCGCAGTAATTCCAGCAGCAGCCGCAGCTTCAACAGTATCACTCATTGGGAAAAATGCATCTGATGCTAGTGCTGCACCTTTTGCTTTTTCTCCTGCTTGCTCAAATGCAATTTTAGCTGCCCCAACGCGGTTCATTTGGCCTGCACCTACACCAAGTGTCATATGAGAATCTGTGACAACAATCGCATTTGATTTAACATGCTTTACAACCGACCAACCAAGTTGTAGTGCATCCCATTCTTGTTCTGTTGGCTCACGATCTGTCACTACCTTAATATCTGCATTGCCAAAGCCATAGCGATCTGGCTCTTGTACAAGCAGGCCGCCTTCAACTGATACTACATTGAATTGATCTTGTTTTGCTTGTTCGAAAGGAATAGTTAATAAGCGAATATTTTTCTTTTTGGTTAAAATGTCTAATGCTTCTTGTGAGAAAGCTGGTGCGATAATAATTTCAAGGAAAATATGACTTAGTTTCTCAGCCGTTGCTGCATCCACTTCCATATTTAATGCGATAATACCACCAAAAATAGATGTTGGATCTGCTTCATAAGCTTTATCAAATGCTGCCTCTAATGTGTTACCTGTTCCAACACCACATGGATTCATATGCTTCACTGCTACTGCAGCTGGCTTTTCAAATTCTTTTACAATTTGTAATGCTGCATTTCCATCTTGAATGTTGTTGTAGGATAGCTCTTTACCATGTAATTGTGTTGCATAGGCTAATGAGAAATCAGAGCCAAGGCGTTTTTGGTAGAATGCAGCTTTTTGGTGCGGGTTTTCACCATAGCGTAAGTTTTGCTTCAATTCATATGTCATCGTTAAGCTCTCTGGGAACTCTTCCTCTGTCAGGTAGTTTGAGATATAAGAATCATAAGCGGCTGTGTGACGGAAAACTTTTGCAGCTAGTTTTCGACGTGTTTCAATTGTCGTTGCACCATTAGCTTTTAGTTCTTCTAATACTGTTGCATAGTCATTGCTGTCCACGATTACTGTTACATATTGATGGTTTTTTGCAGCAGAACGTAACATTGTTGGACCACCGATATCAATGTTTTCAATTGCATCATCCCATGTTACATTAGGCTTTGAAATTGTTTCAACAAATGGATATAGATTAACACATACAATCTCAATTGGCTCAATTCCATGCTCATTCATTTGTGCTTGATGAGATGCATCGTCAAACTTCCCTAATAGACCACCATGAATCATTGGATTTAATGTTTTAACACGGCCATCTAAAATTTCTGGGAATTTCGTTACTTCATCTACTGCTGTTACAGCTACTGCATTGTCCTGTAGCATTTTTTTTGTACCGCCAGTTGATAAAATTTCATAACCTAATGCTACTAATTCCTTTGCAAATTCTAAAATACCATCCTTATTGGAAACACTGATTAATGCACGTTTTGTCACAACAATATCCTCCTAATTTTATCGCGCTTTTGCACGAATAGACTTGCTTAATAGATTAATAGAGTTAGGTCCTATTTGCTGAGTAAGGCTCTCGACCTAACTCCTCTTTAGTTACTGTAATAATTGCTTTAAAGCTTTTGTATATAATAGATGCTCTTGCTCGTGAATGGCCGCTTCTGTTGCCTCTTGATTTCCTTCTATAACAGGTACTGCAGCCTGAGCGATAATCGGGCCAGTATCCATCCCTTCATCTACAAAATGGACCGTTACACCTGTGATTTTCACACCATGATTCATTGCCTGTCCGATGGCGTCCTTTCCAGGGAATGCTGGCAATAAAGAAGGATGAATATTAACTATTCGTTGTGGAAATGCGGCTAATAATACGTCACTAATTAAACGCATATATCCTGCAAGTACAATCCATTTAACATCGCATTCTTGTAAAGCATCAATAATAGCATTCTCGTAAGCAGCCTTCGATGAAAATTCCTTTGGGTTTAAAGCTAACACGGGAATCCCAAAGTTTTCAGCACGTGTCACTACAAAAGCACCGGGCTTATCTGTCACCACAAGTTCAACCTTTGCATGCAGTTCCCCACGATCAATAGCTTCTTGAATAGCTTGAAAATTACTACCGCTGCCTGAAGCAAACACGGCTATTTTTGTTGGTGCAGTCATTACACTAGACTCCCATCATGTGAGCCATTAAATACTACGCCTTCACCTTTAATAACACGGCCGATTGTATATGCTTTTTCGCCATTTGCTTCTACTGCTGTGATGACTTTATCAGCTTCATCTGCTGGTACAGCTATTACAAAACCAATACCCATATTAAACACATTATATAAATCTTTATCTTCTAACTGACCTTTATCTTTCAGGAATTCAAAGATACGTAATACAGGCCAAGAACCTAGGTCGATTTCAGTTGCTAATCCTTCAGGCATCATACGTGGTAGATTTTCATAGAATCCTCCACCCGTAACATGTGCACAGCCATGTACATCGGCTGCCTTTAAAGCAGCTAATACTGGCTTAGCATATAGCTTTGTTGGTACGAGAAGTGCCTCACCAATTGGTCCTAAATCTTCATAGCCTTCTACAACAGCATCAACCTTGTATTGATGATCTGCAAAGACAATTTTACGCACTAAAGAATAACCGTTTGAATGTACACCGCTTGATGCAATACCAATTAGGACATCACCTTCTACGATTTTTTCTCCTGTAATAATGTCAGATTTTTCGCATGCACCTACAGCAAAGCCAGCTAGATCATATTCATCCTCTTCATATAGACCAGGCATTTCAGCGGTTTCGCCACCTATTAATGCCGCACCAGATTGCACACAGCCATCTGCAACACCTTTAACAATCTGTTCGATTTTTGCAGGCTCAGCTTTTCCAAGAGCTACGTAATCTAAAAAGTACAAGGGCTCTGCTCCCTGGGCAACTATATCATTAACACACATGGCTACACAGTCAACGCCAATTGTATCGTGCTTATCTACCATAAATGCTAGCTTTAGCTTTGTTCCAACACCATCTGTCCCTGAAATAAGAACAGGTTCTTTAAGTTGAAGTTCTGACAAGTCAAACATGCCACCAAAGCCACCGAACGTTCCCATAACACCAAGACGGTTTGTACGTTCAACATGAGACTTCATTCGTTTAACGGCTTCATAGCCCGCTTCTATATTTACACCTGCTTGTTCATATGCCTTTGACACGCAGAGTTCCTCCTTATCATCCGAATCGCCTAATTATTATTCTAGAATCACTGTACAACCTTCTAGAGGTCACTAATTCGTTGCGATATTTTTCTTAACGTAACAGTTCTTTTTCATGTGGTAAGATGGTATCCGGGAAAATCTCGGTTGGATATTTGCCTGTAAAACATGCTAAGCATAGTCCACGGTTGTCATCTTCATAGGGACGAGCAATGGTCTCTACCATTCCTTCAACAGAAAGGAACGTCAAAGAATCTGCACCGATCGCTTCACGAATTTCATCAACATTATGACTAGAGGCAATCAGTTCCTCATGTGTGGAAGTATCAATGCCATAATAACAAGGGTTTGTCATCGGCGGAGATGAGATCACAACATGGACCTCTGCTGCACCAGCATCTTTTAACATTTTGACAATACGACGTGATGTTGTGCCGCGAACAATGGAGTCGTCCACCATAACTACACGTTTACCCTTTACGACTTGAACAACTGGTGAAAGCTTCATTTTTACGCCACGTTCACGTAATTCTTGTGTTGGTTGAATAAACGTACGACCAACATAGCGATTTTTAATAAGACCTAGTTCATAAGGGATACCACTTTCCTCTGCAAAGCCGATTGCTGCTGAAATACTTGAATCAGGTACACCTGTTACAACATCAGCCTCAATATGCGCACATTCACGAGCAAGCTGTTTCCCCATACGTTTACGTGCCATGTGAACGTTAATACCGTCAATATCAGAGTCAGGACGTGCTAAATAGACATACTCCATTGCACACATAGAACGCTTTTCCATATCAGCAAAACGATCTGATTTGACACCCTCATCGTTAATAATGATTAGTTCTCCTGGTTCCACAGAACGAACGAATTCTGCACCAATTAAATCAAATGCACAAGTTTCAGAAGCTACCACCCAGCCATCTCCTAGCTTTCCTAGAGATAATGGACGTAAACCATGTGGATCACGTGCAACAAGCATTTCATCCTTTGTCATAATTAAGAAAGAATACGCTCCCTTTAATAAAGAAAGGGCATTTTTCACTTTCGCACGGAAAGGTGAATGTGAGCTTTTCTTAATAAGATGCGCCAGCACTTCTGTATCAGAGCTTGAATGAAAAATACTACCTTGTCGCTCTAAATACTGTTTTAAATGTGTCGCATTCACCAAGTTACCGTTATGGGCAATTGAAAGGCTACCAGTTGAGGAATGGAATAATAATGGCTGGACATTTTCAATACCGCCACCACCAGCAGTCGTGTAACGAACATGAGCAATAGCTGCTTTGCCGTCCACTGCTTTTAATTTTTCTTCGTTGAAAACATCATTAACTAGTCCTTCGCCTTTCACCGCGCGAAGATGCTGTCCGTCTGAAACGACAATTCCAGCACCTTCTTGTCCACGGTGTTGAAGAGCATGGAGCCCGTAATAGCTAAGGTGTGCTGGATTTGGGTTACCCCAAATACCAAACACCCCACATTCTTCGTTTAAGCCTCTGAGTTCAGCAAGCATGGGATTGCTCCTTTCCAATTAGAACGGAATTCCTCCACTGTACCTTCTACAAGCACACCTTTGTCCCCGTTGATTTTAACTAGTGCATCGTTTGTTACGACACCAATTTTTTGAGCGTCTTTCATAATTTCTACAAATGCAGCTGTATTTTCTTCTTTAACTGTTACAACAAAACGAGATTGACTCTCGCTGAATAATGCAGTGGTTGCAGAGCCTGATAATGTTACATCAACACCAAGACCGTTTGCACCGAATGTTGTTTCAGCAATAGCCACCGCTAGGCCACCTTCAGCTACGTCATGAGCTGATTGTACAAGACCAGCTTTAATAGCCTTTAATAAAGCTTGCTGACGTGCTGCTTCTACATCTAAATCGATGGCAGGTGCTTTCCCTGAAATAACCCCATTATTTAATAGTTTTTGAAGCTCTGACCCACCAAACTCGGTTTTAGTCTCACCAATCACAAATACGATATCTCCTGCACATTTTACTTCTTGTGTAGTGACATGAGCTAAATCTTCAATAAGACCAACCATACCAATTGTTGGCGTTGGATAAACCGCTTCGCCTGAACGTTCATTATAAAGCGAGACGTTACCACCAATAACTGGGGCATTTAATGCCGTACATGCAGCTGAAATACCATCAGCAGATTTTTCAATTTGCCAGAAGATTTCTGGTTTCTCTGGATTACCAAAGTTCAAGCAGTCTGTAATGGCAAGTGGCGTACCACCAGTTGCCACGATATTACGAGCTGCTTCAGCTACAGCAATCGCACCGCCCACTTCTGGATCTAGGTAAATATAACGAGAGTTACAGTCTGTTGTCATTGCTAAACCTTTATTTGTACCACGTACACGAATAACGGCAGCATCAGATCCCGGTTTAACAACTGTGGATGTACGCACTTGATAATCATATTGATCATATACCCACTCTTTAGAGGCAATTGTTGGTGCTTTTAATAATGCATTTAATGTCTCTTTGTAATCTGTCACAACAGGCTCTATATTTTCAATTGCTTGGAACTCTGCATAGTATGCAGGCTCTGCAGATGGCTTATGATAAACGGGTGCATCTTCTGCAAGTGCATCAGCAGGTACTTCAGCTACAACTTCTCCGTTGTGTAATAGACGAAGCATTTTATCATCAGTCACTCGACCGATTGCAACAGCATCTAAATCATATTTATCAAAAATCGCTTTAATTTCATCTTCGCGACCTTTTTTCACAACTAGTAGCATACGTTCTTGAGACTCAGATAACATCATTTCATAAGCTGTCATACCTGTCTCACGTTGAGGGACTAAGTCTAAGTTCATTTCTACACCAGAACCAGCCTTTGATGCCATTTCTGCTGAAGAAGAAGTAAGACCAGCAGCACCCATATCTTGAATACCAACTAAAGCATCGGATTTGACAACCTCTAAACAAGCTTCAAGTAAAAGCTTCTCCATAAATGGATCTCCCACTTGTACTGCTGGACGTTGGTTTTCTGATTCCTCAGTTAATTCTTCGGAGGCAAATGTTGCACCATGAATTCCGTCACGACCTGTTTTCGCACCAACGTACATAACTGTATTACCTACGCCAGCTGCAATACCACGTTGAATATCCTTATGGTCGATTAAACCGACACACATCGCATTTACTAGTGGATTTCCTTCATAACACGGATCAAATTGAATTTCACCGCCTACTGTTGGAATTCCAATACAGTTACCATACCCAGCAATACCAGCAACGACTTCTTCAAAAAGATATTTACCACGCGCCGATTTTAATTCACCAAAGCGTAATGAATTTAACATGGCGATTGGACGTGCACCCATAGAGAAAACATCACGAATAATACCGCCTACACCAGTAGCAGCTCCTTGATAAGGTTCAATCGCAGATGGATGGTTATGAGATTCCATTTTAAATACTACTGCTTGTTCGTCACCAATATCGACAATCCCTGCGCCTTCACCTGGTCCTTGTAAAACTTGAGGACCTTTTGTAGGGAATTTACGTAATACTGGCTTTGAATTTTTGTAAGAGCAGTGCTCAGACCACATTACTGAGAAAAGACCTGTCTCTGTCCAGTTAGGTAGACGTCCTAAAATACCTTCTACCATTGCAAATTCTTCGTCTGACATCCCCATACCAGCGTATAGCTTTTCATCTTTAATTTGCTGTGCTGTTGGCTCAAACTTAGTTGTTGACATGATTTTCCCTCCACTGCTTCACAATTGATTTAAATACTGCTAGACCGTCAGCTCCGCCCACCAGTGCATCAACAGCACGCTCTGGGTGTGGCATCATCCCTAATACATTGCCGCGTTCATTTATAATCCCTGCGATATCTTCTAAAGAACCGTTTGGATTATCACCTGAGTATGTGAATACAATTTGATTATTATCTTTTAGTGATTGTAATGTTTCCTCATCACAGTAGTAATTTCCTTCACCATGTGCGATTGGAATATTAATGATTTGACCTTGCTCATATTGATTTGTAAATAATGTATTGTTGTTTTCAACTTTTAGCTGTACTGTGCGGCACATAAATTTTAAATTTTTATTGCGCAGTAAAGCTCCTGGCAATAAACCAGCTTCTGTTAGGATTTGGAAGCCATTACATACACCTAGAACTGGTTTACCAGCATCAGCTGCTTTTTTAACCTCTGCCATAATGTTAGATTGATTAGCCATTGCACCACAACGAAGATAATCTCCGTAAGAGAAGCCTCCAGGTACTAAAACGCCATCAAACCCACTTAGATCTGTTGCTGTATGCCATACATATTCTACTTCTTCACCTAGCTCGTCTTTAATGGCATGATACATATCGATGTCACAGTTTGACCCAGGGAATACGAGTACTGCGAATTTCATGATTAGTTAGCCTCCTCGACTTCGTAACGGTAGTCTTCAATTACAACGTTCGTTAAAACCTTTTCACACATTTCTTTTACTAGAGTATCAATGTCACGTTCTGTATCTTTAATTGTTAGTTCAAGATATTTACCGATACGTAAATCCGCTACTTCACCGTAGCCCATTTTAGCTAAAGAACCTTGTACTGCAGAGCCTTGTGGGTCAAGAATGCTCTCACGTAATGTTACATAGATTTTTACTTTTTTCATTGTTATTTGCCTCCGAGTCTAGAAAGTATAATAGTATAAACTTCAGTTAAATTACCAAGGTCACGACGAAAAACATCTTTGTCTAACTTTTGCTTTGTTGTTGCATCCCAAAGTCTGCAAGTATCCGGTGAAATTTCATCAGCTAATAATACATTGCCATTCGTATCACGGCCAAATTCTAATTTGAAATCAATTAGTGTCACATTAACATCTGCAAAGATTGGCTGTAGAACTTTGTTAACCGCTAGTGCCCCATCATAAATAGCAGTTACTTCAGTAGAAGTCGCAAGGTAAAGAAGATCTATATGCTCTGTTGTAATAAGGGGATCGCCTAACTCATCATCTTTATAATAAAATTCGACGATTGGTCTTTTTAAAGCTGTGCCTTCTTCCAGACCAAGACGTTTTGCTAAACTTCCAGCAGCTATATTACGAACAACCACTTCAATCGGAATAATTTCTACTTTTTTTACAAGTTGTTGCGTATCAGATAATTGTTTTACGAAATGTGACGCAATTCCGTTTGCTTGTAATTTTTCGAAAATTAATGAAGTAATGCGATTATTTAAAATGCCCTTGCCTTCTATTTCTTCTTTTTTTTCACCATTGAATGCTGTTGCACTATCCTTATACTCAACAAGAAGCACATTTTCTTCCTCAGTTGTGTACAATTTTTTTGCTTTACCTTCATACAAAAGTTGACCTTTAGTCATGTCGTTTTTCCCCCTGATATTATAGATACGCTTGTATTAATGTCCAGAATTGAATCGTGTCACCACGATCCAACTCTGAAACATTTACTAGTGGGCTCTAACATTTAGAAAGTTTAAATATTAGATAAGTCCTAATCGTTCAAAAATCATATCAACATGCTGTAAGTGGTAGTTGTAATCAAAACACTCATCCAGCTCTTCCTTAGTTAAATAAGATGTGATTTTTTCACTTGCATCGACTAATGTACGGAACTGAACTTGCTCGTCCCATGCCTGCATCGCTAAAGGCTGTACGGTATCATAAGCTTCTTCACGTACTAAGCCTTTATCTATCAATGCTAACAAGATGCGTTGAGAATAAATTAGACCAAATGTGCGATCCATATTACGTTTCATATTTTCAGGGAATACTGTTAAGTTTTTCACAATATTACCGAAGCGATTTAACATATAGTTAAGAGTAATTGTTGCATCCGGTAAAATAACGCGCTCTGCGGATGAATGAGAAATATCACGCTCATGCCATAAAGCAACATTCTCATACGCTGTCACCATGTATCCACGCATTAAACGAGACATACCAACCATGTTTTCAGAACCAATTGGATTACGTTTATGTGGCATTGCTGATGACCCTTTTTGTCCTTTTGCAAAAGCTTCTTCTACTTCGCGTGTTTCCGATTTCTGTAAGCCGCGAATTTCTGTTGCGAATTTTTCAATAGATGTAGCGATTAAAGCTAAGGCACTTAAATACTGTGCATGGCGATCACGCTGTAAAGTCTGTGTTGAAATCGGTGATGCTGTAAGTCCTAATTTATCGCATACATACTGTTCAACACGAGGATCGATGTTGGCATATGTTCCAACGGCTCCAGACATTTTCCCAGTTTCAATTACTTTAGCTGCTGCTTCAAAACGTTCAAGGTTACGCTTCATTTCCTCATACCATAAACCAAGTTTTAAACCGAAAGTTGTTGGTTCTGCATGAACACCATGTGTACGTCCCATCATAACTGTATATTTATGTTCTTTTGCCTTAGCAGCAATAATATCAATGAAATTCACAATGTCTTTGCGTAAAATATCATTTGCTTGTTTGATTAAATAAGATAATGCTGTGTCCACTACGTCTGTAGAAGTCAAACCATAATGTACCCACTTACGTTCTTCACCAAGTGTTTCAGAAACGGCACGTGTAAAGGCAACAACGTCATGACGAGTTTCTTGTTCAATCTCTAAAATACGGTTCACATCAAATGAAGCATTTTCACGAATTTTAGCAACATCCTCTTTTGGGATATCCCCTATTTCAGCCCAAGCCTCACAAGCTAAAATTTCAACTTCTAGCCAAGCTTGGTATTTATTTTGTTCTGTCCAAATTGCGCCCATTTCGGGTCTTGTGTAACGTTCAATCATCGCGTATCTCCTTCTATTCTGACCAGATGCCAGAACTCTCGATTTGTTGTAGTGTTTCCTCTATGTCTTTTGTCATAATCGTTACATGGCCCATCTTACGGTTGACCTTAGCTTCAGCTTTCCCATAAAGATGGATGGACCATTCAGGATATTTAGCAATTGAGTTACTAAGTGGCACGACATGCTGCCCTAATACATTGACCATAATAGATGGTGCCCAAAGTTCTGGTTTTCGTAATGGCCAACCACAGACAGCTCGAATATGCTGATGGAATTGAGAAACATTACATGCCTCTATTGAATAGTGACCGGAATTATGAGGTCTCGGTGCTAATTCATTAATAACAATCCCACCATCTTCTAACACAAACATTTCTACCGCTAACGTTCCTACTAAATGTAAGTAATCTGCAATTTTTAAAGCTTCACGTTCTGCAGCTTGAGCTGTACTTTCTGATATGCGAGCAGGCACAATTGTTTCATGTAGAATATGATGAACATGAATGTTCTCTCCAACTGGCTGACAATACGATTCACCGTGGCCATTTCTTTGAACAATGACCGATACTTCCTTAACGAAAGGAACAAAGCCTTCTGCAATACATTGAGAATGCGTGAATAAATCTTTCGCTAAAGGTAGATCGTCAGTTGATTTTAAAAGCTGCTGCCCTTTGCCATCATAGCCACCTCTTGCTGTTTTGACTATACAAGGATACCCAATCGAATCAATATTGGCTACTAATTCTTCATAAGTTTTTGCAACAATATATGGAGCTACTGGACAACCAGCTTTCACAATAGCGTCTTTCTCTGTTACACGGTTTTGTGTAATGCGTACCAACTCCGCCCCTTGTGGAACGTAAGCCATTTGTGATAAACGCTTTAAGCCTTCATAATCAATATTTTCAAATTCATACGTGATGACATCACTTACTTCTGCAAGCTCTTCTAAAGCAGCTTCATCATCATATGGGGCTACAATACGAATATCAGCTACCTGTCCACACGGTGAGTCCATTGCAGGTTCAAGAACAGCAATTTTAAATCCAGACTCTTTAGCAGCAAGTGCCATCATCCGACCAAGTTGGCCACCACCTATAATACCTATCGTTTGTCCAGGATAAATAATCTTCGTCACACTAAGTCACCTGTGCTTTCTAATACTTGCTGCTTTGTTGCTTCACGTCTAGCATCTAATTTATTGGCAAGTTCTGAATCTGTTGTTGACAAAATTTGAGCTGCAAGTAATCCTGCATTTGTTGCTCCTGCTTTGCCAATAGCTACAGTTGCTACAGGTACACCACCAGGCATTTGAACAATGGATAATAATGAATCAAGTCCATTAAGTACACGTGACTGAACTGGAACTCCAATTACAGGCAACGTTGTTTTAGCTGCCACCATTCCTGGTAAATGTGCAGCCCCACCTGCTCCAGCGATAATTACTTGTATTCCTCGCTCACGAGCAAGCTCTGCATATTCAAACATTAAATCAGGTGTACGATGTGCAGATACAACCTTTTTTTCGTACGGTACTTGTAATTCATCTAAAATATCACATGCATGTTTCATTGTTTCCCAGTCACTTGAACTACCCATAATGACACCGATTTTCGGATTCATAAATTGTCGCTCCTTTTAAACGATAGAAAAATGATCAGTTATTGTGCTAGCATCTATTTTTAATAGCACTGCAATTCTTATCTTATACAAAGAAAATCCCCAAATAAACTACTCTCTACTACTACACGTGAAAGCAGCTTACTTGAGGACTTATCAGAACAAGAATATACCTATGTACAAACTGCACATAGAGTTTCTCATCATATGCCAAAAGTGCTTTCCCGCATAGTCCAGCATTTACGGTGCCGGGTAGAGACACTAGAGCCAATCCTCTAGCATATATGTGGGATATATTTGTTTTTCCTTATCACATTTTAACAAGTGATTACCTTATCGTCAATGCAAAAATGCGAACATTTTTTATAAGTGCAAAAAAAACGTTCGGATTTTAGTCATAATCATTCCGTATCTTGCGCAGGAATAGCTTTAAATTGAATTTTTTGACGCAAATAGGTTGGTTCACCATTGACGATATGAAAAAGAGGCTCTTCTTTTCGTCCAATGGCCATATAACCGTCTTGTCGCATTCTTGCTAAACACTCTTCTATGGATTCATTTTCTTGTACTTCATACCAAATTTGTTTTTTTCCCAACTTCTTCTTCCTTTCCACTTCACGTTTTGCATCTTTACTACTTGTACTCCATTATACCTTTAGTTGCTTATAGAAGTATGCAGGAACTTAATAATGATTTTTAGTGTCTATATCATATTCAAATCCTTAGTAGTCTCTTTATATAAAAAAGAAGAACCTAAATTTTATTAAGTTCTTCTTTAAGAATCGTTTCTTATTAAATTTGAAAATCTATCTCCTTCGGCAATGCTTACCTATTACTATTAAAAAGCTTTTATATAAATGCCTAAAAAAAGAAGTAGTATAAATGAATGAAGGACAACAAGAACCATACGATAATCACCTTTAATACCGAAAATGGCACTGATCATACCTATCCCTGCTAATATAAACGGCATAAACATATTTACGTCATAGAGAAGTTTTAAAAAGCTCCCATACCATTTCTTTGAATCATACCCAAACATAAAGATTGTTATTAATAAGCATAAGATTGAAATAGTAGAAAAAATGATACGTCTCATTTTAATTCCTCCATTATCAAATCCGATTGTGTACAGTTCAGTGAATTGTCAAAATGTATGGAAATAGCTTTATTTATTATAACATTTTATGAATAGTGCACATAACAAAAAAAGCCATGGAATATGTCCATGGCTTTTCATAAATTGCCTAGCGACGTCCTACTCTCACAGGGGGAAGCCCCCAACTACCATCGGCGCTAAAGAGCTTAACTTCCGTGTTCGGTATGGGAACGGGTGTGACCTCTTTGCCATCATCACTAGACTATATTCGACCTTCAATACACGGCGTATTACTGCGTCAGCTGCTCTCGCTCAATCAGTCACGTACAGAAGTATGCTCCCTCAATCACTCAGTTGCTTCCTTGTTCTACTTGTGTCTTGAAGCTCTCATTATTATTGTTGAAAGAATTGTTCTTTCAAAACTGGATAAACGGCGCATTGAATGCTTCAAACAATTTGGTTAAGTCCTCGATCGATTAGTATTCGTCAGCTCCATGTGTCACCACACTTCCACCTCGAACCTATCTACCTCATCGTCTTTGAGGGATCTTACTTACTTGCGTAATGGGAAATCTCATCTTGAGGGGGGCTTCATGCTTAGATGCTTTCAGCACTTATCCCGTCCACACATAGCTACCCAGCGATGCCTTTGGCAAGACAACTGGTACACCAGCGGTGTGTCCATCCCGGTCCTCTCGTACTAAGGACAGCTCCTCTCAAATTTCCTACGCCCACGACGGATAGGGACCGAACTGTCTCACGACGTTCTGAACCCAGCTCGCGTACCGCTTTAATGGGCGAACAGCCCAACCCTTGGGACCGACTACAGCCCCAGGATGCGATGAGCCGACATCGAGGTGCCAAACCTCCCCGTCGATGTGGACTCTTGGGGGAGATAAGCCTGTTATCCCCGGGGTAGCTTTTATCCGTTGAGCGATGGCCCTTCCATGCGGAACCACCGGATCACTAAGCCCGTCTTTCGACCCTGCTCGACTTGTAGGTCTCGCAGTCAAGCTCCCTTGTGCCTTTACACTCTACGAATGATTTCCAACCATTCTGAGGGAACCTTTGGGCGCCTCCGTTACCTTTTAGGAGGCGACCGCCCCAGTCAAACTGTCCGCCTGACACTGTCTCCTGCCCCGCTAAGGGGCATGGGTTAGAATTTCAATACAACCAGGGTAGTATCCCACCGACGCCTCCTTCGAAGCTGGCGCTCCGAGATCTCTGGCTCCTACCTATCCTGTACAAGTTGTACCAAAATTCAATATCAGGCTACAGTAAAGCTCCACGGGGTCTTTCCGTCCTGTCGCGGGTAACCTGCATCTTCACAGGTACTATAATTTCACCGAGTCTCTCGTTGAGACAGTGCCCAGATCGTTACGCCTTTCGTGCGGGTCGGAACTTACCCGACAAGGAATTTCGCTACCTTAGGACCGTTATAGTTACGGCCGCCGTTTACTGGGGCTTCAATTCGCAGCTTCGCTTGCGCTAACCACTCCTCTTAACCTTCCAGCACCGGGCAGGCGTCAGCCCCTATACGTCACCTTACGGTTTTGCAGAGACCTGTGTTTTTGCTAAACAGTCGCCTGGGCCTATTCACTGCGGCTCTCATGCGCTTGCACGCTCAAGAGCACCCCTTCTCCCGAAGTTACGGGGTCATTTTGCCGAGTTCCTTAACGAGAGTTCTCTCGCACACCTTAGGATTCTCTCCTCGACTACCTGTGTCGGTTTGCGGTACGGGCACCTCTCACCTCGATAGAGGCTTTTCTTGGCAGTGTGAAATCAGGAACTTCGTCCATACGGACTCGCCATCACAGCTCAACGTTACAGTGTGCGGATTTGCCTACACACACGCCTTACTGCTTGGACGCGCATAACCAACAGCGCGCTTACCCTATCCTACTGCGTCCCCCCATTTCTCAAACGGTGAGGAGGTGGTACAGGAATATCAACCTGTTGTCCATCGCCTACGCCTGTCGGCCTCGGCTTAGGTCCCGACTAACCCTGAGCGGACGAGCCTTCCTCAGGAAACCTTAGTCATACGGTGGACGGGATTCTCACCCGTCTTTCGCTACTCATACCGGCATTCTCACTTCTAAGCGCTCCACCAGTCCTTCCGGTCTGACTTCAACGCACTTAGAACGCTCTCCTACCACTGACATCGTAGATGTCAATCCACAGCTTCGGTGAATCGTTTAGCCCCGATACATTTTCGGCGCAGCGTCACTCGACCAGTGAGCTATTACGCACTCTTTAAATGATGGCTGCTTCTAAGCCAACATCCTGGTTGTCTGTGCAACGCCACATCCTTTTCCACTTAACGATTACTTTGGGACCTTAGCTGGTGGTCTGGGCTGTTTCCCTTTTGACTACGGATCTTATCACTCGCAGTCTGACTCCCGTGTATAAATATCTGGCATTCGGAGTTTGTCTGAATTCGGTAAACCGGGATGGCCCCCTAGTCCAAACAGTGCTCTACCTCCAGTATTCTCATCACGAGGCTAGCCCTAAAGCTATTTCGGAGAGAACCAGCTATCTCCAAGTTCGATTGGAATTTCTCCGCTACCCACACCTCATCCCCGCACTTTTCAACGTGCGTGGGTTCGGGCCTCCAGTAAGTGTTACCTTACCTTCACCCTGGACATGGGTAGATCACCTGGTTTCGGGTCTACGACCACGTACTATTTCGCCCTATTCAGACTCGCTTTCGCTGCGGCTCCGCCTTCTAAAGCTTAACCTTGCACGTAATCGTAACTCGCCGGTTCATTCTACAAAAGGCACGCTATCACCCATTAACGGGCTCTAACTACTTGTAGGCACACGGTTTCAGGATCTCTTTCACTCCCCTTCCGGGGTGCTTTTCACCTTTCCCTCACGGTACTGGTTCACTATCGGTCACTAGGTAGTATTTAGCCTTGGGAGATGGTCCTCCCGGATTCCGACGGAATTTCACGTGTTCCGCCGTACTCAGGATCCACTCAGGAGAGAACGAACTTTCGACTACAGGGCTTTTACCTGCTCTGGCGGACCTTTCCAAGTCGCTTCATCTAACTCGCTCTTTTGTAACTCCGTATAGAGTGTCCTACAACCCCAAGAGGCAAGCCTCTTGGTTTGGGCTCTTCCCGTTTCGCTCGCCGCTACTCAGGGAATCGATTTTTCTTTCTCTTCCTCCAGGTACTTAGATGTTTCAGTTCCCTGGGTCTGCCTTCAAGACGCTATGTATTCACGTCAAGATACTACGCGATTAAACGTAGTGGGTTCCCCCATTCGGAAATCTCCGGATCAAAGCTCACTTACAGCTCCCCGAAGCATATCGGTGTTAGTGCCGTCCTTCTTCGGCTCCTAGTGCCAAGGCATTCGCCGTGCGCCCTTAATAACTTAACCTACAGCTTTCAATACACATCGCATTTCGTTGTCAGCTTCACTCGTTCAATCAGTCACGTACTGAAGTACGCTCTTTCATTCACTCGATTGCTTCCTAGAACTGCTCGTGTCTTGAAACCTTACTAATGTTATTAAGCCTATAAAAAACTTAAAAAATAAATGTGTTTGTTACAATTTCAATGTCGTTTTATCCAGTTTTCAAAGAACAAGTTTTGAAGTATTTCATTCGGAAGAATGAACCTTCAAAACTGAACGCAAAACGTAATCTTACAAACCCAAGGTTTGTATTCCGAAATAATCCTTAGAAAGGAGGTGATCCAGCCGCACCTTCCGATACGGCTACCTTGTTACGACTTCACCC
>NZ_JBDFMP010000002.1:2657500-3372500 GCF_047238325.1 Lysinibacillus phoenicis | reverse complement strand
AGTACCAGCTGTATCAAAGAAATCAACAAACAAGAATGTTAACACTACTACTAAAAACTTCACGTTAAATAGGGTTTCAATGTCACCAAGGGGTTTTAACGCAACCATAAATGTAGAATCCACACTTGGAATTGCAGAAACAATCGCTGCTGGCGGTTCAATAATACCTGTAATCATTCCAACAACTGCAGTGATTACCATCCCTAAGAAAATACCGATACTGCGTAATTTAATAATAAGAATAACAGAAAGAATAATTCCGAATACTGCTAGTAATGTTGCACCAGTAAACGTTCCTAAAGTAACTAATGTAGCTGGACTATCTACAACAATCCCTGCACCTTGTAAACCTACGAACGTGATAAATAAACCAATACCTGCTGATACTGCATATTTAAGTTGTACTGGAATTGCATTAATAACTGTTTCACGAATTCCTGTTAAAGACAAAATGATAAAGATAATTCCAGAGAAGAAAACTCCAGTTAAACCAGTTTGCCATGGAATGCCATATGCGCCTACTACGGTAAAGGCGAAGAATGCATTTAGGCCCATACCAGGAGCAAGTGAGATTGGGAACTTAGCGAAAATCCCCATAATCAAAGAACCAACTGCTGCTGCTAACGCTGTAGCTACAAAAACTGCACCTTTATCCATCCCTGCATTTTCTAAAATACCTGGGTTAACAGCTAGAATATATGCCATTGCAAGGAAAGTTGTAATACCACCTATTATTTCGCGGCGATAATTAGTTCCCAATTCATCGAACATGAAATATTTTTTCATTTTCAAAAAATCCTCCGTGTGGTCGTCTTCAATATCGAAAACAAAAAAGACACGCTGACTACTCTACTAGTCGCATGTCTACGATAATTTCATCACAAATAGTGTGTGAAATAAATTAGGGTTTATACATCTTTATATAAACTCCAATCGTAGTCAAGTTATTTACGGTAACTTGGTAGAAACTCACGGGCCTTATTCCCGACATTATACGACGACTTATTTAATTTACATTCGTAATATATCATTTCATTTTTTAGATTTCAACCCCATTTCCGAACATTTTCATAAAATAAAATACGAAAGTTCGTGTAAAATTCTTATTTAATGTTCACATTCTAAAAAATCATCGCCAGAAAAGCAAAAGTACTGAACAATTATTAACCGATAGAAAGTAAAAAATCCCCCAGAATTCTTTCGAATTTTAGAGGATGCCCATCTTATGTCTGTCCTAATTCAACACTTTACTTTGCAAGAGCTGAATTCTTTTTTCTAATTTTTCTTTCCAATCTTCCGCTAATGCATCTACTGCTTGTATTTGTTGCATGGCAATAGCATCTTTGTTTTTAAAATATACTTCATTGCAATACAAAACGGATATACATGCAGGGTGCTTTTCTACTAATTCAACTTTTGAGTCTGCACAGATTGTTCCTTCTTCTAGTACGCGCGCAAGGAAGCCTGTATAGCCTGTCTCAATTAAACGTTTAAGTAATATGTTGGCCTCAGTATATCGATCAATCGTGCTACATGGAATACGCCCTTGTGTAATTTGGATGACAGCATCCCCAATTTTATAAATATCACCAATACAAACTTCTGCTTCCAACATATTCGTTACAGTTAAGTTTTCACCAAATGCAGCAGTAGGCAATGTTTTACCAAGTTCCTGTTCCCACTGTATGTAATGCTCCGCTGGATATAAACAAACAGCACGATCAGGGCCACCATGATGTTTTTTATCTGCCACATCATCCCCCTCGAAACCACGAGATGATAAATAAACTTCTTGTACTCGTTGCTTTTCAATCCCTGTAATCATCGAACGCCCTTTACTATCAAGTAATTCTTTCGGCATTCCAACTGCAAGTGTGTGAATCATCGGCATCTTTTGCTTCATTTAAATCACCCCTAATCTAAATAGTATCATTTCTTCCATTCATTTAGTTTACTACATACAGCGCTTTATCAGCAATTATTGCTTTATTTTACACTTTGAAGTTTTTGACTGAAGTTTCACTTTATAAACGAAAAAAACCCTAAAAACCTTTTATCAAGGTCTTTAGGGCATTTGTTTCTATTCCCACTCAATCGTTGCAGGTGGCTTAGATGTAATGTCATACACTACACGGTTAACATGTTTTACTTCGTTTACTAGGCGAACTGAGATTTTCTCTAGCACATCCCATGGAATACGTGCCCAGTCAGAAGTCATACCGTCGATAGATGTAACGGCACGGATACCGATTGCATAGTCATACGTACGAGCATCGCCCATTACGCCAACTGAACGGATATCAGGTAATACCGTGAAGTATTGCCAGATGTCACGATCAAGACCAGCATTTGCAATCTCTTCACGTAGGATATAATCAGATTCGCGAACGATTTCTAATTTTTCTTCTGTTACTTCTCCAAGTACACGGATACCTAATCCAGGACCTGGGAATGGTTGACGCCAAACGATTTTTTCGTCAAGACCAAGTTCTAAACCTAGCGCACGTACTTCATCTTTAAATAAAGTTTTCAGTGGCTCGATTAATTGGAATTGCATATCTTCTGGAAGACCACCAACGTTATGGTGTGATTTGATTGTTTGTGCAGTAGAAGTACCAGATTCAATAATATCCGTGTAAAGAGTTCCTTGTGCTAAGAAATCCATACCTTCAAGTTTTGATGCTTCTTCATCAAATACATAAATGAATTCATTACCGATAATTTTACGTTTTTTCTCAGGATCAGAAACACCAGCAAGTTTGTCCATGAAACGTTTACGTGCATCAATTTTAATAACATTCATGTCGAAGTCTTCTGTGAATGTTTTCATTACCTGTTCAACTTCACCTTTACGGTTTAAGTTATGGTCTACAAACATACATGTTAATTGATCGCCGATTGCTTTATGGATTAACACTGCCACAACTGAAGAGTCTACTCCACCAGAAAGTGCACATAATACTTTTTTATCGCCAACTGTTTCGCGAATTTTAGCGATTTCAATCTCAATGAAGTTTGCCATTGACCAATCGCCTTTTGCTTCACAAATATCGAATACGAATTGTCGTAATAAGTCATTACCATAAACAGAGTGACGTACTTCTGGATGGAATTGTACAGCATATAATTTACGTTCTACATTTGCCATTGCAGCAATTGGGCAAGATGCGCTTGTTGCGATAACTTCAAATCCAGCTGGAACTTCAGTTACATGGTCCCCATGACTCATCCATACGATTTGTTCAGCAGGTAACTCACCAAATAACTTGTTTGAAGTCGTTACTTGAATTTCAGCTTTACCATATTCACGCGTTTCAGCACCTTCAACTTTACCACCGTTTGTATGCGCCATTAGTTGCATACCGTAGCAAATACCTAAGATAGGTAAGCCTAAATCGAAAATAGCTGGATCCACATGGAAAGCATTCTCATCATAAACAGAGTTAGGGCCACCAGAAAAAATAATACCCGTTGCATTCATATCTTTAATTTCTTCCGCAGTTACCGTATGTGGATGTAATTCACTGAAAACACCAAATTCACGGATACGACGCGTAATTAATTGGTTAAATTGGCTACCGAAGTCCAGTACAACGATTTTTTCTTGCTCTTTTAATAAAGGGCTAGCTGTCAAAATTTCCACCTCTTCTACTATTTTTAAAGGATATTTTCATTTGTTCAAAGAAAAACGCGAAGAAAGTAAAATAACTTTCTACGCGTTCAAAAGCTCTAGAATCGTGATAAAGGCGAATGCGTAGCAAAGTAAAGTGATTTACTATACTTTTCACCTAACGAAAACATCCGCCTTCATAGAGAAATCATTTATGGTGATTTCGTAGAAACATCCGAACCCTATTATCGAACTTATATGAAAGCAATCCTTGCATTTAATTTTTTTCATTTTACTCTTTGTCTACGTTAAAATCAACTGATAGTGCGATTGATTAAATATTCCCAACTTTCTTTCAGCTTTATAAAATCAACGTCTTCTTTATCTTTCCCATAAACATGTTGCTCATATACTACTGTTAACTTTTGCATTTCATCTGTCTCAAGTGCTAAATCTACACGCTCTGCGAAAGCACGTAATGTTTCCCCATCTCTCCTGCGCAAGCCAATACGAGATAATTGCTTTAATAACACTTGATAAGAAGAATCAAAGTTTGACCAATCAGCTGCCTTTTTGCGATATGACCTTACATGCATTTTCGGGATCCACGTTTTCCTTTTCAAATATAAGGAAATACCAGTAATGATTAATAAAACAATGATGCCAATCCACACATAAGTATACTTTTTCAACCACGTCCACACAGCATCTAAGCTAAATGTTGCCGGAGACTGTACCTTTTCAGTTACCTCTTTTTGCTGTTTCTTCTGCTCAGGTTTTTGTTCTGGCTGTATTACTTCTTCCTGGTCAGATGTATCTAATGGCACATCATAATCTATGTTCACATTACCGGAAAATCCAATGGTAGGTTCAAATTCCATCCAACCAGCCCCTGGTATATATGCTTCAACCCAAGAGTGTGCATTGTCATTTGTGACTTGATATTCACGTAGTCCGTCTGTCATTGGTCCTGCTGTTCCAGGCGCAAAACCCTTAACCCATCTTGCCGGAATTCCTACAGAACGTAAGAGCACAACCATTGAAGTAGAGAAATTATCACAATACCCTACTTTTGTATCAAATAAAAATTGATCGACATAATCTTGATTTTCAGCAGGAATTGCAGCTTCCTTTTTATCATATCTAAAGCCATTTGTTCTAAAGTAACTTTCTACAGCTTTAATTTGATCGTATACCGAAGCTTTACCTTGCGTTATTTCAGACGCCAAGTCTCTTACACGCTGCGGAAGCTGATTTGGTAATTGTAAAAAACGATTAAACGAAGAATCTAATGTTTCAAGTGTAGAGGGATAGGACAATTGGAGCTGTTCCATACTATAAACTGGTTCACTATAAGATAATGAGTAGTTTGATAATGATTTTGATTCATCTACCTGCTGCTCTATCATCATCTTTTCAGTCTGCTCATCTTGAATAAATAACGTGGAGCCTTGTGCTGAAACAGATATCAAACCATATGTTTGAATTAAAAACGGCATTGGAATAGCAATATCTAGTTGGATGTGGCGTTCATTTTCAGATGGTCCTACTTGTAAAGAGGTTAAAATCGGTGTATCTGTCTCATAGACATTTTTCCCAAAGTTCCCCTCTGAAACAACCCAGCCTTTAGATGTATAGGTATCTTTCGTTTCGATGCGCCAATAATGACGATCACGAGAAGAGGCAGTAAAAATTAATGTATTATCTCCTTGAAAGGGACCACCCAACTGACTATCGTCTTGGCTATAACCAACTGATTTTTCACCAGCTCCATTTCCATCTTGTCCAGTAACTCCCTGGATAAATGGAACAGGATCTGCCCATGTTGGTCCAGTCTTTGGTAAAAAGAATGCAACAGAACTAACAAGTAATACTGACACAAGCATAGGAATAACAATTTTCCACTTCTCTATTGCAGTACTTGTTGTTTCCATTTGAAGCCATAGACGTTTAACAAAAAGTACACCTGTCATGATTAATCCAAGAACAACAACTTTTACAATTGCAGCTTTACCATCGTAGTCACTAAACGTATCTAAAGTGGCAATAAAGAATACTGTCATGGCAAAAAAGTAAAATATATTTTTTCGTACTGATACCCAATGGTGAATTAAATATACGAGCATCCAGATTAAAACAAGAAAGAGCACTGTCCTAAAAGCATCTGAAACTTGTCCAAAATCTCCTGATAGTATCGTTGCCATATTCCCTTTCCATTCAGACAATAAGAATGGTACAGTTTCTCGAGAAAGAACAGGACTTTTGCTATAAACAAAAACGATAAACCAAGTTATATAGCTAAACTTTACGAATCCCGATAACAACGGATGTACACGGAGTAAACTTAGCGCTAAGGACATCCCAATAAAAACAAGGAAGAGATTCATTCCACCAGTATTAGTTAATTGCATAATAGGAATGAGCCATTCTCGTAAAATGAAGAATACAATTATATACGCAATGGCCAATTCTATAAATTCCCCTAACGATTGCTTCACGGTTTTATCACCTCCGTGAATAAATGATAAAAATCTGTTGGGTCTACAAAGACAACTTGAATATGTTTATAACGCATCGTGTGCTCTGATTGCACAGGCGGCTGTTTTGCCACTACAAAACAAATACAGCTTTTTACTATATTCGCAAGAGTATGTAGCAACTCGTCAGAGACATCACTTGTCACATAAAGCAATGTTGCTACTTGCTTAAAGGCTTGTTGATCATAGAATCGGAATTTAACATTCTCAGCAGGTTTGATAGCAGCTAAATGATACATGACCTGATCTAACTGCTTTTCACCCTGTATAACCGGAAAAACTTTCGTCATTTCCCCAGCTGTAATAAAAGATAAATCACCACGCTCTTGTATAATCAGCTGGAGCATCGATGCAACTAATTCCACTTTTTCTTCAAACATTGAAGACCTTTTAGCGTCAAGCACTAACATTAACTCAGATGATTGCCAATCCTCGAATTCCTTAGATTGTAAGGTTTGTGTTCTCGCAAACGATTTCCAATGAATCCATGAAAATCGATCACCCGGAACATACTCTCTTAACCCAACAGCCATAGAAGTGTCCTTTACAATGGAATAAGGAGACATCATTGGACCAACATCATATTTCGTCTGAAGTGCTGCGTATTTCATCTCTCGTATTCTCGGATAAACTAAAATAGTTTGTTCCTTTTCCGCTACGACAACTTTTTTTGCCCAGCCAAAGAAATCATAGAAGATAACTGTAACTCCTAAGTAGCGATGCTCTCCACGAGGAACATTATCCAAATCATAATGCCAGCTAAACTTTTTTCTAAATCCAACAAACTTAATGGCATTTGAATTTTCTTTTTTAGCTTGTACCAACCCTTCACTATCGACAAGTTCCTCCATCATAATATAAGCAAAAGGGAAACTTGTTTTTCGTTCTATCGTAATATGCACCTTTGCTGATTGCCCACGTTCTATATGCGCTGGTTCAATTTTGCGTTCTACTAATAGAATATCTTCTCGAACAACAAAGAACATGAGTGCGTACACTAAAAATGGACTAACTGTAAAAAAAACAAACCAGCTAACAAATCCACCTTGGAACATAGCATAACAAAATGTTACGACCATCAAGAAAGTAATTAATAGGAAATGTTTACTTTTTTCTAATAAAACTTTCCATCGCTTCATTGTTCTGCAAACCTTTTTGTTGGCACTGGTGTTTTAGCAATAATACGATGGATAATTTCATCTGCTGTCACATTATCGTAGCGAGCATCTGGCTTTAGAACTAAACGATGGCTGAAAACAAACGGCACTAGGTATTGAACATCGTCAGGAGTAACATAGCTTCTTCCTTTCATAAATGCGTAAGCTTGAGAAGCTTTCATTAGCGCGATTGTTGCCCGTGGGCTCACCCCTAAATGTACATAGTTATTTTCCCTAGTTTGGGTAGCAAGTTCCACCATATAATTTTTTACTGAGTCTTCTACATACACACCTTGGACGAGCTCCTGTAGTTCTATTAATTGCGCTACGGATAACACCGCTTCAATTTTTTCAATTGGTTTACCATTCTCAGCTCTTCGCAAAATTTCAATTTCCTGTCCCCTAGATGGATAACCCATTTTTATCTTCAATAGAAATCGATCTAATTGCGCTTCTGGCAAAGGATAGGTACCTTCATGTTCAATCGGATTTTGTGTGGCCATAACAAAAAACGGCTGATTTATCATCAATGTTGTTCCGTCAATTGTAACAGAGGCCTCCTCCATACCCTCTAACAAGGCGGACTGTGTTTTTGGCGACGTACGGTTTATTTCATCCGCTAAGACAACATCCCCCATAATTGGTCCAGGACGAAATTCAAACTCCATAGTCTTTGGATTATAAATAGAAACACCAACTACATCTGATGGCAATAAATCTGGCGTAAATTGAATTCGCTTAAATTGTGCATCAAAAGATTTTGCAAGTGCTCGCACCATCATTGTCTTTCCGACCCCAGGAACATCTTCCAATAATACATGGCCCCTCGCTAATAATGCGACAATACCGAGCTCAGCAACCTCTCTTTTACCAATCATTACTTTTTCTATATTTTCCAAAACATCTTGTATTTGAGAATTCATAAATCAAAAAACCTCCCATTCCGTCAGACAATTGCGAGAATTGTACGATAACTTATCTAAGCATATCGAAATTTGGCTAGTAAAACAATTATCTGAAACTTCTACCTATAGCTATTAAAGAAGGCTTGTTTGAATGTCATCAAACAAGCCTAGTTCTTATTATATAACGTTCTTCACAATTAGAATGTTACAATTTTAATCTTTTTAACCATATTTTTCACAATTAGATTACAAAAAAAACTCCCCACATCAGAAAATGTAGGGAGAGCCATTTTTAAATAGATGAGCGGTAACTATTGAGTCTCTTCTTTTGCTTACTTAAACGACTTAGTTTTAAGGCTGTTTCATTTAATTCGTGACGTATTTGCAAATCACACGCACTATCCATATGAATAGGCGCAACATGTTGAAGTTGTCTCTGTTGAGTTGGTGTAGCCATTGTATTGTGCTTCTTCTCTTTATTTCTTTGCAAACTATGTCTAAATTGCTTTTGTGGATTCCCTCCAAAATTGTGGCTTAAATCACCAGCATGTAAATATTGAGTTTCCTGTCGAAAAACACTACTTGTCGTTGCACTTATTCTAGAAGTCCTCATAAAAAGTTACCCTCCTCTACATTTTATTATCCTTATAGGTAATTATATCGACATTATATGCTGTTAATGAACAGTATAGAACCAAATTAAATAAAAAAAGAGAGAAAAGAGCTATTTTTAAAAGTGATAACCACTTTTTCATAACCCTTTTCTCTCATCTTACTTCCAAAAATCATCAAATATCGTAATTGGCATATGACGTTTATGTTGAGAACGTAAATAATAGCCCTCTAATAGCTTGCGCGATTCTTCTGGAATTTCTTTACCCTCTAAATAATCATCAATTTGATCATACGTTACACCAAGCGCCACTTCATCTGGTAATGATGGTCGATTTTCCTCTAAATCTGCTGTTGGTACCTTTTTATAAAGATGCTCTGGACAATTTAGTTCTGCTAACAACTGTTTTCCTTGGCGTTTATTCAATCGAAAGATTGGCATTAAGTCTGCTCCGCCATCACCAAACTTTGTGTAAAAGCCTGTGATAGCTTCGGCAGCATGATCCGTCCCTAAGACAACTGCCCCATTCATTGCAGCAATTGAATACTGCACCTTCATACGTTCACGAGCTTTTTCGTTCCCTTTTACAAAGTCATTTAGCTCAACACCTGCATTTGCTAGGGCGATCACACTTGCATCTACAGCCTCTTTTATATTCACTGTGTACGTTTCCGTTGGTTTTATATAATCAATGGCATCTTGGCAATCTTGTTCATCTGCTTGCACGCCATATGGTAAACGAACGGCAAAAAATGAATACTTCATTTCTCCTGCCTCTGCATTTAATTCATCAATCGCCAACTGCGCTAGCTTCCCAGTTAAAGTTGAGTCTTGACCGCCAGAAATACCAAGAACAAACCCTTTCACAAAGTTATAACGTTTTGCATATTCCTTTAAAAAATCAATGGATTTACGTATTTCCTCCTGAACATTAATAGTAGGTAATACACGCAGCTCCTCAATAATTTTTTGCTGTAAAGTCATCGTACCGTTCACTCCTTCTTTTACATTAGCTTTACCATATTGTGTACTTCTTCAATATTTCGCATCTTATTATCCCAACATTTTTGACTGAGATCGACTGGATATTCTTCAGGATTCATCGCACGTTTATATTCATCCCACAGCAATTCTAAATTTTCAGCAGCATAGTCACGCATTGCCTCTAAAGTAGGATTTTGATAGTGGATTGTCCCATTTTCAATGACATGCTGATGAAGATTTTTCGCTTCAAAATTTGTGACAAACTTTGATACAAATGTATGGATTGGATGGAACATTTTAATGCGTTCCTCTGCTTGAGGATTTTCATCTTGCATCGTGATGTAATCCCCTTCTGCCTTCCCATTCTTTTTATCAATAATTCGGTAAACATTTTTTAGTCCAGGCGTTGATACTTTTTCAGCATTGGCCGAGATTTTAATTGTATCCTCTAGCTGCCCTTCACTATTTTCAATAGCAACCATTTTATAAACCGCACCTAATGCAGGTTGATCGTAAGCTGTAATAAGTTTTGTACCTATTCCCCAAACATCTACTTTTGCACCTTGAGCTTTTAAATTTAAGATTGTATATTCATCTAAATCGTTTGAAACAATGATTTTAGCATCTTGGAAGCCAGCAGCATCCAACATCCGACGAGCTTCTTTTGATAAAAACGCAATATCTCCACTATCTAAACGTATGCCAATAAAATTAATTTTGTCTCCTAGTTCTTTCGCAACTTTTATAGCGGTTGGCACCCCAGATTTCAACGTATTGTAAGTATCTACCAAAAACACACAATCTCGATGACGTTTAGCATAAGCATGGAATGCATCATAGTCATTTTTATAAGCTTGTACTAATGCATGCGCATGTGTACCTGAGACAGGAATATTAAAAAGTTTACCCGCTCGAACATTACTAGTGGAAGCAAAACCTCCGATAAACGCTGCACGCGTTCCCCAAATGGCCGCATCCATTTCCTGTGCACGCCTTGTTCCAAATTCCATAGCCACTTCATTTTTGATAATTTGCTTAATTCGACTCGCCTTTGTTGCAATTAATGTTTGGTAGTTAACAATATTAAGCAATGCTGTTTCAATTAGTTGAGCTTCCACTAACGGAGCTTCAATTCGAACAATTGGTTCATTAGCAAAAACAAGCTCTCCTTCTACCATGGAATACATATCCCCTGTGAATCGAACATTCTTCAAATAGTCAATAAAGTCCTCTTTATAGCCTACTTCCTCACGTAAATACGCAATATCGGATTCACTAAAATGAAAATCACGAAGATAATCAAGCATTCGCTCTAATCCAGCAAATACGGCATAACCATTACCAAAAGGTAATTTCCTAAAATATAATTCAAAAACCGCTTTCTTATTATGTATGCCATCCGCCCAGTAGGATTCTGCCATATTTATTTGATATAAGTCTGTGTGTAGCGCTAAGCTATCATCTGCATAGTTTGATCTCACATAAACCCCTTCTTCCGCTTTGATAATTAGTCCTAGTATACACTATATACCCAAATTCTTGCGCCTTACATTTCTTCTACCCGATGTCAGCTTTCCTAACATAAATAGTCAGAAAATTTAGAACTGTACACATTTTAGACACAAATTTTAGTACCGCTTTCATTCCCTTTATAAAAACCTTTTTTGAAAAATAGTTCGATACCAGAAATATATCATGTTATATAACATTACATGTATTCTAAAAAAACAATTGCACTGTTTTTCATACCGTTTTAACATGTAAATTAAATTTACGCAAGGAGCTGGTAGACATGAAAAAAATTGAAGCAATCATTCGGCCTGAAGTTTTTGGGGCAGTTCGGGACGGACTTGCACAGGAAGGAATTGCTGGTTTAAGTGTTTCTGAAATCGCTGGCTGCGGTCGTCAGCTCGGTAGAACAGGGCTATTTCGCGGCAATACGTATGAAATAGAATTTTCACCTAAATTAAAGTTAGAAATGATTGTAGACGATGGAAAAGTTGATGCCATCGTAGAGATTTTGTTGCATGAGGCAGCAACTGGCAAGGTTGGCGATGGAAAAATTTTCATTTATCCTGTAGAACAAGCAATTCGCATCCGAACAAAAGAAGTCGGTTCGGTTGCAGTAGAATAAAGGGGGCGATTAGATGGATGAAGTACTCTTATCTGTTAATTTAATTTGGGTGATGCTAGGCACAATTTTAGTATTCTTTATGCATGCAGGCTTTGCCATGGTTGAGGCAGGATTTACTCGTTCTAAAAATGCAGTCAATATTATCATGAAGAATTTCCTTACTATTTCAATCGGCGGCATCGTCTATTTTTTATGTGGCTACGCCATAATGTTTGGCGACACATTAGGTGGTATTTTCGGCACTAGCGGCTTCGCCTTAAATGGGGTCGACGATCTTTCTTTCTTTATTTTCCAAACTATGTTTGCCGCAACAGGAGCGACTATATTATCTGGTGCTGTTGCAGAACGTACGAATATTTTCGCTTATATCGGAGTTATTATACTCATGTCTTTATTTGTCTACCCTGTTGTAGGTCACTGGGTTTGGAGTGGTCAAGGCTGGTTAACAGATTTAGGCTTTATTGATTTTGCCGGATCTACGGTTGTTCACTTAACAGGGGCTGTCGCAGCATTTGTCGCAGCCGTTATGGTAGGACCACGACTTGGTAAATATGAAAATGGTCGGGTAAATGTTATTACAGGGCACAGTATTCCTTTAGGCGCTTTAGGCGTATTTCTACTTTGGTTTGGTTGGTTTGGTTTTAATGGGGCATCTACTTTAGCCGCAGATCCTGAACTAGTTCCCAATGTCATTGCCAATACATTCTTTGCCGCAGCAGCTGGCGTAGCTGCTACCGCATTCTATACGAAATTTCGTTACGGACATATTGATGGTTCCCTTACATTAAACGGTGCATTAGCAGGTCTTGTAGGGATTACAGCTGGTGCTGCAAATGTTAGTATTATAGGTTCCCTTATTATTGGCCTTGTAGCAGCTCCATTCCTTGTTGAAGGTGTACGTTTCCTAGAGTGGAAGCTAAAAGTAGATGATCCCGTTGGAGCAATTGCTGTTCATGGGATATGTGGGATTTGGGGAACACTAGCCGTTGGATTATTTGACATCGATGGTCAAGGCCTATTTTATGGTGGTGGATTTGGTCTGCTAGGTATCCAAGCAATCGGTATCATCGCAACCATTGCCTGGGTTAGCGTATCTGTGGCAGTTGGCCTTTTAATTATCAAAGCATTTATTCCATTACGCGTAACGGCTGAAGAAGAAATTGCTGGCTTAGATGTAATGGAACACGGTGCTCCAGCTTACGAATTCCAGGATATATTTAAAAGCTCCGCGGTTCGAGGGGAAACCTTCGCCCACCGTTTAACACACTTTGGTAAAACACAGCAAAACCATGTAAAAGAAGAACAACACGTATAACTAGGGAAATCTGCCGCCTTTTCTTAAAGTAATGGGGGCAGATTTCTATATATATTTGTCTATCGAAAGTTATCTCTTTTTTTGCTCGAGGTAGAGAGATGTGATCATACTTTTGCCGAAAGTGCTCTTAACCACTGTTAAAGTGATCATTTCTTTGCCGAAAGCGCTCCTAACCTCGGTCCAAGTGATCATTTCTTTGCCGAAAGCGCTCCTAACCTCGATCCAAGTGATCATTCCCACTATCGATTCACTTAAGCTTTCTCTAAATCAAGTAAAAACTTCTTCATCTCTAGGCCACTGCGAAAACCAGTTAATTGACCATTTTTGCCAATGACACGATGACACGGAATAATAGCTAGAATTGGATTTGCTCCAATTGCACTGCCTACAGCTCTCACCGCTTTCGGATTACCAATACGCTGTGCGATATTCCCATACGATGTCGTTGTTCCATAGGGTAATTCTTTAAGAGCATCCCAAACCGCTAATTGAAAAGGCGTTCCTTTTACATGAATGGGTAGGTCAAATTCAGTTAGTTCCTTGTTAAAAAAAGCTATTAGTTGTTCTTTATACGGTTGTAATTTTTCTCGGTTCTCTTCAAAATTGTATCCTTTAAATCGTTTTTTTGCCCACTCTTCAACCTCTTCAAATGAAGCATTGGGCGTTCCTATATAAACAATACCTATATCTGAAGCTAAAATATACATTTCTCCTTGTGCATACGTCACTGTATCAAAATACAATATTCCCATTTTCTAATCTCCCCAACTTTCTTTATTTAAACTGCAACTTCAGTCATTTCATGCTACAGTTATTTTACTGACTATAGCAAAGGAGTTTAATTGATGAACACGCTATACGAGCCTGCCATTCATTTTCAACAAGTTCACTTTTCAGTAAATGACAAATTGATATTAAAGTCAATTACTGGGTCTTTTCCTAAAGGCCAAATTACTACCCTTGTCGGTCCCTCTGGGGCGGGTAAAACAACTTTATTAAAATTATGTAATGGCCTTCTTTCTCCAACAAATGGACACATACTAATTGATAATCAGCCCATCTCTACCTATGAGCCTACAACCTTAAGAAGACATGTAGGTATTGCTTTACAGGCAGCTCCTATGATAACGGGCACTGTACTAGAAAATCTTGCAATCCCACGAACATTGCAAGGACAAAAACTATCACAACAGGAGGCCATCCAATTTTTAGAGGATGTCGGTTTAGATGAAAGCTTCCTCCACCAATCAGCCAGCGAATTATCGGGAGGCCAACGTCAAAAGGTCTCGATCGCAAGAACACTAATCAATCAGTCCTCTATTTTGTTATTAGATGAAATAACATCTGCACTGGATCGTCAATCAGTACAGGAAATTGAAAAGCTGATCGCTACAATAAATAAAAAATACAATGTTACGATGATTTGGATTACACATAATTTACAACAAGCATTAACAATTGGGCATTACACATGGGTCATGATGGATGGAGAATTAATCGAAACTGGTAAAAGCGCTTTACTCAAAGCCCCAACAAATCCACGCGTAGCAGAATTTGTACAGGGGGTAAGCAAATGACCTATACAGCTTTATTACTATCTTTGATTTTTGTATGTATCCCCCTTCTATTATCCAAAACATTAAAATTAGGACTTGAAAGAGATACACTTATCGCAACATTTCGCTCTATCGTTCAATTGCTTGCGGTCGGTTATATTTTAAAGTTTATCTTCGAGGCCAACAGCTATATCTATATTTTTCTCATGGTAGCTTTAATGATTATAGTCGCTACGTTAAATGCACGAAAAAAAGGAGCAGGCATTAAGGGGATCACCTGGAAAATAGCACTTACACTAGTGATGATCGAAATAGTGACACAAGGCGTTTTGCTTGGCTTTAAAATTGTTCCGGCAACTGCCCAATATATAATCCCTATTAGTGGCATGTTAATTGGTAATTCAATGGTGCTATCCATTTTATTTTTAAATCGATTCACTGCTGAAATTACTAGTCATAAGGATCAAATGGAATTGATTTTATCATTAGGAGGGTCACCAAAGCAGGCCATACATCGACAGCTGATCAATGCTATTAAGGCTAGTATGATTCCTACTATTGAAAGCCAAAAAACTATCGGTTTAGTACAGTTGCCAGGAATGATGAGCGGTCAAATTATTGGCGGAGCAGATCCAATCCAAGCCGTCCAATTTCAACTTTTAATTATTTTCGCTCTACTAACAACAGCTACATTATCCAGCATCATGATTGGCTTTTTAAGCTATCCTGCGTTATTTAATGAACGAATGCAATTACTTGAAATGAAATAATTGTTAGGCTGAATGTAATATAGTTTAAATAATTTATGTTATACTAAGAAAAAAATGCAGTTAGGAGAATGACCATGTTATTACGCGATTTTTTCATCCATTTATCTGAAAACCAACTATTAAATAGTGCTGCAAAGAAATATGGCCTAAAATTAGGAGCACAAAGTGTAGTAGCTGGTACAAATATTGAAGAAACCATTGCAAGCATCAAAGAACTAAATGCACATCATATTTCTTGTACAGTAGATAACCTAGGTGAATTTGTTGCAAATAAAGAAGAAGCTACTGCTGCAAAAGAAAAAATCCTTGCTGTAATCGAAGCTATTCATGAGAATGGTGTTGATGCACATATTTCATTAAAACCATCCCAATTAGGTTTAGATATTGATGTTGATTTTTGTTATGACAACCTGTATGAAATTGTAGAAAAAGCCGCTTCTTATGATATATTTGTTAACTTTGATATGGAAGACTATGGACGTCTGCAAACATCTTTTGATATGGTAGAAGAATTATCAAAAACATTTAATAATGTTGGAACAGTAATCCAGTCTTACTTTTACCGTGCAAAAGACGATATCGAAAAATTCAAAGACTACCGTTTACGCATTGTAAAAGGAGCTTATAAAGAGCCAGTAGAAGTAGCTTACCAAGATAAATTAGATATTGATTTAAACTTTATTGAGTTGATTGAATACCATTTACTTCATGGTAAATTTACATCTATTGCAACACATGATCATAATATCATTGCTCATGTTAAACGATTTGTTGCGGATCACAATATTCCGCTCGATAAATTTGAATTCCAAATGCTATACGGTTTCCGTACAGATATGCAAAAAGAGCTTGCAAAAGAAGGCTATAACTTCTGTGTATACGTTCCATTCGGCGAAGATTGGTACGGCTACTTTATGCGCCGTTTAGCTGAACGGCCTCAAAACCTTAACCTTGTAACAAAGCAAGTGTTTACGAAAAAAACGAATACAGTTCTTGCTGTAGCAGCAGGTGCATTCGTTCTTGGTCGTTTAACAAAACGCAAAAAATAATATAGAAAAAGAACCTTGCCGCACCATGCGATAAGGTTCCTTTTTTATTTGTTCCATCCTTTTTCTTTAAAGCGTGCAATAGCCTCAATACGATTACCGACATTTAGTTTTTCTAGAATCGTTGAAATATAATTACGAACCGTACCAGCGGATAAAAACAGCTCTGCGGCAATTTCCTTAGTAGTCTTGCCCTCCGCCACAAGTGTCAGTACCTGGCTTTCCCGTTCTGTTAAAGGATTTTCACTATCATCCTCATAGACAAAATCAACAAGTTCTGGCGCATAAATGCGTTTGCCGTCCATGATGGTACGGATTGCAGTAACTAGTTCCTCAATAGGACTATCCTTTAATAAGTAGCCCCTTACGCCCGCCTTTCTAGCACGCTCAAAGTATCCTGGCCTTGCAAATGTAGTTAAAATAATGACTTTACAATTTGATCCAGTGCTATGCATTTCTTCTGCTGCGTCTAGTCCAGTTTTAACTGGCATTTCAATATCCATAATACAAATATCAGGCTGATGCTCTTCCACAAGCATCAATGCTTCCTCACCATTTTTTGCTAAGCCAACGACCTCCATATCCTCCTCCATACTAAGTAAAGAGCGAAGAGCGCCTAATAGCATCCCCTGATCTTCAGCAATTACAATTCGTATCATGTCACATGCCTCTTTTCTATATGTTCTTCAAATTTTCTTTGACATTTTGATGTGTAATCGTCACTGGAATCGTAACCGTTAATGTAGTACCTTCAACACTTTCAATTTTAAAGGACCCATTAATAAACTCTAAGCGTTCCCGCATCCCATTTAATCCATTACCAGTTTTCCATGCTTGTTTTTTCGTTATTCCTTGTCCATTATCTCGGACTACTAAGTAAACTTCCTTAAAGTTTTGATGAAAAGCAATTTCGCATTTGGTTGCTCCACTATGTTTGACAACATTATTGACTGCCTCTTTTAAGCACATAGATAAAACGTTTTCTACAAGCGGTGGAACTTGCAATGCATTTTTATCGCCCTCAAAGATAAACTCCATTTCTGCCGCCTTTAATATTTGGGAAATACGCATGAGCTCATCTTCAAATTTCGCCGTGCGCATGTCCGAAACCAATTCACGTACCTCTTTTAAGGCGATACTAGCCGTCTGGCGTATATCCTTAATCTCAACTAAAGCTTGCTGTGGGTCACGTTCTATCAGCCTAGAGGCAAGATCACTTTTTAAACCAATCATAGACAATTTTTGACCCAGCGTATCATGTAAATCACGAGCTATCCGTTGACGTTCTTCAAAAACAATTAACTCAGCAATACGTTCATTCGCAGTCTCTAATTGACCTTCCAAGTTTTCACGCTTATTTTTGGAATAAATCGTTAATGGCAATAAGACAACAGCTAAAATGGTCAACACTACAAAGGGTAGCTGTGATAAAAATAAGTGGAGCTCAACAAAAAAGCCTGCTCCTGTAGAAATAACTGTAAACCCTATATGTAGACCATACATAATATAAAAGCCGACCGGTCTTCTTATGTTACCAATAAAAAAGGCTGTGAAAATAGATAGATATACATAACCATATAGAATGGTCATGACTATATTAATGACCATCTCGAAGCTAATCCACATATAAACTAAGCCGCTTTTCGAATTCATGGAAAATCGATAGAAAATAAAATAGAGCATTAAAAATGTAATACCTATTGATATTTCAATGTATGATGATTTTCTAAAAATAAAGAAAAACGGTAGGAAACAAAAAATAATCCATAAATATACGCTGAGCATTGGACTATTCGGAATAATACTATGCCATTTCCTCAACATAATCTCACGCTCTTTCCTACTTTTCCCTTATTATAACAAGAAAATTAATTTTATGCCTGTGCTTTGGATAAGACTCTTCCCTTTACATAAAACAGCCATCTCCCTTGCAGAGATGGCTGTTATCAACTAAGCGGCAATGCTGCCTCTTTCTTTGCGTTTTATAATTTCATTTACTTCTTTAAACGTAACAAATTTACCTTGATCTTCATCATATAGCTTGTAACGTAATGATTCTAAGCTTGTAGCTAAAGTAATCGTTGTCGCCATATGTAATGGCGGTGTTTCATTATGTGCTTTTTCAAGATTATAGTTAGGTACACGAGGGGCTAAGTGATGGACATGATGGAATCCGATATTCCCTGTAACCCATTGTAAAATTTTCGGTAATTTATAATACGAGCTACCCTCAACTGCGGCTTTCACATAATCCCACTCTGAGTTATGTTCAAAGTATGAATCTTCATATGTGTGCTGGATATAAAATAACCAAATTCCTAATGATCCGGCAATAAATAATGTAACACCTTGGACTAATAGAAATGCTTGCCAGCCCATAAAGAAAATTAAAGAGGCACACAATCCGACAATGACAATATTCGTTAACACCGTGTTGAAACGTTCCTTTTTCTTTGCATCCTTACGATTAAAGCGATTTAAGACAAGTACCATATATAAAGGCCCTAACCCAAACATAACAAATGGGTTTCGATAAAAACGATACCATAATCGTTGACCTTTTGAAGCTTGTAAATATTCCTCCACTGTCATCATATCAATATCACCAATACCACGCTTGTCTAGATTCGAGCTTGTTGCATGGTGAATTGTATGTTCACGTTTCCACTTTTCATATGGGAATGATGTTAGTACTCCCGTAAAAAATCCAACCCAGTCGTTTGCCTTTTTACTTTTGAAAAATGAACCATGTGTGCAATCGTGAAAGATAATAAAAGTTCTTACGACGAACCCAGCTGAAATGACACTTAAACCGACAGTTAGCCAAGTTGAAACATCCACTAACAAGTAACCTGCTACCCACAATGCAATTAACGGTACAATTGTATTTATCATTTGAAAAACACTTTTACGCGTATCTGATTTAGCAAATGGCGCTACATCTTGGCGTAACTTTTTCGTTTTTTCTTTAATTGTTGCCATCTTTTACTCCCTCGTTTCCTTTTCCTTATGACCTCATCATAAAATAAGAGTACAAGTGAGAACAGATGCAATCATCATAAAAAGGATATGACATTTGTCATACCCTTTATCATTTCGGTCCAACCAAATGGAGTTGATAAAACACAAGGTCTAGCCATTGTTCAAACTTATAACCTGCATTTCTGATTGTTCCTGCATATTCAAAGCCTAATTTTTCATGTGCCTTTATACTACCAATGTTTTCACCATCTATACCTGCTACAAGCGTTTTCACACCATTCTCTTGTGCAAATGCTATGAGCCTGTGCATAAGCTTTGTGGCAATCCCTTTTTGATAATGCTCTTTATGCACGTAAACAGAGTGCTCCATTGTATATTGGTAACCGGGATATGGACGGAATTGACTGTAGGTAGCAAAGCCAGCGATCATCCCATTTTCCTCGAAAACAAGCAAAGGATTTCCTAGTGCCTGCTGCTCCTTAAACCACTGTATTTTTTCATCCAAAGATTGTATTTCATATCGATAGACTGCCTTGCTTGTTAAAATAATATCATTATAGATGTCCAAAACTTCAGGTATATCTTGTTCTTCCATGAATCGAATCATGTTGCTCACTTCCTTAACGAAATTGGTCACACATTCAATGTTTAAAAATAATCATCAGCAGAATGTTATTATATTACACCCTTAAACATTAAAATAGCGAGCATCAGGATGAGCAAAAACAATCGCAGATACAGATGCTTCCGGCTCCATCATAAATCCTTCAGTTAAATGAACACCAATATCTTCAGGCTTTAATAAGCCAAACAGCTTCTCTTGATCTTCCAAGTTAGGGCAGGCAGGGTAACCGAATGAAAAACGTTGCCCTTGATATTTTGCTGCAAACCGATCTCTCATCGTGAAATCTGTCGCGTCAGGGAAGCCCCATTGGTCACGAATTTCTTGATGCATACGTTCAGCAAAGCCCTCTGCTAATTCTAGTGCAGTCGATTGTAGTGCATGGCTTTCGAGGAATTTACCGTCCTCTTTTAACTGGCGTGCTGTAGCCATCACTCCTTTTCCTGCAGTTACTACCATGAGTGCAATATAGTCCATTTCACCGCTTTCTACTGTTTTTAAGAAGTCAGCAAGACATAAAAATGGTTCTACCTGCTGGCGCGGGAAAGTAAAACGTTCAATTTCTGTTTTACTATCAGCAGGATCATAAACAACGACATCATCCCCATCCGCTTGGGCAGGGAAAAATTGATACAAACCTGAAGGCTTTAATAAATCACCTTTCAAATAATCATCTACTAATTCTTTTAGCTCTGTAGCTCTAGAATCTCCCGCTTCAAGCAGTTGATGAACTTGCCCTTTCAAGCCTAAATGATGTCCTAGCAATGTCCGCATATTAACATATGGATATAAATGTGATACAGCATATTCTTTTTTTACATGGCGACGTAAATCTGCTGGTAAATATACAGCTGCTTCTTTGACTGTTCGTGCAGGTTTTATCGTTACCTCTTTTACAGGACGAGCAGCTCGTTTTTCATCTGCCTCTAAACGTTTTTGGCGAGATTCTGCGATTTCAGCTAAGAAATTGGCACGTGTCCCCTCTCCCATTAAAAGATTGGCCTGCTCTAGGCCTTGCATTGCATCTTTTGAATAAATTACAGGACCATCATATTCATCTGCTATTTTTGTTTCAGTAAAGCGTCGAGAAAGTGCCGCTCCACCCACTAAAATAGGTACATCAATACCTGCCTCTTTGAAATCTTGAGCAGTAATGACCATCTGTTGCGCTGATTTTACTAACAAACCCGATAATCCGATAAAGTCTGGTTTTTCCTTGCGAATGGCTTCAATTAATTGGGCAGGGGTTACTTTAATGCCTAGATCTACAACCTTATAGCCATTATTACTTAATATAATATCCACAAGGTTCTTCCCAATATCGTGAACATCTCCTTTGACGGTAGCAAGTACCATTTTCCCTTTCCCAGCACTCTCTTCATTCTTCTCCATGAATTGCTCTAAATGGGCAACGGCAGCCTTCATCACACCCGCTGATTGTAAAACCTCTGCTACAATGAGTTGATTATCATTAAATAATCGACCTACCTCAGCCATACCTTCCATTAAAGGACCATTAATGATATCAAGAGGTGTCTCAAAGATTTCACGGGCTGCATCTAAATCCTCTATTAGTCCTTCCTTCGTACCCTCTAGAATATAGTAAGCTAAACGACCCTCAACCGTTTTTGGTATATCGGCTTCCGTTTTTTCCTTCTTTTTGTCACGATAGAAGTCTGTGAATACGGCTAAGGTTTCATCATTTGTATTAAACAGCAAGTCATTAGCTAGCTTTATTTCCTCTTCAGGAATGGAAGCATATCGCTCTAGCTTCTCTGTATTAACAATAGCGTAATCCAAACCAGCAATTGTACAATGATAGAGATACACAGCATTCAGTACTTCTCGGCCCACTGGCGGTAAGCCAAACGAGATATTACTTACACCTAGAACTGTTAATGTTTGCGGCATTTTTTCTTTGATTAGTCGAATCCCTTCAATGGTTTCGAGAGCAGATCCAATATACTGCTCATCTCCAGTTCCTACTGGGAACATCAATGGGTCAAAAATAATATCTTCTGGTGCAATACCCCATTTTTCAGTTAAAAGTTGATAGGAACGTTCAGCAATTTCAAGCTTACGATGACGATCAACCGCCATACCTTTTTCATCAATTGTACCAACAACTAATGACGCACCGTATTTTTTCACAAGTGGTAATACGGCATCAAATCGCTCCTCGCCATCTTCCAGATTAATAGAGTTAATGATGGCTTTCCCTTGCGAAAATTTTAGCGCCTCCTCGATGACTTTTTCATCTGTTGAGTCAATCACAAGAGGAACCTTCACTTTTTTCACAACCTCCTGCATAAAGCCACGCATATCTTCTAATTCATCACGATCTGGGTTTGCTAAACAAATATCAATAACATGGGCACCATTTTTAACTTGCGCACGTGCAATCTCTGCTGCTTCCTCAAACTTTCCATCAATGATTAAATTTTTAAATTTTCGGGAGCCGATAACATTCGTTCTTTCTCCAATAAATAATGGACGCATGGAATCGTCATACAATAATGGTTCGATACCAGATACCGCATGACCATGCGTTTTTTCTGGTAATTGTCGTGGTTTTTCACCTTTTAAAACTTCACGAATAGCTGCAATATGTGCTGGAGTTGTTCCACAGCAACCACCTACAATATTAAGCCAACCCTTTTCTGCAAAGCCTTTTAATTTTTGCGATAAAGATTCTGGCGATTCATGGTAACAGCCTTCTTCATCAGGTAAGCCAGCATTTGGATAACAACTTATATAGCCTGTTGAAAGCTCTGCTAATGAACGAATATGATCCGTCATAAACTCTGGTCCTGTCGCACAGTTTAAGCCAACTGATAATGGTTTAATATGCTCAATAGATATATAAAAGGCATCAATCGTTTGTCCTGCGAGTGTCGTACCCATCGGTTCAATTGTTCCTGAAATCATAACGGGAAGTTCCTTGCCAGTTGCCGCGAAAGCACGTGTTACCCCTAATGTGCCGGCTTTAACATTCAGCATATCCTGACTTGTTTCCAATAACAGCACATCTGCTCCTGCCTCAATTAAGGCCTTCGCTTGGATAAAGAAATTTTCCTCGAGCTCATCAAATGTAATACCGCCAGTTACGGATAATGTTTTTGTTGTTGGTCCCATAGCTCCAGCTACAAATCGCGGCCAATCCGATGTTGTAAATTTATCCACCGCTTGGCGAGCAATTTCAACTGCACGTTTATTAATCTCTTCCGCTTTTGCACCCAGATCGTATTCATTTAACACAAGAGGAGTTCCACCAAATGTATTCGTACAAATGATATCTGCGCCAGCCTCTAAATATTTAAGATGAATTTTCTCTATAACATCAGGTCTAGTAAGCACAAGATTTTCATTACACCCATCGAGCTCCTCTCCACCAAAATCATCTGCCGATAAGTTTTCATTTTGTAGCATTGTTCCCATTGCGCCATCAAGAATTAAAATACGTTTCTCTAATTGCTCTTCAATCAAGTGCTTAGCCATGTATACTTACTCCTTTTTTTTGTTCATCCAATTGCTCAATATATTTCATCAACTCTAGTGTCACATCATAGCGTAAAAAAGGTGTAATAAGGTAAATACCATTAAAATATTGCGCAGCCACCTCTACTAATTCCCTTGCAATGGCAATACCCTCAGCTGTTGCACGTTCTTTATCTTCACCACAAGCCTTCATTCTTGCTAAGGCATCTTCTGATAATTTGATGCCAGGCACCTCGTGGTGTAAAAACTCTGCACTTTTATAACTCGTAACGGGCATAATCCCAATATATATCGGTGCTTGTAGATGCTTTGTTGCCTCGTAAATTTCCACAATTTTTTCCTTCGTATACACTGGCTGTGAAATAAAATAATCTGCACCATGTTCGATTTTCTTTTCTAAACGTGCCACAGCACGGTCTAACACACGAACGTTTGGATTAAATGCAGCAGCCACTGAAAAATTTGCTTTTTTTCGAAGGGGTTTACCAGAGAAAGAGACCCCTTCATTTAACTGCTTAATTAATTGGATTAGCTCCATCGAGGAGACATCATAAACGCTTGTCGCACCTGGGAAGTCCCCAACTTTTGTTGGATCACCCGTAACAGCTAAGACATCATGAATTCCTAAAGCATTTAATCCCATTAAATGTGATTGCAGACCGATTAAATTACGATCTCGACATGTAATATGTGTTAGAGGACGTACGCCATGTGTATTCTTCAACAATGCTCCCATTGCAATATTGCTAATACGAGGAGAGGCTAGAGAATTGTCTGCCATCATGACTACATCTGCGCCAGCATCATACAATTGTTTTGCTCCTACAAGGAATCCATCAATTTCTAAATGTCTAGGTGTATCCAGTTCTACAATGACAGATCGTTCACGTTTTACTTTTTCATGAAGAGGCTCATACTTAGGAGGCTCTGCTTCTCGAACGACCTCAATCTTTTCAGGTTTCGCATGCTTTTCATGAACGGGTGATAACTCCTCTAAATATTTTTTTGCTGCCGCTATATGCTTTGGTGTCGTACCACAGCAGCCCCCAATCAAGCGTACCCCTTGATCACGTAGTTCTACTGCTGCTCGACCAAAATAATCAGCCTCCGATTCATAAACGACACGCCCATCTTCTAAGTCAAGAAGTGAAGCGTTCGGATAAGCTGACATAAATGCCTTTTCAGGAAGTTCTACGCCTTCAAATGCTTGTATTGTATGATGTGGGCCTAGCCGGCAATTGACACCAACGATATCTGCACCAAGTGTTTCTAGCTCATGCAAAACATTATTTAAAGACATTCCATTTTGTAAAACACCAGGCTCATGCATAGATACTTGTGCAATAATTGGTAACATTGTTTTTGCACGTAACATTTTTAATGTTGCAGTTAATTCTTCAAAATCATAATAGGTTTCAAGTAAGAGGCCATCTGGATTTCCTGCAAGTAAAACACTTGCTTGTTCCTCTACAGTCGCTAATATTTCCTCTAGTGTTGCATCACTTTTTCGGATACCACGAATACCTCCTATTGTCCCTAAAACAAATTGACCTCCATCTGCAGCTGCTCGCTTAGCAATTGTAATAGCTGCTTCATTAAATTGTTGAACGCGTGATTCTAATCCATAGCGAGCTAATTTGATGGCATTTGCACCGTACGTATTCGTTTGAATGATGTCAGCACCAGCCGCAATATATTCTCTATGAATCTTTTCAATTAACTCTGGTCTCTGCACATTCATTTCCTCATGGCAATATTCCAATCCATAGCCATAAAGAACTGTGCCTATTGCACCATCCGCCGTCAATACATGCGTGTTTAACTTCTCAAGCAATCCCATAAAACTAGCCTCTCTTCCTATGTCTCTGTATAATAAAAAGCCTTCTTTCATAAAAAAGAAGGCTTTAACGATTCAGCATTGTTGTTCCTTCTCATCTTCGACTCAACGGTCTTCTGGATTTAGCACCTGACAATAAGTTGGTTGCTGAAGCTTCAATGGGCCAGTCCCTCTGCTTCTCTTGATAAGAATTAAGTATGAATTTTTTAAATAATTAAAAGAATCATATCGTTTACTGACGAATGAGTCAAGAGTATTTCACGTAACAAAGTAATTTTTAACTTAAAATCTTAGAAACTGGATAGTTCCTCTGCAAGCTCCTCACCAATTTTTTTCCCATTTTGAATGCAAGCTCCGATACCTACACCAAAATATGAACAGCCTGCTATAGCTAAATTTGGATAGTTTTTGTTCAGTTCCTGAAGCAACCCTTGTAACGCTTCTCTGTGAGCTAAGTCGTATTTAGGCATTTGATCAATCCATTTTGTTACATTTACTACGGTTGGATCCTCTTCTATTCCCAAGCTCTTTCGAACATCCTCTAAAGCAACGGTTGCCAATTCTTCATCAGTCATGGCACGTAGTTGTTCATACGCTGGGTTAATACTCTTATAGAAGAGTCGTACAAGTAATTTATTGTCTCTCGATGTATGCTTCCATTTACGACTTGTCCAAGTTACTGCATTACAAGTAACGTTAGAATTATGAGAGACAATATAGCCCGTTCCATCTGCTGGCAATTTCGCGTCTGGTACATCGAAGCCTAAGTATATGGTAATGGCTGACGCAGTAGTAAATTGATTAAAATAACAGTTTAATGATTCGTCCTTCATGAGGCTTTGAACAGCTTCATTCGGTAGTGCAAGCACAACATAATCTGCTCCGATATTTTCACCATTTGCTAATGAAATTGTATAGCGGTCTTTCTGTTTTTGAACATGTAAAGTAGCGACACCCTTGATAATTTCAACATTGGTTAATGTTTGCTCAAGTCGATCGATTAAAGAAGTTAAACCATTTTTAAATGATATAAATTTTTTATTGGCAGCTTTAACAAATTGCTCACGGTTCGCATCAAAACCTTTAATGATACTTCCATAATCATTCTTATAATCAATTAAATACGGTAAAGTAGAAGCAATTGAAAGCTGATGTAAATCACCTGAATACACACCTGCTAGAACTGGTGCAATTTGGTTTTTTACTAGTTCCTCTCCTAAATAGTAGGTTAAGAACTCGCCAATTGAACTTTCCTTTGTAAAGCCTTTGTTTGGTAATGTCAAATCCTTTAATGCTTCCTGCTTTCCTTGCTCTGATATTAATGTGCTTTCCTCTAAGGATGCCAAGCTCATTGGAATACCAAATGTAGAATCAGCTGGAATAGCATGTAGTTCATTATTTGTGTAAATATAAGAAATGCCGGTTTCGTTATAAACTAGATTATCTTCAAAATCAAGCTCCTGCACTAGCTCCATAACACCTTTATGGCGAGCGACAATAGAATCAGCACCTGTTTCCATAATAAATCCTTCTTCATATGCCGAATGTAACTTACCACCTAGATATGTATTTTTCTCTACAAGTACTAGACGAACATCTAGATTATTCTCCTTCACTTGACGTTGTAAGTAATGCATTGTGCATAATCCTGTAATTCCGCCACCTAATACAACAACTGTTTTCATATAAACCGCCCCTATTATTAGTTCTTTCTACAGTATAAACCTATTTTCATTGAAAATTGCATTCAACCCTTTACAAATTTAGCAAAAATAGAGCTATCCCTTTAGGAGATAGCTCTAGCCAACATATATATTAATAGGTACTATAGTGTTAATTACGCCTAATACATTGTAGTAAATACTAACCGTCTATACTTTTAAATTTTGCGCAAAGGTCGCTAATTTTTCTGCCGAATTCGTTACTTCTGTAAATGATGTCCCTAACTCACCTAATATACCTACGATTGCTTGTATTTTTGTTGCCATGCAATCATTTTGTTCTTTTGCTTCAGTCATGGCATCTAGTATACTCGTAAACTGGCCTTCTGTTTGCAACATATTTTCCTCACCAGACGCTACTTCTCCTTGAATATTCGTCAAAGAATACTCTAATTTCTCAGTCCGTTCGCTTGTTTTTTTCAATAACAAAGCAACCGCTGTTACCGATTCTTTTGTTTGAATAGATAACTTTCGAACTTCGTCTGCTACTACACTAAATCCTTTTCCCGCCTCTCCAGCTCGAGCCGCTTCAATAGCTGCATTCAAAGCTAACAGATTAGTTTGATTCGCAATAGTAGTAACAACACTCATGATTGTCTCCATTTCTCTAGACATACCTGATAATTGTTCTATATTTTCTTCAATATCATGAAGTGAATGAATAATATTATGCATATTTTGTGATTGATTTTTTAAACGTTCCCGTCCTGCAAGTGCTTCATTTTCAGCTAAAGTCGATACATCAAGCGATTTTTTGGCCAATTTTTTAATCTCATCAGACTGCTTGCTGAGACAGCAAAAAGAATGATTGGTTTCCTGAGAGATTGTGGCAAGCTCTACAGAAGAACGTACAATTTGTTGTTCAATTGCGACTCTCTCATGCTCCATGCTTTCTTTCATTTCTTCAACAGTATTTTCAAAAGCTTCTAAGACGAGCTGTTGCTCAAAGTTACAAATTTTCGATATAGCTCTTATTGTATTGAACTGATCATAAGGATACTCTATATTTTTTTCAACTAAATCAATAAATGAAATAGATAAATCTTGGAATGCGCAAATATACCATTGTGTTCTTAGTCCAATGTGGACATGTACCTTCGCAATTTTTACACGCCTTAGATAGAACTCCTCATCAATTATTCCATTAAACATTTCGATAATATGCTTCTGTAACGTTACTTTAAGCTTTTCTACAGAACTATGTTGACTAATAATATCTACCAAATGATGCTCTGTTCCTATCATGTTATAAAAGCGGTTTACGATGTGATCTACATTGTCCATAACATATGGTTGGAAAGCCTTTAAATATTGTAAGTCTTGCTCCGTTAAGTTCAGCATTTCAATTTGCTTCGCCATTGATTGGCGATTAGACAAATCCATTTTCACTGTGTATTGCTGTAGATCCAATACCTTCGTCTTTCTCTGTTTTTGAAAAATCACACATCTTCCCTCTTTCATTCTGTTTACTTTCAGCAGGCCGAGAAACATCAAATACCTTTTAACATATTGATAGATTAATGAAAAAATACCTATCCATTACGTCTTGGCATAACCATATACATTTTTCCAAGTTTATTGAAAAAAACTTCCCTTTCAAACACTATGAATGACAAACAGTAGATTTTTGCATATGTACCTTTTCAAAATCACTCATATACCTTAATCATTTTATAATTTGCTGTCAATTTTTAACCACCCAATATTTTACATAAAATGTATAAAAAGTCCCTACAGTAAATTCACTTTAAAAAACAATTAAAAAGCTACCACACTATTAATTGGTAGCTTTTTTTACCCGATTTCTTGATTATTATGCTTATTTTTTTAAAATTTCTTCTGGCACCCTATAAATTTCACTATATTAATAATTTTTACCCTTATAACAACTAAAACTATATACTCACTAAAAGGTTTATTCATATACCAAAAGTTTCATGTTAATCAGATGTATAAATAATTCAAAGACACTATATTTTTTAACACAAAATTTACAAACTTTTAAGTTCCTGTAATATTTCCGAAGCTTCTTTAATGCCTGCATCTGCTGCAAGTCCATACCACTTGATGGCCTCTTTCAGATTTCTAGCTATCCCTTCACCTTTATTGTACATATGCCCTAGCTGTAACTTGGCCTCTGCATCCCCTTGAAGGGCAGCCTGTTTAAACCAATGAATGCCTTTTTCAATATTTCGTATACCTGCAAGCCCATTACTCCATATATACCCCAAATCATAAAAAGCATCTACATGATATTGTTCTGCAGCTCGTTCATACCAAAATAGTGCGCGGTTTACCTCCTTCGTTTGGCCTAGGCGTCCCTCTAAATAAATTCCACCAAGAAGATATTGTGCTTCTACATAACCGGCCTCTGCAGATTGTTTATAGGCATTGAATGCTGCCTCCATATCTACAGTCACGCCTAACCCCTGCTCATATATAATCCCTAGCGTAAACATGGCCTCTGGTACATTCTTTTTAGCAGCATAGTCAAACCATTTTTTTGCTAATGTATAATCCTTCGTTACTCCTTCACCATTAAAGTACATATCCGCTAAATTATTGGCAGCATCCGCATGTCCCTGCATTGACGCCTTTTCATAGTATAAAAAGGCCATCGAATGACTTTCTTCTACTCCAATTCCTTCAAAGTAAAAATTACCTAACATATATTGTGCATCGGCATTCCCTTGAGTCGCAGCTAACTCAAACCATTTCAATGATTTTTCGATCTGAAAATGATTACCTTCCCTAGCATTGTAATATTCACCTAGTTGATACTGTGCATCCGCGTCCTGTTCTTCAACCGCCTCTTTATATAGATCAATCATGACCTCATGATCCAAATCCTCTTCCTCTGAAATAGCAACTTGTTCATTATTTTGGTGGTGGAAGTACCATTCTATAATATCAAGCACGTCATCCACTACTTCTATACGATTTGCTAGCTTTTCTAGCGAGGAAATTTGCCAAACAAGTATATAGATTGACTGTGGTATGGCCTCACGCAACACATCGTCATACTCCGCTAACAATGTTAATACATTCTCCTGCACTGATTGGTATTGTTCTGATTGGACAATTTGTAAATGGCGTTGCTGCTGTTCTTTTAATAGCCTCCTCACTATTTGATACAATATTTTTTGCAAGGCTGCTAGGTTAACTTCAGCGAATGTAAGTAATTTTATATTTTGAGCAAACCATGAATTTTCTGTTTGTATCAGATTTTGTAGAGAATCAATTCGTTCTTTGTTTCGCTTAACTAACATTTGCTCGTACATTATTTTCCTCCCTTGCACGCTCTATCAATTACGTCCAAATTTTTTCGAACTTGCTCGAAAAGCTCACCTTCACAACTACCGCTTCACAATCAGAATAAAAATTGCTGAATCAAGCTAAAAAACTGCCTTACCACTATTATATGGAAGACAGTTGAATTTTGGTTACACATACGCTCTCAATAGCAAGCCTACGAATAGGGTGATGATTAAAAAGACTGTAATGTGTGCCCATTTATACATTTCTAATAAGCCAATAAATTCTCTTGTGAATGCGTTTGGAACATAGTAAAAGGCTGTCTTAGAACCAATTCCTTCCGCATCTAATTTTGCCTTTTTCGCATAAATACTTGCACGAAACACATGAAAATTATTCGTAACAAAAATAGAGCGATATTTTTCACCTTGTGCATGATGGTCCATTACCTTTTTCGAAAAGGACATATTTTGTTCTGTATTAGAGGATTGATCCTCTTTTAGAATCTTGTCAGGGGGAATTTGGTGAATATTAATTAAGTATTGTTTCATAGCAAATGCTTCCGATATCCTTTCATCATTCCCTTGCCCACCTGACACAATGATAAAAGGCCTTTCCCCATACTTTTTATATTGCTTCACCGCCTCATCTAAACGACTTGCTAAAAGAGGGGGCACTCTATCACCAATTAACCCTGAGCCCAGAGCAATTATATAGTTAGGTTCATAGCGTATCGGCGTATAATGATACAATATGGCATATGCTAGGACACTTGTGTATAAAAACATTGTATAGCCAAAAATCAAAAATGCATAGAAGAAAAGAATATGCCAAAGGACATTTTCAATTTCAATAAAAATGACGAAAACATACCATATCATCATCATAACAAAACTTAGCCCCAGAATGGCTAACATTAAATTACGTACTTTACGCCCTTCCTTTTCCAATAATACTTTACTATTGAAAAACATGGCGATTGATAAAATAAACATAATGCTAGGAAAGCTTGCTAATATAATAAATATCCCCATTTCTGAAATAATCCCCTGATCATTTGGCAGCAATAACGGATAATGGATCATAAGTAATCGAATAACATATACACCTATCAAACCAAGAGCTACCACATTGAGAAAGCGCCTTTTTTCTGTTAGGTACAACAGGAAAAATATTGAAATTAATATTATGAATGTTAGTAGCATCACTTCACCCCTTCCTATTACTTCATTTTTACAATCATTGTATCTGTCACTACTTGTTCAAATTTTTTGATAGAGCCCAATTATCTGAAGCGTTTGTTTTATTTTTTAATAAAGTTCATGTAATATTACTATATAAGAAATAGTTTATGACCAAACTCAAAATTATATTGGAGGAATGTAAGTAATGAAAAAAATTCTTGCCGCTCTTTTTGCAGCGACACTGATATTTTCAACGGTTGGTGCAACATTATTCATTTCAGATACACCAACGGCAGAAGCTAAATCCTATAAATCAGGTAAAAAAGGCTTCTCTAACAATAATAATAGCTCGAATATCCAGAAATCACAGGATACTTCTAAAGATCAAAACAATGCAACAACAAATAAATCTAATTCAACATCTACTAATAAAGTGGATACTACTAAAAAAGGTGGCTTTTTCTCAGGAGGTCTGATGAAAGGCTTAATGCTTGGGGGACTTGCTGGTTTATTATTCGGTAGTCTATTTAGTGGTATGGGGTTACTCGGAAATATTTTAGGTTTATTAATTAACGTAGCGGCAATTGTCGTTATTGTGATGCTTGTCATAAAAATTGTGAATATGTTTAAAGATAAAAAGCGTAAAGAGGAAGCACAATGGCACAAATAATTAATGAGCAAGATATTATTAATGCGATTTGTTTATCTCAGGCATATTATAAAAACATCCGCCCAGAAGATGTGCTAGTTGAATTAACATACGATGATGATACAGGCTTCGGTGCTGAGGTTGAAGTAAACGGTCAAATTGAGATGCTCAATACGGCAGCCATGATTGGCGCATTACGTGTTTGGATTAAAGACGTTCTACATGGTGACCCTTTCTCAACAGGAATTGAGCTAGTTTTAGACGATGAAGAAGGCATTATTGCCAAATTATCATAATAAAAATAGCAGTACAATGAATCCTTCATAAGATTCATCGTACTGCTATTTTACTTTTTCATCCGTTTCTTCACCTCTTCTTTTTCTTCTTCATTAAGAGAAAAATCGACTATTGAACGGCCAAGCATTAATAGCATGATAAACATGACTCCCGTACCAACAATTAAATAGATCATTGTGAAAACTTTAGAATATGCCGTAGTTGGATAGAGCCCTGTTTCTACGCCTGTTGGAATCAAACTGACAACTGCAAAATACATAGCGTCCAGCCAATACCATCCTTCAGTCCCCTTGTAAAACAATGTTCCTGAAAGAATGATTAAAAACAGTGTAGTAAATAATGAGATAAACTGTGGTCGCTTAAATGACCTCCACAATCCTTTCGCTAATCTTTTAGCAGATAATATAAATGAGAGCATCCCTAACCTCCTTTTTTCTAAACGTTCTATAACATAGTTAGACTATACGTTGTTTTTAACAAAAACGTCAAAAGGTAGAGGCAAATTACCTCTACCTTGTAAACTTTATTTAATCAATACATGACTAAGGTTTGTAAATATTTTCGCTGCTTGACCTCTCGTTGTGGCAGATTCCGGAGAGTATTTCCCCTGATTCCCTGTCACAATCCCTAATTCATATAACATAGAGACTGCACGTTTTGTTTCAGCATTATAGGAGGCTACATCTGAAAATGGCGATTCAGCTTTTGCAATATATGGCTGATTAAATTGTTGCTCATAGGCACGTTGAATCATTAATGCTAATTGGGCACGTGTAACAGACTGTCCAGGATTAAATTTCCCATCCGTTCCCTTTACGAGACCATGTACATATGCTGCTGCAATTTCAGACTGCATTGTAGCATCATAGTTTGCAATGTCCGTAAATGGTGCTTTTTCCGTTGTAGTTAAGCCCAAGCTTCTTACAAGAATAGCAGCAGCTTGAGCACGAGTTAGACTACTCTCAGGTCGAAATGTACCATCGGGATAACCATTCATAATACCGGTTTCTGCTACATTTTGAATATACTCTTTCGCCCAATGATTCTCTGTATCTGTGAAACTTATTGCTCCCCTTGTAGTAAACGTAACTGTAGGGTTTTGAACACTCTCATTTCCAGCTGCATCTATTGCTTTGATTGAAACACTGTAGGCAGTATTTTCTGTTAAATTTTCGAGCGTCATCTTAGTAGTATTCGCATTCAATGTACTGGCTAACTTACCATTCACATAAACATTGTAATTTGTCACACCTACATTATCCATTGCTTCTTGCCAGCTCACCTCTACCGTTGTCTTATCCTTCATATCTATTTGGATTGCCTTCGTTACATCCCATAGAGAACTTGTTTTAATGATTGGTAAAAATGCTTCATTGGCTACCGCAAAGTAACCCGCTTCGCTTAAATGAATGTTTTCTGGATTTGGTAGGTAGTTAGGAACATCCTTTGCCACAACATCATGTGTTGGTACAAAAATGGCCCCTGCTTTTTCAGCTGTTGTTTTGATTGTTGCATTTACTGTAGTCAATAACAGCTTAAATTGCTTTTGTAAGTTCTCACTATAGTAAGGGAAAGAATTATAATAGCCCATCACATATACTTCCGCATGTGGATTTAACTTTTTAATTTCAGCTAGAATCGAAGCTATATTAGATACAGCTTCTTTAGTTGCTTTTACGATAGCTACAGTATCAATCCCTGTAGTTTGCGACTCCTTTAAAAGAGGCAATAAATCATTTGCCCCAGCAGTTAATGTAATAATCTCTGCTTCTTTTATAGAAGCTCTTAATTTTACCTGCTCCTTTGTATAACCAAAACCTGTTACTGTCTTTTCTACATCGTTTTGTAGATCAGCTAAAACATTTTTGGTTGTGTAGCCAGACATAGCAAAGCCTTTATTATATGAAGCAAGAAAGCCATTTTGCTGTAGAGCCTGTGCAATAAAATCTGTGTAACCTAAACCTATTACACCTACCTCATTCATTCCATGTGCTAATGAGTCCCCCAGTGCTAAATAATCAGTCTGTATAACCCAACTCGGGGCTATGTAATCACTTTGTTCTTCTGCATTAGCTACTGCCGGTATGGTTAATTGCAATGCTAGTATACTTGCGGCCACATAACGAAATTTTTTTGATAATCGCATATACGCTCTCCTCCATTTAGAAAATAGTCATTGTTTTCACTATTTTACTAGAGGAGGGTTAAAAAAAGGTTAAAATATAACAATCTTTTTAAATTTTTTCATCTTGTATCTAATCTGTCTGAATCTTTCCATAGACACCACCACCACCAACCTCTATTGCTATTTGGCCTGTTCTTGCTAAATCAATTAAATGAGCAATTTTATGAGGTACTATTCGTTCAAGCTCTTCAATCGTTACATTATGCAGAATATCCATTTCTGTACCAAATGCTTCTATCAAACGTTCCATCATTTTCGGCCCAATACCTGGGATAAAATCAAGGGGAACCTGATGAATATAAGGTGGTCGATATCTTTCTTTCAAAAAATCCTCAGATAGCTCATGTATGCGTGTAGCGACCCCTTTTATGATTTGAGTACTTCCACAGACAGTACAAACCGTTACTTCGTTACTTAGCTGTTCACCACATTTGGCACAGACTGTCTGATGATATTTGCCAAGCAATGGGTTTAGGCCATAATTGGCAATTACTGCTCGACCTTGTTGTTCATGAAGGGCCATTTTTAGTTCTGTAAAATTAGCTTCCTCTAAGCGTAACTTTTGATACTCACGTGCCAATTTCCCAAGAGAATGGGCATCCGAATTACTAACAAACGTGTACGCCTGAAGTTCTTTAATGTGGCTCACCATGTCTGTATCTGAACTTAAGCCTAATTCAATCGCATCTATTAGTTGAGGATCAAAAACTTCCGTTAAACTGCGAAGAACCCCTTTGCCAAACAAACTTTTAAAAGGAGTAAATACATGTGCAGGTATAAAAAGCCCTCCCAATTCATGCACCCTTTGCTGCAAAGTTCGTCCATCACAATATATACGCTGTGAACTTAAGTGAATATTTTTCATATATTGGGACATCCATGTTGAAAAATGCTTCATGAGCTTAAGAGTAGGAAAGTAAGCAAGCACATGAATAGGACCATGGCAATATTGATCATAGATTTCTATTTCCGATCCCGGTATCAAAGTTGTGTCTTGAAAGCGTAATCCTCCTTCCTTCAGTTCCTTTAATTCACCTCGTTCGATCATGTCCATCATTTCTTCAATGACCTCAGGTGAATGACAATCAATAATACCAATCATATCTAATCCTTTTCTTGCACTCGCCATCTCTAAAATCCTAGCTAATGTTAGTGTTTTACTGCCAGTAATTTTCACAGCACGCCCCTTATAAGTACGCCCAATATGAATATGTAAATCTGCATAGAATTCTTTCATTTTCATGACTCCTTTAGCTTTTTTAAAACGAAAATACCTTACATCACTGCAAGGCATTTTCATTTATTATGATGGATGATTGTTGGTCGTGCTATTATTAGTCTCGTAAGCACCAGAACCAGGTGTTGGCATAGAAGAAGAATCATAAGCCACTAATGTCACACCAATCTTTTTTTCAAGTTCATTAATTTTTGCAAGTTGTTGTGGATCTAATTGAGCAAATTTTATATTATCCATTATCATCATCCTTTCAATCATAAAGTTCCCTGAAATCATGATAACTATGCAAATAATAATACATCCACTTGATTGCCATAAATCTTCGCTTTCACGCTAATAAACAATCGTCCCAAACTAATCTTTTAAGCTGACGAGTAGGAATGTTAATCCAAAGACTCATGTCCTGCAACAACTGAAGTCGTATTGTCTTTTTTAAGGTCTAGAGGGAAATGACTGACTATCAGTCATTTTTTGTTGACATTCATTTTCTTCTCCTGTAACATACTAATCAAGTAAGGCAAAAGTGAGGGATTGCATGTCAAAGGAAGAAAAGATTATTCAAGCTGCTATTGAAGTTTTTCGTGAAAAAGGAATTGAAAAAACAAAGGTTTCGGATATCGTCAAAGCTGCAGGGATTGCCCAAGGAACTTTTTATCTCTATTTCCCGTCTCGCCTTTCTGTTATGCCTGCTATTGCAAAACATATGGTTGAAAGAATTATTGTAACCTTAGAAGAAGGTATTTCTATTGATAAACCTTTTGAGCAACAACTAGAAGAGGTTGTTGAGATGATTTTCTTAATTACGAAAGAATATGGCGATATCGTTGCACTCATTTATGCGGGTATTGCTCAAACAGAGCATTTAAAAGAATGGGAAAATATTTACGCCCCTTATTATGCTTGGATGGGTAATTTTTTATTATCTGCTCAGCAACAAGGAATGATTCGTGATTCTATCAATCCATCACGTTCAGCAAAGCTTATTATTGGTCTCATAGAATCTGCTGCAGAACAAATTTATTTGTTTGATGATAGCAAAGATGAAACGATGAAGCTACTAAAGCTTGAGCTTCTAGACTTTTTATATCATGCACTTGGCCTACGTCACACATAAGTGGCGTTCTTCTTTACCTCGAAAATGACTGAATGTCAGTCATTAATATACTATATGGAAGGAAATTTTTTATGCAAAAAGAATGGGTTTATGTTGGACTAACAAGTTTATTTGAGTTGTTTTGGATATTTGGTTTTAATGTAGCTAACTCTTGGTGGCATTGGGTTATTATTGTGTCTATGATTGCTCTTGATTTTCACTTTTTATCAAAAGCATGTGAAAACTTACCTACTGGCACAGTCTACGCTATTTTTGCTGGAGCAGGTGCAATCGGTACTACATTAATGGATATTTTTATTTTCGATGGAGAATTTAATGCCATTAAAGGTATTTTTATGTTGATATTAGTATCAGGCGTTATCGGGTTAAAACTTGCAGATAGCTCATCAGCAGAGCATGAAGAACAGAAAGAGGTGAATGCATAATGGGTTGGATATATATAGTATTAGCAGCAATGTCAGAAATTATAGGTGTTGTAGGTTTACGCTTTTATAGTCAAAATAAAACCGTACGAAATTTATTAATATATATCGGTGGCTTTGGATTATCATTCGCCCTTTTATATGCATCATTCAATTATTTACAGTTAAGCATTGCCTATGTTGTTTGGGTTGGTATTGGTACTGTTGGCGCTGTGCTTGTAAATATCATTTTCTTTGGAGAATCAAAAAACCTAACACGTATTATAAGTATTATTGCTATTATCATTGGTGTTGCAGGTTTAAAAGCAGTCTCTTAATCGGACAATATTACAGGACGCCCCTCAGAGGCGTCCTTTTTAATCCACTTCTTGCTGTATCCAATCTTTTCCTTCTATTGTTCTTGTTACAATCATACTTGCCACAGTATCACCTGTAGCATTTACCATTGTAGCAGGAGGGTCTACTACTACTCCTATAGCAGAGATCATCGGTAAAGCTTGAACTGGTAGACCGTACAATGTGACTATAAGCATTTCTCCAATGAAACCTCCACCTGGAATACCACTCATCACAATACCTGATAGTAAGGCGACGCCAATTGCGGTTACAAAAGTACTGAATCCTGTAAAATCCATATTAAACACACCGAAAACAAACGCTATTTTCAATATGGCGGACAAGCATGAGCCATCCATATGAATGGTAGCACCAAGCGGTAATACGGTTTCACGAATATCCTTTGGCACTCCAATCTGTTTGGCAGCTGTTAGATTAACAGGCAGTGTTGCAAAGCTACTTCCTGTACCTAATGCTGTCACAGCAGGCGTTAAAATATTTTGCCAGAACTTTATAACTCCTACTTTTCCACCTGCAATAAAAGCGTATAAAGTAAAGCCGATTAAAAAATAAAGGATAGCAACAGGATAGTAGAGAATGATGGCTTTAGCATAATCCCCAAGCAATGCCGCTCCAAAATCCCCTATTAATGTTGCAAAATAAGCCATTAATCCAATTGGTGCATAGTACATCACTAGCTTGATGACCTTCATAAATACTTCCGAACCACTTATTAAAAAACGCGCAAACGGCTTACCTGCTTCTCCTGTTAATCCTGTGCCAAGCCCGATTAAGACAGCAAATAAAATAAGTGCTAGCATATTACTTCTGGATAATAAATTCATAAAATCAGGCACAGTGAAGGTGTTAACTAATTGTTCAGCAAAGCTTAAATCCTCTGTTGTTTCAGGGGATACAATCTGAACGGATACCTCAGCCCCAGGGGGATAAATAGTAACAGCAATTAACATGATAATGGCGGCAATAATGCCTGTTGCTATAAATACGAGCATCATTGAGCCCATAATTTTACCTAAACGTTTGAGGCTTTCCATACTAGCAACGGAGGATGCAATGGAGAAAAACACTAATGGCACAACAATCATAAATAATAAATTAATAAAAATATCACCAAAAGGCTTTAACACCGTAGCCTTCTCACCAAAAAGCAAGCCAATAATAACACCTAGAAGAATGGCAATTAATAAAAACATAGAAAACCGATAAGCCCTCAGTTTTCCCATCTTCACATCCCTTCAAGGATCATTTACACTTCAGTGATATTGCTTGTAAATTTTTTAAGCATGCTCCGAAGAACAATGTGACTTGCTAGACGCTATAAAAATTCGTATATCCCCTCTGCAATAAACTCCGCTGGGCCTCGCATCCAAACATGGTCATCGTCAGCCCATCGTATGTTTAAGTCACCTCCACTCAGATGAACAGTTATCTCTTCTCCCCTCTGACAAAAACCATTTAAAATAGCAGCTACTACTGCAGCACAAGCACCTGTTCCACACGCCTCCGTAACACCAGAACCTCGCTCCCAAACTCTAAATTGTAAGGCTTTTGAATGGATGACCTGTACAAATTCAACATTAACACGATTAGGAAATCTCACATCATTTTCTATAATGCCTCCTAGTGTTCTTAACGGCGCTTTTTCTATATCATCGATAAAAAATACCGCGTTTGGATTTCCTAAAAACAACGCTGTTAGGAACAAATTATGTGGAGGCACTGTAAATAATTCATTGATGACGAGCTTATTAGGGGTACCTAACATCGGTATATCTTTACGATACAATAAAGGTTTACCCATATCGACAATCACATCTATGACTGTATTATCCTGAACCACTACCTCTACGTACATAATGCCTGCTTTTGTTTCAATTGTAAAAAACTTTTGTCGCACAATTTGGCGTTCAAAAATATATTTTGCAACACAGCGAAGTCCGTTTCCACAGTTAGATCCCTCTGTACCATCCTTATTAAAAATGCGCATACCACAGTCAGCAATTTTAGAAGGTTGAATAATAATTAATCCATCCGAGCCAATGCCTGTATGGACATTTGCTATCTTTTTAGCTAATTCACAAAAGATATTGTCATTATAATCATACCTGAAAAGATCAAGATAAATATAGCTGTTGCCAATACCATGCATTTTCGTAAAGGCTATTTTCATACATTCACTCCTTGTAAAGGATGGTAGATGTATAGACTTTTAACTTTCTTATGATTGGTTAACCTTTTTGGCAAATTGCTCTGGAACATATGTAAGATAAGGCTTACCAGTTAGTGGATGTATTTGAATATCAGCAAAAACATGAAATACTTCCCGTAACAACGTTGGAGTAAGTACTTCTTCTGGCGTCCCATGACAAACTATTCGTCCATTCTGTAAAACGTAAATTTGATCACAGTACATTGCTGCGATATTTAAGTCATGTAAAGCCGCGACTACAGTTAAATGTAGAGTTTGAATTAAGTCCATAAGCTGGAGTTGATGCTGTATATCTAAATGATTCGTCGGCTCATCTAATATCAATACCTTAGCTTGTTGTGCCAGAGCACGTGCAACCATTACGCGCTTTTTCTCTCCACCGGAAAGAGAGCTAAAGCTTCGTTTCTCCAAATGTGAAATACCAGTTTGTAGAAGAGCATCTGCCACAATTCGGAAATCTTGTTCTTGATCAAGCTCCAATAGTTTTTTATGTGGCGTTCTTCCCATACTGACTAAATCATGTACTGTGAAGTCAAATAAAACAGGTGTTTCTTGACTAACAACGGCTAAATTTTTAGCAATCGATTTACTTGATTGCTTTAAAATATCTTGTTCGTTTAATAATACCGTACCACTTTCCGGTTTTAGCAGACGATACATATTTTTTAGCAATGTGGATTTGCCGCTACCATTAGGGCCAATGAGTCCAACAAGTTGTTTTTCTTTTATTTGAATACTTACTTCATGTAGTATACGCTCATCGTAAATGGAGAATGATAGCTGCTTTGCTTCTAATGTCATATAAGTTAGTCTCCTTCACCGAAAGAATAATTGTTACGACGGAGTAGCCAAATAAAAAATGGTCCTCCACAAAAGGCCGTTATAATACCAATTGGCATTTCTTGAGGTGCGATGATTATTCGGGCAAAAGCATCTGCCCACACTAAAAAGATTCCTCCAATTAAAGCACTAATAGGTATCACATATTTATAGTTTGACCCCACAATTAACCGAACGATATGTGGAATGATTAATCCCACAAATCCAATAGAGCCACTGACTGCGACAAGTACACCAGTTAACAACGAAACAAGTAAAATGAGCTGAATACGAAATTGCTGTAAATTAACCCCTAACGTTACAGCTGCCTCTTCCCCTAGTAATAATAAATTTAAATTTCGATAGTGTAGCCATAGTAGCCCAAATACGAGGAAGAATATGAAAGCCGGGATTACAATATTATTCCACTTGGCTCCAGCTAGACTCCCTAGCATCCAAAACATAACAGCCTTTAAAGCCCCTTCTTGTTTCGACATCATCAAAATGAAATTGGAAACGGCCGTTAAAATAAAGGACACAGCCATCCCCGCCAATAACAAGCGAAAAATTGAGACACGACCACCAACTCGTGATAAGAAAAATACGAGCGCAATGGCAAGTAATGACCCTAAAAATGCAGATACAGAAAGAGCATAGATTCCTAAAAATGAAAAGGCACCTAAAATAATTACTGAGGTCGCTCCAACAGCTGCACCTGACGAAATCCCTAATATATAAGGGTCAGCAATGGAATTTCTCACAAGTGCCTGAATTGCTGCCCCAGCAATAGCTAGACCAGCTCCAACAATAGCTGCGAGTAAAACACGTGGTGCTCTTATTTGCCAAATAATGATTTCCTGTGAGCGACTCCAGTCTTGCTCTATGCCATTTTGTATAATGGGGATTTTAGAAAGAATAACTTTCCATACATAGAAGGGTGTAACTGATACAGACCCAACCATAACGGCTATTGTCATAGAAACGATTAATACGAAGAAAAGTATTAAGGAAAAAAACATAAATTTTTTATTCATCCGTTTAAAGCTCCTACTAAGTATTGATGGATGAAGCAATAAAAAAAGGTATTCCATACGAAAATACGCATAGAAATACCCTAGATTAAACAAAGTCAGAAAATATCCAGCTATTGTCCGTAATTGCTTGCATCCTCGTGGGCATTACAGGTATTACTAATGGCAGGTCTCCTGGCTTCGAATCAGCATCCTATAATGGCCTTCCCATACTAACACAGTGGCAAAAAATATTATAAGACTCCTCGTTACAGTTGCGGGACAGCGTCGGACTTCCACCGACTTCCCTTTTAAGTGACATTCAAAAAATATCACACCAATAGTACTTAAAGTTATAAAATTGTGACGATTCTATCATACATTTTTATAATTAGTTAGTCTACACTATAATTGAGTTAACTTAAAACTATAATAAGGTTGACACAATTATATTCGTTTTTTACACTAGCAGTAAGAAGGTTTATAACGAGGTGAAATTTATGGCTACTGCTACACAACAGAGTCATCATAAATTAAGAACTATTGACATTACCTATATTGGGTTATTCTCAACACTTATGATGATAGGGGCTAATATTACCTCCTTTGCCCCATTTATGATGGTGGGTGGTGTACCGATTACACTACAAACGTTTTTTGCTATTTTAGCAGGACTGGTTCTTGGTAGCAGAAAGGGTGCGCTCGCCTGTACAGTTTATATGTGCATAGGATTAGCAGGAGCGCCTGTTTTTGCTCGTTTTGGTGGGGGAGTTGGACAAATTTTAAGCCCTACCTTTGGGTTTATTATTACATTTATTGGAGCAGCATTTGTTGCAGGACTAATTGTAGAACGAAGTGCAACAAAGAAAAGCTATATTGCGGCAGCGTTAATCGCAACTGCGCTTAATTATTTCCTAGGGACAAATTGGATGTATTTTGCCTACAAACTATGGGCAAGTGCACCAGAGGTCTTTTCATATAAACTAGCTTGGCTCTGGATGATCCCCCCACTACCAAAAGATTTTATCTTAGCGATTTTCGCTGGCATCTTCGCCTATCGATTACAAAAAACATTGAAAATCATGCCCATTCAATAAATAATTCCTCACATCTTTCTTGTTAGATGAAAGATGTGATTTGATTTTTGGTAGTAGATCATGTCCATTATTTCTGCACATTTATTTGCTACAGTATTAGCAAATAGTGAGGAGGATATGACATGATATTCAAACAAAAATGGTCAATGGCACTACTATCAGTATTAGCTTTACTTACTTTATCTGCTTGTACGGAGGATCAAACGAAGCCTGCGTCTACATCTAATCATACGACTGAAGAAATGGATCATTCGACAATGAACCATTCAAGTTCAGGCGAAGTACCAGCTACATTAAAAATTGCTGAAAATCCGAAGTTTCCTGTAGGAAGTACAGCTATTATTACGAACGGGCATATGGACGGTATGAAAGGTGCAGAAGCAGAAATAGTCGGGGCCTATGATACGACTGCTTATGTTATTTCCTATGAACCAACTACAGGTGAAGAACCTGTTAAAAATCATAAGTGGGTCATTCACGAAGAATTAATTGATCCCGAAGAAGCACCTCTGGCTCCTGGTACAGAAGTAAAAACGGATGCAGCGCATATGGAAGGTATGGAAAATGCGCTTGTCCATATTGAAGAGGCTGTACAAACAACTGTTTATATGGTGGATTACACTTCCACTTTAAATGGTGAGGCAGTAAAAAATCATAAATGGGTAACAGAAGAAGAGTTAACTTCAAAATAATTTAAACAACCTCTCCCAGTAGGTATGGTAGAGGTTGTTTTCTAGTTTTTATGTTCAAGTGTTGCGGACTTATGCCATTTATAACCGATACCCCATACTGTTTGTAAATAATCATCCGCAGGGAAGCCGCTTTTTCTTAATTTTTCTCGTAAATTACGCACATGTGAATCAATCGTACGATCTTCAATCATTACATTATATCCCCAAACTGTGTTGATAAGATGTTCTCTGGAAAATACTTTATTTTGATGATTTAAAAATAAGGCTAGCATGGAAAATTCCTTTGGTGTTAATGAGATTGCCTTTTGTTGAAAATAAAGTTCAAACGCTTCCTTATCTAATCGTAGCCCCTCAAAGCATATAACTTTTTCATCTATTTTCGCCCTTCTTAATACCGCATGTATACGCGCTAATAACTCTTCCTCATCAAAAGGCTTTAAAATATAATCATCAGCACCCATGTTTAAGCCTTTTACAATATCAGCATGCTCTCCTTTTGCCGTAAGCATAATAATAGGCACATCCCAAAACTTCCTAATTTCCTGGCAAGCTTGCCACCCATCCATCTCCGGCATCATAATATCCAACAGAACTAAATCCACATGCTCTTCTTCTAAATAATCGAGTCCTTCTAGAACGGACGACATGGCTCTACAATGAAAAGTAGGCTCTAAGTAAAGGGTCAATAAATCTAACATTCTTGGCTCATCGTCTATGCATAAAATAGTCTTCATTCGCTTCTACTCCCTTAAACAATAATTCAAAAGTAGTCCCTTTATTGATTTCACTGCTAACCTTCACTTTCCCCCCATGTGCCTCTACCAATTCCTTAACAATAGCAAGTCCTAGACCAGAGCCACCTAGAGCACGACTACGGGATTTTTCCACTCGATAAAACCGTTCGAAAATATAAGGTACATCCTCCGCTGGAATCCCTTTTCCTGTATCTTTCACAATGATGCTTATCACATCTTTGTTTTTTTTAACAGTGACTGAGGTGGTTTCTCCAGGTGCACAGTAGATTAACGCGTTATTTAATAGATTAAGGAGGATTTGCTCTAGTCTTGCTTCATCTGCCCATAGAAGTAAGCCTTTTTCACAATGTACATCGAAATATATACCTTTCTCTTGAAAAGCAGGATGTAATTTTTCTTCCATGCTTGTAATAAATGAATGTAGCTGGATACATTGTTTTTCAATTACAAATGAGTTTTCATCCATTTTCGCTAAATCAAATAAATCCTTGATGAGTCGAGAAAGTCTATTGGTTTCTTCTATTATAATGGCTAAATACTTTTGACGATCTTGCTCTATCAAATCCCGTTTGGCAAGAATGTCGGTATAGCCTTTAATAAATGTTAGTGGGGTGCGGAGCTCATGTGCAATGCTTGACAAAAACTCCTTACGCTCTTGCCTTAAATGATTTAAGTCATTAGACAACAGTTGGATGGCATTCGCTAAATCACCAAGTTCGTCTTTTGAATTCGTAGAAAGGTCGACTGTAAAATCACCTTTACTCATGTTCAATGTAGCCTCTTTCATCTGGATTAATGGTTTTGCAAGCTTTTTAGATAGCACGATAATCACCGCTATAGTGACAAGACCAGAAACAATGCCAACTATAAGAAAATGCTTATTTAAACGTTTCATTAAGGCGTGGATGGAATCTGTATGTTGAAACATAAAAACGTAGCCAATCGTTGTTTGCTGTTCTTTAATAGGACTGATAGTGGCAATAGCCTTAGCCTCTTGCCAGTTAGCTTGCAATACTCTTCCCTTATAAGGTATTTCCCCGTCTATCTTACTGAACATATCTCTAATTTCTGGATGGGGTTGCGATGAAGCTAGTATTTCTCCCTGATGATTAGTAACCACTACATCCGTACTTTCATCCGATTCCATAAGTACTATATGGGCCAAGGTTTCGTTATTAAAGTTCTGTTCTAATATTGTACGATGGGAGTTTCCCCTTGCTTGTAAGCTTGCTAATTCCTCTTCAACACGAGAATTAGTCAAGGAGGCATGTAAAAAAAACATCATAAATGTTTCGATACAAAATAATGTGATGAAAAAAATGATACCTAACTTCAGTGATAACTTTCTCATCTATAACCACCATTTTTCTTTTTCTTAAAAGTATAACGTGTAAATGTGAAAAATCCATGCAGAAGTAAAAAAAGCCCATAAGTATATTGAATACCTATGGGTCAGAATAATTTAAATGTATTTTTTTGCCCAGTTTAAGAAGTTATCAATGACAACGTCAAGGAATTTCACAGTGCCTTCATCTGTTAAATTGCCTTCTGCATCGAATTTAGTGTGAACAGCACCAATATAAACATCATTGCCACTTAGTAATGGTGAGTTAATACCAGGAGAGAATAAAATATCACGTAAATGTAATTGAGCTTTTACAGTACCTAAGTTCCCCATAGATGCGCCCATAATGATAGATGGCTTACCAATCATTACTTTATCTACACGAGACAACCAGTCAATGGCATTAACCATCACACCTGGAACTGTACCATTATATTCTGGTGTAACCCATAGCACAGCATCTGCTGCTTTTACTTTTGCTTTAAAATCAAGAACTTCTTGTGGTGCTTCATTTTCGATATCTTGATTGTACATTGGTAAATCCTTTAAGCTTAAAACTTCAAGCTCTAATTTTTCTGTATAACGCTTTTGAATAAAGTGAGCTAATTGCATGTTATAAGATTCTTTACGAATACTACCAACGATGGCTACTACTTTCATGATGTTTCCTCCTAAATGTACATTAAACTTAGTATTTGTATAGCTATTGTATTTTATACCACTTTAATAGTAAGTGGCAAATTCTTCAACTGGCTTTCGATAACCACGAAGACGACGACTACTTTCTTTTTCTTTCCCAATTGTGATCATTAGAGCTATTTCATGTGTTTCTGGTACATTAAATAGTTCACGCATTTTTTGATCATCAAAACCAATCATTGGACAAGTGTCCCAGCCGCGATTTTTTGCAGCTAGCATAAATAACATGGCAGACAAAGATGCATTACGAATTGCTTCATCTTTCATAAATGCATCCCCACGTTCTTCATAAAAGTTTGTATTTTCAGCTACTAGCTCATCTAATTCACAAGCTGTAATAATACCTAAATCAACCATACCTTGACTTAATTCAGCAGTATTTTTATACGCCTCTTTATCACCTAATACAAGTATTACCGCTGAAGCTGAATGTACTTTATATTGTCCATAGGCTGCTTCTCGAACCTTTTCTTTCATATCTTCATCCAACACCACTATATAATTAGCATGTTGTAAGTTAAATGCTGATGGAGCGAGCTTAACATCCTCCAAAATAGGACGTATGTCTTCCACAGTCATTTTGACGTCCTTGAGAAAATTATTAGCAGAGCGACGCTTATCAATCAGCTTGGAAAATTCCATTTTTAAACCCCCAATACAGTTATGTATTCATTCAGTAGAGAAACATCTCTCTACTGAATGGAATAGTATTACTCATATTCTTTATCGAACGTAATAGAGCTTCTTACAGTGTCAATTGGACGTACAAGTCCTTCAATCTGTGCGCGTTTAGGTTCTAAAAATGGTGGTAATGATAATTTTTCTCCTAGTGTTTCATATGGCTCGTCTCCCATAAATCCAGGACCGTCAGTAGCTAATTCAAATAAAATTTGCGGTGCAACTCGTGCGTACAATGATTCAAAGAAATGACGATTTACATAGCCAGATGTGTGGAAACCAAAGCTTTCAAAGCGTGCAGTCCATTCATCTAATACCGCACGATCTTCTACACGGAAGGCTGCATGGTGAACTGTGCCAAAACCTTGACGAGCAACTGGTAACACAGTGTTATGCTCAACAATTATTTGAGCGCCATTCCCTCCCTCACCTACTTCAAATAGGTGGAAGTCGCCTTCTTCAGCAATTTCTTTAAAGAGCATTACTTTTTCTAACATATCTTTAAAGTATTTAAAATTGGCCACACGGACGAATACTGGACCTAATCCTGTAATCGCATATTCAAGTGGAATAGGGCCATCTTGCCAAGGCGTACCAGAAGCAACACCTGTATTATGTTCATCAGAAATAAGCTGATAGTGCTGATCGTCAAAATCAACGAACGACAGAGTTTTCGCACCAAATTGTTCCTTAATACCAGTATGTTTTACATTTAAACGATCAAAGCGTTTAACCCAATAATCTAAAGCTGCATCCGTTGGTACACGGAAAGAAGTTTTTGAAATTTCATTTGTACCATGCACTCCTTTTGGAATGTTCGGGAAATCAAAGAATGTCATATCAGTTCCTGCACTACCTTTATCATCCGCAAAGAATAGATGATATGTTTGAATATCATCCTGATTCACTGTTTTCTTCACTAAACGCATTCCTAAAACAAATGTAAAGAATTTGTAATTCTCTTCAGCACTACTTGTGATAGCCGTTACATGGTGTACACCTTTTAAATGATTCATTTTCTATTCCTCCTATTTATCTCGATATCGAGATATATGTGTAAAAATTTTTTTATTGTTTTAAAGCATTTTTGCCAACCTTTTTAAGAGACAAAATCATTGTGTCCAGCTCTTGAGATTCCAATACTTCAAAAATCTCATTTATTTTTTGTTCATGCTTAGGGAAAATCTCTTCCATCAATGTCTGTCCCTCATACGTTAATAATACGTAAGTAACACGACGATCTTTTGGACACGACTTTCGATATACAAAGCCTTTTTGTTCGAGCTTATCAATCACATAGGTAATACTACTACTTGCAATTAATATTTTTTTACCAATTACTTGAATAGGTTGTTCTCCGCGATGGTACAAAAATTCAAGAACCGAAAACTCGGTTTGATTTAAATCATATTGAAGTAAATCTCTTTTAGTTGCATCCTGAATCGTTTGATATGCTCGGAACAAGACCGTAAATGCTTTTAAGTTACGATTGTTATCCTTCATACGACTCCCTCTTTTACTTCGAATTCAATTATCTTTAATTCGAGATAATAATAACACATTCATTTTTAATCGGCAACTATTTTCTTTCTTCATGTTTGTTATCTTCTTGTACGGGTAGAAGGTAGTTGTAACTTATAAAGGAGGATTCTAAATGAAAAAAGATGTAAATCAAAAACAACAGCAGCTAGAAGCATTCCGAGTAAGTGATAAAGGTCAACCTCTCACAACCAATCAAGGCTTGAAAATATCAGAAGATGAACATTCATTAAAAGCAGGTGAACGAGGACCTACTTTAATGGAAGATTTTCATTTTCGTGAAAAGATGACGCATTTTGATCATGAACGAATTCCTGAAAGAGTAGTACACGCACGTGGATCTGCAGCACACGGAATTTTTGAAACATATGAATGTGCAAGTGACATTACAAAGGCACAATTTTTAAACGGAAAAGGAACCAAAACACCTGTCTTTGTTCGTTTTTCTACTGTTGCAGGCTCAAGAGGCTCAGCAGATACTGTCCGTGATGCACGTGGCTTCGCTACAAAATTTTATACACAGGAAGGTAATTACGATTTAGTCGGCAATAATATTCCTGTATTTTTTATTCAGGACGCTATTAAATTCCCCGATTTTGTACACGCAGTAAAGCCTGAACCGAATAACGAAATTCCTCAAGCTCAAAGTGCCCATGATACATTTTGGGATTTCATTGCAAACAATCAGGAATCTGCTCATATGGTGATGTGGCATATGTCGGATAGATCCATTCCACGAAGTTACCGAATGATGGAGGGCTTTGGTGTGAATACCTACCGCTTCGTCAATAAAGAAGGAAAAGCGCATTTTGTTAAATTTCATTGGAAACCTAAACTTGGCGTTAAATCACTTGTCTGGGATGAGGCACAAATCATTGCCGGAAAAGATCCCGATTTCCATCGTAGAGATTTATGGGAATCAATAGAGCGTGGTCATTTTCCAGAGTGGGAGTTGGGTGTGCAGCTAATTCCTGTTGAAGATGAGTTTAAATTTAGTTTTGATATTCTCGATGCCACAAAAATATGGCCAGAAGAGGAAGTTCCAGTACGCATTCTTGGTAAGATGACATTAAATAAAAACGTTGATAATTTCTTTGCTGAAACAGAGCAAGCTGCATTCCATGTCGGACATGTTGTACCTGGTATTGATTTTTCAAACGACCCTTTATTACAAGGTCGCTTATTCTCTTATACAGATACGCAGTTAATAAGACTTGGAGGACCAAACTTCCATGAAATCCCTATTAATAAACCGATCTGTCCTTTCCATAATAATCAGCGTGATGGCTATGGCCGACAAACAATCAATGTTGGGCAAGTTAGCTATCATAAAAATTCCTTAGCTAGTAATACACCAAGCCCTGTCTCTGAAGCAGATGGAGGATACACACATTATCAGGAAAAAGTGGAAGGCCATAAAGTACGTGCACGTAGCGATAGTTTTAAAGACCATTTTTCACAAGCGAGATTATTCTGGCTTAGTATGACAGAAATTGAGAAAAAGCATATCATCAATGCCTTTAGCTTTGAATTAGGAAAAGTAAAGAATAAATCGATTCGAAAACAGGTTGTAGATATGTTTGCTCATGTCAGTTATACACTCGCAGCGTCTATCGCAGATAATATTGGTATTATTCCGCCAGTACAAAAAGAGGTACCCCCTATTACACAAACTTCACCTGCTGTTAGCCAGATCATCAATGCTGTTGAAAGTGCCCAAACTTCTAAAGTAGCGGTAATCGTTTCAGAAAACACGAATGAAAAATTAAATGATCTGATTGCTACTCTATTAAGTGAAAATATAGTAGTTGAACTTGTGAGTACTAAACAGGGCATAATAAATGGTTATGAAGTTCACGAAACATTTTCTACTACTTCTTCAGTGCTCTATGATGGTGTTTATGTTACGGGGACATTCCAAGATTCCTCACTACAAGTAAAATCAGAACAGTTCATTGAAGAGGCCTATCAACATTGTAAAACGATAGGCTTTACAGAAAATATTTCGTTTTTACAGCATATTGCCAATCAAAATGGTGTGACAAACAATCTAAACTCTTTTATTCATTTACTTGCAAAACATCGACATTGGGTACGCTAATCAAAAAGCCAGCTAACGTTTGTTAGCTGGCTCATATTATTTAATTCGTTTAAATTCCTTTTCATTGCCGTCAACAAACTCTACATCCACCTCAATGGATTGAAAGCTATCATCAATATTAAATACTTTGATTACTTGATCAATCACTTTATCATTAGGCGTTGTCGAATCAAAATTCAACTGCTTAAATAACGGCTCTAATTTTGTATAAGCCTCATCACCCTGCAGTTTTTCATTTTTTCGATCATCTTGTAACTTTGCCTCTATCCCTGTTTTCTTATCCTCATACTCTACCTCATAAGACTCCGTTGCAGAGTAATCAACATCTAATGAAAACTCAATAAAATTAAATGTCATTTGGTCTGTAGGTGTTTCACCAGTTTGTTGACTAGCATTCTGATCTGCTGGTGCATTAGCAGGTACATCCTTAACTTCATCCTTATTACAACCATAAAGAATGACAGTTACTAAAGAAACTGCTAATAAAAGTTTACATTTCATATAGACACTCCTTTCTTACATATTCTTCCCCGTTTCCTTTCAAACTAACCTAAAAAAGACATCCCCTTCAATTGAGGAGATGTCTTTGGATTTATTAATAGTAGAAGTTGCGATCACTTGTATTTTCTTGAATTGCTTTTGCTAAACGGACAGTTGAAACAGCAAGGTCTGCATAAGACACATTCTTAGTGGCATTAAAGTTATTTTGCTGTAAATCAATTAGTCCCATACCATTTGCTATGGCAATATGACCTGCATACGCTGGATCAATAGATGCCGCATCAGCAAAGTTTAGTTTGTAAATCTCCTTTAATTTCGCAACATTTTCTAATTGTAAAATTTTAACCGACCAAACTGCTAGCTCTTGGCGTGTTAATGTTTCATCAATTGCGAATTGATTTGCTGGTTGTAAAATTCCCATTCTTACTGCTTGTTCAACAGTTCCATATAATGGATGATTTTTATCGATATTGTTGAACGATTGCTTCTCTCCATCTCCGCCACCGTAATAACCATATGTTAACGATTTCAGTAAAATCTTTAATGCCTCACCCTTTGTTATAGCAGCATCCGCGTTAAAGTTTGCTAAATCTTTAACTTCTAACACATTTTGATTTAAAAGATAATTTAATTCATTGGCTGCTGTAGGGTGTGAAATCGTAGGCTTCTCTTTTGAGCTATCTACCTGATATAACCACTCACCAGTAATTGCATCAATTTGATTAACTACACTACCATTGAAGATAGGAGCATACACTAAATCATACTGTTGTTTATCTTCTGTATTTTGTTTTACATATTGTAGCTGTAATGTAAGTGCATTACTATATGCCTCTTTTGCTTTTTCATTTGGTATTGCTTGGCTAATAGACGGCCAGTTATTTATCTTTTGTTTATTAACATTCAATGAAAGTAGTGAACCATCAGAGTCAATACCTACACTTATTTCATCTCCAACAACTGCAATACCATTCACTATGCGTGGGAAGGAGAAGTAATATGTTTTACTATATTCATCAATTGCGGGCTCATCGATCGGCATTGAATACTCATGTAAATAAGAAGGAGACCATTGCTTTAAGTATTCAATCGCCTTCGATAATGCAGCATCCTTAGAAAGGACATTTGTTTTATCAGAATTTGTAAAGTCTCTCTTTAGATCGTGATACTGTACAATGTCGCCTGTGGCCTTATTAATTTCAAAAGTCGTACCAGAACCACCATTACTGTACATATACATATAATTTATTGAATAAATTGTCTCACCATTTTCATTTTCTCTTTCATCAACCATTTCAATATTGAGCTTCGCCTTGTCATCGTCAACTTTTAAGAAAGTTTTAGCAAATTCTTCAGCGTCTGCTACTGTCATACCACTTTTTCTTGGTGGTAACTGCTGTGAAGATATTTTTATGGCACTCTTCGTTTTTGGAACTTGTGTAGAAAAGCCATTCGTTGTTTGCCATTGCCCCGTTAAAGCATGTACACCATTAAATCCTGAAGCTGGCATATAGACAAGCTTCACATTACGTGTATCTGAAGAATAATCAACATAATAACGAAGTTCAACCGCTAAATTATCACGTACTTGTGAAACCATTTCTTCCTCATTCTTTTTCTCACTTACATTATCAAAAGATGCTTTATTTATAGATTCTGTATTACGATACATTCCTGTTATTTCTCCATTAGCAAGAACATCAATAGTAATACTTTGATCACCAATCAGCACATCATTATAAGTTGGTGAATAAGAGAATGAATACGTAATTGGTTGGGATAATGGTCGATTGAATCCCATGTTAATATAGTTTAATCCATCATTACGAAGTTTATAGTTCTCTGTATTTGCAAATTTTTTCAGGAAATCTTCTGCAATTTTTTTTGCTTCATTCTCTGAATATTTTGCGGGATACATTGCTTCTGTAATATTAGCTGGCTGGTAATAGAAATGCTCTAACTCTAAATCTTCTCCTTTAAATGTAAAGCCACCATAAATATCTTTACCATTCACTGTTTTATGGAAGTTTAAATCATAACGGACAGTTGTATCATCTCTATAGAAATGACCTCCCCCAGAATTAAAGTCGTTATCCGTTACAAAACTGAACTCATTAGGGAATAGTGCACGTAATTTTTTAATCAGCATGCTTTTTGTAACCTTTGTCTCTGATGCTGCAAGCTGAATTTCAATGCGCTCTGATGGTTCCTTCACATTTGCAGATGCTTGGGAAATTGGTGTAAGAACACCAACTGAAAATGCTGTAGCCGTTAAAATAATACCTAACTTTTTAAATTTACCCAAAATATCCCTCCTAAAATACTATTTACCATAATTATAATATACTTTACTATAATTAGAAATGCATTTGACAGTAAATTTCCACAAAGGAAACATATATTGGGTAATCCTTTGACTGTATCATTTCTTCACCACGTCAAAATTAGCACCTATTAATACCCAATTTTGTGGGAATGGTAATCCCAATTTCCAATAGCCAATACCACGAAGATTATACTGTTTGACAAGATTAAATTTAGCTTGAATAGATCTAGCATCCTCAAACCACACCACATGAGCTCTGCCTTGTTCATCATAGTATTCAAAAAATGGTGCTTGGGCACGCCAATCATACTGAATCGCAGCATTGTAACGTTTGGCAATTTCAATAGCTCTTTGCGGACTAAGCGCCTCTGCATTTGGTCCTCCCTGGACAAATGGTAATGTCCAGTCATAGCCATATAAATTTTGCCCTAGCATAATTTTATTTGCAGGCATTTCACTAATTGCATATTTTACAACTTCTTCTACTTCTGGGAGAGGTGAAACAGCCATTGGTGGGCCTGCCGAATATCCCCATTCATAGGTCATTAGTAAAACAAAGTCCACGATTTCTCCATGTGCCTTATAATCATGCGCCTCCGTCCATGGATTGCGCTCACCTGCACTTATTTTTGGTGCTAAGGCTGTAGATACTGTATATCCTTGTGCATGGAATTTTTCTACTGCCCTTCTTAAAAAATCGTTATAGGCTTGTCGTTGGTCACCTGGTAAATTTTCGAAATCAAAGTGAATGTCTTTAACGTCTCCAAGTTGTCTAGCTTCCGCAAGAATATTCTCAAAGAGTAAATCCTGAACAGCAGTACTTTGAAAAATATCTCTTGCTAATTCTCCGCTAAAACTAAAATTTTCCAGATTCGAAACGACCATAGCAAGAGATGCCCCAGTATCATTTGCAATTTTTGTCACACCTTGACTTGGTGGACTTTGTAGAGTACCGTCCCGTCTTGCCTCATAACTAAATAAAGCTAAATATGTTAAATAGGGACCCGCTTCTCTAGCTTGATTCAAGAGTGTTTCACTAACAGACGTTCCTCTTGGCTCTAAGTACGCTAATGTTTCTGCCCTTGTTTTTGGAGGTTGTGGAATATACAATCTCATTCCAACAGTTAATGGCTGATTCGGATTAATACCATTTACTTGAGCTAGTGTTACATAATTAATACCGAAGCGTTGTCCGATTGACCACAAACTATCCCCGGGCTGTACATAATAAAAGCTCCCGATAATCGGTATTACAAGAGCTTGCCCCACAACTAAACGATTTGGCTCTGGAATTTGATTGGCATCTACAATACTCTGTACCGTTGTCCCATATGCTTGCGCTATACCCCATATAGACTCACCAGCTCGTACAACATGTATTTGAATGGTTTTGCCTCCTTCTAGCTTGATAAAATCATACCTATAAAGCTTATGAATTCCGAAAAGAAAAGATGCCTTTCAACGATTTCACAAAAAACCATTGCTTCTTATACAAATGATTTTTAGGAAAATACATTTTGAATGTATATAACTTTAATGACTTTGCTTTATGTATTTCTGATAGGGTATTGGTAAGCTATCGGTTAGTTCGTATTTTATTTCATCATTCATTTTTTAATTTAGCCCATTGTTTCATATATTGAAGATTTCTTTTATGTCATATCTTCTACTTTTTCTTTGTTATTTTTATAATAAAGCGCAAAATGCTACACTCCACCATGTCATTAATCGTACAAATGTTCTATTTTCGATACTTCTTTGACAAAACTTCACCCCACTTTCTACCTTATCAGTACGTCTCTCCCTACTACTTTTCGTTACACTTTTCCCAAAATAATTTATACAACTAGCATCATATGCCTTATTCTTTTCAAGGTTATCACTCTTGTATAATGAAATTATTGTAAGGAGGTGTTAGATTGCGCTTATTTTACCAACAAAAAGTAATCGGTAAGAAATCTCGTAAGCTTCAAAAAATCCCATTCTCCATTGAGGAACCTGTTACAACTTTACAAGAATTACTCGTCCAGCTTGTGACACAGCAGGTACAACAGTATAACGATAAAAAGGTAGATACGCCGCTTCATCTTTATTTAACAGATCAACAAATAGAAGACGCAGCCCAGCATGGAAAAGTACATTTTGGAGAGAAAAAAAATGACACCTTACAGTCAGTTGACCAAGCTATCTCTACAATGCTTCAAGCCTTTCAAGATGAGCTTTTCTTAGTCCTTCATAATGAGGACTCACTCGATTCACTTACAACACCATTAACCTTACAGGAAGATGATGTTTTTACATTTATTAAACTAACAATGCTTGCAGGACGCATTTGGTAAGGAGAGGTTTTCCATGACACTTTCACATGAACAAAAAATGCATTTTCAAAATTTAATCGATTCCGCACCTGCCAGTTTACAGCCACTAGCAGCAGCATTACTAAAGTATATGGATAATAGAGATTATGACATTGAACAGCTTATCGCTACTCAGCAAAATCATACACTTGAAGAGCTATTTAGTGGACCTTTTTTTGAGGTGCTTTCGCTATTATCTTCACCGGAACGTGCACTGAAAATGAAGCAATTAGCTTTACGTTTTGATACTACGATGTTCCAAACTGGTATTTTACGTCGATCTTTCCGTTCTGCTCAACCAGTCCAAGATCATCTTTTTCAATGTTTACAATTAATAGAAGAAATGCTGACATTCGAGGAAATAAGTCTACAGGAGTTATTGGCAAACCATAGTCAATATGAGCATGGTTCCTATCCGAACTATAGCTCCTATGTCTTGAAAAATGACAATGTAAAAGTAATGGGCTTTCTTGTATTTGAGCAATTGCTTGCTGAAGAACTGTCATTAAATAATCCTTTGATTGAAGAGGCAGTCGAGAGTATTTTATTCGATGAGCATCATAGTACCTTTTTTGGCCATCCATTAATCCGTGGCATTTTCAAATCAAGCAATTGTCGTATGCATGAAGCAGTCGGTAAATTATTAGTAGCAGCTGCGCGTCAGGAAGGGCTACGACAAGTGATTGTGGAAAACATAGATCACGGAAACTTGGAAGCACAAGTAGCGATGATGAAACTTATTCAGGAACATCAATTAACTCGTTTCTCCTCAGTAATACGAGCAATCGATACATGGATGGGTCTTGGCTATAATAGCTTTGAAAATCAAAAAATAACAGAGGAAGTTTTGGCCTTAGCCATCCAAGCAATGGAAGAGGACAATTTCGTCGAGCAACTACTAAAAAGTGAACGAACAATCGATATTTATGTCGGGCTATGGGCCATCTCCACAAAGGATTATACAAAGCTAGATAGTATACTAACAGAACTTTTAAAACGCGATAAACATATCCAACTGACAACACTTGCATTCTTGAAAAACTTATCTAAAATCTCCTTTACTGCACCGTATGTTAAGGATTTAATGTTAACAACAAAGGATATTGAGTTATTTGCCTTTGCATGGGGTAATTTCCTTTATGCCAACCATTATATTAATAGCGAGTATGCAAGCGATAATGAATGGGATCAAATCCTTCAAGACTTTATGAATGAAAATACTCAACTACAAGGCATTGAATATCCCTTATTTGAGCAACTTGAATGGGCTAAAAATGAGATCACGAGAGATGGACTAACTATTACAGGTAAACCTTTATCCTTTGTGCAAGTCCATCTGTCCTTAGAGGATTTAATTTCAACACAAATTATTTTAGCCTATCATATCCAAGACGAGGCATTATTCCAGCGAATTATTGCACAAGCAGATTCGTACTCGCCATCAAGTAGAATTGGCTTACTGAATATTTATTGCCTTGACCCTATCACACTAGGTCAACGTGAATTTTTATTTAACTCTTTACGAGATCGAAGCTCCATCAATCGTTCCCTTGCGTTAAAGAAAATACATGCTTTAACACCAACTGAAGATGAAATTATCAGAATCGAAGATCTTTTAGCTAATAAATCAGGGGCTCTTCGCAAAGAGGCTATCTCTCTCTTGAAAGTTCAGCCACAGGACCATTTACTGCAAAGTGCTGAAAGACTAATAAAAGACAGCAAACAATTGAAAAGACTTGGAGGACTTGAATTATTATTAGAAGCCTCTAAGGAATATGACTTAGCAAGCGAACAAATTAGCGCTTTATGCACCTTATTACCAAAAGTAACCAAAAACGAACAAGTGCTATTAGAACAATTAATTACAAAGAATGTACCGGAGTATAACGAGAGCAATGGTTTTGGCTTATATACACCCCATCATCCTATTCAATACGATCGTATTACCGATGGTGCTATTCAGATGAGTGATGAAGAACCTTGGCAGCAGCTAGTTCCTTTCTATGTACAGACACCTAAACCATTTGAAAAGTTCTTACAATATGATATTGAAAACTTATTAACAAAGCTTGAAGAACTTATTGAAATACTTGATGATTACGCTGAATTGGAGTATGAAACATACCAATGGAATGACACGCCAATTGCTACTACATTAGGTCAAAGATATAGTGTCCTAGCATCTAAAACAGATAATAAACGACATGCTAGTCTTGATGTTTACCCTATTCCTGAGAACATTGTTCAATGGATAAAGACATCTATGTTTAGTAAAGAAGACTTAGCCTATTTTAATTTTTACAATGGTCTATCAGTATATCCTGCTGCTCGTGATCTTTCCAATGCAGCTCAAACTCTTATCAAACCTTTCTTCGATTATAAAGAAATCAAAAAACGTGTTGCACAATTTAATTCCTTGAAATATAACTATACACTGCAACAAATTTTTTCAGTTTTGTCACAGGACATTGACACTATTTCAGGAGAGATGGCGCTGCATAAGGAAGCACTCGCATTGCTAGAAAAGCATGCACCTGAATTTAACAGCTTTGAGCAGGCAATAGGTATCATGCTACAGCTATTCAACGAAATTCCTGCAGATCAGTGGCAACTTGATGTTAGAGATAAAGGTTATTATTACTATCGTTCTACATCAACCATTATTGATTTAGATGTTATAGAAGTATTTGTTGATCGATGTTGGTCTGATTACTCAACGTATGGCGAATTTGTCAAAATGTTAGCTATCAATGAAGAGCTAACAAAACGCATGAACAAAGAGAGCTATAGCCCAAATTTATACAATTTATCTATATTCCAATATTTAGAAGCTATGAAGACTGGCTTGTTAACTCGCGACCATTTATTCGAAGCAATCTTTACCAACACGCTCGCATCAGAAATTTTCAATGAACCAACTAAATTACTTGAACGTTATCAACCGTTATTTGAAGACTTAAACGATTTCCTTGCCATTCGTGAACAAGCAATCGATCGTATTTTAGCCATTGAGCTCAAACGTGGTGATACACCTACTGCTGTTACAAAGCTAGCGAGTAGTATTTCGTATTTTGAAGGAATCGATTATTTCTTCAAAATTCTCCAGGCCTTAGATGGAGAAAAACTTGCACGAGGCTATATTTGGCAAGCCGAAACAAAAAAGGATGTATTCTCGCGATTGTTAACTAGCTGCTACCCTAAAAAAGAAGAAACAGCACAGCAATTAAAAGAAGCATGGGAAAAAACAGAAATTTCTATAGAACGTTTAATTGAAGCCATGATGTATAACCAGCATTGGATTGACCTGGTTAGTGAAGTAATTGGTTGGAAAGGACTAAAGGAATCAGCTTGGTATTTTATCGCGCATACAACCGATTCTTTATCGGACTTTGCTAAAGATCAGATTGCCCTCTTCTCCAGCATAACAGCTGAAGATTTTCGTGATGGTGCATTCGATTTAGCCTGGTTCCAAAGTGCCTACCAAACACTCGGTGCAAAAAATTTCAAACTTGTCTATGATGCAGCAAAATATGCTTCAGAAGGAGCTAATCATCGTAGGGCACAGCTTTATGCAGATACTGCCATTGGTAAGCTTAGTCCAAAACCATTAATGCAAGAAATCCAAGACAAGCGTAATAAAGATAAACTACGCGCATTAGGCCTTATCCCACTAAAAAAATCAGATGATAAAGATGCCTTAACACGCTACCAATTTATTCAACAGTTTTTAAAGGAAAGTAAGCAATTTGGCGCTCAACGTCGCGCAAGTGAGGCACGGGCTGCAAGTATAGCAATGGAAAATTTAGCACGTAATGCAGGTGATGGAGAAGCTACTCGCTTCACATGGCGTATGGAGTTATCAGCCTTTGACGATATCAAGCATTTATTTAAAGCACAACAGATTGAGCAAATAACAGCTCATTTGCAAATTGAAGAAGATGCATCTGTTAGCATTATCGTTGAAAAAGATGGCAAACGTCTAAAAAGCATTCCTGCTGCATTAAAGAAGCATGCCGACATTGTAACCTTGCAAGAAGCTCGAAAAAGTTTACAAGAGCAGTATAAACGGGCAAGGCCAGCACTTGAGCAAGCAATGGAATTAGAAACAGTATTTTCAGCTAAGGAGCTCATCAATTTATTAGCCCATCCAATACTGGCTCCATTATTACAAAAGCTAATCTTTATCAGTGATGAGCATGTTGGAATGCTTACAGCTGACGGTTTACATTTAGTATCGAATGATACGATATCGCTTGCCCCAACATCTACTATCAAGATTGCTCACCCACATCATCTTCTTGAAAGTGGTCAATGGAGACAGTGGCAAGCTTATATGTTCGAACACAAAATACAACAACCATTTAAGCAAGTGTTCCGTGAGTTGTACCTTATCAATGCAGATGAAAAAGCACAAAAACAATCATTGCGTTATGCTGGACATCAAGTAAATCCATCCCAAACTGTAGCCTTGTTGAAAACAAGAGGCTGGCAAATTAGTTATGAAACAGGGCCAAGAAAAGTTTATTACAAGGAAAATATTGTAGCATCCTTGTATGCTCAAGCAGATTGGTTTACCCCAGCAGAAATTGAAGCCCCTGCAATTGAAGGGATATATTTCTATGATCGTTTAACTGGTAAAGATATCGTCTTAGATGACATTCCTGCAACGATATTCTCGGAAATCATGCGGGATCTTGACCTCGTTGTTAGCGTCGCTCATGTTGGTGGTGTAGACCCAGAAGCTAGCCATTCTACCGTTGAAATGCGCAGTATCATCGTAGAAGAATTGGCCAAATTATTAAAGCTAAACAACGTGGAAGTGAAAAAACAGCATGCCCTAATCGAAGGTAAACTAGCAAGCTATTCCTTGCATTTAGGTAGTGGCGTGGTACATCAAATAGGTGGATCAATGATACCGATAATTGCAGTACCATCGCAACATCGTGGTCGAATCTTCTTACCAATGGTGGATGACGATCCACGCACAGCTGAAATTATGTCAAAACTATTACTGTTAAGTGAAGATACAAAAATTAAAGATCCTGCCATACTAGCTCATATTCGGAGCTATGAACAAATGCTTTAACAAACATTAATTAAAACAGGTGACGATCTATATCAGTCACCTGTTTTTATTGTCCATTCGTTTTAATCATTTCAAATAGTAACGGTACATTCGTCCCTCGTTGTAATGAATGGCAGCCTTCCATCAAAAATGACCAACTTTTTTTTATTTTTTCCCTATAAGGAAGCTCTGCACTAACTGGGAGGTAAGCACCTAAATAGTCCTCAATTGTGCCAGACAGATTGTCGATAAACTCGTCTGCTTTTTGTATTTTTTCTGTTGGAATTTCATTGCGTTCATCCCATAGGACATGCTCTAAATTCGTAGAAAAATAAAATAATTGATAAGGTACTTTCATTCGATTAATGCTAAAGTGGTCATTGGCTATTAAAATTTTAGCATTCTTTGCTTTCATATCATTGCGTTGTTCAATTTGCTCTTTACGCTTTGCCGTTTTTACTAAAATAGCGTCCTCCGTATAAAACAGACTGTGCTCAATATTCTCATCCACTTTGACACATTCTGGTGCAATAAAGCAGCCATCTGCATCTGTAATATGAACGACAGCAGTTAAGTCATTTGCTAAAAACTTATATTTTTCAAGATAGCTCTGAATCACCCTTACAACACTGTTTTTAATATTCGGTATACGTTTATGAGCATCCCACTTTGTCAAAATATCTTCGCGTTGCACATCAAAACGTATGGTTGAATTAGCAAAATGAGCATCTAAATAATCCTCTAAAATGATTTGCTCTGTCTGTCCTTCCACAATGATCAACAATACCTTTTTAGTCATGCTGAACCCCCGCTTTACGAAAGGCACGTTTTATTTTAAATGTTTTAGTTTCTTTATAAACCTCTTCATCCTGTCCGCCAAGTTGGATAGCACGCAGATAGACGTCTCTAGCATTATTCACTTCTTTAATACCTTTAAGCTGGATATAGCGGTGATGTTCATTTGTCGTTGTGAACCATAAATTTTTAATAGCTAACACCTCTAACACACGTAGATTATGGGATGTAAAAATAAGTTGTCCTTTTCCACCCTCATCTATCACTGTTAACAACTCACCCAACAAATATTCAAAAACACCTGAATCTAACTCATCAATAACGACACAAGCATTCGGATTATTGTATACGGCAATCAAGACACTAAGAACAGAAATGATCTTTAATATCCCCTCTGATTCTGTTCGTAGTGGTAATTCCCGTTCCCCGCGCTGTGATAAAAACTCAAACCGTATTCCCGGCTCTCCATTATCCATCATTTGTTTTGTAATCACATTAATTTTAATGGTCAGTCCAGGAATAATAGCTGTTAAAACACGATTACTTTGCTCAATTACTTCACACAAGGCATAGAATGCATCCTCTGGCAATATAGCTGGTCCATTTAAATCATAAGGAATTAGACCCCTCGTTTTCTCTAAATGTATACTAAATGGCATGATACGTTCTTCAAATAATGGTGCAATATTATGATTATTAACAACATGTAAATCTCTACTAAAATCAACAGCAATATTTTGCATGAGCTCCATTTCTTGCTCTGAAAGTCGTTCCTGTAATAAAGGCTTTAAATCTTTATGGAATAAAAAAGACGTATAACGCTTTCTTGCTATCTGTTGAATAACGAGTAACTGAATACGTGCCTGTTCACTCAAATCTGTTAGTCTTAATTTACGGATTTGTACATCCTTCTCTTTCGCAGCAAATAAAACTTTTGAACGCTTCCCTTTAGCATTTTCTCGATAAGAGAGTCGTTCCAGCGTCGTATATAGTCGATGCTGATCCTCCTGTAGCTCTACATAATAATCCACAAAAAAAGTACCGTATTGGTTTTCAACTAAAAACTCAACATGAATGCTGGCTGTATGCTCCCCTGCTAAAATGAGTCGCTTCTCTTGTGAAGGTAACTTCCCTTCAGTAAACCAACCTGATAACAGTGTTTTCAATATACCGAATGCATCCACAATGGTTGTCTTTCCTGAGCCATTTTGTCCATAAAGCCCTACAACAGTTGCTTGAAAAAATGTCTCAAAATTTACTGCGAGTTTAATTTCCCCATGTCGTACATTACGAAGATTTTGTATGTTCATTTTTTTTATTTTAATGATTGCCATTTGCTAAACATCCTTTTAGCTTTTTTCCCTATTATAATGAAAATTGTTATATTTTATAACAAATTTGATTTAAACAACTTCTGGCCAAAAGCCTATAATAAAAATCGCTCTAGGCATATGTTAGAAAAAATGAAGAAAGGTGTGTTTAATTGGTTTATCCTAGATTAGCTCCAGAAGATTTCAACAGTCAATTTCGCCCTGGTATGAAAATATGGGTGACTCTCCCTACAGGCACTTACTCTGGTACATTAATTCGAACATTTGGAACTGGAGGAAGAACTGCAGAAATCCAACTTGATAATGGTCAAATAGTGACTGTTGATGTTAGTCAAATAACTGCAGCAGGTACAGGAACACCACCTGGAGGCTCCTACCCTCCACCATACCCTTATCCATACCCATCACCTTATCCACCACAACCTTACCCACCACGTCCGTATCCACAGCCATACCCATCACAACCTTATCCACCAATGCCATATCCACCGCAACCATATCCGCCACGTCCTGGGGGCCAATATCCTGGTTTTCCACCACCATTAATACCAGGACTTCCGAATATACTACCAGGTAACTTTGGTAATCCACGACCATAATAACAACTAGAAAGGCTATTTCTTTGTTTGCTGAATAAAGAAATAGCCTTTTTTCATTTTATCCCGATAATAAAAAAATATGGAAAACTATAATATTTCCAAGCACAAGCAATAATCAAATAAGTACAAAAGACCTATAACGAAATTAAAAAAAGGGATTACAGCCAATGTTTTTTATTCAAGTGAAATTGGCTCAGTTTTGAGCATACTTCTTTTTTGTACTAGAAATCACCCTACTTTTCGTAAAAATACATCCTACGATATGAAATAAATAGACAATTGAACTAAAAATTTATATTTATCTTTATTAAACCAACCTTTAAATAGGAAGTTTTCTGGGTTGTGAATCAATTTTTTTGGCAGTATAGTAGTTTAATGTTGGGGGATAAATAGATTATTTTGCATTTATACATATTTTGAGCGTACTTTAGCTTCTACGAATAACATCAGGCTCTAAGTATACAACACATTTACTGAATTATCCATTTATAGTTTTTGCATGAAATATTTGTTATACCATACTAGGAGGAAAAACATGAAAAAACGCAAGAAGCAACATATGTCCATAAGTAAAAAATTAACTGCGATAATGGTAAGTATTTTATTATTATTTGGATTAGTTACTTTAGGTCTTTCTTATTATATAGTACGAAACAGTAATTTAACAGACATGGATCAATCACTATCTGACAAAGGCATGATATTAGCAAAAACCATTGATATCGATACATTACGATCCATATTAGATAATCCATCAAAAAATAACTCTGATGCCCTTCGTTTAACAAGTGAAATGGATGCGATCAATGAAAACTCTGATAGTATTACCAATCTATATTTAATTACAGTTAATGGGGAGAATATTAATGCTCCTGTTCTTTCATCTAGTATATTGGAATTAGGAGCTGAGTATAATCAAGATATGATTGCCATGGGGCTATCTCCAGATTTCCTAGCAAGAATCAAAGAAATTTTTAATACAAAAAAAGCAACGGCTACTGACATTTATAGCGATGAATTTGGTAGTTACAAAACTGGTCTTACACCTATATTAGATGAGGATGGTAACATTTTAGCTGCTTATGCCATTGACTATGATGTATCCAGGGTAACTGCAAAAGCAATGTCTGAAGCACTCTGGACATTATTAGTAACTGTTATTTTCTTAATTGGTTCATCCATTGCTGTATACAGTCTTTTAAGAAAAAAATTAACACCTATTCAACAACTGTCCCTACAGTCTAAAAAAGTAGCAGAAGGTAATTTAGAGCTTGACCCACTACCAGTTACATCAGCGGATGAAATCGGAACACTTACACAAAACTTTAACTCTATGATTGAAACTTTAAAGAATGTTATTAAAAGCACAACAAATGTTTCTGCACGTGTTTCAAACACTGCTAATGTATTATCTGCCAATATGCAGGAAGCAACTGATTCTTACAATAATGTAGCTTCTTCTATGCAAGAAATTGCAAGTGGTGCTGACCTCCAAGTTCAAAAGGCAAAAGAAAGTACGATTACAATTGAAGAAATGAGTATAGGAATTCAACGTATTGCAATGACTTCCAACGAAATTTCGGAGTCCTCGATCTTAGCATCAGAGGAAGCTGAAAGAGGCAATGAATCGACAAATAAATCCGTCTCACAAATGAATGCTATTAGTAAAGCGGTTAATCAGTCTGCTGCTTCTGTCAAATTGCTTGGTGAGCATTCTAATAAGATCGAAGAAATTGTTGGGATTATTACAGGTATTGCTTCTCAGACCAATTTACTTGCATTGAATGCAGCTATTGAAGCAGCACGTGCTGGAGAAGCTGGTAGCGGCTTTGCAGTGGTAGCAGACGAAGTCCGTAAGCTTGCCGAACAATCTGAGGCATCTGCAAGAGAGATTTCTACCCTTATTTCTCATATCCAGCACGATACAAATGAATCGGTCAACATCATGATTCATGCTGTGGAAGAAGTAGATCATGGAATTGTCATGATCAATGATTCAGAAAAATCATTTAGTCAAATATTAACTTCCATTCATCATGTGACAGGTCAAATTCAAGAACTCTCTGCCACAATTGAGGAAATGGCAGCTGGTATGGAAGAAGTGACGTCCGCTGTAAAAGATATGGAAGAGTTCTCAATCAATTCTAAAGATAATACAAGAGCTGTAGCAGCAACGTCTGCTTCTCAGCTGAACACGGTACAGCGAGTTTCTGAAGAAGCTCAAGTCTTATCCGAGTTATCTGACGAATTATTAAATGTTGTTCATACTTTTGTAGTGAAATAAAAAACGAAAGGGCTGCTCTTATAAGGAGGTTGATGTCCATTAGCTCCCGCAGAGAATTCATTCTGTGGAACTAATACATCAAACACTCCTTCATAAGTGTCTGCCCTTTTCTAAAATAGGAGTTGTCATAATTGAATACTAAACATAATTTTGATGTACACCCATCGCATAATCATACGTACTCTTTTGAGCCACAAAGTTTTCCATCCGATCGTATTCAACTTTTAAATGAAGAAGATTTACGAGCATACAAAAAATTGAATCAAACAATAGCTGACTACGATAAAGATGCAACAATACCTGACGTATTTTATCAGGCTGCACAACAGTTTGCTGAACGAATTGCATTATCATATGAGGGTGGCAAATTGACATACCGTCAGCTAAATGAACAATCCAACCAAGTCGCTCATATGTTAGTTGCAAACGGTCTTCAAAAAGGAAATCATGTGGCAATTTTTATGGAGCGTAGTAAAGAAACTGTCATTAGCTTACTCGGTGTCCTAAAAGCAGGTGGAGTGTATGTTCCTATAGATCCAAGCTATCCAAAAGAACGTTGTCAATATCTATTAAACGATACAGGTGCTCCATATATCTTAACGAAAAGCGAATATAGAGCTTTATTGAACGATTTCATACATAGTGATTCTCAAAAACATACCGTGTTAACTGTAAGCCAATCAGAGAACGGCTATTCACAGGAAAATATTCATTGTGAATTACATCCATCTGATTTAGCTTATATCATTTATACATCTGGCTCAACAGGCAAACCAAAAGGTGTTTTGCTTAAGCATGGAGCTGTTATTAATTTAATTACAGATAATCAAAGAATCTACCATTCAACGGAAGATGATGTTTTTTCTCAATTTATCTCTTATAGTTTTGACCCTTCTGTCACAGAAACTTTTACTGCTTTCTTTTCAGGAGCAAGACTTCATATGCTAACAAGTGTAGAGCGTCTATCGATTGAAGCTTTTGCTGAAATGATTAGTCGTGAGCAAGTAACAACTGCCACTATACCAAATGCTTTCTTTACACAACTAGCGACACATTTACCTAAAGAATACCGAACAAAGCTAACTACTCTAAATTATTTATCTGTTGGTGGGGAAGCCCTACTGCCTGCTATTGTTCAAAAATGGCAGGAAAAATTCGGGCTATCTACAGAGATTATTAATGTGTATGGGCCAACTGAATGTACAGTACTGTCTTCCTATTTTAAAGTAAAGAGTCAGATAACAGACATGCAATCTAGCATCCCTATTGGTAGACCTGTCGCTAATTATGAGATGTATGTTGTAAATGCAGAGGAACAGCTTTGCCCTGTTCATGTAACAGGAGAGTTATGTATTGCAGGTGTTGGTTTAGCAGCAGGTTATTTACATCAGCCTGAGAAAACGGCTGAGGTCTTTGTTCCACATCTATTGAAACCAAACAAAAAAATGTATCGAACAGGTGATTTAGTTCGCCTATTGCCTAGCGGTAATATCGAATTTGTCGGACGTAAGGATTCACAAATCAAAGTAAGGGGCTTCCGTATTGAGCTTGGAGAAATTGAAACCGTATTAAGTAATCATCCAAGCATTCAAGAAGTCGTCATTATTGCAAAGAAAATGTCTGATGGTAATAATCATTTATTTGCCTACTATACGGTAGCAAGTGGTATGCAGCTTGACGAAGATATGTTAAGAGATTACTTAGCGAATCTTTTACCTGATTACATGGTGCCTGAGCGTTTTATGGAATTACCTGAAATGCCTCTATCTCCTACAGGAAAAATTGATCGAAAACAATTAGCCTCACTGGAAGTAACCTTATCAAGAAGCACTACATATATTGCACCAGAAAATGATACACAGCGTATGCTAGCTGGCGCATGGGAGTATGTGCTAGGTATCGAACCAATAGGTATTCACGATAATTTCTTCCACATTGGGGGACATTCTTTAAAAGTATTGGAAATTCTTGTACAAGTGAAAAAGCATATACCATTCTTAAAAATCCAGGACTTTTTCCAGTATCAAACAATTGCGGAGCTCGATCAATATATTCGTAGCTATCAGCCTGAAGCTGTTGATGTTCAGGAAAATGCAGCTCCAATTATTTTCAAGGATCTTATGGAACCAAGCCCGTTAGAAGTCTCACAAACTGCGAAACCATTGCCAATGACTTCCGTATTATTAACAGGGGCCACAGGTTATTTAGGTAGCCATGTATTATACGAGCTGTTAACTACAACTGCTGCACATATTTATTGTCTTATTCGACCAAGTGCTCATGTAACAATTGAAGAAAAGCTAATAGACAGTATGCAATTTTATTTTGGCAGTGCTTTTGCTGATCAGATAAAAGGCCGTATTACTGTTATCCAAGGCGACTTAGGAAAGCAACGCCTTCAATTATCTGATGCCGATGAACAAAAGATAATGGAAGAAATCACTACCATCATTCACTGTGGTGCAGATGTACGTCATTTCGGTGCGACTGACCACTTTAATAATGTGAATGTTAACGGTACTCGCTATTTGCTGGAAATAGCCAAAAAGAAACCAGGTGTACATTTCCATTACGTATCAACAATTGGTATTCCAGAGGAGTTAGCTGCCCTTCAATGGGGACCAAATGAAGAAAAAGGGAATTTTAATTACGACGTGAAATTGGATAATGTTTATACACAAAGTAAGCTAGAGGCAGAAAATCTTGTTCGAAATGCGGTTCAAGATGCAATTCCTGTTTCCATCTATCGTGTAGGTAATTTAAGCTGTCATTCTGAAACGGGAAAATTCCAACGTAATATCGATGATAACGCCTTTTACCGTTTGATTAAATCAATGCTTTATTTAGGTAAGACACCTACGGCACAATGGCATGTTGACTTTACCCCAATTAATTATGCAAGTCAGGCCCTCGTTTCTCTGGCAGCACAATCAGCGGTGAATGGTCATGTCTTCCACTTATGTAACCCTGTGTCGATTACTTATTTAGAATTAATCGACACTATTAAGGAACTCGGTTATGACTTAACAATTGTGTCTACTCAGGAATATACAAATTGGTTATTAAATGGTGAGCATTCGAAAGATGTACAGGAATTTTTATCATTAGCTATTGCACAGCTTGAAGGTGATGGAGCAAGTGACTCACCGTTTATCTTCAATTGCAAAAAAACTCTAGAATTTTTAGCTAATACGAAAATTGAATGTGCAGTACCAAATACAGCTTTTATTCAAAGAATGCTTCAATACGGCATTGATACAGGCTACTTCCCTGAACCACAACAAGTCAACATAAGATGACCCAACAGGATATACAACTATTTGCCACGCCTCTAGGGCCTCAGTTAACACCATCAGAATGGGATACTTTCAGCAAAGTACTCCCTTCTGATGTGAAAAAAAAGCTTAATCAATACAAGCATTGGCAGGACCGTCAAAGAGCATTACTAGGTAAGACTCTCATCAGATGGGCTCTTCTTCCATTTTTAGATGATGCCTTATTACACACGGCACAGGATGAACATGGTCGCCCTTATATTGCAGGCCATCCCCATTGGCAAGGTGATTTTAATCTTTCTCATTCTGGTGATTGGATTGTGTTAGCCGTAACACCTAGTGGGCGAGTAGGCATCGACGTTGAAGAAATAAAGCCTGTGAGTAAAGAGCTCATGCACTATGCACTTTCCAAGGCAGAGCAACAATTAGTCTCTCATCAGTCTCACCATGTTTTTTATGAGCTTTGGACTTTAAAAGAAGCATTCTTTAAAACAGGCCTATTGCCGAGTCGTTCACCCCATTTGCTGGATACGGTTGATATTAAAAGAACAAGAAAAGACCTTTCAACACAGTTATTTTATCTCGATCCACTACACCCTGTATCTATATGCTGGAACAACGTATCCTCCACTATAAAAACCACAAAGTTAAATAGAGAGCAGCTTCTACAGAGATAACAAAAAAGCTATCCCATCATGTCCTTTATTCGACTCTCAGGGATAGCTCTTTCAATATTATTTAAATAAGTCAGGATACATTTCCTTAGCTAAGGCTTCCATTCCATCAATTGTGTTATAGCCATAACCGAACATATAATTATAATCTACAATGTACATTTGTTTATTTTTAATAGCCTTCATGCTTGAAAGTTTAGGATTAGCATAAATTTCTTCACGTACTTTTGTTAAATCAGAGCCATCCCAGTTAGGAAGAATTAATACATCTGGATCTGCTGCTATTAGTGTTTCGACACTTACATCACCTGTTTCATCTTTAAAAATATTCTCTAGCTTAACCATTTTGAATGCATCATTAAAGAATGTTTCATCGTGTGCTGGAAAGACAAAAAGCTCTTTTGGATCATTTGTATGCAAATAAGCAAATGTTTTCTCTTCTTTAATGCTTTCTAATTTTGAAGAAATATTTTGTTGTCTCCCTTTTAGTTCTTTAATAAAGCTATCCGCCTTATCTTGCACATTAAAAATTTCACCAATATTTTTGATATCATTGTAAATAGAATCATATGTACCACCTGTTACCGACGACTCTAAAACAAATGTTTTAATGCCCATTTCATTAAGTGAATCTACTGTACCTACTCCCCATTCAGCATTATCAAATAAGCCTCCGCGGCCAAATACTAAATCAGGGTCTGTTCCTAATGTAACCTCTTTGCCAACATATTCATCGCTTAAAATAGTCAGTTTAGCGTATTCCCCTTCCACAGATTTATCTACTGCACCAAAGTTTGCTCCAACACCAACAATTTTATCGCCCAATCCTAAATGTAATAATAATTCTGCAGCTGGACGTGTATTTGCCATAATTCTTTCAGGTGCTTTATCGAATACTTGATCTTTCTTTTCCCATGTTGATCCACCCTCTGTTTTTGAAAAGTTTTCAACTGTCAGCGGATAATGATCTTTAGCCTGTGTTTCCTCAGCTATATTTTTGGATGTGTTACCGCAAGCTGTTAATGTAAATAGCGCCGCTAGTCCGATTCCTATTAGTAGTTTTTTCTTCATCTTACTCCTCCTATAGTCCATAAGCAAAACCTAATCCATTCGTCACTGGATTCGTAAACGTTTTACACTTTATATGATATAAAGCTTCTATTGTTTCTGGTGTTAAAACATCCTCTGGTACGCCATGTGCATAAACTTCGCCATCTTTAACTGCATAAAGATAATCACAGTAATGTGCTGCCATCTCTAAATCATGGAGCGCCGCTAATACACCAATGTTTAAACTTTTCACGCAGGATAGTATTTCAATTTGATAGCGAATATCTAAATGGTTTGTCGGTTCATCTAAAATCATAAATTGAGGCTGCTGAGCAATTGTTCTGGCTAAAATAACACGTTGTTTTTCACCTCCAGATAATGAAAGAAAACTACGTCCCTTATATGCTTGTAAATTCGTGCGTGTTAATGCCTCTTCCACAATGTCAAAATCCTTTTGATTATCTGACTCTAGCATTTTTTTATGAGGTGTTCTGCCTAACATCACCATTTGCTGTACCGTTAAATCAAAGTGCATTTCATTGAATTGCCCAACAACACCCAAGTGCTGTGATATCTTTTTTTCGGGACTTTTCAAAACATCTAAATCATCTAAAAAGACCATTCCTTTTTGTGGCACAAGGCTTTTATAAATACTTTTTAATAAAGTTGACTTTCCACATCCATTTGGTCCGATTAAACCCACAAATTGCTGCTTATTCACGTGAATCGATATGTTTTTTACAATTTCCTTTTTGCCAATCTTTACTTCTATTTCTTTTGCTACTAATTCCATTGCTCTACCCTCCGAAGTTGTAACCTTTTTTTACAATCATATAGATAAATAATGGTGACCCAATGACAGAAGTAATGATGCCAATCGGTAATTCAACATTTTGGATTAATGTACGAGACAGAATATCTGCCCAAATCATGAAAAGGCCTCCTAAGAGTAATGTCCCTAACATTAATCGTTTATGATCTGCTCCGAAAATACCTCTCGTAATATGGGGAATAATTAAGCCGACGAAGCCAATCATACCTGCATAAGCGACCATTGTTCCTGTAATTAAAGAAGTTAGAATCATATATAATTTACGATAAACACTTAAATTGATACCTAATGTAATAGCTGATTCATCCCCAAGTAGCATCGTATTAAGCACTCGATGCTGGAACAGAAATAAGGTAGCCCCGAGTACAATCACAATGGTTAAAATCGGTGTTTTGTCCCAACTGGCAGAAGCTAAACTCCCCATCGACCAAAATGTAACTGTTTTAATGCCCTCAGCATTATTCGCAAAAAAGATGATAAGACTCGAAAATGAACTACATAAGGCACCGATGACAACACCTGATAAAACGAGTTTTACCGATGTGGCTTTACCCCCTATGCTAGATAAGATAAGCACAGCCATAGAAGTTATCATCGCCCCAGCAAACGCACCAAAGGCCACACCAAACTGCGCTAACAATGCACTACTACCAAATCCAACCAAAATGGCAAAAGTTGCTCCCAGCGAAGCGCCTGAAGAAATACCAAGTATGTATGGATCAGCCAGAGGATTTTGCACAACTGCCTGCATAACAGTCCCACATAATGCAAGTCCAATCCCAATCAATAAGGCAAAAATTACTCGTGGCATTCTGACTTGTAAAATAATATTCAAGTAGGATTCACTATCCACATTGTCAAACGAGCCTAGCCTTCCATTGGTTATAGCATGAAGCAAAATATCCATTGATTGCTTAAAAGGAATACTAACCTGTCCTATTGATACAGAATAAACTGCAGAGACTATAATGGAGCCGATTAAAAGTAAAATAATAACATAATAAATAGTACCCATCCCTATTCTGTTAGCTTCCTGTTTATCCAAAATTTCACCTCTATCTATAAAATTAATCATTATTGATAACGATTATCATTATTAATATGTATTGTAAGTGATAATCTATTGAAAAACAACAGGAAAATTATTTTCATAGTTTTCAACATCATTCTTAATCGGTTCAATAGCAACGCTATTATGCTAGTAAAAAACCAGTTCCCAACTGAAGCATTGAGAACTGGTTTTACATCATATTTTGAGATATAATTTCCCACGGAAGAAAAGCAAAAAAATAGAAGCTCCTCAAAAGTTTTCACAACTAATGAGAAGCCTCTACTAATTCACTATGTTTAGCCTTACATACCTAACGAAAGGGGTAAGGTTCTTACATCATTCCCGGCATACCGCCCATACCGCTCATATCTGGCATTGCTGGTGCTGCTTCAGGGATATCAGCAACAACTGCTTCTGTTGTTAAGAATAATGCTGCAACAGATGCTGCGTTTTGTAGCGCTGAGCGAGTTACTTTCGCTGGGTCTACTACGCCTGCCTCTACCATGTTTACCCATTCGCCAGTAGCTGCATTGAAACCAATGCCCACTTCTTCACGTTTTAGGCGATCCACGATGATAGAGCCCTCTAGACCAGCGTTATTAGCAATTTGGCGAACTGGTTCTTCTAAAGCACGTAGAACAATTTTCACACCTGTAGCTACATCGCCTTCTACAGCTTCAGCTGCTTTTTCCACAGCACCATAGACGTTAAGAAGAGCTGTACCACCACCTGATACGATACCTTCTTCAACAGCAGCACGAGTAGAGTTAAGCGCATCTTCAATACGAAGTTTACGTTCTTTTAGCTCTGTTTCAGTTGCAGCACCAACTTTAATGACTGCTACACCACCTGCTAATTTTGCAAGACGTTCTTGTAATTTTTCTTTATCGAATTCTGAAGTTGTTTCAGCAAGTTGTGAACGGATTTGAGTAATACGTGCTTCAATTGCGTCTGCACCGCCTACACCTTCAACAATTGTTGTGTTATCTTTTGTCACAACAACTTTTGCTGCACGACCAAGTGAAGAAATATCAGCTGATTTTAGGTCTAAGCCTAATTCTTCTGTAATCACTTGCCCACCAGTTAAGATAGCGATATCTTCTAGCATTGCTTTACGACGATCACCGAAGCCAGGTGCTTTTACTGCTACAGCATTAAATGTACCACGAAGCTTGTTCACTACAAGTGTTGCAAGAGCTTCACCTTCAACATCTTCAGCAATAATTAACAGTGGACGACCTTGTTGTACCACTTGTTCTAATAATGGTAATACTTCTTGGATGTTTGTGATTTTTTTATCAGTAATTAAAATGTATGGGTTATCAAGAACCGCTTCCATTTTATCTGTGTCTGTTACCATATAGTGTGAAGCATAGCCACGGTCAAATTGCATACCTTCTACTACATCTAATTCTGTTGTGAAGCCTTTAGACTCCTCGATTGTAATAACACCATCGTTACCAACTCGCTCCATTGCTTCAGCAATAAGTTGTCCAACTTCATCATCAGCAGCCGAAATAGCAGCGACTTGTGCAATTTCTTCTTTATTGCTTACAGGACGAGAAATCGCGTGTAATTCTGTAAGTGCAGCAGCAACTGCTTTATCAATACCTTTACGGATACCTACAGGATTTGCACCAGCTGTTACATTTTTCAAGCCTTCACGAATAATTGCTTGTGCTAATACTGTTGCTGTAGTTGTACCATCACCCGCAATTTCGTTTGTTTTAGAAGCAACTTCTGCTACTAATTTTGCTCCCATGTTTTCATATGGGTTTTCTAGCTCGATTTCTTTTGCAATTGTAACACCATCATTTGTAATTAGTGGTGAACCGAATTTTTTTTCTAATACAACATTACGTCCTTTTGGTCCTAATGTTACTTTCACTGCATTCGCTAATTTATCTACACCTTGTAACATTAATGAACGAGCGTCTTCTGAGAATTTAATATCTTTTGCCATGTGAATTTACCCTCCTGAAATGGAATATTCGTTAAGCTTCTTCAATATATTTATATCAATTTCACCTTATTGTCACTTATGTTAAGAAACAATAGGCAATCACCTTACTTAAGGTGCTTTACATGTTCTTATTCAATAATTGCAAGGATATCGCTTTCGCGTAAAATTAGGTATTCATTACCTTCAAATTTAACTTCTGTACCAGAGTACTTAGAGAAAATAATGTGGTCGTCAACTTTAACGTCAAGCTCTACACGTTGTCCGTTCTCTAATACACGACCTGTCCCAACTGCTACTACTTTACCCTCTTGTGGTTTTTCTTTTGCAGAGTCAGGTAGTACAATACCGAATGCAGATTTTTCTTCTACCTCGATTAGTTCAATTACAATACGATCTCCTAGTGGTCTTAACAAGTGAAACAACCTCCTAATAATAAATAATTGTTTAAATTTATTAGCACTCTATCTCAATGAGTGCTAACACAATTATTATGATAATCAATCGCTCTTTTTTTTGCAAGTCAGAACTTCGAAAAATTTTGTTTTCTTTCCATATTCCTCTACAATAGAAAGGAAGCATATAAATGGAAAGGATTTTGATTGTGACTAATTCTCAAAAAATAACGAAACATAAAAAAACAGCGCTGTATGTTTTGCTGATTTATATTCTTATGCAGATTTCAAGCAGATGGCTGCTCTTACCGTTCCATAAGCTCGTTATGAAGATAACTGGTCTAGCTTCTGAACAAGCGGCCCCCATTACGCAAGGCTGGTATATTGCCCTTAGTTTTGCTGTTGCACTCATTTTGAGCTTAATCCTTACATCTCGTGATAAAGCCTTTTGGAATATTTATCAAGGAAAAAAGGAAACGATACCTCTCACGATTGTTTGGGGGATCATCGGCTTCTTCCTGGTGTTCTTTGGTCAAATGATTGGTGCCGCCATTGAAATGGCTGTTTTTGGTATCAAAGGAGGCTCCCAAAATACCGCAGATATCGTTGCTATAGCAAAAGGAGCTCCTATTGCTATATTAGCAATTGTTGTATTTGGGCCCATATTAGAAGAGTTTGTTTTCCGAAGAGTTATATTCGGTTCGCTTGTCCAAACAACAAATTTCTGGGTGGCCGCAATCGTAAGTGCTATATTCTTTGCGATTATCCATTTCGACTTCTCTCATATCTTGCTTTATACTATTTGTGGTTTAATCTTTGCCTTTTTGTATCACAAAACAAAACGTATTTGGACTTCTATTATTGCACACGTCATGCTCAATGGTTTTGTAACACTTGTACAATTCTATGCAGAACCATTGCAAAAGTTTCTTCAAGAACTAGAAAAAATGCAATAATTTTTTGTAAAGCTATGTAAATTTATTGAAAAAAGGAATTGTAACAAAAAAAAGCTCGATGCCTTTATTTTGGCATCGAGCTTTATTTATTACTGTTGATTGAATTCTTCTATTTGTCTTCTTTGCTGTTCAAGTGCCTCTTCAATCTGACGCTTTTGTTCAGCTTCCTGCTCTTCTTTTAATCGGATCTCCTCAGATTTAAGGTATTTTTTATAACCAATCCGAGAAATCATAATACTAATTTCATACAAAATAAACAAAGGTACCGAAACCATTAAATGTGACGCCAGCTCAGGCGGTGCAATGATAGCAGCACAGACGAATAAAGCAAAGTATGAATATTTACGGATACGTATTAACAAGTCAGGATTTAAAAGCCCAATTCGAGAAAAGAATAATACAACAATTGGTAACTGGAAAAGGAAACCAAACGGTATTGTGAGCTTAAACAAAAATGTAAAATACTCATGTATACCAATGGTTTGCTGTATGTCTAAATCATTTGATAAATTCATCATGAATTTTATGACATACGGGAATAGCAAAAAGTATGAAAAGGATAACCCTGCGATAAACAATAAAAATGAATACGGTATATAGCTTAAGGTTGCTCTTCGTTCTACCTCCCTTAGTCCAGGGCTAATAAACGACCATAATTGATACATTAACACAGGCGATGAAAGAATAAATGCTATTAAAAATACAATTTGGATATAAATTGCAAGCGGTGTTACTACGTCAAATGCATGGAGCTCTATATTATATTTTGCTCCAGTAGCTTGAAGGTATTTTACAAGCGGCTTTGCGACGAAAAAACCGCCAGCCATAGCTAGAACAAAGAAAACGGCAACAATGAACAGCCGTTTTCTTAATTCTTCTATATGCTCAATAACAGTTAGATCTTTTGGATTCATTCCTCAAACATCCTAACTTACTTATCTAGTTCTTTCTTTTTCTTATCATCATCATCTTCGTCTGCTAAACCTTTAGTAGCATTTTTGAATTCACGTAGTGTTGAACCAAATGCCTTACCAAGCTCTGGTAACTTTTTAGGACCAAAAATTAGTAACGCGACAACTCCGATAATAATGAGGCTCATAGGACCAATACCACCCATTACAGCCACCTCCTCTTTATATCCATCATTTTAACGCATAATTCGCCATTTTGCTAACTAATTATATGTGAAAGTTTTTCGTCACTCTCACAGTTTTTACCACCTTTTATTTACAATTTCTATTTGACAGAAACGGTGAACTACACTTAAAAAATATGTATAATTTTCACTCTTCCTGATTACGAATTAAATAAATAAGCGCTTGCAATTCTACCGATAAATCAATAGTTAAGAGTTGCATTCTATCAGGTACTGTTAACCGCTCTGGTGTAAAGTTCAAAATGCCCTTTGCATCCATTGCCGCTAAGCGATCTGCCATTTTTTGTGCAGAGCGTGGCGAAACGGTTAAAATGGCAAGCTCTGCGCCATACTCCGCATATTTCTCCTCCAATAAATCTGGATGAAAAACAGGAATATTGCTAATCATTTTGCCATCCTTAGGCGCTTTTGAATCAAAAGCTACGACAATATGGGTATTATGGTTTTTTTGAAAATTATATTTTAATAATGCACTGCCCAAATTCCCCACGCCAATTAACGCTACTTTTGTTGTTTCATGCTGATCAAGCGTTTGGCTAAAAAATTGTAATAGATGCTGCACATCGTAGCCATAGCCTTTCTTCCCTAGAGCACCAAAGTAAGAAAAATCACGGCGAATGGTTGCAGAATCTATTTTCATCGCTTCACTCAGTTCCTTTGACGATATACGTTCCATACCTTCTTGTGCAAAGTTTTGAATAAATCGATAGTACAGAGGAAGTCTTTTTGTAGTGGCTTGTGGAATTTTTAATTCTTGTTTCAAACTTTTTCCTCCTTACAATGTACCTCAGTCCATTTTACTTTATATAACTAATAATTTTAATACATTCATCCTGAACTATAACTAAATTTTTGCTTACCCTCGAGTATTTCTCTTTAGTTAACGGCGCTTTTACGCAGCTAACTAAAAAGAAATCGTTTCAATCTTACATGACTGCTAGGAATAAGTAAAGCACCGACATTGCACGTAGATCGTTCATCCATTAAACTAAGGTAGAATTGAGGTGTCAAGAATGATTGTTTTACAGGTCAATCAACTAACAAAATCCTTTCTTGCAGATGAAATTTTAAGTGGCGTTAAATTAGAAGTTCAACACCGTGATCGCGTTGCCTTAGTAGGGCGAAACGGTGCAGGTAAATCGACATTATTAAAAATAATCGCTGGACAAATGTCCTATGATTCAGGCGATATCATTATTCCAAAGGATATTCAGATTGGTTATTTAGAGCAGCATGCTGGATTAAATTCTACACTAACTATTTGGGATGAAATGATGACAATTTTCGAATCACTTTTAGCCCAAGAGCAAACACTACGCTCGCTCGAACAGCGAATGGCTGATCCTGCAGTATACGAAAATCCAACTGTCTATGCGAAAGTTATGTCTGAATACGATCAATTACAACATAATTTTAAGGATGCTGGTGGTTATCAATATGAGTCAGACATTCGCTCAGTACTTCATGGAATGCAGTTCTATCCAGAAGACTATGATAAACCAATTAGCTCACTATCCGGCGGACAGCGCACACGTTTAGCACTTGCTAAGCTCTTGCTTAGTAAACCTGATCTGTTAATTCTCGATGAGCCTACAAACCATTTAGATATCGAAACATTATCATGGTTGGAATCCTACTTAAAGAGCTATGAAGGCGCTATTTTAATTGTTTCCCATGACCGCTATTTCTTAGACCAAGTTGTTTCTATTGTCTATGAAGTATCCCGCCATCGTGTCACTAAATACACAGGTAATTATAGTGCTTATTTAGATGAAAAAGCTAAAAACTACGAACGAGATGTTAAGCTCTATGAACGTCAGCAAGACGAAAAGGCCAAGCTAGAGGATTTTATTCAAAAGAATATTGCTCGTGCCTCCACAACAAAAATGGCACAGAGTCGACGTAAAATGCTTGAACGAACTGAGTGGATGGATTCACCAGACGGTGATGAAAAATCTGCTAGTTTCGGTTTTACTATTGAAAGACAAAGTGGTAATGATGTTTTATCAGTTGATGATTTAACAATCGGCTATAATCTTCCTATTTCTAATGGCATCAACCTCCGAACTTTTCGCGAAGACCGGATAGCGCTTGTAGGTCCTAACGGGGTTGGTAAATCGACATTATTAAAAACAATTGTGAAAGACTTACCACCTATTTCAGGCGATATTCGCTATGGTACAAATGTACAAATTGGTTATTATGATCAAGAGCAAGCCAAGCTCTCAAGCAATAAAAGTGTCTTGAAAGAGCTATGGGATGAATGGCCGCTCATGAATGAAAAAGATGTTCGCACCGTATTGGGGCGTTTCCTTTTTAGTGGAGAAGATGTAGACAAAGTCGTATCCTCTTTATCTGGTGGAGAAAAAGCACGACTTGCTCTCGTTAAATTAATGTTGCAAAAGGCAAATTTTTTAATCTTGGATGAGCCTACAAACCACCTAGACTTAGATAGTAAAGAAGTGCTGGAAAATGCGTTAATCGATTATCCTGGCACGCTTCTATTTGTCTCACATGACCGCTACTTCATTAATCGGATTGCGACAAAAGTTGTTGAATTATCTGGAACTGGGTCATTTGAATATTTAGGTGACTATGATTATTATGTGGAGAAAAAACAGGAACTATTGGAGCTAGCTCAAATGAAGGCAGCTTCTCAACCACAAGTACAGCAAGACCTTCCTGATAAAACTTCCACCTCTAAAATTGATAAAGAAGCAAAAAAACGTGAACGTCAAATTAAACGTTCTATCGAAGATTTAGAAGGTAAAATGCAAGAAACAACAGCTATTGTTGAAAATCTAGAGGAAGCCCTTTGCAACCCTGCTATTTTCACTGACCATGAAAAAATTTCACAGCTACAAAATGAATTAGCCACTGCTAAAGAACAGCATGAGCTATTGGAATTAGAATGGCTTGAGTTGAATGAGGAATTAGAAAATATTAATATGTAATTTGATTTAAGCCATATGCCTTCACATATGGCTTTTTTCTTTACTCCTCTTTATTTTTCATATATATTGGTCAAGTGCTATTTTTCGACAAAAAATGCCCACAGTTTTATACACACTAAAAATCTAGTAATACCAACATATCAACAGAGTTTTCCACATTGTCCACAACCAAAATTTATTTTATCCACATATATTCACGTAAAAAGAGCTACTATATATTGAATAATCACAAGTTATGCACAAGTTATCAACATTTTGTGCATAAGTACGCGTGTTCGCTATTTAGTTCAGTACTTTACCTGTGGATAATTTTCTGAAAAATTTGTCAATTAAACTTAAATAGTACCTATTCTCTTAGCATCATTCTTATATTATCTACATATTTTCGACAATCAAAAAGAGATATCTAAAAAATAGATACCTCTTTCATCTCTACACCCAGGATTTTAATTCCATTCCTGGACGTCCATTCATCGTTAAATTTCCTCTAACGCCCGCTTCCAACATTGGCATAGCTGCAGCACCAATCATCGCCGCATTATCCGTACACAATTTAAGTGGTGGTACAAAAAACGGAATACCTTCCTTTGAAAATACAGCCTCTAATGAAGCACGCAAGCCTTTATTCGCGGCTACACCGCCTGCTGCAATGACCTGTTTCACTCGATATTGTCGAGCAGCTCGCAACGTTTTAGCAGTTAATACTTCTACAACACTTTCCTGGAAGCCTTTTGCAACAGCTGCGGGTGAAATGTCTTCACCTCTTTGATCCATATTATGTTTATAATTAATGACGGCTGATTTTAAGCCACTAAAACTAAAATCGTAAGAATCCTCTTCTAGCCATACCCTTGGAAATGGAACAGCCTCTTCGCCCTCATGAGCAAGCTGATCAATACGTGGGCCACCTGGGTAAGGTAAATTTAATACACGTGCCACTTTATCATAGGCTTCTCCAGCTGCATCATCTCGCGTTTCACCAATGACCTCGAAAGAACCATGTTCCTTCATATAGACAAGCTCTGTATGACCACCTGATACGACAAGTGCTAATAAGGGAAATTCCATTGGCTGAACGAGTGCATTTGCATAAATATGACCCGCAATATGATGTACACCAACAATCGGCAAGTTGTTTGCAAAAGCAAAAGCCTTAGCCGCATTAATGCCAATCAACAAGGCCCCTACTAGACCAGGACCCTCTGTAACAGCAACCGCATCTAAATCTTCTGGCTTTAACTTAGCTTGTGCTAATGCCTCTTCTATCACCATTGTAATTTGTTCGACATGATGACGTGAGGCAATTTCAGGTACAACGCCACCAAATCGCTTATGACTTTCTATTTGAGAAGCAACCACATTCGATACGATTTCATGTCCATTTCGAATGATTGCTGCTGCTGTTTCATCACAGCTCGATTCTATTGCTAATATCAATCCATTTTTCATTATAAATTCACCCACATGACAAGGGCATCCTCCCCGTTATCAGTATAATAGCCTTTACGTATGCCACCATCTTGGAACTGTAGCTTGCGATAAAGGTTTTGCGCAATGCTATTTGTCACACGTACCTCTAAAGTCATAACTTCCATTCCGTGTAAACGAGCTATTTGCATCGCCTCACGCATTAGCCCCTCGCCTATCCCTCGGCCACGTGCTGCTTCTATAACAGCTACATTTGTAATTTGGGCTGCATCTATAACCATCCACATGCCACAAAAACCAATAATAGTGTCATCTGCATCGATGGCTAATACATAGTGTGCATACTGATTTTCATGTACCTCATAGTAAAATGAATCTAGTGTCCATGGCACAGGAAAAGAAGCCACTTCAATTTCATAGACTGCAGGTACATCATCAGAGACCATTTTACGATAAGTTACAGTACTACTCATGTTCCTTCTCCTTCTGTTCTTTCAGCCAATTTGCCTCTGCTTCCGCAATACGTTTATATTGTGGGACAAAGTGATGGGTAGCTTCAACACTTGGAAGTTCCATTTTAGTCGCAACACGAATTACTTCCGCCGCTCGTGGCAAGTCAAGACTAAATGGTGCACGTACTGCTGTATCACCAAGAACTTCTACAATATTGTCCCAAAAAATATCTACATCTGTTCCCACAAACAAAATAGGTGCCTCTAATGCCTTCAAACGCTCTAATAAATCAGTGATATGTGTATGATAATCCTCGACAATAGCCTCTAATGCTTGGCCTTGATAAACGGCCGTATAGACATTGCCTCTTCTTGCGTCAAAAATTGGGCAAACCAACCCATTATATAAGGCGGCATTTGCAGCTAATGCCTTTAAACTAGATATCCCCACTAAAGGCTTCTGCAATGTCCATGCAAGGGTTTTGGCTAGCGTCACTCCTATACGGACACCTGTATAAGAACCTGGCCCTTCAGATACGGCAATTGCATCCAATTCGTTTGGTTTAATACCTACTCGAGCTAGTATCTCCTCAATAGCTGGCATCGCACCTGCTGAATGGGTTAATTTTATATTTTGTATCATTTCGGCCACCACTTTGCCATCCTTCACAACTGCAACAGAAAGCGGTGTATTCGCTGTTTCTATTCCTAACCAAATCATTTCATTAGCTCCTCACATAGTGCCTCATAGCGTTCCCCACGAGGTAATAATACAAAGCGTCGTTCATTTTCTCCGATTCGGTAAATCTCTATCGCCAAGCGATCCTGTGGCAAATCTTGTTCAATTAAATGTGCCCATTCGATCACTGATACCGCATCTCCATAAAACAATTCATCCCAACCAAGATCCTCATCACTTTCTGCTAACCGATAGACATCTAAATGATTAAAGGGTAACCTTCCCTCATACTGCTTAACAATCGTAAAAGTTGGGCTGTTGACTGTTCTTTTGACTCCAAGTCCCTTCGCTAAAGCTTTTGTAAATGTTGTCTTACCAGCGCCTAGATCCCCCTCTAATGTTATGGTGTCTTGCGCTTCTAGTAAATTTGCTAGCTTCACGGCAAAGCGTTCTGTATCATCAACTGAATTCATGATTATTTCATACATACTCTTTTTCCTCTCATCACTACATTACCTCTAGTTTACCTAAACTAGCGGAAATGTTCAAAGCATCCAATATGAATTATATCTTGCTGAAATGGTTCTAACTAAAGAAGCAATGTGTCTTGGCTTTGATATTGTGCTTGTAAGAAGGGTAACCATTGAATTAAAAAAACACGCCTTCTATTGTGAAGACGTGTCAACTATCTATCTATTGGAATGGCCTTTAACAGCAATAATCTCTTTATCAATTAGTTTATCATTCTTAAATTTCAATAAATAAGCCTGTGTCATCAGGATTTCATCATTCCACCGATATTCATTATTTTTGATCTTTTTACCTGCGCCGCCTACTGTTTCTACTACTTCAATATATGACATATCATTTTTTAATTTCTCAAATTCTGCTTCATTCATATTTTTTTGCCAGTGATACGCATTTGATTCTTCTATCTCTATAATAGGATCTCCACAGCCTACCATCAATATCATGGAACCAATAAGCAAAGGTAAATAAAGACGTTTAAAAGAATAGTCTTTGCTCATATTAACACCTCCGTAGCCAATCCGATTACTTCTAATGTTTACCCCTAATTTTTATTTTAGAAACATATCTAATTTTACCTTATAGAAACGCCATCATTTATCGGTAATTTTTACTATCTTTAGATAATATTAAATATATGCAATAAGTTTTATTTATTACACTTATAAAAAGCTTTTACAGCGATTAGACATCTTTCTAAGAGAATTTGATGAGCTATTTAGGACGTTAGATGTTATTTTTTATAAAATAACGGTAGGTTCGTCATGAGTCCTTCGCCGACTATAAAGCTTTAAGCCCCAATGTTGATACGCTATGAACTAGGTCCTCATGAAGTTTAACATTGACGCTTCCAGCATATTTGAAAAAGTCCACTTTGGAGGTGTATAACTGAATGAATATCCGATTGAACACAATAAAGCCCTTATGACTTTAACAATCATAAGGGCTATATATTTAATTATAAATGGCGGTCCCGACCGGGATCGAACCGGCGATCTCCTGCGTGACAGGCAGGCATGTTAACCGCTACACCACGGGACCTCTTTAAGACATTTATAAATATATCATAAAAAAATTAGATATGCAACAAATATTTTCATATTTTTTATTCAAAAATTATCTACGTATCTATTTTTTGTAGACTCTAAACATGATGCAAAATTTGCAGTATAGTTAACGTAAAGGGGGAAAATTATATGTCAAAATTAAACGAATTACGACAATCTTTACAAGGACAGGATATGGACGCAATTATTATTACAAACGCTCAGAATCGCCGTTATTTAACAGGGTTTACAGGCAGTGCAGGAACAGTTATCGTAACAAACACTCGCGCTCTCTTATTAGTAGACTTCCGCTATACACAACAGGCAAAGGATCAATGTAAAGCTTTTGAGGTTCTAGAAATTGATCGCAACCGTTTATATGAAACCATTCAGGAAATTTTTGAACAGGATTCAATTAAAACAGCAGGTTTTGAGCAACATCATGTTACATATCATAGTTATCAATTAATGAATAATAAATTGACAGCCACATTGAAGCCATTGTCTACTATTGTAGAAGATTTACGAAAGATTAAAACACCCGAAGAAATTGAAATAATAAAAAAAGCAGCATGGATTTCGGATGAGGCATTTAAATATATTTTAACTATCATTGAACCAGGCATTTCTGAACTTGATATTGCCCATGCATTAGAATCTCATATGCGAAAAAATGGTGCCACTGGGGCAGCCTTTGACATGATTATCGCTTCAGGTTATCGTTCAGCATTACCGCATGGTGTAGCGTCCTCTAAAGTAGTTGAGCAAGGTGATATGCTGATAATGGATTTTGGCGCTTATTTTCAAGGCTATCGTTCGGATATGACTAGAACGATTGCAATTGGGGAGCCATCAGACCACTTAAAGGAAGTATACCAAATCGTTTATGACTCTCTCCAACATGCCCTTTCCAAAATGAGAGCAGGTATTACAGGACGAGAGGCAGATAGCTATACTCGTGACTATATTACAGCAAAAGGTTATGGACATAATTATGGACATGGTGCAGGACATGGTATAGGATTAGATATCCATGAAAATATATTTATGTCTACGGTCTGTGAAGATATTCTAGAAGAGAATATGGTATTAACAGTTGAACCAGGTATTTATATACCCAATATAGGCGGCGTACGTATCGAGGATGACGTTATCATTAAGAAAGACGGTGTGGAAGTACTTACCCACTCTCCAAAGGAACTCATTATTTTATAAATAAACAATAACATCAAAGAATAATTACAAATGTAATTATTCTTTGATTTTTTAAATAAAAAAACAGCCAGCTCACAGCTGACTGCTTTCTTGCCTAGCGACGTCCTACTCTCACAGGGGGAAGCCCCCAACTACCATCGGCGCTAAAGAGCTTAACTTCCGTGTTCGGTATGGGAACGGGTGTGACCTCTTTGCCATCATCACTAGACTATGTTCGACCTTCAATACACGGCGTATTACTGCGTCAGCTGCTCTCGCTCAATCAGTCACGTACAGAAGTACGCTCCCTCAATCACTCGGTTGCTTCCTTGTTCTACTTGTGTCTTGAAGCTCTCTTTTTTGAAAGATTATTCTTTCAAAACTGGATAAACGGCGCATTGAATGCTTCAAACAATTTGGTTAAGTCCTCGATCGATTAGTATTCGTCAGCTCCATGTGTCACCACACTTCCACCTCGAACCTATCTACCTCATCGTCTTTGAGGGATCTTACTTACTTGCGTAATGGGAAATCTCATCTTGAGGGGGGCTTCATGCTTAGATGCTTTCAGCACTTATCCCGTCCACACATAGCTACCCAGCGATGCCTTTGGCAAGACAACTGGTACACCAGCGGTGTGTCCATCCCGGTCCTCTCGTACTAAGGACAGCTCCTCTCAAATTTCCTACGCCCACGACGGATAGGGACCGAACTGTCTCACGACGTTCTGAACCCAGCTCGCGTACCGCTTTAATGGGCGAACAGCCCAACCCTTGGGACCGACTACAGCCCCAGGATGCGATGAGCCGACATCGAGGTGCCAAACCTCCCCGTCGATGTGGACTCTTGGGGGAGATAAGCCTGTTATCCCCGGGGTAGCTTTTATCCGTTGAGCGATGGCCCTTCCATGCGGAACCACCGGATCACTAAGCCCGTCTTTCGACCCTGCTCGACTTGTAGGTCTCGCAGTCAAGCTCCCTTGTGCCTTTACACTCTACGAATGATTTCCAACCATTCTGAGGGAACCTTTGGGCGCCTCCGTTACCTTTTAGGAGGCGACCGCCCCAGTCAAACTGTCCGCCTGACACTGTCTCCTGCCCCGCTAAGGGGCATGGGTTAGAATTTCAATACAACCAGGGTAGTATCCCACCGACGCCTCCTTCGAAGCTGGCGCTCCGAGATCTCTGGCTCCTACCTATCCTGTACAAGTTGTACCAAAATTCAATATCAGGCTACAGTAAAGCTCCACGGGGTCTTTCCGTCCTGTCGCGGGTAACCTGCATCTTCACAGGTACTATAATTTCACCGAGTCTCTCGTTGAGACAGTGCCCAGATCGTTACGCCTTTCGTGCGGGTCGGAACTTACCCGACAAGGAATTTCGCTACCTTAGGACCGTTATAGTTACGGCCGCCGTTTACTGGGGCTTCAATTCGCAGCTTCGCTTGCGCTAACCACTCCTCTTAACCTTCCAGCACCGGGCAGGCGTCAGCCCCTATACGTCACCTTACGGTTTTGCAGAGACCTGTGTTTTTGCTAAACAGTCGCCTGGGCCTATTCACTGCGGCTCTCATGCGCTTGCACGCTCAAGAGCACCCCTTCTCCCGAAGTTACGGGGTCATTTTGCCGAGTTCCTTAACGAGAGTTCTCTCGCACACCTTAGGATTCTCTCCTCGACTACCTGTGTCGGTTTGCGGTACGGGCACCTCTCACCTCGATAGAGGCTTTTCTTGGCAGTGTGAAATCAGGAACTTCGTCCATACGGACTCGCCATCACAGCTCAACGTTACAGTGTGCGGATTTGCCTACACACACGCCTTACTGCTTGGACGCGCATAACCAACAGCGCGCTTACCCTATCCTACTGCGTCCCCCCATTTCTCAAACGGTGAGGAGGTGGTACAGGAATATCAACCTGTTGTCCATCGCCTACGCCTGTCGGCCTCGGCTTAGGTCCCGACTAACCCTGAGCGGACGAGCCTTCCTCAGGAAACCTTAGTCATACGGTGGACGGGATTCTCACCCGTCTTTCGCTACTCATACCGGCATTCTCACTTCTAAGCGCTCCACCAGTCCTTCCGGTCTGACTTCAACGCACTTAGAACGCTCTCCTACCACTGACATCGTAGATGTCAATCCACAGCTTCGGTGAATCGTTTAGCCCCGATACATTTTCGGCGCAGCGTCACTCGACCAGTGAGCTATTACGCACTCTTTAAATGATGGCTGCTTCTAAGCCAACATCCTGGTTGTCTGTGCAACGCCACATCCTTTTCCACTTAACGATTACTTTGGGACCTTAGCTGGTGGTCTGGGCTGTTTCCCTTTTGACTACGGATCTTATCACTCGCAGTCTGACTCCCGTGTATAAATATCTGGCATTCGGAGTTTGTCTGAATTCGGTAAACCGGGATGGCCCCCTAGTCCAAACAGTGCTCTACCTCCAGTATTCTCATCACGAGGCTAGCCCTAAAGCTATTTCGGAGAGAACCAGCTATCTCCAAGTTCGATTGGAATTTCTCCGCTACCCACACCTCATCCCCGCACTTTTCAACGTGCGTGGGTTCGGGCCTCCAGTAAGTGTTACCTTACCTTCACCCTGGACATGGGTAGATCACCTGGTTTCGGGTCTACGACCACGTACTATTTCGCCCTATTCAGACTCGCTTTCGCTGCGGCTCCGCCTTCTAAAGCTTAACCTCGCACGTAATCGTAACTCGCCGGTTCATTCTACAAAAGGCACGCTATCACCCATTAACGGGCTCTAACTACTTGTAGGCACACGGTTTCAGGATCTCTTTCACTCCCCTTCCGGGGTGCTTTTCACCTTTCCCTCACGGTACTGGTTCACTATCGGTCACTAGGTAGTATTTAGCCTTGGGAGATGGTCCTCCCGGATTCCGACGGAATTTCACGTGTTCCGCCGTACTCAGGATCCACTCAGGAGAGAACGAACTTTCGACTACAGGGCTTTTACCTGCTCTGGCGGACCTTTCCAAGTCGCTTCATCTAACTCGCTCTTTTGTAACTCCGTATAGAGTGTCCTACAACCCCAAGAGGCAAGCCTCTTGGTTTGGGCTCTTCCCGTTTCGCTCGCCGCTACTCAGGGAATCGATTTTTCTTTCTCTTCCTCCAGGTACTTAGATGTTTCAGTTCCCTGGGTCTGCCTTCAAGACGCTATGTATTCACGTCAAGATACTACGCGATTAAACGTAGTGGGTTCCCCCATTCGGAAATCTCCGGATCAAAGCTCACTTACAGCTCCCCGAAGCATATCGGTGTTAGTGCCGTCCTTCTTCGGCTCCTAGTGCCAAGGCATTCGCCGTGCGCCCTTAATAACTTAACCTACAGCTTTCAATACACATCGCATTTCGTTGTCAGCTTCACTCGTTCAATCAGTCACGTACTGAAGTACGCTCCTTCATTTACTCGATTGCTTCCTAGAACTGCTTGTGTCTTGAAACCTTACTAATGTTATTAAGCCTATAAAAAAACTTAAAAAATAAATGTGTTTGTTACAATTTCAATGTCGTTTTATCCAGTTTTCAAAGAACAAGTTTTGAAGTATTTCATTCGGAAGAATGAACCTTCAAAACTGAACGCAAAACGTAATCTTACAAACCCTAGGTTTGTATTCCGAAATAATCCTTAGAAAGGAGGTGATCCAGCCGCACCTTCCGATACGGCTACCTTGTTACGACTTCACCCCAATCATCTATCCCACCTTCGGCGGCTGGCTCCAAAAGGTTACCTCACCGACTTCGGGTGTTACAAACTCTCGTGGTGTGACGGGCGGTGTGTACAAGGCCCGGGAACGTATTCACCGCGGCATGCTGATCCGCGATTACTAGCGATTCCGGCTTCATGTAGGCGAGTTGCAGCCTACAATCCGAACTGAGAACGACTTTATCGGATTAGCTCCCTCTCGCGAGTTGGCAACCGTTTGTATCGTCCATTGTAGCACGTGTGTAGCCCAGGTCATAAGGGGCATGATGATTTGACGTCATCCCCACCTTCCTCCGGTTTGTCACCGGCAGTCACCTTAGAGTGCCCAACTAAATGATGGCAACTAAGATCAAGGGTTGCGCTCGTTGCGGGACTTAACCCAACATCTCACGACACGAGCTGACGACAACCATGCACCACCTGTCACCGTTGCCCCCGAAGGGGAAACTATATCTCTACAGTGGTCAACGGGATGTCAAGACCTGGTAAGGTTCTTCGCGTTGCTTCGAATTAAACCACATGCTCCACCGCTTGTGCGGGCCCCCGTCAATTCCTTTGAGTTTCAGTCTTGCGACCGTACTCCCCAGGCGGAGTGCTTAATGCGTTAGCTGCAGCACTAAGGGGCGGAAACCCCCTAACACTTAGCACTCATCGTTTACGGCGTGGACTACCAGGGTATCTAATCCTGTTTGCTCCCCACGCTTTCGCGCCTCAGCGTCAGTTACAGACCAGAAAGTCGCCTTCGCCACTGGTGTTCCTCCAAATCTCTACGCATTTCACCGCTACACTTGGAATTCCACTTTCCTCTTCTGCACTCAAGTCCCCCAGTTTCCAATGACCCTCCACGGTTGAGCCGTGGGCTTTCACATCAGACTTAAAGGACCGCCTGCGCGCGCTTTACGCCCAATAATTCCGGACAACGCTTGCCACCTACGTATTACCGCGGCTGCTGGCACGTAGTTAGCCGTGGCTTTCTAATAAGGTACCGTCAAGGTACAGCCAGTTACTACTGTACTTGTTCTTCCCTTACAACAGAGTTTTACGATCCGAAAACCTTCTTCACTCACGCGGCGTTGCTCCATCAGGCTTTCGCCCATTGTGGAAGATTCCCTACTGCTGCCTCCCGTAGGAGTCTGGGCCGTGTCTCAGTCCCAGTGTGGCCGATCACCCTCTCAGGTCGGCTACGCATCGTCGCCTTGGTGAGCCGTTACCTCACCAACTAGCTAATGCGCCGCGGGCCCATCTTATAGCGACAGCCGAAACCGTCTTTCAGTGTTCCACCATGAGGTGGAACAGATTATTCGGTATTAGCCCCGGTTTCCCGGAGTTATCCCAAACTATAAGGTAGGTTGCCCACGTGTTACTCACCCGTCCGCCGCTAACGTCAAAGGAGCAAGCTCCTTCTCTGTTCGCTCGACTTGCATGTATTAGGCACGCCGCCAGCGTTCGTCCTGAGCCAGGATCAAACTCTCCATAAAAGAAATTTGATTAGCTCAAATTGTTTTGCTGGCATCAATTTTGATGTCCAAAATTTTGTTTTGTTCACTAGCCGAAACTAGTTACTTAAAACTTTATTGATTACGTTTTGCTTGTTCAGTTTTCAAGGTTCATAACGTCGTCTTTCAGACAACTTCTTTATGTTATCACACAACCATTTGGTTGTCAACACTTTTTTTGGAGCGGGTGATGAGAATCGAACTCACGACATCAGCTTGGAAGGCTGAGGTTTTACCATTAAACTACACCCGCGTATTTATTGTTTAAAATTGGCGCGCCCGGCAGGAGTCGAACCCACAACCTTCTGATCCGTAGTCAGACGCTCTATCCAATTGAGCTACGGGCGCATATAAAATTAAATGACTTGGTGCGGCCGAGAGGACTTGAACCTCCACGGGGTTGCCCCCACTAGGCCCTCAACCTAGCGCGTCTGCCGTTCCGCCACGACCGCATTCGATTAGTAACTTTCTCATTATACTACGATAACCAAAAAAGTCAACCTTTTTTCTTAAAATAAGATGAGCCATGAAGGACTCGAACCTTCGACCCTCTGATTAAAAGTCAGATGCTCTACCAACTGAGCTAATGGCTCAAATTAAGAAATGAATGGCTGGGGTACTAGGATTCGAACCTAGGCATGACGGAATCAAAATCCGTTGCCTTACCGCTTGGCTATACCCCAATAAGTGGCGGTCCCGACCGGGATCGAACCGGCGATCTCCTGCGTGACAGGCAGGCATGTTAACCGCTACACCACGGGACCAAATTATTGTAATTTAAAATATAAAGAAAATGACCCCTACGGGATTCGAACCCGTGTTACCGCCGTGAAAGGGCGGTGTCTTAACCACTTGACCAAGGGGCCATGGCTCCGAAGGCAGGACTCGAACCTGCGACAACCTGATTAACAGTCAGGTGCTACTACCAACTGAGCTACTTCGGAATAATCATGTAATGTTGTCGTCGTTATCTTGTCGACTTTTACTATTATAGGGACAACTTAATAAAACGTCAACTGTTTTTTTATTTTTTTACTCTAATAGTTTTAATCTCCCCAAACACTTGCTACAACAATACTTTTCAACATTCATTTTTATTTTTCGAACATATAATTGTTGGCAATTGACACAAGTATAAGTATAACGACGACTATATTTGGTAGTTGATGCTTTAGGAGGTTGTAAAACTGAGCAAAATCGAGGTGCATTTACTTTTTTTAATAATGCCCGAAAGTCTTGATCTCGATGTTGATACCCTTTACCTTCTATATGTAAATGATAATGACATAGTTCATGCAGGACTATACCTTCAATTTCCTTAACGCCATATAGCTCAAAGGCTTTAGGATTAATTTCTATATTATGGGATTGTAAAAGATACCGCCCTCCTGTTGAACGTAATCTAGCGTTAAAGTAGGCTTGATGTTGAAATGGCTTTTGAAAACTTTCCAAGGATAAGCGACGAACAAGCTGTTGTAATTCCTCATTGTTCATAATGATCACCTCTAACAACAAGAATACCACACTGCGTAGTATAGACAGTGTGGTAAAAATTTATTACTTATTCTAATGTTTGATTTTTAGGCGGAAGCATTGTTAAAGAAATACGCCCTTTATTTACGTCTATTTGTTCAACCCAAACAGTGACAATATCACCTAAAGCTACAACTTCTAATGGATGTTTAATGCGCTTAGTTTGTAGTTTAGAAATATGCACAAGTCCGTCTTGTTTCACTCCAATATCAACAAATGCACCGAAATCTACTACATTTCGAACTGTCCCTTGGAGCTCCATCCCTATTTTTAAATCTTCCATTTTCAACACATCGGTTTTCAGCAATGGTTGTGGGAAGGCATCACGTGGGTCTCGGCTTGGTTTCATTAAAGTATCCACGATATCTTGAATGGTCACAACGCCTATGCCAAGAACTTCACTTAACTTGTCAATATCTAAAGCTGCAATTGCTGCTTCTGCCTTGGATGTTCCGAGCTCTTTTTTATCTATTTGTGCCTCAGCTAAAATTTGCTCAGCAAGTTTGTAGCTCTCAGGGTGAATTCCCGTCGCATCAAATGGATTTTTTGCTTCAGGAACACGCAAGAATCCAATAGCTTGTTCATAAGTTTTAGCACCAAGCCTTGGAATCTTCTTTAATTGTGCTCGTGTAGTAAATTGACCATTTTCCTCTCGCATCTTCACGATATTCTCAGCAACTGTTTTCGATAAACCAGAAACATATTGTAAGAGTGATGAGGAAGCTGTGTTAACATCAACCCCCACTTGGTTAACAGCTGTTTCTACTATAAATGTTAGCGATTCATTTAATTTTTTTTGAGAAACATCGTGTTGATATTGACCTACCCCTACTGCTTTTGGTTCAATTTTCACCAACTCTGATAAAGGATCCTGCAAACGGCGTGCAATGGAAACAGCACTGCGTTGCTCAACCTGTAAATCAGGAAATTCTGCACGTGCAATATCAGACGCCGAGTAGACAGACGCTCCCGCTTCATTGACAATAACATAAGCCACATCGGTCGTAATTTCACTTAATACGTCCGCAATAAATTGTTCCGTTTCTCTGGATGCTGTTCCGTTACCGATTGCAATTATACTTATTGGATACTTAGCTAAAATACCTTTCACCGTAGCTTTAGATTTTGCCACATCGGGCTTAGGGGGATGTGGATAAATAGCTGTTACCTCTAGCATTTTCCCAGTTTCATCTACAACCGCTAGCTTACAGCCTGTGCGGTAAGCCGGGTCAACTCCCAATACATATTTCCCTTTCATTGGTGGTTGCAGTAATAAATTTCGTAAATTTTCAGAGAAGATGTGAATAGCTTGAGCCTCCGCTTTTTCTGTAAGCTCATTTCGTAATTCCCTTTCAATAGAAGGCTGAATTAAACGCTTGTATGAATCTTCTATAGCTAGTTTAACTTCTGCAATAGCAGGAGATGAACCAGTGGCAGGTATCCATTCCTTCCACATAATCATTAATACTCGATCCACTGGTACATGGATTGAAACCTTTAAAACTTCTTCTTTCTCTCCTCTGTTGATGGCTAAAATACGGTGTGGAACGATACGACTAACAGGCTCTTCGTACTCGTAATACATTTCAAAAACATTTTTTTCATCGATTTCAGCATTTTTTACAGTTGTTACAAGGACTCCATCTTTCCATGAGTACGCACGGATTTTCTCACGAATTGCAGCATCATCAGCAAAACGTTCTGCTAAAATATCTCGAGCTCCCATTAGAGCTTCCTCTGTATTGGCAACTTGTTCATTATCTACAAAATCAACAGCTAATTGCTCTAATGTATCATTACTAAATGCTAATAGAAGGTCTGCCAGTGGTTCTAAGCCTTTTTCTTTCGCAACAGTTGCCTTTGTACGTCGTTTTTGCTTATACGGTCTGTATAAATCCTCCACGCGCTGTAAGACTGTTGCTGAAAGAATCGCCTTTTCTAATTCGGGCGTAAGTTTATCCTGTTCCTGAATTAAACGGATAACCTCCTCTTTCCGTTGTTCAAGTTGCTGTATGTAGTGATAACGATCCTCTACAGCTTTAATCTGCACTTCATCGAGAGATCCTGTTACTTCTTTACGATAACGCGCAATAAATGGTACCGTGTTTCCCTCTTCTAATAATTTTATAACAGCATCTACTTGCCCTGGTTTGACCGCTACATCTTTTGCAATGAGCTGTAACATTTGTTTTTGTTCCACATCATCACTACCCTTTTTCTTTTCATTTTACCATTACACTTTACTAAAAATGCAAAAAAATAGTCTACTCATATCTGTTTGAGTAGACTATTTTTTTGCATATTAACAAACCGATAGATAGATTAGAGCGAAACACTGCCACTCGCTAGAATAGCCTCTTGTAATTTCTTTATTGCTTTTCTTTGTATTCTTGATACATGCATTTGAGAAATTCCTAATCGTTCTCCAGCTTCTTTTTGACTAAGTTGCTCTAAATATGTAAGCTGAATAATCTGTTTTTCTCTCTCATTCAACACAACTAGCGCATCAGCAACGATCATTCGTTTATCAGTTATTTCGTAGCCGTCATCTTCTCTACCCAAAATATCGAATAACGTGACTGTACTACCATCTGAATCTGACTCTATCGAATGATCCATAGAAAGAGCTTGATAACTACGGCTCATTTCCATAGCTTCTAAAACTTCTTCTTCAGCAACCTCTAAGCGTTCTGCAATATCTTTAATAGAAGGAGAGCGCTGTAGTTCAATTGTCAGCGCCTCCACCGTTGATTTGATTCTCGGTCCTAGTTCTTTTATTCGTCTAGGCACGTGAACATCCCATGTTTTATCACGTAAAAATCGCTTAATTTCCCCAACTATCGTTGGCACCGCAAATGCCTCAAAACTACGACCAACATTCGGATCAAAACGTCTGATTGCACCTAATAAACCCAGCATCCCTACTTGAACAATATCATCATAGTAAGATTTACCATTCGAATATTTACGTGCTATTGATTCAACTAGATATCGATAATGAATCACTAAGTTTGTTTGTGCTTCATCATCCTCCGTTGACTGGTACAATTCAATCCACTTTAGTACATCTTCCTTGGATGAAGATTTATGTAGTGATTCTTTCGACATTTTTTTCCACCTGCTCCCTAGTGACATACTTTGTCATAAAGACAGTTACGCCACCATCGTTATTGATCATCACCTCATCCATCAAAGTTTCCATTAAATAAAGTCCTAAACCACCTTCTCTAAGCCCCGCAATACTTTCTTCAGGATGATATGGTCCAATCTTAGACTTGATCTCTTCGAAATTAAAGCTATTGCCATAATCCGCAATCATCATTTCCATTTTATTGTCGTATAGCGCACATCCAATGACAATTTCGCCTTCTTCATCTTCTTTATAAGCATGGTGAACAACATTCGTTACAGCTTCACTTGCTGCAATTTTTAAGTCTTCGATATCATCATAATTAAAACCGATCCTACTAGCTAAGCCCGAGACAGTTAATCGAATGACACTGACAAATTGCGGTTTAGCAGGAACTCTAATTTCAATATAGTCAAATTCCTTCATTATCTTAATTCCACCTTTTTATCAGTTTCGATATCCATCAAATCACTTAGTCCTGTAATTTCAAACAATCTTTTTAATCTATTTGATAAACCAACCAGCTTTACTTTGCCATTTTCACGTAACGCTCTTTTATAAAAGGCAACAAAAATCCCAAGACCTGTACTATCCATGTAATTTACCTTTGATAAATCAAGTTCAATCTCTAACCCTTCAGTTATCTTTACAGCTTCTAATTCCTCTCGTAATCCAGAAGCAGTAAATGTATCAATTTCACCTTCAACAAAACCAAATAATTTATGATCAATTTCTTTAAAATGTATTGTCACGTCCATATAGCACACCTCCACCATATTTGTTAGACTATTTTCTCTTCCCTGTTCAATTAAAACGTAAACCTATTTTTTTAAAATAACTACAGTAAAATCATCAGTTAGTTTAAAATTCTGCACTTTCTCTATTTCCTTATAAAGAATTTGGCACAATTGCTGAGCTGTTAAATGCTTATTCTCCTTAATTAAAGCAGTAATAACCTCTCGTGAATTTAAGCTTTCCTGTGCTCTAAATTCTGTTACTCCATCCGTCATCATAATTACTAAATCATTTTCTTCTAAAACGATTTCATGAAACGAATATGTTGTTTCTGGCAATACACCAAGTAATAAACCTTTAGCATCTAAGGAAATAAATTGATCTTCCTTAGCACTGTAATGCAACGCTGGCTCGTGACCTGCTGAGGCGTAGGCAAAGATATTTTGTTGTACATCTAAGCACCCATAAAACATGGAAACAAACATACTATCATCTACACCTTTTTCTATTACCCTATTAATAACTTCTAAAACATAGGAGGGATCTTTATATGCATATACCAATGTTTCAAGACCATACTTCACCATCGACATACATAAAGCCGCCGGCACTCCCTTTCCAACAACATCTGTTACAGCTACACTTAAATATTCGTCACCGTCATGAAAAAAATGGACATAGTCTCCATTCATTTTACGTATCGGAACCGAAATCATTCCTATATCAAAACTTTGTAGCTGTGGTACATGTGTTTTCAATTGAGTATTTTGAATGTTTGTTGCTATTTTCATTTCCATCTCATATTCTGCTTGTTTTTGCAGTAAGCTTTGGTGCTCTCTATGGGCCATGCCATAATGCACCATTACTTCAATAAGAAAATCATAGGCTGGTTGTGTTTCATTCATTTGATTAGGGAATATTTGTTCAACAGCATTTTTGTGAATACTAACAACATCCTCTGGAGATATATTTTTTTGAATTAACTGACGTGTGAAATTTTGAGCGATATATAAATTTCTTTCAGTTTGATTAACAATAAAATCTGATAATATTTTTCTATACTGTGCTTCTAATTGTTTCAATTTCTTCACGTCCTAACGCAACCATTTTTCCGCCCTTATTGTTGTACCTACCCCAACTACAGATTGAATATCTAAGCTGTCCATCAATCGCTTAACGCCCGGTAAACCAGCGCCTAGCCCTCCAGAAGTAGAATAGCCTTCTCCCATTACTTTTCGAACATCTTCAATACCTGGTCCTTGATCAGTTGCAATAACCACTATTTTCTTTTCAGTTTCCGTCTCAATTCTTTCAATCTCAATTCTACCAATACTCGCATATAAATATATATTTCTTGCTAATTCACTTACTGCTGTGGTGATGCGAGCCTGATCAACAGTGCCAAATCCAAGTGCTTTTGCTTCCTTGCGCCCCAGTTGTCTTGCTGCAACAATATCCCATTCTGTAATAATTTCAACCGAAGACTTACATGTCACTGCTGTCCCTCCATTTCCTTACGGAGTAATACTCTTACACTTTAGTTCGACCTGACTTCATATAAATTTAATAACCTCTATAGAATGGAATATTCTATGTAAAATTTCATATACCTTTTAAGAATTTTTTCAAAAATCTATTTTTATTACAAATCTTGAATATATCTTAAAACTTTTTGTATTATTTATCAATTACACCTTAGCGCTATTACTTCCGGATTTTTTCGAGCTTGATTGAAAAGTCCTACTACAATATTCGTACCTTTAGCTGGAGTATTTTTTAACCTTAGCAGTTCTATTGTTCTGAAAATGAACCATCAGGCACAATTAACTTTCATGTCTGTAGAGAGATAAAAGCAAATTTAAGTAAATTAGTAAGTTGAAATTATGGTAAAAAGGTACTGAGGATGTCGAACAAAAAAAGCATCGAGATTTAATTATCTCGATGCTTCTATACACATATGTATATCAAAATTTAACCAGACCTAAACTAATCATCAACGCCCCATCTACTTTTTCCATCACAGCATGATCAAGTTGCGTAATACGATCCGTCAATCTTGACTTATCAATTGTCCGCACTTGTTCTAGCAAAATAACCGAATCACGTTCAAAACCATACTTTTCAGCATTGATTTCAACGTGTGTCGGTAACTTTGCCTTTTGAATCTGTGCAGTGATAGCTGCGATGATGACAGTCGGACTAAATCGATTGCCAATATCATTTTGAATAATCAGCACCGGTCTAGTGCCTCCTTGCTCAGAACCTATTACCGGTGATAAGTCTGCAAAAAAAACGTCACCACGTTTTACATTCAAAGTGTCATCCCCCGCTAACGAGACGCTCCACCATATGCTGTGCTTCATATTCTGCATGCAAGCATTCACTCGCAATCATTAAATTAATATGAGACATTTCAACATATCCTTTTATCATAGCTTCCCGTATTTGATTTGGTTGCTCCTGCATTAAATTTTTGCGCGCCAAAATACGCACAAAAGATTCACCTTCAATTACTTCCTTTGTTTGTAGAAATAGTCTGTCTTGAACAGCAATTGTAGCTTCTCTTAACTTTTTCTCGTACACAGCAAGCACCTCCAACGGAACCATACACTTTTCATTACTTCCCATTCTATCATTGAAAGATATTGTTGAAAAGACATGAAATGACAAAATATCTGACAATTTGAAGTACAAATTGTAAAAATATGTTGGTTGTCGAAGGTATATGCTGAATAATTATCATTGCAATACGTTTCCAAATATGAGTCACTTAAAGTTTGAAATGAAACAAAGTTCTCCAGTTTGTTTGCTTGCTAAATTCAACTTTTTATGTCGGAACGTTACTCTTTACACTACATTGAAACTATTCAAGAGAATGATTACTATCTATAAGAGACTATTTCTTATGAAGATTAATTAAAAGTATATTCTAGGAACTCTTGCAGTTATAATGCATGGTACTTCATAATTAATTGTATCAAGTTTAGTTGCCCATTCATCAACAGAAATTACACTCTGCCCTTGTTGGCCAATGAGTGTTACCTTCTCACCTATAGCATATGCTTTTGGTAGTGCAACCATACATTGGTCCATACAAATTCGTCCGATAATCGGCATTCTTTGGCCATCAATTAATACCTCTTGTCCGCCCAACTTGCGAATAACACCATCCGCGTAACCAATCGGAATCGTTCCTATCCACATATCTGTTGGAGCAACATATGTAGCTCCATATCCAACCGAATCACCTGATTTGATTTGCTTCACATGAACAAGTTCACTTTCAAGCGCAAATGCAGGATGTAATGGAAATGGTAAATTGCTTTCCACGTAAGATGAAGGTGCTAATCCATACATAGAAATTCCATATCTAACAGCGTCATATTGTAAGTGTGAATCCTTTATAAAGGAGGCTGCTGTATTGGCTGCATGAACAAGTCTAGGCTTAAAAGGCATTTCGGATAAACATCTCTCAAATAACTGTACTTGCTGATTAAAGTAAGTTGTTTCTTCTTCATCTGCTGTTGCAAAATGTGTAAAAATTCCATCAATTTCCACGTTATCTATAGACTGTATTGTTTGATATAGGGCTAATAATTCTTGCTCTGAGCGAATGCCTATTCTCCCCATCCCGCTATCTACTTTTATATGTAGTCGTAAAGGAAGTGATTCGTTTGCTAACAGAGGAGCAGCTTGCTGAATCCAATCTTCTGCAAAGACTGTAAGAATTATACGCTGCTGTGCAGCATATGGCGCAAATGAAACTGGAGATGCTCCTAATACTAGTATGTCTGGTTCTTCAAAATGTGCTCGAATATGTAATGCCTCATCGGGCGTAGCAACCGCAAGAATTGTGGCACCAGCCTCAAGAGCTGCCCTTGCAACAGCTACATCTCCGTGACCGTATGCATTTGCCTTTACTACAGCAATTATTTGAACATTAGGTTGTAAAAACTCTTTTAAATTTTTAACGTTTTGTTGGATTGCTTTCAAATTTATCATTGCTTTGGTTGGTCGAAAATATTGCTGTGTCTTCATAAGAATACCCTCTTTATTTTTAATTAAAACATTATGTATTACATACATTTCATTTTTAGCTTGTCCAATAGTAAGAGAAATTATTTTATTATTTTCACTTTAAACAATGTGACTTAACAATTTCTAAACGGTGAAAACTACTTTCATATTGGCAATAAGCTACAGCCTTCATTTTTGAAAGCTGTAGCTAGAAAGTTACTACTTCATACTACTTATCGTCATGGATGTAGCAACTTCAATCATTTCTTCTCGTGTTAATTTGCTTGAAGCTACAAAGAATTCAACACCATCTTTTTCCCAACTAATCGATGTATCTGTAATAGCACCAATTGTAAAGCCTAGGTCAACAGGATCACCAGGTGATGCAACTGGCAACATTGCGCTTTCCTTCGTAACTGGTTGTTGCATAACTGTAAATGCCTTTTCACCATCGAATGTTAAGATAACTCTTTCCATTCCACCTTCCTGCACAACTTTCTCATTAGCCAACTGTGCCCAACTTAAGACAGGATAATGTGTTTGGAATTCTTGATATTCAACCTCTGCACCAACAGCTTCTTTGTCGTCTTGTTCTTCTTGCCCCTCTTTGTCAGTAGGTGTAGCTTGTTCACCTTTCGTGTTATCTTTATCTGTAAATTGCTCAACTGCATACTCTTTTGCAGCATGTTGTACACCTAGCTTAATTTTCTTAAAGTTAATGCGAATTTGTTCTTCTTTTACATCATTCATAATGACAACAGAAGTTGGCAATAGCGTTTTCTTATCTACTGTAATCACTTGATGAGGCATACTATTCTTATAGCTGTTTCTAGTAGCCGCTTCAAATATATATGCTTTTTCTTCCTCTTTCATGACAAGATTTTTATCTTCCGCTAAATCTTCTGCTAGAGCTCCAATTAAATAGGCTTGACTATTTTTCTTCGGCCAATCGCTTTGGAACTTATACATTTTGTTTAATGTCGGTGTTACAACAAAAACGCCATCAGCATTACGCACAATCATTTGTGAAACATCTTTCCCACTTTCCATTACCTCTACTCGATAGAAATCTGGTTTTGTATGCCATACTGTAACATCATAATTTCTTGGCTCTCCTCCAGATTTAATCTCCATCGTTGCATTTAACTCATAGCCATTAGTCTCTGCCCATTTACCATTCACTTTCTTCAACACTTTTTCCTGTGAGGCTGCACCACATGCCGACAGAAGTAATATCGTACAAAGTAAGACGAGCCATTTAACTATACGGTTGCCCACGCTTTCACCCTTTCTTCTTTCAAATCCACTACGACAATATATGAACCGTATTTGTCAGTTATGTCATTTGAAGAAAGAGCAATATATTTAAATTTCTAAGCCAACCTTTTAGACAAGTTAAACATTATTCTAATAAGATTACTTGAGCGGCTGCATATTGCTTGGAATGTGTAATACTAACAAATCCATTGACAAGCTCCCCTTTAAAATATAAAATCGGATTCCCTGCCTCCCCCTTTAATATCTCCATATCATGGAGCTTACATTGTTCCCCAAGGCCAGTTCCCATCGCTTTCGAAAATGCTTCTTTAGCAGCAAATCGTCCTGCCAAAAATTCTATTTTACGAGTTTCTGAATAGGCTTCAAATAAACTTTTTTCCTTATCGGTTAGAATACGGTCTTTAAATTTATTTGTACGTTTCATCGCTTTTGCAATACGGTCTATTTCTACAATGTCGAGACCAATTCCCTTAATCATATGACCTTCTCCTTTACCAATTTCCAACAAGGCATGTATAATAAATGTAAGTTGAGGTGGAGCCATGTTTAGTAGAACAGAAAATTTTAAGCAATACACAAAGTATTACCCTATTGTTTCAACGTTAATAGCAATTAATCTAATTCTCTATGTATTGTCTCTTTTACCCGGCATAGGAACACTTTTGTGGAATTTCGGAATCCAAGCAAATTTCCTGATTCAAAGTGGTGAATGGTGGCGTGTATTTTCTGCAATGTTTTTACATGCAGGATTTATGCATACGTTTTTTAATATGTTTTCATTATATCTCTTTGGACCAGAGCTAGAAAAAATCGCAGGCAAAGCACGCTTCATTACAATTTATTTAGTTTCAGGCATTGTAGGCAACATGGCAACCTATGTATTCTATGATAGTAGTTATACGAGTCTTGGTGCAAGTGGGGCTATTTTTGGTATTTTTGGTGCTTTTGGGGCATTGGTTTACTATACGCGTCGTACAATGCCAATGCTTCGTAAGCTCATTTTACCAATCATCGTCATCAGTGTCATTATGACTTTTCTTCAACCAAATGTGAATGTCTATGCACATTTAGGCGGTTTAGTAACAGGGTTCATTCTAGGACTTGTCTATTTACATCCGAAAAGAATCTTAAGCTGGCGTAAACAGAAAATGGCGGGTAGACCATAACATCTAAAAAGGAGCAGCTCATAACAGGCAGCTCCTTTTTTGTTACATAACTTCAGCTACAAAACTACTGTAGCTTCATTTGCCATCTTTATTTTTTTCCATTCCGCTGCTGTTATACCATAAACTACTTGATCCACATGATGATCATAAAGCCATTCCGCATCCCTTAGGCGCCCTTCCTCATGGAAGCCTAGCACCTTTGGAATTGTACGACTACGAATATTTCCTACAGCTACACGTACCTCAATACGATTTAACTTTAAATAGTAAAAAGCATAATCAATCAATGCTTTCATGGAATTCGTTACAAGTCCCTTACCCACAAATTCATTCCCTAACCAGTAGCCAATGCTTGTCCATTTATGCTGCCAGTTGATTTGATGATACCCTATCACACCCGCTAGCTTTCCATCATAGTATATCCCCCCGCCTGTATACCATTGTGATCAGCATATTGTTGCATAGCCCTTTTTACAAATCGCTCGGTATCTGTTACTGTTTTGACATCATCTACAAAAGGTAACCATTCACGTAATGTATCCCTTGAACGGTCAGTTAAGGCAAATAATTCATCTACATCACTTAAATCCAATAGCTTCAGATAAGCACTTTCATTAATAACATATTTAAACAAAGTCCCACCCCTTTTGTTTTATTTATTTTATTATAAACGCAGAAATAGTTTTTTGTATCTAAAAAAGCCAATCCTACCATAAAATTGTAAGAATTGGCTTTTTGTTAATTAATGTTCATACCACGTTAAGATCTTTTCCGCATCTTGTTGCTCAAGGCTTGATACACTTCCTTTTGTACCTGTTGCCCCTGACATTACTGTTGCTTTAATAGACATAACATTCTTTCGTTTTTGAAAGAACGATTGTGTACTTTCAATAGACTGTATTCGTTTTTTCTCCATGATCAATGTAATTCGACTAAATACTCGATACTGCATAGCTAGTTGTTTTCCATTAATTTGGAAACCCGCTGTTTTATGTTGCCATATACCAAGTAGTATCGTTAATGGGATTAATAGCAACGACAATAGTCCATATGGATAAAAGAAATAACTACATGCACCTATAACAGGGACTAACCAAATAAAATCAATACGATAAAAGAATGGTCTCGCATTTTTTGGTGATCGAATAAATGTTGGATTCCAATCCATATCTGGGAAAAGCTGATCTAATGTTTGCAAACAATCATGCTTCTTAATAAGTGGAAACAACGTAATTTTTTTATCATTTCCATCTTCACCGTTACCTCCAGCACTTTCTACAACCACCGTAGCAAATCCTGTTAATTGACGTAATGGATTTTCAACAATACGAATGGCTTGAATTCGATTCAATGGCAGCGTTATACGCTTTTTCTCTAAAAGACCTTTTGTGATAATCAGTTTATTATCTTCAATACGAACCGTGTAATCATAATAGTTAATCAATGTTATGACCACCGATACAACCCAAGCTACAATTAAAACCAACATTACCGTTAACGCTATTAAAAATGCACCGACTTTCACAAAGTCAGCTAACTCATGAAAAACTGTTTCATACGGTATAATATCGGAAAACTGTGAGGCAACAGCTGCAAGACCTGACAGTACCACGCCAATTCCACCAGATGTTGTTGCTAATACGAGTAAATCACGCATGGACATATGGTAAATCGTTGGAGTTGATCTAGCTTCCTCCATGATCTGTACTTGCTCTTGATCATCCCGTTGTAGAACTGTTTCATTTTTAGCGCGACGCATTTCTAATTCAATAACATCTGCTGCGGCTTTGCGAATGGCTGTTAGCTCGACCTCAGGTTTACCTCCCTTACTACCAGCCGTTTCTACTTGAACTTTCACTAAACCAAAAAGACGATGAAAAATACCCTCGTTGTAATTTAAGCTTTGAATGCGTTCAAATGGAATATAACGCTTCTTTTTAACAAATAACCCATATGTTACACGTAACTCCCCGTCTTCAAACCAGTAAACAAATGTCCGCCATTTTATAATTCCCCCAATGAGCGCAAGAAGGGCCGCGACTCCCCACACTCCGAAAAGTAAAATCGTATCAAAAAAATGGTCACTACGGAAGTTTAAAGAAAAATTAAAGCCGTTACTTACGATAATAATCACAATTGGTAATATCATACTTTTTAATGCTTTGACGCTCGTAATCACAGCAGATATTGGATGTAAACGATTAATCTCCTTAGACATCATCTTCAGCCACCCTTGCTAAATCAGAGATACGAGCACGAAGTAAATCTGCTTCACCCATTACAAGTGCTGGAATCGTATGTACAGTTGCTGCTGTTGAGATAGAAATATTACCTAAGTCGTATTTTTTTAAAATCGGCCCTTGTGTCGTATCAACATGTTGAACCCGAACCATTGGGATTAAAGTCCGTTTCACTACAAATAAACCATGTTGTACTTCAATTTCATGTTCTCGGACCTCATAACGCCATCGTTCCCATCTTATTTTTGGGAATAAAAATATGGATAATATGGCGCTTAGTATTACTACTGCACCAGCAACGAAATAAATAAATGATGGCCAATCAAAATAATAAGTACCGTAGCTTACTAGCCCCGCTATAATGAATAGCACCAATGTTTGTATGACTCCATATAAACGCCACACAGTTAGCCCTTTTCTGGATATTTGATGAATCGGTTGTGATCTCATAGTCGTTCCCCTCGCTTTCTTCATTAGGTATACGGATTTAGTTACCTTTTTGTTTCAACTATAGCCGAAAAAAACCTTACAGCCAATAAGACTGTAAGGTTTAACATAAAGATTACGTATATTTGATTAAGATTAGTCTTCGTGACGGCGTGGAGAACGAGAACGACCTTGTCCACCTTCACGACGTCCGCCTTCACGGCGACCACCTTCGCGACGGCTGTTGCGGCGATCTCCACTGCGAGCATTGTCACGACGTCCGCCATAGCTACGGTTACTGCGGCCACGGTCACCACCACCACGATTATTGCTAGAACGTTCACGTCGCATTGGTAATGGACGTTCTTCTGTGATTGTTACCGGTGTATCATCTGGCTCTTTCGTTAACGAGCGAAGAGCAGCTGCCACAACATCAATTGCTTCATGATTTTCAAGTAATTCCGCTGCAAATGTGCGGTAATCACCTAAATTATTATTAGCAATAAGACCTTCAAGTGTTTCTACAGCTAAACGTTGTTGACCTTCTAATGCTTCATCAGATGTTGGTGGACGAAGTGGTGTCATACGTTTTTTCGTTGTTTCTTCTACAATACGTAAGTAACCCATTTCACGTGGAGTAACAAATGTTACAGCAAGACCTGATTTACCCGCACGGCCAGTACGTCCGATTCGGTGAACATAAGATTCTGGATCTTGAGGGATATCAAAGTTGTAAACATGTGTTACACCAGAAATATCAAGTCCACGAGCTGCTACATCTGTCGCAACAAGAATATCAATTTTATTTTCTTTAAATTGACGTAATACAGAGATACGCTTCGCTTGACTTAAATCACCATGAATACCTTCAGCTAAATATCCACGAATTGATAGGGCCTGTGCAAGCTCATCTACACGACGTTTTGTACGACCAAAAATAATCGCAAGCTCTGGCTGGTGAACATTTAAAAGACGAGATAAAATATCGAACTTTTCACGTTCAGCTGACTTAACAAAATATTGATCAATATTGTCTACAGTCAATTCTTTCGCTTTAATTTTCACAATTTCTGGATCGCGCATAAATGTTTCTGCAATTTTACGGATTGCTGGTGGCATTGTTGCTGAGAACAATAATGTTTGACGCTCAGCAGGCACGTTTTCTAAGATCGAATTAATATCATCGATAAAGCCCATGTTTAACATTTCATCTGCTTCATCTAATACTAATGTTTGAACATCTTCTAATTTTAACGTACGACGATTAATATGATCAATAATACGTCCTGGCGTACCAACAATGATTTGAGGTCTATTTTTCAGTGCACGAATTTGACGGCCAATTTCTTGACCTCCGTAAACTGATAATAATTTTACGCGTTTGTCATAACCAATTTTATATAGCTCTTCAGAAACTTGAATAGCTAACTCACGAGTTGGTGCGATGACTAACGCTTGAATATTAGGGTTTTTTGGATTGATTTTTTCAATTAGTGGAATCCCGAAAGCGGCAGTTTTACCAGTACCAGTTTGTGCTTGACCTAATACGTCACGGCCTTCAATCGCAAAACGAATAGTACCTTCTTGGATTGGTGTTGCTTCTTCAAATCCCATACGCTTTACTGAGCGTAATGTAGATTCGCTAATATTTAATTCTGAAAAATTTGTCAAACTTCTCAATCTCCTTTTTTTCCTTTTAAGTTGACAAATGGTTACATTTTCAGATGAAGTTGTCGGCAAATTCGAGCCTGTGTAGTGGAACGTTTCCGTTACTTAAAAATTTTCTCTACATGATAGTTCATATAGAGCTCTCTTATATGAAAAGGAAAGCCCGGTCTTTACCGAGCGGTTCGATTCTGTCGTAATTATTCACTTTAGAATAAAACCGTTATGTTTCAAAAAAAAGTACTCTTCAACCAAATATGAAGAGTCTTCGCACAAAATGTATCCATTGCTTACACTAGTCTAACATGGCTTTAAATCGTATGCAACGATAACGCATGAGTCGTAATAATCTGACTACTTTACTCACCCTTTAAAAACATTAAAACTTGAGGAAACCATTCAGAACAATCTTCTTCAAAACATATATGATGCTTACCTTTATCAGAAAAATACAAGTTTTTTTCTTTAGAGGATAATTCATCAAAGAGAAATTGTGCCGTCTGGTAGGGTACTATTCCATCCATTTTCCCTTGCACGATATAAACTGGAATTTGAATATGCTGATAATAAGGTTCCACCATTTTAACCAATTTCATAAATTCTATTGTTGACGCTAATGGTACATTGTTAAACTTATGTTGATAGCGTAAAAAAAGTTCATTATTCGTTAAATTATGATGATAGGCTTCAGAAGCTAACATTTTGAAATCCTTTACCAATTGTTTAGGGCTTACATATTTAGCAGCGGCACTCAGCAATACGAGCTTTTTTACTCTATAGCGCTTGGCCAAATATAACGCGATAATCCCTCCCATCGAAAAACCAACAATTATGACCTCATCAACTTTTTTTGCTAATGACCGGAAGGCGAGTTCAGCATCCATTAACCAATGCCTTGCAGTAAACCCACTCATATGTAATTCTTCTCCATGGCCTGATAATGTAGGCTCTTCAACTAACCAATCTGTATGTGCCCGTAAGTATGCTGTGAATGGCTCCACCTCATAAGGACCACCTGAAAAACCATGTATACTTAGTACACCTACTGACAACATCCTCACCTCGTTTAACAAAGATAAACTATATGAATAAATCGGTGGGTTTGATCCCACCGATTCATTAATACTATAATGCAAATGCTTTTAAAACTGTCTCCAATTTCATACCACGTGAGCCTTTCAGTAAAACGATAGAGGATTCATTTGCTTGCTTTAGCTTTTCAATAATAGCCGAATAATCATCTTCTACATACAGTAACCGTTGTGCATCAAAGCGCTCTTTTAATACTTTATAAAGATGTGCCATACGAGGACCAAATAAACAGATATAATCTATTTCCTGCTCATTTATATGCTCCGCTAGTTCTTCATGAAAACTTTGTTCATTTGGCCCTAGCTCTAACATGTCTCCTAATACAAGCCATTTTTCAGGACGAATAGTTGAAGTAGCCATAAATTGAATAGCGGCTTTCACCGAGGTTGGAGCTGCATTATAGGCATCGTTTATAAAGAGAGCACCATTCGATCCCTGTACTTGTTGCATTCTCATGTCTGTTAACACTACATGCTCTAAGGATGTACGAATTTGTTCATTGCTTAAACCAAGCTTATGAGAAATTAGCATCGCCACTAGTGTATTTTTCACTTGATGCTTGCCAAGAACTGAAATAAAGAAATCACCCTCAATTATACCGTGCGTTGTGAAGTTACTTCCATCTGCATTGGCATGAATATTCTCAGCATATAAAAGATTACTTGGGTCTAATCCAAATGGCACTGACTGTAAGTGTGACTCCTTAGCTACTAACTCCTGTAACAGTGGTTCGTCTCCATCATAGAATAAAAGGCCATCTGGCTGCATTCCTTGAATAATTTCAAACTTCGCTTTCGCAATACCTGCTCGTGATCCTAAATCTTGCATATGGGCTTCACCGATATTTGTTATAACTGTCATATGAGGACGAGCAAGCTTAGATAAAAATTCAATTTCCCCAAAACCACTCATACCCATTTCAAGGACAGCTACATCAGTATCTTCATCGAGCTGTAAAACTGTAATTGGTAAACCTAATTGATTATTAAAGTTCCCAATAGTCTTTTGTACTTTAAAAAATGGAGCAAGTGTCCCTGCTAAAATATCCTTTGTTGATGTTTTACCATTTGACCCTGTTATGCCTATAAATGTTGCTTTATGTTCGTTACGATACGCACGTGCCATTTCCTGCAAAGCTAACTCTGGGTCATCCACAAATAATAAAGGGACCCCTTCTGGTGGATTTGGCTCGTCTTTTTGCCATAGAGAAGCTCCAGCACCTTTCTCAAATGCTTGATTCACAAACTGATGCCCATTTGAATGCTCTCCACGGAATGGTACAAATAAATCGCCCTGTTGAATTGTTCTTGTATCAATGGATATACCTGATACAACTGTGTCACCAAAAACTGACACATCCTCATTTAACCATGCAGCTAATTGTTTTAATGTTTTTTTCACAATAATCCCACTCAGTCTTTTTTATAGTGAAGCTGTTGTTTTTCTTCAAAACGTTCAATCGCTAAGGTAATTAGACGATCAATCAGCTCTGGATAACTCACATTTGTATGTTGCCATAATAAAGGATACATACTGACAGGTGTAAAACCTGGCATTGTATTTACTTCATTGATAAAAATGCTATTATCTGCTGTTACAAAAAAGTCAGCACGAACTAATCCACTACCATCTATTGCTTTAAATGCACGTTTCGCCAGTTCCTTTAAGCTAGATACTGTTTCCATCGGAAGCTCAGCAGGAATAATTAATGCTGTGGAGCCGTCCTTATATTTCGAATCATAATCATAAAATTCAGTAACTGGTTTAATCTCACCTGGAACAGAAACTTCAGGATAATCATTTCCTAACACGGCTAATTCAACCTCTCGAGCAGTGATTCCTTGCTCAACTACAATTTTACGATCATATTGTAAGGCAACGTCAATTGCTTTTACTAATTCTTCACGGTTTATTGCTTTGCTAATTCCAACACTTGATCCTAAGTTTGCTGGCTTTACAAACATCGGCCAATTTAATTTTTCTTCACAGCGTTCAATAATTACCTGTTGCTCATTCTTCCATTCGCTACGAATAAAATACGTATAGGGCACCTGCGGTAACCCAGCAATTTCAAATAATTGCTTCATTACCACTTTATCCATACCAGCAGAAGATGCTAAAACACCATTCCCTACATACGGTAGATTTAGAACCTCAAGTAAACCTTGCACCGTTCCATCTTCACCATTTGTACCGTGTAGTAATGGGAAAATAACATCAAACTGCACCATCTTGCCATGCTTATCAATTAAAAAATCAGTAATATTATTCTCTAAAATTGTGGTATCATCACCAAATTGTAATTCTTCAATTGTACTAACAGGTTTTTCTAAACGTTCACCACGTCGCCATTCCCCATCAGATGTAATGAAAATCGGATATACTTCATACTCCTCGAAATTCAAAGCTCCTGTAACTGCACGAGCTGTCGATAAGGACACCTCATGCTCCGCTGACTTTCCGCCGTATAATAAACCGATTCTTTTTTTCATTTTTGTGCCCTCCACATACTTCTTGAGTACTATTAGTTTATCATGAAACGTCTTGACAAATGACATAAAAATCTCACCGTAATTTTGACGGTGAGATTTGAGTGTACTTTTCAACGTTTATACCTTGGCCTCATTGCGTCTGGATTTTGTCCTGTCTATATCCACACTTCAAAATCTATCACATCTGCCAACAGTTTATCTTCATTTGATTCAGATATAAAAACATCTGCCTTTATTATGAAGATTAAATAATATAAATCAATTCATCATGCTCCGTTTTCAATATGGTATTTAAGTCATCCCAAACTTCATCGGGAAAGGAATATTCTGATAGGTTACGAACTTCTATCCCGTAAGCTGCTTTTGGTTTTTCAATCCTATACAAAGATAATAACGCTCCATCTTTAGCAAAGGATCGATAAGAACGTAAAAAGTCGGGCGATATGGATGGAATACTCGATTTGACCTTTCGACGCCAAAAACCAGTACTCCGCTCCTTTTCACGAATTAAACTATTAAAAACATTTGCAACTAGTAAATCCGAATCACTTAAGTGCCGGAAATAGATTTTAGTCATTTTTTCTAAATCTGAAGAATAATAAACGAATCTATTTTGTAATTTGTTAAAAAATGCAGACGTAATCGGTTCTTTTTTATGACTTATGTAGAGCAGTTCTCCTTGTTCCATCGGTGTTAGATGATCTAGCCTCTTTTCGTCCATAAAATCAACCCAACACAATTCCTTCGATTCTGCTGATTTTTTCACAAAACGAGGAACCTCTTCTTCCAGTACATACTCAAACTGTGTATGCATATTAAAAGAACCGTCTTCATAGGAATGTTTTAATAACAGTAAGTGATGCAGTGGTTCAAGCGCAGCCACAAATTGCGAGAATTTTAACCCGCTAAAAATGACAAATTTATCGACATCGTTCATGTGAACATAAATATGATACATAAAATCATCAGCTGACTTTAATTTTTTAGCCACAACCATCACCCCATTCTTCAATACATTATAAGACTAAACATCATTTTTTTGAAACATTTTATGTTAATTGTCGTCACAACTATATACGCAGGCATAAAAGTGTTTTTTGCGTTATAATAGGAATGTTAAACATGCATTTGCATACAAATTTAAGACTACTCATTGAGTACAAGTATTTGCTTAAAATTCCATTGACAATATTCAAAGCAAATTGCAAGCTTATCAGTAGATGAAGGTTATTTTTTCACCAATACCTAACTCCTATAAATTGCTCTCTTCTTTGAACAATTATAAACGAAATAGGAAGAAACGCATCACATTTACTCATACTGAGATACTATTTTAATTTAGGTGGCTTTTATGGAAAATAAACGAAATTTCGCAAATCGTTTTGACTGGACCCTTGCTTTTATTCTTTTCACTTTTCTAGTCATTAGTTTGTTAGCTATTGCATCTGCACAAACATCAGGTCAGTATGGCATTAATTACGTACCAAAACAAATGCAATGGTATATAATTGGTGCCGTAATTATTGGCATTGTGATGTTTTTTGAACCAGATCAATACAAAAAAATGTCATGGTATATGTATGGAGCAGGGATTGCCTTATTGGTACTGCTTATTTTTATGCCTGAAGGAGAAGGCCAAATCGGTGCACCCGTTAATGGTGCTAAAAGCTGGTATCACACACCGATTGGAAATATTCAGCCTTCTGAGTTTATGAAAACCTTTTACATTTTAGCACTAGCACGATTGATAAGTAAGCATCATGAAGTTTATTCATTAAGATCTTTAAAAACTGATTTTTTACTACTTGGTAAAATCGGTATCACATTAATCGTACCTTTAGGGATTATTTTAAAACAGCCTGACCTTGGTTCAGCTCTTGTATTCTTAGCGATTACTGCAGCTCTCATCATTGTAGCGGGTATCTCTTGGAAAATCATTCTTCCTACATTTTTAGGTGGCGTGCTAGCAGGTGGTTCACTATTGTGGATGGCACTTTACATGCAGGATTTCCTTGAGAAAACATTTGGCTTTAAAGCTTACCAGTTTGCTCGAATTTACTCCTGGCTAGATCCCTATTCCTATTCATCTAGTGATGGCTATCATTTAATTACATCGTTAAATGCCATTGGGTCAGGTGAAATTTTTGGTAAAGGTTTTCGAAATCGAGAAGTATATGTAGCAGAAAACCATACCGATTTTATTTTCACAGTAATTGGTGAGGAATGGGGTTTTATTGGAGCTAGTATTGTTATTTGTATTTTCTTCTTATTAATTTATCACTTAACAAAAACAACACTCTTATTAAAAGATCCATTTTCAACATATGTTTGTGCTGGTATTATTGCTATGATTACCTTCCACGTTTTCGAAAATATAGGAATGACAATTCAATTATTACCTATTACAGGTATTCCGCTTCCGTTTATTAGCTACGGAGGAAGTTCTTTAATGGGAAATGCTTTAGCTATTGGTCTTGTCTTTAGTATGCGGTTCCACTATCGCACATACATGTTTACAACACATGATGAAGATGAATAAACATATAGAAAAAGGGAAGTCTCTTACATGGAGACTTCCCTTTTTCTATTGTAAACGAGTTAAGCTTGAACTTGCGGTGTCTGCGTTGGTGGTGTGAGCACTTTTAAAAGTTCTAGTCGAGACTTTGTTACAGTGGCTGTTACACCCAACTTAGATAAATTCGAAACAATCTTTTTCAAATCTACTTCTTTCGTCATACATTCCACCTCAATCTTTCCTCGATTTTATATAACGTTTTATTTACAAAAAAGTTTCATTTTTCTAAGAGTAGATGTCTGACAAATTTATCATAGCACTTAACTTACATAAAATTTTTTTCAATTTTGTTACATTGTAAATTTTTTATACCCATCACTCTTTACTATCAAACATATTTAAACTGCCCGAAGTGGCTTTATTTTATTCACTGACTTGCTCTTTTGTTTTAAGCGGCACCTCTTTCCTACCGATTCATTACTCATTATCCAAAGATCTCCCTCCACATTCTTGTAATCGCAAGATTAAGAAGGTTAGAATATACATATTGAAATATCGTATGAAAGCAGGGAACTGTATGAAGAAGGCAATTTTATTATTGATGTCTGTTCAATTCCTCGTCTATCTTGGATTTGGCATTATTATTCCTGTCTTACCAGAGGTGATTGTACAGCAAAATTGGCATGATCTCCACGTTGGTGGATTATTAACTGTCTACTCACTTGCAAGTTTTTTCACAGCACCATTTTGGGGCATGCTATCCGATAAGGTAGGGCGTAAACATTTAATTTTAACAGGTCTTGTTGGATTTAGCCTTAGCTTTGTTATTTTTTCATTATTTATTGATAACCTGACTATTTTGTATGTCTCTCGTATTATTGGTGGTTTATTTTCAGGAGCATTATATACAGCAGTAACAGGATTTATCGCAGATATGTCCAGTGAAGAGGATCGTAATAAATATATGGGCTTTATGGGCATGTCCATTGGTCTTGGTTTTATTTTCGGTCCAGCAATCGGCGGTATGCTAGGACATTATAGCTTGCAATTACCGTTTATCGCTTCCGCAATATTAATTGCACTATTATTTATTTATGCAAGTTTCGTCTTAAAAGAACCAGAAAAACGAAAAGATTCGAATAAACGTGCTATTGTGCCAAAAGGCGCTGGTAAAATGCTACAATACCGAGTGCGTTATCTCTTTCTGTTTTCATTTTTAGTAACCTTTATGCTAGCAGGTGTTGAGGCTACATTCCAATTATTCCAAATCGAAAAAATTCACATTACACCATTGCAAATTGGTTATTTATTTATGTTTAGTGGCTTTGTTGATGCTGCAATTCAAGGTGGCGTCGTTCGGCGTATAAAAAACGGTAGCGAGACAACCTGGTTAATCGGCGCACAAATTGTAACAGCTATAGGAATGCTTTTATTCACACTAACTACTAACCTTTTTATGGCTGGCCTAGCCCTTTGTGTCTTTACAGCTGGTAATGCACTTGCTAGAACATGTGTGGTATCGCTCTCCTCTAAAGAATCTGGAGGACAATATGGTACTGCCGCAGGGCTCTCCTATTCAATGGATAACTTAGGTCGTATTCTCGGCCCACTCTTTTTCACTTGGCTATTTACAGTACAAGCTAGTCTTGGTTATTATACTTCGGCAGTGATTGCTATTTTGTCGATAAGTCTTATTTATATATATAAGGCATCAAAAAAATCATTGCGTTATGAATAGTTTTGACTTCTACAGCACATTTCGTATTGCTAAGTCATGATTACAATTCTATGCAAGTGCTTATGTTTAAACAAGATTATCATGCACAATGCTTTCTCCCCTCTCCTGTTCTGATAGGATGAAGAAAATAGCTAGCTGCTCTTATTTTTTAAATGGAGATATCAAGCTACTTCAAGCTAAAATGTGTTATCATTGGAGGTTGGTTTTGGATTAGGACTTGATTAAGGTGTTGGAGTATCTTTGATCAGTTTCCGAGCTACGCCATTTCCATATGATCTAGCCATTTCGTATCTTCTTTCCTCTTTTGAAGTAGGCTATACTAAAGTATGTTGTTAACAATAGTAAAGGCAGGTGTAGGAATGAGCATTTTTACAGATATACAATATTTAGTCCCTTTAACTTTATTTTTTAATATTTTATTAGCTATGACCATCATTTTTTTAGAACGTAAAGATGCTACCTCTACTTGGGCGTGGATTCTCGTACTATTTTTCCTGCCATTAGCTGGATTTATTTTGTACCTATTACTCGGAAGACAGTTACGAAGAAAACATTTATTCCGTTGGGAAGGACGTAAGGATATTGGGATAGACAACCTTATTACTTACCAAATGGAAGCCATTCGTGATGAAACATTTGAATTTCGCATTGCAAATGCCGAAAACTATCAAGAGATGATTTACATGCACCTCAGAACAAATAATGCGGTATTAACCCAGGACAACCATCTAGATATTTTTGACGATGGTGCCGATAAATTTGAACAACTCCTTAAAGATATTGAAGCAGCAAAAGATCATATTCACATTCAATATTATATCTTCCGCCTTGATAACTTAGGTACTCGTATCGTCAATGCACTAACTAAAAAAGCAAAGCAAGGTGTCAAGGTACGTCTTCTCTACGATGAGATGGGGTCACGTAATGTGAAAAAGCGCAATTTTAAGGAATTGCTTAATGCTGGTGGTGAAGTAGAAGTTTTCTTCCCCTCTATTTTGCCACTCCTTAATCCCCGCCTAAATTTTAGAAATCACCGAAAAATAGTTGTCATTGATGGCCGAATTGGCTATATTGGAGGCTTTAATGTAGGTGATGAATACCTAGGGTTACAGAAAAAGTTTGGTTACTGGAGAGACACTCACTTACGCATTGAGGGAAGTGCCGTACATCCTTTGCAAACACGTTTTTTACTTGATTGGAACCAAGCAAGTGCACAACAAAAAATGGGTTACTCTGATCGTTACTTCCCTGCGATTCCTAAAAAAGGAGACGTTGGCTTACAAATTGTTTCAAGCGGACCAGATTCGGACTGGGAACAAATTAAGATCGGTTATTTAAAACTCATTAACATGGCTCAAAAATATATATACATTCAGACACCTTATTTTATTCCCGATGTAAGTTTTTTAGATGCCATTAAAATTGCTACGTTATCTGGCATTGATGTACGTATTATGATTCCTAATAAACCTGACCACATGTTTGTTTATTGGGCGACTTATTCCTATGTAGGACAGTTATTACGTGCTGGAGCGAAAGTATACATTTATGAAAAAGGCTTTATCCATGCAAAAGCCATCATTATTGATGACGAGGCATCCTCTGTCGGAACAGCTAATATCGATGTACGAAGCTTCAGTCTTAATTTTGAAGTCAATGCCTTTATTTATGATGCCAATATATCGCACCAACTTGCAGAGCTGTTTGAAAAGGATATTTTTGATTGTACGGAATTAACATGGGAAATGTACAAAAACCGCTCAGCACTTATTAAATTTAAAGAATCCATTTCTCGTTTATTAACACCTATTTTATAAAATAGAAAAAGGAAGAGAGCTAGTTCTTATAGAACCACTCCTCTCCCTTTTTTTATTTAACGCCCAAATATTCTTCTAACGTAATATTTTGTTTTGCAATCTCTTTTGCAATATCTTTGCCCACATAGCGATAATGCCACGACTCATACATATAACCTGTGATGTTTTCTTTGTTTTGCGGGAATCGAAGAATAAAACCATAGTCTTGGGCATGAGCAAATAGCCATTGTCCTGCCGGTGTTTCTCCAAATTCTTCTGTCAGCCATAAATCTTCTTTTCCGCGCTCGCCTATATCGAACGCTAAACCTGTTTGGTGCTCCGAATAGCCTGGACGGGCACTATATCGATCTGCAGCTGCTTGTCCATCACGTTTAACATAGTTTTCATAAAGCGTTGTTTGATATTCAAATGATCGGTAACCACTAAATGCGACTAAATCAAACCCTTGTTGCTTGGCAGCAGCTAACATCTGATTTAGCGCTTGTCGTGCTTCTGGATTTTCCTCAGGTGCAAAAGTTGAAGGAAGCGGATAAATTTTATTCGCTAGCAGAACGCCCTTTATATAAGTTGGTTCAGTAGGTAATGTTTGATTTGGTAGATAGCCATTTTCATCAGGTTGTTGCTCTGGCTTTGCAGGTGTTTCTGGTTTTTCTTTAACTGGCTTCTCTGTTGCAGTAGAATCTTTCTCTGAATTATTTGTTTCTGTTGTTTTTGGTTGCTCATCCGCTGCATTATTAACTTGATTATTTTTATAGTTATAAACTACAAAAATAGCAACAATTAAAGCGATAGAAATGCAAGCACCAAGGATAAGCGGAAGACGATTGTTTTTCACTATTTATGCCCCTTTAATAATTATCAGGTATCCCAACGGATGATTTTTAAAAGGTTCATCCTGAAATACCGATTTTATTATATTACCTGTTTGATATAATCTCATTTTAGCACTGTTCACATTTTTAAGTGCAATTTTCCCACGCAAATCTTTACAGTTTAGTCTGTTAGAATAATGACAAATACTATTATAGAAGCTATGGCGAAAAAAATTGCCATATACTTCATCCATTTCGACTCTTTTACATAGCCCTGCTCTTCAAAACTCTTTGCTCTAAACCCGTTCGATAAGGTAAACATAATTGTCATTGCCAATACCGCAAAATTAAATTTCCCCATTATTATAAATACTAGTGCCGCAATACTAAAAATTGCAACAAAAATTGATGATAGCCACTTTCTGTTCATCTTGCTGTCCTCCTAAAAAAATCGAGGCAACAGAAGCGCCTCGACAACAATGAATTTATGATTTTGCTTTTTCGGGATGCTCCGAATAATATTTACGTCCAATATATGTTTGAATAATCAACAATGCACCACTGACAGACCAATATAGTGGTAGGGCCGCCATTGAAGACATCGAGATAAAGACAATCATAATTGGTGAAATATAAATAAACATTTTCATTTGAGCCTTTTGTTGTTCAGGTACAGTCCATAATGATACACGAGCTTGAACTAGATAAACAATCCCTGCAATAATGGTCATAACAATATCAGGTGAACCTAAGCTAAACCATAAAAACTCATGTGATTTTACATCTGTAGAATACAAAATCGAGAAATAAAGACCCATAATAATTGGCATTTGAATCAACATCGGTAAGCAACCCATATTGAGCGGATTAATGCCATGCTTTTGATACAGAGCCATCATTTCTTGTTGATATTGTGTTTGCTCTTCTTTCGTTTTAGCTTCTTTCATTTTTTTCTGAACAGCTTCCATTTCAGGTTTAAACGCATCCATTTTCGTTTTCATCAATTGTTGTTGACGATAGTTTTTCAACATAATCGGCATTAAGATTAAACGAATAAGAACTGTTATCGCAATGATTGCTAAACCATAGCTTCCTGAAAAAATATCATTCCCGAAAAATTCCAGTAAAAACTCCATAGGTTTTACAAAGATACTGTAGAAAAAACCTTCTTTGTTTTGCACAGCTTGACAGCCACTAAGAACAAAAACAGCCAGTCCAAGCATTGAAAATAGCTTCCAATTTTTCATTTTTCCACCTACTATTATTTATCAACTACTGTGAAGTATACCTTATAGGGTCTATCTTTATCAAATAGCAAGTGCTACTAATTCTCGTCACCATTCCATAAATTAATTCATAAAAAAGATGCGAGTTTTAGCTATGCTAATACGTTCGCACCTTTTCTTGTTCTATGCTCAATGTTTTAAACATTTAGTAATTCAGTCTCTGCCATTTCAAAACGGTAAAATTCATGATGTAGTTCATCTCTAAAATGCTTAGGCGTTACCCCAGTATATTTTTTGAAAATACGAGTAAAATAACTTTGATTACAAAAATGGAATTGATCGGAGATAGAAGTAATACTCTTGTTGGTATGTCGTAAGTAGTATTGTGATTCTTCTACACGTCGCACGTTTAAATACTCTACTAATGTAATGCCAACGTGTTCTCTAAAAATACGTGATAAGTGACTCGTACTTATATGAAAATTGTTAGCGATACTTTCCACTGTTAAATCATTTTCAAGCTCGTCATTTATATACATGATCACTTTGTTGACAGTTTGATGTCGGAAAGTCGGTTGTTTGCGATCTGCAATAAAGTAGACAAAGAAATCAATTAAATCATCAGCAAATTGTAAAAACTCTGCATCTTTCATTTGATTTTCTATCATATCGTTACAAGCAATATTAAAAGCAAAAGCTTTTTTCGAAGGCACTTGATTGTCCAGCAATTTACGGGCCACAATGGAGGACAAAACGGAAAAATAACTTCGAACAATTTTTATGACCTGCTTGCCAAAACGTATTGAAAGAATATCAATTAATTCATGCAAAGATTTTTTAGCTTTGGCAGATTCTAAATGGTAAATTTCAAAAATTAATTTCGACTCAATATTAAAAAATTCTTCGACACCGATATATTGATTAATATTATCGATTTCTTGGAAGTATCTTTTTGAAATCGTTTCTGACATAGAATGTTGATGTAGTTGCATAATCTTCCCCATCTTTCCTCAGAGTACACGAATTGCATGACAAAATTTGACACCAATCCTTACAAATTAAAAATAAGAAAATAGTATTTGTTAATTCAATATAAGAATTGAGTCCTATTTCACAATTTTTTATAAAAAATAACTCAAATATAACCCAACTAAAACACCAGATCTTAAAAAAATAGACTATACAGTGAATTTTACCATATTCTGCGAGTTCCTTTCAACCACATTTTAATTGCTACTCTAGTGCTAATTAATCACATAGGCATAGTAGAAACCTCGTAAACTTATCTCTAACAATTAAATTTTACCATATACCTATCAAAAAAAATTAGTCATTAAATAAATTAATTTACAAATTATACAAAACTTCTGACGTCATTCTAATGTGTCAATCGACATTTTTCTATTTTATTCCTAAATCTTCTCTATATAATTTATATGAATATGTAGTAAAATAGATGATAATACTATTTTTAAAAGTTTAGACGAGGTGTTTATAGTGGATCCAAAACAAATAGAAGAAATAATGGAGATTATTAAGGAATTCTTCCCTGAGAATACTTCCATTGCTATTTCTGATACCAATGAATATTTATATTACCAGCCAAGCAAAAAAGTTGATTTAAAAATTAAACCTGGTGACCCTATTAAAGAAGGTTCAGCCGCACACAAAGCACTAAGCTATGGTCAAAAAATTAGCTCTTACATCGAACCCGATGTATTCGGTGTCGCTTACTACGGAATGAGTATTCCATTAATGGAGGAAGGCGAAACAAAAGGAGCAATCACTGCTATCTTCCCGCAAAAACCATCAGCATTCTTAACAAACTACATTACAATCAAAATCGATGATTGCTGGTACCCAATTCAACATGATCAAGTTATTTATTTAGAAACACAACTCCGTAAAACATTTGTTAAAACAATGACTCGTGAAGGTTATCACCGTTTAAACCTAAGTGATTTAGAGCTATTTTTAGCACCTGATTCATTTATTCGTTGTCACCGCTCATATATCGTTAATATTGACTACATCGATGAAATTCAACCAGATTCACACTCAACGTTTTTATTAATTATGAAGGACGGTACTCGTATTCCTGTAAGCCAACGCTATGCAAGCTACTTCCGTCGTTCTTTAGGTTTCTAATTTCTATGTACAGCGAACAATTTGTAAATTGTTCGCTGTACTTTTTTACGAAAAAATTTAATTCCTTTTCTTTCCCCTCTTCCCTTTTTTACATCGTTTTTATGTTGATATCCTCTAAATTTATACAGCTCTACAATAAAACGTTTTCTCTGTCGAAAAATCATCTTAATGCTCGATTTTCCTTTTTTTACTCAATTTAATGCTAATTCTAAAGTTTTTGTGACAATTTGGTGATAGTATTATTCAAATGGTTGGAGTCATACTACAACTGAATAAACAGAAAATTCATAAAGGTTTTTTCTAGTTTTGTAATCGGTTTCCATCAAAATTATTTAGGGGAGGATTTTTTATGGATGCAAATGTTCAAAAACGCCTAGGTTTAAAAGAACTTGAGAGTAAAATTGTTACTGCAGAAGAAGCAGCAGCACTTATTTCTAACGGTGATGTAGTTGGTATGAGTGGTTTTACTCGTGCTGGGGACGCAAAAGTTGTGCCAATGGCATTAGTTGAGCGCGCAAAAAATGAAGAATTCAAAATTGATGTATATACAGGTGCATCATTAGGACCAGAAGTAGACAAGTACTTAGCAGAAGCTGGTGCAATTCGTAAACGTGGACCATTCCAAGGTGACGCGGGTATCCGTAATTTAATTAACTCAGGAGATGTGCTTTATGTAGATGCTCATCTTTCACACAATGCTGAGCTAGTGCGCCAAGGAATTATTGGACCAATTAAATATCTAATTCTTGAAGCAGTTGCTATTACTGAAGATGGATTTATCATTCCAACAAACTCTGTAGGTAACTCACCAATCTTCGCAGAATATGCTGAAAATATTATTATCGAGTTAAACATTTCTCATCCAGAAGCGTTAATCGGTATCCACGATATTTATGTACCTGGTGAACAAGGTAACCGTGAAGCTATCCCAATGACAGATGCTATGCAGCGCCTTGGTGATATTGGTATCAAAGTTGATCCAGCAAAAATTAAAGCAATTGTTATTTCTGAAGAGCCAGATGCGCCTTCATTAATCGTACCACCAGATGAAGAAACACAAACAATGGCAAACATTCTATTAGACTTCTTCCGTGATGAAATTAAAGCGGGTCGTTTAACAAAACAATTAATGCCACTACAATCTGGTGTAGGTTCTGTAGCAAATGCCGTATTAGACGGTTTTGCAGATTCAGAATTCGAAGATTTAGTTGTTGCATCTGAAGTACTACAAGATGCTGTATTTAACTTGATTGACGCAGGTAAAGTTAAATTTGCCGCTGCTACTTCAATTACACTTACTGAAGAATTGCAGAAAAAAGTATACGGCAATTTAGAAAAATATGCTGACAAAATCTGCTTACGTCCACAAGAAATTTCTAACCACCCAGAGCTTATCCGTCGTTTGGGATTAATCTCAATCAATACTGCTCTTGAGTTAGATATCTATGGTAACGTAAACTCAACACATGTATCTGGTACTCGTATGATGAACGGTATCGGTGGTTCAGGTGACTTCGCACGTAATGCACGTCTAGGTATTTTTGTCACAAAATCATATGCAAAAGGTGGAGCAATCTCTTCTATCGTGCCTATGGTTTCTCACGTTGACCACACTGAGCATGATGTAGATGTAATCGTAACTGAGCAAGGTATTGCTGACTTACGTGGTCTAGCTCCAAAAGAGCGTGTACCTTTAATTATCGAAAACTGTGCACACCCAGATTACAAAGAACAATTATGGGATTACTACAACCGTGCAGTTGAAGCAACTGGTAACCACCAAACACCTCATATTTTAGAAGAAGCACTTTCTTGGCATGTAAACCTTGCTAAAAACAAAACAATGAAAAAAGAAGTTGCAAAAGCTTAATCACTACTTTTTAGGACGTCTAATAAGTCAAACTTATTGGACGTTCTTTTTTATTGGAAAATGCTATAATAGGACCATATGAAACTACCTTGCTAAACTGCTCGATTTCATTGGAGGAACTATGAAAAAATTTATCTATGTCATTATTTTCTTTTCATTTTTCGATCTTTTTACCCAGTTGCCTGTTATGAGTACATACGCTGAATCTCTAGGTGCCTCTGCATTCCTAACAGGTCTTGCTGTAGGTATGTATTCGCTGTCCAACACTTTTGGTAATATCATTTCCGGATTTTTAACAGATCGTAAAGGACCTTTTATCATCCTTATAACAGGTCTTCTGACAACAGGTTTATCGCTAACACTATATAATTTAATAGAAGAACCAATTGCTCTTTTAATTGTACGTTTTATCCATGGACTTGTTGCAGGCTTTATAGTTCCAGCTGCCTTTACCTTTTTAGCAAACGCTACTGAACAAGAAAAAAGGGGAAAGGGCAGTGCTATTTCCGGCGCATTTGTAGGGATTGCAGCAATTATCGGCCCTGCATTTAGTGGTATATTAGCAAGTCGAACAAGCGTCCCATTCGTTTTCAATATCACGGCAAGCTCTATGCTTATGCTAGGTATTCTAGCGTTCTTTATGTTGAAAACAAAGCAGGTACAAAGAGAAAAAGCAGAACCCAGTACATATATTTCGATCAGTGTATTTTTTAATAACACGGGTACATTAAAAGCCTTTTTAGGCGCATTCTTCTTAATGTTTTCTCAAGGTGTTATTGCCTACCTACTCCCACTAAAAGTTCAATCTTTAGGATTTGACTCGCGTTTAAGTGGAACTTTAATGAGCACCTTTGGTATTATTGCTGTCCTAGTTTTTCTATTACCAACTAACCGTATATTTGATAAGGTCTCACCACTCAAAACATTGTCCTTTGGTATAGGTTTAATGGGAATAAGCCAATTATTAATTAGTCAGGCTGATTCTAGCTCTTTACTATATATGGCGATGGCTTGCTATGGAATCGGATTCGGTTTCCTATTCCCTTCAGTAAATTCCCTACTAATTGACTCCACAACTGCTGAAGTACGTGGAAAAGCATACGGCTATTTCTATGCATTTTTCTCCCTTGGCGTAGTGCTTGGCTCCTCTTTACTAGGTTGGCTGTCACTGGGCATTATTAGCGGCTTTATCTTTACGGGAATAGTATTACTAATCTTCGCGGGAGTCATCCTACTTCCACACAAAAGACCTTCTCACGCATAGATGAGAAGGTTTTTTCGTTATTTTTCTTTTTCTTGAATTTCTTCATTATAGAAATGGACACCTGTATGTCCTCCGCCTTCAGCTACCATTTCATTTGAGGCAATCTTTGTTGGTGAGGTGCCTGCCTCTGTTGCAACCTCTGTTGAAACACGCTCCGCAATATTGTCATGCATTTCAGGACCTGCTGTAAGAAATGACTCTAACTTGGCTTTCAAACCATTAAACATTGTTAAAGCTTTATCACGATTCTCTTTTTTACTAAAATAAGATGCTGCTAATCCTGCTAATCCTGCAATGACAACACCTGTTCCTTTTCGTTTTGCCATGATTTATTACCTCCTAAAAATATAGAAACTAGCTCTGTAGTATAGTTTTTCCCTATTCTTAAAAGAATAAACATTATTTTTTTATAACCTCTAGCATATATATCAATGTACAGCTAAACCTTGCCTTGTTATCTAGTAACCATTTCACTATTTCTATACTCTTCGTCTTGCCATGATGGGAGACAATTACACTTAGATTCTATTTATATCGAGTCTCTTACCATCATTTTTTTCATTCATCATAATTTTGTAACTACTTATGATTATAAAAGGCAAGTAAAGGGAATTAATGAATTAATACTAAAACAGGAGAGTGATTAGGATGAAAGATTTCGACTTAGCGTATGATTGGGTAGATATGGCATCATTAATAGGTGGAGCTGGCTTCTTAACTGTATTAATCTATAGTGTCATCTTACTGTAAGGAGCTGCTAAAATGATTTGCTCAAAAAATTAAAAGGCAATCCGCTTATCTCATAAGCAGATTGCTTTATTTTTTATTGTTTCACATCATTATATGCATCTGATTTTTCAAATGCTGCAACAACATAGGAACAAACAGCTTCCATTTTATAGCCTTTATCACGTGCATAGGATGCAGCCTGATCGAGTAATTGTTTAGCCACACCTTGTCCTCGGAGTTTATCTGATACATATGTGTGATCCATTACCATTACTTGACCATTTTGCTGCCATGTAATTTCTGCTAGTCTTTCCCCATCTTGCTCATTTAAAAATGCAAACTTATTTTCCGCTAGTTGTTGTAATTGGAATTCCATTTCTCACCACTCCTTTTATTCATAGTACCATAGCTTTTTATATTTTCACAAAACTTCCTAACTCTCCTAAACAAAAAAGAATCTGTGCACTCATTCTAGTATGTGAGTATTACAGATTCTTTTACTATTAAATCGTTAGTTAAACCAAGAAGAAATAGTATCTTTTAAATTAGCAAAGAAACTTTTCACACTTTCCCAGAATCCTTTATCTTCCATAAGGGAACCGAATTTTTCTTGAATGGTGTTACTAATATCATTTAATTGTTCGGACCATTTACTAAAATCAATATCTAGCTTACTGATTTTATCCATTAAATCCACTAGCAATTGACGATCCTTTTCACTTAAGTTGATTTCTAGCTTATTTAATTGCTCCTGGACGATTTTTTCAACGTCCTCTCGTGTTGCTGGCTTTAATTCAGCAATTTGCTTTTTAATTTCTGTCAATAATTCTGCAACCTTTGCATCATCTACCCCAGCCGATTCTGCAATGGATGTTGCTACTGATAATTCTTCATTTGCTACATCTGTACGATCAATATCAAGTGTTTCACCTGTTGTAACCTCATAAGCCTTGTAGATACCTACTAACGCTGAATGACCTGTAACAGCTTTCGGTGCAGCTACTTGTACTGTTGCATCTTGAATCCCTGCTGTTAGCATGGCATTCGCGTACATTTCTGAAGTAACTTGCGTTATATTGGATGGTGTTACAATCTCGATCACTAGACCTTTTCCTGCATCCCTACGTGTAATTTTAGCAGAAGAATACATACGAGAACTTGAATTACTATCTTTAATGTATTTAACCAGATCCTGACCTGACACAGTAATTTCTTCGATTTCAGGTTCTTCACTTACTTTTAATGATTTCTTTACTGACTCTTTTTCATCCTCAGATAAATTGGCTCCATACACAACAATAGGTACGCCTAGTTTTTCATCAATTGCTTTCGGAGGCGTATTATCAGATGCAAACCCCGTTGCTGGTGCCATCACTCCGAATACCAACATTGTAGCTGTTAGTATTTTAATCCATGTATTTTTCAAATCGTGTGACCCCTTTCGTTAAAACCTCGTAATTAGCCTGTATAATGTATGTCATTATACAATAATTAGTACGAAAAAAAGACGAGAAGGTTTCAAAGATGTTTCTCGTCGCTTTTCCACTTATATTCACTAAACTTCTTCTGTCCAGCCGTTTTCTTGCTTTACTTTACCTGCCTTCATGAGTGTTCCTAAGGCACGTTTGAATGCACCTTTACTCATGTTAAACATGTCTTGAATCTCTTCAGGAGATGATTTATCACCAAATGGCATTTTACCTCCCACACCTTGTAGATAATTCAATATTTGTTGTGCGTCATTTGAAAGACGCTCATGTTTTCTCGGTAAAAGAGATGCATTCATTGAACCATCTTCTTTTACATCGATAATACGAACAACGACATCTTGTCCTAGTCGAGGCTCTGCATTGCGCTCCGATTCATGAACAAAGATACGGTAAGGAATTTCTACACCTAGCAAAAATGAGCCCACTGGTAACAAGCGGTACGGACGTGCTAGGATATTTTTATTGTGCATATCTTCAAATGCACCTTCGTAAAGCTCCGAAATTTTTTCTTCCGTTGCTAAACGTCCAAATAACTCACCATTACGATCTGTACGCAATGTCATAAATAAATGATCGCCTGGTTCTGGCCATAACTCTTTTATAGCAGGTAGATCCTCTGCCTTTACTAAAACCTCACGTGATGTACCAATATCTACAAATGCGCCTTCACGCTCCACCACTTTCAAGACGCGCGCCCAGCCATATTCACCTTGTGTAAAAGACGGAATAGCAGTAGTAGCAGCTAAATCGCCACGGCGATCCACAAATAAAAATACTTCAAGGCGGTCACCTACAGTAAGTGGCTCTGTTACCTCTGAAGCATTTAAAGGTAGTTCTTCAACTCCATTTGTTAAAATCCATTTCGATGTTTGTTGCTCTAATACCGTTAACGTAACGACTTCACCCGATTTTAATTCGTTCATATTGACTTCCTTTCCTTCACACCATCATTTTAAAGATGGTGCTGTGTCTTAGATGCTTCCAATTTTTTCACGATGTCTGGATTCTCTTCCATTACTTGCACAAGATCTGCAATACGATCGATTGAATTCCAGCTTAAGTGATGCTCAATTCCCTCAACATCATCATAAATACGCTCTTCATCCACACCAATCATCCGTAAAAACTGCTCGAGCAATTCATGGCGCTGCACAAGACGCTTTCCAAGCTTTTCTCCTTTAGGCGTCAATGTCAGTCCACGGTACTTTTCATAAACTAAATAACCATCTTTATCTAATTTTTGAACCATTTTTGTAACAGAAGAAGGAAGAACAGATAATGCTTCAGCGATGTCAGACACACGTGCATATCCTTTGTTGGCAATTAATAAATATATTTGTTCGATATGGTCCTCCATACTTGGTGTTGGCATATCCTTTTCCCTCTCTTTCCTTTTCTTATCTCTAGTTTACTACAAGCTTGGCTTAAAAGTTAACTGAAAATACATATGCCAGAAAAACACTCGCTGTAAAACTTAAATAGAGCCCCTTCTATTAAGAAGTAGGCTCTACTTTGTGTCGAGGATACTTATTTACCACATGTAACGCATGAATAATCTCTTTGTTGATGCGCTCAATACTTTCAGGAGTATTCATTTCTTTAAATGCCTCATCTCTAGCTTCCATAGATGTAACATACTTACTTGGCAATGCGTTGAGTGTAAGTGCCACCGTGTCGAATTCACAGATTGTGCATTTACAAAATGTTTGATATTCTGGTCCTCGTAGTAAAAAGCTTACTAAACCACGCACAATTTCTTCTGTAACATTTACTAAAATAGGATCTGACATATTCAAACTTTCGCCTCATTTATATTTAATTGTTACATTACTCCTGAAACTATAATAGCCTTAATAAAAGTCTTTTTCAAGAATCACTAGTAGCATCTATTTACATATAATGTATAGTGTCAAAGTAAGGTTAATATCCTACTTATTTCTATTGATACATACCTTAATTACTACTTTTTTGCTCTTATTAGTCTTAATGAATTAAAGACCACTAATAACGTAGCACCCATATCAGCAAAAATGGCTATCCATAATGTTAACCATCCTGGGATGACAAGTAGTAACGCTATTAATTTTAAAGCTAGGGCAAATATAATATTCTCTTTAATGATCCGTAATGTTTTTCTGCTTAAGCCAATTGTGTAAGGCAGCTTTGTTAAATCGTCACCCATTAGGGCAATATCAGCTGTCTCAAGGGCAGCATCCGTTCCTGCGCCTCCCATGGCAATTCCTACATTCGCTGTGGCCAATGCTGGTGCATCGTTTACACCATCCCCGACCATTGCTACTGCACCAAACTGTGCACGTAAATCCTTAATCGCCATTAATTTTTCTTCTGGTAATAAACTAGCGCGCACATCTGTCATTTTTAATGTTGTAGCAATAGCTTGTGCAGTAGGCTCTGCATCACCTGTTAACATCACCATATGCTTTACTTTTAAGGCATTTAATTTATGCAAGACATCCTTACTTTCTTGACGCAATTGATCAGCAATTCCAATCAAGCCAATAAGTTGATCATTGGAAACAACTGCTACTACTGTTTTACCCTGATCTTGAAGTTTCTTAACCTTGTTTTCAATATTTTTATCAACAGAAGCTAATGTAGCCACCCATTTCAGGCTACCTACATATATTCTCTGGCTGTCTACAGTAGCATAGGCACCTTTGCCAGTTACTGATTGAAAATCTGTTGGTACTAGCTCTTGTAAGTTTTTATTATGCAAAGTATTTAAAATAGCTTTTGCTAAAGGATGCTGTGATTGTTTTTCTACCGCAGCCACTAATTGCAAAAGATAATCCTCGGACCGTTCATCCGTTGTCAAAATGTCTGTTACTGCAGGCTGCCCTTTAGTTAACGTCCCCGTTTTATCAAAGGCTACCGCTTCAATATGACCTAATTGTTCTAAATAAACACCGCCTTTAATAAGAACACCTTGCCTTGCAGCGTTTCCAATAGCAGTGACAATCGCAACCGGAGTAGAAACAACAAGTGCACATGGACATCCTACAACTAGCACGGCTAATCCTTGGTAAATCCAGTGTTGCCAATCCCCTACAAATAAAGGTGGAATTATAGCTACTAGAAAAGCAATGATCATAATGGCAGGTGTGTAATATTTAGCAAACCGATCAACAAATTGCTGTGAAGGAGCTTTTTCGGCCTGTGCTTCTTCAACAAGATGAATAATTTTAGCAATGGTTGTGTCCTCAACACGCTTTGTTACACGGACTTCTAGTGCACCTTCCTCATTCAATGTACCTGCAAAAACTTCATCATTTACCGTTTTATTAACTGGAATCGATTCGCCTGTAATGGCTGCTTGATTTACTGCCGATAAACCGCTAATGACAATGCCGTCCATCGCAATTTTTTGGCCTGGCTTAACAATTAGAATATCCCCTATTTGAATTTCTTCAGTAGGCAGTTCAATCTCATGGAAATGCTCACCGTGGGCTCTTTTAATAATCGCTGTTGGCGGAGCAATATCCATTAACTGACGGATTGATTGACGTGCTTTATCCATTGAATACGCCTCTAATGCTTCACTGACAGCAAATAAAAACACGACTACTGCCGCTTCTTCCCACTCACCAATAATGGCAGCTCCAATGATAGCGATGGTCATCAGAGTCTTCATATCAAATTCAAAACGTGCTAGATTTCGAAAGCCCGTTTTAAAAATACCCACACCGCCCACAAGGATAGCTAGGATAAACATTGTAATTGGAAGTGGGTTTGTTTCCCCACGCATATTAACTAATAAGTAGCCTAGAATAACAAAGAACAAAGAAATCCCTGCTAATACATTTTCCTTTTTACGGTAAAATGGTGTGGATTTTTCGAGTGTTCTTGCCACTGACTGAGTAACCTTAATGCCATCAAATGCGCCGGCTTCTTCAATTTGATTCACACTAATAGAGCCAACTACAGTTATTTTAGAAGCACCAAAATTGACTTGTGCATCTTGTACCTCAGGAATAGCCTTTACATTTTTCTCAAACTTTGCAGCACAACTCGCGCACGATAAATTTTGTAGCCTGTATTCTTGTTTAGTTGGTGTCGCTGCCATTCGCAATCCCCTCTTTCGCATGTTCATAGGCAATTGTTACGATTTGGTATACATGCTCATCCGCTAAAGAGTAATACACTTGCTTTCCTTTGCGGTGTGATTTTGCTAAATTATTGTCTTTTAGATAACGTAAATGATGTGATGCTGTTGCAACTGATGAACCAATAATAGAAGCAACATCACACACACATAACTCCTCTTCTACCTTTAAAGCATAGGCAATTTTAAGTCTAGTTTCATCAGATAAGGCTTTCAAAAACTTTGCTACACCCGATAAATCTGGCATTTGTTGCTGTACCCTTGTAACCGCTTCTTCGTTTACATGTGTCGTTTCACATATTTCCTTTGGCATTTTATCACCTCATTCAAATATTCGTTTGATTGTATTCAATGTAACATATTAATCCATCATATTCAAATGTGCATTTGAATGATAATGATTTATATCATTGTATTTTCTAGTCAATATAGAAAATTACAGAATCAAGAAAAAAAAGATTAGCGCACTTAATAAGTACGCTAATCTTTTATTACTGTGCCTTTAATTGCAATGTTTTACCTTTTATCTCTTCTTGTTTCACAAATGTTTGATGATATTCCCCTTTCGCCCAATCAAGTACCTGGTCTTGATACCAATCAGACTTTACATGTCCACTTTGACCTGGACCGACAATATGATAGGCGGAGCTTAGATCACCGACATCCACGACAAAGCGCCAAGATGCACCGTGATCCACATTACCAGCTAAATCATTGTCTGCTGCCTGCACCGTAACCTTGGAGCCGCCAATCGGTACCTTTTTAGCATTAAAATAGGCTGCAAGAATTGGGGACGCGCTCCCTAATGTGTGATCAAAAGTAAGCTGATGGAAATCCCCCCACTGCCACTTCGAAGCGTTTTTACCGAATTGATCCTCTAATTGGGCAACTGTGAGCTCGAGTGCCTTGAAAACTGCTTTATCCACGCCACCCTGTTCCTCTATCCAAATGCTTTTCTCCCCTGCATACGCTGTTCGTAAAAGCTGGTCTGTAATATTAAATTTCCCATACATAATGTTGTACATATCTTCTGGCATTTGATCTTTAAACAATACTTCTTGTAGCTTTATCATAAGTGTATGGAAGACGAGAGGTGCACCTGATTCTTTTGCATCCACCATGTCCCAATCCTCTAACATAGCAATAATCTCTGCATAATTACCATCCTGATCTTGAGCTTTTATAGAAGTTAATAAATTGGGTAAGAACTCTCTTGCATAAAGGTTATGTTGATCCATTTGTAAAGCCATCATATCCTCTACGGTGATAGAATCATTTGCCTCTAGCACTTCCTTAATTCTCTCGAAACGATACGGTTGAGCCCAGAAATCTGTGATGTGATATGGATAGTCTTCTCCTATTACTTGGTTATTTGCTGTTGCAATAAAGCCTTCTTTTGGATTCACCACAGTTGGTAGCTCCTCCCAAGGAATAAAGCCCTCCCAACCATATTCGCTAGAATCACCTGGAACAGGTAATTGACCATCCCCTTGCTTACGAATTGGTATTTGACCATTGGCTTTATAGGCTATAGTGCCATCCTTTGATGCAAAAACAAAGTTTTGAGCTGGCGCCTTAAAATCCTCTAGTGCTTTTTCAAAGTCACCCCAAGATTTCGCCTTATTAAAGCCAAGCACCGCTCTCAGTTCTGCTGTAGATTGAAGTGCCGTCCATTGCATTGAGAATTGTGCTGTTGGCTCTGTATCCTTGAATGCTAAATCTGTCATAATGGGCCCGTGACGAGTCACAACGACTTCAAAGTCTACCGTTTCTCCATCCTTCACCTTGATAGATTCATCACGTACCTCTGCTTGCTCCCACTTACCATCATATCGGAACTGTGTTGGATCATCCGGATTTGGTATTTCAATGTATAAGTCCTGAACATCAGGACCCACATTCGTAACACCCCATGCAATTTCATCATTATGGCCTAAAATAATACCTGGAATCCCTGCAAAAATAACACCACTAACATTTTGTTCCGGTGATTGGAGATGCATTTGATACCAAATAGATGGCGTGCTTAATCCTAGATGTGGATCATCTGCTAAAATCGGTGTTCCTGATTTTGTTTTATCACCAGCTACAACCCAGTTATTACTACCGTTAAACTCATTTGGTAACAAGTCTGCATTGAATTGCCCTGCCACTGCAACAGGATTTTTTATGTTAGCCTCGATGATAGATGAGGCATTTTTAGGATATTTGATAAATAATTCTTTCGCCTTTTCCTCTTCAAAGTTTTGTAAAGCCCAATGACGGAAGGCTAATGTATTCCAATTTCCTCCTAAGTCATAAGCCATATACTTACCAATTGTTAAGGAATCAACGACGGTCCACTCCTCTGGCTCATAACCCAACAAAGCAAATTCATAACTTAATGTATTTTTTTCCTTTGCCTGTGCAATAAATGCATTTACCCCTTCAGCATACCATTCGAGTACTTGCTTACTTTCTTCATCATAAGCTGCCAATGATTTTTCAGCTGCATCACGTAAACTAAATGTACGGAAATGTTTGTCCGAATTAACTGTTGCTTCCCCAATAATTTCAGACAATCGACCACTTGCCTGCCTTCTAGCTAAGTCCATTTGAAAAAGTCGATCTTGTGCTTGAACATAGCCTTGCGCACGATATAAGTCAGCATCTGTTTTTGCAAAGATATGCGGAACTCCCTTGTCATCCCTTGTAACTGTCACATCCTGATCAAGAATCTCCACAGCCAACTCACCATCAATTACAGGCTTAGATTTATTCATAAACCATGTAAATCCAATAAAAGCTACAATCACTACAGCTGCCAGTATGCCAGCCATAACAAGCAGCCACTTTTTCCATTTAAACTTTCTCTTCCCCATCTAATACCCCCTCTTTGCACTATATTCTTGTACTACCTTCCCAACCCCTTAAAACATAGCTTGATCAACAATTTTTTTACAAATTTCCGTATGTTATGTATGTAAAATAGTCCATAAATACAAAATTTTATATTTATTCGCTATTAGAATAGTATAAACAATAAGAATTATGAAGGCTACCGTGCAATGATATTTTCATATAGAAGCTATTTTGGGCGAGGGTTTCTATTGATGGGGCGTTGCCATGATCTTTGAGCGGTTTTTCTACCGGTTGAAGTGCTTTCCCTCATTCTTTGAGCGGAGTCTCCCCCGATTGGAGCGCTTTCCCTCATTCTTTGAGCGGTTTCTCCTCTGATTGGAGCACTTTCCCTCATTCTTTGAGCGGAGTCTCCCCCGATTGGAGTGCTTTCCCTCATTCTTTGAGCGGTTTCTCCTCTGATTGGAGCGCCTTCCAACCACCTTTGAGCGGTTTCTCACCCGGTTGGAGCGCCTTCCAACCATCTTTGAGCGGTTTCTCCTCTGATTGGAGCGCCTTCCAACCACCTTTGAGCGGTTTCTCCTCTGATTGGAGCGCCTTCCAACCACCTTTGAGCGGATTCTCCCCCGATTGGAGCGGTTTCTCCACTAGTTGGCGCGCTTTCTGACCACCTTTGAGCGGTTTCTCCACTAGTTGGAGCGCTTTCTGACCACCTTTGAGCGGTTTCTCCCCCGATTGGAGCACCTTCCCTCATTCTTTGACCAGAAGGTTATCCTCATTGGAGTGCTTTTCCATCTTCTTTTGAGCGATTTCCTCTGCATGTGGACCGAACTCTCTCCCTGATGGTAAGCCCCCAGCATATTAAGTCCCATTCTTGAGCGAATTCTTCATTCGAGTGTATGCAATCAAACACTCTTATGGCTTTCTAAAACGGCAAAAAAAAATCGTATTTTCTATAGAAAATACGATTTTTAAAACTAGAAATGTAATTGCAATTCAATTGGACAATGATCACTGCCCATAACATGAGGGTGAATCGTTGCTACGTCGATTTGTTCCTTCAGCTGATCAGACACAATAAAATAATCAATACGCCATCCAATATTACGTTCGCGTACTTTATTCATATAGGACCACCATGTGTAATGGTCAGTTTCTTCAGGATGCTTATATCGGAAGGAGTCGACAAAGCCACTAGCTAATAGCTCTGAGAATTTTTCACGTTCTTCATATGTAAATCCTGAGTTTCCTATGTTCGACTTTGCATTTTTTAAATCAATTTCCGTATGTGCTACATTGAGGTCACCACAATAGACTACGGGCTTCTTGCTATTGAGCTCCTGTAAATAGCAGGCTAAACGTTCTTCCCATTCTAACCGCAGTGGTAATCTTGCTAAGTCTCGTTGTGCATTAGGCGTATAAACATTTACTAAATAGAACGCTTCATATTCCAAGGTAATGATTCTACCTTCATCCTGAGAATCTTCATCTCCTACTCCATACTTAACAGACAATGGTGTGTGCTTGGTGAATATAGCTGTTCCAGAATAGCCTTTTTTCTGTGCATAATTCCAATACTGTTCATAGCCATCGAGAGGCAGTTCCACTTGTCCAGCTTGACATTTAGTTTCTTGAATACAAAAGAAATCCGCTTCTACCTGATTAAAAAACTCCAAAAAGCCTTTTCCTAAGCAAGCTCGTATTCCATTAACATTCCACGATATTAATTTCAATTCATCCTCACTCCTAAGAAAAACGCCCTCCGACTTCAGCGAAGGGCGTCATATTATAGATCATCACCAACAATTTTAACCTCTGTTTCTAACTCAATACCAAATTTCTCTTTCACGACACGTTGCACCATTTGGATTGTCTCAATATAGTCAGAAGCAGTGGCATTCCCTTTATTGACAATAAAGCCGGCATGCTTGGTAGAGACTTCTGCTCCACCTATCCCTTTACCTTGCAAGCCACTATCTTGTATAAGCTTACCTGCAAAATGACCAGGTGGGCGTTTGAAAACACTTCCAGCTGACGGATATTCTAAAGGCTGCTTTGATTCACGCTGGAATGTTAAATCAGCAATCTTCGCATCAATTTCCTCCTGCACTCCTACGGCTAATTGAAATTCAGAGGACAATACATAGTAGCCCTTTTTGGCAATGATGCTTTGACGATAACCAAGCTCTAGCTCATCTTTAGATAATATTAAAATGTCTCCTTCTTTCGTTAACACCTTAGACGAAATAATAATATCTTTAATTTCTCCGCCATATGCACCTGCGTTCATAGCCATTGCTCCTCCAATTGATCCAGGAATACCGCAGGCAAATTCAAAACCTGTTAAAGAAGCTTTTGCAGATAGCTTTGATACATCCTTGATCAGCGCGCCACTTTGTGCATAAACATGCTCACCGTTAATTCGAATTTCATCTAAGCGTGAAAACGTTACAACGATACCTCTATGACCGCCATCGCGAACAACCATATTAGATCCGTTACCTAACATTAATAAAGGAATATTATTTATATATGCATAGCGAATAACTGATGCTGCTTCTTCTTCTGATTCCGGAAGAACAAAAACATCTGCTTTGCCACCTAATTTTGTCATTGTGTATTGCTGTAATGATTCATCTAACTTAATATTGGCAGGATTAATGCTCTTTGCTAAATCCATCGCCCATTGTTCTTTTGACATGAGAGCTAATTCCTTTCTAACGTCCTTCTTACTCTACACCAGTATGGATTTAGAACCCCAATTTGACAAGTAAAATGAAGGGTATTTTTATCTCACATTACAAGACAGGTAAGACCTGTGCAGAGATGATGAATATTATAAAGAAAATTGACCATCATTCCAAGTGTCGTTTTTGGCACAAATATTACATTTCATGTTAAAGCCAACTACTTGCCCATGTTTCTATATTGCGAATCGCACCTTCTAGTGCACGACCTTTATCTGTTAATGAATACTCAACACGAACTGGCACCTCAGAATATACTTTTCGTTCAACAAGCCCCTCTTTTTCAAGCTCCTTTAAACGTTCTGATAACAAGCGTCCACTGACAGGTAATGCAGACTCAATTTCATTAAAACGCTGTGGCCCGTCTAGTAATTGATATAATATTAAACCCGTCCATCGTTTTCCAATTAAATCCATCGCTTTTGCTAAACGAGGACATAAAGTAGTCTCATTCATATTTTTCACCTCTATGTAACTATTGTAACGATTATTGCAGTAAATGTAAATTTGGAGTAACTTATTTACGTAAAATAATTAATTAACTTTTATATATTTAATTACAAAAAGTAACTTTATACATCAATATTGTCATTAATAGGGCAAAAGCGTAATAACACTGCTATTAATAAAATGCACACGTTGACAATTTTATGACTACCTCATATAAATTCATTTCGTATTATGTTCACAGATTACACTTTTTTCAAAGATAACACTTCCACAATTATGAAAAATTTATTGAATAAACCAATTACTTACTTTATCATCGTTGTAGAATGCTGTTTTAGGGGGTTTTTAAATGAAAAAATACACTATTGATTTCAGTCATTCAACAATTAGCTTTTCAGTGCGACATATGATGATTTCCCGAATTCATGGTACGTTTGAATCGTACAACGCTGACATAGTTGCCACCAATATTGAGCAAATGCAAGATACAAACATTTCTTTTACGATTGCTGTGGCTAGTGTCTCTACCAAAAATTATGACCGTGATGTCCATCTCGTGTCTCCTGACTTTTTTGATGCAGACGTCTATCCAAAAATAGTATTTACCTCTACATATATTGATAAACTAAGTGAAAAAAATTTTGCGATTCACGGAGATTTAACAATCAAAAACATAACGAAGCCTATCGTATTTACAACAGTATATACAGGGAAAGGTGTCAATCCATGGGCACAAGAAGTATTTGGCTTCCAAGCAAAAGCACAAATCGATCGTCGTGATTTTAATTTAGTCTACAATACGTTTTTAGAAACTGGCGGAGTATTAATCAGTGACGAAATAGACATTGTCATAGACCTTGAGCTAAACCCTCTTTAATGCTAGTTTCTACCTTAAATGAAAGGAAGAACACATTTGCTATGGTTTGAGCATGGTTTACCATTTGAGTCTGTTTATATTTCTATCATCTTTTTAATTGTTTTTGGCAGTATCGTTGGTCTAAAAATAACCATTCGCTGATTTTAACAGTACCTGCCAAGGTTGTTTCAAAACGTACTAATATACGCGGTGGCTCAAATAATACTGGGGCATATACCTCCTATTACGAATGGAGAGGTCTTGAACTAAAAGTGAACGGCTACGACTATGGTTAACTAGTTGAAGGCGATAGCGGAATGTTAACCTATCAAGGCACACGGTATCAAACTTTATTAGACATAAAAAGGAGAGTAACGAATAATTCGTACTCTCCTTTGCTTTACATTATTTAATTAAATATTTAGCAAAGCCTGATTCTGTATCTCCTAAAAATTCAATACCACTATCTGCAGGAATAAACTTTTGTGCGTCTTTTGCAGTTTGGTATATCACCTTTGTATTTGCCGGGAACGGTACAAATGACCAGTTATTATCCGCAGCAGGATTAATTGTTTTATTAGTCATAATATAATCAACAACAGCTTGACGATTTTCATAAGCATAGTTTGTTACATTGGAGCCGTCAGCATTTTTGAAAGTCGCCCCATATGAGCCACCAACACGGTAATTGTTTGTGATAATAATAAATTCTTGTTTTAAATCAATTGGCTTACCATTATATTGTACATTCTTAATACGATTTGCCTTTTCATCAGTAAGATTACCACGGCGATCATATTTAGCTGGTGATGTCACATCAATTTGATATGTTAAACCATCTAACACATCAAAATTATAAGAGCGTGCTTCTGAATCAATAATATTTTGTTCTTCTGTTTTATTCGGGTCAATTGTTGCAAAAATACCTGCAGCCATCTCTAGCCATTCAATCGCTTGAGCGCCTGTCACTTTAATAGTAGCAACAGTATTGTCATAGTGATAAATGTCGGCCATATTTTTAATAGCAAGTGGCCCTACAGGAATGTTTGTATAATCCAATGGGTTATTTCGAGATCCTGCTTTGAAAGGTGCACCAGCTGAAAGAATTGGTGTCTTTTCATCAGCAGTGCCCTTTAACTCTTGTTCAATAAACCATTTTTGAGCTTGTGTTACGATTTGAATAGAAGGATCATCTTGTACCATTGAGAAATAACTATGGATTGGCGCAGTTGTTTCTCCAACAGGCTGACGGATGTATGTTAATGTGCCTTCATGTGCTTCTTTTATAGCATCCAACACGGTTGTCGATGGTTGTAAGCCTTCTTGCTTGATCGATTGTAATGAACCTTTGCCATCTACCACAACCCACTCTGAGCCTTTTTGTTCCAATTTTAGATCAATGACACCAAGATGGCTACCATAGCTACCTGCCATTACAGTAGGAACACCATGAATTGTACCCTTTTCTTGATTAACATCTTTCAAATCCTTATAGTCACCAGGGAATGTTAAATGAGAGTGCCCTGTAATTAAAGCGTCGATGCCTTCGATTTCTGCAAGTTGGTAACCAACATTTTCAGCACCTTTTACATAAGTGTCCTCTCCAATACCTGAATGTGAAAGAACAACAATGATATCTGCTCCAGCCTTTTGCATTTCTGGTACTACCTCTTTAACTGCTTCGACTGGTTCTTGCATTTCAACTTTACCTGCTAAATGAATGGCATCCCATTCAACAATTTTGGTTGGGACAATGCCTGTTACACCAACTTTAAGCGTATGCTTCTTGCCTGTACTATCAACCACTTCTTTATCTAGAATAACATAAGGTGTATACATGCGTTCTTTTGTTTTTGCATCATAAGTATTAGCATTCACTACAGGATATTTTGCATCATTTAATACTTCATCTAAAAAGTCTAGACCATAGTTAAATTCATGGTTTCCTAATGTTCCACCATCATATTTCAATGCGTTAAGTGCTGCTATAGCTGGATGAATTTCACCCGGCTTTAAGACACTTTCTAATGCTTTATAAGAGCCAAGTGGTGTACCTTGAATTAAATCTCCATTATCGAATAGTAATGTGTTTGGATTTTTAGCGCGTGCTTGTTCAATTAATGTAGCTGTATTCGCTAAACCAACCTCAGATGACGGTGCATCAAGATAGTAATTGTAATTAGCTAAATTGGTATGGATATCTGTCGTTCCTAAAATTTGAAGGTCTACTGACACGCCAGTTGAAGGTGCTTTGTATTCTGCTACAAAGCGCTCTACAATACTCTCCATTTGCTCTTTCGTTACAAAATCGCGAGGGCGAATAGTATTATCCTCAAATGCTTGCAAAATATTTGCAGCGACAGCATTAGCTAAGTCTTGTTTATATGCCTCTGCTATTTGATCTGCATCCTTAAATTGCTCTAAAACAGAGAGGGAAGCGTTTTCACTAACTAGTCCACGAGCGGATATAACAAATGCTTGTTGACGAGTTAATTGATCGTCTGGACCAAATGTAGTAGCTGTTTTACCTTTAATAAGCTTTAATTGTACGGCCTTTTCTACATAGGGTGCTAAATCTTTAGAGACATCGGTAAATGGAAGAGAAGATCCATCTCCTAGCTCTACATCTAAACTTTTTACTAATTCTTTTACATAATCTGCACGTGTTACATCATTGGAAGCAGCATCAGCAGAGAGCCCAAATGGTATAAACGCGAATAGAACTAGTAACATCGCAAAGAAATTAGCTATTAATTTCTTGTTCATACAACAACCTCCTTAATAATCAAGTATTTTCCTACAAATCCTATTATATTAAACTAACTCTATTTTTTACTGAATAAAAAGTCCTAAATATATGTATTTTTAAAAGAATGGGTATTTACTTTTCTCCGAAATAATAGATTACTATCATTTTTATTTTTATAGTCACAATAGGATGTTAGTAAATGTAAATTCTAAATAATGAATTAATATCAATATGTCCGACCTCCATACCACACCATACATCTATTCACAAAATAAAAAAGTCCTCTCTAAAATGAGAGGACTTTTATTAAAAAATATTTTTTATGCATTTACAGTTTGTAGTGATTGCGCTACTTTTTTCACTTCTTCTAGGCCATTTGCAATAATTTCTTGTGCTTTATCTGGTGAAGCATTGTGACCTTCAATTATTACTTCTTCGATAATTTCCATACCGAATACGCCACCGACAACATTTTTAATGTAGTTTACTGACATTTCCATTGGTTGTGCTTCTGGTAATGAATAGTAGCCACCACGAGCGTTTAAAACAATCGCTTTTTTATCAGTCATTAAGCTAATTAATTCACCATTTTCGCCATATTTGAATGTGTATCCAGCTTGATATACATAATCGATAAATGTTTGTAATGGTGCTGGAATTGTTAAGTTCCAAAGTGGGAATGCAAATACAACTAAATCAGCAGCAGTTAATGCATCCATTGCTTTTTGTTTAGCAGCTAAAAGACGCGATTCGATGTCTGTTAACTCTCCACCATTTTGTACTTTACCGAATGCATTGAAAAGGTCTTGTCCAAAATAAGGCATATCCTCTGCAAATACGTCAAAAGTTGTAACGTTTACACCTTGTACATTTTCCATGAATGTATCATACATTTTTGTTGAAATACCGTCTGGACGGTTATTAGCTTTTACTACTAAAACGTTCATTATATAAATTCTCCCCTAAATTTCATGTTTTGATATCTCGAATTCAAGATATGTGTTTATCTTAAAAAATTTCACCTAAAAAGTCAATGTTCCTTCCCTCAGACTTTAGACTGAAATATTATGTTACGATTTTTTCGGTATTATAAGAGGTATTTAAACCCTCTTAAAAATTACAGCTATCATCTGTACATACACCAGTATCCCCTGAACCAGCCATCTTTAGCTTTGGTTGTAAGCCCTCTTCCTCGGCTACTTTACGCAAGGTTTCTTCGAATACCTCCTGTGGCTGTGCCCCTGAAATACCATATTTGCGGTTTAAAACAAAGAATGGTACCCCGCGAACGCCAAGCTGTAGACCCTCTTGAATATCCGCTTCCACTTCATTTTTATAATCATCATTTGCAATAACCTTAGCAACCTCATCACGTTGTAATCCAACCTGCTCAGCAATTTCTAATAAAACAGCTTCTTGACCTATGCGCTTTCCTTCAATAAAGTGACTGTGTAAAAGCGTCTCCACTAGTGCCGTAACATCTCCCTGTTGCTCAGCCCATTTTACAAGTCGATGTGCTTTTAGCGTATTCTCTTCCATCAAATTGCTAAAATCATAGTTTAAGCCTACTTCTTTCGCTCGTTCCGTTACGCCAAGTGTCATTTCTTTAGCCTTCTCTATAGACATTCCGTATTTCTTCGCTAAGGATTCATAAACAGTAGTATTCGAATCCACTGGAGTAGTAGGGTCTAGTTGATAACTTTTATAGACTAGTTCCACTTGCCCGCCATAGCCAGTATCTTCAATTGCCTTTTCTAATTGCTTTTTACCTATATAACAAAATGGACATACATAATCAGACCAAATTTCAATTTTCATTAAACTCACTCCTTTTGCTACATTGTAGCGGCAGAGCAAATCCCAAGGCAATATTTATGCTTCATTGCATAAATTTTCAAGCCTATCTACATACTGAAGTTAAAAACAATGTGAGGTTTATCTATGACACAATCTCTTTGGCTCGCTACTGCCGAGTCAGTATCACTCTCTTCACTTACTTCCTCTGTAACTTGTGATGTCTGTATTATCGGAGGAGGATTGACTGGTTTATATACAGCCTACACCTTAGCAAAAGCTGGTGTCGATGTGGTTCTACTTGAGGCAAATACCCATTTTGGACACGGTACAACTGGCCATTCCACAGGGAAATTAACAGCGCAGCACAGCATCGTGTATGCTAATCTTTTAGAAAAACTATCGGTCGAAGAAGCACAGCTCTACTATCAGCTTAATCAACAAGCCATCGATCAAGCCAGACAAATACTTCCGGAAAATAGTGTGCGGCAAGTAGATTCGCTATTATATTGTCAATCGAAAGAAGGGTATGCACAATTATTAAAAGAGTGGAATGCTTATAAGGTTTTAAATATTAAGTCAAAAATTACTTCTGACACTGAGCTACCCTTCCCTATTACAAAAGCCTTATGTATGTCACAACAGGCACAAATAAATCCTTTAGAGGTTAGTAATTTTCTTGCAAAAGAGGCACAGGCTATGGGCGCAAGACTATATTCAAATACCCGTGTACAGCAATTAAACATACCACAAAATAACTTACATACCGAAAAAAACATCTCGGTTCAATATAACAAGCTTATTTTGTGCTCGCATTATCCAATTGAGGCATTTAGAGGACTACACCTTTTCAAATTGTCTAATAGTCGTTCATACATGGTTGCTAGTAAGGTTTCAGAGACGATGCAAGGACAATATTTATCAGTTGACTTCCCTTCTCGTTCTATCCGAACAGCTACTATTAACAACGAACATTACTTAGTACTTGGCGGAGCGAATCATATTGCTGGGGAGACCGTAAATACAGAGCCTTATTATGAAGCAATATCCAATGAAATGAAGGAGCATTTTGAGCAGCAACCACTCTATCGATGGTCTGCTCAGGATATTGAAACACCAGATATTGTACCTTATGTAGGTAGAATAACAAACTCCTTGCCAAATGTGCTCATTGCCACTGGCTACCGAAAATGGGGTATATCAAATTCCTTTGTCGCTGGGGACATCCTATCCTCCCTTATTACCGGTGCAAGAAGTGAGGATGGAGCCATTGCCCTTTATTCACCATCACGTACAAAATTCGGTGCGCAATTCATGCAGATGCTCAAAGTAGGAGGTTTTGTCGCAAAGGAATATATAGCTGGTTATATGAAGAATGTCACAGCTCCGACCTGCACACATTTAGGTTGTAAAACGAAATGGAATGAAGCGGATGAAACATGGGACTGCCCATGCCACGGTTCTCGTTTTAATGCAAAAGGAGAGGTGCTAGAGGGCCCAGCAGTACAACCATTAAAACTAGATTAAAAAAAGAGGCTGTCTTTATAGACAACCTCTTTTATATTATTTTAAAGCTTCTGTTAATACAGGTACAATTTGTTTTTTACGAGACACAACACCCGGTAATACAACACGATTGTTGATAAGCTCAGCACCGAATCCTTTTGCAGCCACTTCAGCTACTTGTCCAATGGCAACAGCTGTTGAATCGTTATTTAAAATGTCAGTAACAACGAAGAAGAATAGATCTAAGCCGTTTTCTGCAACATTTTTATTTAATAAGATTTCTAACTCCTCTTGGCGATTAAGGACATCGTTAATATCAACTGCATTGACTTGAGCCACAACAGATTTGTACTCGCCAAATTGGAATTCTTTCGCATCTAATGATAATAGGTCTTCTAAAGATTTATCAGATAAATCAGCACCTGCTTTCAGCATCGCTAATCCATATTCTGCAGCATCCACCCCTGCAATTTGAGCTAGTTCCTCACCAGCTTTAACATCTTGTTCTGTGCAAGTTGGTGATTTAAAAAGTAATGTATCAGAAACGATTGCTGATAACATTAAACCAGCGATGTTTGCAGGTATTGCAACACCGTTTTCTTTGAAAATTTTGTTTAGAATTGTAGCCGTACAGCCGACAGGTTCAGCGCGATAATATAATGGATCAGCTGTTTGGAAGTTGGCAATACGGTGATGGTCGATTACTTCTGTAATTTGTACTTCTTCGATACCGTCTGCAGATTGCTGGAACTCATTGTGGTCAACAAGAATTACTTTGTCCGCTTCCCCTACTACAGATGTGATTAAACGAGGTGCCTCAAAACCAAATTTGTCTAATGCAAACTGAGTTTCATTATTAACATCTCCAAGACGCACTGCCTCAGCTTCCTCACCAATTTGTTGTTTTAAATAGGCATATACAATAGCAGATGTGATTGTGTCTGTATCTGGATTTTTATGTCCAAAAACTAATACTTTACTCATTGAATCAATTCCTCCTAAAATAGCACTTACATTTGTATTTTATTTTATCATACTTTATAGCCTTATAAGCGATAAAGTCAAACTTTGAATCCATTAATGACTCTGCAAAATAAGGGTCCAAATTCCCCAAAGCCGGTGTCCTATCTTGGACAGTTGTTTACTATCTGATCTCTCAAAAACTCTCTCAAAACCGGTACAATTTGTCTCAGACTACAATCGTTCTGTCTAAAATTTACTATAGAAAAATAATCCTAAACGTTTAAAAACTTACTTTTCGAATAGGATAGATAGATTATAACCCCCTTGACCTGTAATGTACAATTCAAAGGCGATTAAATCCTCTTATACTATTATCTATTTTTACCAGCCTTTTTTTAACATTCAATAGTAAAAATATATCTTTTTTTTAAAATATATAGTTTACATAGATATTTAGTTGTGTTTTCATATTTAAGTCATCATAATTTTATGCTATCATCAGATAGTCTATATTATTGGATATTCAGGAAATGGGGATTACGATGACAAAGAAGATGGAAAAAAAGTACATTCCTTTAGCAAACTATTTTGAAGTAGCTTTACAACAAGAAATCACTTTATCCTTTAGTGAGTTAGAAAACATTATGGGACAAGCACTACCAAACGCCGCCTACTTAAATAAAAGCTGGTGGAAAAAAACGAAGCCCCCTCTCTCACATTATTTATCATGGACAAATGCAGGTTATTATGTCATTGATGTTAAATTAGGTACTAGTGTCACTTTCTCTCGCACTCAAATGAAGACTACTGAAAACAATACTGCTAACAATGAGGAAAACCCTTCAGCATACATAATTAGAGGGATTGAAGCATCCGATGCTCGTTCATTCATTCATTTACAAGAGGAGATTTTCCAACAAACTGACTTCATGTATAATGTTCAAAATGAGCTAGACCTAACTGTTCAACAACTTCGTAAAAATTTAGCCTATTGGAAGCAACTAAAAAATCGTACAATTCTACTTTGTGTTTTAAATGGGATATTTGCAGGCTATGCTGTCGTACATGGGTATAAACAATCAAAAGTGAGACATGTTGCCTCTATTCGTTTAGCTGTGAAGGAAGAACATCAACAAAAGGGCATTGGCTCAGCACTAATGAAGGCTGTTGAAAATTGGTCTAAACAACGTGATATTTCTCGTTTAGAATTAACGGTTATGGAGCATAACAATGTGGCTCTACATCTTTTTACAAAGCTAGGATTCCAACAAGAAGGCATTCGACAAAATGCTATTAAATTAAATAATACTTATGTTAACGAATATTGCTTAAGTAAAATTCTATAATTCACTTTTCCTAGATGTCTAAATCATATTTGGACATCTTTTTTTAGTTTCTCAAAAAAATACGCATAGACTTGTGTGTTGTTACACACCATCTATGCGTTGTCTCCCTTAAAAAACCTGTTTCTCTCTAACAGCATCTAAAAACAGTACATTATTTTCCACTTGCTCATAGGATTGCTGATATTTTTCATACTGCCCCTTGTCCTGACTTATCATTTCCTCTATCAGTGCATGCAAGAAAGAAAATAACACAGGAGCGATGTCTAGCGAAGAATGATTTTTTGTGCCAAGAGCAAATAATGCACTAGCATATTCCCGAATAGGCGAAAATGCAGAACCTGTAATGGCAATAATCTTCACCTTTTTTATCTTGGCAATTTCAATAATTGTCTTAATATCTTTCATTTGTTTATCAAAAGATAGCACAATTAAAGTCGTATGTTCGCCCATGCTATTCATTTGATTAACTAGCTCCTCCGAGTCCAAACGAAGTTGCTTAATATTTGTACGTAACGTTTTTAATGTGTTTGAAAGCCAATTCGCCACAGATGCATGATGACAGGTACCTAGAATATAAATATTATCTGCTTCATGCATCCATTTTGAACTTTTTTGAATTTGTTGCTCGTTAATTAGCTGAATTGTTTCTTGAATATGTTGGCTATCTCGATGCATAATCTTACCAAAGTTAGAATTGGTCAGCTTTTTAGCAATATATGTAGGCTGTAGGTTAGTTCCTACACTTTGAGACATGATATCATTTCTTATTTCCTCTTGAAGTTCTACATACCCTGATAATTCCATGGCATAACAAAAACGAATCACTGTAGATTCACTTACATTAGCAAGTCTGCCAACCTCTGCAGCCCCATTAGCAATAACAGTAGTGGGATTATCCATTACAAATTGCGCTACTTTGCGTTGACCCTTTGACAGCCTTACAAACCTTTTCTTTATATCCTCATGAATACTCATTCCTAACAACCTTTCTTTCAATGACCTTATCACGAATGGGAGATTGTTTCCTACTGGCTCAAAATTCGATTAAAAATACAGTATCACGATTACAATTTGAATACAATGACTTTTCTGAAAAATCTTTATCGCATTAACCTGCTAATATAGCAATTTAGTTTATAATTTAACTTTTTTATTGATTTGTCATTTTAACAAATAATTTAGTTAAATTAAATAAAAATTAATAAATACTCATTTTTACTTCTTAAACTAGCGAATAAAGACAAAAATGTCCTGGATCCATTATTCAGATCCAGAACATTCAATTTCATGTCTATTCTAATTCAAGTTGCTTCGTTTCTTTCCCAAGGAAGATAACACCCACAACGCCAATAATGATTGCTCCACAGAAGATAGCAAAGATGAAACCTATGTCATACCCTGCTGTTAATAGAAAACCAACAAGCAATGGACCAAAAATACCACCTATTCTCCCTACTGCTGCCGCCATTCCCGCACCTGTTCCACGAATAATAGAAGGATACTGCTCCGGTGTATAAGCGTATAATGCTCCCCAAGCTCCTAAGTTAAAGAAAGATAAAAACATACCCGAAGTTAACAGCATGGCAAGAGTATCTGCATTCCCAAAAATTAATGCACTCACAGCGGTACCAATTAGATAAGAAACAAGGACAAATTTGCGTCCAAATTTTTCTATAAACCAAGCTGCTGTAAAGTATCCTGGTAATTGAGCTAATGTCATGATCAAAACATATTTAAAGCTTGTAATCATATCAAAGCCCTTTCCAACCATTACACTTGGAAGCCATAAAAACATACCATAATAGGAGAATACAACTGTAAACCATAAAATCCACAGCATCAATGTCGATTTAGCATACTTCTTCGACCAAACTTCTTTCATATTTTGGCTAATGCTTCTTTTTTTAGATTCTTCCTTCACAGTAAATTGAGGTGAATCAGGCAGATGCCAACGAAGATAAATAGCATAAAATGCTGGAAGCGCTGTTAGTATCAATGCCACTCGCCACCCCCATGTAGGAATGACAAAATACGAAATAAGCGCTGCAATTAACCATCCTGCTGCCCAAAAACTTTCTAGTAAAACAACTACTCGCCCTCTTTCTTTTGCTGCTACACTTTCAGATACTAATGTAGAGGCAACGGGCAATTCTCCACCTAGACCCATCCCAACTAAAAAGCGCAAAATTAAAAATGCAGTTAATGACGTAGTAAAAGCAGACAAACCACTTGCAACAGAAAAGAGAACAAGTGTCCACATAAAAATTTGTTTCCGTCCTACTTTATCAGCAAATACCCCAAAAAAGAGAGCCCCTACTGCCATCCCGATTGAATTAATACTACCAATCCAGCCAGATTGACTTGGTGTAAGTCCCCAATCTGCTGCTAACGCTGCAATGACGAAAGATAATATACCAACGTCCATTGCATCGAAGAGCCACCCTACCCCTGCAACACCCAAAAGCTTATTTCTTGAAATGGGTTGTTGAGGTCTATTTGTTACGGCTGTATTTATTGTCATCCTAATCACCTGTCTTTACACTTGACTTTACATTACAAGATTACTATACAGTTGTTTCAAGAAAGTGACAAGTAAAATTCAAATTACCGAATTGTTTCGACAATTAACGAAATGCTATTGAAATAATAGTGCAATTTGCGTTAAAATGTCTTTTATACAAAAACAACTGTTCTTTCTATAAGAACAAAAGGAGATCGTAACGTTATGTGGAAAGGCCTTATTGAAGAATATAAACAATTTTTACCCGTAACTGAAAATACACCCGCTTTAACTTTAAACGAAGGCAATACGCCTCTTATACATTTAGTGAATTTATCAAAGAAACTAGGTATTGAGCTTTATGGAAAAATTGAAGGTGCAAACCCGACTGGATCATTTAAAGACCGAGGAATGGTGTTTGCAGTTGCAAAAGCTATTGAGGACGGAAGTCAATGTGTTATTTGCGCTTCTACAGGAAACACTTCGGCTGCTGCCGCTGCATATGCAACACGTGCTGGTATTCAATCAATCGTTGTCATCCCTAAAGGGAAAGTTGCTCTTGGTAAACTAGCACAAGCAACCATGTATGGTGCAAAAATCATTGAAATAGATGGTAACTTTGATGATGCTCTTAATATCGTTCGCCAGGTGAGTGAAACAACTCCTGTTGCACTTGTAAATTCGGTAAATCCATATCGTATTGAGGGTCAAAAAACAGCATCCTTTGAAATTGTAGATGCCTTAGGTTCAGCACCAGATTATTTGTGTATTCCAGTTGGGAACGCAGGGAATATTACAGCATACTGGAAAGGCTTTAAAGAATATCATGCTGCAAAAGATTGTGGTCTACCAAAAATGTATGGCTTTGAGGCTGAAGGTGCCGCAGCAATCGTCAAAGGCGAACCGATTGCAAACCCAGAGACAGTAGCAACAGCCATTCGAATAGGTAATCCGGCTAGTTGGAAATTGGCAGAAGCAGCTCGCGATGAATCTGGTGGTATGATTGATTCGGTTACAGATGAAGAAATTGTAGCTGCCTATAAATTAATTGCAAGTACAGAAGGTATTTTTGTTGAGCCAGGTTCAGCTGCTTCTTTAGCAGGTGTTATTAAGTCCGTAGAAAGTGGAAAAATTCCACTGGGCGCTAAAGTTGTAACGATCTTTACAGGTAACGGGCTAAAAGATCCTGATACTGCAATGAATGTTTCTTCTGTCGAAGTTGTATCCCTCAAAAATGATGAAGAAGAAATTCGTGCATATATTGAGGGTGTACTATGAGTAAAACGTGGCAAATCTCAGTTCCTGGAAGCACAGCCAACTTAGGTCCCGGCTTTGATTCAATAGGACTCGGCTTGTCTCTTTACTTAAAACTTACCGTGACTTTACAAGATCATTGGGATATTATTCATCTTGATGATAATGGTCCTAAAGAGTTTGAGCTAGAAGAACACTTACTATACGTCATTGCTAAAAAAATCGCCCAACAATACGGTCAACAACTACCTGCTTGTCGTGTTGAAATGGCTAGTGAACTCCCGTTAGCACGTGGTCTCGGAAGTAGTGCAGCTGTTATTGTTGCGGGTATTGAGCTTGCTAACCAAGTATGTGAGCTTGATTTAACTACTCAAGATAAACTCAATCTATCCTCACAAATTGAGGGGCATCCAGATAACGCAACCGCTTCTGTTTTAGGGGGATTAACCATATCCTCTATGGACGATAACGGCCTAGTCGATACATTTCATATTAATGATATCGATGCATCCTTTGTTGTATATGTACCAGATGTTGAACTAAAAACGAGTGAGTCCCGTTCTGTTTTACCAGAACAATTGAATCGATCCTATACAGTCCGTGCTTCTGCAAATGCGAATATGTTAGCAGCTTCCTTAATGGCACGGGACTTCGAGCGTGCTGGTCGTTATATGGAAGCAGACTTATTCCATGAACCGTTTCGCGCAAAGCTTATTCCTGCGTATGCAGAAATTCGTACAGCTGCAAAAGCTAATGGTGCCTATGGAACAGCATTAAGCGGAGCGGGTCCAACAATGATTTCAATCATTCCCTCGGCTATTGCCTCTGACTTCGTTCATTTAATGAAAGAGCAATTCCCTGAACATCAGGTTATTTTGACAAAAGCCGATGAACATGGTGTACAAGTTAATAGATAATTGGAAGAAACGTCTACTATAATAGTAGGCGTTTTTTCTTGAAAGGAAGTATGGTTAAAACTAATATTATAGAAGTATAAGGTTAGACATTTATAGATTACTAGGAACTTATGTTTCTAAGGAGGAACTATCTTGCAACCAATAATATTCTGTGATTTCGATGGCACGATAACAGAAACTGATAATATCTTTTCACTTATGACTGAATTTGTACCCGAGGAATCTGAGAAAATTGCCAAAGCTATGATGGAGCAAACAATTTCCTTTAAAGATGGGCTTTCAGCTATGTTTCGTTTACTTTCTACTCAACAAAAGGATGATGTAATACAGTACCTTATGAATTCTGCGGTCATCCGTGAAGGCTTTGGCGAATTTGTTCGCTATGCCCAAGACAACAATATTCCATTTTATATTGTAAGTGGTGGGGTTGATTTTTTCATTAAACCTTTAGTTGAGAAATATGGGCCGTTTTCAGGTATTTACTGTAATAAAGCAGATTTTTCTGGTGATCAGATAGAGCTGATTTATCCAAATAGCTGTGACGAGGCATGTACTAAATTTAGCACGCAAGGTTGCGGCTGCTGCAAGCCTAGCGTTATGCGGAAGGTTGCTACAGAAGATCATTATAAAATTGTGATTGGTGATTCTTTATCTGATTTCGAGGCAGCCAAACTAGCCGATATAGTCCTTGCTAGAGACCACCTTATCCAGCGCTGTGAGGAGCTTCATGTTCCTTATAAACCTTTTACTACTTTCCATGATTGTTTACACATTGTCCAAGAACTTCTGGATTCAACAAACACTGTTCCCACTATTTAATGTGAGAATAAACAAGAGAGCCACTTTTACTAAGATGGCTCTCTTGTTTTCTACTTATTATGCTAATAACACTAAGCTAATGGCCATGACCGCCATTCCCCCTACTAAACCATACATCGACAAATGTGTTTCATCGTATCTTTGCGCTGCGGGTAATAATTCATCTAATGAAATAAAGACCATTATTCCAGCAACACCTGCAAAGACGATACCAAACATTACATCCGTTAAAAATGGCATAAGAAGCAAAAATGCTACTAATGCACCGACAGGCTCTGCTAATCCTGATAAAAAGGATAATTTAAAAGCCTTTCGACGATTACCCGTTGCAAAGAAAATTGGAACGGATACAGCAATGCCCTCTGGAATATTATGAATGGCTACCGCAATGGCAATGGCAATCCCAACATTCGGGTCATTAATAGCTGACATAAATGTGGCGATTCCCTCTGGGAAATTATGAATGCCAATAGCGAGAGCAGTAAATATCCCCATCTTCATCAAATGATCTTCATTGACCTTTGGTTTAATCGCATTCACATCTTCAACTAGCTTTACTTCATGAGGATTAGTCGCTTTAGGAATAAATTTATCGATCAAAGCAATAAATAACATCCCCCCAAAAAAACCGAGGATTGTCATCCAATAGCCATTTGTTGTGCCTAATGCATTGGTTAAAGCATCTTTAGCTTTAACAAAAATCTCTACTAGGGAAACATAGATCATGACCCCTGCTGAAAAACCTAATGCTAATGATAAAAATTTTGTATTTGTACGTGATGTAAAAAATGCTATTAAACTACCTACACCCGTTGCAAGCCCGGCAAAAAGAGTCAATCCCAATGCCAGTAAAACATTTCCGTCCATTCCCTTCTTCCTTTTCTCTTTTTCTTATTGTACTCATCTTAACGTAGAAGTTTCCTATACGCAATTCTTTTTTATAAGGTGAATATCATTCTTTACTAAGGCCCAATAGAACATAAAAAAGCAGTATCAATTCACACAAATATTGAATGATACTGCTTACATGTTTATTTATGATTCAATTGAAAGTTTCGTTTACGACGTTCATACCAAATGACACAGATGACAAACCATGTATAGCCCATACACCACCCAGCAAGCACATCTGTAGCAAAATGCCGGGCTCCAGCAATACGTGATAGTCCGATAAGTATCATAAGTATAATTGCTGCAAGCCATAAAAGGATTTTCCGGCTCTTACTATTATTTTCAGCTAAAAGATAAGCAGTTGTGAACAAGTACAAAATACCTGTCATAGCATGTCCAGATGGAAAGCTAAAGGATGTCAGTTGATCCTCCAGTTCTGGTCGTGGTCGTTGAACCCATTTCTTTAGTAATTGATTTAATACGTTGCCCGCAGCAAACGTTAACACAACAAATAGCATACCTCGATAATTTTTTACCTTCCATGCTAAATAAACGATTAACACTACTGCCACAATCACAACAAATTTGGGCTCCCCTATATAATGAAAGAACTCGATAAACCGATTACCTAAAAAAATATCTGCCACTTTCGCATCAAATGTATTCATAAACGGTTTTTGATAAGTTGCTCTTAAAACAATAAAGATAACTAATGTTAAAATTGCTAATGGATAAGCCCATTTTTTCATACTTTCACCTCTAAAACATTTATGCTATGTTCTTCACATCATAACACAAATACGTTCTTCCTAAGTGAAAATATAGGCTTTCGCATTAAGAAAGGTTTATATTCTTGTATTCTTGATAAATCATGATTGATTCTTCATCTGGTCTGTGAAAATAATCGGAAACTGCTAAGGCAACAATAAATAAAATGGCTACTATAGGTAGTATTTTTCTAAACATCCTAAACACTCCCTTATCCTTTTATTGTTCCAACTTTGGTTACTTGATTAATACCGGATCAAACAGCCAATCTGTAGGACCAAAGTTTGGATCTTTCTCTCCTCTTACTTCTCGAGAAATACCATTTTTTATAATAGCTTCTCTAAATCTTTTACTAAACAATGTCTTTCTATAAAGATATAATCCATCATGACTAAACTCAGCTGAGTAGAACACATCACCTTTTAAATCCTTTAAATCCTCATGATGATAAGTATCAGGGCCAGTGATTACTCCATTTAAACCACAGCTACATGGAGGCTGTTCAGTGGCAAAGTATAATTTCACTCTGTCCTTGCTACTTTCAGGTAGCATTTGTCTAGGAATGATTTGATAAGCTGGTTGTTTTCCTTCTTCAGGTCCTTGATGGATAACTTCCAAAAGCTCGTAGCCTTCTAGATTTTCCTTTTTCATTAATGATACCAGTTCCTCAGAGGCTACCCAATAACCATTTACATGGACCAAATGTCTATCCTTCATCTGCGTTGTATCAATTACTATTGGTGATAACTGCTCTTTATCCATAAGACCGCAACATTTACAATGGGTACTTAAAGAGAAGAGTGTCCCTTTGTCTTCTAAAAACATTTCTGGAGAATTCCCTGTTGAATTTAAAGTAAATAAAGGTGCCCTTTCATATTCGATATCTGAAAATTCAAAATAAAAACGTTCTCCTATTGACACAATACCAAATTCACGTTCTAAAGATTCATACAACGCTGTAACCTTCTCGTATGTTACATCTTCGTTGAGTGTAAAAATGGGATTAAACTTTGTTTTTAAATTTCTTTTTCTAATTTCAGGCGCACCAATAGCAATACCATGACGATTATAAACGTTAATAACTTGATCTTCACTAGTTTCATCTATGGAAAACAAATTTTCAAGTTCTACTTTCACAATACACGCCTACCTTTATAAAGTTTTATGGTGAAGTATATTGACTAGCTAGTAACATTCTACAATCTACTAACGTTACTTTATTCATAGATAGTCAGGCTGCTTTATTAATAAAATCATTTGTATATTACTTACTATAGCAAATCTACTTAACCACGGTTAAATTAAGCGTACCAGTTGTTATACCGTATTTTCAACTTCGGGTTTACGCCAATTTTTTGGCGTGATTCAGGTCAATTTTTGGCGTGATTTGGCGGATATAGAAAAACACCGCCACTTTTTTGGCGGTGTTTTCCTTATACTATAGGCTATTTTACATAGAATTTTGGATTTATTTTACTAAGTTAAGAGTTGGTTATTTATTTTCAATAAGTACCCTCTTTATTGAAAAATATACCAACAGTATAGCATAGTACGAAATTAGAGTAAATTCATTCTTTCAGCAAGATTCACAGCTTCTGTTCGTGAATCTACATTTAACAAAGAAAAAAGTTGAGTTAAATATCTCTCTGTTGTGCGCTGTGGAATATTGAGTTCAATAGCAATGGCTTTATTCGTATGCCCCTCCGCTATTAGTCTTAATATTTTCTTTTCTTTTTCATTTAAATGAATATCTTTAGCATCCTGCAGTTTAAATTTATCATCCAGAAAATCTAAGAAGTTTTTAGGTAAAACAATTTCACCATTTGCAATCGCTCTTACTGTTCTTAAAATTTGCTCCTTAGAGGCAGTTTTAGCTAAAATTCCTTCTATTTTTCTTTCTAAAATGAGTGGATAATAATCCGTGATATCATCTCCTGTATAGAGAATAACGGAAGCATTTGACTGAATGGCTTTAATATTACGAGCTAAGTTAATTCCATTTTCTAAAGGCATATTGATATCGATTAAATAGATATCATATGGCTTATTATTTATTCTTTGAATGACACAGGTAGCATCACTTTCAGTATCAATAATAATATCTTCATTGTCTTGAAATAAATTTTTAGTTCCTTCTAACACTATAGGGTGATCATCCACTATGAGCATCGTAATCATGTGTTTCACTCCCTTCTATCACAATTATTCTAATAGCCATTCCTCTGTTGACGTTTGAGTCAATATAAAATTGTCCATTAAATGCTTTCACACGCTCCTGCATACCTCGAATACCCATCGACTCTGCTACAATTATATCCTCCACGTTACATCCTACACCATCATCTATATATACAATTTCAAAGCCATCATTCTTTTCTTTTAAATGAATCTCAACTGAAGTTGCATAAGAGTGTTTTAAAGCATTATTCAGTAGCTCTTGAAACAATCGATAGATCATTAAATTCATACGCTCATCCTCTAAATAGAGACGATCAATCGTATAAATTAACAAAAAGTTAGCCCTCTCCTGAACTTTTCTTATTAATTTTTCCAATGCTGCGTTTAAACCTAGTGTGTCTAGTAACGGCGGCTTTAGATTTTCACAATAGGTACGTAATTCATGTAGAGAGGTAATCATTTGTTTATGAATCTCTGCCAGCTTTTCTTGCATATTCGTTGTATCTTTTGCATTAACTAGGACATCCACCTCTCGGGCTATATGGAGTTGTTCCTGTAAATTGGTGTCATGCAACTCTTGGGCTAGCAAATACTTTTCTTCTTCGAATCTCATCCATAATAGCTTATTCAGCCATGGTAATTGACCATCGTCAGCTTGCTTCATATGCTTTAGTTCCTCTAATAGTTCTTCTACCATCTTTGTATTTTCAATAAAATTATTTACATACAATAGGAGTAACTCAAGCCATAAAAGCTCTTCATCTTTTAAATGAATCGTATTATTATGCCCTAGCACTAAAGCTCTCTTATATCGTGCATCCTGATGAAGAAAGGCTACATAAACCTTGTCAACCTTTCTTATTTCTCCTAACCTTATTTCTTCCATTGTATCAGGATGGATCGTGAAATTTTCCTCAGCAACTGTCATGAATTCATTTGTTTCATAGTTATATGTTAGGACAAAAACATCTTCCAGCTCAAGGTGCATAGAAACCTCATAAGCAAATTTTTCTAAGAGCTCGTCAATTTTAATGGTCTTACCGATTTTATCCACAGCAGTATATAGTTGATGAATATAATCGCCCTTCGTCGAAAATAGTATCTTCCGTTTTCGATAATCGACCTTTTCTTTTATATAAAAAAGGATAACTAATGAGGAAAATGTAAAGAAAGCAACCCCTGATACAGCAGTCATTGTTAAATACTGACCAGCAATAAAATAAAGTCCCACAGTAAACCATACTGTAAAGATTAAAGAAAAAATAACGTAATAACGTAATCTTGTAATATGGTACTCAATATCAAATAACCTTTCTGCTAATTGTGTAAAGATAAAGCTAAAAGGGATAAGCAATAGAAATAATGAGCTAATCTCAGATGAAAGAATGTACGTATGAAAAAGTACTTTTGGGAGTGCATATAAAAATAGGAACGGTAGAAACGGTATTAAAATACTATTTAAGAAAATTTTCAACTGAGGTGAGCTATATTTGAAATAGCTTATTAATAAAATACTAAGGATAATCACAAGGAGAATTAGAAACATAGCTAATACAATATTTGAAAGAATATCGTTAGCAGTAGGGTAAATAGTGCCCATTAACCCTAGTATAAAAGCGAATATAGGAAGTATATAAAAGAGCCTGATATTATTGGTAAACATCCAATTTGTTTTCACAAATGAATAATAATTTCTTAAAAAATGTAATAAGACGACTAAACATAACAGCATACTACTACGATTTACAATAATTCCAATAGCATCTAACCTGCCAGAGACACCGCTACTTACATATGCTAATGAAACAGATAATACAAAAAGAATAAGTAAGTCTACTAACTTTGAATTCCTTTGTTTAAATTGTAAGTAGAACGCAACAAATAACGTTAGTAAATAATAACAAGCTGGTATGATTAATACATAGATAAACTGCTGAGGGATGTCCAAATGCTTAATATGTATATTAATTAAATCTCCATTGGGCTTCATTATGGTTAAATCATTGGCAGATAGTATTCTAGATTTATACCTTAGCTGATCAAAAGAGTCAATTGGACGCTTATCTACAGTTAAAATGGCATCGCCAATGGATAAATTTTGCCTATTAGCCCAGTCTTTATAATACAGTCTTGTTACTAGCCACTTTCCATCTTCTTTTTCTACCTCTATTTCAATATACGGCGCGCTATAATTCACATAATTTAAATACAGACCTATAATTAAATAGAGAATTATAGCAGGCCAAAACAATTTATTACGCAATGTTTTTAGTTCCAAATTTCACTTTCTGCATTCATATCACCGTTAAACGATTCTAAAATTGCTTTTTGTTCTGTAGATGAGACACCAATTAATGCGGCTTTTTGTTCCTTTAATAGTGCAACTAGGCTAGGATTTTGCTCTAAATACTGGATTACATTAATCATTTTAATCTCTCCTCATCTCAATAGTTTTTCTAGATACTCTCTACCTAGGTTATTTAAAGCTACATTTTCTAGATAATTCAGCGCTTTAAACTTGTAAATATTCTTTATCGTAATGGCATAACGTATTGCCCCACCATTTGTCAACTCGTTTTCTGTTGCTTTATTATCCAAAACTGTAACTATATCATCATTATAATAGCTGGCAACAGAATTTGAAACATCATTTTTCTTTGATAAGAGATAAATAATAGGCAAGGAGTATCTTTTATTTAGCAGGTCATTTTTAGGGCCCCATACTTTCAAACTTTGAATGTCATTTTTAATTTGTTGGATAATACCTATGTATTTCCCGTATTCCTCTACTTCTTTCGTAACTTCCCCCTTTGCAAGCACCTCGCCTATTAAACAACCCATCGCTGTTAAAGAGCCCGATTTCTGAGTAATCATTTGGACATAAGATTCCTCATCACGACAAATATTAAGTAAGTCTAATTGTTGACCACTAATGCTCATTAAGGCGTATTTCTCAAGTAGTCTTATAGCAGCGCTTTTATGCTCAAATGACGTTTCATTTATTGCTTTAGAGGCCATGATCAGCATTGCTAGGGCAACATTTAATGATAGCTCAGGTGTATTGTTCCAAATATAGTCTGAATCCTTATCTTGCAGATCATCGATAATATCAAAAGACAATATTAAAAGTTCAATTGCTGCAGCTACTTTATAGATATCTTCATTTATGCCATCCGAAAATGCTTCATAATGCAAAAAACATAACTTACCAAAAGAAAAACCTACGGCAGTTTTCTCTTCTAGAAAACTTTTTAACAGCAATTTAAGCTCATCACCAAGTAATGTTTCGTTTTCTATAAGAATGTCCAATGATTCATGAATACGTTCATCAAAACCGTTCAATAGTCCTCTCTCCCCTCCCGTTTATTACTAGATATTATATATATTAGTGGCAAATAATACTAGACAAAACAATTTTAAATACATTTAATACCATCAAATCCCACAAAAAGGTTATGTCCGCCAAAAAGTGGCGTTATTTACATAAAGCACGCCATTTTTTTGTTAATTAATGCTAAAAAAATGGCGGTGGAGAACCATGTCCCGCCATTAAAGTGGCGTAAACTCACCATTGAAATGGCGTTCTGATAGATGTTACGCTTATATTAATAAGATTTTGATAGATATAAAGTCAGAATCGATGTGAATAAATTGATACATATAAATTCTTTTGCACTGGGAGTGATTTAAAAATGAAAAATGGATTAAACGAATCGCTTTTAATACTTACGGCTACTTTTTCATGTAATATCTCTGTCTCAGCTGAAGAAATTACAATTAAACAGCCTACAACTGATCAACTACAGATTGAGCAAATAATTATTCAATCTGAGTTAAAAGCTTATCAAGAAACGTTAGCAACCTATAAAAACATTTCAACCTTTTCATGCCTTATTAGTGACACCCCTGGATTTGAGGATTGTTTCCAACAAAAAAGAGATCAGTATATGGAGCAGTACGGCATTATAAGAATATCGGATGAGAGCTTATCTAGTATGCCATCCATTCATCCATTTCCTTTTGGATTAAATATTGAATCTCCTTCTATTTATGTAACGCCACAATACACCATCATTAATGCTAGAGGACTAGAAACGAAGAAGACTATTCAAGAGTTGGATGGGCTCAATAATGCCAACATCTCAGGATTATCCATTAACGAAAGCTCTATTTCCTTTAATTTGGATTCAACATTTAGCGGATGGAGAAAAACATCGATCAAACATTAAAGTACAATTAACTAAGCAGTCATAATAATTGTGCTGACTGCTTTATATATAACAAAAAAGGTGTCTCAATTTACTTGAGACACCTTTAACGTATTAACCTTTTACGTAATAAACTTCTTGTCCGCTTTCAATGACGTATTCAGGTTTCGGTTTACCTGCGTTTGCCTTATGACCCGCAATGTGCTCGGGACTCTTTTCCCAGTTTTTCCATGCTTCTTCTGATTCCCAGCGAACCATAATTAGCACTTCTTCATCACCACGGCGAACTTTTTTTACAAGCACCTGCTTATCAATATAACCAGGTTGTTGTTCAAGTAATGACGGACCATCAGGTTTAGCGCCAAAACGTTCCACAACCTTATCCGAATTCCCTTCCGTTACAACGATACGTTTAATTTGTACAAACATATTAGTTAAACGCCTTTAATACATCATCAATTTTTTGTGTTTCAGATTGTAAGCCGCCACCTGATAGATACCAAATTTCTGGGTCTAGGTAGAATACTTTGCCGTTTTTCACAGCGTTTGTTGCACTAACGATTTCGTTTTCAATCGCAGCTTTTGTACCTGATTCACCATTTTCATTTACAACAGCGTCACGGTCAACTACAAATAAAATATCAGGATTTGTATCACGCACATATTCAAATGATGCGTTTGCACCATGTGTAGAAGCTTCAATTTTTTCATCAGCAGCTTTCACACCAAATACATCATGAATCACACCGAAACGTGAACCAGAGCCATAGGCTGATAAAGCACCTTCACTACCTAAAACAATTAATGCTTTCTCTTCTGAGGCAGTTGCTTTAGCTTTTACTTCTTCTACTTTTGCTTCATATGCAGCAATCGCATCTGCTGCTTCTTTTTCTTTACCAAAGATTTTACCAGCTAATTCTGTATTAGCTTCAAATGATTCTAAGAATTTTTTGTTATCTACACCAATATAGACTGTAGGCGCAATTTTAGATAATTCAGCGTAAGCAGCTGATGCACGACCAGAGATGAAAATAATGTCTGGGTTAATTTCAGATAGTTTTTCATAGTCAGGCTCAAATAAAGTACCAGCATTTACATAAGCGCTATCTTTAAATTTGCTTAAATATGATGGTAATGAATCTTGTACCACCGCAGTAGGCTTAACACCTAAAGCATCTAATGTATCTAGGAAACCATTATCAAAAACAACTACTTTTTCCGGCATCTTATCAAGTGTTACATCTTCAAATGTAGTCTTACCATCTTTTCCTTCAATTGTGCTACCTGGAATTGTTATTGGATATGCAGAAGAATCACTATTTTGCTCCTCTGCTGGTTTATCAGTTGAAGTACCTTTATCTTCTTCTTTTGCTTCGTCTTTTGAACCGCAAGCAGCTAATACTAATAACATCATTGCCATTAATACCGTAAGTAATTTCCATTTTTTCATTATGATATTTCTCCTTTAATTAATTTATTTGATAGTATTTTGATGGTTCGTCCATCTGTAACTATTTTCACGAATTAAAATAAACACAAATTCGACAGCCATTCTGTTCTTGAACAGGGATATCCATATCATAGATTTCCTTTAAAGCATGGGAGTTAATAATATCGTTTGTAGGACCATTTTTAACTACGCGTCCATCTTTTAATGCAACAATATGATCAGAGTATACAGAGGCAAAATTTATATCATGTAAAACAATAACCACCGTTTTCCCTAACTCATCAACAAGCTTTCGTAAAATCTTCATAATCTGTACGGAATGCTTCATATCTAAATTATTTAATGGTTCGTCAAGTAATATATATTCTGTATCCTGTGCAATTACCATTGCGATAAAAGCACGCTGACGTTGACCACCCGAAAGCTCATCTAAATAATTATGTTGAATCTCCTCTAAATTCATATAACGAATAGCTTCGTCAACTTTTTCCTCGTCTTCTGGTTTTAAGTTCCCTTTCGAATAAGGAAAACGGCCAAACGATACAAGTTCACGAATTGTTAGACGAACATTCATAAAGTTTGATTGCTTTAGGATCGATACCCGCTTCGCAAAATCATCTGATTTCCAGCGTCGTACATCTGCTTTATCGAGTAGTACTTCACCAGTATCTGCATTTAGTAAACGGCTCACCATTGAAAGTAGTGTAGACTTCCCTGCGCCATTCGGTCCAATAAATGAAGTGATTTTTCCTGAAACAATATCAACACTTACATCTTGAACGACAGGCTTTTTCCCAAAAAACTTTGTAATTTCTTTGACTTGAATCATCCTGCTGACCTACTTTCTTTTAATAATAAGTAGATGAAGTAGACCCCACCCACAAAATTAATAATGACGCTAAGTGTAGTACTGAAAGTAAATAGTCTTTCAACCATCCACTGTCCACCGACTAAAGCAATAATACTCATCACACAAGAACCAGCAATTAAGATGGAGTGCTTGTATGTTTTGAAATACTGATAAGATAAATTTGCTACGATTAAACCAAAGAATGTAATTGGCCCAACGAGTGCCGTTGATACAGCAATCAGGATGGAAGCTAAGATTAACATACGTTGAACCAACTTATCATAAGGTACGCCTAAGTTAATGGCTGTATCCCTTCCTAATGACATGACATCTAATTGGTTCATATGGCGCCAACCGTAAATAAACGTTAGTAAAATCACGACACCTGCTAGCCAAACTAAATCTGAGTTGACATTATTAAAGCTTGCAAACATTTTACTTTGTAAGCCTAAAAACTCATTTGGATCTATTAATACTTGGAAGAACGTTGTAATACTACCTAAAAACGTTCCGACAATCATACCCACAAGCAGTAAGAAATAAATTGGTCGCTTGCCTTCTTTAAACAATACTCTGTAAAAAATTAAAGCGAATATAATCATTGCTACAATAGCAAGTGAAAAATTGTAGTAAATATTAATTACCAATATCGACGTAGAGCCAAAGAAAAAGTAGATGAATGTTTGAATTAGCATGTATAGTGCATCTAATCCCATGACACTTGGCGTTAAAATACGGTTGTGTGTAATTGTTTGAAAAACGACAGTTGAATAGGCAATAGCTATACCTGTTAACGCCATCGCTACTACTTTTATGACACGACGTGGAAATGCATAATGGTAATTACCGTTTAACTCCCAAAATAAATATAGCAAAACAGCTATGACGGCAATACCTATTAAAATGAACATTCTTGTACGATTACGCATATGCTCTCCCCCTAAACAACATAAATAGGAAGATTGCACTTCCGATGACACCAACAGTCATACTAATTGGTATTTCATAAGGGAAAATCAAGACGCGTCCTAAAATATCGCAGAATAATAAGAATGACATACCAAGTAATGCTGTATGCGGCAATGTCTTTGCCAAATTATCACCTTTAAACAGTGAAATAATATTCGGAATGATCAAACCTAGGAATGGAATGACACCGACTGTTAACACCACTGTTGTAGAGATAAGAGCTACCAATACTAAGCCTAAGTTCACTACAAATTTGTAGGATAGACCAAGATTTTTAGCAAAATCCTCTCCCATTCCAGCCACTGTAAAACGGTTTGCGTAAATGTAAGCTAAAATCAGTACTGGTATACTTATGTATAACAGTTCATAACGGCCTTTCATGATTAATGAGAAATCTCCTTGTAACCATGCAGAAATGTTTTGGATAATATTCGCCTTGTACGCAAAGAACGTTGTAACAGAGGACAAAATATTTCCGTACATTAAGCCAATAAGCGGTATAAAAATCGCATCTTTAAACTTTATTCGATTTAATATTTGCATAAATAGTAATGTGCCGGCTAAAGCAAATATGAAAGCGAAGGAAATTTTTTGAAAATACGTGACGTTCGTAAAGAACATCATGGAAATCAAGACACCCAACCGAGTGGCATCTAACGTACCAGCTGTAGTTGGTGATACGAACTTATTCCTACTTAAGCTTTGCATAATTAAACCAGCAATACTCATACCTGCACCTGCTAGCAAAATTGCAACAAGTCTAGGTACTCGACTAATTAAAAATAGTCTTGTTTCTTCTGATTGGAAGTCTAATAGGTCACTAGGCTTTATATTAACTACTCCTATAAATAGCGACACAATAGACAACACAACAGTTGCTGTTAAAAGATATCTTATTTTCATAGTAATCCCCGGTAGATTTCATTTTTGTGTGTAACGCATTTATTCAATGAAAATGATTATCATTACTCACGATTCCCATTATAAGCATGATTTTATTATCAGTCAACCAACAATTGAGAATTATTCTCGTTTTATTGAGTATTAACTAAAAAACGTGTCTATTTAACGAAATATCAGTTATTTCGCTAATCTTTTCAACTAAAGCATTTCTCTATTTCTACATATTCTTCTCCAAGCAAAAAAGGTAATTGAGAACAAATTTATATCTCAATTACCTTTTTTATTGTAAACAATTTTCTTTGTTCCGCTTTTGAACCATGCTGAAATAATGAAAATAATTAATATTAAACCTACATAACCCATAACTGCATATAGTTTTGCTACCAATGTTGTGAATCCCACAAGACTCGCTAAAAACCCCAAGCCTCCAATAATAATAACGGCTACCCTAAAGCTACCTCTATTGGGCTTGATAAACCTTACCATGAAAGAATATAGCATCCCCACAGCAGTATTATAGATCATGCCTAAAAGAGAGAAAGTCATAAGCAAGCCCACAATAGGATGTATTTCATTAGCCAATGCAAGCATTGGAATATCTAATCCAACAATAATATTCATTTTTGCAAGAAGAGAGAAATTAATAAGTAATATTAAGGCTCCTAACAAGATACCACCTATTATACCTCCCATACCCGCTACCTTATCATTGCGTATAGAGCCACACATCACGGTTAACAATGAAAAACTAACCCCTACGTTAAATGACATATAGAGTAGGGCTGTAACCCACCAACTGTTCCCGCTTATTTGAGCTTGTTGAGCAATAACTGCCTGCTCTACAAAGGTGAGATCCATAGTTGCGATAGCATAAATAGCGATGATGGACACAATTGTTAATAGGTAAGGGGTGGCAAGAGCAATAATATTAATGATGTTTTTCACATCCAGCATAACGGTAGCTACTGTAAGGATAACCATGCAAATACTACCTAACCAAATAGGTAGTCCAAACATTTGCTGAAAGGTTGCACCCGCTCCCGCAAACATAATGACAGCAACTCCAAATAAAAAGAGCGATAATATTAAATCCAATAAAAAGCCAACAAAATTCCCTGAAATTTGATAAATCAAATCCTTATGAGAGGTTGTGTGCAGTCTTGAACTAACTTGTGCCACACACATTCCGACTATAGAGAAGCCAATCATCGCTAACAATGCACCATATATTCCTTTAAAGCCATAACTTGTAAAGTAGAGGACAATTTCCTGCCCTGACGCAAATCCTGCACCAACGATTATTCCTACATAGGCACCGCCGATTTGCAAGCTTTTTTTCAATCAGTTCTCTCCTCGTTTTTTCTTCTATTAGAGCATTGACAATCAAGGTTTACTTATAGACTTCCGTACATATTGTTAACTTATCAATGACAGCCATATTAGGCGCATAACCAATGCCAACTGATTGGGGTATCTCAATATAGCCATCTTTAACTATAACTTCAGGTTCAATTATATCTTCGAACCAATAATGACTAGATCCCGCCGTATCTCCAGGTAATATAAAATGACTTAGTGATGTTAAGGCAATATTGTGTGCTCGTCCGATACCTGCTTCCAACATGCCACCACACCAGACAGGAATGCCGTTTTCCTTACATAAATCATGGATTCGCTTCGCTTCCGTTAAACCACCTACTCGTCCAATTTTGATGTTGATTACACCACAGCTCCCAAGAGTAATCGCCCTTCTTGCATCTTCAAAAGAAGTAATACTTTCATCTAGACAAATAGGCGTTTTTATTTTTCGCTGTAATGTTGCATGATCGACAATATCATCAGGGGCTAGTGGTTGTTCAATCATTAATAATTGATAATCATCTAGTTGCTGCAACATGTTGATATCGTCTAATGTATAGGCAGAATTCGCATCTACCATCAAAGGTAAATCTGGTAGTTCAGCACGGATTGCTTGTACTACCTCGATATCATAACCAGGCTTAATTTTCACCTTCACTCTTTTGTAGCCTTTTTCAATATGGCCTTTTATCAACTTTATTAATTGAGCAGTAGAAGGTTGGATACCTACACTGACGCCGACCTCGATTCGTTGCTTATGACCACCTAATGCCTGTGCAAGTGATTGCTTTGTTTGTTGGGCATAAATGTCCCATACAGCCCCTTCTATCGAAGCCTTAGCCATACAATTACGACGAATAGGGGCAAACAACGACGTTACCTCATCAGGATGCCCAATCTCTTTATTTAACAAGATAGGTATTAAATAATCCTTGAGCATATGCCATGTCGTCTTTAAAGTCTCCTCTGTATACCAAGGTGCTACAAATGCTACCGTTTCTCCCCAACCTGTTATTCCTGATGCATCTTTTGCCTCTATTAATAACAGTTCTTTTTCATCCACTGTTCCAAAACTCGTTGTAAACGGAGCTTTCATTGGCATTTTAATGTGCCTTAAAATAATCTTTTCTAATCTCACAACATTCACTCCTCAGCCTTATTATAAGGCTAATAAGGAGCGTCTGACTAACAGATAGCTATGAACATATTCCTTGTGCTTCTTCACGCGTACAATGGCGTAATCTTGATTAAATAATGTAGTTAAGATTGTCCGTATTTTATAACGCCAGTCCTCAGCAAGTTTTGGACTCTCGACTTTCATCTTCTGTAAAGATTGAGGGATTGCTAATAGATAGGCATCATTGTAAAAAGATTGTTCCATCTGAAATTCATTTTCTATATCAAGTACTGGCAAACCATCTACGGTTAATGTCCACGGCACGATTTCCTGTGCTATTTCTTCTAACTCATCAAGGCTATCTGTCACCTGTTCACGTTCGATCCACCACTCAACGACCAACCTATCCGAAGGTAGTCCTTCATTAAAATCATCTTGGAGCGGGCCATAGTAATCATTTTCATATTGAAAGCTCGTAGCATTCAGTTTAAGAAATGCTAGATTAGCTAAGCCAGCTTCTAACGGCTCAATTAACCAGCGAACAAGCTGAAATCCATTCTCTTTTGCGTATTCTTGTTGTGCGTGCTTCAATAACTCACCTACACCTTGTTCACGATATGCCTTTTCAACACCAATCATGTGCGAATGTAAATACATTTCTCTATCTCGATAGCCAACGAAGCAATAATTAAAACCAATTAATTTTTCATCTAAATATGCCCCTAATACTAATCCGCCATTTTGAACAGCAGCTAATAATTGATGGGAGGGAATTGCTTGGCTGCCCCAAATTTCTGCATTCAATTTCTGTACTTCTGCAATTTCTATAGGTGTCACTACTTTGTGAATACGCACTTTCTCTAACATTATGCTGACGCCTCCTTTATATGCCTAGACTCCAATGCTAGCAAGACCGCTCTCGTCAGAATTTCAACTCCTGTGACAAGTCTTGCTTGTTTAAATTTCATTTTAGGATGATGCAAGCCTGGTGTAAGCCCACAGCCTAAGCCCAGCATCGTTGTTTTTAAATGTGGTCGTTGTACAGCATAGTGATGAAAATCCTCACCACCAGGCGTATGAACAGGCTTTCTTAAATTCGATAAACCAGCTGCTTGTATAATTGCTTGCTCCATAATATATTGAGCACTTGTATCGACCTCAGCAGCTACAATATTGGCAACAGTACGTAATTCAATTTGCACCTTATGCAATATTTTAGAGGAATCAATTACACGTTTAACCCCTTGAGCTAAATCATCCATTACATTGTTTTGTTGCGCGCGGATATCAATAGTGAATGAAGCATTGCCAGGGATAATATTGCCTGACTCTCCTCCAGCATGAAATTTGGTCATTTTAACAGACACAGGTACCATAGGATCTGTATGGATGGTTCGTAAATCTTCAATGATTGTTGCACCTACTTCAATTGCATTGACGCCCAGATGCGGCCTTGCAGCATGGGCATCCTCTCCAATAATCTCACCTTCTAGTAAGCGAGAAGCCCCGTGATATAAGGCAGCACAATAAGTACCATCCTCTAATTCATGAACAGGCCTTAAATGAACACCGAATAAATAATCTAAATCATCTATAACGCCTTCTTCTAAAACGGATAACGCCCCTGTCCCTTTTTCTTCAGCAGGTTGGAAAATAATACGAATTGTACCATTGAATGATTGCTTTAGTTCTTTTAGAAGTAATAACGTACCAATGGCCATCGTCATATGTCCATCATGTCCACAGGAATGATTCGCTCGAAAATGACCATCAACCTCCTGCCATAGTGCATCTATATCTGTTCGTAACCCCACTTTCGGATTTCCGTTGCCCACATCAACATATAGCCCTGTAGAATGCTTAAAGCGTATTGGTGAAAATCCTTCTTGTGTTAATAGCTCCACTATATAATTGGTTGTTTCTACTTCGTGCCAGCTAATTTCAGGATGAGCATGTAAGTATGTAAAAATCTCCATTAGCCTTGGCCTCAAATAATCTAACTCTTCTTTCATGGCTTCCAACCCCTTAAATTTTCTTATTATTAAAATTATTATAACGAAAATAATCATGTTCTACATAGAAACTTATACCCGCATTCAACAAAATAACTACTTATGATAATATATTTCATTCTAAAGCTCATAGATAGACATTTATTTAGACAGCAAAAAAAGATGCAAGCACAGTTACTAACTACTGTACTTACATCTTTTCTTTAGTTAATACCTTTCATCGCCTTTGAAATAACCGGTGAAAGAATTAATATTATAATTCCAATCACTATAGATAGTGATCCTAAGAAACCAAAGTATGTGAATTCGCTTACAACTTCGTAAACTCTTACTAATTGAGCATTAATAGCTTGTGCTGCTGCACTTGTTAAGAACCATAAAGACATTGTTTGTGCTGCAAAGGCTTGTGGTGCCAGTTTCGTTGTAGCTGATAAACCAACTGGTGATAATAATAGTTCACCAACAACTACTAGGAAGAATGACAGAACTAACCATAAAGGACTTACTAACATTTCTCCACCAGATAAGTGTGCTGGAATCATCATTACGATGAATGATAGACCCGCAAAGAACAATGCATATGAGAACTTGCGTGGTGTTGTCGGTTGCTTGTCCCCCCATTTAAGCCATAGCATAGCAAATAATGGAGCTAATGTTATGACAAATAACGGATTCAACGACTGGAACCATGAAGATTGAAGCTGAATACCACCAATACTTAACTGTGTACGCTCATCTGCATAGGTCGCTAAAATCGTTGCTCCTTGTTCTTGAATAGCCCAGAACATTACCGCTGATAAAAATAATGGAATGTAAGCGAGTAGACGAGATTTCTCATCCTTCGACGTCTTTTTACTGCGGTACATATAAATAAAGAACACCGTTGGGATAATCACACCAAGTGCTGTAATAATTAAACTAAATACATTCATTGTTAATGTACCCGTTTTAATACCAATAGCACCTAAAATGATAAGAAGTAATGCTACAATCCCGAATTGTGTAAAGACTTTTTTACGTTCTTCAGGCTTTAATGGATTATTTACTTGTAAGCCAGCTAAGCCTAAATATTTTTTCTCTGTTAATTTGTAGACAATTAAACCAACAAACATCCCAAGACCTGCTAAACCAAAGCCAAGGTGGAAACTATACTTTTGTCCAATTGTTCCGACAATAAATGGTGCAATGAATGCCCCCATGTTAATACCCATATAGAAAATAGAAAAACCTGCATCGCGACGACTATCTGTTTCAGCATAAATGTCCCCAACAATACTTGAAACGTTTGGTTTTAATAAACCTGTCCCCATAACGATAAATGCCATTGAGGCAAATAGCATGCTGACACCACCAGGCAATGCTAGCAGCAAGTGACCGATCATAATTAAGACACCACCATAAAAAATGGTTCTACGTGTCCCTAAAACTCGGTCGGCTATCCAGCCACCAATAATACCAGACATATAAACGAGTGAACCATAGATGGCCATAATTGAGTTCGCTGTTCCGCGGTCTAGACCTAATCCACCCTCATTCAATTCATAATACATAAAGAAGATGAGAATTGCCCGCATACCATAATACGAGAAGCGTTCCCAAAATTCTGTGAAAAATAAAGTAAAGAGCCCTTTAGGGTGTCCAACAAAGCCATTTTGAGGGACAGATTTTACAACTTCATCTTTACTAGACATACAATACCCTCTCCCGATTAAATTATTCTCTAAAAAACATCATTACCCTAATTTAAGGATAAAAAATCTTTGTTTCATCATACTAAAGCGTTTTTTAAACTTTAGCAAGAGTTTTAAAAAATGTTGAAAATTTATCATTTTTCAATAAATTCTGACTGATTGATAAAGAAATTATTAAATCCTTTGATATATCTAAGTTTTCTCACTCTTTAATTGTCGATAAACACCATAATAACATTTAATTATTCTAAAATATCTAAAATTCAGATTTATAACTTTATTTACAAATTTACACTATTGCGTCTAAGATTTTGATTACAGCTTTGTTCTAGATTCTACTATTCCCCCTAATGACAAAAAGCATGCCAAAATTTCTTTTGGCATGCTTGGTTTCATTTTATTTTACATATTGCTGGTACTTTGCATAATCAGATGCTTTTACTTCAAGGGATAATAATGTACCATCCTCTTCATAAGAAGTATTAAAAACAGAGGCATATTCATTTAAATAAGAAACAACATTCCCTTGATCATACGGTATTAACATATCACACGTTACATAGTGGGAGAAGATATGCTGACGAATCAATTGTAATAACTCCTCTAAACCAATCCCTTGTTTCGCTGATATCCAAATATTATCACCACTTACTACAGGGTAAGGAACATTTGCAATATCCGCCTTATTGTATACATAGATAGTTGGAATGTCTTCAACGCCAACTGCCTTCAATGTCTCATTTGTTACATCCATCATAAATGCATGCTCTGCATTTGAAACATCTACAACATGCAATAAAAGATCAGCATCTCGCGCCTCTTCTAATGTAGATCGGAATGCTTTTACCAGATGATGTGGTAATTTACTTACGAAACCTACTGTATCTGTAAGTAAAAACGTCTTTTTATCAGGTAATTCTATCTGACGAACAGAAGTTTCCAATGTAGCAAAAAGCATATCTTTTTCAAATACTTGTTTATGCTCTTCCTGCCCTATTTGTGTAAGTAACTGATTCATGATTGTTGATTTACCAGCATTTGTATATCCAACGATTGATACAACGGGAAGTGCATTTTTACGGCGTTGTTTACGTTGTGTCTCTCGTTGCTCTTTCACGTGTTCGAGATCCTTTTTAATTTTGACAATTTGATCTTCAATTTTCCTTCTATCCAGTTCAAGCTTCGTTTCACCAGCTCCACGGTTTTTAAAGCCGCCTCCAGTGCCACCACCCTGACGACTTAGAGAAGCATGTAGGCCTACTAAGCGAGGTAGCATGTATTGCAACTGAGCTAATTCCACCTGCATCTGTGCTTCTCTTGTTTTTGCTCGTCTTCCGAAAATATCCAAAATAAGCATCGTACGATCAATAACTTTCGTTGCTAAATCACGCTCTAAATTGCGGATTTGTGAAGGAGACAATTCATCATTAAAAATAACAAGATTTGCTTGTGCTTCTTCATAAAAACTTTTGATTTCCTCTATTTTACCTGTACCAACATAGTGTGAAGGTGTAACACGCTCTAAATTTTGTGTAACAATTCCTACCACTTCTACATGCAAAGCCTCGGCTAAATTTTGTAACTCTTCCATTGAATAATCAAAATGCTCGTCATTTCGTAAATTGACGCCAACAAGTATGGCCTTTTCAACTAATACATCAACTTCCTTAATTCTATCCATTAGAAACCTCCCACCAAAGCCTGGTGTCCCTACGACAAATTTTCTTCATCTTACCATAAAATACTCTTTTTCGTATTTGTGGACCATCCGTATTTTTTTAAAAAATGCGCCTCTCTAAAAGGCGCATTTTCATTACTTTCTTTCTTCTTTTAGTAATACTTCTGAGCGAGTAAATTCTTCTTCAATTTCTTTATTCGGCTTATATGTCAGCATACTAACAACAACCGCAACGATTAAACAAACAAAGAAACCAGGAACAATTTCATATAAAGCACTTGATAAAGCATCCACTTTACCCCAAATAAACGCAGTTGCGGCACCTGTTATCATTCCGCTTAGCGCTCCATAATTGGTTAATTTTCTCCAATATAAAGAAAGCAATATAACAGGTCCAAATGCTGCACCAAACCCTGCCCAAGCAAAACCAACTAGGCTTAAGATAGAGCTATCTGGATTCCACGCTAGGATACCGGCAATAATCGCTACTACTAATACCGCCATTCGTCCAACAAAAACATAATGTTTATCATCGGCTGTTTTGTTGAACAACGCTTTATATATATCCTCAACAAGTGCTGAAGAAGTGACGATTAGTTGTGATGAAATAGTACTCATAACAGCTGCCAAAATAGCCGCTAACATAATACCCGCAATAAATGGATGGAATAAAATTTGCCCAAGTACAATGAAAACAGTTTCGGCATCCTTTAACTCACCAGCGTTTTGCTCATAATAGGCAACACCTACTAAAGCTGTCCCAATGGCCCCGAATAAGCTTAACATCATCCAACCAATACCAATACGTCGAGCCTGCTTTGTTTCCTTTACTGAACTAATAGCCATAAAGCGTACAATAATATGTGGCTGTCCAAAATAGCCTAATCCCCAAGCAAGAGAAGAAATAATCCCTGCTGCTGTTGCAGTGGCTGGTAATAAATTTAAAAGATCTGGACTAACGGCTTTAATTGAAGAAATTGTATCCCCTAATCCACCCGTTACAAATAAACCAAATAGCGGTACAGTAATAAGTGCTAAAAACATAATAAGTCCTTGTAAAAAATCTGTATAACTAACCGCTAAAAATCCTCCAAATAGTGTATAGGCAACTACTACTGCCGAAACAATTAGTAATCCTGTGTGATATTCGTAACCAAATGAACTATCGAAGAATTTACCACCTGCTACCATTCCTGATGATACATAAAATGTAAAGAATATTAAGATAATAATACCTGACGCAATTCTTATTAGCTTCGTATTGTCACGTAGGCGGTTATCCAAATAACTTGGAATCGTAATGGAATCATTCGTAACCTGTGTGTAAACACGTAACCGTGGAGCAACAAGTAACCAGTTTAAATAAGCCCCTATTGTCAGTCCTATTGCAATCCAAGCCTCTACAAGTCCTGATACAAATATTGCACCTGGTAAACCCATTAGAAGCCATCCTGACATATCTGCGGCGCCTGCACTTAGCGCAGTTACTGCTGGACCTAAGGAACGACCTCCTAGCATATAGTCTGTTAAATTCGACGTTTTAGCAAATGCATACCAACCAATTGCTAGCATGGCTATCATATAAATAATAATCGCCAATAATTGATACATGTTATCCGTCATATTTTTCCTCCTTTGTTCAATCTTTAATTTTACTATCTATATTAAAGATACCACGATTATACAACACTACATATGATTACTCTAAATTTTCGTGAAATTTTTTCTGAATGCCAAAGTAGTCATTGTACATTATAAAATGTGATAAACTAGTGCCATCTATTACACAATAAAGTAGGCGAAAATGTATGACATTTGAAGAAATGAAAACTCTGCTCACTGAGCAAATTTTGCAGCAACAACTTGTGACTGCTACTATTAGTCAACCACGTATGAAATCGAATGAAATAAAACGTATAAAATTAAAGCCTTTACTATTAAAAAATCACTACCATATACAAATTGAATACCAATATGAACGCATTTTAAAACATGAGAATATTTTATTGGCTGACTTCCCTTCTAAGCTAGAAGCCATTTTTGAAGATTATCGACAAGCTCATATTGATTTCTTAGATGAAAAAGTACAAATCCAATTATCGAAAAAGAATAAAGTACTTTGGAAATCAGATAAATCAGCTTCACCGAAAGAGGTTAATTTAGCCCATAATCGGAAGAAAAACTACTTACTTTCAGATGATCAACCATATCCTTTTTTAATTCGACTAGGAGTTCAAACTGAGGATGGGAAAGTTAAAAAACAAAAATACGATAAGTTTAAACAAATTAACCGCTTCATTGAATTTATTGATGATGCTTTATCTTATTTACCTCAGAATCGACAAGTGCGTATTTTAGATTTTGGTTCAGGAAAATCTTACTTAACCTTTGCTTTGTATCATTATTTAAAAATCGAAAAGGGCTTAGATATTCGTGTTACTGGTTTAGATTTGAAAAAAGAGGTTATTGAAGAATGTTCAAGAATCGCACAGGATTTAGGTTATGACCAGCTTGAATTTCTGGTAGGAGATATTAATGATTATAATGAAGAATCGTCCGTGGATATGGTAGTGACCTTACACGCTTGCGATGTTGCCACAGATATGGCATTAGCACGCGCTGTAAAATGGGGAGCAAGTGTTATATTAAGCGTTCCTTGTTGTCAGCATGAGTTAAATCGTCAATTAAATACACCAGCTCTTGATATTATGTTGCAACATGGACTTGTCCGAGAGCGTTTTGCAGCACTGGCTACAGATGCTATTCGTGCAGAAATTTTAAACCTCGTTGGCTATGAGGCTCAACTTTTAGAATTTATTGACATGGAGAATACACCTAAAAACATTTTAATTAGAGCATATAAAACAGGTAAAAAACCTAGTGAAGAGCAGCGTACTAGCTATAATGCCTTTCTACAATTACTAAATGCCACACCATTTTTAGCAAATGAGCTAAAAGACTACTTATGAAAATCTTCTCAAATAAAAAGGCGCCCCAAACAATATTGGACGCCTTTTTATCTTTGTTTATCATTGAACCCACAGTGGCTGAGGGTGTTTCAAGTGTTTGTACACCCCGCCGATTTGTCGTAGATTAAAGCTCTTGTCGTAAAGCCTGAATAACATCAATCTTTGTAGCTTTCCGTGCTGGACGATAGCCTGAAATCATCGCTACCCCTATACTAATGGCAGCTGCAATAATGACTAGTTGCCACGGAATAAGAGAAAATGTAATATCATTTGTGGCAAAAGCATCCTCTCCTGTTGCTGCTTTAAGAATCAAGGGTAATGCTGCATTTGCCGCAAAGCTAATGGCATACGAGATGGCAACTGCAATAAGCGTCCCCAAAATACCAATAAACGTACTTTCCATTAAAAATAGTCTTTGGATAAGCTTCGGACTTGCACCAATAGCTTTTAACACACCAATTTCTCGAGTACGCTCTGTGACAGCCATTGTCATTGTATTAAAAATACCAATTGAAGCAATCAATACAGCAATTGTCCCTACAAAGATTAAGCCAATTTTTAAGACAAGGAAAAATACATTCATTTGATCTAATTGTTCAGTTACTGAATATACACTATAGCCTTTATCTTTTAATTTCTCTAAAATCGGCTTTACATTTTCTAAAGTATCAGCATAAATATTAAATTCTGAGTAAAACAACTCATCCTCTTTACTAGCACTATCAGTGGATAAATTTTCAACCAATACTGACTTTTGAGCTTTATCCATATGAATGGAATTATCAACCATCCAGTCATAAGAAGGCTTCTCCATCACACCAACAATTGTATAGCTCATTTTTGGCGAGTTTTCATTTGTGCCAGTCTGAGGCACTAAGGACAGCTCAATATTTTTATCAATCAACGACTCTTTATAGCCTTCTTCACTGCCATCATAGTAGGTTCCTTCTGCCTCAGCCTTTTTACTCTTTTCTTCGATAATATCGCGTTCTTTTTCATTCAATAATGTTTGAGCGAAGTGATAACCTACAACGATTTCATTTGGTTTTGTTGGATAACGACCTTCTGCAAGCTTACCATTTACCTGCTCAAAGTCCTGCATATCCGATAAAGTCAAAGTAGAGGCTGTCTCACGATCTCCTAAAAACGACTGTGCAGAAGCATTCACATTAATCGTTTCAAGTACTGTTTCCACATGGTCCAACTTTTTAATTTCTTGAACCTGTTCTTCGGTGAATTGATTATCTCCATATATTTGAATTTTCGTAACGGTTTCATTCGAAAGAATATCATTGCGTAGTGATTCCTGTAAACCAAAGCCAACCGAAGCTAGCACGATAAGGAACGCACAGCCCATTGTTGCTGCTAAAATTGTCATAAACACACGTAATTTATTTTTCTTGATATGCTGTGTTACAAAATCGATTTGGTCCTTAAATAACATTTTAAGCCTCCTCCTTTACGAGTTCGCCATCATACATACGGAGTCGTCTATGTGCGATAGAGGCTACTTCTTCATCGTGTGTAATAATGACAAAGGTTAGCCCCAATTCACGATTTAAACTTTGAATAAGCAATAATATATCTTGCTCTGTTTCTGAATCAAGACTTCCCGTTGGCTCATCAGCAAGCAATATTGGAGGGTTTGTAATAAGCGCTCGGGCAATGCTGACACGCTGTTGTTGCCCACCCGATAGTTCATTTGGATAATGGTCTGCTACTTCAGTCAAACCAACCTTGTCCATCAATTTCTTTACCTTTTCCTTACGTACAGCCTTACGTAAACCTTGTAGTTTTAAAGGCAATTCAATATTTTCGAAAGCAGATAAACCAGGCATCAATTGAAAGTTTTGAAAAATAAAGCCGAATTGGCGTAAACGAAATGCAGCACTTTCTGTTTCAGTCAGATTGGCAGTTTCCTTACCATTCACTCTAATAGATCCTTGTTCAGCTTTCATAAATCCAGCTAATACTTGCAATAAGGTCGATTTACCAGATCCACTTTTTCCCACAATAGCAACAATTTCTCCTTTATTGACCTCGAAGTTCACACCCTTCAATACTGGTACTTGTTTCTCCTTCCCCTTTTTTCCAATTAAAAATGTATGTTGTAAGTTTTCAACTTGAATCATTATAAATAATGCTCCTTTCTCCTTCATTTCCCATTGTAGAGAATAATTCTTAATAAAGAGGAAGGATAAAAATGAAGATATTCTTAAGAATAAGAAGAGAGTCCTTCAAAAATAAAACGTATTTACATTCCCTTTACAATTCAACATGCTAAATCAAATGTTTACACTATTTTTCTCTTATAAATCTGTATTAAACAGAGGAGAACTCTTCAAAAAACCTAGTATTAAAGGTAATTCTCTGTACTACAAAAAACAAATACAGTGGAGTCATCATTATTTTGTGAACGAATTGTATATTACAGCAATGTAAATTTTATTGTCGAATAGTAAATTTTTATGTAGATAAATTAAAGATTTTGTTATGATAGTAAAGTTTAGAGGTCGATTAATTTATTTATATCCAGGAGGATTCGATTTACATGCTTAACTCAAAAAAACAAGACCCTTTCTTTATTGCATTGCATAAAATTGCTGAAAATATGAGAGAGGCTGTACATTACGCAAATGATTTTCGTATTCACAGTGTAGCTGACCTTAAAGAGATTAGCATTACAATGAAAAATTACGAAACTGCTGGCGATAAGCTCATTCACGAACTGATCGTAATGTTAAACAAATCATTTATGACACCTATAGAACGTGAGGATATTTTAGAGTTTGCCATTCGTATGGATGATATTTTAGATGGCACAGAACATTGTATTGCACACTTTGAAATGTTTTCACTTACAGAGATTGATGAATCCATGCGCACTTTCCTAGGATATATCTCTAAGAGTGCTGATGAAATTGTCAAAGCGACTGAAGAGTTAAAGAAAAAGAATCTAATTGGCATGCGTCCACACGCCATTCTTATTAAAGACTATGAACGTGAATGTGATGAGGTACAGCGTACTTCCATCAAAAAACTGTTTTTAAACGAAAAAGATCCGATTCGTCTTATTAAATTTAAAGATATATATGAACAACTTGAAGATATCGCTGATCATTGTCAAAACGTAGCCAATACTATGGAAACAATTATCATGCGTAACGCATAATTAGGAGATGGGCAATTTACAATGAATACAATCATAATACTAACCATACTGGTCGTCATCTTTGCCCTTACATTTGACTTTATCAATGGCTTCCATGATACAGCAAATGCTATCGCAACTTCGGTTTCCACTCGGGCATTGCCACCTCGCACAGCGATCATTATGGCAGCGACTATGAACTTTATCGGTGCCATCACCTTCGTAGGAGTTGCTAAAGCTCTAACTAAAGACATTGTAGACCCGTTCTCTTTAAATGCCTTTGAAGGAGACACAACAGGTTCAGTTGTTATTTTAGCTGCATTAATTTCAGCTATTATTTGGAATTTATTGACTTGGTACTTTGGTATTCCATCTAGTTCTTCACATACGTTAATTGGTTCGATTGCAGGTGCTGCTATCGCATCAGCAGGCTTTAATGTGTTAAACTACGGCGGCTTTACTAAAATTATTATGGCATTAGTGCTATCCCCACTACTTGCCATTTGTGCTGGCTTTATCATGATGACACTTTTTAAATTATGGTTTAAAAATTTAAATTTATATCGAACAAATAAAGGTTTCCGAACAATGCAAATCTTCACCGCAGCCATTCAATCGTTTACTCACGGGACAAACGATGCACAGAAGGCAATGGGGATTATGACAATGGCGCTAATTGCTGGTGGCTTGCATACTGGAGATGAAATACCTTTCTGGGTACGTGCTGCAGCCGCTACAGCAATGGGTCTAGGTACATCTATTGGTGGATATAAAATCATTAAAACAGTTGGCGGTAAGATTATGAAAATTCGTCCAGTTAATGGTGTTGCGGCGGATTTAGCATCCGCTACAGTTATTTTTGGTGCTACGTTAATTCACTTACCAGTATCGACAACACATGTTATTTCTTCCTCTATTATGGGTGTTGGTTCTGCACAGCGCGTACGTGGTGTAAACTGGGGAATGGCTCGAAAAATTGTTACTACGTGGGTAATTACGATGCCAATTTCAGCAGTGATGGCATCCGTTATTTATTTCATATTATCATTATTCTTTTAACGAAAAAGGCTCCTATCCAATGGCTGGATGGGAGCCTTAACTTTGTCACACGACAAAAAGCGACACATCCATTACACTAATTGAAAAGGGGGATACATAAATAACTATGAAAACAATTTCGACATTTATTACAGCACATGCGAAAGCAATCGTAGCTATATGGCTTATTATTTTTCTAGCTATGGCTTATTTTGCTTTACAGCTTCCGGGTAAACTTCAAGGGGATGGCTTTTTTGTTGAAGGCGATCATACCTATGTTACAAATGAGCTAGCAGAAAACTTTGATTTGCCTTCTGATACGATTTTGATTGTCTTTGATCAAGCAAAAGATCAAAAAATTGAAGATACTTTAAAAAAACTCGATCGTATAAATGAAATACATTCAATTCAATCGCCTTTAGAAGATTCCTCTTTACGTAAAGATGACATTGCCTATGCGATGGTTCATTTAAAAAATGATGTTGAGAATCTTCCGGAGATTGTCGAGGAATTCCGTTCATTAATTGAAGGAGACGGCATTAGCATTACTGGAGGACCCGTTATTTCTGCTGACATTAATACAGCCAGCCAAAAAGATTTAGCGTCAGCTGAAGCCATTGGGTTACCAATTGCCATTGTTGTTCTTTTATTGGCTTTTGGTACAGTGATTGCTTCTATCCTACCCATTGTCATTGGTATTGTTACAGTCGTTACTGCCTTCGGAATAATGACATTACTTAGCGGCAGTGTGAATCTATCTATTTTCGTGTTAAATATTGTTCCAATGCTTGGGCTTGCTTTAAGTATTGATTTTGCCCTACTGTTTATCAATCGTTACCGAGAAGAGCGTGCACATACCTCTATTGGACAAGCTATTCAAACTGCTATACAGACAGCAGGACGTTCCATTATTTTCTCCGCAGTTTGTGTCATGATAGGTTTAGGCGCAATGATTGTTATTGATGTAGAGATTTTTCACAATATCGCTCTCGGGGGCACAATCGTCGTCCTATTAGCCGTTCTTTCTGGTCTAACATTACTCCCTGCCACAATGATGCTTTTAGGAGATAGACTTAATAAATGGCGTATATTGCGTGTTAAACCAGGTGGTGCGAACCGTTGGCGTGGCTTCGCTGGTTTTGTCATGAAACATCCAGTTGCGATTGTCATTTCAGCATTATTATTACTTGGTATTGGTATGCTCCCATTAAAGGACATCAAACTAGTGATTCCACAGGTTGACTCCTTACCAACCAAATATGAGGCACGTTCAGCATATGACCAATTAGATAAAACATTTGGACTCGGTGAATCATCTACTTTATATTTGTTAGCTGAACGCAAAGAAGGTTGGGAAGATAGTGAGGCACGAGAGCTTATTTATACTATTCAAGAAAAGCTATTAAAGGATCCGTTAGTCTTAGAGGTCTCTACAATATATACAGCCGCGAATATTCAAACACCTGAAGAATTATCAGCATCTTTAGCTATTCCACAGGTCGCGGAACAATTAAAACCTGTTATTCATACCTTTTCAAAGGATACACAACTATTTATCCCAATTACCATTGATGCAGCAGGTTCTTCCACTACTGCTCAAACGTTTGCACGAACATGGATGGAAAAAGATTTAAATGTAAGTTTTGCTCTTGGGGGGCCAGCTAAATTTAACCAAGAGATTTTCGATGAAATTGCTAGTAAAATTGTTTTGGCTATCGCCATTATCATCGTCTCTACATTCTTTATTTTAATGCTTGCATTCCGCTCAGTCTTAATTCCATTAAAGGCGATTATCATGAACATTATTGGTCTTTCATCTGCATTCGGTATACTCGTTTATATTTTCCAATATGGACATTTTGGTATTGAGGCAGGCTCAATTGTCTTGATTATTCCTGTCATTGTTTTCTGTCTCGTGTTTGGTTTAAGTATGGACTACGAAGTCTTTTTAATTTCTCGTATCCAAGAGGAATATTTAAAAGGGGCAGATAATACACGTGCAACCATTGATGGGCTGACATCTACTAGCCGTATTATTACATCGGCAGCGCTTATCATGATTGTTATCACAGGAGCATTTGCTTTTACGGACGTCATGCCTGTAAAACAAATTGGTGTAGGGATAGCCATTGCTGTTGCTATTGATGCGACAATTATTCGTCTAATGCTTGTACCTAGTCTCATGAAACTATTTGGCGATTGGAACTGGTGGCTACCATTTTCAAAGAAAAGTAAATAAACGAATTAAAATCCGCCTCTCCATAAAAAGAGGCGGATTTTTCAATTAAGCATAGATACTGTTATACCATTCTTTTGCTGCATGTACTTCAGGAATAGTAAGCTGATGTCCAAAATCAAACCATTTTGTCGTAACCTTAGCACCTGCTGAAGTTAACAGTGTTTCTAAATCCTCAGATTCTTGTGCAGTACACATCTGATCATTCGTACCAGCACCGATAAATACAGGAATAGAAGAAAGTTGCGGTAATTCAATTCCACGTCTTGGTACCATTGGATGATGTAAAATAGCTCCCGCTAATGCATCATCATAATGGAATAGCAAGCTTGCCGCAATATTAGCACCATTTGAATAACCTATCGCTACAATTCGTTGCCGATCAAAGCCATATTGCTGTGCTGCCTCCTGTAAAAATTCATATAGCTCCTTTGTACGAAAGATTAAATCCTCTATATCAAAGACACCTTCTGCTAGTCGACGGAAAAATCGCGGCATTCCATGTTCAAGTACATTTCCACGTACACTTAAAATATTAGCTGTTTCATCTATCTCTTTTGCCAGCCCAATTAGACTTTCTTCATTACCTCCCGTGCCATGTAACAACAATAACGTCGGTTTTGTTTCATCTGTCCCTTTATAAAAAATGTGTTGCACTGACAATCACCTCTCAATTATCTTGAATTCGAGATAATTGTAGCCTGTGGCAAAATTAAATTCAAGCTTTTTGACTTATTAATTTCTCGATTCTCTCGATTTGGTTGTTCTTCGTGATTTTTATAAAAATTAGTAATGGTATAAACTGAAAATAAACATGCTGCAATCACCACAACAATAACAATTCCCACTAATTTTTTCCCGTTCATTGATATTTATCCCCCGTATTTTTATTTCTTTGTACGAAAGCCCTCTTCTAGTAAATATTCCTTTGCTGCATCATACGTACCAAATGCCTCTTCAAGATTTTCCCCATGATATACATTCCAAGAACGTTGCTCAAAAGCAAGTTGCAATTGAGCACCTTCTCGGCTATGCCAAATCTCTATAATCGGCTCCTGCTCTTCTACTTCTTCTGATAAGTACTGAATCGAATCTTCAATAATTTCACGAAGCTGTTGCTCATCAAAATCACGAATATTCACTAATCCTTTTTCGTTAGCCACATGCTCATAGCGTAATAAATCCCCAACAAAGACAAATCCATTGCCATTGGGATGTAGCTTTTCAACTACAACTGTCTTTTCATAAAGACTGTCCATATAGTGATAATTTAAGCGTTTTAATGAAATTTCCTTTCTTGTTAGTTCAGTAAACGATTCAATAACCGCTTGTTTTTGTTCAAATGTTAGCATATAAAAAATGCTCCTTTTCTTTACAATCTATCTTACAGTATAACGTATTTTTCGTTTTTTTATCGTGACGTTTCTAAATCATTTTTGCCAATAAAAATAGGACAAGCTTATACTAACAGCCTATCCTATAAAAAATATCATGTCTGATTAAATATTTTTTCGCGTGCAAATTTTATTACTTGTGCAACATATAGTTCTCGATAAGGAACAAATTGTGCGTTACTAACTGGTCGGACAATATTCATGCGTTGACCATCTGGAAAATATTCGTAGCCTTCAATATTTAACGTCGTTGTTTCGCCTAAGAAAAATGCCTCTGCTTCATCAAGTCTTGCTCTCACTACACCAGAGACTTCTTCATACTGTAATACAAAGGAATCCCAATCATGTTGGAAGGGATATATGTAGACATGGCAAAATTCATTGTCGATCATATTTTCAGAAACAATACTACAAGAGGTCATGCCCATTTTCACTACTTCATGGACATCTATATCGAGACCCAGTTCTTCTTTTACTTCACGAATACCTGACTCAACTGTTTCAATAGCTAATAGATGCCCTGCTGCTGTAATATCAAGCAACCCTGGGTAATCCTTTTTCTGCGAGCTACGTACTTGAAAATAAATATAGTCTTCATTGACAAGCCAGCAATGAAATGTCTCATGCCAAAGCCCTTTTTCATGTACTTCTGCCCGTGTCGCTGTGCCAATTTGCTCATGCAGTTCGTTAAACACTTTTACAATTTCTTGTTCCATTTTTTCGGCTCCTATACTGACTTCGTCGCTTTTTTCTTAATCGCATTACGTTGATCATAAATATTAGATAAGATAACCTTTAGTACCGCGTAAAATGGTACAGCAATAATAATACCAATAAAGCCTGCAATATTACCCGCTGCTAAAATAATTGTAATAACGGTTAATGGGTGAATATCGAGTGATTTCCCCATGACATTTGGTGTAATAAAGTTGCTATCAATTTGCTGTGCAACAAGGGTTACAACAGATACCCAAACAACTAGAATAGGATCTTGAATAACTGCCACAATCAATGCTGGAGCAAAGGCTATCCAAGGCCCAATGAATGGGATCATATTCATAAAGAACGCAAAGATCACTAACAGTAACGAATATTCTAGTCCAATAATTAAATAACCGACATACATGATGAGTGCTAATAAAAAGCTAATCTGCAGTTGTCCCTGAATATAACTGCGTAATACATCATCAATTTCACTTAATGTCTTTTTTACCCATTGTTGACGCTCGCCACTGAAATATTTATAGATAGATGGGGCAAATTTTTCATGATCCTTTAGCATAAAAATAAAGAAGAATGGAATTAAAATAGCTAATAACGACACAGAAACAATGGATTGTAAAAAGGACACAAATCCCTTACTCGCTACTACTGCGATATCCTGTACAGAATTCGCCATTTTTTCAATAACATCATTTAATTGCTGTGGGAAATTATCTTTATTTTGCGTTACATAGTCTGTTAGTTGTTGGATGCTCGTACTAATACTCGTACTAATCATAGGGGCATTCTTCACTAATTTATTGACTTGCTCGGCAATCGGATTACCGATAATCCAGCCAAATATCCCCGCAATCGCTATTAACCCAAATACAATTGTCAATATACTTGCCCATCTAGGCATTCTCCGTTTTTCTAAAAATCTCTGAATCGGTTCAGTCACATAATATAGGACACCACCAAGTAATAAAGGCACAAAAATAGCTTTTAATATAATGACTAGTGGTGAAAAAATCCAATGAATCTCTATAAAATATTTAATGATTAGTAGTGTAAGTAATATCCCTACGCCTACTTGAAACCAAACTTTCCTCGTCACTTTCATTCACTTCCTTTTATCACAGTTACTGAAAATACTACTGATATATTAACCATTTCGCAAGTATCCTAGTATTTTTAGACAAAATAAAATTGTATGGAGATGATCAATTAAAAAATTCGCTCACTTCATGGAAGTGGAGCGAATTTATAGATTAATTAAAGTGAGGAGTCATCAACTGAATTTAAGTATGCCTCAATTTCCCCAATAACCGATTCAACACAGCCGTCCTCAAATGGCGAAATTAAGCCTGCCTCTTTTACTAGCTTTGTAAAGGACATAGATCCTCCTAAGCCGCATAAATGTATATAATCTTTCCAAGCAGCCTCAAATTCTTCACGTGAACGCTTCCAGAACTGGAAGGCGCAAATTTGGGCTAGCGTGTAATCAATATAATAGAACGGGCTCGCATAAATGTGACCCTGACGTTGCCAAACGCCCCCTGCTGCAAGATAGCTATTATCGTCATAGTTACGGTGTGGTAAATATGTTTCCTCGATTTTCTTCCATGCTGCCTTACGTTCAGCTGGTGTCATTGTAGGATTTTCATAAATAACATGTTGGAACTCATCTACTGCAACACCATATGGTAAGAATAGAAGACCGCTACTTAAATGTGTAAATTTATATTTCTCTGTATCTTCTTTAAAGAATAGTTCCATCCATGGCCACGTGAAAAACTCCATACTCATTGAGTGAATTTCACAAGATTCGTAGGTTGGCCACAAATATTCTGGTATGCCAATATTACGACTTGAATACACTTGGAAGGCATGTCCAGCCTCATGTGTTAACACATCAATGTCACCTGACGTTCCGTTAAAGTTCGAGAAAATAAATGGGGAATGATAGTTTTCAATAAATGTACAATAACCACCACTCTCTTTACCTTTCTTCGCTACAAGGTCCATTAATTCATGCTCAATCATGAAGTTGAAGAATTCTCCTGTTTCTGGTGATAACTCCTCATACATTTTCTTACCATTTGCTACGATCCACTCTGGATTACCCTTCGGTGTAGCATTGCCTGATAAGAAGTTTAATGCTTCATCATAGAATTTAAAATCTTCAATACCAATACGCTTTGCCTGGCGCTCATATAGCTTCGTTGCAACAGGTACGATTAAATCTCGAACCTGATCACGGAATTTTTTTACCATTTCAGCATTATAATCGATACGATTCATGCGAATATAACCTAGCTCTACATAGTTTTTGTAGCCTAGTTTAACAGCAATTTCATGACGCACCTTTACAAGCTCATCATATAAACGATCAAATTCTTCCTCATGTTCAGCAAAGAAGCCAAAACGAGCATCTGTCGCAGCCTTACGTGTTTCTCGTTCAGTTGATTCCGAAAATGGGCCAAGCTGAGCAAGTGTTAATGTCTCTCCATTAAATTCGATTTGTGCGGAAGCAACAAGCTTATTATATTCAGAAACAAGCTTATTTTCTTTTTGCATTAAATCAATCACTTCTGGGGAGAACCCTTTAATTTGATAGGTTGCTAGATCGAATAATTGCTGACCCCATTTTTCTTCTAATTGCTGACGGAACGGTGAAGCAATTAATGCTTTATAGTATTCTGTAGTTACTTCCTCTAGCTCTGGACCAACTTCATCGAAATAATCACGTTCTGCTTGATAAAATTCATCATTTGTATCAATAGAAGCACGAATATATACTAAGTTAGCCATTGTAGCAAAGTCATTACTAATTGTATTTAACTGTTCAATGATGCCACTTTGCTCGTCCATAGATTGTGCATTTTTAAATTGTTCGATGAGAGCTAATTGTTGCTCTTTCATAACTGCCACATTTGGACGGTTGTATTCATAGTCTTTAAACGTTTTCATTGAAGTCCCCTCTTTCTGGCCTATCCCCGTAATATTTCTATTATATGCCAAATGGAACCTATTAAGAAACAGTTATCTACACTGAGCAATAGTTTTTTACGAGGAAGCACTAGATAATTTTTCAACGAAGGACATAATTATTTAATAGCCTATAATATATGTTTTTAATAATGCGGCTCTTTCTCTTATTCTTAGTTTAGCTTCTACTGACTTAGGTGTTTTGGCCGCTACGACATCCACTTCAAAATTTAATGCTTCAGCTAGATATTTGGCACGTTTCAAATGAAAGTCATTAGAAACGATGGTGATTTTCTTTGTCTCTTTTGGTAATAGTTCTTTAGAAAATACTAAATTTTCATAAGTCGATGTAGATTGATCCTCTATGATAATTCTTGAAGCCTCAATACCTTTCTGTTCCAGATAATCTTTCATGACAGATGCCTCTGTTCGATCTTCATCAGGTCCTTGCCCACCTGACACAATAACCTTAACATGCGGATAGTTTGTTAAGTATTGTACCGCCACCTCTAATCTACTTTTTAACGACAGCGATGGTACACCACCAGGCTTTACTTTTGCTCCAAGTATAATCATATAATCAGCAGAGCCATTGGCATTTGGTTCAACTCCCTGCTCGATTTCTTTTCCCAACCAGATATAAAGAACAATGCCCATACCTACTAGAAGAATACATATACTTATCACCCATTTTTTCACAAATCACCCCTCCTTTACCTTTTATTAACGTGGATAAAGTAAAAAGGATGCTTGGTCAACAAGCATCCTGAAACATCATCTCAATATAAAGCGTTTAATGGACTCCTGTAATGCAGATATTTCATCAGTTAGATCATTAGATGATTCACTAACAAGCTGGATTGCTCGTTGTTGCTCATCTACAGACGCAGTGACCTCTTCAGATGCAGCAGCATTCTTTTCACTAATCAAGGCTATGCTTTCGATCGATTGCATCATATCATTCTTAGAGTTATTTAAATATTCTACACCCTCTGTCATATCTCCTATGAAGGCTATTATCTTTTCAACAGCCAATTTAATTTCTTTAAAGGACGTCTCTGTTACTATGACAGAATCATTTTGCTGACGCACAATCACATGTGTCTTCTGCATCTCATTGTTGACTAAGTTTGTTTCACTTTCAATACCCTTTAACGTCGTGCGTACAAGCTCAGTCGCTACAGCTGTTTGATCAGCAAGCTTTCGTACTTCCTCTGCAACAACTGCAAATCCTTTGCCCTGTTCACCAGCTCTAGCTGCTTCTATTGAAGCATTAAGAGCAAGTAGGTTCGTTTGATCTGAAATTTCGGTTATCGTCCCTACAATACCTTCAATTTCACGCACCTTGACAATTAGACTACTAAAAACAGACTGCATGTTCTGAATCAACGTTGAAGACTCATTGGATTTTACTTTCAAGCTATCTATATTAACAAGACCTTCTTCATTTGATTCCTTCATATGCTGGGATGCATCGAGCATTAATTCATTTTTTTCATGTAATCCTTCTATTAGACGCGCAAATTCTATAGCTGTTCGATTTGTATCTTCCGCATCAGATGCTTGCTGGACTGCGCCTTCCGATACTTCATTAATGGCTTTAACAATCTCATCTCCATACGCATTTGTTTCTTCAGCTACTGCTGATAGGTTCGCTGATGTTGATTGAATTTCTACTATCGCTTCCTCTACATCCGAAATAAGCGTTTTGAGCTGATCAACCATTTCATTAAAGCCTGCATTTAACTGTCCAATTTCATCTGAACGCTTTAAATGTTCAATGTCTACAGTTAAATTCCCCTTAGCTACTTCGAGCACACGCTTCGATAATTTTTGTACGGGCAATGCCAGATGTCTAGATACTAAAATAACAACAATGGTCCCTATAATAATGGCACCAATTAATGTTACAGCAATCACTATCAGTAAGGAATGTGCCCCTTGGTTAAAGTCTTGCATATACGTACCAGATGCAATAATCCATCCCCAATACGGATCTTTCTCAGAATAGATAATTTTATCAGCTAAAACATCCTGACCTGGAAGTTCAAACTCATATTCTGTAAAGCCACCACCATCAAGTGCCTTTTCTGTTACTTCTCGAATAAAATAATTACCACTACTATCTTGGTCATTCCATAGATTGTCTCCTTCTCTAGTAGGGTGTGTTGTTAAAGTACCCTTATCATCTAGCACATAAATATAGCCATATTCACCTAAATTACCAGGATAGTTAATTGGTCGCTTCCCTTCACTATCTTTAGGACCAAGTAAAGCTTCTCGTACTCGCTCTTGTGCTACTTCTAAAGGAATATCGCCCTTTTCAACACTCTCATTTGCGAGTTCAATCAATTGCAAAGCCGATTCAACACTATTGTATAGTACTTGCTCTCCAATCTCCTCCATTCCATTTTTCGCCTTACCGTAACTAACCATTCCAATAATCAAACTTGGAATAGTCAATAGTGCTAATGAAATAATAATTAGTTTCCCCTGTATCGAACGTAAAAATCTCATACTTTAGACCCCCCTATTTTCTTCGTTCAAATATATTAATTTATATTATGTTATGGTTTGATAGTTTTCACAATGGGTAAACGACAAATTATTTTCTAATTTCCCTTAATCTGGTTTAATTCTACATTTAATATGAAAAATGACACATTGATGGTAGTACTGTTTAATTTATGTAACAAAATAAAAAACTATTTTTCTACAAGCTCTACGCTCATAGAAAAATAGTTCAAATTAATCAATAGCTTGTATTTAAGAGCTCTTCAGTGCAGACATCCAAGCCTTTTTTATTTGCCTTATAACTTGTCCTTTTAAAGAAATCGAATTGTGCCCTATTTCAATAATAAAACTAAGATATGATACTTATCCAAATAACTAATCCGACTAAAGTAGCGAACAATGTTGGGATTGTAAGAATAATGCCGATTTTAAAATACTGCCCCCAGCTAATTTTAATGCCCTTTTGAGCCAATATATGAAGCCATAATAATGTCGCGAGTGAGCCAATCGGTGTCATTTTTGGTCCTAAATTGGTGCCAATGACATTTGCATAAATTAGACCTTCTTTCATCATACCTGTTGCGCTTGTTTCGGAAATAGCTAAAGCATCAATCATGACAGTGGGTAAATTGTTCATAATCGCTGATAAAATGGCTGCTACAAATCCCATAGTGATAGTGGCTACTATAAAGCCTTGCTGCACAGCTTGGTCTAGCAAACTTGCCAATAACCCCGTCATACCTACATTTTTCAAGCCATAGACAACCACATACATACCAATTGAGAAGAACACAATATTCCACGGAGCCCCTTTTATAACTCTCTTTGTATCAACAAACGTACTGCGTTGTGCTAACCATAAGAAAATTGCCGCAACACCGCATAAAATAAAGGATACAGGGATGTGCAAAACTTCACCAATCACGAACCCCACTAATAGAATAACAATCACATACCAAGCTATTGCAAATAGTTTCGGGTCTCGAATTGCCTGCTTAGGATGCTCAACTGCCTCCAGAGAATAATCTTGTGGAATGGATCGACGAAAAACAATGTACAGGACTACTATACTTGATATTAAAGAAAAGAAGTTAGGTACAACCATATGAATAGCATAATCTATAAAGCCGATCTCAAAGAAATCAGCTGATACGATATTTGTTAAATTACTAATAACAAAGGGTAAGGATGTGGTATCTGCAATAAAACCACTTGCAATGATAAATGGAAAAATCATTTTTTCCGTTAAGTTCAGCTTTCTCACCATTGCTAAAACAATGGGCGTTAATATTAAAGCTGCACCATCATTAGCAAATAAAGCCGATACAATAGCTCCTAAACAGGCAATATAAACGAATAAACGAATCCCGCTCCCCTTAGCAAGCCGTGCCATATGCAGAGCTGCCCATTCGAAAAAACCAATTTCATCTAATATAAGCGAAATTAAAATAATACCGATAAATGAAAGCGTGGCATTCCAAACAATCCCAGTTACCTCTAATACATCTTGCCAGGTGACTACGCCAATTAATAGCGCAATAGCTGCTCCTATACAGGCTGACCAGCCAATTGATAGTTTACGCGGCTGTACAATAACGAAAAATAATGTAACTAAAAATAAAATAATCGCTAAAGTAGTCTGCATATTTTCCTCCCTAATTAAAAACCAGTAGCCTTATAGCTACTGGTTTACTCATTTAGATTAGCGGTTTATTCACCTAAATCTGCATTGTGGAAGACGTTTTGTACATCTTCTAAATCTTCTAAAGCATCTATTAGTTTTTCAAACTTCACTACATCGTCACCAGTTAATGTTACTTCAGTTTGAGGTAGCATAGATAGTTCTGCTACTGTGAACTCTTCAACACCTGCAGCCTTTAATGCTTCTTGTGTAGCAAAGAATTGATCTGGCTCTGCATAAATAATAACTGCTTCATCTTCTTCTAGAATATCACGAGCATCAATATCTGTTTCCATTAAAATTTCTAGTACTTCATCAGCAGTTTTGCCCTCTAAACCAATTACTGCTGTTGAATCGAACATATAAGCTACAGAACCACTGACACCCATATTCCCATTATTTTTACCAAATGCTGCACGAACATCAGATGCTGTACGATTCACATTGTTTGTTAAAGCATCCACGATAATCATTGTGCCTGCTGGTCCAAAGCCTTCATAACGTAATTCGTCAAAGCTTTCATCACCGCCACCTTTTGCTTTATCGATGGCTTTTTCTATAATATGTTTTGGAACACTATATGTTTTAGCACGTTCAAGAACTACCTTAAGTGCACGGTTTGACTCTGGATCTGGTTCGCCTGATTTAGCTGCCACATAAATTTCTCGACCAAATTTGGCATAGACACGGCTTGTGCTTTGATCTTTAGACGCTTTCTTTTCTTTAATGTTATTCCACTTACGACCCATTGTTTCCACTCTCTTTCAAAAGATAATTTTATAAAAATAATAGATACACATTTGCATATCTGAAAATGGTAATTAAATACTTATCGTATCTTTACTCTGCAAATAATAACACAATGATTCTTACAAAGCTAGATATACCAATGTTTAAGCGAACTTTTTCTAAAGCAATAACTGTTAAAATTTGCGCTATTTAGTATCGCCTTACAACAACTCTTGTTTTATTTTTACGAGTAACGCCTGACATCCCTCACGTACTAAATCGTAGGTTTCTTGAAAATCTCCCGTATAGTAAGGATCAGGGACGTCCTTATGATGCTCTGTTAAATCTAAAAAACGAAATATCTTTGGTGAATGGGGATCACCTAACATCGTACGGATATTGCGAATATTACTTTCATCCATACCTATAATGTAAGCAAATTTTTCAACATCAGCTTGTTGCAATTGTCGACCACGCATTCCTGTAGTAGAAATGCCATACTCTTTAAGCTTATCTTGTGTACCACGATGAGGGGGCTCACCAACATGCCACGAACTCGTAGCAGCAGAATCCACTTCAATTTTATCATTCAAATGCTCTTTCTCTATTAAATCACGCATGACAGCTTCTGCCATTGGAGAGCGACAAATATTGCCTAAGCACACGAAAAGTACTCGAATCATTCTACTATCCTCCCACAATAAAACACTCAAAATCAAGTTGATTCTGAGTGCCACTTTATTTTATTTGACTGCAATTCGTTTCTGTAATTCTTCTGTTAAAGCAATCAGTTCATGTTCAAGGTGTTGTGTAAATTGTTCACGACCTTCTTTACCTTTACCTGTTACATAAAACGGCTCACCATAAATTAAATAGCCTTTGCCACGCTTCATTACATCTCCAGCATTGCGTGCACCAACATAAGCAGCAGGAACAATTTGCACCTTTGCCAGCTGTGCAATTGTAATCGCTCCTTGTTTTAAATCAGAGCCTTCTGCATTTCGAGTTCCAGATGGGAAAATCCCCACGATTTTGCCTTCCTTCAATAACTGTGAAGGAATTTTAATCACGCTTGGACCAGGATTATCACGGTCTACCGGAAAGGCATTTAAACGCTCAATAAGCCATCCAAGGCCTTTCATTTCAAATAATTGCTTCTTTGCCATAAAATGAATTTCCCGTGGATACATGGCTACACCAAGGTTTAAAATATCAACATAGCCTGTATGTGTACAAGCTATAATAAACCCACCGTCTTTTGGTAAGTTTTCTTCTCCATATACACGAGCCTTTGAGCCCATTAATTTCAATATTACTTTGACAACATTTGCTGCTAATTTATACACTGTTACATTCCTACCTTATTCAATAGTTATTCCCATTGTAATCGAAAAGACCAGTATACTGCAATTGCCTGCGACCATCTAAACCTTCCCCACTAGTAGATCTACATCGATTGTAATTGCATTTAATATGAGGTCTTTATCCTCTTTTTTATGCCAGCCCATTGGTGTCATTTCTAATAACGCGGGCACAAGATTCTCATCAAGTGGTAGAGTATAGGTAACACGTTCTTTGGTAACCTCATGAAAGCTATCTTGAAAACGTGCAACAATCTGCTCGTTAGAATAGGTTTCTTTGCTTGAATCTGCATATAATTGAGCACGCAGTTCCTGTAAGTATCCGCTTTGTGGCACAACCTTTACAATACAGCCATCAGGCGCAAGAAGCCGTTTAAACTCCTCATAATTGGCAGGTGATAAAATATTTAAAATTGCATCAAAGCTTGCTTTCGCAAACGGGCTTTTCGCCAAATCACCTACACACCAAATTTGTTGTGGATAATGACGAGCTGCAGCCATTATGCCTTCTTTTGCTATATCAATTCCTATACCTATTCCATACTTTTTGGCCTTCATAATTCGAGCTAAATGTGATCCTTCTCCACATCCAGTATCAAGCACTGTTTTTGCAGGCGCTACAATCTCACTGATTTTAGCTTCCACTACATCATAGATTCCGCTATCAATTACAGCCTTGCGGGATTCAAAAAGACTCTTACTATATTTAGAGGAGACGCTATTCGTTAGCATATTGACATAGCCTTGCTTGGCAATATCAAATGAATGGTTGGCAGAACAAACCAACCTCCCTTGCTCATAAACATACATCGATTGCTGACAAACCGGACAAGCAAAAAGATTAATCTGTTGATCCATTAATGCTGCCCCTATTGCACGTTTAGATAATGCACCCATTGCTATGCCTCCTTCTGTTCGTTAGGTGAAACGAGGGCAAATCGCTCCCATTTACGGCTCTTCCATCTAAAGTATACGATAATTGCCCGCAACCATTCATCTGCTGAAATGGCTAGCCAAATTCCAATCAAGCCCCAATCCAGTACAAAGACAAATAAATAACCCAATGGAAGACTCATGCAAACCATTGACAGAAATCCGATTTTCACAGGGAACCTCGCATCCCCTGAAGCACGTAACGAGTTAATGACAACAATATTCATCGTGCGGCCCGTCTCAAGTAAAATACTTAAAGCTAACACGGATGCTCCAATTGCTATAACGTTAGGGTTATCTGTAAAAACATGCATTAGCTGCTTGCGGAAAATCGTGACAAAAGCGACCATTATAATCGTAAAAACAAATGCCGCACGTACGCTAGTCCAAAGCTGATGATAAGCATCGTCCTTTTTCCCTGCACCTACATGACGACCAATAATGATTGCTGTTCCTGTACCAATAGCAATCGCAAATAAATAGGTAAACATTGAAATATTCATGGCGTATTGTCGTGCCGCTAATGTTTCTGCTCCTAAATATGTTGCATAATACAAGAAGATGATTTGACAAAACTGATAAAGAACCTGCTCAAATGCAGACGGTAGGCCAATGTTCAATATTTTTTTTACATATTCCTTAGAATACTCGAAATAATATTGAATCTTTATACGCACTTCCATGACCTGATATAACAACCAGAAAAATACGAGTACCGCTAAACCTCGACTAATAACAGAAGAAATAGCTGCACCTTTAACACCAAGCTCTGGTAAACCTAAATTCCCAAAAATAAGACCATAATTTAAAACCACGTGCAATATATTCATACCAAGTGATACGTACATTGTTTGCTTCGTCCAACCATGTACGCGGATAATTGCAGCTAAAGCATTGATAATAGCCTGAAGGAAAATAAAACTCCCGATGATTGCTAAATAGCTTTGCGCATAGTGGAGTACTTCTCCCTGTAAATTCATCATTGTCATTAAATGACCAGCAAAGAAGAAAAATAGAATACTCATCAAAAGCCCAACGGCCAAATTCATTGTAACAGCTAAAGCTGATATTTTTGCTGCTTCGAAGAACCGTCTTGAACCTAAGTATTGGGAAACTACAATGGATGCACCATTACCAACCACTTCAAGAATCAAGATAGCTATATGGATATATTGATTGGCTGCACCTACTCCTGATACAGCATTATCTGATAAAGCACTGAGCATAAAAGTATCAGCTAGTCCCATTAACATAAATAAAAATACTTCTAAGAAGATAGGCCACGTTAAATGGAATAGACTTAACTTATTTGTCTCTTTAATTGTGTCTGCCAATACTTTCACTTCTCCTATCTTTTTCTTGAAAATCTATTGTATCTTATCACAAATTTTCAGACTGTAAAGAGGTTTATGATAAGACAGCGCTTCCACACAAAAAATCCCCTTCACATAGCTTTGTGAAAGGGCTTTTCCTTACGTCAAACAGTAAGACTGTAATTGCTTACGTTTTTCAGCTGTTAGTCCAAATTCCTGTTCCATAAAGGCAGTCTTTGAGCCATAGAGATCATCCATAGCATCCAATGCTGCTTGTAAATAATCTTCACGAGCAGACATCAATGCATAAAATTGCTGTAATTCTTGTTCATTATACTGATGCTGAATAGCTTGAGCCATTTTTTCCACCATGGGTTGTAAGTGTATATTAGTGTCTAGGTAGTCTTCCATGATTGTTTCCTCTGGTACATCTAAAGCTAGTAAAATCAGGGCGCCTCCTATACCTGTTCTATCTTTTCCAACTGCACAATGGTGAACAAGACCTAAATTATCAGGATTTTGAATGGTTTTCATTAGCTCCTTAAATGAGGGATTATTAAAAGGCATTTGCGCATAAAAATTTCGGAACATTTCGGGGCTTACTACTTTATAAAAATCTTTACCACCAGCATTTGTGGGCATTTCAAAAGCGTGATTACCCTTTGCTGGTATTTGAATATATCGAGCATGTGAGAACACGGGGTTAGGATTATGCTGTGCTTCCTTGTTGTCACGGTAATCAAAAATAGTTTTAATACCTAACATTTCAAATCGCTCTTTATCTGCTGATGTCATTTTACCAAGTGCTGCAGAGCGGTAGAATAAACCCTTCTTTACAATACGTCCATCCCTTGTCTTATATCCCCCCATATCTCGGAAATTATAGACTGCCTCAAACGGAATAACCTGTGTATCTAACTGTTCCATTCACTACCCTCCCTAAATTATTAAGCATTCTTACCTTTATTCTATAGAACAAATTAAATTAATTCCAATTTTCACGCTAGGTAATAACTAACCATATAAAAATGGCTAGCCGTTAGATCAGCTAGCCTTGAATTGTTATTTAAATAACTCTGGATACACAGCTTTAGCTACTAATTCTACTGCTTCTCCAATACGTGGACCAGGACGATTAGAGATATCAGTATCAAGAGACTGTACAGCTTTATCTTGAATAGCTTTCACAGTATTCCAACCATCACGTGTCAAAATTTCCCCTATAGGATCTTCTGTATAGTTTACTGTTGTTAATATAACCTCTGGATTTTTCGCAATAACCTCTTCCTCAGACACTTGCGCCCAATTGTCTAAATCAGCAAAGACATTCTTAACATTGGCTGCATTTAATATTTCTTGCTGGAAAGTTCCAGCGCCTGCCGTATAAATATCTGGCTTAGGACTAATCTCTAAATAAACATTTTTCGGTGCTTTTACTTCTTTCACCTTTGTTTGTACTTCAGTAATTTTCGCTTTAATCTGTTCGTTTAATTCATTTCCTTTATCTTCAACACCCATTACAGCAGCTAGTTGTTCAATATCCCCATAAACATCATCAAATGATGTGGCAGATTCAATAACAAATACTTTCAGTCCCGCATCTTCTAATGGTTTCAATGCATCCTTAGTGCCAATTGTGTAAGCAATGACCACATCTGGCTTTAAGGCTATAATGCGTTCACTATCGAAATTCTGAGAATCAGATACTCGTTCGATTTTTTGTGCTGCTTCTGGATATGTGTCATACTCTGTTGCTCCTACGATTTTCTCACCAACACCTAGTGCAAATAAAATCTCCGTATTACTTGGTTGTAAGGAAACAATAGTTTTTGGTACTTCTTTAAATTCTACTTCTACACCACGATCATCTGTTACTTTGTAGGTTGTTTGTTCAGTTTGTTGCGTATCCTGTGAAGCCTCTTTATTTTTTGTATCTTCTGAGGTACCACAACCTGCTAAAACTAATATTAGTACTAGCACTGATAGCCATTGGAAATTAAATACTTTCTTCATTCTTACTCTCCCTTTTCTTTTTCATTGGATAGGATTTACTAATAAACGGTATTTCAGCTATACCTGCTTGGTGATTCATATAGACTGCCATGACAAAGCATACATTTGCTAACAAGCCTAAGTAGTCAAAAAGGATAGCTGGTACCTCTCGTTCCTCTGAAACCTTATGTAATGTACGATATGATTTTTTGGCTTCACTGCGGCAAAGATGTAAAGCAGCAGCAGCCTCTGTGCCCTGAGGTAAAACAAAACTTTGTATTTCTTCCTTCACATGACGAACATAAAAGTCATAGCGTTCGCTTAACCAAGAAAGATCTTCTTCTGTTACTGCTAGCTTTCCTCGGACTGAACCATTGACATGGTAAGCCATAGGTAATATAAGCAGCAAATCATCTACGACAACTTGTACATCCTCCTTTTTTACTGCAGCTAATGCAACCCCTAGATGTGTTGTGAGACTATCTGTTCGAATCTCATAATCAACCGTTGAAGCCTTCTCACGCATAAACGGATAACAAGAATAACGTGCATCCTTTTTCACTTGATGTACCCCCTTCCCATTTTGATAAATTCTTACATGAACGATAGCATAAAAAAACGCCGCTCCTTTAAGCAAAGGAACGACGAAAATAACATAATGATTGCCAATTACTATGACATTACCTATGTAATTTACCGTATATCCTCCTAGCTTCCGAAGAGTTGTTATACGTTCAAATAAAGGTCGGTCTCCTGGCTTGTACAGTTCATTAATGAATTTTAATGAGCTATAAAGAACCTTCCCATCTCCTTGGAGACAGTGGTATATCTTTATAATGGCTGTACTTACAGTTGCGGAAACAGCTTCGGTTTTTCACCGAATTCCCGATAGTGCTAGTTAGCACCTTTATTCTGCAAGAATATTTCATTTGTAAAGCAGTTTACCATATATTAATAGGAAAAAACAGTTGTACTCCAAATAGAAACTTTACATCTGTACAAAAAAACACCATCTCGCTACTTTGAACGGATGGCTGCCTTATATTTCTTTTTGTGTTTAACTTCGTGCTCTTCATCAATTAAGCGGTGTGCAATAGCTATTAATTTAGAGTCATTCGTTTGATCATAAAGCTTTTTAAAAGAAATAATAATATCATAGCGAATAAGAGAGGGATGCTTTTCATCCAAACATGTTTGAAATCTCTTAGCTAGATACGAGACAACTAAGTCTCTTTGTACTTGACCTGCTAATCCAATTTTCCAAATAGCTTGTAACGCGTTCCTCGCCGTGGCAAATCGCTCATCATACGTCACAGCCCAAATTTTCAAAAAATCCTCCAATACCCTTTCTTCTGGATCACTTTTTGCGGCTAAGGCACATAAAATTTGTGCAGCACGTGCACGAGCATGTCCATCTTTGTATGTAAGTGCTTGTACAAGCTGTTCCCATACTGCATATGTCCAATCTACGGGCTCCTGCATAATTTTCATTAGTTCCTCGTAAGATTCATATTGAATATCGTGGTCACGCTCTGTTAGATTACTAAAAAGTTGCAAAATCTCTTTTTCCATAATTTATCCCTACCTTTATTGATTCAGAACGTAATAAAATTTGATTTATGGTACACTTAACTTAATTTTTTCGCAAAGAAGGTGAGTTTATGAATAAATTTAATGCTAGGAAATTGATTTTTCGAGTAATTGTGATTCTATCCTTACTTGTAGCTGCCTATTTTATTATCCCTGTGTCCATGCCTTTACTATTTGCAGGTATAAGTGCATTTTTCTTAGAACCAATCGTCATGTTCTTTAAAAGGCGATGGAAGATGTCACGGAAAATAGCAGTTGCTTTTATATACATAGTGAGTGTTATGGTTATATCTATTATTTGCTATCTGTCCATTACACAAATCATGTCGCAAATAATTTTACTATCTAAGCAAGCTCCCTATTATATTTCCAAGCTATCAGATATGTGGCTCCATATGCAAGAAAATATCTCTAAATATACAGAAGACTTTCCACCAGAAGTAAGTGCTTCACTTCAAAAAACCACAATGGATTTCATAAAAAAAGTTGAAGAATTCTTTTTAAGCTTCTTTAATTATAGCAAAGTTTCAGCCTTCTTTTCAGAAATTCCAAGCCTATTTATCAGTCTTCTCGTTTATATGATTGCTCTATTCCTATTTATGCTTGATTTGCCTAAATTAAAGCAAATCACTTATAAATATTTAAAGCCCAACACTGCAAAGAAAATAAAGATTATCCTTAATCGTCTAAAGGATGCAACTTTCGGTTATATGAAGGCACACTTATTTGTAAGCTTTATTATTGGAGGCGTCACACTTATTGGACTTCTATTAATCCAGCCCAAATATGCCATAACAATGACGATTATTATTTGGTTAATAGATATTGTCCCTTTCCTAGGCTCTATCATTATTTTAGCTCCATGGGGACTTTATCATTTACTGATGGGTAACACAGCTATTGCTGTAAAATTATTCATCTTAGCTGCTATTTTACTTATTATTCGTCGAGTAGTCGAGCCTAAATTAATGGGAGACCATATCGGTTTATCTACATTGCCAACATTAATCGCCATGTTCATTGGTCTTCAGTTATTTGGTATTATCGGTTTACTTGTCGGTCCCTTTGTTATAATTTTCTTTATTGCATTGAAAGAGACAGGTGTCATTAAGTTAAACTTTAAAATTTAAAAATTTTTAAGCTAAATAAAAAAAGGTCATCTTTGTATTTTTTCTCTACAAAGATGACCTTTTTCTCATGTCAATCGTCTATTAGATAAAGAGGCTTGCTTATTGAATACGACCGAAGCCTACTAAGTATTGATTCCACCAATCAAGTGATTCAATTACGACACCGTTGTTTTGAGCATCGATCATTGTGTTGTTACCTAAGTAAATACCTACGTGCGCTACCCCAGACCCGTAGCTGAAGAATACTAAGTCACCAACTCGTGCTTCACTTGCTGAAATACGCTGTGTTGCTAAATATTGTTGTGATGCTGTACGAGGTAAAGAAACACCTGCTTGTTTGTAAGACCATTGTACAAGACCTGAGCAGTCAAAGCCTGTTGATGGGTTGCTACCACCCCAAACATAAGGACGACCTAGGAATTGCTTAGCAGTTGAAATAGCATCTCCTGATGATGCTGTACCAGCTCCAGAGCCAACAATAATTTTTTGTGGTTGACCACCACCAGTATTTTGAGTTGCTTGTACTACTGGCGTTGCTGCTTGAAGAGCACGTAAACGAGCTGCTTCTTCTTCAGCTGCTTTACGCTCCGCTTCTAAACGTTCTTCTTCTTGTTTCGTTGCAATTTGAGCTTTTAATGCAAGTGATTTCGCTTCGTTTTCAGCCTTTTTCACTTCCATTTCGCTTTCCTTTTGTTGAAGCTCTTGGAATTGTTTTTGAAGCTCTTTCTGCTTTTCATCTAATGTAGCTTTTTGTTGCACTAAGCTTGCTTTATCTGCTTCCTGTTGATCCACTAATTCTTGGTCAGCATCCATTAATGTTTTAACCGCTACGACACGGTCCATTAAATCTGCAAAGCTTTTTGCTTCAAGAACGACATTTAAATAAACGCCTACAGTGTTATCTTGTGCTTGATATGCAGCCATACGCTCACTTAAGATTTTAGAGCGTTGTTCAATACGTTTTTGTGTTTCAACAATACTAGCATCTACTTCTTTAATTTCAGCTTGTACTTGTTTAAATACTTTAACTTTTGCGTCGATCTCTTGTTGTAGCTTTGTTAATTCTTGCTCTAATTTCTTCACTTGTTTATCTATTTCAGCCTTTTTCTCGATCATTTGTTGAGAAGTTTCTTCGGCATGTACTTCTGTTGGTTGAATTGTATTAAATAATAAGCCGCCTGCTAGTGCCAATGCTAGCACCATCGACTTACGCCATTTATTGCGCTTTCCCACGTTACCTTCATTTCCCTTCATCTATCAATTTCGCTCTCGATATCCTATGTAATCACTTGAACGATTTCTATTTTAATTAATTGTTCTTATATTTATATTAGCCTTTTAAAGTTTAGCATTTCCGGCATAACTTTTATACTATTTCTCATCTATTTAATACATTAGTAAAACTCGAAATATTTCTGTAACATTAGATATAATGCGTATTTATTCTACAAATAACCAATTTAATCTACATAGCGATAAAAATAGCTTATTCGACATTAGACCTACGCATCGTTTTGTAATGTTTTTGTAATATTTCTCTACAATGTTTCAAAAAAAGATAGGGAAAAGATTCCCTATCTACTGTTTCATTGATCTTAGAGCTTGTATCGATAATCTTACTAATAAAATGGCACATAAAAATAAACCTAAATAGGCGGCAGTATTTAAGTAAACCGCATAAGAATCATGAATCAATTGCGAGATAGCTAAAAGCGCCACGGATATAATGCCAAAGGTGATCCCTACTAAAAGCAGCACAAAGCGAGAAAACAAATGTGTAATAAAACGAGCATTATGTTCATCTGAAAAAACATCATGATGTAAAATAATCTTCCCGCTTTCAACGCGTTGAATTAGCTGATCTACTCTTCTTGGCATTTTACGTAAAGTAGGTATAAGCATGGACAGTTCTTCCTGAAGTCGCTCTTTAGTAGCCATTGGTTCTTTAAATGGCTTTAAGAAAGAGGCACGCATATATGTAGCAGAAAAATCCTTTGCCTCGGTAAAAATATCAAAACGGGAATCAATTACTCGTAAAGTGCCATCCAGTGTCACTAAGGAACGAAGAGCCAACCCTACTGCAGGATAGAACGCTAAACCAAAGTCCCTTACTACTGTAAATAATGCATGAATTAATTCTTCAGTCGGTATACGATCAACATAGGAGATTTTTAGTAAAATTTGATCAATTGCTTGCTCCATCCTTGCACGGTCTGCGTGATCAGCATTTTCCACTAATAATGTTAAGCCATCATATAAAACGCTTGAATCATTAAGCTGAATGCCCATCAAGAATAGCTTCAAACCCTCCTGCTGTGTAGCGCCTAATCGCCCAACTGCACCAAAATCAAGCAGAACTGGTGTGCCATCTGTTTCATCGATGTGGATATTTCCTGGATGCGGGTCTGCATGGAAAATTCCAGAGAATAACATTTGTTCAAAAAATGAATATAATACTGTTCTTGCGAATTGCCTACGATCGATAGACAACCGTTTGAATTCAGCTGCCCCATCTGCTACGCTTTGCCCTCGAATATATTCCATCACAATGACATTCTCATTACTGTAGGCTGTGTATATTTTAGGTATTCGAACTTTATAGTCACTTTTCGCTAGAGCATTTTTGACCTGTAAAGTATTACGGACCTCAATATCTAAATGAATCTCCTCACGTAATCCATCCGCAAATCCACCAGCTAGCTCCCGAAAGCCTAATGACTCTGCCCAAGTTGATTTTGTTGAAAGCCAGTTGGCAAACTCCTCTAAAATTTCAAGATCATCACGCATGATTCCTTTTACTTCTGGACGCAAAAGCTTAACTACAACATCTTCATAATTTTTAAGTCGCGCCTTATGCACCTGACCAATAGAGGCAGCCGCAATGGGTTCCATTTGAAAATGGCTAAATATTTCATTCATTGGTTGTGGAAGTGAGCCTTCTAAAATTTGTGTAACTTGCTCCTCTGGTAAAGGCTTCACACGGTGCTGAAGTCTTTCTAGCTCATCTATAAAAATGGGCGAAAATAATTCCTTCCTCGTTGACAGTACTTGTCCAAATTTAATGAAAATCCCACCACATTGCTCTAATGTTGCTCTTAAGGCAATGGCAAGCTCTTTTTCATTTTCACGTTGCCTAGCATATTTAATCGTTTGCACAACACCGTTTGTGACAGCAATTTTTAGTACTTGCCTTAAACGTTTCTGTTGTCGCCAATAGCTACGCAGTCGAAATAACATGGATTTTTGGCCGTTTCGCCGGTCTCCTGTTGCTATACCACTTGGATCAAACAGTTCAAAAACTAAATAGAGTAACATAGAAATGAGTAGCATACTCCCAATCCAAATGAGCGTACTGACTTCTGTCACCGTTTGCATCATCGTTTCTGATAAAAAATCCGTATGGCGCAAATAAGAATACCAGTAAACAAAAGAGGTTAATGTCACACTAATAACAACCGATAGCACTCTACGAACAAAATTGATATTGGAGCCAATTAATCGTCCACTAACAATGTAAATCAAACCAGATACTATGATAATTTGGATCAAAAACTTCAAAAAAATCAACAGTGTCACCTCCTGCACCATTTCCATCTCTTACTACCGCTAGTATAGCAAATTTATGTACTAACTTTCTTTTACAAGGATCATAACTAATATTTTGTTATCTAAAATTGCCCATGAGCCGCTTAACTTAACAAATAGGAAAGGGACGCTGTCAGCCAGCATCCCTTCATTCATTAGTTAGTAGAAAGCACTTTTTCCCAATCAATTGTGCCATTTTTAATTTGTTCTCGTTTTTCTTTATTCATAATGTCATTTGGGCGCCCGCCTTTTGGCCAGTCTTTATCGTGGTTTGCCCATTCTGGTCGATCCTGCGATAAAATAAAAGCGGCTAAATCAGCAGCATCCTGATCTGTTAAAGTACCTGCTGCTCCGACTGGCATATTGTTTTGAATATAACCAGCCATTTTTGATATCCGCGCCATCCCTGCTCCATCATTGAAGGAATTATCTCCCCATAATGCAGGACCTGTATTTGCACCCGTACCAGAACCATCAGCAGCATGACAAGCTATACAGGACTGTCCATAAAGCTCCTCACCATTTGCAACATCTGGAATCGGAACATTCTTCATATCACTTGTACCAGCCCATTCACGTTTTGCTCCTATTGGTACACCTTCAGAAATATAAGCAAAATACGCTACCATGGCCTCCAATTCATCACTATTCATTTCAAATTTTTTACCATTCATACTACGAACCATACAGCCATTAATACGCTCTTCTATCGTCACAACATCACCAGAGCGTCCAATATATTGTGGATAATTTGCCATGACCCCTACTAACGACGATGCTTGCTCATCATAGCCTGCTCCTGCATGACAGCTTGTGCAAGATAATTGATTCCCCACATATTCATCTGCTGCAACATGTGTGTTATTCACTAGCTCATAGCCGTATAATATCGCCTCTTTCATAGGTCCATCCGGCACCTCTTCAATACTTGGTGGAGCATAGACCAACGACTGAGCAGCTGCTGTTGTTGGTATTTGTGTCTGCACTGTCTTTTCATCCTTGCCAGCATTTGACTCTACTGAAATTTTGTCGCTGACAATTGTTCCAACAAAGATTGAGCCTGCTAACAGTACTGTCCCTGCTACTCCTGCTACTATAGGTTTCATCTATAATACCCCCCTTTGTATCTTCCTTTTCATTTTAGCAACATAGCAATTATTTGGATGTGATTTTTCTCACACATACCTAAAACAGAACCATTAAGATGATAAAAATGGTTAAAATATACATTTGTTATTGTCCTACAACAAAGAAAACAAGACTTAATACCTCTTGCAGTATATAGCCATATCTGAATAAAAAAGTGTCGAGCACATCATGTACTCGACACTCATCTAGCCTTTTACAATTTACATACTCCATCGGCACATACAGACTCACCATTTCCCATTATCTTTATTATTGGTTGGATACCCGCTTTTTCCGCCGCTTGATGTAAAGTTTTTACAAAAACCTCATTTGGTTCAGCGCCTTTAATACCATATCTATTTTCAAACACAAAGAATGGTACACTTTGTACCCCCAGTTGTTGGGCATCATAGCGATCCTGTTCTAATGCTTCACTAAAGTCAGCCGATGTTATGATTTTCTTCGCTTCTTCTACATTTAAATTTAATTTCGCAATAACTTTTAATAAAAAATCGTCATCATTTACATCTTTACCCTCTTTAAAATAACCAGCCATTAATGCTTCTGTATAAGCCGTCGCTTTACCAAATTGCTGTGTCCACTTCGCTAAACGATGTGCTTTTTCAGTATGGGAAGTGGACATCTTAGCAAATTCATAATCCAAACCAACCTCCATTGCTCTCATAGCTATGCCCTTGACCATTTCTTTTACTTCTTCTAGCGTGATATCATATTTTTTAGCCATCGCCTCGTAAAAGGTTGGTGCATTCACTTTTGGTATATCTGGGTCTAATTGAAATGCTTTATATTCAATTTCCACTAGTCCTGTATAGCCTGCAATATCAATTGCCCGTTCTAGTTCTCGCTTGCCAATATAACAAAACGGACATGTGAAATCAGAAAAGACTTCAATTTTCAAAGCTATCCCCCCTTATAAAATGTCCATCCAAATTTTTATCGCTGTTGCTAATATAAGAACCGCTAAAATAACTTGTAGGAATTTCGTATTTAACTTCCCCCCTACTTTCGCACCAAGTGGAGCCGATATTAGACTAGATACAATTAAGATGAGCGCTGGAAGATATTCAACTTGTCCTGTCATTAATTTTCCAACGGTACCTCCTATTGAGGAAATAAAAGTAATAGCAAGGCTTGATGCAATGGTCATACGTGTTGGGATTGCTAAGACAACAAGCATTATTGGCACTAATAAAAAGCCACCAGCTGCCCCCACAATCCCTGAACCGATACCAACAATAAATGCTAATATGACTGCAAGTGGTTTATTAAAAGTAATCTCCTGCATCGATTTATCATCAATTTGCTTTTTCGGGATGAACATCATCACAGCTGCAATCAACGCAAGGATACCATAGACAATGTTAATACCGGACTCTGATAAAAATTTTGAACCAAAGCTCCCTACAAAGCTTCCTGTTAATATGGAGCTCCCCATATAGATTATAAGTGATTTATTTAAATATCCCCCTTTGCGATATACCCAAACTCCAGCAAGCGCAGCAAAAAGCACTTGAATCGCACTAATCCCTGACACCTCATGTGCAGAAAAGGCCGCAAAACCTAATAATGGCGGGATATATAGTAGCATCGGGAAATTAATGATAGCACCACCAATCCCCAACATCCCCGATACAAATGAACCAAGAAAACCAATAAGTAAAATGGTTAAGATCCATGCAATATCCATTTGTTTTTCCTTCTTTCTGACTGCAATCAATAAAGAGAAAGGAGGGTTGTTCTACTGTAATAGACAACCCTCAATCCGCTCTATGCTTTCTGAATTAAAAATGTAATGACGCCAGCCTCTTCGGAGTGGTCTAAAATGATATGACCCCCAGCTTTTGCCCAAGCAGGAATATCCGCTAAAGCTCCTTTATCTGTCACCTGAACTTCTAAAACTTCCCCTGCCTTTAAGGTGTCGATTGCTTTTTTTGTCTTCACAATAGGCATTGGACAAGACAGGCCTTTTGCATCTAGTTGTAAATTAGGTTTCATCATAATCTCCTTCGACTCGGCAAAGCTTGTAAGTGATTTTGCCGAGTCTTCTTGTTTTTTATCTTCATGAAGGAAGATCGCCTTCAATCCACGGAATTTACATGCTATAAGCATGCATGCGTACTCATTGCACTTTAGCATGCTCTATCGTACAGCACAGCGATTTGGTCCAATTTCCATTTCTGTTTGTTCATCTGGTGCAGGTGTTATTTTTCCCATATTGACCTGACGAATTTCTTGATAAGCATTCGGCTGTGGAGGCAGTTGATCGGTCACCACATGTCTAAATTCTTCTTCATCTTGTATATTCAAACCATGGTTTTGGGCAAACAAATCTCCTAAGCGTTTTGCCACGGTTCCATCTTCATTCAACTCATCAATAATCATAAAATGCGCTGGTAATACAATAAGTTCATCAGACAATTCGCGATAACGCTTGTAAAGCGTAACACGTAAATCTCCAACCCAATCATCAGCAAGTCCCGCTAAATCAGGACGTCCGATTGAATCAATAAATAAAATATCTCCTGTTAACAGATATTTGTTATCGACCACAAATGAAGTAGAACCAATTGTATGACCTGGAGAATAGATAGCTCCTACATCTATTTTAGATGCTCCGATTTGAACAGTTGTTCCATCAACTAATGGTGTATATTGAAAGACAACCTCTTCCGCATCTTTTGGTGGTAAATAGTAAGCTGCACCAGTTGCTTCTGCTATATGGCGACCACCTGAAATATGGTCTGCATGTAAATGTGTATCAAAAACATGTTTAATTTTAACGTTCTGTTGTTCTGCAAAGCTTGTGAATATATTCGTAAAACGAACAGCATCAATGATAGCAGCTTCTCCTTCAGATATGATCATATAAGAAAGACAGCCCTTTCCTAAACGGACAAACTGATAAAGCTCGCCACCACCTGTTAAATCGCCAACTTTAATCGGCTCTAGGTATTCACTCCAAGATTTCATACCTCCTGCTAAATAAGCAACATCTCGACCTGCTTCAGCTAGCATTTCCGCGATCATCAATGATGACCCCTCTTTTGCACAAACTACTAATACTTCTTTATCTGATGGGATTTCCGGTAAAATCTCCTCAATTCCATCTAACAGTTCAAAATACGGAATATTTAAGTACTCAAAGCGGCGACCATCAATTTTCCAATCTTCAAATGCATCCGCATTACGAACATCTAAAATAAACAATTCTTCATTGTTAATAACCTTTTTAGCAACTTGTGACGCATTCCACTTCTGAATTGACATACAGTTTACCCCCATAGGTATAATTTTAATGTTTTTTATAGCGGAGAGCTTTCTCCGCTCTCCGCCTTGAAGTACAAGTCTTTAGAAAGTTAGAGATGGCGCTGCATCTTTCGCAAATTCAAGGAATGTTACAGCTCCGCCAACCTCAATACCATCAATAAAATCTTCCGTCGATAAACCCATTACATCCATAGTCATTTGACAAGCAATAAATTTCACACCTAATTCCTGTGCCATTTCCACCAATTGAGGAATGGCCGGAACATTTGCTTTTGCAAAACCTTCCGCATAATGCTCTGCCCCAGCAGGCATTGGTAGCGCATGCATACCTTGCTTATGAATAAAATTCAATCCTTCAAATGTGAAGAAGATTGCTACCTCCTTTTCTGAAGCTGCCGCTGCCGTTGCGATATTAAACACCTTATAAGCATCAAATAAACCACCATTACTTGCAATAATTGCTACCTTGTTTGACATAATAAAATTCCTCCAATTTAAATGTTTTTTGTAAGTTCACCCTTCCAGGATGTCATTCCTGGTAAGACATTAAATACCTTTGTAAAACCATGTGAAGCAAGCTTCTGCGCAGCCATATCACTGCGTTTGCCGGTACGACAAATAATATAAATCTCCTGCTCTTTATCAAGCTCTGAAAGACGTGCCTCTAGTTCGCCCATTGGGATAGATTTTGCCCCTTCAATATGGCCAAAAGCGAATTCCGCTTCCTCACGTACATCAAGAATTAATCCTTCACGACTAGTGATTTGTTCTAGATCAATTGTTTGATCAAACGTTATGTCTTCTATTTGATCGTTGGTACATTTACGAATATAATGTTTCAGCACGCCATCCTCTTCTATAGTGCCTATATATTGGTGGCCTACAGTTTCAGCCCATGCCGCAATATCGGCTTTTGACCCTTTATCTGTCGCAGATACTTCTAAAATTTGACCATCCACTAAATCAACCATAGCTTTTTTTGTTTTCACAATCGGCATCGGGCAAGAAAGGCCCTTGGCATCTAGCTGAAAATCCCCCTTCATACTTTTCACAACCTCCATATACCATACCCGGTATTATTTTTAACAAAAAAATATAGATATTATCTATATTTGTACTTTACCCTCCCAAGCTAACATACCACCAGCCATATTCGATGCATCAAAGCCATTATCTTCTAATAGCTGGGTAGCACGACCACTACGGGCACCTGAACGACAAACCATAATATACGACTCATTTTTATTTAATTCATGCAGTCGAAATTCCAATAAACCAAGCGGTATATGCATAACATCTGGTATATGTCCAGCTTGTACCTCATCTACCTCTCGAACATCAATAAGGTTCAGCTTTTTCCCCTGATCTATCAAATGTTGTACTTCATTCGCCGTAATTTCCTTCATTCTATCTCCTCCTAGTAAGCACTCATACCACCTCGAACATTGGTAACACGTTCAAAGCCTTGCTTTTTCAATTGTTTACACGCCTGACTACTTCGCATACCACTTTGACAAATAACGATTACTTCTTTATCCTTTGGCAAATTGTCAAAGCTCGATCCAAGTGGCATGTTTTTAAATTGAGAGATATGCCGACCTTTATATTCAGCAGGTGTGCGTACATCGATAAATATCTTATCCTTATCATTCAGCATATTTTTTAATTGCGCTGTCGAGATTGACTGAACGCCCTTTGTTGGTTTCATTCGCCAAATAAAAAATACAGCGATTAACGCAATAATTATCCATATCTCCAAATGATCATTCCTCCTTCTTTATACGTTAAAGGGTATATAAATTTATCGGCTTTTCACAACTAGATCCATTGCCTCTTGGATGGCTAGATTCATTTTTTCTGCATCACCTTCGGCAGTCGATACACAATCCAATAAATTTTCACTTACAATAACACCGATCGTCCGATCAACCGCAGAACGCACGGCAGATAGCTGTGTGATCACATCCTTACAGCTTTGACCTTCTTCCATCATGCGTAAAATACCACGCAATTGACCTTCCATACGTTTCACACGATTTGCAGTGTTTGAGCCATATGCCATTCTGTTATGCCCCCTTCCAAAACGATTGATTGAACTTACTTACGAGATTCATATTATACCCCTATAGGTATATTGTCAACACGAAAGCTTCAACCTTTTTTCTTTAAGGACTGTAATCCGTCGTTTATATGCCTCTTTCTGGTCTCTTCACTTTTTTATTTCTACCCGTCACTATGCCCACAATAAAAAAACCCTGCTATGAGTTTTTTCTCATAACAGGGAATCCTCTTTTTATTTAGCTAATTGCATGGCTGGTCCGAAGAACTCATAGTGAATTTTCTCATCCTTCACGCCAATTTCCTGTAAATTTTTAATAACAGCTTCCATGAAGCCTACAGGTCCACATACATAAACATCCGCATTATCAGCTACTTTTTCTGCTAATAATTCTTTTGTGATAAGCTTGTCTTCATCAGAATATAAAGCTGTATATGAAGCATTTGGCAACGCATTTACTTTCTCCTTAATGTCATCGCTAAATGCCACAACTTTCTCATTACGAGCACATTGGATAAAGTTAACTTTATTTGTTGCATCTTCTTTTAAAGATTGTAGCATACTGTTTAAAGGTGTTACCCCAATACCACCACTCACAAATGTAATTGGTGCAGCAGTTTCCTCTAGAACAAATAAACCAGCTGGAGCACTTACATCTACTAAATCTCCAACTTGTAAGTTATCGTGAATAAAGTTAGAAACTTTACCATTTGGTGTATGATCGCTTTCGCGTTTTACTGAAATACGATAGCCATCTTCTGCACTTGCCTGTGAAAGTGTGTATTGACGATTCATTAAATACTCTTCGCCCGGCACTTTTACACGAATGCTAATGTATTGGCCTGGTTCATAAGTCGGTAATGGTGAACCATCTTCATTTACAAAATAAACAGATGTAACTAAGTCGCTTTCTACAACTTTTTTCGCCACTTTTAATGGTTTAAATAGGCGCCATCCACCATTATTTTCAGCCTTTTGGTATAACTCTTCTTCCACTTGAACGAAAATATCAGCTATAACGCCATAAGCCTCAGCCCATGCATTAATAATATCATCTGTTGCTGCGTCACCAAGTACTTCTTTAATTGCTTTTAATAGATGTTCTCCAACAATTGGGTAATGTTCAGGTAAAATGCCTAAACTACGGTGTTTATGTGCTATAAGCATTACAGCAGGTAAAATCGCTTCTAAGTTTTCAATATGAACAGCAGCAGCATAAACAGTGTTAGCTAATGCTGTTTGTTGACGGCCTTGTTCTTGATTCGTGTGATTAAAAATGTTCAGTAATTCTGGATGAGCTTGAAACATATTTTTGTAAAACGTCTTTGTAATTTCAACACCATGAACTTCTAATACAGGTACTGTTGCCTTAATAATTTTAATAGTTTCTTGTTTTAACATATCGCTTACCATCCTTTCGTGATTACAATATAACGCTTTCATTTCCTTAAAGCAATATATGAAATACATCTTTAACAAAATGGACATAATTAATGTATTTTAAATACATCTTTAAAAAACGTTTGAAAATATTATACTTCAATGTAAAAATGCTATAATAATTTTGAATTATAGAAAGTAGGGTGTTCTAATGCGCTTAACTTTATACACAGACTACTCTTTGCGTACACTTATTTATCTAGGTGCAAAGGAAGACGGCCAATTATCAACTATTCAAGAGATTTCAGATGCTTATAATATATCGAAAAACCACTTAATGAAGGTGACACATCAGCTTGGATTATTAGGCTATATTGAAACAATCCGTGGTCGTGGTGGCGGTATTCGCCTCGCTATCGATCCAAAAACTATTACTATTGGTGAAATTGTGCGTCATACAGAAGAGGATTTTCACCTTGTAGAATGTTTCGACAAAGAAAATAATCTATGTAAAATAGCCCCAGAATGTCAGCTAAAAGGTGTTCTGTACGAAGCTTTACAAGCCTATTTAAGTGTGCTAGATCGTTACACTTTAGATGATTTCCTACATTCTAAAGAAAAATTAATGGCTCTTCTGCTAGGTAAGTAAAAATACCCGCTCAACACTTGTTGGACGGGTATTTCTTTATGAAGATGCTTATAATTGCTTTGAAAAGAAAATCATATCTAAGGCACGAATGCCGTTTTCATAAATTGGTTCTGGGTATTTACGAAAGAAATCTTTTTCAATAGCCTCCATGCGGAAGCCTGCTTTTTGATAAAAGGCAATATTATCAATACTTGAATTTGCTGTTCCAACTAGAACGGTTTGATAGCCTTCCATCTGGCATATTTCAGTGAGTTGTCGTAATACTTCCTTACCTATTCCCTTCCCTTGATACGTTGGAATAATAGCAATATTCTTCAACTCAATTGTTGTATTAGATTGGGGAATTATTAAGGCTACCCCAGCTAGCACCTCGCCACACTTAATTTTATATAAGGTACCCTGATCTAGGTAGTCACGAACTACCTTTTCACTGTCATCCGCTAGTAAGAGCTGCGGTAAGAAGTCTTCACGTTTACCATCTACTTTCTCTAGCGATGTTCTGTAACGAACAAAATCCTCCCGTTCAAAGACATTTAACACACATGGTTGCTTTTCTTTTACCTCTAACCATGAATGCTCTTCTGGATATTCACTTTCAACTCCTAATCGAATAAAAGATAGCTTTTCCTGTGCCTTTTGTGAACGGATATTAACCTTCCTTGCACCTGCAAAAACACGTAATAAACCAAGTTCAAAAAAAGCAATATCTAAGATAGCTGTTTTGGCTTCAAGATTATAGCCCTTTCCCCAAAATGGGTAGCCAAGCCAAGACCCAATATGACAGCTCTTTTTTTGATGGTCTATAAACATTAATGATGTCACGCCAATTAGTTGCCCTTCCTCATTCAAGACAACACGAGGAACTGTTTTACCTTCTTCTTCATCCACACATTCACGTTTAATAAAATTAATTGTATCCTCTACCTTACCAGCAGGTAACCCAAGCGCATCTCGAACCTGTGGCATAGAAGACAATTCATGCATGGCTTCAGCATATTTAATATCATGCTTCACTAAAGTTACCGCCATCTACTATTCCCCTTTACTAACATTGTATTTTTTAACATTCTTTAAGAATATATTCATATCCCTGACCGTCAATTATATGATAGCTGCCAGGACACACCAAAACGATCCTGAATCCACGCAAACTTTTTAGAAAACCCATAATTATCAAGAGGCATTAATGCAAGTCCACCTTCTAATATGTGCGTAACTAAATAGCTTATTTCTTCCTCCGAATCACACTCTATAAAGATAGACGTGGATGGGGTAAATGTGAAATTGTGCTGGATAACACTATCATTCACCATTAATTTTAATCCCTTTAAATGGAGAACTGCCATCGCCACTTGCTGTGAATTTTCCGTATACGACAGACTGGCAACCTCTAAATCTGTAAACCATTGCTGATACTGTTCAATAGCTTCATTCGCTTGCCCTTGAAACATTAAAAATGTAGTTGCACTTTTCATCTATTTTTTTGCTCCTTCATAGTGAGTGATCCATTGTGCTGGGGTCATTTTTGAAACAAGCTCTCCTATTAAATCAAATGGAATATATTTTGTACTTGTAAAACGAATACAGCTTTTCCCCATGTTTAACTTCGTTGGTACTCTCTTCGCATATTCTTCCTGAAACCAAGAGAGCAATGCTGGATCTGCGTATATCCCCATATGGTATAGCGCAATATGACGTTTTTGGACTGCAAGGCTAATAAAAGGTAATGGGGTATTTGGTGTAACATGATAGCCATCTGGATAGGTTGTTAAAGGAACAACATAGCTAACCACGCCATATTGCATTGTTTGTTCAAATCCATCTGGTATATTCGTTGCAACAACATCTACAAGCTGGCTAAACGCAACACGCCATTTTTCTTCAACTTGCTCCATGTATATATTCTCCATACCTATTGCCTCACTTTATCATTTATTTTAAAATCTTTATTCATTTGCCTCAGCTTTTGCTTTGCGATATAACTCCTTGGTTTTGTAGCCTAATCCAATAATTTCGCGCATCTCTTGTAGGCGGGCTATTTGTGTATCCTGTTTTTTAGCACTATAAATATAACGCGCCCAGTCCTTTTGATAGCCTGGTGTTAGCTCATCATAAAATGCTAAATCATAAGGGTTGTCTGCAAGTGAATCACGTAATTGAGGAATCATGCTTTCATAATCACTTACACATTGACTACTTGCCGTCTTCTTTTTCCCTTTTCCTTTACCATCTCGCTTGATGCTTAAAATTGAAAATGTATCATCTAATGACATTAGGCTAGCAAATTTCAAATCACTACCAACGATGTACTTTTCGTCGTCAACTTGGATTGCTGGAAAAATTTCATCACGATGGATAAACTGTTCATATTTTTTATTCCCCTTTTTAGGATAAACAAAAAATAAGTAACCTTGTTCTTTTAGACGAGTACCTTTTAACACTTTTTGTAAATACGTTACCATCTCCTCCACAGAGAACACAAATGAAATAATGCGATCAAAAGGTGCTTCTCCTACCTGAGAAATCCCTTCTAATGGCAAATCTTGTGGGTGATTGACTATAGCAACTGATAATTCATCATTCAGTTTAAATTTTTTCTGCATAGCTTACATTCCTCTCCTACTGCTTCTTTATTTCAATTTTAGCATTTAACAAACTGCTCATACATTTACATCTTAGTTTTGATAGTATACTGAAATATTCAAAACTTGGGTATAAAAATATTTCAAGTTTTCCTCTAGTTAGAGATGAATGCTGATGCCCCCATAGGTGATATTTTTCGGAAAAAGAAAAAGAATCGAGATGGTACTTCTCGATTCCTTTTACTTACAGTCTAATCACTTGAAATAATCCCAAGGTTTAGTTTGTTACTTTATTTTAGCGGTAGCAATAATCCCTTTAATAATCGGAATAGCCGTCCCTATTATAATGACCGGTAAAAACCACCAGCCTATGGAATTGGCTTCACCAAGACCTATACGAACCATTTGAATCGAAATAAATGCGAATAAAATGAGACACAGGTTTTTTACTTCATTTAGTATTTTTCTGCTATTTAAATAAAATGCTTTTACATTATTTTCATTCAAACGTGCTGGATAATTATGCATATGTGGTACCTTTTCTAGAAGCCCCAATACAATCCATAAAAACAAACCAATGAATGGTAAAATAAATAGCTCTATTTTCGAACCCCAACGATCAACCTCACCTAAACCATTAAAATGACCAGGAATTTCGCTAGGTATTTTACCCCAGAGTAAAATAATATAAAGGATAGATACAATAAATGCACTACCACCAATATAGTCCCATATCTTTTCTGATTTAGTTTTTGGTAGTTTTAAAATTGGCCTATACATTTTTCCCACCTCTGTTCATTTCCTTTATTATTTCTACGTACAATTACGGTTTAAGTTTCAAAATTCACGAAAATTGACTTAGTATTCAATACATGCCATTAATTATCCCTATTATTAGCAGTATTATAGCCGAAAAATCTCCATTTTTTATTACTCTAATCATAATTTAATACTATCTTCAAACTATTAACTACTGTAAAAATACTCATAATACTTTGTAAAATCCATATAATCTGATATAAATGATATATATACATATTTCATTATTTTGTAACATTTCTACTAATTACTGAGAAAGGATATTTCAACTATGCGATTTACTATCTACAAGAAATTATTACTCGGTTTTTTTATAGTTATTTTAGTTCTTGTTACAACAATCGGCTTAAATATAAAACAGCTGGATTCAGTAAACAAAACATATCGATTATTACTGGAGGAGCAAACTACTAAATCTATAAGTATTCAGGAATTACGTGTAATAGCTAAACAAGAAATTGTAAGTATGCGAGGTTATTTACTTCTTGGAGACAAACAAAATTTACAAAGTAATCAAGATTCACGAGAGGAATTTAAGAAAAAATCTGAAGAGTTAATGGCCACTTTGGATTCAGAAGAATCTATTAAATTCCTAGAAGCTATTAACAAAAGCGAGCAAAACGTCCAACAATTTGCGGACCGAATGTTTTCTTTAAAAGCTGAAGGAGAAACAGAAAAGTATGAAAAGCTTGATAGTACTCAAGGTCGATTAATTATCAAACAGTTCGATGAACGTGTTGAAAACCTTTCTAATTATCAAAGTAAATATATTGAAGAAAAGATGGCTGCTACATCAAAACAAATCCAAGATATTAAATTCCAAATGATTCTTCTTGGGGTCTTCGCTGTTGTCATAAGTCTGATAATTGCTATGGTTGTAGGTAGTTTAATGTCTCGTCCTATCAATGGCATGGCTAAGGCAGCGAAAAGAATAGCTGAAGGTGATTTAACAGCCGAACAAATTCGCATTAAAAATCGCGATGAGGTTGGAGATTTAGCACTAGCATTTAATCAAATGGCTACAAACTTAAAGGAGTTAATTAAGAATGTACGTCAGAACACTGTGCAAGTTAGTGGCTCAGCAGCAGAATTAACAGCAAGTGCTGATCAAACTATACAGGCTACCGAACAAATCACTTCTTCTATTCAAGAGGTTGCTAGTGGCTCGGAGGCTCAGGGTAAAAATGCTACAGAAAGCTCTGAAGCAATGAAAAACATGACAAATGGTATACAACAATTAGCTTCTACAACAGCAGCTGTTTCTGAATTAGCAATGGAAACAAACTCAGAAGCTAAAAAAGGTAATGAATCATTACATCGTGTCATTTCCCAAATGACTACAATCAACACAGCCGTCCTAGAGTCTGCAAGTGTTGTTAAAAATTTAGATGGTCATTCTATTGAAATCGGCAATATTATTAGCATTATTACTGACATAGCAGAGCAAACAAATTTATTAGCCCTCAATGCTGCTATCGAAGCAGCCCGTGCAGGTGATCATGGGCGCGGCTTTGCTGTGGTTGCAGACGAAGTGAAAAAATTAGCTGAGCAATCAAAAAAATCTGCAGAGCAAATTGCTACTTTGATCTCCGAAATTCAGCAAGATACAAGCCGTGCTGTAGCTGTGATGGATACAGGTACCCAAGAAGTTCAAATTGGTATGCAAGTAGTAAAAGTGGCTGAAGAAGGCTTCGCCAAAATTGTTGAGCTTATTGAACAAGTATCCATGCAAATTCAAGAGGCCACAACCGTGTCTGAGGAAATGTCATCGAGCGCGGAGCAAATTTATGCTTCCTTTGATGAAATAGCAACGATTGCTCAAATGTCCTCATCCAATTTGCAAAATGTCGCTTCTGCCTCGGAAGAACAATTAGCTACAATTGAAGAGGTAGCAGCTTCTGCATCAACTCTTTCCAATATGGCAGAAGAACTTCATACGCAAGTCTCTCGCTTTAAATTAGATTAAAACAAGAAAAAGACTGCTCATTTTCTTTAGGTGTGTTGCCTATAGAAAATGAGTAGTTTTTTATTTACTTATTTGAATGCTTCTTTTATAAGAGCAATCAAATCCTTTATAGCTTTTTCCTCTTGTATTCTATAATTTTCACTATCAATTCGTAGCATCCCCTTTTCATTGATAGAAATATGATATGAACTGTTTTTGTGATAAATAATAAACATATATCCTTCGGTATAAGAAAAATGTGAGTTAGACCGTTTTACTTTTAAATCTTCTAGTGATTCGGTTAACGAGAGAAATAAAGGATTATCTTTATTAATGTTTATTATCTTGGTCGTTGATTCATTTAAGATACTAATTTTATGAACTTCTTCACCTAAATGATCTGTAGAAAGAAAATCCTTTATAAGGTATTTTGTTTTGTATACATTGTAAAAATTTAATAAGATCATTGCTATTAAAAATAATGCTAGAATACAAATAACTTTTTTCTTTATTGAAAACAGCTCCTTCAAATTATGTAAAACTACTTTTCTTCTATCCATAATGTTAATCCATAAATTTAATTATATACCATTAATTACTATATAAAATAGGCATTTGCACATACCATTGAATATCAAAATTTTATTAAATTGCCACGCCTTTTAGACAGAATTAAAAAAATTTTTAGAAAATTATTGACAGCGCATTAATATCCAAGTAATATTGCTTTCAATAACACATTGCAGGCCAAGATTGGAAATAGTAAAAGTGGTTGTGTACTTGTAGAGAGCCGATGGTTGGTGTAAATCGGTAGACACACATTTTGAACTCGTCCATGAGCTACTCCCTGAACATATTAGTAAGGGATGTCGGTTTCCCCCGTTAACAGGATAGACAGTGATAGCTGTCGATAAGAGGATATTTTCTGTAAAGAAAATGTCAATTAGAGTGGTACCGCGAGCATAAACTCGTCTCTATTTTTATAGAGACGGGTTTTTTTTATTTTTATTAAATCATTGGCCTAAGTGTAGATTTTAAACTGATTACTACAAAAGGAGTGTTTGAAAATGGGAAGAAAAATTTGGGTGTTTGATACAACTTTACGTGATGGCGAACAAGTGCCAGGAGCTAAACTAAATCTGTATGAAAAAGTTGAGATTGCCCAGCAACTAAAAAAATTAGGGGTCGATATTATCGAAGCTGGATTCCCTGCTTCCTCACAAGGTGATTTTGATGCCGTCAGAGCTGTTGCTGAAAAGGTTGGCAATACAAATGACATTATGATTACGGCATTAGCACGTGCTGTAAAGGCGGATATTGATGCCGTCTATAATGCTGTCAAATACGCTGAAAACCCAATGATTCATATGGTACTTGGTACATCTGATATTCATGTGGAGAAAAAATTCAGCAAATCAAAGGATCAAATTCTTCAAATTGGCGTTGATGCTGTGAAATACGCAAAAACACTATTACCACAAGTTCAATATTCAACAGAAGATGCATCTCGTTCAGATTTTGAATATCTATGGAAAACGATCGAAGCTGTTATGAGAGCTGGCGCAACTATGATTAACGTTCCTGATACAGTAGGCTTTGCAGAACCAGAGGAATTTGGAGAAATGATTTTTAAATTAAATGACCGTATGAAAAATTTAGATGACAGCGTTCTTTTAAGTGTTCATTGCCACAATGACCTTGGAATGGCAACGGCTAATACGCTTGCTGCCATTAAAAATGGTGCAGATAAAGTAGAGTGTACAATTAATGGTATTGGCGAACGTGCAGGTAATGCTGCATTAGAAGAAGTTGTCATGGCCCTAAAAACTCGTAGCTCTATTTATAATGCTGAAACACGCATCAATACAAAAGAGATTATCAATACCTCTCGTCTTGTTTCTAGCTTTATGGGCTTAGATGTTCAGGTCAATAAAGCCATTACAGGAGATAATGCATTTGCTCATTCTTCTGGTATCCATCAAGATGGGTTGCTAAAATCTCGTGATGCTTATGAAATTGTCCATCCCGAAGACGTAGGTCTTGATGATATGGAGCTAGTACTAACAGCTCGTTCTGGTCGTCATGCCGTAAAAAATGCTCTTGAAAAATTAGGGTTTTCTAATCTTTCAACAGATGAATTTGAAGGGATTTTTGAAGGCTTCTTAAAGCTAGCCGATGCAAAAAAAGAAGTATACGATCACGATTTATACGTTATTGTTGAAAGCTATTATGAAAAGCATGATGCCAACAATAAGAACGCTACACACTACAGTGACCAATTCTTTGATTTCGAAGATCTACAAGTCGTCAGCAATGCAAGCTTCCCTTCTGCAAGTGTTAAGATCTGTAAAGGTGGCGAGGTGTTTAAAGCAAGTGCAGTGGGCTCTGGCCCAATTGATGCTTTATATTCAGCCATTGCAGAAATTACAAACATTGATGTAAAGCTTGTGGAGTACAATATCAATAGTGTCTCACGAGGCAAAGAAGCTTTAGGTAAAGTAAAAATTACGATTGAGCATGCAGGTGAAAAGTATATTGCTAAAGCAGCAGATACAGATATATTAAAGGCAAGCGCCCTTGCCTATATTAATGCCATCAATAGCATTGTCGTGGCAAAATTAACACCTGTGATGAATTAAATAATAGAAAAGAGCAGTATGGCTTTAAGAGTCATACTGCTTTTTGATGCTAGAGACTGTCCCTCACTAATTTTTGATACTCCTCATCAATTCGCTCTACATCTAGACGTTCAAACAATGGCGTCACATCTTGAATGATTGCAGGCAGTTCCACTTGTTCATGCCACATCATATCATTGATGCCTAACATGTTTCTTATTTTCTCAGCCGAAAACGGTAGAAACGGATGTAGTAGCTGGCCTAGATTAGCAATAATATAGACGCAGGTTGCTAATGTATGATTGCCAGCCTTCACATTTTCTTTTACCTGTAGCCATGGCTGTTGTTCGTCAAAATAGCGATTAGCCCCTCGAATATACTCAAAAATAGTCTCTAACGCCTGTTTGAAATGACCAGCCTCTATAAGAGTACCAGCTTCATTAAATAGCTGAATCGTTTGTTTACGAATGTCGCTATCCACTTCCGCTTGTGGCACCTGACAAGAGAATGATTTCTCAATAAACTTCAATGTACGGTTCACAAAATTACCATAGGCTCCTAGTAGTTCACCGTTATGGCTATAAATAAATTCGCGCCATGAAAAATCAGTATCACGGTTTTCTGGCGCATTTATTGTTAAAAAGTAACGAATAGAATCCGCATCATAGCGACTTAGAATATAAGGTACCCACACAGCCCAATTTTGACTAGTAGATAATTTGCGTTTTTCTAATGTTAAATATTCATTCGATACGATATGTGTTGGTAAAGCCTTAGCTCCGATTCCCATTAAAATTGCAGGCCAAATAACCGTATGGAAAGGAATATTATCTTTACCATGGACATAATACGAAATGGTTTCTTCATTCCATAAGTCTTCTATTGCTATTTGATGCTCTTTTGCCCATTCTAGACTGGCTGTTAAATACCCTGCAACTGCTTCAATCCAAACATATATCTTTTTCCCCTCAAAGCCAGGCACTGGAACATCTATACCATTTGGTAAATCTCTTGTTACCGCTCGGTCAGGGACTCCCTCTGCCAAATAGCGCTCCGTCAATCCTATAGCATTATCCCGCCAACGCTTTTCTGCCTTCGCTTCCGCTAAATAAGACTCGAGCCTTCCTTGAAATTGACTAAAGGTAAAATAAAAATGTTTTGTCTCTCTAATCACTGGCTCATTCCCACAAATTTTGCAGCGCTTATCAATTAAATCTAGCGGATCTAAAATTTCTGAGCAGTTATCACACTGGTCACCTCTTGCCTTCGCACCACAATTCGGGCATATCCCTTCGACAAAACGATCCGGTAAAAATTGCTTATCTGTCTCACAGTAAGCCTGTTCAATTTTTTTCTTGTATAAGAAATTGTTAGCAAGCAGCTGTAAAAATAAAGCCTTAACCGATTCATGATGATGCTCTGCGTCCGTTCTTGTGTATAAATCATAAGTAAATCCTAAGTCATTGAAACATCTTGTAAATTCATCATGATAATGATTGGCAATAGCCTCTGTTGTAGTATTTTCTTGTGCTGCACGAATTGAAATAGGCGTGCCATTACAATCACTGCCCGATACATATAACACCTGCTCGCCTTTTTGTCGGTAATATCTAGCCAAAATATCACCTGGTAATAATGCGGCAACATGACCTAAATGCAAAGAGCCATTTGCATACGGCCAAGCTCCTCCAATAACAATTGTCATTCTAAATTGCTCCCCTCACATAAAAAATAGTAAAAAAAATCGCCCTAATCAAATCTGATTAGGACGAGTATACCCGTGTTACCACCTATATTTACAAATAGCTCACACTATTTGCCTCTATCAGTACGTCTCATTCAATAAATAAAAGATACTGCCGCTGTTGTAACGAGTGCCCATCTCGTCGTAATCTACTTGCTAAAAAGCTTTCGGTACGAAGCTCAAAGGTCATTTTCAAAAGGGGTCATTTACCTCATTTCCACCAACAGAGGCTCTCTACAAAATGCTAGTCCAATTTACTTTTCCTTTTCAATGCTTTTCTTATAGGATTGGCACTATTTTACTCTTTCTTGTGCGAGATTGCAATGATTGTCGTTATAGCAGCCCTTCACCAAAAGTTGAGGGAGGAATGTTTGTAGGTAATTAATCTAGCGTTATGTTTAATAATGCTGTTAAATCCTCTATGACAATATCGGCCTTCGCTAATTCGTTATCTTGCGCAAAGTCAAAACGAACGCCTATCGACAGTAGCTGATTGTCATGTGCAGCCTGAATATCAGAAGATCGATCTCCTACTACTGCTCCGATCTGTACTCCATTTTCAATTATTACCTTTTTGACCAAATCGGATTTATGACCACTTGCAATAGATTGAATGCTATATATTCCCTTTATAAAGCGTCCTAATTGATATGTTTCAACAATTGCCTGTAAATAGTCAACCTGCCCATTACTCGCTATGTATAACGGATAATTCTCTGACAATGCTGCAAGGGCTTGTTCAGCATGTGGATACAATGCCCCTTTACGATTACGTATTTGCTCAATCAACTTTACATGAAATAAGACATTACTCTCTTCACGTATTTCTACCGAATGCATAGGACATAATGTTTCCCAGACAACAGGTAATGGTACACCCATAATTTCTCGATACTTTTCTATCGGCGTTTCTCCCTGCCATAAGCCCTTTGAACGTAGTACATCAAATGTTGCATCAAGTGCAGGCTCTAAAATGAGATTGGTTTGAAATAATGTACCGTCCATATCAAAAATAAACGCTTTATTCATTGAATCACTCCTTGATTAATGATCAAAAAACTCCATATGCAGCTTTTCCTTCTTATAATAACTCAAACGGTCTTGCAAAGTTCCCGTATGAAATTCAAATTTATGGCCATCAGGGTCCGTAAAGTAAATCGATTTTTTATCCTTTTCGTCTCTTTCTCTACCTGCTAAAATATTAACCTTTAATTGCACTAATCTATCATACATTTGATCAAAGTCATCCTCAGAGATCGTAAAGGCAATATGTGTGTAGGAATGCTGGATATCATTGCGCGGTATATCCTTTTCTACATTAAGGGCAAGCCACAGCCCATTTACATCAAAATAGGCTGTAGTCTTCCCCTTTACTAATAGCTTAGCATCGAAAACATTTTCATAAAAAGCGATGGATTCCTCTAAATTAGAAACCGAAAATAGTAAATGATTGATATGTTGAACTGTCATAGAAGTGCTCCTAATGATTATTTATTTCTTTTTTTCAATCCCTTTGTAATTTGCTTCCACTTACGCTGTTCCTCAAGCTTTGCCTGGGCATTTGTTTTACGTTCGATTTAAGCCAATTCTCGTTGTAGCTTAAAGTAGCTCTGCAGACGATATTGGTCCAAATCACCATCTATAATAGCTTGCTGTACTGCACAATAAGGCTCTGTTTGATGGGTGCAATCACGATAGCGGCAAGCTGTTGCTAGTTCTTCAATATCTTGAAAGCTCGACGCCAAGCTATCACCTTGATCCCATAATTGAAGTTCTCGCATTCCTGGCGTATCAATCAAACAGCCTCCAGTAGGTAACATTACTAACTCTCGATGTGTCGTTGTATGACGTCCTTTAGCATCATCCTCACGAATACCCGCTACCTTCATCAGCATTTCTCCACATAATGCATTCGTTAATGTTGATTTACCTGCCCCTGAAGAGCCCAGTAACGCCCCCGTCACTCCTTCTTGAAATAATGCCTGAATCTCCATTAATCCTTCACCAGATAAAGCACTCGTTACAAAAATATCTACGCCAAATGCCACGGTCTCCACTTCTTGAACTAGGCTTGCAACATCCTCACATAAATCCGCTTTTGTCAGTACAATAACAGGCTTTGCACCTGAATCCCATGCGGCCACTAAATAGCGTTCCATACGTCGAATATTAAAATCCGCATTCAAGCTCATAACAAGTAATACAATATCGACATTCGATGCGACAATCTGCTCTTGAATTTCTTGACCTGCCACTTTACGTGAAAAGACAGACTTGCGCTGGAATAATTGATGAATGATCGCTCGTTCCTCACCTGGCATTTTCTCTACTAGTACCCAATCACCAACCGCAGGATAGTCCTCACGAGCTAAAGACGTATAGGCATAATGACCAGCAATTGTCGCTAGCCATTCTCCCTCTTCGGCCAACACACGATAAGAATGTTTATGTTCTAAGGTAACCCTTGCAGGCACACAGTTTTTCAGTTTTGGCTGTTTTTTCATTTCTATCATTTGCTCTTCAAAATAAGTTGTAAAACCTAATGTTGTTAATTTCAATTTAATTTCCTCCTAAACGTACATATCATGATGCCTTTTAGCGTAATTGCAATTGACACTTACACCATAGGCTATATCGCGGTTCAGCAATTTGGGACCACGATAAAAAAACCTTGTATCTGCAATTCGGCAGTTACAAGGTTTCACAGGCACGTTTAAAAGGTACACAAATACTCCGAGCTATAGCACGGTGTCATGTTGTATAGTTTAGGCGTGTGAAATTGAACAAACCGAATTGCAGTTCACTAAAAACAGATCTATTCATCATGTCACATCACCTACTTTCCATTTTGTTGTTATTAATATAGCTAAATTTTCAGAAATTGTCAATTCCAATTTTATAAGCATTTATTCCAATCCTCAACGCATAGAATGAACAAGACCACTAACTGCGAGGAGATGTTGGATTGCCTAAAATCATTTCTATTAGCACACATCAACCGCCCTACACATTACAGCAAGCAAATGCAGAGGAACTAACGAAAGAGCTTTTCTATGCAAAAATCCCAAAACTAGAGCGATATTTAAAGGTTTTTGAAAATGGTGGTATCGACACACGACATTTTTGTGTACCACCAGAATGGCATCGTACGAATCACTCTTTTGAGGAACGTAACGAATTATATATTGAATTAGCTACACAATATAGCGTGAACGTCATCCAAGCGTGTTTAGAAAATAACGCCTTTTTATTTTCCCCAATTTCTCCCGAAGAAATTGATGCCATTATTTTTGTTAGTAGTACGGGCATTTCAACACCTAGCATTGATGCGCGTGTTATGAACAAGCTTACCTTTTCAGATCGACTTAAACGTATTCCACTTTGGGGGCTTGGCTGCGCAGGTGGAGCAGCTGGAATTAGTAGAGCTTATGATTTTTGTAAAGCACATCCCCATGCGAAGGTGCTTGTTGTTTGTGTTGAGTTATGTAGCCTCACTTTTCAGCCAAATGATTATTCTAAAAGTAATTTAATCGGTGCATCACTTTTTGCAGATGGTGCCGCTTGTATTCTCATTTGCGGAGATGAAATAGCAATAGACACAAAAGTTCCGTCCCCTACTATTCTAGCTACAGGCTCTAAATGGATGCCAGATTCAGAAAGTGTCATGGGATGGGATGTTAAAAATAATGGGCTCCATGTCATCTTTCAAAAAAGTATTCCTGCCATTATCACCAATTGGCTAGGACCTTTCATTGAACAATTTTTAATGGAACAAGGAATGTACAGCGAACAACTTACTCATTTCATTGCTCATCCTGGAGGAAAAAAAGTATTACAAGCATATGAGGACACACTTTATCTTTCTTCCCAAAAAACCGACATTTCTCGGGAAATATTACGCCACCATGGCAACATGTCATCACCAACAGTGTTATATGTATTAGAGCAATTTATGCTACATGAAGGACAAGTGGAGGATACAGGTTTACTCGTCGCTCTTGGCCCTGGTTTTTGTGCAGAAGCTGTATTATTAAACTGGAGGGAGTAACATGATCTTCTATCTAATTTTAACTCTTGTCATTCTACAAAGACTGACAGAAGTAGTCATTGCCAAGCGCAATGAGAAGTGGATGCTTTCACAAGGAGCTTATGAAGAAGGTGCTTCTCACTACCCGTATATGGTTACTATGCATATTAGTTTTTTCTTGTTTTTAATTGTGGAAGTCGTTACAAATAACAATGGTCTCTCGCCCTTATTTCCATTATTTTTTATATTATTTATAGCTGTTCAGGCATTACGGATCTGGTGTATTCGCTCCTTAGGGACTTTTTGGAATACAAAAATCCTCATATTACCTGATGCTCAAGTTGTTCGTAAAGGTCCATATGAATATATGCGTCACCCAAATTATGCTGTCGTTTGTTTGGAAATTCTCCTTTTACCGATTATGTTTCAAGCTTACTTTACCGCGTTTTGCTTTACATTACTAAACATTACAATGCTCTCTGTACGAATCCCTATAGAAGAAAAGGCATTGCGAGATGCAACAAATTATAATAACGTATTCCAAAAGAAGATTTCGGAGTCTTAACCGAAATCTTCTTTTCTTATTAATGCCATTCCCAGTTAAACGGATCTTGTAGAAGCTCCCATGGGTTACGAAATTCTTCATCTGTTAATAAGCAGCTGTCTAACTGTTTGATAATCTCCTCTTTATCTAGATCAATACCAATCATAACAAGCTGAGTCAATCGATCTCCGAACTCCTCATCCCAATCCTCCAACACTTCTGGACTTTGTTGGAATACATCCTGTTGCTGAGTACTAGACAAAGCTGCTACCCAATATGAAACAGGTTCAATTTTTGCAGATGATCCTGCTTGTGATAGTAATAACGCAACATCCTGGTGTCTTGCACTCCAAATAATCCCCTTTGCTCGTACGATCGAGTCTGGCATTTGATCACACCACTCAACAAATCGCAAAGGATGGAATGGTCTTTTGCGTTTATAAGTAAACGAAGAAATCCCATATTCCTCTGTCTCTGGCGTATGATTCTCATGGCCCAGTTCTAACTCCTTTAACCAACCAGCTGATTCTGATACACGCTCAAAGTCAAAGCGACCTGTATTTAATATGTCAACTGGATCAAGAACACCGTTTGTTGTACGAATCAGTTTTGCTTCGGGCTGCAGCGCACGCAAAATACGTTCTAATCGTTCAAGCTCTTCCACAGATACTAAATCACACTTATTTACCACAAGGACATCACAAAATTCAATTTGATCAATAAGCAGGTCTGCAACATCACGCTCATCTAATTCGCCAACTGCTTCCTTCCGCTCCAACAAGCTTTCCCCTGACTGAAAATCATGCCAAAAGCGATGTGCATCTACAACCGTAACCATCGTATCCAATTGACAAAATTTCGTTAAATCAATTCCTAGCTCCTCGTCTAAGTAACTAAATGTTTGTGCCACGGGTATTGGCTCACTAATCCCTGTTGATTCGATCAATATATAATCAATATTACCAAGTTTAGCGAGACGTTCCACCTCCTGCAATAAATCCTCTCGTAATGTACAACAAATACAGCCATTGGATAGCTCCACAAATTTTTCTTCCGTTCGTGAAATACCGCTACCATTCGCAATAAGCCCAGCATCAATATTAATTTCACTCATATCATTGACGATAACAGCAACACGTAAATCTTTCTTATTCTGCAATACATGGTTCATCATCGTCGTTTTACCGGATCCTAAATACCCACTTAATACAGTAACAGGAATTCTCTTTGTCATGTTTACAACTCCCTAAATCGTAATTATTACTATTTACAATTTGTAATTTAAACATACAATATTGAAAAATGCAAAGCTTTTTATTACCTTCAAAAATAAACTTGACAATATTTAATCTTAAATACAATAATTAAATCGTAATCATTACTATTTAAAAGGAGGCCTATTTATGCGTGTACAAGTAACATTAGCCTGCACCGAAACAGGTGATAAAAACTATATAACAACTAAAAACAAACGTAATAACCCTGAAAGGTTGGAGCTAAAAAAGTACTCTCCTCGCTTAAAACGCAAGACACTACACAGAGAAACGAAGTAATTTGAAGAAAGTAACCGTTAGGGATTAAGGTTATCCTTCTTTTGAGCAGATTCCTTTAGATGGTTGATGCCTTCTTTGAGCGGGTTCATCTTCTTTTTGAGGGGTTATGACCTTTCTTTGAGCGGGTTCACCATCCTTTTGAGCGGTTATGCCCTACCTTTGAGCGGGTTCACCATCCTTTCGAGCGGTTATGCCCTACCTTTGAGCGGATTCTCCATCCTTTCGAGCGGTTATGGCCTACCTTTGAGCGGGTTCACCATCCTTCTGAGCGGTTATGCCCTACCTTTGAGCGGGTTCACCATCCTTTCGAGCGGTTATGCCCTACCTTTGAGCGGATTCTCCATCCTTTCGAGCGGCTATGACCTTTCTTTGAGCGGGTTCACCATCCTTTCGAGCGGTTATGCCCTACCTTTGAGCGGATTCTCCATACTTTCGAGCGGCTATGACCTTTCTTTGAGCGGGTTCACCATCCTTCTGAGCGGTTATGCCCTACCTTTGAGCGGGTTCACCATCCTTTCGAGCGGCTATGCCCTACCTTTGAGCGGGTTCACCTACCTTCTGAGCGGTTCGAGAACCGCATTGAGAGGATTCCATTCCAGAATAAAAATGACTGTTTCAAAAGTAAACATTTTGAAACAGTCTGTATAAATTCATAGCTATACCCGCTCTCTATTGATTTCTAATGCCAGCTCATTTAATTTTTGATCTAATTCATCGAGTATACGTAATCTGTAATCTATTTGCTCCTCCATATGAATGGACTTTTTCATTTCCTTATTCATATCATTAGTTTGTTTTTCCATTTCATTTGATAATCTTTCAATCTCTGAATTTTTCCTCTCCAACTCTTTTATCAAGTGTTGATGAAGGCTATCTGTTTCTATTTTGTCTCTATATGATTTTTCCAAGACCTCTATCATTTTTTCCATATGACTACCTGCTGCTGATGTAAAGTCGCTTAATTTTTTTTCAAGCCCTCCGACAATCGCTTTATAGTCAATATCAATTGTAGCTTCATTCGAAACTTTTTGGCTTTCCTTTAATAATTTATTTTCAGCCCGCAATTCAGCGATTTCCTTTAATAAAGACTCTATTGATGCAATTTGTTTTTTTCTTTGGACTTCTCGCTTTTGAATCTCTTCATCATATGCCTGCAGCTCCTTATCAAAGTCTCTCTTCAACTTTAAAAGCTCCATCGAAAGTTCTTTTCTAAGCCTTGTTAATTGTACATTCTCTCGTTCAAGTCGTAGTACCAATGCGTAATAATCACTGTCCCTTAGTCTTTTTACTTCATTTTTATACTTAGCTAACTCTGCCCTTAAAAAAATAATCATTTGTTGGAGCTGTATTGGATCATTGTTTTTCACAATATCATTTTCCATCGTCACACCCCTATCCCGAATAACTTTTTAACAAATCAACCACCTCTTCAAACTGTGCTTTACTATCCTCTAGTATTTCATCTAATTGCTTCATCAACTTTGCTTCTAGTTCTGGGATATCATTTTGTCCAGTATTTTTCTTTTCACCTGAGACCAAATAGGCCATTAATTGATGTAATGTACTTTTTTCAAGAAACGCAAAGCTATTATCTTGTTCATTACGCCGATTGAGTTGCTCCTTTAAAAGTTGTTGAGTTACACTACTGTACTCTTGCTTTTGATCATCCTTCATTGTCATCCTCCTGTGCTTGACCGATACCATTAAGGTTAATAGGATTTAAAACAACAACACCATCTGTTAGCTGATCGCAATATGTAAAGCCCATAATAGTGCCAGAATACGATAAATTATGGGACCATTTTATTTGAAAATTAGTAAATGAAATGGTTTCATTGGGCTCAATTGTTGTCTTCCCTACTGGTCTCAGCCAATACTCTTCTTTGCTTAACTTATCATTAAATCGTTCCCAATTAATTTGCCCTTGTGTCTTCAAATTTGGTGTGAAATTTTCATGAACATATCTCCCAGAAAAATAAAATGGAGAATCCTTAGGTACTGTTATGCACAAATAGGGGTTTGTAATGGCTGTACTACCGATGTTGCGAATATGATAGGAGCCTAAACATAAACTCTCTTGCTCAGGATTATAGGAAATATTGAATGAGGTTGTAAAATAACTAATGAGGCTAAACCTGTTTGGAATTGTCAACTCCCCAACCAACTGCTTAATTTCATGAACATAGGCGTTTGTTTGTTCTTTTAGTGCCAGTATCTTGTCTTCTATACGTTTTGTCACTTCGTACCTCCTTGTTGTTATTTACTTACAAAGCATCTCTTCAACTCTTAGAGAACCATATGACTCGCTAACACGACAAAATAAAAAAAGAGAGGATAACCCTCTCTTCATGATATGACTTTCTTCTATTTGTTAGCACCATTAACCCATAGGTGGGAAAATAACAGGGCATTGTTGTGGACGAACCGCAGTTGGACATGAGAATGGTAAGTCTGCTCTTGGTTCGCAGAAAGTTGCTAAGAATTCCACAGTAACTGGGAATGTAGATTGAATACTTTGACAAACAGCAACAGTAATTGTCAACGCAGAGAACGTAATTGCACCTGCAGCAGCTGTAAGTGTTCCAGTTGTACATACGAAGCAATCTAAATCTGTGTATAAGATTTCTACGTCTGTCCCTTTTGGTGCACATAATGTCACTTGTTCACAGCGAGAAACCGGAATATCAGCGCTTGTGAAAACAGCGCCTGTTGGTAAAGTAACGACAATCGTTAGAACAAAGTTCTTTTGAATATTTAAATGTTGCAAACAAACAGTTGATCCATCAATGGAGAATTGACGATTCTCACGGTTCAGGATCACAATTGGATTAGTAGCTGCTGGAATTACTCTACAAGTAACAATAGCACCAGTTAGATCAGTCGCTGCAGTTACGCCTGGGAATGTAATTGGCCCTGTAGGTGAAATATCGAATGACATTTCTTTTACAATCCAGTCATATACCTTGTCAACATTTATACAAATTAGTTCTTGCGCCTGGGATGGCATATGCTCTTGCATCCTTTTGACACCTCCATAAAATTTTTATCTTTCGTTTGTAGCATATGTTTTTCAGCTATAAGTGTATGGGCTAACAAATAGTTACATTGGATATTTATCAAAATCGACTAAGATCATTTTTACATACAGTTTTCTCTTTAATGGTACGAACAAAAATGTTGGAAGGACCGGTATATTTGTAACAGAAAGTCAGTATTTTTAATAAACTAATAATGGATTGAAAGGGGTGAACTACAATGGAAGAGTCAAAATTGTATACCACTCAAGAAATTGAAAATTTAAAGCAAAAAATCGATGCCTATAGAGAATCGTTAACTACATTAAAAAAGGGGACGTCAATTGAAGATTTTCTTTATATGAAGCAAGAGTTTGATGGGCTAAAAATGCAGATGGCTCATTTAGAAGGGATTACAGAAACATTAGATACTAAACAAAATTCGTATATAAAAGGCTATGATGAACAAATAAAGCTTCTATCACTACAGCTTGAGTCTCTGAATCATACGATTGAAGGAATGAATCAAGAGATTTTAGCGGTTTTAAACAAATTAGTAACTGCTGATACAACAACTATTCCTCCCTCCATTGAAATGCCTTCTCACACTTCGGCTGCGCTATTACCAAGACAACCTAGAATGACACAGACAGCAGATCAAACTACGATTACAACAGCACAACCATCTTATAGACTACTACAGAATTTTGCTGGTAAAGCTAAAAAGCACCAACTAAATGTAAATAATGGCGGCCCCTCTCCTCACCATGATATACAGGCAACTAAACCTGAAGAGCGGCATTTTAATCAGCAATATTTTCAATCAATCAATACGCACCCGAGCCAAATATATAATGGTTTATACAGAAACACGACAGTTGAATCCACCTTCCATTTTAAAAATGCCACGGATGCAAAGGAAGTTCCAGTAAGTGTTTATGATCCATTGCAGCAAACTTCTAGTGAAGAAAATATCGAGAATGAACATTTAGAATCTTCTATTGTTCTTGAAGCGGAAAGCACTAAAACGGAAACGTTAGATGCTCCTATCGAGGTTGTGAAAACAGAAAGTGAACATAACCGTCTTGAGATGCCAGAAGTATCTAATGAGTCGTTAGAACAAGCTATATTGGAGCTACCTAGCGAGGATATCAACCAAGTCATTTCAAAAAATGTAGAAATGCCTGTAAACACACATCACTCCCCTTCATTGGAAACAGAAGAATATGTTGAAGTATATCAAGCTGGAACAACGTTTGAGATTCATCCATCCCTCGAAGAAGCGAATAGGCAACCTGAACCTGTAATTAAGCCGATTGAGGAAGAAAATAAGCAACCCGAACCTGTAATTAGGCCGATTGAGGAAGAAAATAAGCAACCCGAACCTGTAAATGAACTGATCGAGGAAGAAAGTAAGCAGTCTGACCTTGTAAATAAGCCGATCGAAGAAGAAAATAAGAAGGGAAAGAACTCATTTTTCAATTTCTTTAAAAGATGGAGTTAAATTTATCCTTCTATAAAACATCCACTACGTATGAAAATTACATGGTGGATGTCTTTATGTTTCAAATAAAAGCTGACTTTCAGAAATCATTGAATTTATAGGTGAAGTAGATATTTGCCCTTACCCTCCTTTCCCATATGAATAGAATAATGAAGAAAGGGGGTGTAACAATGTGTTTAAATAATTCAATGTGTGGTTGCTCTGGTAATTGTCATGGTAATGGTGACTGTACTGCGCTTGGGCCATTTATCGGTATTGATGCGGCATGTATTACTCCACCAGTAGCTACAGGTGCGATTATCCCATTTTCTTCAGGGATAGTTCCTGTTGTTTTAGTATCGCTCGCTACTGGTTTAGTAGATACTGTAAGTCTTGTAGGATTCGGTACATCTGTTCCTGGTGTCTCTCTTGCTGGTGTTAATATTGATTTAACAGCTGCTGGTACTACAGAAGCGTTTACAGTTCCACGCCCAGGTACTATTACATCTATTTCTGCTACACTCGCGACAGTTGGTGCTTTAACTTTAACTGGAACAGCAACAGTCAGAGCACAAATTTACCGTGCAGTTCAAGGAAGTAATGTTTTCAGTCCAACTGCAGCGTTTGTTGATTTGCTACCAACTTTACCAGCTTTAGCAATAGCACCAGGTACAATTGTAAGCGGTAATGCAAACGTATCCGTGCCAGTAAGTACTGGTGATCGTTTACTAATGGTGTTCTCCGTTACTACATCAGGGGTTGTAGCTACTGTTACTGGTAACGCAAGTGCAGGAATCAATATTGTATAAGTGAATGTAAATAATTATTATTATAATCAGCATCCTTAAAAAGTGAAAAATCGTGAAATATTGTATAATAGGCGATTTGCAAAAAAATCGCCTATTTTTTATGCCCCCAAAGCAAACTGAATATGTGCCAAATGATGCTTACCATGCCAAGCATATAAACCGATTGCTTGCTCCAGTGTTGTCAGTCCTGAATCAGGATGATTGAATGCTCGTTGTAATTGCTCATCTTTTAAGTTACTTAGCAAGTAAACCCAACGTTCATGTAAATTTTCTATTAAATTATAAGAAGTTGCTACTGGCATTGCAGAATCTGGTAGCTGTGCCCATTCCGCTTCATTGTATGGTTTAATGGTTGGGACGTCCTCTGTTAGGGCTAGCTTAAAACGGATATAGCTATTCATGTGGCTGTCGGCAATATGATGGACTAGCTGTTTAACTGTCCAACCATTTTCTCGGTAGGTTTTTACCAATGCTTGCTCACTTGCTCCATTCAAGGCCTCTGCAAGCTGCATTGGTAATAAACGAATGTCGTCAATCCATTCTTTTACCTGCTGTGAAGTAACCTCTTTTGGTAATTGAAACTGTCCAATAGGATATTGTAGATCTGTCATATTGTTCTCCTCCGTATCAATTGTGTTTTCTATCCTTTTAACGGTAGTATTATAACTTACAAGAAGTACTTGCCAATTATTGACGATTATCATATATCAACGTATCAAAGTAATTCCCGTTCGTATACAGCAAGAGAGCCCATTCACCAGGCTTAGGGATTTTTACACTAGAGGGTGCATGAGCATCTGCTCCATTTACTGGCCCACCAAGCACAATGCTCCATCCATCTACTAAAATTGGCTGGATGGCCTTTGTTTCTTTATGATAACCTACAACCGTTAACTCTGTACTACCACTGTCATCCATTCCCCATAGATGCCACATCCACTTTTGTGTACTTAAGCTTGGCATATCAGCACCAATGACTCCCGATTTATTAGCATTACCAATGATGCCCCTATCGCCGAACTCAACTGCTTTACGACTCCAATCAATCGAGGAAAAATCACTTTCCTGTACAAAATCAGGTATACCCTCTGGCATTGTTATGTTCTCTTTATCTGCACAGCCTACTACGAGTAACAATAGAACACCTAACAGTACAAATCGTTTCATAACATCCCCCCCATTTCTTATAAACCGTTTTCTTTATTAAATTATTACAGATAATTCAGTAAATTAAAATGCTAAATGCCTAGAGATTTTTTAACAACAGCTACTAATGGCTTTAATGGATGGATAACTGATATAGCTGTTTGCTCTTCAAATTGTTGTGCGGCATCTACCATTGAAAGCTGCGCTACAGAGATCAACCTTTGTTCATCAGTTAATGAAAGCAGAGTCTGTAAAATGGCATCACTGTAGGCTTCCTTTTTTCCCTGCATAATGAGGTCAAATGTATGCTCAATGACTTTTGCCACGACAGTTACTGATTTTTCATGATGCTTAGCATATTGGTGAAGTCTAGCCATTGTTCCTTCAACGGTCATAGGATTTGTAAAAAGAATGGTTATAGGTTGTTGTACGTTACATATGCTTTCAAAATATAGCTCATCAATCTTTATTATGGGAATTGATGGATCGACAGTAGCATCATCCTGTAACAAGGCAATATAATTAGTACATGTTATTAAAATAGCATCCACATCACAGCTAGCTATCCATTCGATTTGTTCCTTAACCTTACGAGCTACATCACCCATTCCTTTTGATACTTGCTGCATGACTCCAGGATCTACAAAATGAAGCAATTCCATATCCTCATCATTTTGGAAAGTACGCTCTATGTACTCTATATTGGAATAATGGGCATGTAAACAGCCAATTCGTTTCTTCAAATACATTCCTCCTCATTGGAAAGCCTCTTTTCCATTGTTACCTTACCAGATTCCCTCCCATTTCTTCTTTTCTTACAGCATATCTTAATAATTGATCTAATGCACTGGAGTAAATTACTCCACCTCAATTCATCATAGAAAGATGACCTATTAAGCATACATATTCATAAAAATAACCGCATTATCAAAAGACAATGCAGTCTACCAATTTGTTTATTTATGCATAAAGCGTATGGCTCTACTCATAACAGTTGGTACAATTGAAGCATGATTTTCGTCTAAAGCCTCGTAAAACTCAACATTCATTATTTTTTCTAGTAACGTTGCCATTTGGCGCGCATCATCCACCATAAAGGTTTCAAGTTCACCTGCACTAATAAACAATGTTTCGTTCATTTCTTGATGCTCATTCAAAAATACTGACGCACATTGTACTAATTCATGCTCATTCCACCAAATTGAAGGGCTAATAGCTAGATAGCGTTGGAAGCTAGATTGATGGTGAAACAGTTGCCAAAGCGTAAAATAACCTCCTAAGGAATGACCAAATAAAGCTTCCTGTGCTTTATTCACAGGATATTGGGCCTCAATTGTCGGCTTCAGCTCTTCCTCTATAAAGCGGCTAAAATACACTGCTCCTCCTAACTTTTCATGACCCTTCCCTTTAAATCGTGCAGGATAAATATATGTCTCTGCTGGCGCCGTAAAATCATAAAATCTTCTTTCACGCATATCATCGCCATGTCCGATGCCTACAACAACAGCTGGTAGGACCCCCGTCTTTGGTGCATTACGACTTTGTAAACGTATCGCTTCCTTTACAAGATTAAAATAAGATGAGCCATCTAGTACATACAACACCGGAAAGCCTTCTTCTGGTGCTTCCTCACTTGGCACATAGATATTAATCGTGTACGTATAATCCGTTAATTTCGATGTTATTTGTTGTGTGGCATGCTCTATTTTAGTTCTCTTCATTTGTCACCCTCCTTTAAAATGTCATAGCCATAGCATACAGGTGTATTCGTTACTGGATCTTCCATAATGCGTGCATCAATATGAAATACTTTACGCATCACTTCTGCACTTACTATTTCCTGCGGCGTTCCGGTTTGTATAATAACACCTTTCTGCATCGCAATAAGATGATCTGAATATCTGGCAGCGTGGTTAATATCATGTAGAACCATGACAATTGTACAGTCGTGCTGCTCATTTAAGCTTTTGACTATATCCAGCACTTCTAGCTGATGTGCCATATCTAAATAGGTAGTAGGCTCGTCCAACAGTAAAATATTTGTTTCTTGTGCTAAAGCCATCGCTAACCAAACGCGCTGACGCTGACCTCCAGAAAGCTGTGCAAGCTCTCGATTACGATATTCCATCGTATTTGTGACAGTTAACGCCCACTCAATCATTTCCTCATCTTTATTTGTTAATCGATTGACATTGTTTCGATGTGGATAACGACCATAGGCAATTAACTCCTGCACCTTTAATTGACCAGGTGCAACAGGTGTTTGAGATAGAATAGCTAGTTTCTTTGCAATATCCTTGGTCGATAAATTTTGCATATTTTGCTCTTGCAAGTATACCGTGCCTTGCTGCTTTTTTAATATACGTCCAATTGTTTTAAGAAGGGTTGATTTACCACACCCATTTGGACCAATAATCGTTGTCACCTTGCCCTCTTCTATCGTTAAATTTAAGCCTTCAAATACACGAACCTGCTCATAACCGGAAGCTAAATTTTCCATTCTAAATGCAGTTTGCACATCATTTCCTCCTATGCCTTAGATTTCACAAGTAAATACAAAAAGTAGGGAATCCCAATAATGGAAACAACAATTCCAACAGCCAGTTCCGATGGTGCAAATACGGTTTTGCCAATAAAATCAGCTAAAATTAACAAGGCTGCACCAATCAATGCACTTACCGGCATGACAAAACGGTGTTGAATACCGACCAGCTGCTTCGCAATATGAGGAGCCATTAAACCTATGAAGCCAATACTTCCTGATACGGATACACAGGCACTAACAAGCCCAACACTAGCTAATAACAGCTTCATTTTCTCTTTTTCAACAGCGATTCCTAAACTTGTGATGCTATCCTCTTCAAGCTGAAAATAATCAAGTAAATGCGATTTTCTATACACATACATTCCTAAAACTAAGAGCCAAGGTAACATCGTTAGGGCAAAAATCCAATTCGCATTATAGATAGACCCTGCCATCCATATAGCTGCAGATTCAAAATCTTGAGCACTCATTTTTAAAGATAAGAATAATGACAAAGCACCAAACCCACTATTAATCGCTATCCCTGTTAAAATTAAACGCTGCATATCTAGATGACCATTTTTTAAAGCAAATGAGAAAATCAATATAGCAGCAATCGCACCACCGATAAAACCGAACAATGGCATCATTAAAATAGACAACCAGCTACTCATATCTGCACTCACTAGTTTTAATTGAAAGAAGAACATAAAAATTACGACCGCTGCACCAGCGCCAGCATTAATTCCTAAAATCCCAGGGTCCGCTAGTCCATTGCGTGTAATCCCCTGTAAGACAACCCCTGCCAAACCTAAGCCAATGCCGACTAGTCCGGCAATAACAATTCGAGGCAAGCGAAATTCAAAAATTACTAGATCAAATTTAGGATTTGGCTCAATCCGCAACAATGTTTTAATGACATCCATGACAGACATATCAAAAACACCATTTGTTATATGTAGATAGCTCGCAAGCAAAATTAATAAAATAAGCATTGATATAGTTAGAACAAAAATATTGGAGGTTTTTTTACGCACGTTTTTCACCTCCGTGCTTGCGAACTAAATATAAGAAGAAGGGTACGCCAACTAATGCTGTTAAGACTCCAATTGGCGTTTCAAATGGATAGTTAACATAGCGACTAAGGACATCACAAAGCGCTAAAAAGAAGGCACCAATAACAGCGGCACAAGGAATGATATAGCGATAATCTACTCCAACTAAGAAACGTGTAATATGTGGGATAACTAGCCCTACAAAGGCGATTTTTCCAACAAGAGCCACCGCTGTTCCAGTCAAGCATACTACTGCTAGCATACTAATAATTCGCACTGCTTTTGTTTTCTGCCCAAGTCCCATAGCTATATCTTCACCTAATGACGTAATAGTAATGGCTTTCGCAGATAATAAAGCCAGGACTAATCCTGTTAAACCAAACGGAATAGAAAGAATAAGCATATCCATGTCCACCATATGTACTTTTGTGTTATACCAAGCACTGACTGTTTGCGAGACTTGGAAATACATCGCAATGGCAGTAGCAATACTGCTTAAAAACGTACCAATGACCGTCCCAATAATCGCTAACCTTACTGGTGATAGGCCATTGCGAATTAATGAACCAAAACCAAAGACAATGCCGGCTCCCAATGCTGAACCAAGCATAGATAATAAAATCATTTGATAGTTTGGAAGTCCGGGGAAAAAGACGATAGCTAATGTTATGACAAAAGCGGAGCCGTCGTTAACGCCCATTAATGACGGTGAAGCTAAATAATTTCGTGTAATCCCCTGCATAACTGCTCCAGCTACTGCCAAAAAAGCTCCTACTAACAATACTGCGGCTACTCGGGGAATACGTCCTGTCCGTATAATTTGATGATCAACATTCGAAGGATCAAAAGCTGCCATCGCCTGCCATACTGTCATTGCACTAATATCCTTCGTGCCATACGTAATAGAAACAAGTGCCACAAGGGCAATAAGGAAAGGAAATACCGCTAATATTGAAAATGACACTATGTTTATTTTTTTCAACTTTTACACCTTTTTCTTTACCATTTTCACACCCAAACTGTTACTGAACAAAAGGCCGGTAATAGCCCGGTGACATCACCAAATCTACTACCAGCCTGCTATACTATTTAAGTAATTTTTCAGCTGCAGCATCTAAGAATTTTACCTTAGACCAAGCCGTACCACCTTGTGCTAATGGCTCAATTGCATTAACGAAAACCTGATTATTTTGCGCTGCCTTCAAGCTCATGAAAATCGGATTCTTTTGTAGATCCTCTAAAGCTTTTGGCGTATCCTTATTCTCTGAATCCTCGAATTGTAAGAAAATCGCATCTGGATTTACTTGAGCTAATGTTTCAAGTGATAGTTCAGCTTGCGCCTTAGCTGTAGTGACCACTTCTGGGACGGGTGCTCCTAAATCTTCATAGAGGACTGGATTTAAATAAACACCTGCTGGATAAATGTACATTACACCACCACGAACACGGATTATTAATACTTGCTTATCTGCTAATTGTTCCTTTGATTTCACTTGTGCATCAGCAACTTTAGCTTCATAGTCAGAGATGATTTTTTTAGCATCCTCTTCTTTACCAGCTAATTGTGCAAGTAATGTTAAATTTTCCTTCCAGTTTGTTGAAATATGTGAGTACGGAATCATTGTTTGAATTTTGTTCAGCTTTTCAGCCGTTTCCTCAGGGAATTTCGAAGTGCCAACGATGACATCAGGATTTAGATTAAGAATGGCTTCCGCATTTGGCTCCATTTTATTTCCTACAAGTGTAGTACCTTCAAAATCCGCTGCTAGATAAGCAGGAACTTTACCACCAACTTCTAGTACACCTACTGGCTTAATGCCGAGCATAGCAGCGTCTTCCATTGATTCTAGACTTGCAGCAACAATATTGTTAACTTGTGCTGGAAGCTCATATTTTTCACCTAAGTATGTAATTGTTTGTGTTTGTGCTTGTTCTGTCTGCGATTCTGTTGCGCTTGTCTCAGCTGTATTAGTTGTTGACGTAGACTCCTCCGCCTTATCTGTCCCACATGCGGCAAGTGACAGTGCTAAAAGTGCCGGAGCACACATTTTAAAATATTTATTCATAAAAATTCTCCCCTAACAATCTTTTATTGATAATGATAATCGTTTTCACAAACAAGTCAATACACAATTGATATTCATTATCATTTACGGATACTATCCTAACAAAGTAAAAAAAGATTGTGAATGGACGATTTCGAAAATGACATGGATTTTTGCCGATTTAAATAATAAAAAAACTGCTTCTTTTTTTATAAGAAACAGCATTTACACATAGTTAGCTTCTTCCATTTTTATCTTTCGATAAGCTGAAGGTGACAAACCAGTACATTTTTTAAAGACTCTACTAAAATAAAAGCAATCTACATACCCTACACATTCAGCAATTTCAGCTATAGGAATTTCAGCATATTCTAGTAAGTCCTTTGCGCGCCGTATACGATATTCCGTTATATAGGTGCTAGGATTCATACCTGTATGCTGCTCAAATAAATACGCAAAGCGACGCCGTTCAATTCCAAATTCTTTAGAAATATTTGACACCAAAATCTGCTCTGCATAATTCTCATGTATATACTCTAAGGCCTGTTCCATCCATTTACTAGCACTATCTAAAACCTTCATTTTTGCCGCTATAAGAATATTTTCTAGCAAATTCAAAAATAAAGTCTTGGACTTAAAAATAGCCATACTTCCTGGAAGTGAGTAGCTTTCTATTATTTGCTGGACGATGTTAATGATTTGCGTGTTAAAGCCTGTATTGATTGAAAAATGTTGCTCTGCTAATGGGAAAAGAGCAGATTCCTCTGTAGGTAGACTATAATGAATAACTGCATATTCCCAACCTTTGTGACTGGTAACCTTTACTTCTATCGGCATCTGGGAACCTGCATGGACAATCATTCCCGGCTCCATAACATAGGGAGTTCCTTTAAAGCTAAAGATGGCACTACCTGCAAGAGGTATAACTAAGCCACATTTTCCTGGCGCTGTTGTTCTTCCTGTATCTTCTTCACCGGGTTCCATTCTTTTAGTAAAAACATCCGTAAATTTTACAGAAGCATGTGCAAAGTAATCAATTAAATATTTGATATCCATATGCTAACTCCTAAACATGTATAACATTCTGAATCTGTGAAAAATGATGTAAATCATGATTGATTAACCCGATAAAATAGTCAACAATGATTATCTCTGATTGACCAATTGTAAATGTCTGCTGCCATTGCTCATCTGTAAATTGCTGAAGAACTTGTAATAGCTGACTCCTTGAGGTAATAAAATCCGTGATTGTTTGATCCATATGCTGTTCCCGACTTTTCTTGGCTGCACTCGTATTTAGCTTTTCAGCATCTGGTCCTTTAGGTAGACGTTCATCAACAAAGAAAAAAGGTATGCGTTGATTTAACACAAATTCATCCCAGGGGTGAAGATGTCCTATCACCTCTGCAACTGACCATTTCCCAGGTTCAATTGGCATACGCCATTGAACTTCAGATAGAGACCTAAAATCGCTTATCCAATCCATTGATTTTTTATAGTGGTTGATAACATAGGTTTTATCTCTTTGCAATAAAGCTCACCTCTTTACTGAAGATTAATTTCTAACTTTGGCCATCTTAAGTGCCACTGTTTAAGATGCATTCTTTGACGATAAATCTCATAATTATTTTCAAGGAAAAATGGCGTCGGCTCTACAATACCTGCTCCTAGATGTCTAACCCCATACGGTGCAGCAATCTCTAGTAAACCTTTTGATAATTTCACGCCAATAGCCGTTGGTATTTCAGGGAAATGAGCAATTCCATCAACAGCAGATTTGTACGGTTTACTTCCATTAAGGACGTGCATTCGTGCTTGATTTTTCACAGACCATGGCTCATTTGGAGATATCTGTTTGAGTTCCTGTTCATAGTGTTTTTCTATTTTTTCCGCTACCTTTTCTTTATCAAAATATATCACATCAATATCAGCAATCGGTGTTCTATCTTCTTTTTCATGAAGGACATCCCATACCTTTGAGCGAATGATCCCTGCACATACCCACCAATCTGGCAGCTGCAATGTTTCCACTGTAGATAAAATTTCCATCATCCAATCATCTGCCACTATTAGATTTTTTAGTTCTTCCTCCGTTTGTAGCAATCTCAAGTCGTCAGCCTCCAATTTAACTTTTACACCAAACTTTTAATCTTGTCGCTACCATTTCAGGTGCATCTCGGAATATATCATGTCCAGCTCCTACAATTGATTCAACATTTAAATGTCCTATTTTCATTTGTAAGTTCTGGATACAATTTTTTCTTATCGTATCTAACTCTGCAGGTACCGTTGCATGTATTAACAATATGGGGCATTTTACATTATTCTTTTATTGATTATCCAAGTGCATTTACATTCATTACTGAGCACCACTCAAATGTTCGTGTATTAACTTCCATTCATCGTCAACGAATGTAAAAATATTTGTTGCTCTACCGCTACCTGTTACAAATTTTCCGTTTAGATAGCCTTCATAGTGATATGTATAAAGACAGGTAGCTGTTTTTTCGTCAACTGTTATCCAGTTTACATCTGATGCCGAATAAACTTCTTCTTTGATTACATTCCACGCATGCTTAAAGTACGCCTCAATTTCTTCTGTAGTAGTGCATGTTTTATCAGAGAACCAATAAATTGCCTGAGGATGCAAGATTGCCTTTACTTGATTAAAATCATGTGTATTTGTTGCTTGTATATACCTTTCCAGTGCTTGTTGATGTGTCATCAGCTCTCCTCCTTTTTAACAATATTATCCTAAATTTTAATGATTGTCGTGTGACATTTTGCTGTTAAAGCCTATAATGAAGATAAAATATATTATGCGTAGTATTTAGGAGGATAGCTATGTTAGCTACTATTAAAAAGCACTCAGATTGTCATGTCGTAACGTACAAAAGACCGCTACCACATTCAATTGACACTGTTTGGAAGGCCATAACTACCAATGAAAACCTACAAAAGTGGATGAATAATCTTGAAATAATTGACCTACGTCAGCACGGTAAAATACATTTTAATATGAACGATGGAACAGATACCTATGAGGAAATTGCCATAACAGATTATGCTGAAAAACAAGTACTCGAATTTGAATGGGGTCAAGATCGCGTTAGATTTGAACTGTCACCTACAGACAATGGCTCATTATTACGATTAATTGAGACCCTACAAGAGCTAACCGACCACACGCCAAAGGATTTAGCAGGATGGCATATATGCCTTGACTTGTTATCAGATTTATTGAATGGTGTAGAACATCAAAGCTTCCCAATGGAAAACTGGCAGCAACGTTTTAACGAATACAAGAAGCTCATAGATGATGTAAGATCTTAAATTGCAAAAAACCTAGAGCAACTACTGCTCTAGGTTTTTATAGTGTTGAAAAACAATCATAGCATTATTACGAAAGGGAAAGTTCGTTTCAAATGGATGTTATCTTTTTAGCAAAGATTTATGTGCTCCCTACTCTTTTAATGTGTGAGCTTCTTACTACGATATGGTTGATTGGCGTTCCAGCGTTACTCCTAGGGGATTAGCGTCACAGATGAGACCCTGGAGCGAACGTTAGGGAGTGAAGCGGCTCATCGGACGCCCCCTGAAAGGGATGCTGGCGGAACAGAAATCAACGCCTCACCTTGCTAAACAATCTTTTTCTATTGATAAAAAGCTGTAGCAATTTCAAGAGCTTTTAACGGCTCTTTGATCGAATCGAGTGTGTAGACAAGCTTTTCATCCTGCCACACAATTAAATTACCAGATTGATATACATCCAGCTGAGCTAAACCATATTGCTTTGGAATAGGTAGCATATGATTTTCTAAATATTTTACTGCCTGCTTAGCAAGCTTAATACCTGCCTCTGGGTCGTCAGTGCGTGTATGTGTGGCGATGGCCCATCTCCCTTCATTCCAACCCGTCCATAACGAGCCAGCACCCGCATCTTGATAACCCGTTATATTGTAGCCAAGATCAACTTCGTGCCCTCCATTTTGACTAAAATTATCGAATGCGATTTGTGTACTAGCCCCTTCAGCACTTTTGTATTGCTTGACGAACAATCTACAGATGGCAGTCGCAGAATTCTTTAATCGAATATCATTAATTGGCATATTTTCTTTACTTTCATAAAAGATAATTTCAACATGGTCCCCTTCAGCACGTGTTGTGGCCGTTAAAAAAGCATCATCTGCAATCGGTAATGTTGTTGGCATTTTTATTGGTATATCCGAATGGATCTGATCCTTTATTTGTTGAAGAGATTCACCTTGTGACACAACTGTATCCCTATTGTCATTATTAGATTGTACGACGGGTTCATCGATCTCATTTTCTTGTGCTTGATGAATTTTTTCATGACCAGCACAAGCACCTATGATACTACTACTCAATAGTAAAATGAGAAATAGCCATCTTTTCATTGTGTTAACCTCCATCTAGTAATACCCTTTTTCGGCATTTTTCCCTGACAACGGTTAACTTAAACTTGTTTATCTATTTAAGCTTATTGATTTGCTGTGTCAGCTCATTAAACTTTTGGTCAAGCATTGCATAGTCTTTATCCTTTGCTGTAAGAAAACTCAATTTTCCTAACACCTCTTGCCTTTCCGTTTCAAGCTTTAAACGAAGAGCTACAAGATCATCCAACTGCTTTGGAGCCTCTTTACTCCATTTTTTCTCCATCTGTTGACCGCGAAGCTCCCAAACACTATTCGTTACTTTCTCTAAAAAATATCGATCATGTGATACGACAAGTATTGTCCCATTATATTGGGCAAGTGTGCGCTCCAATTGCTCACGCGAAGGTAAATCAAGATGATTCGTTGGCTCATCTAAAATCAGAACATTCCTATCCTCTAAAATATAGGCCATCAGTTTACACTTTACACGTTCTCCCATGCTCATTTTTCCTATAGTAGACGTCCAATGTGTCAGTGTAAACCCTAAATTCTTCATTAAATTGCGAACCTTGCCCCGCTCTTCAAATGTTTCTCTGTAAAAATATTGCTCTGGTGTCTGATCAATTGGTAAATCAAAAACTTCCTGCGTCAGATAGCCAATATTGGCAGCAGGAGATAGCCACACTTCACCCTCTGCTTCTAACTTGCCTAAAAGTACTTTTAAAAAGCTTGTTTTTCCACTTCCATTGTTTCCTATAATGGCGATTTTATCTCCAAATTGAGCAGTGATATTAACATCTTTAAATAACATGCGATCACCGAAACATAAAGATAAGTTCTTGGTCTCCAAAAGACGCTTACCGACACGCTGAGATGTTCCTAAAGAAAAACGAATGTCTGTATCTGGCTCCACAGCTTCAACTTTTGCCTTTGCAAGCTCAGCTTCTAATCGTTTTTTCTTAGATTTCACTTGCGAGTCTAGACGTTTTGCTTTCACACGATGATATTCCTTAAAGCCTTCTAGTTTTGTTGACTGTGCATGGCCCTTTTGCGACCATGATGTTAGCTCCTGCATTTGATCCTCAATACGCTCTATGTTTTTTTGCTGCTTTTCGTAGGCACGTTGTTGCGTTAATCTTCTATGCTCTCTTTCAGCCATATAACTTGTATAATTGCCATTATGTTCAATCAGACTCTTTTCCTCAATAGACCAGATTTTTGTAGCAACCTTATCTAAAAAATAACGATCATGTGAGACAACCATTATCGTTCCCTTATAGTTTTGTATTTGCCTTATCAAAAAAGCTGTACTTTGGTCATCTAAATGATTGGTTGGTTCATCAAGCAGTAAGAGTTGGGCATTCTGTGAAAAACCCTCTGCTAGACGCATTTTTAGCTTTTCACCACCACTTAAAGCTGTAAATGACACATTTGGCACCTGCCATTTAGCCAACAAATCTGCCTCTCCTGCTGTTACTTCTAGTTTGTCAAATTGGGCAAGCTCCTGCTCAACAAAGGCAATCTTGATATTCTGTATCCCTTGTATTACTCCCTTAGATGGCAAAACCTTTCCTTGTATTAACTGTAATAATGTTGATTTTCCAGCACCATTTCTACCAATAATTCCGATGACCTCACCTTGCTTCACTGTGCCTGTCATATGCTCAAATAGTAAGGTATCCTTTATTTCATAATGTACATCCTGTAATTTTAAAAGTTCCTTCATACTATCCATCCTCTCCAGTTGGAGGGACAAAAAAATCCCTCCAAGTATTTTGGAAGGATTAGTCTCTACAATATCATACACAAATAAGCTATTGAAATAGCTATGTTTGTCACTCCAGAATCTTTATGAAAAAGTTTTGGAGTAGCTAAATATTAGTATCTACTTACTAATATCAAGCAATTATTATGAAAAATGGGCAGACTAATCCTATTTTTGTTGTTCGCGAAATATAAAATTTCAAATACAAAAAATAAGATTAGTTATTCATTAGCCACCCATCTTCCCTTCTTCATTAGTTACCGTCAATTGTAACATCATTTTTGAAAAATAAAAATTCTTTTACTCTTTATTAATGCTTATCTAAAACATTCATACGAACGGATTTGGTTTCTGGAAATTGTTCGGAAATACCAGCCATATCTTCTACTCCAGCGGAAACCAGCTATAAATTCCCTTCCCACAACTGTTGGGAAAAACCAAAAGCTTCTACCGCTATTCATCCAAATATAAGTATTTCTAAATAAACAGGAACGTATACCACTTGCACCTACACGCGATGTAGGGATTGTTGGTGAAAAGCCTGGTGGGGTACTCATTGGCATTTGCCCTCCCGGAGGTGACCCAAAATTAGAAGGTCCAAATGATGTAGTTTCAAAATGATCATAATCTGCCCAGCCCGGTCTTCTAAAATTATCTTCTCTAAATGGATTATTGTACACACAAAACCCCCTTTTACATTATTCAATATATGTAAAAGGGCGATTAACCGTTGAGCCATTGCCTAACTAAGACAATTCGTTTCCTATTATTGTATAATAAACGGGATATTTTTCTAAAAGGAGTCCCTATGAAAAAAATACTTTTACTCTTCATTGCTATGCTTACAGCAATAAGCATTTGGTTTATGATTACTAAAAATCCTGCTTCATCCTCTTCAACTAGTATTCAAGCAAAACTTGCAGATGTAAAGGATTATAAATATTACTTAGATAAAGGCAATGATACCATTGGCGAGGATATGACTAAGTTAGATTTAGTTATTGTGGAACCCATCGAAATGCAGCAAAAATATATAGATAATGCTCAAAAGAACGGCACTTTAGTTTATGGATATATTAATGCAATGGAAGCAGATCAATGGAATACAGTCCTCTATCGCCAGCTAGAAGAAGATGATTTTTATCGAGACAAGCAAGGTGAAAAAATGTACTTCGCACAGTGGGATTCTTATTTAATGGATATGACTTCTTCGCATTATCAAGACATTTTGCTAACAGAAATAGAGAAGCAAATTGTTCAGAAAGGCTTAGACGGTGTGTTTTTAGATACTGTTGGTAATATCAATTCTTATTTACCTGAAGATGAACAAAAGTGGCAAAATGAAGCCATGTTATCTTTTATCCAACAAATTAAACAACGCCATCCCACTTTATCGGTTGCTCAAAATTGGGGATTTCAAACGCTAATAGATTATACCGCCCCCTATGTCGATTTTATTATGTGGGAAGACTTCTCATATCATGAGGTAGGGAATGATGAATGGTCTCTCGAAATGATGAAAAAACTTGTCCATCTACGAGAGGAATTTGGTACACAGGTTATGGCAATCGGCTTTACAGATGAATTAGAAAGCCGTGCATTGGCGAAGAAGTATAACTTTAAATTTTTTTATAGCCCGGCTGGTTCATACTATAATACCTGGCAATGAGCGTAGCATCCCTCTGAAAACACTTGTTTCGGGGGGATATTTTGTTTAAGAGCTCCTCTCGTGGGTAGACTAAAAGAAATTCAACGTGAGGTGATATGCTTGGGGATGACAGAGATGTATGAGGAAAAAAATCATAAACACGAAAATCGCTTTCACTATAAGCAACGCAATATGTGGACAGGTATACTATTCGGACTTGGGGTTGTTGCATTTATAGATGAGGTTATTTTCCATCAATTATTACATTGGCATCATTTCTATGATAAATCTACAGCTAATATTGGATTAGTGTCAGATGGTTTATTTCATGCCTTCAGCTTTTTTGCTACGATTGGCTCTGCTTTCCTATTGGCCGATTTACATCGAAGACATGGATTTTGGTTAAAAAGATGGCTTGGTGGTATTTTTCTCGGAGCTGGAGTCTTTCAGCTTTACGATGGGATCATTCAGCATAAATTTATGAAACTTCATCAAATTCGCTATCATGTCGATATTCTACCCTATGATCTAGTGTGGAATATATTAGCAGCTATATTAATTGTAATTGGCATCATTTTATTATTCCAAACAACTCAAAAAGCGCGTTAGGAGGGTTGCTCATTTTGCATTCTCATGAAGCTCACATCCAAAATTTTTTCACCTTTGGACAGCAAATATTAGCTTTTCCATTTTTTATAGCACTTATTTTCTATATCGTTGCTGTCATTGTTTCGAATCAACATAAAAAGCAATGGTCACATTATCGTACTAGCTGTTGGATAGTAGGATGTGTAAGTGCCCTTGTTACATTAATTGGCCCATTGGCTTCCCTTATTCATGTCAATTTTGTCGCACACATGATAGGTCATTTATTGCTTGGTATGCTTGCCCCACTACTTATGGTATTAGCAGCACCTATGACATTACTTTTAAGGACCTTACCAGTAAATACGGCACGTACTCTTTCTCGGATAATAAGAAGTCCTTATTTCCGTTTTGTTCGTCACCCGATAATTGCATCTACGCTAAATGTAGGTGGTCTATGGTTACTCTATACAACACCACTTTTCAACATGATGCACGAACATTTACTTTTATATATTTTTATTCATCTTCACATTTTTCTAGCAGGTTATGTGTTTACCATTGCTTTTATTTATATTGATCCCACTCCACATCCACACTCCTATGTCTTTCGATCCATTATATTATTAGTAGCATTAGCAGCTCACTCTATCCTAGCAAAATATATTTATGCGTATCCTCCTCAGCATGTAATAGCTACACAGGCAGAGCTAGGTGCCAAGATCATGTATTACGGTGGCGATGCAATTGAAATGATTATTGTTTATATCCTTTTTTATCATTGGTTTAAAAGCGCAAGAAATTTTAAGGCAGCTATTTCTTCTCATTCGAGCTACTCAAATGAACCTAGGTTTTAGTGATTGCTGAAATTAAGTTAAATAGGATTGGATAATGCGCCAGTCCTCTAGCTTTTCAGCAAAGGATTTTATATTTTTTCCTGGGATTGGACTTGTGGACGGCATTTTTTTGTAAGCTCGTCCTTCAAGCAGTTCTAGGCCAAGATGCTTTTTAAAAACTTCAAATGCCTTCCCTCCATTAAAAAGCACTAATTGGATGTTAGGATACTTTTCAAAAAGTGTTTGAAAATTATTCGGCTTTTCATTACGAATCGCTGCATCAAGACTACCTTCACGTTCACAGGTTTCAATCGTATCCCAAAGACCAATTGAATTGCTTTCTAATAATGCAATTCTTTTATCATATTCATCTGGAATATCTGTTTCCAATACTTCACCAATAATGGGCCAAAAGTGATTGCGTGGATTACCATAGTATTGCTGCTTTTCTAATGATTGCTTTCCAGGCATCGAGCCAACAATAAGCACCTTTGTTGATGAATTTACGACTGGTAATAATACATTTGTTATTTCATTTGACACAACAATCACTCCTTTTCTCTATTGTAGCGGAAAATCTGATCCAGCAAGTATATCTTGGCTTGATATGGATAACGGATGATGAGTAGGATGATTCTTTATATATGTCTGCACGATCTCGTAGCCTATACAGTAGCCTATCCACAAAGGAAGCTTTCCACCATATAAAAATGGCCTATGTTTTTCAACTCCTTGAAGTTTTAAATGAGGCAAAAAATAGGTCTTCCACAAAGCTAAAAGCTCTTCCAATTTGTAGTTCTTTAACCACGGTAATAGCCATTTTTCTCCGTATAATTCTTGCACCGCACATTCTGCTAATCCCTCTAAAATAAGAGAATCCAACAAAGTCATATCTCCAAGAGACTTTTTTAAGTTGTGTAAACGGCATACATGGTTATATTCATGGGCAAACAGCGCTTGAAGTTCTCTTGTTTCTATTTCACCAATAAATAAAAAAAGTGCTTGAGGATATGCAACACCGTTTTTATTGGTCATCGTTTGCTGCTGTGTGATTGGAAAAATATAAATAGGTACTGCTGGACCATTCCATTTTTGTTGTAAATAAATAAATTCCTGTTCCACACAATCCCAAACATTGTTTTTCTTTAATTTCTCTAATTGAACTACCTCATTTGGAAGAAAAAGCCCCTGTTGCTGTAATGAAAATTGTATTTCTTCTGGCAATCCATCTTGAAATATCTCTCCTAAACGCTCACAAAGAATGGAACACTGTAAGCTATTTAGTTCTTTTTTTCTTGCCAATTTCCTTGCACTTATAAATTCCTCCAGCCACTTATCTGTTGACACGACTGCCATGTCATCACCTCTATATAGCATATGTTGGAATAGACAATCGGCTAGTGATAAATGCATCAAACCGCATATATTAGCTTGTAATGACATCGAAAGGAGGGATATGTGTGAATCCATCTGATGCTTATAATCTCTGCTGTAAATATCATGGAAAACGTGTAAGGATTTCGGATTCATCTGGTAGAGTACATGTTGGGGAAATCACAAGGGTAGACAGAAGACAGGTATGGATTCTACCTGATAGAAGATACAGTGGTTATGGTTTAGGATTTTGGGGATTCGGGGGATATAGAGGTGCCGGTTTTGGCTATGGAATAGCTTTAGGAACAATATTAGGTATTGCACTAGCTCCAATTATTTTCTTCTAAATCAAACTATGAAAAATAAGCCATTTCAAACCTAGTTGAGATGGCTTATTTTTCGTTATTGAATTTGCTCTTGTTGCTGTTTACTTTCAATCAACTCGGATATTGTGACAAATGAATAGCCTTGTTTTTTTAATGCGGGTATTATTTCTTCTAGTGCCTTAATCGTTTGCGAACGGTTCCCGCCACCATCATGAAATAAAATGACATCTCCAGGTCTTGTTCCCTTCATCACCTTTTGCACTATTTTCTTGACACCAGGCTCCTTCCAATCTTGAGTATCCTGATGCCAAGACCACATTACGACCTTGTAGCCGTCCTTAACAGCAGCATTTATCATAGCATCCGTATAATTTCCACCAACGGGACGGAATAAAACTGGGGAAAAACCAGTAATACTATAAATCGTGTCATTCGTTTGTTGAAGCTCTTCTTGCAATTTTTTGATGGAAACTTTAAATGGATGTGTATACGTATGATTTGCTAATTCATGCCCTTCTGTATAAGAACGTAAAACAAGCTCTGGATACTTCTCTGCATTTTTTCCAATAATAAAAAAGGTTGCTTTAGCATCATATTTAGCTAGTAAGTCAAGCACTGCAGCCGTGTATTTTGGATGTGGGCCATCGTCAAAGGTAAGGGCAACAATTTTATCTTCTGTATTGATATCCCATACAACTTTACCTGTCTCTTCATAATAAGGGCGCCCCTTATCTGCATAGCCTTTCATTCCTAAAAATCCCGAGATGATTAAAAAGCAAACTGTTAGAAGCAGTACATAATTACGTGTCATAGCATCACCTCCCAAGTCCAACATTCAGAACTCCGTCAACTTACTATTTACGAATTACAGTGAATTATACTTCCAAAAGGACTGACGGTTTTCTCCTTTAATTATTTCAAAAAAACATTATGAACTACATAAAATTTCGAACAATATGTGAAAGGTTATGAATAGACCTTTATTTTTTTATGATCTAATGTAAAATAAAATCATCATTGATATATAACAGATTCACAAATAAATTAAATGTTATGCAACACAATAAAGGAGATGACATATATGTGGGTTATTACGGTTTTTGAAAAAAATACGTATCGCATGTTTGAATACAGTACTAAAAGTGAGGCAACAATTGCTTTAAATAATTTTAAGCAAACCGCTTTACTTTCTTATACAAAATAAAGGTAAAGGAATCTATTCATTACGAGTAGATTTTTTTTGGTTTTTTCCATATAACTAATTGATTAGTTTAGTTGTCACCTTCTTTCACATTTTTTTAATAGAAATGTTGAACACCTTACTCACCATCACCATATGTATATAGAGAAAAGGAGTGATTTTGATGGTGACAATTGAACCTATTATGATTAAAGGGCATTTCTTCACAGCAGTAGTTGTTCAATTACCTAAAACAACGCTACTGACCATTTCCAATAATACGGGCTATATTATGTGTGGAGCATTAGATGTTGGTCTTTTAAATAGTCGCTTAGTTGATCGAAAAATTGTTGCTGGTCGTGCAGTTGGGGTGAAGACAATTGATGAGCTTTTAACAGCTCCATTAGAATCGGTAACATATGAAGCAGAGCAGCTTGGTATTACAGAAGGAATGTCTGGCGTAGAAGCACTTTTAAAAATGATTTAACATACTAAAAGCGTCAGTTCTAGAGTAACTAGACGCTTTTTCTTACTACTTCTTGAATAAGCAATTTCCCCCTTCCCCATACTGTGGGACAAAGGGAGTGTATCATTATGAATAATCGGAAACATTTTAAGATACATGTAACATTACTTGCTATCGTCCTGATTGTCTTCGTCTGGTCTGTCATTAAGCCATCCTCCTACTTAGATTGGCTAGCAGAAGTAAGCCCTGGCATTGTGGCGATTATTGTTGTTGTTTGTATCTATAATAAATTTCGCTTCACAACATTTTCTTACTTTATCATTGCCCTACTTTCAATCCTTACTTTTATAGGTGGGCATTATACCTATTCGGAAGTCCCCCTTTTTAACTGGATAAAAGAAGAGTTTCATTTACAACGTAATCACTATGATCGCTTTGGCCATTTTTTAAAAGGTTTATTAGCTATTGTTATAAGAGAAATACTACTTAGAAAGACTACGCTTACTAAAGGAGCTTGGTTAACAGGCATAACAATTAGTATTTTGCTTGCAATTGCTGCATTTTATGAAATCATCGAATGGTTAAGCACAAGAGTCTCGAAGGGCAGTAAAGGGGCAAAAGACTTTTTAGGAATGCAGGGAGATCGCTGGGATGCTCAATGGGACATGTTTTTAGCCTTGCTAGGAACAATTTTAACCTTATTATTATTTACAAAGCTCCATAATAAATTATTAAAAAAACTAGACAAGTCATAAACTTTTTTGCATAGCTTATACTATAAAGCTCACGAAGGGTGGTATTGTATGTACTATGCACAGGTCAATCAACAAGCAACCCATACATCGCGTGTTATGACTGTAACTGGCAACGGACAGGTAAAGGCTACGCCCACTTCTGCTCAACTACAAATTGAAGTTCAAACACAAGGGGATAATGTCCAGGTGCCACAACAGGAGAATGCGATCATTATGAATCAAGTCATTCAATCACTCGTAGCGCTTGGTATTCCAAGAGAACAAATTCAAACAACAAGTTATACAATTACACCGCTATATCAGTTTGAAGATGGCAAGCAAATTTTTAATGGCTATGAAGTGATTAATGCCGTTACTGTCAACGTAACGAATATAGACGATCTTGGCTTAATCATTGATACTGCCATAGAGCATGGGGCAAATCGTATTGCCAACATTCAGTTCAATATTGACCATACAGATGCTTACTATCAGCAAGCATTAAGAGTAGCCCTTCAAAATGCTCTTTTGAAGGCAAAAACGATTGCGGAAACCATGCATCTTCCTTTACAACCTCTCCCAATTGAAATTGTCGAGGAGCAGGTTAACACACCTATCCTTTATCGTTCTATGGTTGATGCCTCTGGAAATACACCTATCGCACAAGGGCAAGTAGCAATCCAAGCTACTGTTCGCGTAACATATCAATACTAACAAATAGAGCCTTCTGCTTGTGGAGATGAAGGCTCTTTTATTATTTTAAAAAAATATTTTTCTCAATATGAAATTCATTTTGATGTGTTTTAATCACCACATCAAAATACTGACTATACGGATGCATAAATAACTCATATTGAATACGTCGTTCATTATGTGACTGCTTTAAATAATTGAGTTCTGTTCCTCTTTCGTTTACATCACGTCCAGATCTTCTCATTAGTTCTGTAGCTTCATCTGTATAAAAGTAAATTTTTAAGTCAAATAACTCCGGATTTATAAACGCTACACTCATACCTTCAACAATCGTAATTGGCCTTTTGGAAGAAACGAAAGAACTTTTCATATAATGTGTATCGATGGTCCATAAATCTAGTCCTTCTTTTATCATCTGAACATCTCTTTCCAATGAAGGTAGATGATGTGCAGCAGGATGACAAGCAGTCATTTTAAAACGATGATCCTGATGTTGATATGTATAATCAATGATTGCCTGTTTGCGTATATCTGAACTCACAATATACGGATCCGTATTCATATAATTCACTTCATCTCGATTTAAAGCATTTATTAATTTATGGGCAAACGTTGTTTTTCCTGCAGCTCCATGCCCTGAAATGCCAATGATTATCCTTTTATCAGCTAACGTAATCCATGTTAAAATATCTTTTAAAATGGTCTCCATTATACACTCCTTCTTTTATATAGAACAATTTCTCTGAAATCATACTAAAAGGTATGATAAGACACTCCTACCATACCACCTTGTATTTAAAAATCCGGATTCCATACTCGCTCTATTCTGACATTGCTATGCTTTTTACTTAATCGAAAAACATCTGGATTGCTTAAATTTTTCCAGCTTTGAAAATCAACGTCCTTATCATAATACTTCAATAACAATGCAATGATATTGCCATGACTTACGATTACTGTACTCGCAACATTTCGAGCAAATGCTTCTTCTACAACATTTACAATTCGATTCATCGCTTCTTTACTAGATTCGCCACCATCAAATGTTAAATCCAAATCGATAAATGTTGCCTGTAATTTTTCATACCAATCCGGTAAATCTCTAGTACTTAAAAGTCGCTCTGAAAGTCTTTCCTCAATTTCTATCGTAATATTATCCTTCGTACTTAGTGGTTCTATGGATTGAATTGCTCTTAAAAAAGGGCTAGAAAGAATTCGATCAATTTTTATATCCTTGAAAAAATCTACTAAACTTTCCGCCTGCTTTTTTCCCTCCTGCGTTAAAGAGGCATCTTCAGATTGCCCTTCTGCTAGACAATGTCTAATGACGTAAATCTCCCCCATAAAAGCCCCCTTTATTTGTATTTATTTAACATTTATTATACCTGCTTTACTGACTAGTTCCAACTTATTTGACGACTCTCCAATTGTCCCACTCATTGAATTTCCACTCACATCTTTTTTGTTTAAACCTTTTAAATCAACAGTAATGTCTGCTGAATCACTCGAAGCTGAAAGCTTTAATGATTGTGGGTTATTTTTATAAGAAATCGTAATATCTCCTGAGCCAGTTTCGATTAATAATGATTTTTCTTCATCTATCTCTTTCAAAACAACCTCACCGCTAGATGAAGTAATTTTCGTCTTTGTGCTAGAAACGTTAGTAATGTAGCTATCACCATTCGTAGCACTTATTAATAATTCTTCCAAAGAGCTATCTAAAATATTTATTTCCCCATCCTTCGATATAAGTTCTCCTTTATTGGCTGCAAGCCCCTTCATTATAGTTGAGCCTGATTCACTTGATATTGTCATGACCTCAGTTGCTAAATGATTAATACGAAGATCCCCATAACTATTTCTTATTGCAATTAATTTAACTGAATTCTTTGGTATAGCAATGTGAATAGTTCCTTTTTCGCCAATACTAATATTTTTTAGAATACCTACTTCTTTATCTCTTTGAAATACACTTATTTTTTGACCATCTTCTTTTATTTCCACAGGGTCACTTTGTTTCTTTTGCTTATTTCCTTTAATATTAATTTTCAGTTCCTCTGAATCTATATTTTCTAATACAATATTCCACGACTCATTGTCTATTTCTAGTATTTGAATTTGCTGTCCATCAAAAGACTTTTGTTTTTCATAGCTTTGCTCCCCATTTAGTTTCAAGACAACTAATAGTCCACCTACTAGAATAAAAAATAGTAGAGTCGTTACAATGGTTTTTTTCATCAAATCTCCTCATTTCACGTTAGATCCACTTTATCAACTTTGCGGTAGGATAGATAACCTACAAAAAACCCTACTAAACACAACATAATTGGCACAGCAATGATTTGAAATAAACTAGAGGAGGTAGAGCCATCAGAAACTGTTGCGTTAATGACAAATCCAATGAATACAGCTGATGTAATGGTTGAGGCGGTTGATTTTTTTCGCATACCAAAGTACAACGGTATTAAGCTTACGCCAGCTGTCATAAAAGCACTTAGTAGCAGCGAAGGAACTGTCTCAAGCATTTCTTTTAAGTCAGTAGATTCCCCAAAAAGACCCAATGTCGGATTTAAAAAATAAATAAGTAAATTGATAACGATTGTTGCACTTATGATGCTTACAAAACAAAAGCTAAAGACGAGAAGAAGCTTAGCCACTATAATTTTTTTTCTTTTCAATGGATATGAAAATAATAATTGAACTGTTTTATTTTTATATTCATCGATAACTAGACGTGCAAGAATAACACTCGAAAAAATAATAAAGACAATTCTAATTAAAATGTTCGTTAACGACATAAATTCTGTGTAATTCTGAAACTCACTATCCCCCTCAGACCCCATCGCCATTAATGTAACAGCTACAAAAATACCTATTATACTAATGATTAAGCCATTAAAATAACCCGCCATCCGATTCTTTTTCCACTCTAGCCTTAGTAGTTTAAGCATGTTGACTTCCCCCATTAATCAGTTTTAAAAAATACTCTTCTAAATGCTGTTGTTGCTTTTCAATACTATGAACGACGATGCCATTAACAATGAGTTCTTTATTAATTTGAGATGATGAATTATTTTCATCAAATATACGCACCCTCTGTTGACTCGCGATTTCATAGTTTCGAATGTTCAAACTCTCCAGGACATTCGTTGTTTTCTTTAAATCGTCCACCGTGATTTCAAGATATTCCATTGTTTCTTTTCGAATATCATCCATCCTGACTTCTTTTAGTAATTTTCCATGCTGAAGAATGCCTACTGTATCCGCGATAGATTCAATCTCTGATACAATATGACTCGAGATTAAAATTGTGATGCCATACTCTTCTTTTAGTAGCACTAGCAATTCACGCACCTCTTTAATGCCAATCGGGTCAAGACCATTAATCGGTTCATCTAAAATTAAAATCTCTGGCTTGGTAACAATGGCACGCGCAATCCCTAATCTTTGCTTCATTCCCAAGGAAAATTCACTAATCTTTTTATTTTCAACACCTTGCAGGCCAACTATTTTGAGAGCTTCGTCAGCTGCCTTTTTTTCATAAATGCCCATATATTCGCAATGTAGTTCTAAATTCTCCTTTGCTGACAGCCTTTCATAGAATTCGGGGTACTCAATAATGCTTCCTATTTTGCTTAAATATTGATAGGAAGTCCTCGTAACAGGTTGATTAAAAACTTTAATGTCACCAGATGTAGGTTTTATTAAATTTAAAATCATTTTCATAATGGTCGTTTTCCCCGCTCCATTCGGACCTAAGAAACCATAAATCTCTCCTGGCCGAATATTCATATTGACACTAGAGATGGTCTCTACTCCTTTAAAACTTTTATTTAATTGTTTAATTTCAATAACAGATTCCACAGTTTTAGCTCCTCACCATTTTGTTTTCGTTACTTTAAGCTTAATAAAGGAAAGTAAAAATAAAGTAAACACAATGGAAAATGACCGTAATATTTTTACTGAATGAGGATTTCAAAACTAGAAGCTGTTATGATGAAAAGGAAAAGAGGGATAAAAGTGGAAACGGCAAATATCTTAATCGTGGATGATGAATTGGGCATTTTAAAATTATTAGATATTACACTACGGAAAGAGAACTTTATAAATATTGAGACTTCTTCTACGGGTAAAGGAACTCTACAGCTTGTTAAGGACAATGATTACGATGTCATTCTGCTGGATATTATGCTACCTGATATTAGTGGCTTTGAGTTATGTACGGAAATACGTAAGTATACCAACACACCTATAATTTTTGTCAGCGCTCGGTCAACAGATTTTGATAAATTAACTGGTTTAGGTATTGGCGGCGACGATTATATAACAAAACCATTTAATCCTTTAGAGGTTGTAGCTAGAATAAAAGTTATTCTTCGACGTCAAAAAATGTATGAGGCTGCTCAGCAACAACAAAGTATTAAGTACGATTTTGGTTATTTTGCCTTTAATCCGGAGTCGGCGACGCTGAAAGTAGATCATCAAATTGTTGAATGCACCGCTAAAGAACTGGAGCTTCTGCACTTCTTCTGTAAAAACCCAAATCGTATTTATACAACTTCTCAACTTTACGAATTTGTCTGGGGAAATGATGTTTATGGTGAGGAGAAGACTGTTACCATTCATATTTCGAAATTACGAAAAAAACTTGGGGATGATACGCGTAAACCTAAAATAATCGTTAATCTGCGAGGCATTGGCTATAAATTTATCCCACCAAAAGAGGGATTATTATGCGAATAAATACTCGATTTACACTACATCTCGCTTTGGGGATCATACTGTGGATACTTTTTAGCGGCATTTGCATTTTAATCGGGCTTGAAGGTATTCTTCCAATCTTTAAGCACACTGTTAGTGAAGATTATGAGAATTTGCTGGTACTATGGATTTTTTGCTTTAGCACGTTAATTTGCATTGCTGTATTTGGCTGGTATTTTGGAGGTCCGCTCGGTTTTATCATGACTTGGATTCAGCAGCTTTCACAGGAAAACTACATAAAACCAAATGGACTTTCTAAGATTTATAACCGGAAAGGCAAACTTCGTATGCGCTTTATGCTATACCAAGAGGTACTAGAACATCTACAATCCTTATCAGCAAAACTCAAGGCTGCCGAAATAGAAAGAGCCCAAGTGGAACAAGCAAAACAAGAATGGATAGCTGGTATATCTCATGATTTGAAAACACCACTTACCTATATTACAGGCTACTCTACACTATTATTAAACGATCAATATGAATGGTCGAAGGAAGAAGCACATAGTTTTATTCAGGAAATTGCTGATAAAGGAAAACATATGGAGGAGTTAATTCAAGATTTAAGTCTCGTTATTCAGTTAAATAATACAAATGGAAAACTACCCCTTCACAAAACAAAACATGATATTGTTGAATTTACAAAAAGAATTGTTGCTAACATAAGCAATTATCCACAAGCAGAAAAATATATATTGCATTTTCAAGCAGATAAAAATTCTATAAACATTGATTTTGACACTAAATACATGCAGCGGATATTGCAAAATATTTTAATGAACTCGATTATCCACAACCCTCAGAACACTGATATTTATACACATATTTTTGATAGCGATCAATTTGTTGAAATTCACATTGTGGATAACGGAGTTGGTATGTCTCCCGAGATGACAGAGAATATATTCCAACAGTATTATCGTGGGACAACTACAGATACCTCTTCTGAAGGCACTGGATTAGGCATGGCAATTGTTTATAACCTTGTTCAAGCACATAGTGGCACTATTTCTGTAGAAAGCGAGCTTGCTAAAGGGACTACATTCACCATTAGACTTCCGAAAAGATAACATAACACTAGCATTTATTTCTAAAGAACATCATTCATGAAACCTTATTGTAGCTCATATAATTAGACATCATAAATTGGTTCAATAAGGAGGATTCAATGCAATCTGAAAAATTGCGACTAAGGAAGATCCAGCGTCTTGCATATGAAATCATGGATGAGATGCACAAAGAGAAACATCGCACTGAAATGCACAAATTAATTCCGATTATTGATAATTTGTCGCGGGCAATTGGAGATTTAACAGATTCTGTTGGTAAATACTCGTTGGATTATGTAGAAGAAAAAGTAAAAAATGCGCATGCACTTTTATTTAACAAAGAAAAAGTGGATATTTATTAATAAAGACAGGGATAAAGGGTAATCATATTCATGATTACCCTTTAGTCATTAATGCGTTTCAGGTTCGAATGTTTTACAGTCTGTTTCCTCACTGTTGGAAGCATGTTGTCCCTTCTGGCTGACAACATAAATTTTTTCTGCAGTACATTTGTTTCCAGAATCCCAAAATGTACAGTTATTGACTTCACAAAGAATTTCTTGTGCCATCGTTTCACACCTCCTCTTTATTAGCTTTAACAAATTAGAGGTAAACGATACGTTATTAATCAAAGTCAATCACTGGTGAAGCTTGAATAACAAAGCATCAAAATCAATCCATGCTAAAGTCTAAATTAGCTGGTTGTTTAGGTAATCGTTCCTGTGAAAGCATGTTAGTTGAAGGTACCTTGTCGTCGACTTCCTCAAAGCGGAAACCATCTGCCCATACCTTACCCGAGCCAATCAATAACACACCAAAATAAATGGAATCACCTTCTTCAGGCACATCTAACACAATAGAATAGTGATTCCATTCGGTAGTCCCTTTTACAGACCGTTGATCCATATTGTCAAATTGAATCGTATCACCCGTAGCATTGTCAATGCGCATCCATGCACCACATTTGGCAGCATCTACAGTCTTTAAATAGCATGACATTTTCAAGCGCTTGCCTTTAAATTCAGCTGCTTGAAAGCCCTGCATCATCGTAGCGAATTGTCCATTATTCGCTGAAGCGGTTGAAGAATACAATACTCCCGAACGAGTTCCTGAATGAAATACCTTGTCATCTGTATGAAATTGATATAACTCAGGATTCCCACCGCTCAACATCCAACCCTTAACCTGTTCATTTGATACCACTAATTTTTCCTCCTCCGTCATGCTTAATGATTGCATCATTTTTCGATACTTCCCTGGCGGCAAAGCGTAAATTTCTTTAAAAGCTCGTGTAAAAGCTTCTTGTGATTGAAACTGAAGTGTAAATGCAATTGTTAATATCGATGCATTGGAGTACATTAAATAACTTGCCGCCAAAGCTAGTCGGCGTATACGAATATACTCACCAATTGTTAATCCAGTTTCTTGTTTGAAAATGCGACTTAGATGATATTTCGAATAGCCAGCAGTATGAGGAAGGTGCTCAAGTGTCATTTCTTCCGTCAACTGCTCCTCAATAAAGGCAATGGTCCTTTGCGTTGCCTGACTATACTCCATGTTACTCACCTCATCTTCATCATACTGGAGAAGGAAAAAGCTTTTTTGATAAAGGTTGCTAATTTTTTTAATCGATTATTTTGGTTGGCGTTGCTTCTTGTACAACAATAAGACCATCATAAGCTTCAACAGGTGTCATTTTAATGGTATACAGCATTTGTGTTAGCTTATACCATGGACGAAAATCGTCACCGACATTGCCCATTCTTTGGCTTTTAGAAAGAATACTTGCTAATTCCTCTGATTGACTAGCATGTTCAAAATCTACATAAAAAATAGTATCGTTAACCTCACTAAAAGCATCTACTAAAGCATTATGATGTTCAATCGTGTATTCCTTTCGTTCACCAGACCCATTTTGTGCTTGGAATGTATTTTTTACAAAGTCTGTACCAATCGCAAAATATTGATCTTTATATTGCTCGTTTAAATATTGTCCCATCGATTGATATCCTGCCATCGTCGCAGAGGTTTTCTCAATATGACCATTATGTGCTGACATGAATACTTTATCATGCCCTTTCGTGGCTTCATATTCAACAATCCATTGTAAATTTTCAGCTAAATATTCATCTCGTAAATTCATATAGTTTCCATCATTCAAAAATAATTGCGTTCGCTGCTTCATTATTTGAGCATATTGTGCCGCAAAGGAGAAAGCATCCTTCGATGACTTTTTCTCATATGCCTCTCTATTCGATTGTAAATCTTCAATGATTGTATCAATCGTTTTATCCAGTTCTGTTAGCTGATTATTCGATAATTCTCTCATCGTTTTGTTTGAAATATGTTTTAGCTCGGCCTTAAATTTCTCAGCATTCCCCGCATGTACATCTGTATAATAATCTAGCAATCCCTTTTTGCTATAATCATAGCGTTGCATATCATTACCATAGAAATAAATTTTATCTTGTTCTTCGACTGCCAGATTATAGTCGTGCATCCACTGCACTAATTCTACCATTTGTTCGGTTTGGTAGATGCCATAATCTAAAGCTTTTATAGCTTCCTCCGCCGTACCAATACCCTTTAAAATAAATTGGTTAATTTGCTGGGCACCTCCAAAATCCCCTTCTAAAACAAAGACTTGGACATGTTCATTTTTGATCATCGCTTCAAACAGATCTTTTTTTAATGTTTGAAATTCAATATTTCCGTGTGTTGCTTCCCCAAAACCAATAATTTTCACATCATCAGGAATAGAAATATTTTCTATTTCACTAATGTATTGCGAGGCATCTGTTACTGCCTCTCCCTGTCCACACCCTGCTAAAGCAATAAGTAGCAAAGATGCAGTGAATAATCGTAAACTTCGTTTAATCATTGTCATGTCAATACTCCCTTAAGGTTAAATCGCTTTTCGTTGGAAATAGTAATATCCGCCGAGGAAAAATAGGATGAATCCCCCACCTATAACTGTTAGTAATTGCTCCCAAGGCACAAAAAATACATCGTCTGTATTGCCACCTATATACATCATTGAAAATGGTTGTGCCCAAGGATAATATGGACCAATTCGCTCAGAATTTACCGCTAAAATAGAAGGTAACGTAAATATGACATTGACAGCAAAGGGAGCAGCAAAGCTTTTAAACATAATGGACATCCACAATTGTAAGGCTACTAGGGGTAATGTTGCCACCCAGCCTCCTGCAATACTTTTCCACACGATCTCTATTGGAAAGGGATCCGTGTAGCCCTTCAGCATACCTACAGCATAGATAGATCCTAAATACAATAATTGCATAGCCAAAACAAGCAGCATAACCAATACATATTTCGCGACAAATACTTTCCCTCTTGTTACAGGCAGTGCTAAAAGCTGCTTCCATCCACCTGACTGATGCTCATATCTACAAATGATACTTGCAAAAACGCCAGTAATAAGAGGTAAAAATAATAATGCATATGTTAAATTCATTGAGAATAAGGAAATAAACCATTCATTGATTTGAACCCCTGACATAGTATTCTCTAGATTGGCTGATAGTCCAATAAACAAACCTATTATTGGTCCTGCGAAAATAATCGGCACCATTTTTGATTTACGTAACTTAAACCATTCGGCTCGAAGTAGAGCAATCATTATTTCACGTCCCTTCTTGCAAAATCAATCATCCCAACAATATATAGTAAAATACCAATTCCTACGCCTAATAACACATTGATGATTGGCTCATCCCATTGGTTCATTAATGATGGCCATTTCCATATCATCCAATCTGGTAAAACAAATGAAGAATAGGCAAATATCACTCCGAAAATACCTACTGTAATAGGAATCCCTTGATTGTGGCTAACACTCGCAATCCAAAGCTGGAGCGCCAATATAGGCAATGCTGCTAGCGCAGGAAAATAACTAAATTTGGCAACCTCTAAGTAAGGTACAGGTGCTCCTAAGTTTAAAAACAGCCCATAACTAAGCGTAAAAATCATCAGTACTGTGGAAGCCAAAAATAGTAATAGGGCCAACACTGTAAATTTAGATAAATACACGGATAATTTTGAAACAGGTAAGGCAATCAGCTGCTTCCAAGCATTTGTCTCATTTTCAATACTCGCCATGAATGAAGTTAGAATAGCAATGCCCAGCACAATGGCAAGCGGTGTAAAGGAATGGATGTTTAATAAGTAATAGCCCCAATCGTCCTCACTTTGTTGTAATAAATAATCTTTCCTTACTCCGTAATTAACCATTTGTAGGGCGACTACACCCAATGGTCCTAAAAGCGTTAAAAACCATAATCCTTTACGTTTGATCTTCAAGAAATCAGCAGTTAACAATTTACCTATCATATCGCCTGCTCTCCCATCGTCATTTGCAGGAAGATTTCCTCCAATGAGCGTTTCTCTTCCTCTACACGGAATACAGAAATGCCCTCCTGAACAAGGACTTGGACAATATGAGCTACTTTTTCATCCGAGCATTCCTCTAAGAAAATAACGCCATTTTGATAATCTGCCTTAATGCCATTTGCCAGTAAACAGCGCCATCCCTTTTCACTATTATTTACTTTAAATAGTACCTTTGGCTGAGCGAATCTCCGCATCTCCTCAATGGAATCTTGGAATATCAATTTCCCCTTAGATACTATACCTACTTGTGTAGCCATTTGATCGATCTCTGATAATAAATGACTGGAAATTATAATCGTCATGCCGTATTCCTTCGGTAGTCGTTTAATTAAATTACGAATTTCAATAATGCCTGAAGGGTCGAGACCATTAGTAGGTTCATCTAGAATGAGTAATTCAGGATTATGTAGTAGTGAAGCTGCTATTCCAAGACGTTGCTTCATACCTAGCGAAAAGCCCTTAACCTTCTTATTGGCAGCCTCTTTCAAACGAACAATTTCTAGAACCTCATCTATTCGAGATTTAGGCACACCTAAAATTTTTCTTAGCGCCTCCAAATTCTCATAGGCTGTTAAATGTGGATAATACGAAGGATTTTCTACTAACGAGCCGACATTAGCTAAGATTTGGATACGCTCCTTTGTAATATCCTTTTGGAAGATTTTTATTGTCCCTGAGGATGGCTTCATTAAACCAAGAAGCATACGAATCGTTGTTGTTTTTCCTGCCCCATTCGGTCCTAAAAATCCATATATTTCGCCTTTTCGTATTTGCAAGTTCAAATTTGCTACAGCTTGCTCTTTTCCAAAGCGTTTTGATAAGTTTTGTGTTTGTACGATATATTCCATTGTCCTCACCTCTTTCATTATCATAAGAATAGAAGTTTAAAAATAGGTAAGGGCCAAGTTTAAATTTTGTTTAAAAATGTCTACCATCATCAAATGCCAAGCTTTCACTACACTAAAAATAAAAATCTGCGAGCCTTTACTTCCCAAGCTTCGCAGATTGCATAACATTTTTGATTATAATTTTTGTGCCAGATTGACTAGAAGTTATTTCCCACTCTAAATCCATACCCTTTACCATAATATCGACAATAGATAGACCAATCCCTGCTCCTTTTGCATTGGATTCATTTTTCATCCCTTGACCATGATCCTCAATAATAAATGCTTTATAGCTATCCGTGGATTTTGTTTTCACACTTATATATTTACCACTGTAAGCGTGACGTAGCACATTTTGAAAGATATTATCAAATATTCGCCCTAGCCATAATGGATCAACACTCCACTCATTGGATTCAAATGCTTGCAGTTCAATATCGATAGTAAATCCTTCTCGTTCAAAAACTGGGTACCAGGTTGTTAAATGTTCCCGCACAAACCGAATAACATTGATGTTTTTCGGTTCGAATTTATATTTGCTTGCCATTAGCAATGTGTACGACATTAAGTTTTCAATTAAAGCATCAATATTCACAATGGATGCTTCCATTGCTTTTAAAGCCTGTATACCTTCCTCTGACAATGCTTCTTTGCTAATTGTATAAGATTGAGCCCTTACTTTTGTTAAAGGTGTTCGCAAATCATGTGATAAATTGGCGATCAGCTCTCTTCTTAGTTGTTCTTCCTTCTGCTGACGCTGTTTACTATCTCTTAGCTCACAAACCATTCTGTTAAAACTATGCTCTAATTGTCCAATTTCGTCCCGCTTTTTCACCTGTATTTCAATAGGTAAACCGTCAACATCACGAATTTCCATAGCCTCTTGTAGATGTAATAGTCTTTTTCGAATTCCCTTGAAAAATAAAAATGAAACGGCAATAAAAAATAGGATAACGGCTACAACACCAAAAAATAAGAAGCTACCGTAGTTATCATAAATCTTTATAAGTGGGGGCTTAAAGACATCCCTTGAAATCTCTAACACAATAAAGCCATTTGACACATCATCACCTAAGAAAGCAATTACAGTAAATGGATCACTTCCATAGCGCTCTTTAATAAATTTGGTTGTAAATGCAGGTGTCCATATTTTAGGAAGCTCATCCTGAACATTCATGGTAGTCAGTAAATTTCCCTTTTCACTTACCCAGAACATTGAAGCTGTAGGATATTGCTTTTGCCATTTTTGAAAAAGCTGTTCAATGGTAGCTTCTGATGCATTGTTTATACTTTTTGCTTGTGTATGCCATTGTTCCTCAATATCACTTTCCAGAAGAGCTTCACTTGAAAAGTCTCCAGATCCTGTCTTTGAAATGCCTAACATGAAAGTAGCAACACCGAGATAGGAAATTTGAACAATCGATATAGCTAATACAATAATGAGCATATATTTCGCTAATAATGAACGGAAAAATTTCATAGTTTCACCCTATAGCCAATTCCTCTAATTGTTTCGATAATCTGGGGTTTTGCAGGATTAATTTCTATCTTTTCTCTTAAATATCGAATATGAACCATCAATGTTTTATCACCTTCAATGTAACTCTCACCCCAAACACCCTCATAGAGTTGTTCCTTCGTTAAAATTTGATTTAGATGACGAATAAAATACTGCAATAAATAAAATTGTTTGCCAGTGAGAAGAATTTCTTCTTCATTTAATGTATTAATAATTCGCATATCTTTTGTATAAATTTTAAGATGCTGCAATGCCAATACATCATCGTTTTTTTGATATCTTCTTAGTAATACCTCTAATCTTGCTACTAGTTCATCAGGATGGAATGGCTTTGTTAAATAATCATCAGCAAAATTAAGCCCTTCAATTTTATCCTCAACGGCTGTTCGAGCAGATAGCATCAAAATAGGTAAATCTTTATTCTCTCGTTTTATTCTTTTGCCAATCGAAAAACCATCTAACCCGGGTAGCATGACATCCAATATAGCAAGATCTTTTGAAGCAATGTGTTGTTCAAGACCTTCGCCAGACTCTAGCCATGTTACCTCATAGCCTCTTTCCGTTAACTCCTTGCTAACCCATTGTCCTATTTCTTTCTCATCTTCTATGTACAATATATGAATCAATGTTCATCCTCCTTCTTGTTGATAATCAAAAGCTATATTAAAATACCATATTTTGCAATATGAAGTTAACTAGAAATTAAAAACAATATTATTGCATACATGGTTATTATAGGATAAACGCTATTTATTTTCTTAGGAAATTTGAAAAATGTCTATTAATTGAGTAGATATAAAAAAGCGCAACTATTAATAGCTTTGTGTAAGTTGCGTTTTAAAGGTAGATATTATTATCTGTAATTGCTTTCTCATCTGCTCTAAATACAATTAGAAACTTCACACGTAGGTGCTAGAATATGCTAACATGACACTAACTATATGAAAAACATTAAAAAAATTTGTTTTACTTAGGTTTTACGTATAATAAAGGGGTGTGACTTAATTGGATATTCGACAACTAAGATATTTTATAGCGATTGTGGAGGAAAGGAAGATTTCTGCTGCTGCTGAAAGACTGCATATTTCTCAGCCACCATTAAGCCAACATCTAAAAACAATGGAAGAAGAGCTTGGTTCAAAATTGGTAGAGAGAAGCGGCAAGTACTTTGAAGTGACGGAGGCTGGGAAGACCTTATATAAATATGCATTGCAGGTTGCTCAATTAATGGACGAGGCGGAAGCAGAGGTCAAGGATGTAGGGCTAGGCATTCATGGACGATTAACATTAGGCATCAATACATTTTCAGTTGTTGAGTTACCCCAATTATTACATCAATTCCAACAACAATTTCCTAAGGTAACTTATAAAATTCAACAAAATGAATCCTCTTATCTCTGTAAGCTTGTAAGAGATCGTGTAGTAGAACTAGCGATCATTCGTTTGCCCTTAGAATTAGATGATTTCTCTGTCCTTCATATGTACACAGAACCGTTTTATTTTATACAATCCAAGAAGTTTAAGTTGTTAGAACATGAGGTGACTTTGGCCGAAATTCAAAATTGGCCGATTTTATTACCGAGTACAGAAGGGTTAGGAGTTCACTATTCAATTTTAGAAGCATTTTCCCGCTTCCAATTACAGTCCCATATCGTCGGGGAATGTTCAGATACTGCGCTTTTAATGAATTTAATCGAATCAGGTTTTAGCTCCTCCATCGTACCTGAAACCATTCTAAAGCAATTTGAAGACCTACCGCTTCATGCCTACAAAATCCCAACTACAGAGTTATCCACTTCCGTAGGACTTGTATGGATGAAGAATCATTATTTATCTAAAGCTGCACAAAACTTTGTGAATTTAATGAGGGAACATTATTGTTAAGCAGTCAATGCAAAGAGCACACTAACGTTTCTAGTGAGCTCTCTTTTTGAATCATTATTGAATAATTAGCATATCATTTTCATCAAATTTCCACATATCACCATAAGCTACTTCCCAATAGTAACCGTTTGGATCTTGGAAGTAGCCACTATAACCGCCCCAAAATACTGTTTCTGGCTCTTTTACAATAGACGCTCCAGCTTTTTTAGCTAATGCAAATACGCGGTCCACCTCTTCTTTTGATTTACCATTGTAAGCAAGGGTGATACCTCCAAAGCCGGGGCTAAGTTCTGGTGGGTTTGCTTCATTGATATCGTTTACAAGACGTTCAATTGGAAATAGTGATATTTTAGTTCCCCCATTATTAAAGAACATTACATCTGGATTTGTTTCTTCTCCATACACTACTACTTCAAAGCCAAGTCCCTCTCGGTAAAAGGTAAGTGACTCCACCATATTTTTAACGCCTAATGTGATTAAGTTTAAACGATTCATTTTCCAATCCCCTTTTTAAAGTAGTATTACTATTTAAATTCTCTATCCAACAAATTTTTCCTTTTAATTCGGGAAGAAAGTCATTTGGTTGCATCAGCACAGAGATAATCATAATCTATTCATTTTTTTGGATTTCACTATGGATTACCCTTCATTTCTTTATATCCTCCTGATTTCACCTGTAATTTTAAATTGCAAAAAGTACTATTAAAAAACTTTTATCTCTCTAACCATTGGCATCACACAAAAGTTACCTCGACGTTTCTATGAAACAAAAATGTACGTACTTTTTTTTCTTCTTGTGGGGCATCATAATGAAAAAGCAATCAAGCAAACACACAATTGGAGGAATAATAATGATTACTCATTTACAAGATACAATCACATTAAATAACGGCCTACAAATGCCTGGTATGGGTTTAGGCGTTTTTCAAGTAGAAAATGACGCTACTGCAGAAATGGTTAAAAATGCGATCGAGGTTGGCTATCGAAGCATCGATACTGCTGCTATTTATGGAAATGAAGCAGGTGTAGGAGAAGGTATTAAACAAGCTCTAGCATCAACTGGCTTACGTCGTGAAGATTTATTTATTACATCAAAAGTATGGAACGATGGCTTAAGCTATGATGAAACAATTGCAGCATATGAAGAGAGCCTAAAAAAATTAGGATTAGATTATTTAGATCTTTATTTAATTCATTGGCCTGGTAAAGATAAATATGCTGAATCGTGGAAAGCACTTGAAGACCTATATGAACAAGGCAAGATCAAAGCAATCGGTGTATGTAACTTTACTGTGGCACACTTGGAAAACTTATTATCATTTGCTCGTATTAAACCTGTTTTGAACCAAGTGGAATTCCACCCACGCTTACAACAAGTGGAGCTTCGTTCATTCTGTGACAAGCACCAAATTCAACTTGAAGCATGGGCACCTTTAATGCAAGGTGGTCTTCTTGAAGATGAAACGATTTCAAAAATTGCAACAAAATACGGAAAATCAAATGCTCAAGTTATTTTACGCTGGGATGTACAAAATGGAGTGATTACAATTCCAAAATCAGTACGTAGAGAGCGTATGATGCAAAACGCTGATATCTTTGACTTTACTTTAACAGACGAAGAAATGGCATTAATCAATGAGATGAATCGTGAACAACGTGTTGGTCCAAATCCAGATGAATTTGACTTTGCTCTATAAGCATTAAAAAGAGGAAAGAGACTGTCTTGTATGTGACAGTCTCTTTCTCCCTCATTATGATGTTTGCTGCATAGCGATATCTTCATCGCGTTGTTTTAACAGAACATCTTCACCTTTATCCTTTAGTAATTCAACATGCTTTTCGCCCCAAGTGCAAAGCATATTCAAAATAGGCTCCATCCCTTGTCCATAGGAAGTCAATGAATATTCCACTTTAGGCGGTACTTGATTGAAGACCTTGCGATGGATTAAACCAGCTTGCTCTAACTCTCTTAATTGACTTGTAAGCATTTTTTGGGAAATGCCTGGAATCAATCGTCGAAATTCATTTGTTCGAATTTCACCATGGTGGTTCAAATGGCAAAGAATGACCGGTTTCCATTTACCACCAATAACTTCAAGCGTAGCTTCAACACCTATATTATAAATTTTTTGCATTGTAAACCCCCGTAATATTCAAAAGTAACTAAAAGTACTCTACACAACTTTTAGGCATGCATGAATATTACTACACATACTAAAAAAAATCAAAGGAGATATTAGTAAAATGTCACAATCAAAAAAGCCAAATGCAAAATTGACATTGCTAGCACTTGCAATCAGTGCATTTGGTATAGGGTCCACTGAATTTATCAGTGTTGGACTTTTACCATTAATTACAGATGATTTTGGTATATCTTTAAGCACTGCCGGTTTAACCGTTTCTATATACGCACTAGGTGTCACTGTTGGTGCTCCATTATTAACAGCCTTAACATCTCGTCTTAGTCGAAAAACAGTTTTATTGCTTGTTATGACCATTTTTATAGCGGGGAATTTAACTGCAGCTATCGCACCAATTTTTTCTATACTGATAATAGGTCGTATTATTTCAGCATTAGCTCATGGTGTGTTTATGTCGATCGCCTCTGTTATAGCAGCTGATGTAGTTGAACCAAATAAACGAGCAAGCGCGATTGCCTTTATGTTTACAGGCTTAACGCTAGCTACTGTGACCGGTGTTCCACTTGGTACATTTATTGGACAAGTAACAGACTGGCGTATGTCGTTCATTTTTATCGTCATTATAGGCATTATCGGTTTAATTAGTAATGCTTTACTAGTACCTAACCAATTATCAAAAGGTAATCCTATTTCTTTACGTGATATTGGCAAAGTATTAGGCAATATTCGCATGTTATTAATCCTTTTCATTACAGCTATTGGATATGGTGGGGCCTTTGTAGTCTATACGTATGTTTCACCTATTTTAGAGCAATATATGGGCTATTCCCCACATGCAGTAGTAATTATATTAGTTGTCTATGGTATTTGCGTTGCTATTGGTAATACATTAGGAGGCCATTTTGCTAACCAAAATCCGCTACGTTCCATCTTTATAATTTTTGTTGGACTTGCCTTAGCGTTACTTGGTATTGGCTTCACTCTTGAATCACCGATTATCGGTTTAGTCATGGTACTGACAATGGGATTATTTATGTTCATGAATGTCCCAGGATTACAGTTATATGCTGTTCTACTGTCTGAAAAATATGTGCCGTCAGCTATTTCTATGGCTTCAGCATTAAACATTTCTGCTTTTAACATTGGTATATTTTTAGGATCCTATATTGGAGGTTTTATTATTCGCCATCAATCATTAGCACATACGCCTCTTTATGGATTCCTAATGGTTATGCTAGCAGCGATTGTTACATTATTATGGTTGCTTTTCGATAATAAAAAACAATAATATTGTTAGTCCGTTTATCTAGCATTTACTTGATATTTTGGTAATTTAACATCGGTATATATACAATATTGATAAAAAGGAAGCTCCCTGTGGCTTCCTTTTTGTGTTATAAGTAAGACAAGAATGGAGTTACACCTAAATTCGCTTGAATACATAAGATAAGATATCAGCTATAGGATAGGAGGAATTCCATTGTATTACAATCCTTATCCGTATTTCGTTCATCCCTATCATTACTCAGCGCCACCAATTGCCAACCACCTTGCTGTAAGATCCTTTCCCCAACATCTTGCAATGCCGACCAACAATCCCTTTCCACCTGTTGATACACATAAATTAAAATCATCGGTTACACGGATAAAGGCAATTATGCAGCAAGCCCAATTACTGACGGATAAAATTGAAAGCTCCCAGCAATTTGCCCATGATTTAATGAATGCAGCACAACTTTCAAATAAAGCAGAAGTGGAGAAATTAATTTCATCCACAGGTATTACGATGAAATTCGAAACGAACTATACACCTGATAGTTTTAGAATACGTCTAATTGATAATGGCTGTTGTGGTGTCATATTGAATTTAAATTGGTGAAAAAAACCCTAACCTTGTATCCCTATTGAACTTGTAAACTATAGAAAACTATGATAAAGTGTTTGTATTATTATTTCTGAAAATTCTTATATTTTTCTTATCAAGAGAGACGGAGGGATTGGCCCGATGAAGTCTCAGCAACCAGCTCAACAGTATGGTGCTAATTCCAATTGGCCTAATTCCAAAGCCTTGAAGATGAGAAGATGAACTACCGTTGTTTATTCAGGAGTCCTCTTCTATAGGGGGCTCTTTTTTTACTACTATTTTAAGAAAGCAGGGAAAACGATGCCTAATGAATTATTACAAGCATTACAATTATTAAAATCTAAACAATGGGTCGATTTAACACATACATTCGGCCCTAACTCACCCCATTTTTTCATGTTCGAAGATGCAAAATTTGAAACATTATTCTCTCACGATGATGGGTTCTTTGCACAACAGTTCACTTTCCCTGGTCAATATGGTACGCATATCGACCCACCCATTCATTTTGTGCGAGACACACGGTACCTTGAAGAGCTCGATTTAAAAGAGCTTGTTCTTCCCCTTGTTGTCATTGATAAGTCCGAAGAAGCTGCTAGCAATCATGATTTTTCTTTAAGTGTTCAAGATATACTTGAGTTTGAAGCACAGCACGGAAAAATTGAGGCAGGTACCTTTGTAGCGCTACGTACCGATTGGAGTAAACGTTGGCCAGATAAGGAAGCATTCAGCAATAAAGATGCGGAAGGGTATAACCATATTCCAGGTTGGGGCTTAGAGGCTTTACAATTTTTACTGACGGAACGTAAAGTTAGTGCGATTGGTCACGAAACATTCGATACTGATTCAGCAGCTGATTTTCGTAAAAATGGCAAACTAGATGGTGAATACTTTGTGCTCGAACAAGACACTTATCAAATTGAGTTAATGACTAATTTAGACAAGCTACCTGCAACAGGTGCAATTATTTTTAATATTGTACCTAAACCAGAAAAAGCATCTGGATTCCCTGTTCGCTCCTTTGCTATTTTGCCATAACTTAAAAGTCGGTATAGAGATACCGACTTTTATTTTTGTACATTTCTTTTTTTGAATATAAAGTAAACGACGAACATTAATAGAACAAATAATAGGATGAGATACATACTATAATGGGATAAGTAGTAACCAACAAACCGCCATTTCTCTCCAAGCATTTTCCCTAACGTTATAAATGTGAATGTCCAGATAAATGCTCCTGTATAGGCAAAGAACGCAAACTTTTTATATGGATAATTATTAATAGCCGCAATATACGCTGTTATGTGGCGGACACCAGGGATAAAATAGCCTATTAACAATAAGATAGGTCCAATTTTGGCAAACATTTTTTTCGTAAAATCAATTTTTTGTTCAGTTATATGAATTTTTGGCCCATACTTTTGTAGTAATGGTAAGCCAAATCGATAACCAATATAGTAGCTTAAAGTAATACCTCCAACTGCGCCAATCATGGCACTTACTAATGCAGGGATATGTTCAAGGCTTTCCCGATAAACACTATAACCTACATATGTTAAGAAAACCTCATCAGGAAGTGGCAATCCAACTATACCTCCAATTAGGATTACGATAATGCCAAAATACCCGTAATGTTCAATTAGAGATTGCACGTGATGTGCCATAAACTATCCCACCTAAAAATTTTTTAACTATAAAATATACAGGTTTCATTATAATCAAACTGCGGAAAACAGAAGAAGCAACTTGAAGATTGTTTTAAATTATTTGAAGCTGACGCAAAGCAAAGTCAATACCGCCCTCGGTAGATTTCTTTGTAACAAAATCAGCAACGTTTTTCAAAGCTAAGCTGCCATTTCCCATAGCAATTCCTAATCCTACCAGCTCCAGCATATCCATATCATTATCCCCATCTCCAAAAGCAATGGCATTTTTAGAATCAATGTTAAAATAATCTAGTACTGCTTGAACAGCTATTGACTTGGAAACATCCTGCTGTAGTACATTCACAATATAAGGATGCCATCGCTGCCATAATATATTCGGAAATTGACTAACATATCTTTTTTCTCCCTGTTCATCTGTATATAGACACATGAGAAAAACTTCCTCATTCGTAATTTTTTCATTTATAACCGGAAAATCTCCCAAAGACAATGTTTCCTGCATAGCATGTAAAGCAGCTGGACTTTGTATGCTATTCATCGCTAGCTGCTCTGTAAAAAATGTTAAGCTATGCTGTTGTTCCATTGCAAAAGCCTCAACATTTTGGACAATCTCTTTAGCAATAGGCGTTTTATGTAGGACAAGATCATGATGTTTCACATATGCACCATTTGCCGTAATAAAGGTCTCTATCCCCAACTCTTCCAACTCACGGCACATGGATAAAGGTCTTCCTGTAGCTGCTACAAGGTGAATTCCCTTATTCTTTAATAAATCAATTGCCTGCTTTGTACTTTCTTCTACACAGCCATCCTCATAATTGATGAGTGTGCCGTCTACATCAAAAAACACTATTTTATAGTTCAACTTGAATCATCCTCCAAAACAATACTTTTGAACCACACAAAAAAAATCCCTTTAACGATTACTAATAAAATATTTGTACGTATTTCGACAAACTTTCAACCATCTATATAACTTACATTAACAGCACCGATAAATACTATTAAAGGAACAGTTCTAGTGACAATTAATAAATAATGTAATGATTATTTTTATTTTAATAATTCTAAAGGAGTATACCAAAGAACACAGAATTGTTAAAATAAAAGATAATCATTTAAATATATTGAACGATACTTTTTAACGAATAGATAGAACAAAAGAAATAATTTTCTAAAGCAGGCAAAGGAGTTGATTCTTATGGCATTTAACATTTATTACTACGAAAGTAGTGTAGATTGCAAATTTTGCAAAAGGCATTTTACAACATATAAAGTACGCCCTAATCGATATAAAATCATCGAGGAACAAACAGATTTCATGCCTGTTTATGATGGCCTAAATCCTTTGCTGTATGAGGTCGCTGTATGCCCACATTGTGGCTACGCCTACCACAAATCTATGACAAGGACTTATGGACCGTTCATGCAGCTCATTGATGAACTATACATTAAAGAGCTCCAAAAACCCATGGACATCTGCCAGGAACGTACAATCGATGATGCCATAATCAGTTTTAAGCTTGCTTATTTAGTATCCCGTGCTTCAATGGAAGAATCTCTCTTAATGGCGAATTTCGCATTAAAAATAGGTTGGCTATATCGTTTAAAAAACGATGAAGTATCCGAAAAACGCTACCTTTTTGCAGCAAGAGACTTTTATAGTAAATCCTTTGCATCCAATCAGGAGGGTGGAGAGAGAATTCAGTTTTTACATGCTGAACTAAGCCTCCGACTTGGTGATATGGCGGAAGCCCAAAAAGGCTTCTCTCGCTTAATCGCTGATAGAAATGTCTCGCCAAAATATCGAAAGCTTGCCCGTAATCGTTGGGAAAATTATAAATATGACGAACAACCTATAACAGTTAATGAAACTATTAATTAATGGGACGAGGAGAGGACTTGTAATGTTGCTATTTCATAAGAGAATAGATGTGAGAGAAGAGGATATATTTTCAGAGTTGCATCACTTTCTATTAAGGAAAAATAATCGCTACTTAACAAATGATGAGGTTGTCACTTTAACAGGAGTGTCCTCTGAGCTGCTTTTCAAATGGGTAAAAGCAGGAAAGTTAAAAAAATCAATTTTCCCTAATTTAGGTGCACCTTGTGAACGTTGTGGACAAATTACACAGGCTAAAATTTGTGTGAGCTGCTCCTCCTCCATTGTTGGTACGTTAAAACAAGAAGAAAAAGACCGCGCATGGTTCAATCAAATCCAACGTAACCATGTTAGAGCTAGTACGTACCATTATAAATAGCAATCGAACATCTTCATTAATCGAAGATGTTTTTTCTTTTTAACTGACCCTACCAAATTTAAACAAAATTTAAACTAACTCTTCCTAAGCTTTAAACTAAGCTCTCTATAATTAGTATCAACATAAAGAGAAGGACTGATTATCAATGAAGAAGGCTAGGAAGCATAAAGTTTTATTAAGTTTTGCACTGGCAAGTTTAATGACATTGAACGGCGTAGCAAGTGTCTCTGCAGCTGTTCCTGCAAAAGAGCAACAGGTCAATATAGAAAACAAATCTACAGTTAAACAGGCTAGGACCTCTAATGAAACATTACTTGATTGGAAAAAGTGGGTGAACGATCATGCTTACAGTTTGTCATCCATCCAACCTGAAGTATCGAGTGGAACGAAAATCCCTTCTAATCAATTTGAGGATTTGGAGATGCTTAAGCCGTTATTACACGATAAACGTATTGTTTTTCTAGGAGAGAGCTCTCATGGTGTGGCACAATTCAATCATGTTAAAACACGTTTAATACAATTTTTGCATCAGGAAATGGGCTATAATGTTCTTGCCTTTGAAAGTGGTATGGGTAATGTGATGAACGCCCAAGGGCAAATTGACAAACAAGCAGCTCTACAAACAATGAAGAATTCTATTTTTGGAGTTTGGTGGACGAAAGAAACATTGCCTCTGTTTGACTATGCAAAATCAACTCAAGCAACAGAACAACCACTTATACTTACTGGCTTCGATATTCAACAGCAAGGGGCATTTACGAACGGCGATTGGCTCCAGAATCCTAAGTTAGCTCAACAATTTAGTGAAGCTGAGAAACAACTAGCTGAATGGAGCTCCGGGAAAGATTTAAAGGGCTATCAGCAAGTAAAAGCTACAATCATAGATGTGTATAAACAAGTAAAGTCTCAAATTCAATTGAAAGAAAAAGAATTACAAGCGGCTTATCCAAACGAGTCTCATATTGTCAAACTAATGGAACGTACTGTAACAGATCGCATTCGCTTAGCAGACGAATATGTGGAACTAACGATCCAGTCCAATATTGATATTGAACAAAATAATATTGAAACATTTTTAAAAACAATGGAATGGCGTGATCAATCGATGATGGAGAACTTACTTTGGTTAGCTGAGGAGGTTTATCCAACAGAAAAGTTCATCGTATGGGCACATAACGACCATATTCGTAAGGCACAATCGGAAGTAATGGGTTCCCCTTATCCAGTCAAATTAATGGGGGAACGTTTACCAGAAATCTACAAGAAATATAGCTATGTATTAGGTCTATATATGACTAGCGGAGAGACAGCAAATAATATGGGTGAACCGATGGCTGTTTTACCTCCTATCAAGGGATCTATTGAGGATATACTGTCTTCAACTAGTAAACCTTACACATTCATTGATTTGCGCAACCGCCAGAATGAACGAGGCAACTCATGGATGTTCGAGCCCCGCTTATCTTACAGTTGGGGTATGATACAGGAAAGCTTAGTTCCTCGCGATCAATACGATGGTATACTTTTAATTGATAAGGTGAATAAGCCAACTTATGTGAAATAATTTCATATATTAAAATAGCAAACTAGGCTTCCTAGTTTGCTATTCCTTTAAGTATCCATTGATATAGTATCCCATTCTTCATCTTGATAGCCCATCATCCAGAATAAGCCTCTACGTCTTTCCATCACAACACTTTCATTTAACGATAAAGGAGCTACTTGTCCATTTATTCGACTATCTACACAAGCCCAATGTAATCTGTAGATCTTATCTGCTTCATCTAATATCTCTTCCTTACTGCGCAATACTGTTTGCTTATAAAATTGTTCAAATGTTTCACAACGAGAAACGACCTGTATAGCATATTCACAATCACATACGTCGTCAGGGAAATCTAGCTCTTCCACAAGCCCTAATGCCCAAATGAGTGTCCAATAGGCTTCATACTGCCATGAAATATTGACAGCATCTTGAGGACTGGGATGCTGAGTCTCAAGAAAGAATTTTTCATGCTCTGTTAAAGATTCTTGCACCTCATATGTACGTAACATATTAGTGAAGAATTCTCTAGACTCTTCAATATTTCCATTTTGTGCTACATCACAGGCAAATTGAATAACAATCAACAGGGAAACTGCCCTTTTTGCAATTTCTTCTTGGCTCTTAAAGCGGCAACCTTCTAATGGTGGCAGTTGGGGTAGAGAAGTTGCATATGGGATTTCTTTGTCTGTTAAAAAGGCAATCGTTCTGTTTTTTCGTGTTTCCCCCTGCTCTGATGTCACTTCCTGACTTCTTATCTTCCTTGCACAGGCTTGAGGTCTAAAATTTGCAGGACCTGACTCCCCATTAGAATAAACAATAACGCTACCACTCTGATCCAGTAAAGTGCCATCCGGTAGAAAACCTACACCACCTATGCTTGCTAGCAGTCTTGTAAATAGTTGCATATGGTTTTCCGTTATCTCTTTATCCATTTCGATTGCAATGACTGTATTGAATACAGATATTTGTATCATAACCTGTTCTTTTAAATCTTCATCCTGAAAAGGAATTCTATCGTAATACCCCATCATCCCCGGGATGTTTTGAGTGAAATAATCTGGATTAGTATCTTCAAATAAAACGGTAATAGAACATCTGGATTTTTTGAAAAGCCCTTTGGATTTTACTAAATATCCACTATCACCTCGTTCAATGGTAAAGCCTTTTGCAAATACCTCTGCTATTTTGTCTTGAATATCATCCACATCATTTTTAGACGCAAATATTGTAAAATGATTCAAACTACTCTCTCCTTTGTTGCATAAAGCTTGCCAGTTTCCAATTATCCAAATGATTAAGAACTTGGCTAAACAACTGTCTATTTTTACGAAGAACCTCATGCTCATGCCAATAGGTCAGCAATGGCCGCCATTTTCCCTCGTCAACAATTGTCGTTGGGATTTTGCCTTGCTGCATCATATGCCAAATAGCTCTGATTGAGGTAATCCTCTCTGCCTCACTACCACTCAACCATTCAAGTAATATATCAGCACTAGGCTGTGACTCTGCCAACAGCATATCCCAACCATCGATTGGAAATGCCACATATGGCCTCATCCATTCTATGATGGTTGGATTGTGTAAATGATGTAATCGATGTAAGGCAGTATAAGCATTAATCTTATCCTTTTCCATATCAGATAAAATGAATGCTAAGCCTTCATCTGCTGGCAAACAATGTGCCGTTAAATAATCACGCAACCAGTTGGGAATATCGCTTTTCTCTTGCCAAAGCTCTCTTACCCAATTTTCAGCCTCTTTTGAACATACCTTTATTAGCACTTCACTCCATGCCTTTTGATCTGATGGAGATAGCGCCCGCATAATTTTATGTTGGAGAGCCTGATACACCTTCTCTTTATCAAAATGCAAGAAGGCTTCCTGCACTTGAGCTTCCTTTACGCCATGCATGGAAACATAATGAAGTAACGATTCTAGACTAGCTTTAGCCAATTGTAAATTAGAGCTTAAAAATTGCTTTAGCCATGTTAGCCATATTTGTGAGCTTGTCAGATGAATATCCAAACCATTTTCGCTACAAAATTGTCGGTGTTGCCCACAATCTACCCCAATACATCCTAAAGCTGTCATACTGTCAACATATGTATGAAAGCTGTCGGCAAGGAAATCAAATTCATCCTCTTCATGACTCCAATACCAAATCGATTCATCCTCTAGCTTGATAAGAAGCGCATCCCCATTACCTGCAGTAAAAAATTGTACGTATTGTTGTTCAAGATTTTTATCATCCCCGCCAAAGTATGGGAAATCTAAGTCTTTCAAGCTCCAGCCAAACTCACCTGATGGCGTATCAATCAGTTCGTTTGGCAAGATAGCCTCATCTGGCAACGACCAATAGATACTCACTTGTTGTGAGCTGGTTTGCATTGCTTGACGGAACTTCTTAGGAAGTTGTATACCAAGCCTTGACTCTACCTTGCGTAAATCTTGTTCACTAGCGACAGGTTGTACTTCAATTGGATGTACAAAGGCACCTTGTTGCTTCAGCTGTTTCATCAAAAAATTCCAACGCTCAATCCACATTGTTGCTCATCTCCACATCGTGCTCAAATTTCCGTCTTTTTTATTTCTATCGTCAGGAAATCATTTACTAATGAGGTTAATTTTTAATTTAACTACAAAATACTCTTATTTTACTGACATCAAAGCATCCAAGTATGATAAATTACTCAACCAATTTAGTTCGTTCTTCTTAAGCTGTGTTTACTTAATTTTTTTACCTCCATCATAATCTTTGTCACATATTCTTCCTCTCGATTTTTAATAACGGCATCATAAATATATTCCTCATAAACGTATTGACCTAATTCATAGCCCTTTTCATGCATGACATTAAATAATCGTGTATATGTCTCTCCAAGCTTCGCAGAAGGTCCTACATGATAACCAATAACAAATTCACCCTCAATTGCTTTAAAATAAGGATGTCCTTCTCTTGGATTAGGTTGTTCAATATATAGATAGCTATAATTATCGTAATTTCCAGCTAAAACCTGCTCTCTCCTTGTCATTCCACCGATTGGATAACCTGTATCCAATTGAGAACGATCTAACTCCTCGATAAAATCCGATACAGCCTTTACAAACTGCTCTTCTGTAGAATCTTCGATATTTTTACTTAGATATAGTGTTTCTTCAGGAAAATATTCAATTGTAATATCGTCAAAGTTAAGGTGAAGTGCTTCCTCGTTTGTTTTAATTTTGACATCAATGATATTTTCAATCATTTCTAGCTCTCGACGTTTCTTTGCTACGATTTCCTTTTGCTGATGCATTAATTCTAAAAAATTTTCTGGGGATTTCTCCGCCATATATTGCTGAATATCCTTTAATGACATACCAACTGCCTTTAATAATTCAATGACACCAAAAAAATCATATTGTGCAAGTGAATAATAACGATAATCTTTACTATCTTTCATGATGGGAGATAACAAACCAATTTGATCATAATAAATTAATGTTTGTTTATTAACCTTACATATTTTGGCAAATTCACCCGTTGTAAAATATTTTACATTTTTATTAAGCATTTTTTGAGTTTCCTCCCTTGACTATATAGTTACTATATACTTTAAATTGTACCTATTCACAATAAAAATAGAAAGGTTTTGACATTATGTTCACGGAGATTCGTGACATTACAGCTTTTAACAAGCAAGAAATATTAGCATTACGTATCGCTGATAATCAGCAACATTTTATTGAATCAACAGACCAATGCTTAGCAGAGGCAGAATTGGATCAACGCTTTGCCCCCTTAGGTCTGTATAAAGATAACATCGCAATCGGCTTCGCTATGTATGGTCTATTCCCCCACGAAGATCACAGTCAGCGTGTATGGCTAGATCGCTATTTAATTGATGAACGCTATCAACAGCAAGGATTAGGTAAACATTTTTTACAGCAACTTATTCAATACTTAGCGGTAAAGTTCAACTGTCGCCAAATCTATTTAAGTGTGTATGAAAATAACGCTGTAGCCATTCAACTATATAAACAATTTGGTTTTATGTTTAATGGTGAACTAGATGACAAAGGAGAAAAAGTAATGGTGCTGGAGGTATATGGACATGACAACCATTAATCCAATTGAAACAAGACCACTAAAACCATTGTTTTTATCGTACTTATTTCCAGCAATGATTGGTATGCTGTTGATGTCTGTTAATATTTTGGTGGATGGTATTTTCGTTAGTCATGGCGTGGGACCATCAGCATTAGCAGGGGTTAATATTGCCGTCCCCATTTTCTCAATTTTGCTATCGATTTCTCTGTGGATCGGTATGGGAGGAGCTACACTTTACTCGATTTCTCTTGGGGAGGGGAATAAACAACGAGCCCACCAACTCTTTACATTGGCGTTCACTACGATGCTAATGGTCGTGATCACGATTATTGGACTTCTTGCGTTCAATCTAAAGGAGATTTCCTATATATTTGGAGCAAGCGACGTTACATTTCCATATGTGCAACAATACCTACACGTCATTTTACTCTTTGGTGTGTTTTACACGATTGAAAATCTATTAAGTATTTTCATTCGAAACGATGGTAACCCGAGACTTGCTATGCTTGGCTTAATAACGACGTCAGTATTAAATATTATCTTAAATTATGTCTTTATCTTTGTACTAAATTATGGTGTCACAGGCTGTGCCTTAGCAACAGCCATAGCTACTATTATAGGTACGTCTGTACTATGTCTCCATTTTTCCCGCCCACAATCTGAATTAAAGTTTGTCCCTTCATTTTTTAATCTGTCAGATTTAAGAAAAATTTTTGCTATTGGACTACCTAGCTTTATCGTAGAAGCTTCGGTAGCTGTTATCGTTATTTTATATAATGTGACCTTCTTACACTATTTAGGGGCAAATGGCGTTACAGCCTATGCCATGGTCAACTATATCCATACTGTATTATTAACAATTTTCCTTGGGATCGGTATGGCCCTTCAACCATTAGTTAGTTATCATCATGGGGCAAGATTAATAGAAAGATTAGTAGCATTATTAAAAATCGGCTTAGCTACTGCTTTTATTTTAGGGTTAACGACAGCACTTATTGCCATGTTATTCCCTTCGCAGTTAATGGCATTATTCGGAGATAGCTCATTTGAAATTCGTAGCATGGCTGCTCAAGGCTTTATTCACTTTGCCATTGGCTATGTATTTTTAGGTATTAATATGGTGCTCGCAGAATTCTTTCAATCTATAGAGAAAATTCGAATTGCTACAACCATTATGTTACTACGTAGTATTATTTTATTTATACCGACACTTATCCTATTGCCTAAATTCCTTGGCCCACAGGCAATATGGTGGACCTTTCCAGTAGCGGAGGGAATTACAGCCTGCCTTATTTACTGGTACATTAAGAAAAATCCACGGACGATTTCAACTTCCGAAATGCTTTAATAGAAAGAGACCTCACGAGATCTCTTTCTGTTTCTCTTAACAAAATTGCATTTTCAGAGTACCCTTCCCATCTTCCACTACAACTTCACCTACTGCTCCATTAACTAAAATTAATTGGGGTGGTACATGGCCAATATCTACATCAGACTTGTTGATCTTTTATCAATTTAAATCCCCCCTTGAACATTAAATAAGGAACCATCTTGTATATGTGGATGATTCCTTTGTTAGATCTATTCTATTTGTTTCTCATTGGGTACCACTACTGCTTTCTTGTGAGGATCTTCCGAGGATGTTACCCCCAGAATATCAAGAAGGAACATAAATAGTGGAATACCTATAATCAATCCCCATACACCAAGGAAATGCTCTGAGAAGAGAATGACCATGAATGTGTAGAAAATCGGTAAATCAGTCTTTGCGGACATTAGCTTTGGATTTAAAAAATAGGCTTCAATAGCATGTAATACCATGACAATCACTAATATATAGACAATATACATCAAACCACCGATACTATAGGCAATAATACTTAGTGGAATTAATGAAATGATGACACCTGCAACTGGTACTAAGCCTAAAATGAAGAGCATGATACCAAGGGCAATCAAATGTGGGAAGCCCATAATAGAAAGGGCAATTACTGATAGCACACAGTTAACCGCTGCAATAATGAACTGTGCCTCAATTACTTTACCAAATGAGCGAATGAATATTCTTGAGAAATAATGAAGTTCATCATAAAGTGGTCCAACCTTACTATCCTTAAACTTTGCTGTGAACTCAATAATGCGCTTCTTTTCTAACAGAATGAACAAACTCAATATAAGTGAAATCAATATTTGCATAATGATTTTACCAATATTCGTAATATTTTTAAGAGTTAAATCTACACCTTGCTCTAAATATTTCCCAAGTTCAATTTTCTCAAAGGTAGGAGCTAAGTACCTAGCAATTTCATTATCATCTGGATCGAGATTAAAGCTCGCAATTAGATCAAAAAGCTGTGTAATTTGTTGGGTCACAATCGGCAAATATTTGTATATCACTGCAACTATACCTGCAACAAGTAAAAGGTATAACGTTACCGTAACAGCTTTTTCATTCATCGGTACATATTTTTTAATACCCTTCGTCGTCTTCGTAGTAAGCTGATTCATCAAATAGGTAATAATAAACGTTAGCAGAATTAGATTGATCATACTACGCATTAAATATAAGGCAATAGCAATACCAACTAGAATTATAAAACGTTTAAATCCATTACTCCGAAAGAAATTAGTCATTTATTCACTCCTTCTACAAAACGGCCTCGCTGTTTCTGCTACCTAGGGCTACACTATCAACTAAACACAATAAAAAATTGAATTATAACAATACGCATCATTCTTATGTAAAAATTTCCCTCTTATTAATTAAGTATAGCCAGCTACCTTCAAAATAAGACGAAATTTATGTTTCTAAAGAAGTGTCTATATAAAACCTAAGGCGTGGGTGAATTGTATGTCTTGTCAAATTAAAATGTCAATACTTTTATCCTTTGTGAAAGCTTTATCAGCGTATAAGCCTACATTCTATGAATCTATTATAACCCTTTATAACAGCATATCCAATTTGTATGTTCTTTTATAATGGTATTTGTAAGAATCTTTTAATTACCGATACCTTATGTTAACTTGATTAAAAGTACAATTTAGAAAAAGATAGGACTGATTCCATGAAAATTTCAAGAAACCCTGAGAATATTCATCAACCCGTCGCTCCTTATGTCCATCAAATCGAAGTCACTGGTCCACATAGATGGTTAACCTTATCTGGACAAATTGGCATGCAACCAGATGGAACTATACCTGAAGACGCGGTAGCTCAATTGAAGTTAGCGCTAGAAAATATTAGAAAAAATTTAGAAAATGCTAATATGGAGGTTCGTGATATTACAAAGCTCGTATTTTATTTAGTAGGAGATATGGAAGCTAGTCAACGAAAGGAAATAATAGGTGATTTTTTGGGAGATCATCTACCTTGCATGACATTAATTTACGTAGTAGCACTGGCTACTCCTTCCTTAAAGGTTGAGATAGACACATGGGCTTGTAAGGAATTATAAAATCATTCTATGTTAGATTTTAATAAAGTGTGCAGTTTTATGTATTCCCCCAAGTACCCCTTTACCACTCCTAAAGGGGCACCGCTTCTTCTGCCATTCCTTCATACATTGTTTTATTTAAGTAATGTAAGAGTCGTTGCAATTGCATTGTCAACAAATGATCTTTGGGGCTGTGATTTCAGCATGACCGTTAACCCTATTAACGCAACAATTAAAGCTTGTGCTAATGATTTGGCATCTGTGTCAGCATCCAACTCACCAGTCTGGATTCCTCGTTCTATCGTCTCTTGAAAAATGACAGCTAAATAAAGTTGATGCTCTCTAGTCAAGATTTCAAATCTTTCATCATGAGGTGCCAGTTCTACCATTGTATTTATACAAAAACACCCCTTACTAATATCACCTGTATATTCTCCAGCAATTACATCTTCGAAAAAAATAGTAAATGCCTTTTTTACAGATGAATGACTTTGAAGTCTTGCTCGTATATCAGCCGCTCGAGATGTCGTATATTTACGAAGTGCTGCTTCAAATAGCTCCCTTTTATCCCCAAAGGTTGAATAAATACTAGGACGCTGAATCTCCATTCTAGCAGTAAGATCACTTAAAGAAGTCGCTTCATATCCCTTTTCCCAGAATAATTGCATAGCAGCTTCTAATACCTTTTCCTCATCAAATTCACGGGTTCTTGCCATTCAAATTTCACCTCCGTTATTTAAGGATTCGAGAGTAGGTCTTATATTTTTAAATACCAAACAGTATGTATTTATTGTATTACCTATTGTTATTATTGTCAATTTCCACTTTATAAATCAAACCATTTATACATTATTTTTAACAAACCTTGACATGATAAATACAACTAAGATATATTTACCAATAATTATATTATACCGAACGGTATGTTATGATGACAATTCATTATGAAAGGAGAATATACAGCGTGGACTATAATCCAAAACCACAAAAAGATGCACCCTCTTTAAGTCAACAACCTACGATGTCTCAAGCTGTAACATTATTATTTGCAACCGCCTGCGGAATGTCTGTCGCCAATATTTATTTTGCACAGCCGTTGCTTGATCAACTAGCTCTAGAGTTTGCTATTGATCATTCGATTATTGGTTTGATTATTACTATCACGCAAATTTTTTATGGTCTAGGCTTACTACTTCTAGTGCCACTTGGAGATTTACTAAACCAACGACGCTTGATTATTGGTCAAATGCTATTATCCACCGTGGCTTTGTTTATAGTCGGTACTGCCTCCTATATTGTAGTGCTATTCGCTGGTATGGCCCTAGTTGGTTTACTTGCCGTTGTGACACAGACACTGGTGGCATTTGCAGCAACCATGGCTTCTTCTACAAATCGTGGTCGTGTCGTTGGCATTGTCACAAGTGGCATCGTCATAGGTATACTGCTTGCTCGAACCTTTGCTGGTCTATTAACAGATCTTGCAGGCTGGCGTTCTGTCTATCTTGTCTCTGCCACCCTCATGCTTTTAATGGTCAGTCTGTTTCTCAAAGTGTTACCAAGAGTAGAGCGTGAAGTAAAATCACTATCTTATTGGCAGCTAATTAGCTCCGTGTTTACGCTGTTTATTCAAGAAAGAACATTACGTATTCGCTCTGTTGTAGCCATGCTAATTTTTGCTGATTTCAGTATTTTGTGGACGCCACTTGTTCTGCCACTTAGTGCGCCACCATTAGCTCTTTCACACAGTGTCATTGGAGCATTTGGCCTTGTTGGAGTGGCTGGTGCTTTAGCGGCTGCAAAGGCAGGGAAATTAGCAGATCAAGGTTTTGGACAAAAAACGACAGGTATTGCTTTAATGCTTTTACTCATTTCATGGTTGTTTATCAACTATTTAGAACAGTCGTTATGGGCATTAATTGTAGGTATCGTGTTGCTTGATTTGGCTGTACAGGCAGTTCATGTCACAAACCAGGCGATGATTCTTCCATTGCTTAGCGAAGCCCGCAGCCGTCTTACCGCTGGCTATATGGTGTTCTATTCTATCGGAAGCGCTGGCGGTTCAATCGCTTCTACACAGACGTATGCACTCTTCGGCTGGAAAGGCGTTTGCTTGCTTGGAGCTTCTATTAGCACGATCGCCCTCCTTTTTTGGGTAACGACAAAACGATTTACAAATTATTAATTTGATTAGGAGATATACAAAATGGAAATAGGAATTACTTCTTTCGTAGAAACAAAACCAGACATTCACAGTGGTGAAGTAATTAGTCATGCCCAGCGTTTACGTGAAGTAGTAGAAGAGATGATTCTTGCAGATCAAGTAGGATTAGATGTCTTTGGCATTGGCGAGCATCATCGAGAAGATTATGCCGCATCCTCTCCAGCAATGGTGCTATCTGCTGCTGCTTCTCAAACGAAAAACATTCGACTCACAAGTGCCGTAACTGTCCTTTCTTCGGCTGATCCTGTGCGTGTCTTTCAGGATTTTTCCACATTGGATGGACTATCGAATGGACGTGCAGAAATCATGGCAGGTCGTGGTTCCTTTATCGAATCCTTCCCCTTATTTGGCTACGATTTACATGATTACGATGAACTATTTGAGGAACATTTAGACTTACTACTTAACATTCGACAGTCCGAGAAAGTAGTTTGGGAAGGTAGACATCGACCAGCAATCAATAATTTAGGTGTGTATCCTAGACCAGTTCAGGAGTCTCTTCCAATCTGGGTGGCTAGCGGAGGAAATCAACAATCTGCTATGCGTGCTGGCCTTTTAGGATTACCGCTTATGCTAGCCATTATTGGTGGCAGCCCAATGCAGTTTGCACCGATTGTACAGCTGTATAAAAAGGCCGCGCTTCATGCAGGTCATGATTTATCAAAACTTCAAGTAGGTTCTCATTCAATAGGTTTTGTTGGGCCGAATAGGGAATGGGCAGCAGACACATTTTTCCCATCAACAATGGCTGGTATGAATAAATTAGGCAAAGAAAGAGGATGGCCTTATTATGATCGTTCTAGTTATGATGCTGCACGAAGTTTTGACGGAGCATTATATGTCGGAGATCCAGATACTGTTGCTGAAAAAATTATTCACCTTCGTAAACACGTCGGAATTACACGCTTTATGCTATACGTGCCATTAAGTACAATGCCACATGATCAAGTCATGCAAGCTATAGAACTACTTGGAACAGAAGTTGCCCCTCGTGTACGTGAGGAAGTCGCCAAATGGGAAGCTGAAATGGCTCTAGAAGGAGAGCCATTTCTTTAAGACTTCATTATTCAACAGGAGGAGTTTATTTATGACCATTATTAACCGAGTCTTACCAGAATTAAGGCAGGCTTACACAGAATTTCCTGGCTTTCGATTGGAGGAGGATTTAACTTGGAGTCGAAGTCTCCTGTCCCATCCACCTTCGAAAAGATCAGAACATGTACTTACTAGCAACCGGATGATTCCTAGAGATGACGGGAGCGAAATGTTGGTTAAAATCTATGAACCAGCTAAACGGAAGCAGGATAAACTTCCAGCTATGCTTTGGATACACGGTGGTGGCTTTGTCATGGGACACCCTGATATGGATGATGTTTTATGCGAACGCTTTGTTCAAGCAGCTAACTGCGTTGTCGTATCCATCGATTACCGACTGGCACCTGAACATCCTTATCCAGCAGCAATTGAAGATTGTTATGCTGGATTAGTTTGGATGACTAATAAGGAGCAATCACTTGGTATCGATGTCAGACGGGTGGCAATTGCTGGTGCAAGCGGTGGTGGAGGATTAACAGTAGCACTAGCATTAATGGCTCGCGATAAAGGAGGACCATCAATTATATTCCAGATGCCACTGTATCCGATGCTTGATAACCGAAACGAAACACATTCTAGCTATGAGATCATTGATGATCATGCAACATGGAATAGAACAAATAATATGACTGCCTGGCGTATGTATTTAGGAGAGGAAGAGAACATTAATGCCCTTTCTCCGTATGCAGTCCCTTCAAGAGCCGAAAACTTAGCAGGATTACCGCCAACCTATATATGTATTGGTCAACTTGATTTATTTCGTGATGAAACCCTTGATTATGTAACACGTCTTGCACAGGCAGGAGTTGAGGTTGAATTCCACCTCTACCCTGGCAGTTACCATTGTTTTGAGGTCTTTGTGCCAGAAGCGAAAATAAGTCAGCTGGCTATTCAGAACTATTTAGATGCCATGGCACGCGCACTCAATATTTGATTAGTCATTTCGCCTTCTAATCACCCATGAATCAAGAGATATAAAAATGCGAAAATGTTGATAACACAACATTTTCGCATTTATTTGTTCATCTATTGTGGACGTTCTATCGAGAAAATCTCGCCAACTTTAGCATAGTTTGATCCCGCAAGCCTGCTAACAGCATTTAGTTTTCTTGGATCGATTCTTCCTTCATGATAAATTGCTTCATCTATATGAAATTGAACAACTTCTCCAATAAATAAATCTCCTGTCTGTTCCTCCCCATTCATCAAAGGAACGGATTGTACTAGGCGACACTCCATACGAATCTTTGCTTCTCGAATGCCAGGAACGGCAATTTGTTGACTATCGACTAATGTAAAATTTGTTCGTGCAAGTTCGCTTTCTGTAACAGGCAATGAAGCTGCTGTTTCATTCACCTGCTCTACATTATCTTCATCGACAATATGAACTACAAATTGTTGCTGATGATGGATATGTCGAGCTGTGTCCTTTAAACGTCCATTTGGTCTTTGGATCGCTAAAGAAATCATCGGTGGATTGGATGACACGATATTAAAGTAACTAAATGGTGCTCCATTGATAACCCCTTGCTCTGACTTCGTCGTTACAAACGCGATTGGTCTTGGAATAATACTTCCAATCAATAACTTATAGTTTTCGCGCTCTGAATTATTCTTAGGATCAATCAAAATCAAGCGACTCACCCCTCTTAATCAAGCTCACGCACTTTAATCGGGATTAATGTTCTTTCTAATTGCTCTCGATGCTGCTCATACTGAGGTGGCAACATTAATTGGCTACCCATTGTTTCTGGTGTTTCATCATGAGCAAATCCAGGAGGATCTGTAGCGATTTCAAATAAAATTTCGCCAGGTTCACGGAAATAAATCGCATTAAAATAATTACGATCTTTTACTTCCGTTACATGTTGTCCATGATTCATAACATACTCTTGCCATTCTAAATGATCCGTATTATCTTGAGCTCTCCACGCAATATGGTGAACTGTCCCTACACCCATTTGACCACGTTGACCTGCAACTGTTTTTAAATCTACTGTATTGCCGATCTCTGCACTAGATTTATATCGAGTATAGTCACCTTCTGTCGCTACTTTTTCAAAACCCATTACCTCTGTTAAAACTTTTGCCGTTTCTTCAGGGTGGCTTGAATATAGAATAGCTCCACCAAAGCCTTTAATGGCAACTTCAGGTGTGACTTCACTAAATGTCCATTCATTTAATTCACCTTCAGCACGTGCAACGAGTTCAATATGCAGACCATGCGGATCATCGAATTGAATGACTTGCTCACCAAAACGTTCAGCTTTTTGGAAAGGAACAGAGAACTTCGCTAAGCGATTCACCCAAAATGGTAGTGCCCCTTCTGGTACAACATACGTTGTGACACCGACCTGACCGTCACCAATACGTCCTTGATAAGCATTAGCCCAAGGGAAGAATGTAATGATTGTTCCCGGTTTCCCACCTTTATCACCGAAATATAAATGATATGTGCCTGGATCATCAAAGTTTACTGTTTGTTTTACTAAACGTAAGCCTAACACTCCTGCATAAAAATCAATATTTTCTTGCGGATGTCCTACGATCGCTGTGATATGGTGAATACCTGCTGTATGTTTTTTCATGTTAACAAGCCCCTTCATGACTAATTTATCTTACCTTTACTGTGCCCAATTACAACCTACCTCAAACTATATAAGCTTAGCGAATTGTATATAGCGCTTTAGACCAAGGGATTAATTGATCTAACATTTGATTTACTGAATCTGTTTGTACTTCTTTTGGTTTAAAGTCTGTTCCATTTTCAAAATCTGTGAATAATGATAGTGCTGGGTGAACACGTACATCTGCGATTAAAAGCTCGCCCATAATGCCACGTAAATGTTCTGCTGCACGAGCACCGCCAACAGAACCATAAGATACGATTCCAGCTGCTTTGTTATTCCACTCTACACGTAAATAATCTAGTGCATTTTTTAATGCTCCTGTAATAGAGTGATTGTATTCTTGTACGATGAATACAAAACCATCTTGTTTAGCAATAATTTCTGACCAACCTTGTGCTCCTGAAGCATCTTGTCCTGGTTCGCCTAATAAAGGTAATTTATAATCAGCAATATCAATTACTGTATAATTTGCGTCACCGCGTTGATCTGCAATTTCCTTTACCCATTGTGCTACTTGAGGGCTTACTCGCCCCTCACGAGTTGATCCAATAATAATACCAATATTTAATTCTGCCATTGTTTGTTCCTCCTCTTTTTTTGAACTAAATAATTTATTCAAAAAACCCATAATTGTACCTCCTTGCGAGAACTAAAGGTTTGAATTCATTTATCTTGAATTTATATATCTTGAATTCGAGATAATAATAACACGATATTTTATTAAACGTCAACACCTTTCTTTTTTAATTTTAAAAGGCAGAGAAATTTAGCTCTCTGCCTTACTTAAAATCTTATCCACTTGTGATTTTAAATAACTATATTGGTCATCATTCGTATCTTGAAAAGCCTCTGCTCTATTTGAATCGATATCTTGATAGTCAATTATGTATGAAAACTGTTCCTTCGTAAAATCCATTCTTTCCCCATTAATTACATTATAAAAGTGCCAACCTTCATCAAGAAATGTCTTCTTTATGTCGCCACCAAGGATATTCTGTACAACTAAAGAAGTGACTCCACATTGTCCTTTTGCAGGGTTATCTAAACTCCATTTAGAACTAGAATGAATCGACCAAGATTTTCTTAAGACACTTAATAACTCGTTGTTCATGTCAAAGCGCTCCTTACAAATATTTAAAATGGTACTTCATCTATTTTAATGGGTGTAGTTTCTCCTAAAACCCAATCATCTTTAATGGCACCATACAAAATACTATCTGTCACTGTACCATCTTCGTTTTCCCACGCATTTCTCAAATAGCCTTCTTTCACAAAACCAGCTTTACTAAAGCACTTGCGCATGCCAATATTATCAACCCTTGTATAGCCTTCAATACGGACCTTACCTTTTTCGCCAAATAAATAATCTTGTAGCCAACGTAGTGCTTGGACACCGTATCCTTTCCCTCTACATTTTGCATCTAAACGAATATCAAAAAGAGGGATAGTATCGCCTATATCATGAATAATCATAACCCCTATTTTTTCTTCATTTTCAAGTAACCAATATGTTTCACGATCGTCTTTAAAAAAGCCCTTTGCATACGCTGCTCGAACAGACTCTGCTTTTACATGCTGATCCGTGTGATAAAACCATTCATTTTGTGTTAAAAAATGTACTAATGCATCAATTTCATCTACAAATAATTTGATGTCCATCACTATCTCCTTCTTTAATAAATGTCGTCACATATATCAGAAAAGATAAAATTAGTTTTTGTATGTGCATATGGTTGTAATTCATCAATAAATTGTTCTACATCAGAAAAAGATTGAAAATGGGCTTTTAATAAAAAACAAGCTTCACCAGATATTCGATAACAAAAATCCATATTTGTATAAGCCTTAATATAATCTTTAAAATCCGCATAGCGATTATTTTTGATTGTTGCTTCGATTATAGCTTCAATTGGAAAACCTAATGCCTTTTGATTTATATCTAGTGTATACCTCTTAATAACTTCTTGTTCCTCTAATTGCTTTACTCTTTCACGCACAGCTGGTGCAGATAAATGTACCCTTCTCCCTAATTCACTGATGGAAATCCGACTATCCTTTTTCAACTCTTTTAGTATCATTTCGTTAATGAAATCCATTTTGGAAATATCCCTTCTTTTTAAAAGAAAATAATAACATCTTCCTTCGAATGTGTATGTCAACTTCGTTATTCACATTTTACACTAATTAAAGGAGGGATGTTTATGACACTAATTCATTTACACGACAAAGGCTTAACGCCATTTCAACAACTTTTAGGCTATAACGAGGGCATACAGTTGCACTGGCAACAGTTGGGCGAGGTACTCGAAAAGGATGGGCATTTATCTGCTCTATTAAAAGAAGAGGTTCGCAAAACATTGGCTCAAAAAAATGGTTGTCAATATTGTAAGGCAAAGGGAAAACCCGATCCACAGCATTATGATGAGAAAACAGCGATATGTACAGGGTTTGCCGAAGCCTTCCTAGCCTCAAAAGGCCATACAGCTCCTAATGTCACGGCTGTTTTAAAAGACTATTTAACAGAGGCAGAAATTAGTGAGCTGCTAGCATTTATTTGCTTTACAACAGCACAGCAATATTTTGGCGCTCTCATGCAATTAAAATAAAACTGAACTAGGGTATTTCCCTAGTTCCTATCAGTTTATTTTTAGCATTCTATCATAAAAACTCTATTAGTTTGTTCAACTGCCCTAACTGTCACTTTTGCCATTCTATCATTCTGCTGCCATCGCATCTGCCTTTGTTATGTGAACAGTTCCAAATGGATGATTTGGTGGTGCATAAATCGAATAAAGCTTTAGCGGTTTATTGCCTGTATTCGTAAGATTATGCCAAGTTCCTGCAGGTACCATGATAGCCGTATCTTCTGAGACATATCGTTGATCATTTAAGTAATCCTTTGTAGGACCCATTTGTACTACTCCATGTCCCTCCTCAATACATATAAATTGATCGACATGAGGATGAACTTCTAAGCCTATATCTTCACCTATATTGAGACTCATCACCGTTACTTGTAGGTTTTTACCTGTCCACAATGCTGTGCGATAATTTTTGTTTTGCTTTGTTACCTCTTCAATGTCTACAATGAATGGCTCAGGCCCATAGTCAGTTCTTACAATCTTTCTTTCCCCTTGCTCTATTTGATTTGGATAGGTCCAATAAACCGGATGGTAGCCATAATAATACATTTGGTTATTTCCATAATAAGGGTGATACATTCAACTCAATCCTCTCACGCATAATAACATTAGTTTATGCAGTTGAATGAAAGAAGGTACACCTATAAAAAGAGTGGGCGAAGTTGTCATGTATGAGAGACTGGTCAAAAAGCTATCTATCTAGTAGTACTGCGATAAAATGGGTTCCTGAACAAGGAGTTGAAGATGATTGGAAACGAGATGCCGAAGCAGAGCTTGGATTTAGCTTGCACGATCCTACTGCTGGTGTACTATGAGTTCCCGGCTAAAGGCAACTTACGACTCAGACAACTCCTTTTTTAAACGCATCCGAAAGCCCTCATCTGTAAGAAATTTCATTTGAAAACTATTCATACTATTAGATAATTTCAGTTGTTCCATCGTATTTAAGTCGTTAGCAAAAAAGGCGATTTCCGTTTGATTCCCTTTTTTATCTTCCGCGTAGGCAGCTAAAGTTAACACAAAAGCTGTCGATCCCCCCTTTTGGCCTGCATGTTTGAGCCATTCTTGATTTTTGGGGTTAAGCATCAACTGCTCCATTACAGGATCTAAGTACTTATGTACATCTTCACTAAAATAATTTTTACTATTCAATTTTTCTAAAATAGAGATGTAATTGTCTGTGGAAGCCCTTATTAAACGATCAGACCATACCTTTTGAAAATCCATATTGAGCATTTTTAGTGCCTTTGCTTTCTCTTCTTTTGTTAAAGGGTGCTCTACCCAATTCTCGTGAATAGTCAATGCCCTTTCTCGATATTCAGTCATATCCATATCTCTTAAAGCTGTTAATGTTTCTTTTTTCGTTAAACTCTTTTCTTCCATTAATTGAGTGGGAATATAGATAGCACTTACGATTGGATATAAGGGCTCATGCTCTTTTACAGCGAGTTGTGTAAGAACATCATTTACATATTGAAGACCGAGTATATGCATTAAGTAATCCGTATTCGCATTGGAACTATACGCAATCATACCGTTTGCTACCTCGCTCAAAGGGACACTTTCCATACCCTGAAGGTCTAATTGTGCTAACCATGCTTCATGTGCACCGCCATCTGTTTTAGGAATATAAAATGGCTCTAATTCCTTTAGATCGACCTGTTGCTGAGGATTAATACGACCATCTGCTGCCTGTTGCGCATAAGCGATGGCTATGATTATTTTAACCGTACTTGCAAGCGGTAACGGTTCCTTTGTATTGAGCTCCACCCAATGTTGTTGATTGTATTGAATTGCTACAGAAACATTTTTATCCTCTTTATGTTCCTTGATAAATTGCACAATATATTCAGGATCATCCTTCTTAATTTCCTTCTGAAACTTCCAAAAGACAATGCCTAGTACTGATACTGCACAAACTAAAACACTGCCAATCACCCAAATCAATGTTCTCACATTCTCCCCCCATCACTCTGCTTCTTCCAGCAACCATCGCTGTAGACGATTGATTATTTAAGCGTAACGCTATTTTCTGTGCTTATTTCTTCTGGTGGCATCACTCCCACAAGGATACAAATAGAAGCTCTTGTTTGATTCAAGGCAAACTCCATCGCTGTTAGCCGTTGTCATACCCTTCCTCCTCAATGAATTAACGAAGCTCTTAAAGTACTAATTCCATTCTCTACATATCCTTTGAGGCATGTTAACGTATAAACCCAGCCCTCTTTTTGACCCATCATTTTTACCACAATTTCTGGGTCATGTGCATTAAATCCTGACTCCACTACAGTAATAATCGTTTCCTTTTCTGACTCTTCAAGGGTAATGGTAACCATTGTCACTTCTCCTTGCTCTTCGCCCCAAACAAACACAATTTTTTTACTGGCCTCCAATTCCAGTACGGTGATGACACCCTCGAACTGATATTCATCATATTTAAGCGTAATTCTTTTACCCACTCCCCATCTTTCAGAGCTGCTAGAGAACCAATAGTTCCCGATCTCAGTGGGAGAAATAATGGCTTCAAATACTTTATGGGCTGGCTGATTAATTTTTAATTTTGTCGTCACACTCGTATTGATCATCGTCATCATCCCTTTTTATAATGTCTATCTTACACCTTCGCCAAATTTTCCCTTTTACCTCCTTCAAAATAAAAATTCAATAAAAAAGATGCGATTCTCCTAATAGAAGAATCGCACTTTTTATTTAAAATATCTTTTTATTTTCTATTACAAACTGGACATCCGCTACATTTTTGATGAACTTTTTATCATGCGTGACAAAGATGATTGTTCCTTCATAGGCAGCCATAAATTGCTCAAGCGCTTCTAATGCATGAATATCTAAGAAATTAGTCGGCTCATCCAATAGTAAAATATTATAGTTTCCCAAAAATAGCTGACAGAGCTGGAGGCGTATGGCTTCTCCACCACTTAAAAACTTTACGACTTTTTGTATATCGGTTCCTATAAACTGCATGGAATGAAGCACACTTCGTAATAGGCCTTCATCATATTCAGAGCGATTTTCCAAAAATTGCAGAACGGTCTCCTCGCTTTTAAATTGATAGCTCATCTGTAGGAAATGACCTACCTTAGCCTTAGGGGAGATGGTTAATCCTTCACCATTATTAGCGATATGTCGTAGTAAGGTACTTTTACCACAACCGTTACTACCTGTAAGCGCAATTTTTTTACCCAATGGTATTTGAAAGCTTACATTATCCAATAGTACCTTTTCCTGAACGTGTAAACAGAGCTGCTCGGCCATAATCGGAAATTTATTGTGTAGTTTTAAAGGCTTCGGTTGCCGGAAAACTATTTTTCTCTCTCCCTGTACAGCCTCTACTTTCCGGAGCTTTTCTATTCGATGCTCGATGGCTTTAGCTGCACGCTGCACAGATTTTTGACTTGTGCCTTTGGACTTTGTCATAAACATACGATTCGGTTTTGCGTTAGCCTCTCTTTTCGACATACTACCTGCTTGAGCAATTTTTTCAGCTTTTTTCAGCTTTTCATCAACAGCTTTTTCAAGTCTGCTTTTTTCTTTCAAGTATTGGTCATATGCTTGACTTTGCTGATCTCGTTCTAATTGCTTTTGGTAAGCATAATCACTGTAATTGCCCGCATAAATTGTGATCTTACCATTTTCAACTTCCCATATGGTTGTAACCAGATCATCTAGTACAGCACGATCGTGACTTATTAGTATAAGTGCCCCATAATAATAGCGCAATTCATCAAGTAGAAACGAAATACCCTTTTGATCCAAATGTGTTGTTGGCTCATCAATGAGCAAAGCTTCCTCATAAATAGAAAATAATTGTGCTAGCTTTAATCGTGTTTGCTCTCCACCACTAAGCTGGTCAGATTGCTTGGGTACGGCAAGTTTGCCCAATAAGGCTGGATCTGGTTTAGTGGATGTCGGTGCTTCCACTTGTTCAAAATACCCGAAATGAACATGGCTTTTTATCCTCCCGTTTGTTAGTCGAATCTTCCCAGCAAGTAATTTCATTAATGTACTTTTACCAGCACCATTTTTACCAACGATTCCTATTCGGTCAAATTGATGCACAGCTAATTTTTCTATATTCAATATCTCTTGATCTAAATAAGTCACGACTACATTCTCTAATTCAAAGCAAACCTTTTCCATGTTGCTACCTCCCGAAATTTAATTTTCGTATCGATAGCTATGGTATCGATACGAGCTTCTATTAAAAGCTCGTATCAAAAGAATAATAGACTGTACATTACATTTCCCTCCCTATATTCAATAAAAAAACACAGACTTGGTTTTGTCTGTGTTGAAAAGTAAAAGAGATATAGTGTAGATTTATTCTCACTAAAAAAGAAGCCCTTGCTTCCCTTTTCTTATACATATGAAGATGATTAAAAAAGGACAGACTATCCCGTTTACTCTGATTTCACAAACAGAGTTTTTGACCCTATTTAGTTATTGGTTCAACATTGGGAAACGTAGTCTCATAGCATGTGTCATTTTTTAATAATCCTCCTTGAATTGTTACGATTATTATAAATTCTATCTACAATATGTCAAGTTTCAATATTCCCTCTAAAGACAAACTAATTATTGTCGATATATCACAAATGAACATTCTAAAAAGTATATCATTTAGAGAAAACCTGATATAGTATGGAATTTAAGAAAAAAATAAACTTCGATATGGTGGTGTTATGTGAATGAAAAAATACGTTATTGATATTTTTATGATTATGCTTGGAGCTTTGCTTTTTGCCCTAGCGGTTAACTTATTTGTTATTCCGAATGATTTGGGTGAGGGTGGCGTAACAGGCTTAACAATTATAGCTTACTATTTGTTCGGATGGTCGCCAAGTATTGTCAGCTTTGTTATGAACGCAGTTTTACTGATCATCGGCTATAAATTTTTAAATAGGCAAACGACAATCTACACAATTATTGCGGTCTCCTTCCACTCGCTGTTCTTACATTTAACAGAATCTTGGTCTATTTCCTCAGATGAAATTATCGTCAATACGATTTTTGGTGGCGTTTTTGCCGGAGTCGGCATTGGCTTGATTATAAGAGTTGGTGGTACAACGGCAGGCTCTACGATTTTAGCTAGAATTACTAACAAATATCTTGGTTGGAGTATTAGCTATGGACTTCTATTCTTTGATTTAATTGTCGCTTTTTCATCTTACTTTATTATTGGGGCAGAGGCGTTAATGCTAACGATTATTATGCTCTATATCGGCACAAAGGTGATGGAGTTTGTCATTGAGGGGGTTAACCCTAAAAAGGCTGTTACAATTATCTCCAAAAAACCTGAAGAAATTGCTGGACAGGTGACTGCTTATATGAATCGTGGTGTTACAGTTCTTGCAGGCCATGGCTATTATACAAAGGAACAAAAGGAAATCCTGTATATTGTGATTAGTAAGCAAGAAGTTGTAAAGCTCAAAAAAATTGTCAAAGAGGTCGACAAAGACGCCTTTATTGCCATTCATGATGTAAGAGACGTTTTTGGAGAAGGTTTTATTGAATTAGCAAAATCTTAAAAAAGTCAAAAACACCTTTTGTTCGCAAAAACAAAAGGTGTTTTCTCTATTTTATCCATTTCTCTTAATCTGTAAGGAGCTTTCAATAATGCTATCCAATAATGCTGAATAGCTAATTCCAGCAGCCTGTGCACTTTTTGGTAGTAAGCTATTTGGTGTCATTCCAGGGAGTGTATTAACCTCCAGCACATAAGGAACGCCATCCTTAACCAACATATCCACTCTAGCATAAACGCTACATTTTAATGCCTTGTAACTAATCATAGCAGCCTTTGCTACTCGTTCATGAATAGCAGGCGGAAGTTCTATTGGCTCCTCTATCGTGGAAGCATCATCATATTTCGCCTTATAATCAAAAAATACTGCCGTATGTTTGATTGATAGGACAGGTAATAGCTCCTCATTCAGTATCCCGCATGTAATCTCGTCTCCGATCAAATACTCCTCGATAATAATTTCGTTATTCGATTTAAATACGTCCGTAACAGCAGCTAATAAGGCACTCCGATCGTGAACGATGTGAACACCTACACTTGAGCCATCCGCATTCGGTTTAACAACAAGTGGATAGCCCATAAGCTCTATATTCTGTAAAGGAAGCTCCTCGCCCTTAACAAAGTGCAGCCAATTAGGTGTAGCAACCCCTTCATAGCGTAGTATTTTTTTAGTCATATTTTTATCCATACACAAACTACTAGCTAACAGACCGCTCCCGGTATAAGGGATATCCAATGCTTCTAATACACCTTGAATCGTACCGTCCTCTCCAAACTTACCGTGTAGTGCCAGCAACGCCACATCAATGTCACGAACCTTATCTATTACCTCTTTGTTGTCATCCAACGTAATGGCAACAACATCGTATTTGTGCTTATCTAATTGAGCGACCATTTCCTTACCAGTCATAATCGAAACTTGCTTTTCGGAGGAAGTGCCACCCATGATTACGCCAACCTTCATTTTCTCAACCCCTCATGTCATTTTTCAATGTATCACCGATGATTTGAATTCCACGAATTATATCCTCGTCTGATAATCGAGAAAATCCTAAACGAAATGTATTATTACCTCTTCCATTTGTGAAAAATACATCTCCCGGATAAAACACGACACCCTTGTTATAGCATTTCTCCAATAGTATCCGTGCATCTACACCCTCTTCTAGCTCTATAAAAAGATGGAGGCCCCCATCACCTGTTATTCTGCTAAAGGGAATATATTGCATACAAGCTTGACGAGCAAGCTCATATTTTTTCTTATAAACAGACCTTGCCTTCTTTAAATATTTTTCAAAATAGCCATCCTGCAAATATTGGTATAACACCGCCTGATCTAATGTCGATGTATGAATCGTTCGAGCTCTTTTCATGCTCTCTAAATAACTGATTAATTCTTTATCTGCTAAAATCCAGCCAACACGTAGGCCTGGAAATAGGATTTTAGAGAAGCTGCCAATATAGACAATGTTATTACCTGATCCGCTAAAGGCTATCAGTGGTGCCAAATGAGAACCTGTGTACCTTAATTCTTCGTTAAAGCCATCCTCTACAATGGGGATTTGGTATTTTGAAAAGAGCTGGAAAATAGCATTCCTTTTTTCAGAAGAAGTGACGATTCCAGTTGGATTATGATAGGACGGGATGAAATAGGCAAAATCAAATTGCTTTTCCGCTAAGTCTTGTTCCACCTGACCTATATCAACCCCATCATCACTCATATCGATCCCATGAATGTCTAATCCATGCATACGGAAAAGCTTCAATGCTGCATGATGCGTAGGGTTTTCACATAGAACACGCCCTGACTTTTTGGCGAAAGAGGACAATAATATATCTAGCCCCTCCGTAAAACCATTAGTAATCATAATATCTTTATTAGAAATATCTACACCCTTCATTTCCATATAACCAAGAAGGTAATCAATTAAAGGTTTATATCCCTTTGCATAGCCATAATTTAAAACAATATCTCCTTCAATGGACATTCTTGTGAGGAATGCCCTTTTGAAGTTTTCAACATCAAAAAGCTTTTCTTCTGGGGCTATACTAATAAAAGAAATCATGCCCTTTTGCCAGTGTATATCTTGTCTTATTAAATCAATTTCATCTGCTAATAAAGTCGTATCATTTAACCTCTTCTTCCAATCCATTTCAATAATAGACGATGTTTTTAATGTAGTAACCTTTCCAACAAAATGCCCTTTGCCCTTCACTGCATAGATAATGCCATCTTGCTCTAATTCGGCATATGCGTTCAACACTGTATTTCTACTGACTGTTAATAACTTACTAAGTTCACGGGTAGATGGAAGCTTTTGATGTTCCAATAGATGTCCCTTGACAATCATATCTTGAACATATTTCTTTAATTGCACATAAACAGGACCTTCATCTAAAACCTTAAAATCATTAAACAACTTCCTAACCCCCTTGCTTCATTTTTGCATATCCATCGTTTATCTAAAAGGTCCACACATTATGTAATTTCCTGTTAGAGTGGTTGCTCTTCCTTTTATCATATTTCAATTGTATAAAAAGAAAACTCCTATTTTGAGAAATATCTTCAAAACAGGAGTTCCACTTATTATTCCAAAATACTTTTAAACTTCTACACTTTTATTTGCTCTTGCTCTTTATCAGGACATACTAAAGACACGATAACCCCAACAATTAAACAAATAAAGAATGTCGCTGCCTTAGCCGAAACAATGGCCTCCATAGGAGAGAGAGACCATGCAATTGCACTAATGAAACCTACAACAATTGTGGCAATGACCCCAATACCTGAAACACGTTTCCAGAAAAAGATTAAAAGAATGACAACAGAAAATGTATTACCAATCCCTGCCCATGCAAAGGAAACTAAATTATAAATGACTGAGCCTGATTTAAGTGAAATAATAATACCTACAATCCCACTAATCACTGCAACTAGACGAGAAAGGTGAACTAGTTTTTTACTAGAAACATTCCAACGTAATGTCTTGTGGATAATATCCTCACTTATAGACGTTGTAATCACTAATAATTGTGATGATGCTGTGGACATAATTGCTGCTAAAATACCTGCAACAATAATTCCCGCAACCCACGGTGGTAAGATTTCAAATACCATATGAGGTAAAATCATCTCTGGGTCTTCTATAGAGCCTTGTTTATACAAAGTGGATGCGAAAATAGCTGATAAGAAAGCACCTACATATACAATGAGCGTCCAAATGATGGCCATATTACGTCCTGTAATGCGCTCTTTTTCAGTTGTAATAGCCATAAAACGAGAGCTTAATTGAGGTTGTCCGCCTAGCCAACCAAAGAACCATGACAGATTTGTAAATAGCATAGCTCCTAAAGCAAGTCCATTTAAGCCGCCCACCCAGCTATCCGCACCATTGCCCATATTCGCAAGCTCTGTTGAAATGCTTAAACCCTGATGTTGGATTTCCATATAAGCCGCGATAGGGACAATAATAAATGAGATGAGCATTAAAAAACTTTGGATTGTATCTGTCCACACAACAGACATAAATCCTCCCATACATGAATAGGCAATTATTATTGCACCAATAATAATTGTACCCCAAGTAATGTTTAATCCTGAGAAGGAGTAAATCGTTTTGCCCATCCCTGAAAATTGAGCAGCTAAATAACAAACAAAGAATAACACCATAACCGCAGAAGCTAGCCAACGAATAATGTCAGCATGCTTTGGAAATTTGACAGCAATATAGTCTGTTAAACTATTCACCTTATATTTTTGTTGCTCAGTCATAAAACGTTTTGATAAAAATAACCATGAAGCAACTACCCCTAAGAGCATGCCAGATAAAATCCAAATGCCAGAAAGTCCTGCTACATAAATAAAGCCAATTGCCCCTAAAAACATGTAGGCTGACTCCCCAGTAGCTCGTTCTGAAAAGGCTAGCGCCCAGCCAGGTAGTTTATTGCCCCCTAGAAAGTAATCATTATGTGATAAATCTTTTTTGCTAAAGTAAATCCCAACTCCAAGCATTGCGAGTAAATAGATAAATATCTCAACATAAACAATCGTATGCATAATCCAAACGTCCTCCATCTGATTAAAGTAAACAATCCCAATTGGTTTTATCAGATAATAGTTCGGGTTATTTTAATTGTCAATAACTAAATTTGTAAAAAGGATGCAAAGTATTTCGATATTTCTACAAACTTTAAAGCCCCCGGAGAAAGATGAACACTGTGTTTGTATGCAATTCCAACCTGTCGAATATATGCTTGAGAAAATTTTTTTCTAATCAAACTACTTGGCGCATGTAGTAAGAGAGAATTCGGAACAATGGAAATACCTAAATTTTCATTAACCATTGTTAAAATGACCTGATCGACCGATAATTCATATACCACATTCGGGTGGATTTTATGTTTGGCTAAAACCCTTGATACATCTCGGTCAATAGTACGTTTAGGCATAATCCAACGTTCATCCTGTAATTGCTCAATGTTAAGTTCACTCTCTTTTGCTAATGGATGCTCCTTCGCCATGATGCAGACAAGTTCATCATCAAAAATCGCGTCAAATACAAGATGTTTAGAATGTGGTTGTACTAAAAATCCAATATCTACTACCCCATTATGTAACCAATCCTCTATTTGGTCATAATCCCCTTCCAACAAACGAATGTGTAAATCCGGATGATGCTGTTCAAAGTACGCTAAAACCTTTGGCAGTAAGACAAGTGAAACACTTGGTAGAATACCAACGGATAACGTACCACCAATTAGGTTTTTTAATTTAGCGACTGAGGTTTCTAGTTGCTGCTGTTGCTGCAATATCTTTGAGATATGCTCATAAATAATCTTTCCCTCACTCGTTAAAACAATATTGTTACGGTTTCGAATAATTAGTGACAAACCAAATTCTGCCTCTAAATTACTAATCGTGTGACTGATTGAAGACTGTGTAAGATTTAGCTTTAATCCTGTCTCTGTAAAATTCCCCGTATTGATCAGCGTATGGAAAGCAATATATTGTGCCAATGTTGCCATATTACCGCCATCTCCTTTTATGATTTTTTTTCATAATAAATTGTGTAAATATTCATTTGATTTCATTTACTAGCCACCTCTATAATAAAAATAAAATCCAAGTAAATCAATAAGATTTGTATTGAGGGGGCTCATACTAATGGCAGGGGAAAAATTAATGATGAAGGCTTTATCCATGGACGTAATTACGGCAAAAATGTTTACAGAGTTACATCTCTCCATTACAGAGCAATATGGGGAGTATGGTCGTGAATTAATACAAAAAGGTTTAGAGGCATTTGGTTTAAAGGACGCTGAAGCCATGGCTAAGAAGGCAACAGCAGAAGGCGAAAATCATACTTTCTTTGAATATTTACCATCGATCGTGGAAGGTGAAGAGAAATTTGCGGATTTAACAACGTTCGCCCGTTTTTCAAAAATGTTTGCACAAATTGCTAAGCCAGTTGTAGATGAGTTTGGTGAAGCGGGTGAACAGGTCATCATGCGCGCAGTCGAACGTTTCGGCCATAAACGGGGCCAAGGTATTGCTCAACGTGCACGCACAAACGGCCTAGAAAATTCAGTGGATAACTATTTAACAAACTATGATATGGGCCGTAGTGATTTATTTGAAATTGAAACCGTCTATAAAGAAAATGAGGTAGAACAAACATTTACTCACTGCCCACTAGGTCAACAATGGGCTGATGATGGTATGGGCAAATACGGCATTTTATATTGCAAAGTGATCGACCCCTCTATTGCCAAAGGGTACAATAAAAATTTAGAGGTGGTTCATGACCAATTTGTCTTGCGTGAAGGTCAATGCCACTTCCAATTCCAAATGAAAGAGTGATTGTCATGATTAATGGAGATAGACTCTTACAGCATCTTCAAGACTTAAGCCAAATTGGCCGTAATGAAGCAACAGGTGGTATTAATCGTTTCTCGTTCACGCCGGAAGAAAAGCAAGCCATTGAGTTAGTCACAACTTATATGGAACAAGCAGGAATGCGTGTAACAGTCGATGCAGTTGGAAACCTTATTGGAACTTATGGTGAGGGTAATGAAACCATAATGCTAGGCTCTCATATTGATACAGTACCAGAAGGCGGTAAATATGATGGTGCATTAGGTGTGCTAGCGGCAATTGAAGTGGTACATACTATGCACGAGCAACAGTTACTACCTTCAAAAAAAATTCAAGTTGTCGCCTTTAAAGATGAGGAAGGTACGAGATTTGGCTTTGGTCTACTTGGCAGTAGCGCAATGGCTGGCCTATTAACAGAGGAACAATTACAGCATAAAGATGAAGTTGGCATCTCCATTGAAGAGGCAATGAAGGAATTCAACTTGACTCCTTATCCTTTAATAAATGCACAACGTAATGACATTACAGCTTATTTAGAAATGCATATTGAGCAAGGAAAAGTATTAGAGAATGAAGATCTACCCGTCGGTGTTGTAACAGGCATAGCAGCCCCATTATGGCTAGAGGTAACCGTAACAGGTGTCAGCGAACACGCTGGTGCAACACCTATGCCGCTTCGTCAGGATGCGCTAACTGCAGCAAGTGAAATGATTTTAACTATTGAGCAGCTATTAAATGACACAACTGAATCTGTCGCAACTGTCGGCAAGTTGACTGTCTCTCCAAATGGCACAAACGTTATTCCTGGCAAGGTCACATTCTCGATTGATCTACGGGATATTGACGAAAATAAAGTAAGTACATTAGAGGCTGCCATATTGCAACAACTGCAACTGATTGCTAAACGAAGACATGTCACATTGACTTCTAAAGTGTTACAGCGCATTAAACCTGCAAAAACAAATACAGCGCTACAACAACAATTAGCTACAAGCATTGAAAAACAGGGAATACGTCCTTACTCTCTCATCAGTGGTGCTGGGCATGACGCCATGAATATCGCGGAAATTGCACCGATTGGGATGTTATTCGTCCGTTCAAAGGACGGTATTAGTCACAATCCTTTAGAATACAGTTCAGATGAAGATATTATTGTAGCAACTAATATTTTTTATGATACCGTTGTCGAGCTTGCTAGATAGACTATTTATAATAGAAGAAAGCCATTCTCTATATTGTTGAGAATGGCTTTTATAGTAAGTCTTCAACTTTTGCCCTAGCAATAATTTTTTGAATGAACGGCCCTTTTTTCTTGGTATAGGTTTGGCGATCATACTGAAAGTGATTAGCAAGCTGTTCTTTTAACGTTTCATATTCTTTCGCTGCTTGAGGATTTATTCGGAGATAATCTCGGAACAGGCATTTATCATTCCACTCTTTACTGTTATATTCACATACATGTAAATGACATGTTCCTTGGCCCCATAACCCTTTTCTAAAAAATCTTCTATCCATTAGCTCTAGTTTCGGAACGTATTCATAGTCAATATTACTTAGCGCCTCTATTAATTCTGGCACCTCCTCTATACTTTTGACGCCTAGTAGAATATCAATAATGGGCTTGGCCTTCAAACCTTTGATAGATGTGCTACCGATGTGCTCAATCCCTAATAATGCATGTCCAATAACTTTTTGAATTCTTCTTTTCTCATATAAAAATTGTTCTTCCCAATTCAAGTCATACTCTGACAATACCACTTTAATTTTTCTCATCTTTGTTTACCTAGCTATTTCTTTTTTAAATAATCCTACAATAAATCCATCTAATCCGAAATATAGATCATCCGTAGACCTAGATAACATTTTTCTTATTTCTATCTCCTCTAAAAAGTGAAATATTTCTTTTAATTGATTTTGTGTATAGCCAAGTCCTCCCTCTAAACTTCGTTTTAAATATACTTCTTCATCCGTCATGGCAGAACCGCCATATGCACCATTTTCCTCAAACGAGCATAAAGCAAAGTAGCCACCTGGTTTTAATAATTTATCAATCATATCTATATAACTAACACGACGATGTGGCGCTATATGATGAAAACATCCTGAATCATAAATAAAGTCAAAACTATTCTGTTCATAATCCAACTCAAAAATATTAGCGCAGACGAATTCTATATTGACATTTTCTTCATTCATTCTTCTTTGAGCCCATTTCAGTGCGTTATCGGATATGTCCACTCCAACCACGGAACATCCATTTTTAGCTAAATAAATAGCATTTCGTCCAGCACCACAGCCAATTTCCAACACTTTACCAGGATTAATCATATTCTTCTCAAAGTAGTGTACAAGATTTTCGTCAGGCTTATTCACAAAGAAAGGAATATTTTGAAATGTATCATAAAAGTCATTCCAGAAATGTTGGGGCTCACGCAACAAACCGTCTAATAAAACAAGCAAATCTTCATTGGATTTAATTAACATTCCATACCTCCCAATCTTCCCTTTACAACATTAATTATATGGGAATTGCTAAATACAATACCAGCTTCAAAATACCCGAAATATCCCATGTACAATAAGTAGAGAAAATATGATTTTCTCTACTATTTATTAGTATCACCTAATCCTTCTTTCATCCGGATTCAACTTTTCTAATAGCTTATAAATCATATCTTCATAACTGTGGGCTTCTTTATAGGCCCGCTCAACTATCTGCCCCCTCTTAAAACCCAATCAAAATTGAAAACCTTTATTTTTCTTTTTTAAAACGTCCAGACAAATGGTGATGAGCAATTTTATAAAGCCAAGAGAAAAAGAGACCGTATAAGAAAATTGATGAATTAAATTCGGAGAAATTAATTTAGTGGTCACGATTAAAAGATTTTGCCATTTTCATCACAGTAAAATTCAATGGTAAACCTCTTCTCGTATTGTATTGTATTTAGCTCAAATATCCCCTCTATTTGAATACTAAATGTTCGCCCATCGTCAATTAACGCTGTTTTATAGGAGATTTGCTTCCACGTTCCTGATTGCGTTTTTATTAGGCTTGTAGAAACATTTTCAACAGAAGAAAACAGTTGGCGTTTGTGGGATGCATCATATTGCGTTTCAAAATCCCCTGTTACTTCAACAGTTCTTAAAATATCAGGGAAGTACATATAGGTTTTTTTAGTAGTACTACCATCGTCATTGGTAATTACAGGTTCTGGTGTAATCAGGTAGTTATTAATTCTTTCGCGTTCTGTGGCTAAATGTTGTTTTACCCAAGATTGAACATTCTTTTCAAATTCTTCAGGTGAAATCCAATATTCATCTTCGAAATCCTCCATTGGTCCAACAGCAATGTTTAAACCTGATTTCAGCGCCATAGCCTCCTCTATAATTTTTACATATTGCGCATAGTACTGTTTTTTTATTTCTTCTGTTAGAGGTGGAAGTGGCTTTATAGCAGTACTTTCTACTAATTGAGACTCATCACGCGTATCTGTAGTAGCTAAGGGAGAATCTATTGTAGTTTTCTCTACTGTTTGAAGAGTAGGTAAGAGACTAATTCCAATTAGGACAACTGCAAAAATAGAAACCACCAAAGGTTTCCACTGATATTTATAATTAGGAGATTGGTTTATTTTAGCCAAAATATCTGCTCTATCTTTCTTTGTAAATTTAATAGACGTAGGTATTGATTTCTCCAGTTCATTTTTAATACTCATATTCTAAATTACCCTCCTCTATCGTTATTTTTGCTAATTTCCGCCCTCTAGCTAACCTGGTCTTAACTGTGTTGGGAGAGCATTTTAACACTTCAGCCATTTCTGCTATTGATAATTCAACATAATAGTGGAGCCAAATTACTTCTCGATATTTGATGGGTAAAGAATTCACTATTTGCCCTATAGACTGATTTTGCTCTTGGCGTAAAACATCCATTTCAATAGAGTCTCTCTTTAACCAATTTTTCACTCTTTCTGTCACTTCAAATTTTTTATAATGCCAGCTTTTTAAGTAATTTTGACATTCATTCACTGCTATTCGATATAAATATGTTTTAATAGTAGAACGTCCTTCAAAGACATCAAGGCTTTTATAAAATTTAATAAAAACTTCTTGTAAAAGATCCTCCGTCTTCTGAATTTCTTTTACATATGTATAAATTAATCTTTTTAAATAATCCCCATGTTGATCCATTACTTCATAAAGCAATTTTTCTTTGTCATCAGTTGTCATAATAAACCCTCCCTTCTTATAAAGTTAGACAAAGCTGGAAATGAACTGGTTTCATTTTACCAAAAGGAATTTTTCTACTTATAAGTATGCTATAGTGTAGTTATGGTAAAATTTCTAGAAATTAGAAAGGAGCTAGGAAATGGAGGAAATTTTAACGATTACGAATTTAACGAAGAGTTATGGGAACAAGGAAATCTTAAAGGGGATTGACCTTCATGTATCTAGAGGAGAAATTATTGGCTATATTGGCCCAAATGGCGCTGGGAAAAGTACAACTGTAAAATTAATTTTAGGGCTTGAGGGCGATTATGGCGGAGAAATCAAGCTTTTTGGAAAAACCATAGAGCAGGATCAAATTGATTATAAGCGGAAAATCGGGTATGTTCCTGAAATTGCGGATGTTTATGATAACTTAACAGGCTATGAATATCTAACCTTTATTGGGCAGCTGTATGGACTAGAGCTCGGGGAGGCAGCTGACAAATCAAAATTGCTAATGGAACTGTTTGGTGTGGGTGAAGCGTATCATTCTAGAATTTCTTCTTATTCAAAGGGTATGCGACAAAAACTACTAATCATTGCAAGCGTCATACATAATCCAGACCTACTATTTTTAGATGAACCGATTAACGGCTTAGACGCAAACAGTGTCATGATATTTAAAGAAATCTTAACTCAGCTAGCGACCCAGGGAAAAACCATATTCTACTCATCTCATATTATGGATGTCGTTGAAAAAATCAGTAGTCGTATCATCCTGCTGTATGATGGGAAAATTGCTGCGGACGGAACATTTGCCCAATTACAAGCTGATAACATGGAAGGAACGCTGGAAAGAATTTTTAACCAGTTAACTGGATTCCATGAACATCAGGAGATTGGAGAAAAGTTTGTCTCCATCGTACAAGGAGTGCCATTATGACGGATTTTAAAACACTTCAATTGCTTGATATATTTCGATGGCTTTTTGTAAAAATGGGCATTGATTATGACATGATGAGAAAAATTCTACAACTTAAACTAACGATGGATGAGCGTAAAGTACCCACACTATTTCAACAGAATAAAAAGAAAGACGATCAAAAATTTGGATATATTAAGTCTCTATGGATTTATGTCTTATTCGGACTTATACTCATCCCACTTATGGGATTTGGTCAAAACTTTCTTTTTCAAATGAGTATTGCCTTTGCAATGATTATATTTTTAATTATGACTTCTTTAATTTCTGACTTTTCTTCTGTGCTCTTAGATGTGCGAGATAAAAGTATACTTTCGACGAAGCCGATTTCTGCTAGAACTATTAATGCCGCAAAATTTATGCATATTTTTATTTATTTATCCTATTTAACAATGGCCTTAACAGCTATCCCCCTTGTTATCAGCCTCTTTACGCAAGGAATTGTATTTTTTATTTTAACAGGTTTTGAAATCATACTCATTAATTTATTTATCGTGGCGTTAACTGCCATTTTATATATCGTTATCTTACGTTTCTTTGATGGCGAAAAGTTGAAGGATATGATTAACTATGTACAAATTGCACTATCTCTGATGCTCATTATTGGTTATCAAGTGCTGATTCGATCATTTGAATTTGTTAACTTAGATATGGTCGTTTCGTTTCATTGGTGGAGCCTCTTCCTCATCCCGATGTGGTTCGCCGCTCCGTATGAATTAATACTTCATGGTGACACATCCTTATTAACAGTAATCTACAGTATCTTAGCAGTGATTATTCCTATCATCTCTATTTGGTTATATATCAAACTCATCCCAACGTTTGAACGCAATCTTCAAAAACTACTAAGTACAAGTAAATCTAAAAAAGAGAAGAACAATAGACTCAAATCATTGTTATTATCTCTTATTTGTAGAACACATGAAGAACGAGCCTTCTATCGTTTTTCCACTCTGATGATGAGGCAAGAGCGAGAGTTTAAGCTCAAAGTCTATCCTTCTTTAGGTTTTTCATTTATTATCCCATTTATTTTTATCTTTACCTTTAGCAGATCTGAGGAGATTGACTACTCGAGCAGTATGGGCTACTTAACGATTTATTTTAGTATGCTAATTATTCCTTCTGCAGTGCTTTTCCTTGGTCATTCTGCTAAATATAAGGCCGCTTGGATCTATAAAACACTTCCGATTAAAGATTATATAGGTTTACAAAAAGGTAGCTTAAAGGCCTTTTTAATTAAATTGTATATACCTATATATATCGTACTAAGTATTGTATTTTGCTATATTTACGGCGTTCGAATTATCCCAGATTTGTTAGTGGTTTTAGTAACAAGCTGGCTATATACGGTCTTCTGTTTTGTTATGATGAGCAACAAAATACCCTTTACCAGACCCTATGATGAAATTGGAGATGCTCAAGGCTGGAAAACAATGTTGTTGTTTATCCCTTTAGCTATGCTGGCAGGTTTACACTTTTTAATCGCTAGTCAGGTTACTTTCGGATCCACTGTTTATTTCATTATGCTTTTCTTTATCAATATGGTGATATGGAAAGTTGCTTTTAAATCTTCTTTGTAATTAAAAAACGGCTGGATTCCCTTTATTCAATGGGATTAGCCGTTTTTTCTTCTTAAAACTATCCGTTTAGCAAGTTTTTTAGTTCACTTAAAACAGAATCTACTTGAATTTCGTTTGTTACATAAAATTCTTTGTATGCATGTTCTACACTTTTCTTTAGCTGATAATCTTTTTGTGAGTTAAGAACATCCTTAAAAGTTTGAACGGTTCGCAAAATAGAGGTATCACGCCTCGCTTCATTCATTCTAGATTCCAGTATTTCTATAGGTAAATCAAATTTGACAATGATGATGTGAAATCCGCTATTATTAAACCTTTGTATAAGACGGTTTCTATTAAATTCGTTTAAATTAGAATTACATAACACAATATGAAACTTCGTATGATCTACCGCATATTGTACGAGTGTTTCTGTTAATTTATATTTAATCGTATTTTCCCCATTATTCGGGATTAGCTTAGAATAAGAATCATATAAAAATTGTGCTTGTTGATCTTGATCTATCACAATACAATTTTGGCACATCTGCTCTAAACTTCGTGCAAATGTAGATTTACCACTGTGTGTCTTACCAATAGTCAGCACACAAAATCTAGTCATGGTAACACCCCATTCACTTTTTTAGTACCTCATTGAAAGTTTTAAAAAGCTTTCCGCTCATAAATACGTATCGATAGCAACCATGAGCTAATAAATAAAAGAACAGTAATGATTGTGGCAAAAAGGTATAGTTGTAGTTCCTGTACAGTCATAAAATTTTGCACTAGGGTTCTTAACCTATCATTAAAGTTAGGAACAAAATAATTTATTACGACCATATACATTCCAACTAAAGCAATACAAATAATAGTTAGATACTTGGTTTTGAATTTATAGGATATCGGTAAAATAAATGATATGGCAATCATAACGAGACCCATATTAAGTAATATTTCTTTCCACAATATTAATACCACTGTTCCATTTAAAAGATAATTGGCTAAATACGTATAGCATATGAATAATCCTGTAAAAATTAACGCTCCAATATATTTTGAACTAACAATTTCTTTTCGTGTATAGGGTAATGAATTAAGTAAGATGTTGGCATTATCTTTTTCATCACTAGAGAAAGCATTTAAAATAAAAACAACACTATAAACAAATACTATAAATACCGGAGAAACATTAACCAGTAAATAAAGTAGAATAGTAGCTATGTAGATGATGAGCGTGTTTTTTTGGATTAAGATATCCTTTAGAATAAGATTCAGCATATTACCACCCCTTCTTTGTATAATACATAATATCTTCAAGCGTGGGTTTTTCTACAACAACGGTATCACCAAATATAGTTTTAATACGATGTTTCTCATTCGCTAACGCTTCAAATCCGCTGTTTGTTTTGCGAATGGACACGAACTCCTGCTCCGTTTCACGATCTAATAGATCAAGTGTCCCTTTGACGACGGCATAATCCTCTTCAATCTTATAAAACTCCTTCGTAAATATATGCTCACCTTGGTGAATAAAGGTTATATAGTCTGCAATGCGATCTAAATCTGTTGTAATATGTGTTGAGAAAAATATAGTTTTTTCTTCATCTTGCATTAATTCATGTAAAATATTTAGAAGCTCTCTGCGAAAAATAGGGTCAAGACCTGACGTTGGCTCATCCATAATAATTAATTCCGCATGGTGAGCTAAGGCAATCGCTAATGATGCCTTCATCTTCATCCCCTTTGAGAAGGTTTTCATATTTTTGTTCAGAGGTAACTCAAACTGTTCAATATACTGCTGAAATGCCTTGTCATCCCAGTTTTTATAAGCTGGTTTAATGATTCTTTTCATATCCTTTAATGTGATATTTTCATAAAAAATATTCTCATCATAGACAAAACCGATTCGCTCTTTTATTTCTTTTTCGTGTTTCTTATAACTCTTACCGAAAATAGAAATGGTCCCACTATCCTGCTGTAATAAGTTCATAATCATTTTAATCGTTGTCGATTTTCCTGCACCATTTCCTCCTATAAACCCTGTGACAAAACCTTTCTTAACGTTAATCGAAAGATCTTTTATTTGAAAACCTTTAAAAGATTTTTGTATATGTTGTAATTCAATAACACTTTCCATCACTCATCCTCCGTATACAATAAAGTAAGCATTTCCTTTAACTCAACTAAGCTAATATCCATTTCCTTCGCATTTTGAATCGCCACTAATAACTTTTCCTCAATAGCCTTCATTTTTCTTTCCTTCATGATTTCTGTATTTTGTTCAGAGATAAACGAACCTTTTCCAACAATAGAGTAAATAAAGCCGTTTTTTTCAAGCTCTTCATAAGCTCGTTTCGTTGTAATGACACTAATTTCTAAATCCTTTGCTAGCTGGCGCATGGAAGGTAATGGCTGCCCCTCTTGTAATTCACCTGTTAAGATCGATTTTTTAATCTGCGCATATATTTGTTCATAAATAGGCTCTTTTGAACTGTTTGAAATAATAATTTGCATGCAATTACCTCTTCGTGAAATATTGTATATATACTTTATATACAATATATACACATTAAAACAGATTTGCAACTATAATTTACTTTGATTTAGCAATTTTGTGTAACTATCCCCATTACGCGACCAAGACCCACAATAGGGATATAGTTACCGTGAGAGAAAAAAATAGAGCATATAGCCAAATTAATGACTATATGCTCTCAGTTTTTAAAATATAAATTTTTAACGAATTGATCCAGCCATATATGGACAGTCGCTTCAGGAGATGTAATGAAGCGATACAAAAATTCAAACAAGTGCTTTGATTATTGCTTCGATTTCGTGTCGTCTTTTTCTCGCCATTTTTTAGGGTTGAGGTAACTTTTAAATTTGTTAGCTACTTCCTTCCCAACAAGTAGAGCACCTAGCCAAAACATGATTTCAGCTACAATAATACTTCCTGGAATAAGCCCAGCCTTTACTTTTGTAGGTATGGGTGTGAATGGTGTAATGATTGGGACTAACCATAGCGAAAGAGAAAAAATAATAACGCCTATACCAAGCTTATAGGTAAAGGATTTTTTGTTTTCAGTAGAGGGCATAACATGAATCTCCTCATTTAATTTAAAATAGTTCTATTTTACAAACTATAAATATAATAATATAGCTTGGAGAAATCCTTAGCTTTTAGGGCTTCTCTTTCAATAAAGAATTGCATTGTACCTGAATCTAATATCATGGCATAGGTCTTTTTATCATTACCTTCCATATCTAATTGAAACAGCAATTCGGCATGGCTATTATGTTCATCAAAACTATTTTTATCCATGAACGCATAGCCCCCTATCTTTGTGCCACTACTATCCGTTTTATCAAAATACTTACCATACTCAGGATCCTCCATTGGTAATTCATAGTGAACTGAACGTGGATCAGTATAAGGTACTAACTCCTCCTGTAAAGTAGCTTTTAATGCATAAGGGCCACCAAAGATGATCGGTTCACATAGCTCATACTCCTCTTCTTCTTCAGAAAAAGGCTCAATATCAACGGAGGTTTCAATTTCCTCATAGTACCTACAATAATAGCCATCCTCATAAAGACCATAATCCTCATCTGCCAATACAAAAAACTGCAAAAGACCATGCTGTGGGTAATTTTCTAGCTTAGGTAGCTGTGAAAAATTAAGCTGTGCCAAAAACATATAAGGTGTTCCACTCTCATGGATGGGGAATTCATCACCCGGCTTACAATAAGGTTGACCACCTAGTTTACTGTCCGTGTATGTAACCGGCTCTTCTACTGCTTGCAAGACAATCGCTTTTTTCAAAGAATGTTCCATTTCAAATTTCCTTTCTTCCTCATACTAAGAGGTAAATCAAACTAATAATCGTGTGCAATTCTAATGTAACTTATTTAATTATACATGTGCGGTAACTCTATAAAAATAAAATCCCACTCATTTGAAGTATCCAAATAAGTGGGATTGGTAAGCCTTTTATTTCAAAGATTGTAGTGGCACACGTAGCTCTGCATCTGGGTGGTTCGTAGTATATTTCCAAACATATATATCAAGATCTTTACCTTTGAAATTCTTATACTCATCTATATTCTTATTATTATTATCACCGAGAAATCCTACTGTGAGAGGCATCCCATAATTTCGATCTTTATGGTCTAGGTAATAAGTTTGACTGACACCACCAAACGTTGGATCAGAGCTAAAGGATTCAACGTAAAGGTTATTGTCCTTCTTATAATACGTCCATGTAATTGGAAACTCCCCAATCGTAGATGTTTTAATTTGAGGTTTCTCTGATATGTCAGTCAAACGAATCGGTTTATGATCGCCATCTTCTACATCCACTCGGTGTTTGGCTACTAAGGTTATAGATTGTTTCGCCAACATCGACACATCAACCCCCGTCATTTCAAAGCGAAGTTCTACTTTATAGGGATCATTTTCTACATCCCATCTTCCTCCATCTAATAGTACTCCTCCAATATCCAGTTGATAATCCATATAAGGTTGATGAGCATATCTCTCTTCACTTGTCAGAATTAATCGAACTTGTGTTGGTGTAACTTTCATTTCATGAATTTTTGTTCCACCAGGGACATTTTCTAAAGGAATATTTACCACTTTTCTAAATGATCCTTTTTTCAGTTGCTCTTTGGTCAGATTCATCTCAATACTCCAAGTATCCTCTGCAACACCTAAAGTATGTTCATACGCCAGTTGAAAATTTGACCCTTTGGTTTTTAAGCTATCTTTAGTAAAAATTTGTTGACTCAAGTATTCATCTGTTGCTCCAGGAGTACCAAAAACAGGTGTTTCCGCTTCTTGTATAGGTTGATTCTTATCATCTAAAGCCTTGATACGTACCCACTTGTTCTTCATTTTAGCGTCTGTAAACGTAACGGCTGATTGAAGGAGTATTTTCCCCTCTGGTTGTTCAAAAGCTTGTATAGTTACATTATCAATTCCATCCTTTTGAATAGTGAAAACCTGCGTATTAGTATCATTAGGATTATAGTTAATTGACTTCTCTTCATTACCAATCGAATGAATATTTTTCATCGAGAAATTAATATTGGACTTCTGGTCATCAGCAACCCAGTCTGTCTCAAAATATCCTTGGAAGAGGCCGAGATCTTCATTCCAAAGATGTGCATAATTTCCTTTAATAAAATCTCCGTTAGAGTCTGTAAGACCAATTTGATCAAAACTAACATCCTTTCCTTTCCAAGAGGCGTCAGGTTTTAAACTATACAAAAGGAAGGTTCTGTTTTCATCAATAAACACCGTATGTACGGTTAGCATAAACCCACTCTTCGTAACAGATTGTTCAACTTTTTGGCCTAAGCCCTGTTCTAAAGCAGACTGAATTCCCTCTCTATACGAAAGTATGTTAGACCAGTCATAATTCAATGCTGCATAGACAGGGGTAGCCATTAGAGCCACAGCTAGGCCCGCTATTAAAGCAAATTTCTTCCTTCTACGAGGTCGAAGTTCGATTGGTTCTTCTAAAGTCTTTAACTCATCTTTCTGGATACTGCTCCACATTTGATCAAAATCAGGATACTGTACATTATTGGTTGTCTTCATCTTGCTTTTAAGCTTCTTCTCAATGCGTTCCAAATTGATTCTCTCCCTTCAACCAAAGGTTTTGATTTTGCTCCAGTTCTTTTCGCATGATTTTCAATGCTTTATGAAGCCTAGATTTTACTGTGCCTACTGGGATCTTTAATGTTTCTGCAATTTCTGCTAGCGATAATTCTCCGATATAGCGGAGAGTGATAACAGCCATCAGCTTTTCTGGTAGCTGCTTTAGAAGATCTTCCCACTCCTCCTCTGCTGCTTTTTCCAGTACAATGGTGTCGACAGATTTAACTGATGCCGTAGTCTGTTCGTGGAGCAATTGAATCTGACTCTGTTTTTTCAGGTGAGATTGCTTTCTTTTTAGTAGATTTAAGCATTGATTCATTGCAATACGCATAATCCAAGCTCTTATGTGTTCAACGCTTTTCCAATCCTGACGAAAGACGATGACAAAGACATCATGGCAAAGATCTTCTGCATCTTGGGTGTTCCGTAGCATGTAATAACAAGTACGGTATACATCTTTGTTGTATGAATCGAATAATTCACGTTCAGTCAATTTATGGCACTCCTTTCTGCTTGTTCTAACTTATAAACAAATGACTATTAAGAAAGGTTCATTTTTTTAGATTTTTCTATGTAATTTAATTATAAAAAGCCACCATAACATGAAGCATGTTGAAAATAAAAAAGCAGATGGCCATATAGAAATCCTGATAGGACATCTAAACCATCTGATCAATGATATCTTACCCTTATGGGAAGTCGATGTTTTATTTCTTTATTTCCAACAATACAGTACTACACTTCGCCATTTTTACGTGCTGCCATTTCATCTTTCATTTCATCTTTCAACGCTTCTATCGATTGTTTACGACGCTCATTTTTTTCTTTTACCATTTTACTTTGCATAGGATCTGCAAACTCCATACTAATTTCTGCTTCATGAAGTTTTTCTTCGGTATTTTTAATAATACCCTGAATTCGTTCAACATTATTGGATCGATCATCTGGTTTTCGTTGTCTTGAATTAGCCATGTTAACCTCCTAAAATTTTGACATAACATTATTCTGGGTTGTTTTTTTGATTATATGAGTGCTAACTTTTACTAAGAGAAATTCTCTTTAACATGACTAATACTAGCTAAAATTAGAGTGGTCCTACTTCAGACAATCTCTTCTTTCAAACCCTCATATGCTGATTTTGAATGCATAAATACATATAAAATAAGCGAGATAAAAATAGCGACCGCACCAAATACGATACAAACCATTTGTAGCGAAAACCATTCGGCTAGCAATCCTAAAGCTAAAGTAAAACCAATTTGCAGTACATTTATTACCATTGTTGAAACACTGCCAAACCGCCCCATGATAGCTGTTGGAACACTTAATTGATAAAATGTACTATAGCCTGCATTACAAAATGACATACATATCCCTAAGGCAATAAAACTAATAATTGCTAATGTAACATTCGGTGATGAGTAAAATAATGTGTAGCAGATCATTGTCAGGAGCAGACCATAAACAATATATTGTCTTGTCGAAAACTTTTTAGCATATCGTGCAGCCATTGCTCCTCCAATAATGGCACCAATTCCTGCAATACTGACAATTACACCATATAGACCATCTGAAGCTTGTAAGTTCTGTTTAATAAATGTAGCTTCTTGTGAGTCTAATGCAAAAGCAATCATTAAAGCACCTTGAAAATAGAGAAAAACTTTTGCAAAAGCGCCCTCTTTTTTTGTAAATGAATAGACAACACCATAATCCTCTTTTAGCATTTGCCAAGTAATGCGCTGTCGATGCATGTTCTGATGATCTTCTACTGCTGGAAGCTTAAAAATCGAGAAAGCACAGACAAAGAACGTCAAGGCGTTAAACCAAATCGCAACAGATACACTGGATATTGCAATAATAAACCCAGCCAATGCAGGTCCAATTAAAAACGAGCCAGAGCTAAACATTCCTAAAATTGCATTAAAGGATTGTTTATCTTCGTCTGGAATATATTTTGAAATATAATAGGTACTACTCGGTCCAAAAAAGCTACTTACTATATTAGATAAAAATAATACGCAATAAATAAGCCAAATCGAGGATGTAAACGGTAACAATAAAATCAATATGCCACGAACAATATCACTATAAATCATCAATTTTTGTTTATTGGATCGATCAATAATAGAACCTGCAAAAAAGCTCGTTATAATACGCGCAATTGGCCCCACAATAAAGATACTAGCCATAGCTGCTGGGGACTCTGTTAAGTGCCAAACTAATAAATTAAGGGCAACTAAATTCACCCAATTTCCCAAATATGAGAAACCAAAGCCAAACAGAATGAGACGATACTTCCTAATGGTGCTCATAAGTCTCCTTTCTATCATCCAAGAATGAATTATTGGTCTTTTTTTACATAAAAGTATTCCTTTAGATAATCATATCTATCTATGAATTACAGTGCAACTAAAACAAGCAACCCTAGCTAAATGCATAGCTTTGGGTTGCTTGTTTAGTTTGTTGAATCTCGCTGAATTAAAATCGGTTTAAAGCGATATAATTTTTGTTCATCAGCTAGTGGTTCTTTTTTGATTTTTGCTAGGAGCAACGAAGCCGCCTTCTGAGCCATTGGTAAAATGGGCTGCTTCAAGGTTGTAATGGAAGGTGTTAAAAAATTTGCATATGGTACATCATCAACAGCGATTACTTGTACATTATTTGGCACATGTAAGTTTCTTTTTTTAATATAAAGCATTAATTCCTGAAAAATACGATCATTTGCCGCAATAATTCCCTTTGGTGGTTGTTCCAATGTAAATAATTGATTGAATATCTCTGTCATCTCAGCTGGCTCACCATTTTTTATATAGCGTTCATCAATCAACAGATTCCTATTTCTGAGCGCTTGTCGAAATCCTTCTAAACGTTCTACACGAGGAGTAATCGGTAAGGCTAAAGAAGTAGTGATAATGGCTAATGGTTGTTTTTGGAACGTCTCTACCGCCATATCCATTGCAGAAAAATTATCAAGCAACACAGCAGGAATATCTACTCCCTCAATAAATCGGTCAATAAAAACGATTGGCATTGCTTGTTGATGAAGTCTTATATAGAGATTTTTATTTTCTCCCGTTGGAAAAACGATTAAGCCATCCACCTGTTTTTCTAGTAAGGTTTCGATATGCTTTTTCTCTTTTTTAGGGTTATCCGCCGAGTTACATACAATCATATGGAAGCCTTCTTTATCGAACTCTGCTTCCAATGCATTAATAATTTTTGTTGAAAAGTCATGGATTATATTCGCTACTATAATACCTATCGTAAAGGTGGATTTCTGTTTTAAGCTACGAGCCATTAAATTTGGACGATATTGCAAAGTTTCAATAGCTTCTTCAATTTTCTTACGGGTCTCTACACTCATATATTCATATCGCTTATTTAAAAATTGAGAGACGGTACTATTTGAAACATTTGCATATTGCGCAACATCGGCAATTGTTGTTTTTTTCACTAAAATCAATCTCCTACCTATAAATATGAAAACTCTCCTTGGTATTATGTAGCATAGCATACTTTACTAGTTAAATTAACTATTCAAATAGTTATACACTTGTTCAGGTAAATCAATGCCCTTTTCCATTGTTTCCGCACTTCGTTTCTGTTCAATTTCGCCTGGTACCAGTACTTGATCAAAATTTGGTGCCGTTGGAGCATCATGTAATTCATTAATCATTTGTGAGATATTTGCTTTGAATTGATCAATATCTCCAAAAATATTTGGATCTAATACATATAAATATTGTCCTAGATTACGCTTTTGTTCGTAATCACCATACATTTTTGAAATATGTGGACCAAAAGCTGCACTTGCTAAAATTCCGGAGAGAACATCTACTACAAGTGCCATACCATATCCTTTTGCCCCTGCAAACGGTGTTAAAGATTTTACTTGATGAGGATCTGTAGTTGGCGCCCCTTGTACGTCAACTCCCCATGTATTAGGGATTGTCTCTCCTTTTTCACGTGCATATAAAATTTTCCCGAGGGCCACATTACTTGTTGCCATATCCAAAATGATTGGTTTATCGTCTGTTGGAAAACCGTAAGCTATCGGATTCGTGCCAAAATAAGGCTCTTTTCCTCCAAAAGGGACAACTGCTGAGTCGGTTTGAGAGCACATGATAGCAATTAAATTTTCGCTCGTAGCCTGTTCAAGGAAATAGCCGAGTGCCCCACAATGGCTGCTTTCTTGAATAATCGTTGTACATGAGCCATGTTCCTTTGCTATTTTAATCGTTTCATCCATTGCTTCCTTACAAATAACATGTCCAAAACCATTATCCCCCTTAAATAGAAGGTGATTTGTGCCACGCTTTTCAACTGAAAAATTTGGGTTTTTCGTTATGCCCCCTGCCTTTAAACGTGTTATATAATGTTCCACACGCATAACGCCATGAGAACTGACACCACGTAAATCTGCATAAATCAAAACATCTGCTACTTGCGCCGCAGTTTCAGCGTCAACACCATGAGCTGTGAATTTTTGAGCAACTAATTCTTTTAATGCTGATACAGAAATATTCATTGAAAGTCCTCCCCATTATTTAAAATAAATTTGCGCTTTGTTCGTGTTATATTGTTTTGCCTCAAAGTAAGAAATCGCTTCGTCAAATGCAATATTTTTCGTAACATAGCCTTGCTTTATCGCTCCTGACTGCATATAGTTCATCACTGTCTCAAAATCTTCTAAAGTAGCATTTCTACTACTCTTTAACGTTAATTCCTTTGAATGAAATTCAGGATCATTAAATGTAATGGTCTTCTTCATTAAACCAATAAATACTAATGTGCCGCTATTTTCTACGTATTGGAATGAAGATTCCATTGATTGTTGATTACCTGTTGCATCAAAGACAACTGTAGGAAGTTCACCATTAAATTTTTCATGTAACTGCGCCATTATGTCATGGCTACCAACAATCACACCATCCGCTTCCGACCATGCCTGTCCTTCTTTTAAACGTTCTTCGTTCAAATCCATTAATACTGTTTTTGCACCGCGTAACTTAGCAAAACGTGCTGCTCCTAATCCAATTGGCCCTGCACCGATAACAAGTACCGTATCATTTTCTGTTAGTTCCGAACGACGTACTGCATGGGCACCAATAGCTAATGGTTCCACAATGGCTAATTGGTCACCTGATACAGCATTATCTGTAATGACAATACTGTCATCAACTACGATATATTCGCCCATACCACCATCCATATGTACACCTAATACTTTCAAAGATTTACAGCAGTTTGTTTGACCTCGACGACATGCAACACACTCTCCACAATGAATGTATGGAATAACTGTTGCACGATCTCCTACGTGGATGTCCTTAACTGCTTCACCGACTTCCTCCACGATAGCAGCTAGTTCATGGCCTAACACTCGTGGATAACTAAAGAATGGCTGTTCACCTGCAAAAGCATGTGTATCTGTTCCACACACGCCAATATGTGTGATTTTTAATAGAACATCATGACTTTTTTTAATAATTGGCTTGTCTACCTCACGTTCCACCATTTGAAATGGTTCATTAATGATCAATTGTCGCATGCTATTTCCTCCAATAATCTATGAATTGTGGATAATTGCTGAATAACCTTAGTTGCATCACACTGGAAATGTTGTTCAATAAATTGTTGCATTGGCTCTGTTTGACCTTGTTCAAAATGTTTATGGATTTCAGTCAGTATTTCAATAATCTGATCCGATTCACGCATGGAAAAGCGTCTTGGATTCATTGCATAGATTCCTAACGCTAAAGCTTGATAGTATATTTCTGTTTCGGCGTATGGTGCAATTCGCGTTTGCCACTTTGATAACTCATTTAATTGAATATCATATAGCTGATGCTCAATAAATGGATTTAAAAAACGTTCAAAAACATCTTGCTGATAGTGTTCATCCACTTGAAATCGTTTGGTAAAATCGTGTGTTACTTTTTCAATAAAAGCTCGAACACCTGTGTTAGAAAATGCATCTCTTACAGTTGTATATTGAAAAACTTTCCCAAATGCTGAAAGCAAAATATGACTACCATTTAAAATGGCAACTTTGCGTTTCCGATACATGTCTAAATCATCAAATACAAAAGGTAAATCATTATTTGTTGGCCAATGTTTAAACGGCTCTTTCTGATCAATTACAAAAAGGAAATAGGGTTCACAAACTGTATAAAGGGCATCTTCACCGTGATAATCTTGTGGATAACCTGTTACAATACGGTCTACTAGTGTATTACAAAAAGTTAAAGTAGCAAGCCATTCATTAAATGCTGTAGGCAGGTTCCAGTCTTTAGCATGCTGTAGGCAAATAATTTTTAGGGTAGAACCATTCTGTTCTATTAATTCCAGAGGCACAATGGCCAGTTGTTTTTCACCTTGAAAATGATTGAAATATTGTTCTAGGAAGACTGTTAACTTTGCTGCATAGCTTGTTGGACAGGCAGTTGGATAAGGGATATTTTCGTAATAAATTCCGGCCTCTGTTGTATTTGACACAATCATTTCAAGTGTTTCTGACTGCGCATATTGCAAAAATGAATGCCAGTTCACATATGGATGAATAGTATCTTGAATAACCTTAACGGTGGTTTCTTCTTCTACAACCTCACCATTTTTTAACCCTCGTTCCATCACAGTGAATTGCAACTGTTGTTCTTCTAGTTGTTTGACCGTTTTTCCTCTTGCTGTCGCTGCAACTGAAACGATACTGCAAGGAACTTGAAGTTTTTCAACCGCTAGGTCAAAAAAGCCTCTAATAAAATTCCCATCACCTATTTGCATAATTTTAATAGGATGCTTCATGTCATTTTCTCTCCTACATCGTCACGCCATCTTTAAAAATGGCGATTTCTTTGAAACCATACTTCTCATTATTCGTTTGTACTTCACCTGAAGCTAACGCTAATATATACTCCATAAATCCATCGACTACTTCATCCATAGGCTTACCATCCACTAACTGCCCTGCGTTAAAGTCAATCCAATTTTTTTTGCGTTCATAAAGTGGAGTATTTGTTGAAATTTTAACTGTAGGTGTAGGTCCTCCAAACGGTGTTCCCCTACCTGTTGAGAAAAGAACAATTTGGCAGCCTGTTGCGGCAAGTGCTGTTGTTGATACAAGATCATTTCCTGGGCCATTTAGTAGATGTAGCCCCTTTGTTGACATACGGTCGCCGTAATCAAGCACCTCTTTTATTTCTTGGAATCCACCTTTTTGAATACAGCCAAGTGACTTTTCTTCCAATGTTGTTATTCCACCCGCTTTGTTTCCTGGAGAGGGATTTTCATATACAGGTTGATTATATTTCATAAAATACTGTTTAAAATCATTTACTAAATGCACAATATCCTCGAAAACAGCGGCATCTTTTGCACGTTCCATTAAAATCTGTTCAGCACCAAACATTTCTGGAACTTCCGTTAACACCGTTGATCCACCTGCTGAGATTAATTGGTCAGAGAATAGGCCAATCATCGGATTAGCTGTAATGCCAGAGAAACCATCACTACCACCACATTTCAAACCAATTTTCAGTTCTGAAATAGGTAATGCTTGTCTTTTAAATGTCGTCACATAGTCAAAGGCCTTTTCCAGCAATTGTTGCCCCTCTTCCATTTCATCTGCTGACTCTTGAACATTTAAAAAGGCTACGCGTTGTTCGTCATAATGCCCGACTGTTTTCTTAAATAACTCAATATAATTGTTCTCACATCCTAGCCCTAATACAATGACCGCCCCTGCATTAGGGTGGTGAACCAAATTAGCTAAAATTTTTTGTGTATACGTTAAATCATCACCCAGTTGTGAGCAACCATATGGATGGGCGAAATGCTGTACACCATCAAAATTGTCAGCCTTTAATAATTGATTGCCTAACTTCGCCAAATTTTCAGCTACCTTGTTAATACAACCAACCGTATTAATAATCCAGATTTCATTCCGCACGCCAACCTGACCATCTGTTCTACGATAGCCCTTAAACGTGCGCTGTACATGACGAGGCTCTGCTATGGGATGTGTTTTGGGTTTAAATTCATAGCTTAATTCTCCTGATAAATTGGTTTTCATATTATGTGAGTGAACCCAACTACCTAATGGGATTTCTTCTGTCGCATGACCAATTGGAAAACCATATTTTGTGATATGTGTATCTTTAGAAAGAGTTGTGATGGCAATCTTATGCCCACGTTGTACTGGTTGCTGTAACGTTATTTCTATCCCATCCAATGGAAGTAAAAAGCCTTGAGGAAGATCACTCAAGGCTATGACAATATTGTCCATCGGATGGATTTTAATAACTGACTGATTGTTCATTTGAATCCATCCTTTCTATTTCTAAGCTATTTCTTTATGAACTATTGGTGTAACAAATTTAATAACTGCTAATGAAGCGATGACTGCTAAGCCACCTGCAAGTAGGAAAGCAGCTGAGAACGTTCCTGTTTTATCTACTAGGAAACCTGTTAAAGTTGGTCCAATAATCCCCGCCGTGTTTGCAAGAAAATGCATAAATCCACCAACAGATCCAACATACTTAGATTCCACCACATCATTAATAATGGCCCAGTAAATAGCCCCTGTTAAATATAAGAAGAAAACGGAAGTGGCAACAAGCGCAACAGCACTAATTGTTGTTGTTACAATACCTGCACAGCCAATAGAGACAGCAGCTAAGAATAAGCATGTAACTAGCACGACTTTACGAGAGAATAAAACACCCTTACGCATAAAGCGTTTATAAATGAAATCTGATACAATCCCACTCAATGCTAAACCTAGGAATCCTAAAATCCATGGGATAACTGTTACGATACTCATATCTTTAACAGCCATGCCACGAGCTTCCACTAAGTAGCTTGGGAACCAAGTCAAGAAAAAGAACAGAATATAGTTATAGGCAAAAAATGAGAAGGCTGTAAATAATACTGTAGGCTGTTTTAAATAATAAGACAGGCCACGACTATGATTGATATCTTCTGCTGCAATTTCTAATTGTGCCATTGATTCTACACTGTCTTCTTTGTTCGGCTTTTCTTTTACTACTTTAAACCATACAATTGCCCAAATAAATCCAAGGATCATGATCGCAATAAATGAATACTTCCAGCCATATGCTAATGCTATATAACCAACAATTGGACCAGCGATCGCACCACCGAGTGGCGTACCACTATTGGCTAGCCCTACTACAGAGGCACGTTTATCCGCTGGGAACCAGTTATTCACCATTTTATTTATGGTTGAGGATAGTGGCCCTTCCGCCATACCAAATACAATACGAACAATAATTAATGAAGCAAACCCTACTACTAATACCATTGCTCCACTGAATAAAGACCATACAATCATTGCTACAAATAGCGTTAACTTGGCACCAAATTTATCGGAAGCCATTCCACCTAAGAAATTGAAAATGGCATACCCAACAGAGAAGCTACTAAAGATAATCCCTAATTGTGTTGACGTTAGATGAATATCTTCTTGAATAAATGGTGCTGCAATTGATAATGCTGAACGGTCTAAATAGTTAATGACACCAGCTAAAAATAGCATGACAATAACAACCGTTTTGCCATCTCCAAAAATACCTTGTTGTTTCATATCATTCACCCCTAAATTTGAAATAAATCCCCTCTGTTAAACGCCGGAGTAAGCCATAAATCCACCATCAACAGGAATCGTTACGCCAGTGACAAATGCTGAGTATGTATCATCAGCTAAAAATAATAATGTTCCTAATAAATCTTGTGGTTTTCCAAAACGCTTTTGTGGTGTAGATGTAATAATTTTTTCTGAACGGGTTGTTAGTGATCCATCTTCAGTCAGCAATAAATTACGGTTTTGTTCAGTAATAAAAAATCCAGGTGCGATGGCATTAACTCGTAGACCTGCTTCTGCAAAATGCACAGCCATCCATTGCGTAAAGTTATTAATCGCTGCTTTTGCCGCGCTATATGCAGGCACTTTTGTCATAGGGGCATAGGAACTCATGGATGAAATATTAATAATCGTCCCCTTCGTTTTCAGCAATGCTTCTCCAAAAACTTGAGAAGCTATAAACGTACCTGTAAAATTATTCGAGAATACGCTTTCAAAACCGTTTGCCGTTAATTCAAAGAAATTGGGTGTAATTGATTCTTCTTTATATACTTCATCAGCCGTAATAGCATCTGGATGATTGCCACCCGCTCCGTTAATAAGAACATCAATTTGACCATAACGCTGTAAAATTGCTTGTCTCGCTGCTATTAATGATTCTTTGTTTAAAACATCCACAGTAAAATTAATAGCTTCTCCACCATTTTCTTTAATCGATTGGACGACTGCTTCTCCTTTTTGTGCTGTACGATTTAAAATGGCAACTCGCATACCTTGCCTAGCCAATTCCCTTGCCATCTCTGAGCAAAGAACACCACTACCACCTGTTACAACGGCAACTTTATTTTGTAATGCTTCATGCACCTTTCTCACCTACTTTTAAAATAACTTTACGTACTTCATTTGGGTTTTTTTCTATATATTCAAAGGCTTCTTTTGCTTCATGTAATGAGAAAGTATGTGTAATTAAACCTTGTTGCTGTAGCTTCCCAGCATCAACAAGCTTCACTACGTTTTCAAATTGGAATGTTTGTAAACGTGATCCTTTTATCGATAATTCCTTTTTCGTGATTGGTAGGGGGGCAAGCTCAATGGCTTCCTCTCCAAAGCTAAGAACTACCACTCTTCCAGCAACTGAAACAGCATCGATCGATTGCTTAAATGTTAGTGGAATACATACCGCATCAATAGATACATTGACACCTACTCCATCTGTCCATTGATTAACAGCCTCTAATAAATCTTGTTCCTTTACATTGACAACTTCATCCGCTCCAAGTTCTTTTGCGTATGAAAGCTTAGCTGGATCCAAATCAGAAATCATTACACGAGCATCCATTAATTTAGCCATCTTTAAAATACAAATGCCAATCGGTCCTGCACCTTGAATTAATAGGGTTTCACCTTTCTGTAGTTCACCACGATATACGGCTTGTGCGCCAATTGTGTAAGGTTCGATTAAGACAGCCTCTTCAAAAGGTGTGTGATCTGCTACTTTATGCAATTGCTTTTCTGCAACTACAAAACGCTCACGCATACCTCCATCTTCATGAACACCAAAAACAGAAAGCTGTTCACAGACGTTTGGTTGTCCTTTACGGCAAGCGTAGCACTCACCACAATAACGAATTGGTTCGACAACAACTTTGTCACCCACTTTTAATCCTTGTACCTCTTCGCCAACCTCTAATACACGTCCAATAACTTCATGCCCAGGTATACGAGGTAATGTCGCTAATGGATTCGAACCATGATAAATATGCATATCTGAGCCACATATTCCAACATATGCTGTTTGTACAAGCACGTCTGTTGAATTTGTTATCACTGGTTCTGCTACATCAATTAAAGCCATTTCAAAAGGTTTCATTACTTGTAGTGCTTTCATACATGTCACCTATTTCTTTAGATTTTCATAAGCATCCCAAAGACCATTTAAATACATAATGCCAAGTGCACGATCATATAAGCCGTAGCCTGGACGACATTGTTCGCCCCAAATATGACGACCATGATCTGGACGAACATAGCCTTCATAGTTTTGGTCATTTAATGTACGGACAATATTTTTAATATCGATTGAGCCATCCGATGTAAAATGCGATGTTTCAAAGAAACTACCATTTTCCTTGATTTTCACATTACGGATATGGGCAAACGGAGCACGATGTGCGTATTTTTCAGCGATTGCTACCATATCATTTTGTGGGTCTGCTCCCATTGAACCTGAGCAAAACGTAAAACCATTCGCATTTGAATCAGATATTTTAATTAATTTTTCATAGCTTTCTGATCCTGTAATAATGCGCGGTAAGCCAAAGATTGAATACGGTGGATCATCGGGATGAATCGCCATTTGAATACCTACTTCTTCTGCAACTGGTAAAATAGCTTGTAAGAAGTAAGCTAAGTTATCCCAAAGTTTAACTTCATCAACTTCTTTGTACTGCTCAAATAATTCTGAAAGTCGAGCTAATCGTTCTGGTTCCCATCCTGGAAGGGTTAAATCCGAAGAAGCACTTACTTCATTCACCAGTTCTTGTGGATCTAAATTCATTACCTTCTCCTTGTCGAAGTAGAGAGCCGTTGAGCCATCTTCTAATGGATGGAATAAGTCTGTACGTGTCCAATCAAATACTGGCATGAAATTATAGCAAATAACTTTAACACCCACTTCACCAAGGTTCCGAATAGATTGTTTATAGTTCTCAATATATTGATCACGTGTTGGCAATCCTAGTTTAATATCTTCATGGACATTGACACTTTCTACGACATCTGTATGGAATCCAAAAGACTGAATATAATCAACTTCATCTTGAATAGCTTCTTTAGACCATACTTCCCCTGCTGGTAGGTGATGGAGTGCCCAAACAATCCCCTTTACATTAGGTATTTGCTTCACATCTTCTAGTTTCACTGTATCATTGCCACGACCATACCATCTAAAAGTCATATTCATACTTGTTACCTCCTAGTTTGATAGATTTTCCATATAAGCTTTTGCTTGAGCTACAACACCTTCATAGCCATCTGTTGCAAATGCTTTATTTAAATCACTTCCAATACCAACCGCTACCGCACCAGCATCTAACCATTTATTCATATTAGTTAAACCCACACCGCCTGTAGGCATAATTGTGATATTTGGGAGAGGGCCTTTAACAGTTTTAATAAAGCTTGGTTCATATTGATTTCCCGGGAATAATTTTATAATGTCACTACCACCTTCAAGGGCTGTCACCATCTCTGTAATAGTCATACACCCAGGTAAATACGGTATGCTATAACGATTACAAAGCTTCGCAATCGCAGCATTATAGCTAGGACTAACCACAAATTTTGCACCGTTTAATATGGCGTGACGTGCAGTCTCAACATCCAATACTGTGCCAGCTCCAATTATTGCATCACAATCGCGTAATGCTTTAAAGGTTTCTTCAACAAAAGGTGTTGTATACGTTATTTCAATTGCTCGAATGCCACCTGTAATGGCACCTTTTGAAATTTCCGTCGCTTCTTCGGGTGAACGTCCCCGAATAACAGCGACAACTTTTGCATCTGACAACGCTTTCAAAATTTCAATTTTTTGCACTCCTGACAACCCCTAACGTTCAATTAATTTTTCGTCGCCGATAAATTGTCTTAACTCTTGCAATGATGGAAGACCCTCATTATCTCCTTTAATCGTTGCTACCAATGCACCTGCGCCATTGGCTAAACGGAGACGTTCTTCGATATCATCACCATTTAAATAGCTATAGACATAGGCCGCATCAAATGCATCCCCTGCTCCAACTGTGTCAATAGCACGAATAGTAAAAGCCTCTCGATCATACTGCTCAGTGGCTGTATAAACCGTTGCACCTTGCTCACCTTTTTTTACAATAATTTCATCTATTTTATAACTCTCTTGAACGTCCTTAACTGTTCGCCCTTCAAATAAAAGTTCAAATTCATCCTGTCCTGTTAGCAGAAGATTGATAGATGGGTACACTTTTTCATAAACCTCTCTGGCATCTTCTATAGACCATAGTTTTAAACGTAAATTTGGATCAAAGGATATAGGAATACTTTTTGCCTGTGCTAAGGCAATTAATTTCAATGCAACTTGAATGTTATGTTCACATACTGCTAAATACACTCCGCTAATATGTAATAAATCCACATCATCAAGTACTGACTCATCTATACGATTTTCTGTCAGCTCAAGTAAAGGTGATGGGTTACGGTAATAAAACGATTTACCTGCCCCGTCTTCCCGAATTTCTTTAAAGTAGATAGACGTTGGAATATGGGGTGTTCGTAAAACATGTGATACATCGATTCCTTCACCACGCGCAAAGTTATAAATTAACTTGCCAAATTCATCGTCTCCAATACAACTAATCCATTTTGCTCCCATATCTAAACGTGTAACACCTATTGCAAAATTTAATTCTGCACCACCAACAGCTCGCTCAAAGGAAGGAACGAAACGTAGAGGACCTGTCTTAGATGGATTAAAAACGACCATTGCATCCCCAATCGTTGCAATTCGTTTATTTCTCAATATGTTCATCCCCTTCACAAGTAAAACGTTTTAGTAAAACGTTTTACTAATATTATCATGATTTTTTTAGTGTTGCAACAATAATCCGACTATTTAGATTGTTGGAAATAAAATACTATTTACTAGGCATGCATAAAAAAAACTCGCAAAAGTTAGAAAGTAATCTAACTTTTACGAGAAAAATTCACTTTTAATAAGACGGCTTTACATCATCCACGTCTTACTCTAAATGATATTAAATACTTTTACCCGCTTATTTTGTAACTTAGCATTTAATAAATAGATACCAATACTAGGACGATGACAACATGTCATCTTCTCTGTTTATTAACGTAACGATTATTGAACAAATTTAGGATTTAATATACCTAATCCACTTCCTACAATTTCAAATTTCACTTTTGTAGCTCCCTCTAAATTAATATTTACCTTCACCTTGTCTTTTATTGAGCCACTATCGTAAATCAATTTATTATCCGCATAAATCTTCAAGGACCCTATACCTGAAGAACCAGCTACTAACTTTTTAACTGGCGCCAAATATGTTTCGAATCCTTTATAATTTCCGTTAGCTAAATATTCAACGGTATGATCTTGTACAGCTCCTCCGCCATGATAACCACCAAGCTGATAGGATTGTTCAAACTTCTCTCCTGTACTAATAACGACAGTGCTTGGATTGTGGAAGAAGTGGTCTTCCTCACTTCCAATAGGCTTTACATCTTTTAAAGAGATAAATTTTGGAACATCACCAATATAAACTGATTTAGTTTTCCCATCCCATGTCACCTTTTCTCCTAAAGACTCAGCAACAAAGCGCATTGGAACATATGTAGTGCCTTGATAGATAAATCCAGATTGACCTTCAGGGGGTACTTTTTCAACTTTATCTACATAATAACTAATCTTATCCTGAACTACTTCGATCTTTTTCGTAATGCTAGCCGCTTCAGATGTTGAGAAGTACGTAAAAGTCAAACCTCCTAATAGAAAAAACCCTAAATAACTTGTTATAATCAATAGCTTTTTCATAAAAACACTCCTTTGCATAAGTTATACATAACTATTTCTTGATTAGTTGAAAACCCACCCACATTATCTTAGAAATATAAACACCTTTTGATTAATTGGCTTACTATATTAAACGTTTTACTATTTTAAAAGGTTACATCTTTATATAAAAAATAATAAATTATGGAAATTGATCTAATAAAAAAATCATTTCACTACTAAGAAAAATAGAGGTAAATGATTTTATTTTCTACTAAGCTACGATCGGTATAGATTAATTTTGGATAGTCCCAAAACCTCTATCCACCCTAAAACTAGTTAAGGAGCCCTTTATTATATTCAATCCATTTTTCCATTTCTCTTTCAACTGCTCTATTTTGCCACTCAAACCAAATACCTGAACATTCGCTACAATGGCTGTCTACCCCAATTTTGTTATGCATATCTTTACAGGTAAATATAGTTTTTTTACGACAGCTAAAACAATAGATTTCCTTCTCTTTATAAAATTCCATAACTAGTTCCTTTCAATTTTTTTATATTTATATCCGGTTCTAAAATTATCTATTCAAAACTAATGCAATAATTCTAAAAAGGGTGAGGATGACTGATTGTACATATTAAAAACTAATAAAAACGCTCAGATTACACTCTGGGCGTTTTTAGATTGAAATGTTTAATTATGTTGATTATCCAAATAAAAACAGATTGATTTGCCGATTCTGTTTTTATGGATAAGAGATATTGCGTAACGATAATTCATTAAAGAGGAAAAATTCCTAATACTACACAAACAATAATCATGACAATTGTAGAGCCGAATGTCCACTTTAAGAAGATACGTTGTAATGTGCCGAAATCTTCTCCAACCATACCGACTAATAAATAAGTAGATGGAACAAGTGGACTTAAAAGGTGGACTGGCATCCCCAAAAGGGAAGCCCTACCGATTAAGGCTGGATCAATGCCATATACTGCTCCTGCCTTAGCAAGTAGCGGCAGTACTCCATAATAAAAGGCATCATTTGACATAAAGAATGTAAATGGTGCACTAAGGATCGCTGTAACAACAGCAAAATGTGAACCCATAGCATCTGGAATATAATCAATAACTGAGTTTGCCATCGCATCTACCATTGATGTACCTGAAAGAATTCCTGTAAAAATCCCTGCTGCAAAAACCATTGAAACAACAGATAATGCATTGTCAGCATAATTCGCAATACGTTCCTTTTGATCTTTTAATTTTGGATAGTTTACAGTAATCGCAATCGCAAAACCAAGCATGAATAATGTAACCGGTGGTAATAACTCCATAATTAATGCTACTAAAAGGACGATTGTTAGAGCATAATTAAAGACAATTAATTTTGGACGTTTTAAATGGTCATCTTCTACTGTTGCAGCAAGCTGAGCTGTAGCTTCAAAATCATATTCTATAACGCCAATTCGCTTTCTTTCTTCTCTTCCAAACATAAATGCCATAAACAGAACAAAGATAGCGCCGCCAATCATTGCAGGAATTACGGGTGTAAAAACCTCTGACATTTCAAGATTCAAAGCTGTCATAACCCTTGCCGTTGGTCCCCCCCAAGGTAGAAGATTCATTACACCTGAAGCTGAAACGGCAATACCAGCTAATACAATTGGTCGCATGCCAATTCTTTTATAAAGCGGCAGAAATGCAGAAATAGTAATCATGTATGTTGTCGTACCATCACCATCTAAAGAAATCAAAAGAGCTAAAACTGCTGTTCCAATGGCAATTTTTACAGGATCACCTTTTACTAACCTTAGAATTGTTTTAATGATTGGATCAAATACACCAGCATCAATCAAAATACCAAAGAATAGAATTGCAAATAAAATCATAATCCCTGTTGGAGCGACACTTTTAATTCCATCCAACATCATCGGACCCATTTCACTTCCGAATCCACCTATAACTGCAAACGTAATTGGAACTACAATTAATGCAATCATTGCTGTAAGACGTCCCGTCATAATCAAAATCATAAATACTAATATCATTAAAAAGCCTAAAATTGCTAGCATAATTCTCCCCCCAATTGCTCTACTAAATTATTTACCAATTCGATAAATAACTAATTTTTCGAATATTTACCCTATAATAAAATAATTTCGATCAAATGTAATCGTTTACAAATTAATGTTTATTAATTTCTTTTTATCTATTTCGTACATTTTGTTCACGGTAAATTTAAGATTTACGCCACCTAATGTCTTCCCTAACACAAAACAAAAAAGGCTAACCTAGGACTATGCATGATCTCTCTACCACATGTATGAAATGGTAGAAAGACAAAAACATAGGTCTCATAAGTCAACCTTGTAAGTCATATCTGAATATAATAAAGAAGAAAAAACCATTAATTTTCCATTAAAATATTAAAGAGTAGCTCTTCTTAATAAATTTCTAATAATTTCTCATATTTCTTATTTTCCTCATCAAGAAATTTTGAGGTTTCACTACTGTTCATATAAAAATCTTCCCACATATATTTCTTTAAAGTTTGTTTCCATTCTTCAGTTCTTACCATTTTTGCAAATGTCATCTCCCAAAATTCGATTTCCCTTTTTGACATATTAGGCGGTCCCATAATGCCGCGCCAATGTTTAAAAACTAAATCAATTCCTTCTTCTGTCCATGTAGGAATTTCGGGAAGCTCCTTTAATCGTTTCTCTGATGAAATGACGAGCAGTTGCACCTGATTCAAATCATAATATTTTTTAGCCTCGGATAAAGTCATCGTTGCAACATCTATTTGCTTTTTTAATAATGCATCCACTACTTGATTGCTATTTTCATATACAAAAAAATCTAGTTTTTCAGGTTCTACTTTTGCCTGTTTACTCGCTAATACAAAAGAAATCTGATCATCATTGCCTAATCTCGGGGAGACACCTATTTTATATGCTTGAGGTGATTCTTTCAGCTTCTCCATTAAATTTTTTGCACTTTTTATTTCTGAATCCTTTGAAACAATGACAACATCCCATTCAGTAGCTAGGGTGGCAATCGGTGTAAAATCTTTATAAGTTAACTTACTTTGTCCCAATAAATGATTGGTAATGAGTAGGCTTGAATTCATTGCCAGCACATGATCTTTTTGCTGCTTTGTATATTTCCATCCTAGCTCTCCACCAGCACCTATTTTATTCAGTACATGAATGTCTTCGTCAACCAAATTGTTATTCACTAAAATGTCCCGTATAGCTCTTGCTGTTTTGTCCCAACCTCCACCTATAGAGCTTGGAGCAATGATTGTTACTGTATCTGTTATAGCTTCTTGCCCATCATCTTGTGAACAACCACAGCAAAGTATGACAATAAGCGTGAAAATACTCATTATTTTTCTCATTGTTCATTCCTTGTCCATATTATTGATCGAACCTTGTTATCCTTTATAGTAATATTTCCTCTCAGGCCTACCGACGACTCCATATTCATGTTTTGCCGTACAAACATCAATTGAAACGAGAAACTCTAAATACCTTCTTGCAGTGGTACGTGATGCTCCAATTTGTTCACCCATTTCCTCAATGGAAATACCGCCTTTTAGTTCTTTCATTACTTTTTTCACTTTGTCCAAAGTATGACGATCTACACCTGAAGGTAAATCTTTTTGATTGACGGAGGTTTGATTAGCTACCCCAAAATATCGATCAATCAATACTTGGTTCACCTCATCACTATGGCTTAGTAGTCTTTTCTTCTTTTTATATTCTTCAACTGCTTCAACAAACTTCTCCAAGGTCACTGGCTTCAATAAATAATTACTAACACCATATCTCACAGCCGCTTCAAGCATTATTTTTTCTGTTGCAGCAGTCACCATAATAATATCAATTGAAGGATAATTTTCTCGAATCTTTGATAACAAATTTGTTCCAAGATCATCAGGCATATAGATATCTAAAAAAAGCAAATCAACTTCGTAATTCTCTAGTATTTCCATTGTTTCCTTTGCATTCAGTGCCTTCTGAACGACCTTTACATCTGGTACCTTTTGCAAAAACTGTTCTTGTACTTGTGCAATTCGAAAATCATCTTCCGCTATGACAACCTTAATCATTTTTCTCCTCTCCTTCTTTTATCTCGCTTTGCTGGTATATAAACACCAACCCGTTTAACGTCTTAGATGGGAGTAAACCCTTAATTTCAACATCAGTGGAGCTCTAGAAAATTCCACTGAGTAAGTTTCATTTTATCCCTTAATTTTTTTCGGAAGGAATACCGTGAAAATGGCCCCTCCTTCTTTGTCATTATTTACTTCTACTGTTCCACCTAAAGAATCTACAATTTGTTTAACATTAAATAAGCCGTACCCTCTGTTTTTACCTTTAGATGAGCTGTGTAAATCAAATATAGAATCTAACACGTCTTCAGCAATCCCCTTTCCGTTATCTGCTACTTCAATAATGATATCATTCCCAATTCCTGTAATTGAAAAGATCACCTTTCGCTCTTCTTGGTTGACTACTGCATCAAAAGCATTATCAATAAGGTTTCCAATGATTGTAACGATATCAGTGATTCCAATATGACTTGGTAAGAGGTCTACATAACTATCTGGATCAATTTCAAAAGTAACTTTCTTTTCCGATGCTTTGCCTAGTTTCCCTAATAGTATAGCTTGAACATTTATATCATGAATTTGATTAAAAAGTATACGGTTCTGTTGCTGATGATTAGTTGACTCCTTTTGTATAAATTCAAATGCATCTTGGTATCTCTCTAATTGAATTAACCCTGATAATAAGTAAAGTTTATTAGCGTACTCATGAGTTTGGGCACGAAGTCCCTCTGAATATTCGCGAACCTCCGTGATCGTATCAATAAGCTTTTTCAGCTCTGTTTTATCTCGGAAACTAGAAACTACACCCACAATCTGTTCATTTTCAATGATTGGAATAAAGTTAAAAATAAATACTTTATCATTTATTATTATCTCTACATTATGAATTGGCTTACCCTTCTGCAGGACATAGTCGATATTAATGGATGGTAATACAAATTTAATATGTTGGCCAATCGAGGAATCATCAATAAAGTTCAACATTGACCTTGCAGAATGATTAATTAAAGTTAAGAATCCATTATGATCTATTGCTATGATCCCTTCCTTGACCGATAACAAAATGGCGCTTCTTTCCCTATATAATGACGATATTTCATGCGGTTCCAGGCCCATAGTATCTTTTCTAATACTTTTGGTTAAAAAAATACCACCAATGATTCCTAAAATTAAAACAATTAAAGATGCAATGAGAATAGACTTAACACGCTTGTAAATATTTTGATAGATGTCTTTTTCCGCGTATTCAACTGCTACGGTTCCAATTACACGAGTGTACTCTCCATTGTCTGCAATGATAGGAACCTTCCCTATTAAAACAGAACCACTCTCGCGTTCCACTTCAAAATTATTAGAGCCACCAAATATTAATCCATGATTATTTGTATGGTCAAAACTCTTCTTACCGACCTGACTTGGGTTTCTATGCGAATAAATAATCTTCTCTCGATCTTCAATAATAATATTTTCCGCATTTACCTGATCTATTACCTGATCAGCAATTGGACGAAAACTTAGCTCTAAATCGCTTTTCCCAATAGATTCTTTAAGTTCCGGCATGAGAGAAATAGTCATAGCCGATTGCAATGCTAATTGTTTTACTTGCGTCCTAGCATCAACATATTGCAAGTAAGCAAATACGCTTGCAAGAAGACATACAATAAAAAGGATCAGGGTGCTAATTAGTCCCAATATTTTTGTTTGTAATGGAATCTTATTTTTCTTCAATGTATTTTTTCCTTTTCGACTAGTGTACTTCATTTATTATTGTTAATTTTCACCTCACTATAGTTAAAAATATGCCACTCCAATTATTTAAAAAGCGAAAACTTTTTTCATGTCGTTGCTAGGAAATATAAAGACAAAGCTATGTAATCTGACTGCTTTTTTGAATAGGAAGAATCTATAAAAACTTACTAAATATCATAAGAAAGGCTAGTTTGAATCAAACTTAATTTCTTGATTATACTATAGTTCAAAGGAATAGTTGAATAGCCTTCAACCAAATCAGTTGAAGGCTTTATATACCATTAAATGACAGAGGACTTTTGAGAGGAAAACATAAATTATAATTATTGCAGAAGTTTTTAATCTTTATAAAAAACCTTGGTACAGTAACAACTACTCTGTACCAAGGTTTAAAGGACAAATAAAATTATATAATGTGACAGTATTAGTTATTACTCACTGTTAAGTTAAAAAAAGGTCTTATACTTTCAAACGCTAAAAGACGCATTTTTAAATTCTTTTTATTGGATAAGATATCCACATAAGTGTTGCAAAAAAGTTGTATACTTAGGAATTAATAAAAATCCTCAATATAGGACATAAAGCTCCTTTATTGTGGGTTTTGCTTTTAATTTTCATTATCATTGGAAGGAAAGTGTGTTTCTCGATTATTTATAATAATTGTGTATGGCTCGATCCTTTTAATTTTATAGTTGATTTGTTGCCCAACAATTGCACACGATTGTTGAATATAAAAATACACGAAAATTAGATTGTCATCATCTATGTTGGGGAAAATCCATATTTGTGTATCATTAACGCTTCTTTACTTCCTGTTGTTAAACATACCTACAGTCTTGTTGCTATTGTAAAGATCTAACATTTCTTTTGATGTATGACACTTAGAAAATCTCCCTTCATATTGAAACTCATCTACATCCAAAGAACTCTCAGTTCAAGTCTGATTCTGTAACAGCAGGGGCTAGAACCTTTTGCCTGCATTTTTGAACCTTTACTTTTTAACTCCTAAGCTAGAAGTCAAATATGGTTTTTTTCAAATTAATAAACCTGATTTTTTAGTAGAGTATATTCCGTGTATACAAAACGATGGATTTATGTACAAATTTCTAATGAGAAAAAAATACCTTACTCCTTTTAGGAATAAGGCAAAAAAATTTCAATGTTTTTTATTTGTTTTTAAGTTCATTTTTTATATCTTTTAATAACTCAATTATCTCTGAATTTTTATCATTCATTTTTTCTATTTTTTTTTCTATTGTGCTACTCGTGAAAAAAATAATTAATAATATTGCTATTAAAACTATAATGTCCATAATTTATCTCCCTTACGGCTAATTCATATTAAATATAAAAAGACAAAACCTAAATAATTGATTTTGTCTTTTAATATTTAAAAAATTATTGCCATTCTAGTCTAGCATAAATACTTGAGTTTGTTGCATATACTGCAAGATCTCTTGTAACTGTGTACAAACCTGTTTTATGAGAAGCCTTGAATTTCCAAGCAGTTCTAGCTGGTTTTGAACTAGTTGCCGTTGGATTAGTAGCTTTTTGATCCAATGTTAACCAATCGTATAAAACCATATCAACATATAGGTCTCTAGGATCTGTTATTGTAGTTTGTCCACCCTGTACACGAGTTACTGTTGTTTTATATGAAATAGTCCATATTAAATCATTGTATTTTACTGTAACAGTACATGTATTATATCCAGAACCTGAAGAACAACTGTTGCTCACAGGTACTTCAGAATACCCATATGGTGTAATTAAATTTTCTTCTTCCATTTGTAAAGCAATTCTCGAACCGTCATCAAAAACTATGATATTTGTTTCGCCATCTGGTAGTAAAACAAGCTCATGTTCTTTTTCTTTAATTTTTTCAGGGTTTTGTGAATCTAATAGCTCCCCATTTAATACTTTTTGAATTAGCTTTTCTCCTGTTACTTCATCAATACCTAGTGATATGTAATTTTCTCTCAATTTTTCAATCTCTGTGTCGTTTAAAACTACTTCACTTGCATTAGATGTACCGACATTCAATAGAAAAATAAACGCAAAAGAAAAAATTACTGAAAAAAACCTTTTAGTATTCATTTTCCATTTCCTCCTCTATTTGGTTTACGATATTAGTGTAACATAATAAACGCAAAAGTATATGCATTGCAAGTAAATTGGTAATTAACTACCAATATAACCGAAATATTATTATTTAAATATATGTTCCGGTCTAAAAGTATTGATTTAATTCTGGGAAAATAGACTGATAAACAGTGTTTTTATATGCGCTTATTGTTCAGCAGCAATGCATCAATAGTTTGTTTTGAACTCTAATTAATCTAAAAGGCACTTTCCACGTTTCCAGGAAAGCGCCCTATTATTGAAATACTATTACATGATGTCCTCAAAATGTTCAGTAACATAATTTTTTAATTAAACCTTTTTAAATTTTAACCATACTATCCTTACATTGTAATTATGGGTATTATGGGTGGAAATCCAAAAGATGAACCATTGCATTATGGTGAAGTATTTAGTGTTTGGTCGGGTTTAGTTGTGAACAACTATGGTATAATTTCTGGCTATCAAACATTTTACAATCATGCTGGAGATGAAGACCTTAAGAAAATTATTGAAGATATTATTGAACTTTGTAGAGATGAGTAAAACAATTAGAAAAAATTCTAAAAACTAATGGTATTGCTCTACCTCCTGCTTCACCCGAACGACCTGTTGCAAGGATGGAAGATATTCCTCCTGGAGCAAAATTTAATGATCCTGAAATAAGTGCTGCACTTACAGCCGACCTTGCTACAGGATTAGTTGCATGCAGTCAAGGAATGGGAACATCTACTCGAGAAGATATTGCACTAATGTATAGTCAATTTCATACAGCAAAAGCTCAAATCGGTGCAAAACTACTTCGTCTAAATAAAAATAAAGGTTGGTTAGTTCCACCACCATTACATGTAGATTATCCAGAAAAATAATATTTTTACCTGACAAACCGTCTCCCCAGTATCAAACTGGGGTTTTTGTTATCAATAAAATGTACAAGAACCATTAATCTGTACAAATTATTTTTGAATGTACCCAACGTACTTAAATACATACTTATTAAGACGAAAAGGAAAACAATGATTCTACATCTTTTTCTTTGCATATATTAGTGTTACTTCTTATTTAGAGAAATGCGCCCGATTGTGGAAGAGGACAAATCTCTCCTGTAGGAGGATATATAGGGGATATTCAAATCATCTATATATTAAAAGAAAAAATGTATCAAGTAAAATCAATTAAATTTATACCTCATGAGTGTTCTCGAAACTTTACTGACTATTCTACTGATTTGCTAAGTTAATGGAGGTAAAACCTTCCAAATATTGGTTTGATAACATAATATAAATGAAAATGATTTTATTCCACAATCTGGCCCGTTTGAAGAATAACAAAAATGAGATTTTAATTATTGGCTAGAATATAAAAGAAAATCTCAAAGCTATAAAACTTTAAAGAACCTATTCATAAACACTAAAAAACCTCTTGCCAATATTTTATTGGCAAGAGGTTTCTTTATCAGACTTTTTTACGTATTATCAATCTTTTACCCTTATTATCAGTCTTTTTTACGTATTATCAATCTTTTTTTCAAGTCTACAAATACTGAAGAGTTTCAATAAAGTTGTATACTAACAAATGTTCAAACCCGCATTCTTGTGTCTTTCTTATCTTTAAAATGACAATAAAGTCGTATACTTATTTTCATCAAATTAACTTATTTTGCAATAAACTGTTACAAAAAAGTTGTATACCAATACGAAAATTATGTACTTACATTATAGTTTAAATATGTTTCTTCACAGCTTTATTCTATAAGAATTTGTTATTATGGATAGTTACTAAATCCTCTATATATTTTAGTAATTTTTCTCGTTTCTCTATATTAATTCTAATATAGTTTTTAAGATTAGCTGCTTCAATAACCATATTTTTTGTTACAATCTCGTCTTTATATTTGGTATCCATAACAATTTTTATTCTTCTATGCCGAAAATCCTCAACCGTCTCTATATTCGAATTGATATACTTAGTAGTAAGTGGGTATTTTCCACTGAACAAACTATAACTTGCTTTGACATCAAGTAAATTTATTATCCCTGTCCTACTTTTCCTAACCAATCTCTTTAAATTTCCTTCATGTTCTGACCAACTATCTATTATTAATTTTGCTTTGCTTAGTAATTCTTTATCTCTCTCTAAGTAATCTATTTTTTCTCTATTACCAGTACTCCTCAAGTAAGGAGAATTGCGAATTAACCATTCTTTATCATATTGTAAAAGCCATCCGTATATTTTAGTATATGCTTTACCTAAGTCAGAGCGTGAATATTCTGGATTTTCTTTTCGGATTTTTAGAAATTCCTCTTTGTAGTACTCCGTTTTTAATTTTTGTTTGTTCATTAATCCTTCTTTGTTTTTTAATTGAACTGAAGAAAGATGCCCCCTATTCTTAATCCTTATTACTGTATCCCTAGATATATTTGCTAATTCCGCTATTTTGTTCAGTGTTAGATCTTGTTTAAGTAATTCATTAAAATTAAGTTCCCATACTCGGCCTCGCTTTACTATTCTTCTATGGAAATCCCTTATATCAAAAGGAGATTTTTCCCCTTCCTTAATTATGTACTCAAAACCGCAATTACACTTTATGATACCTTGAATTTTCCTATCTGAATTATTTACTCTAACATTCACATTTTTTATATTCTCTTTTAAATAATTCTTGCAAAACGGGTTCATACAAACCCAAGGTCCTTCACCAAAAGGTTTAAATGAGTTCTCCTTTTCAAAATAATTTTTGGCTGATCCACTTAATAATCTCATTAATAATAAGTGTCTTATCGGATGTAACGACCTATTTTCTTCAATATTTATTAAACTAGGAACCCAAGAAAACTTGTCACTTATCTTGAAAAATGAATCTAATAACTCTAGAAAATCTGTTGGATAATATTCAATTATTAACTTTTGTAAGTATTCTCTTCGCTTTTTAATGGGATATGCAAACCCTTTCTTACCTAATAAATCTACATATTTGCTAATATAATACTCTTCAGAAAACGATTTGTAATTCATTCTAATAATGTATTCAACGTCCTCTGCTAGATCGATCAAATATTTCATTAGTTCCTCACTATAGCTCCTAAGTGGTTCTCTAATATCTTCAATTGTTGGAATTAAATAATTTATAAAGCCCATCTCGGATATTTTTAACGAATACTCTAATAACGGAGTCTTATGCCTAGTACAAACAAAAATCCCTGGAATTTGATGAATCCTGTTCCAAAATCCTTCACCATTTGACTTAAGCTGTTCCTTTAAGCATTCTGCACAATAATATAAATATTTCTTGTTTTTTACATTGTATTTACTGTAACTAAATAAAAAAATATATAAATTTTTAAAATCACTTTTATAAATTTTCTCATTCCATTCTTCACTTTTAAAGGGTTTTACAAACGGTATCACTGTATGCTGGTTAATAAAATACTCTTTAGTAAATTCTTTCGAGAATATATTGATTTGGGATACTAAATGAGCGAGTCCCATTGGTAATTCTAAATTAATATTTACCTTCTTTCCAAATAGTTCTTTATTTGTATGTTTTCTACTCAAGTTACCTACATGAATGTGATAACGAGCTATTATACTGTAATATAGTTCATCTTCATATGGCGTTGGAAAATAACCTATCATATCCTTACTCCTCTTATTTATTACAATGTTTTTTCAGTAAAGCTTTTTTCATAAGTAAAAACGCTACCTAAAGTATATTTCAATTAGTAATGATGTCTGTCATCCCAAATCTGTTCCATAAGTTTGTCCATCCCATTTCCCTTAGTATTTTAAAAAGACTGCTAGCTTTCACTAACAGTCAATTAATTAAACTTTATAGAATTCTCCACATTAGACTTACCTATTTTACATTTGTATTAGGTATGTTGTTTTTCTTATCCCAAATAATATATATGGTGAATGCTATAGGTCCAGTTAAAAAAACACAAATCAACCATATTAAATAACATTGCTTACTAAACTTATTTTCCAGATATTCATGTGTAATATATGATAACATTAAGATAATTAATATATATACTCCCACTATAAATAACTGATTTAACAAAACATATCCCCCCAATTAGCAACATGTATTTGATTGATTGACAAGATTAATACTACATACGCCTGTTTCTGGTAATTCTAATTCAACACGTTTCGACGCTTCTTCATCTCCTGATAAATAAGCTGTTATTGAACGAACCTGTTCGTAGCCGGTTGCCATTAAAAATGTTGGTGCGCGTCCATAACTTTTAGCTCCGACTATATAGAAGTCCTTTTCAGGTTGGCGTAGTATTTCTTCACCATGCGCTCTGACTGTGCCACAACTATGCTCATTAGGATCAATTAGTGGCGCTAATGCTTGCACACTTTCTGTTGCTGTATCAATAGATAAACGCAGTTCATTGTTCATGGTAAAATCAGGTCGATTTCCTGCATTAACAATAAGTTCATCGAATCCTGTAAGTACTTTTTGTTCTCCATTAATAGTACCTACAATATGGATATTCTCTTCTTTTTTCACCTGTGAAATATAGAAAGGTGTTACTACCTCAATCTTTCCTGTATCTACTAATTCATGGATGCGAATACCGAGTGCGCCACGTGCTGCCAACGCATCTTTTTCCTCCCCGCCATAGGCTTCTTCTACAGATCTTTTACGCATAATCCACACAAGCTTTGTTGAAGGATTATCTTTTTGTAATTCAGCCAAAGCTAATAAGGTATTGATCGCTGAATGACCACCACCAATGACAGCAACCTTCTTATTTGCATATCTCTTAGGATTCGTATTTATATCTGGAATACCATACTCAATGTGATCTGCTAATACTTTCTCATTTTTCAGCCAAACACCTGTAGAATTTGCTGGGTTTGGGTTCCCCCATGTACCCGTTGCATCGATAACTGCTTTTGCCTCAATAATATCGATGTCATCCTCTTTTTCAACATATATATTAAAGAACTGATTTAATCGATTTTTTGATTTCATTTTATCATTTAATTGTCTTGAAATACCTACTACTTTTGAGTTCAATCGGATACTAGGTTTTATTTGTGTTAACTCTGCCAAAGGTTTTAAATAAAGATCAATTAACTCATGCCCTGTAGGTATTGTTTCTAAGTTAGGTTCTACCCAATCAGACCCCTCTAATAATGATTTAGCAGCTCTATTGATGTTATAACGCCATGGAGAAAATAATGTGACATGCCCCCAAGTACGAATATTGTGTGCTATTTCATTGCCAGCTTCAAGTAAAATAAATGACTGGTTTTGCTCTACTAAATGAGCAGCAGTAGCTAACCCGATAGGACCTGCACCAATTATGACAATCGGTAAATTCTTATTGGAATTATTAACAGTCTCTTGGACTTCAATGTCCTGAACAGGAGTACAACAAGATTGATTTTGATTGATTACTTTTAGTGTTTTCATATAAACTTCTCCTCTTTTTTCTTTATATAAGCATTCCCTTATATAAAATATATTTTTTACGTCTAGCAGTAAGCTAGACGTAATTTATTTAAGCTTTTGTGATAGTTATGAACACACTTCCATTTCACACATGATTTTATCAATTTCTTTTATAGCTTTTTCAAATTGCAACCATGTAGAAGTGCCGTAACGATCCATATCTCCTTTAAAGAAGAAATCAAAAGCAAACTCTTTAGCCTGTATCAATGTGTATTCTCTACTATTCATTATTAACTTTAAATAAGCGATAAAATAATCTTTAGTTAATTCGCTAGCATGGTTTACTGTCATTATTGCATCCTCCATTCAACGGATTGAATAATTGCTACGACAGACAGTATATTTAGGATCACTTGTTAGCAAGATGTCGGTGAGTATCCAACTAATACTAAACCTAGCTCACCATTCTCTTCTTCTGCATGGATCGTAACATCTGTTAATTGCGGTGCAATATCAGGATGAATTGCGACTTCGATACCTTCAATTGTTTGAATTGCATCTTCTTCTGCTGGTGCTTCTAAGCCTACACCTAAATTAACCCCACAGCAGCCTGCAATACCAAAGAAACGAAGCGTTTTAACCTCTGAATCAGCTAATACCTGTTCTAAATAATTTTTACCTTCTAGACTCATTTTCATTTGATTTTCTCTCCTTTTAATTCATGTAAGCCTTGTGTTCCAACCGGTGGCGTTTTTACCCATGGAATGGCCACAAATTGATTATTGCTGATGGATCTAACTTCTTTTAGCCATTTCGTTTCAGCTTGTTGTTTTTGAATTAATGTTGGACTTGTTGTATAGATAGATGAAAACGTTTGATTAACAACCCACCAATCAACAGATAATCCAGCACGGTGTAAATCTTCTTGTAAGCGCGAAGCTTCATAAACAGGTGTTGCTTCAGGAAGAGTTACAATGGCAACACTCGTATAAGAGGCATCACGCAACCTTGGTAACAGGTTAGAAACAGCTGGAGGAATATCCCCTTGTGAACGGCTTATTTCCCGATGATAAGCTTCTGTTGCGTCTAGTAAAAGCAACGTATGCCCTGTTGGTGCGGTATCAATAATAATGACTTCATCTTGATGATTTTCTACAACGTTAGCAAATGCTTTGAATACAGCTATTTCCTCTGTACAAGGAGAAGCCAAATCCTCTTTCACAAATGCTAAACCTTCCTCATTCATCGTTTCACTTGCCTTTGCAAGCACTTCTGCTTCATAGTTTGCCACTTCTGCTTTTGGATCAATACGACTGATCGTTAAATTATTAACGTTGTCATCTCCGAATGTCCAATCGAGGTGTGCGGCGGGATCTGTTGTAGTTAAATGTACATGAGTATCCTCTTCTGCTAATCGTAATGCAATATAAGAAGCCACAGTTGTTTTTCCAACCCCACCTTTCCCCATCGTAAAAATGAGTTTCGGTTTACGTTCTAAATAATCTGCAATCATTTCTTCTATCTCAGGAATCTTAGTTTCTTCATTTGATTCATCTGCATGTATAACTTCTTTGTCAGTCATCCATGCTTGCATACGCTCAATACTTGATAATGAGTACGGTACAAAAGGTAAGTAGAAATGCTCAAATTGATTTAGTTCTTCAGGAATTCTTGCTATTGCATCAGCTTGACGCGCAATGAAAGCCTCTTCGATATCATCAGTAGAATTGGCATTGCTCATATATCCATTAATTAGTAGAGTCTGATTTTGAATGCCTATTTCAAACAATTCGTGAGAAGCACGTGCAGCTTCCTTTAAAGGATTTTCTTCTGGGCGTGTCACTAACATTAACGTTGTTTGATTAGCATTCTTTAAACGTTCAACTGCCTCTTTATAGACTTCACGTTGTGGTTCTAGCCCTTTTAAAGGACCTAAACATGAAGTGCCAGTCGTGTTATCGTCTAGAAACGTAGACCATGCAGAAGGCAACTGTAATAATCGTAACGTATGCCCTGTAGGGGCTGTATCAAACACCACAGTGTCAAAATTCCCAATCACTGAAGTATCAGTCAATAGTGAAGCAAATTCATTAAAGGCAGCAATTTCTACTGTGCAAGCACCAGAAAGTTGTTCCTCCATATTTTGTAATACCACTTCAGGTAGTTTTCCACGGTACGGACCAACCATTTGCTCTTTGTAATGTTGTGCTGCCTGTTCAGGGTCCAAATTTATCGCAAATAAATTGTCTATGCCTTCAATTTTTGTTGGACTATTAGAAAGCGTTTGGCCAAAAATATCTTGTAAGTTGGATGCGGGGTCTGTACTAATTAAAAGTACCTTTTTCCCTTCCCTTGCAATGGCTATTGATAGGCTACAAGCAACCGATGTTTTCCCAACGCCCCCTTTCCCCGTGAAAAACAGGAATGGGGTGTCAGGGAAATGAATTCTTGTAAAGCGTTCCATCTTACGCATCTCCTTTTAGTGACAAGCGTACTTTTGGCTTTTGTAGTAATTCGTCTTCTGAAAGTCCTGACCACTGTGAAAATTGTTCATTTGTTGGATAGATTCCTTTGCAAAGTAATTCTCCATCCACAAACGTTGCAGGTAAGGCATCCATTCCTTCTGACACTAATAGTTGATTGATTGCTTCGTTTTCTACAAAAGCATTTGGCTCGTTTGTAAGATTAAATCTTTCAGCTTCTATGTTTGTTTTCTTTAAATTATTCATAATAAATGACATTCGCAATAATTCTGGGTCTATAGAAGGTCCACATAAGCCTGTAGAACAGCACATTGCTGGCTCATAGATATGAATTTTTTTCAATTTATTTCAGCTCCTCAGCTACAAATTGTTCAATGCGTTTACCAATTGCATCACGAACATTTTGGAATACAGCCCACTTCTCTTCATCAGTACCTGTCGCTTTCGCTGGATCTTCAAATCCCCAATGCTCACGACGAACGTGAGGAGGTGTCATTGGGCATTTATCAGCTGCATCCCCACATAAAGTGACAACTAATGTTGCATTGTTTAATGTCTCAAAATCAATTAAATCGGATGTATGATTTGAAATATCAACCCCTACCTCCGCCATCGCTTTAGTAGCATTCGGATTTACGCCATGTGCTTCAATACCAGCACTTTTAACTGTCCAATTGGTAGGTAGTAATTTCTTTGCCCATCCTTCAGCCATCTGACTTCGACATGAGTTTCCTGTACATAAGAAATAAAGTGTATTTGTCATAGTAATTGCTCCTTATAATTTAATGGTTTTAAAGTATTTTTTCTGCCAACGTAAGGCAACCCATACAAGTCCAATGAGGACTGGTACTTCCACTAGTGGTCCAATAACAGCGGCAAATGCCACGCCACTATGCAAGCCAAACACACCCACTGCAACAGCAATTGCTAACTCGAAGTTGTTGCTTGCAGCTGTAAAAGAAAGAGCTGCTGTGACAGGATAAGATGCACCTACTTTACGGGAAGAGAAGAATGACACAGCAAACATGATCACAAAGTAAATAAATAATGGAATAGCAATTCGCACTACATCAAGTGGCAGTTCTACTAATTGCTCACCCTTTAAAGCAAACATCAACACAATCGTGAACAGCAGTGCAATTAAAGTAAGTGGTGAAATTTTCGGTAAGAACTTTTCTTCATACCACTGTTTTCCTTTTGCTTTAATTCCTATCCATCGTGTGAGGAATCCTGCTGCAAATGGTATCCCTAAGTAAATTAGAACGCTCTTTGTAATCTCCCACATAGAAATGGATACATTGAAATTCTCTAAACCAAACCAACCAGGTAATACATTTAAGAAAAAGTAAGCAAAAATTGAATACGTCACAATTTGAAAAATGGAGTTAAAGGCAACTAAACCAGCTACATATTCACGATCTCCACGCGCTAAATCATTCCACACAATCACCATGGCAATACATCGAGCTAAGCCAATCATAATGAGTCCAGCCATATATTCTGGGTAATCTTGTAAGAAGATAATCGCTAAAAAGAACATGAGGAACGGGCCGAGTAACCAGTTTTGTAAAAGTGATAGTAATAGCACTTTCCAATCCTTAAACACTCGCCACATTTCTTCATACTTTACTTTCGCTAATGGTGGATACATCATGACAATTAACCCTATAGCAATCGGTATGGACGTTGTTCCAATAGACATGGACTCTAACGCTTCCCCAACATTAGGCATGGTGATACTTAATACAACACCTATTCCCATCGCAACGAATATCCAAAGGGTAAGGTAACGATCTAGAAAAGAAAGCTGTTTTGTTAAAGATTCATTACTCATTTATATTTCCCCCTACATGGCAGCAATCGGTTTCACAATTGCACCCCTTTAAAGGCTGAATTTGTTCTAAAATGCCCTTCATCAGTGGCGTTTGATTCTCTACTAAACGGTAATGTTTCCAAGTCCCTACTTTCCGTTCCGTAATAATGCCTGCCTCCTTTAATTTTCGTAGATGTTGACTAACGGCTGGTTGTGATATTCCTAGCACATCCACAAAATCACATACACATACCTCCCCGTTTTTCATGCATGCAAGTAATTTAATGCGATTCAAATCCGCTGCTGCTTTTAGTTGTTTTTCAATTAGTGTGTTTTCCATTTATCTGCACTCCTTATATAACTGTTTTCTTATATATTATTTTAAATAAAATCACCTCGTAAGAAGGTGACATAATCAGTATATAACTATATTCTTATATTATGATTTAATGTTTTGAATTGCAACAGATATTTACCCATTTTAAAAAAATTTTTATACTTTGTAAAAAGCGTACGTTCAGTTACCTAAACGTACGCTTTAAAAGATAATGATAAAGATTAATTTATCTCCATTAATTTTTCTTTAGTAACGAGTTATGGAGAAGGTGTACAACACAAATTTGATTTAGCCATAGCTTTATTTAAGAGTTCAATTGAACGTAAAACAGTTTCTTTTTCGAAGTCATTCAAATGTGAAAAAACTTCATTTAAATAATTGTTTATCATTTCATCAATTGTAGTAGCGAGAAATGTACCCTCCACAGTTAATGACAAAATGTACACTCTTTTATCTGATGTTAGAGGAGTTTTTTTGACAAGATTCATCTTAATAAGAGTTTGAATCTGTCTACTAAATGTAGTAATATCCATACCTATTGCCTCTGCTATTTGTTGCATAGAAGGATTATTTTGTTTGTCGATCTCATATAGAATATGGCTCTGTATTGGTGTGATGTCAATTGATCCTACAGTACAACATGTTTTATTTAGTAGAGCAAACTTTTGAGTTAAAACTTGAAAAAGTTCACGTTTATTTTCCATTTAATCATCTCCTATAAAGACATATATATTATTTATTTGCAAAATACAACTAAAATATATTTAACTTTTTTTGAAGATGTTTTTCCTACTTCAAAAGTTTCTACTTTTCATGTGGTGAAGTAACTTTTTCACAACATACTCGGCATCTTCTCCCACACCTCTTAAAGTTGCAGATGCAAATGATCGTTGTCCTTCTAGTCCCACAAAATATAATCCAGGGATACTGCTAATACCTGCCTTTTGTAAAGGCATTCCTTCCCCATCTAATGCACCAAGTAATTTCATATAGGGTAAATGTGGTCTGTATCCTGTGGCATAGATAATGGTATCTACAGGCTCCCTTTCTCCGTCCGGCCAAATAACTCCATCTTCATAAAAAGAAGTAAACATTAAACGTTGTTCCGGACTCCCCTTACTAATTCGATCTTTATATCCTCCTATATCATTCACAGCATTTGATCTGGGTGCCGTTTTTCCAAAGCGCCAGAAAGGAAAGGTATCAAAACCAAATACCTTCAACCAATAGTGTATGTCCCGTCCAAGTAGACGTTGTTTTACAAATTTTATTGGCTGTCGTACTGAAAGAGTAGTTTGGCTAACCTTAGACAATTCAACAGCAATTTGCACAGCCGAATTACCTCCTCCGATTACGATTACCCTTTGGTTGTGATATGGCTGTGGATTTCGATATTCTGAAGAGTGAAGTGTTTTCCCTTGAAAGACTTCTCTTCCTTGAATGTTAGGAATAAAAGGATTATTAAATGAGCCTGTAGCATTTATGATTGTTCTAACTTGAAATTTATCGCCTGTGACAGTTCGAACAATAAAACCTATGTTATTTTTCTCAATCATATCTACTCTCTGATTAATTAAAACAGGTAATTGGAACTTTTTTTTATAATCTTGTAAGTATCGAATAACTTCATCCCTTTTCGGATAGAGATTCTGGTTTCCAGGAAACTTCATGCCGGGCATAGAGGAAAACCCTGCTGGAGAAAACAATTTAAGACTGTCATAATAATTTGGCCAAGAACCCCCGATCTGATTACTTTCTTCTAATATTAAAAATCGTAGACCTTTTTTCAGTAAATGATAGCCTGCTGCAAGTCCAGCCTGCCCTCCCCCAATAACGATTGTATCAAGAATCCCTTTCATTTTTTATCCCCCTTCATTATTTGCATTTTGCAAATATAAATTCATTAAAAATAATAGCTGTAATTAATAAAACTAAGTAAAACACAAAAATATTCTATCCTTAATAAATATATATAGCAATTTTATTTGCAATTTGCAACTATTATTCAAACTAATAATTATTATATTCAATAGCTAACCTCTAATTTAATGATCTACATTTCTTTTTCCATACATATCCAAAAAAATTAACTTTTTTCAAGCTTAGGCTTTTGCATATACTTTTCTGGTCAAAAATAATAAATTGCATTAAATAAATAAAACATTCAAATAACTGTTTGACTATTTGAATGTTTAAGTTTATTATAAAAACAATCAAATAATCGTTTGAACGTTTGAATGATAACTGGAGGAAAATATATGAAAGAAATATGTGAAATCACCTGTATTCATGAGGATAAAGTAAACTATGTTCAAGACAAGTTAAAAGAAAAAAAATCAATGGATGTTGCTAAAGTTTTTAAAGCACTTTCGGATGATACACGTGTAAAAATTGCCTATGCGCTAACACTAGAAGATGAATTATGTGTTTGCGATATCGCTAATATTATTGGGTCAACAACAGCAACTGCGTCGCACCATTTGCGTTTACTACGAAATTTAGGATTAGCTGAATATCGTAAAGAAGGGAAATTGGTTTATTACGCTATTCATGACCCATATTTTAAGAATTTAATCAGTGTTGCATTTGAAGAACATAAAGAAGGTGAAATTAATGACTGAGGAAAAACAGGTATTCCGCGTGAACGGTTTCTCTTGTGCCAACTGTGCAAGTAAATTTGAACGTAATGTAAAAGAAATACCTGGTGTTCAAGATGCAAAGGTGAACTTTGGGGCATCTAAAATATCAGTTACAGGCGATGCGACCGTGGAGGAGTTAGAAAAGGCTGGAGCTTTCGAAAACTTAAAAGTAACGCCAGAAAAACAAAAACGTGTTACTCCACCCCAAACAGATACTACCTATAGAATTGAAGGCTTCTCGTGTGCAAACTGTGCAGGTAAATTTGAACGTAATGTAAAAGAGCTTCCAGGGGTTCAAGATGCAAAAGTAAACTTCGGTGCTTCTAAAATTTCCGTAACTGGCGAAACAACTATTGCGGAACTTGAAAAAGCTGGAGCTTTTGAAAATTTAAAAGTATCAATGGATACACCTTCATACAGATCTAAAGCTCCATCTTCTGACAATAGTGAGGGGCAAGTTGAAAAGAAAGTACCATTTTACAAAAAACATAGCACACTTTTATACGCAAGCTTATTTATCGTATTCGGTTATCTATCTCAATACGTAAACGGTGAAGAAAATCTTATTACCTCCCTATTATTTATAGCTTCAATTGTAATCGGTGGTTTCAATCTATTCAAAGTTGGTTTCAAAAATTTAACTCGCTTTGATTTTGACATGAAAACATTAATGACGGTAGCTGTCATTGGTGCTGCATTTATAGGAGAATGGGCAGAAGCATCCATAGTTGTTATCCTATTCGCTATTAGTGAAGCTTTAGAGCGTTATTCAATGGATAAAGCACGTCAATCAATTCGCTCATTAATGGATATTGCACCAAAAGAAGCTTTAATTCGTCGAAATGGTCAAGAAATCATGGTACACGTAGATGATATAGAGATTGGCGATATTATGATTGTTATACCTGGGCAAAAAATTGCAATGGATGGCATCGTGGTTAGCGGTCTTTCTGCAGTCAACCAAGCAGCTATTACAGGGGAATCAGTACCAGTTTCAAAAACAGTAGATGATGAGGTATTCGCTGGAACACTAAATGAAGAGGGTTTATTAGAAGTTAAAATTACAAAATACGTTGAAGATACAACGATTTCAAAAATTATACATCTAGTTGAAGAAGCTCAAGGTGAACGCGCTCCTTCACAAGCATTTGTTGATAAATTTGCGAAATATTATACACCAATTATCATGGTCATTGCAGGGCTTGTAGTAATTGTTCCCCCACTGTTCTTCGATGGTAGTTGGGAAACTTGGGTTTATCAAGGTTTATCAGTACTTGTAGTTGGATGTCCATGTGCGCTTGTTATTTCAACACCAATTTCAATTGTTTCAGCTATAGGTAATGCTGCTAAAAAAGGGGTTTTAATTAAAGGTGGCATTTATTTAGAGGAAATGGGTTCGCTTAAGGCAATTGCTTTTGATAAAACAGGTACGCTTACAAAAGGTGTTCCAGTGGTTACAAACTTTGATGTAATGAATACCCAAAAAGATTCAAAAAAGATTCTAGCCATAATTACGGCTTTAGAATATCGATCTCAGCACCCTTTAGCTTCTGCGATTATTAAAAGAGCCGAAGAAGAAAATGTTTCATTCAAAAATATCAACGTTGATGCTTTCGCAGCCATTACTGGCAAAGGAATAAAAGGTGAAGTAGATGGTACTTTGTATTACATCGGTAGCCCAAAATTGTTCCAAGAGTTAAATGTACCTATTCCAGAGAATTTAGAAGGAAACATCCTTAAGTTACAAAATGAAGGCAAAACTGCCATGATATTAGGAACTGAAAAAGAGATTCAAGCAATCATTGCCGTAGCTGATGAGGTACGTGAATCTAGCCAAGAAATTATTGAGAAATTGCATAACATGGGTGTTAAGAAAACAATCATGTTAACTGGTGATAATAAAGGGACTGCGAATGCAATTGGTCATCATGTAGGGGTTTCTGAAATTCAAGCTGAATTAATGCCTGAAGACAAACTTTCCTATATAAAACAACTTCGAAAAGACTATGGCAATGTTGCGATGGTCGGTGATGGTGTCAACGATGCTCCTGCTTTAGCAGCTTCTACAGTCGGTATCGCCATGGGTGGTGCTGGTACAGACACTGCATTAGAGACTGCAGATGTTGCTTTAATGGCAGATGATCTACGGAAATTACCGTTTACAATAAAGCTAAGTCGTAAGGCCTTAAATATTATCAAGGCAAATATAGCATTTGCCATTTTAATTAAACTAGCTGCATTACTATTAGTTATTCCAGGTTGGCTAACACTTTGGATTGCCATTGTCTCAGATATGGGAGCAACATTGTTAGTAGCATTAAACAGCTTACGTTTAATGCGTGTTAAAGAATGAATTAACGCACTTTATTCAATAGATGGGCTTTTTATATGAAAGTCCATCTTTTTATTTCTAGTACTTTACTTTCTTAAAATAGCACTTAATTCATTATAGAAAGAAGAGATAAAAATGGAACTGGTAAATGTTTTTTCATTGATTCTGTTTGCTTTGTTTTTATTTTCCTATTCATTAAAGCTAGTTATTCTAAATAAGAAATCAGGGATAAAAGCAAATGTGTTAGGAAAAGGAAATAAGGGGACATCCGTCGATTCTTCCGAAATGTTTGTTAAAATTTCAACTTTCGTATGGGGAATTGCATGGCTTTTAGAGTCAATATTTGATAATTCGATTGATAATATTTTACCTAAACTATTCACCAATGAGGTTATGCATTACTTTGGATTAATGACAATTACCATTGGTTTACTGTTTTTTATTTTATCAATGATAACAATGAAAACCTCTTGGAGAGTTGGTATAGATAAAGAAACAAAAACCTCGCTAATCACCAATGGTTTATACAAATATAGTCGAAATCCTGCATTTGTTGGATTCAATTTAATGTTTATAGGTCTATTTTTGACATTCCCTAACTTAGTTACATTAATTATTTGTTTACTAAATATAGTTTCAATTCATAACCTTATTCTTCAAGAAGAAAAACACTTAGAGAATATGCTTAAAGTAGAATATCTCTCGTATAAGAATAAAACCCCACGATACTTATTTTTTAAATCTACATAAGTAAAGAAATTTTAAAGGTGAAACTAAAACAAAGCACAGACTCTTAATGGCTGTGCTTTGTTTCGTTGTTATCCATTATTCAACTATTATCTTTCCAAAATACATATTCATTCCACAATGAAACGTATATATACCCGGTTTTTCTGGTGTGAATTCGACCAAGTTATCACCTTTATCAAGATCTTTTTCTATTTGGAAATCCTCTATTATTAAGTATGATAAGCATCCACCTGAAAAACTCTTTTGAAAATGAAGTTGAACTGGGATTCCAGCTTTTACTTTTACATTCTCAGGTGTATATCCAAATGGCTCTACCATTATGACGGCTTCCTGATAACCGTCTTTTTGCTCTGCTTTTACTTCATTTATTTTTGTAGAAGAATCGTCTGAAACCGGAGTTGTATCACCCAAAAGATCTCTGAAGTAATGAGAAATGGGTTTAAAGAATACAACAGAAACAACTAATAATACGGCAATTACACAAAAAATAACTTTACTCCATTTATTTTTATTTGATATTACCGTTATTGTATCTGTTCCCTTAACTTCTTGTCTAATTAATTTCAATATAAGAATCATGACAATGATAAAAATTGCATCCACAAATATCATCATAACGACAGGATCTTGAGAAAAAACCATTACCCCCAACATTGCACCCATCATGCCGCCCATGATACCTGCTAATAGTCCATCTAATGAAGCCAATAAACTAAAGGGACGCCCAATAACATATCCAATTATCATGCCAAAAAGTACTGAGGAGATTACTGGGACAGTCATTTTCCCTACTAATATTACTCCTAATATGGTTCCTACTACTATGCTAGCCATCATAGAAACAGCCATTGCAATCATCATAGCAGTCATTTCTGATAAGAACGATTTGGCACGATAGGTAGAAAAAATGACGTAACCGGTTAACAAAAAAATAATACTAAAACTAAATATATATATCATAAACAAATTCCCTTCTATCCTATCCAAGCATTTAAAGTTTCGAATAATCCTGACAATATAAAGAAGATTGCAGAAATATTCCTTGATACATTATGGAATGAATACAAAGTCTTCTTCATTGGATTTAATAACCGTTCACTAATAGTCAGTAGTATCACATATAAAATGAGTGGCATTGCTGTTCCAATTGCAAAAAAAATGGGACCTATCAAATTAAATTCTCCATTTCCTGTCGGCAATAACAAGACAAAAAATAACCAAAACAACGTAGGACAGAATAAAAAACCCATAGCCAACCCAAAAGAAAGAGATGTATTTTTCAATTTCAATCCTTTTTGGACTTTTTGGAAGATACGTTGTGATGCAGAGGAATGTACTGAAATATTTCCAAGGAGAGCTAATCCAATTAGAATAAGAGTAAGGCCAAATAATTTACGGAAAAACATTGTTCCAATGAAAGGAATATCAGCAACTGTACTACCGATGAATACAGACATTATGCCTAACAATATGTACACTAAAGATTTGCCTGTAATATAACTCCCTACATTCAACCACCTTTTATTTTTTTCAGTCTCATATGTAATCAAAGCAACAGCAGTAGAATTAGATGTAAGTTGACATGGTGCAGTTGCCCCAACCAACCCTAATAAGAAAGCCTTCATTCCCCATACATCTAGTTTTAGTGCTAATGTATAAATTGGTTCTGCTACTAAATTGGCTAACTGACTTAACCACACATGTATCTGAAGAAGTACCTCATTCATTTAAATTCCCCTCTTCAACTGTTCTTACAGGACAATTTAAGGTGTTGAGGAAATGATTTCATTATTTCGGAAAATGTAAGGACTTTACCTCCGAATCCTTTTACAAAGTTCTCTGCATATTCTTTAGTCTCAAATACCAACACTTGTGGGTAACAACAACGAATATGGACAGTAGTGTCTAAAACAAACCAAGCTAGATGAGCGCTAATCGTTGTCCCTGTTAAAAAATCGGTACAAATTGCTTGTGCTACCTCATCACCTAACTGTCGATGCCGCAGTATTCCACAATGGCTGCAACAAGCATTTTCACGTTCTCCATTTAAAAGAATTATCCTGTAAACCAATCGATCATCACACTTACGATGACAATACACACACTCGTCTTCCTCAACACGATGTATAGATTGATCCCTTATAAGTGTAATCCCACCATATGTCTTCATAATAAGCCCTTCTTCAATCAGAGGTTTTATATCTCGATGTATTGTCATCTCTGATACCTCAAGTGTTTGACTTAATTCTGAGATTTTCAAATTGTGTCTATATAGAATCATGTCACGTATAAGTTGTTGTCTCTCTGAAAGCATAGTTTCCTCCTGAATGTTATAACTTAACAAGATATAACATCATTTTATTACAGCAATTAGAATAATCAATATAAACCTCGGGATATTTTGTTACATAGTTATGTCAATTATCTATAAAATCTTCTGTAGATGCTCCCCCCACATGAATATGAGAGGTTGCATAGTATGTATTGAACTAAAAAACAGAAGCACAGTAGTTTCAATTACTGTGCTTCTGTTGCTAAATAGAAGAATAAATATTGCTTTGATTACAAACTTGTTCACTGTTCAAGTTCTTCTAGTCAATATGATTTGCACAGCATGCAACGTCTTTTTCCAGACAAAAAGTCATCTCATTATGAGCATTGGTGGATGGTTAATGATAGTAATGGGTGTGCTACTCTATTTTGACATGATGACAAAAATTATTGCTTGGTTTACTCCCTTCTTTGGTGGATTCACAGGATTTTAATTTTTCGATTTCAAAGATGAACAACACCATTATGACTACAACAAAAAAAGCCGTGTTTTCAGCTATGAACACGGCTTTTTGGTATCATTCTTTATATCAGAATTTTTGCTTCGCACTTATTATCTGCCTTTTTATTTCTATCTCTAACCCAGAATAAAATCTTTCACTGATTCCTGCTTTTCGCATTATTTTCCAAACTTCAAGTTCTTCATCTTTTAATTGATCTATAGCCCAACTAATACGCCTCTTTTGAAAATTGGTCGTATTTTCTTTAACACTCTCAATATACTTCATCGTATTGGGCAGTTTATTTACTCTTTTTTCTAACAACGATTTATTATTAATCATTTTACCTATACTGCTTACGGTTATTCTAACTGGTTTTTCTTTAGCACTTATATCTTCCACTGCTTTTTTTACCATGCCCAAGATGTGAAGGTCTCTCTGTACCCAATCAACTCTTTTATTAGTAACCCTATTTACTTTAACAACTGGGGAATGTTCCTTTAACCATTCCTTATCATTTCTATAAATTCGCATATAAAGTGATGGGTCTTTTTTTCTAAGTTCTGTTCTTGATAATATGGGGTATTGGTTAATTAAATCAAGCCATTTTTGCTTCAAATCACTTTTAATATGATTTTCCTTGTTCATAGGCTTACTATTTCTTTGCTTAGAATACTTAATAATTGTTTTGGTGTCGACTTTTAATATTTTTGAGCATGCTTTATAACTCAACTGTTCTATTTCAACCAATTGATGGAGTTTGCTCAACCAAGTATCACCTAACATCTTAATACGCCCTATATTTGTTTTATCCTCTTCTGTTTTATCTGGCCCCTTACGAGAATAAACAAAGCCACAGGCACAGGAGAAGGTTCCTACCGGCCTTTTAGTATCATAGCAACGAGTAACCTTTAAATTAGTTATTACAGGCTGTAGAAAGTGTTCTGCCGCAGGATTCAAACATAGATATGGCTCTTCACCAAATGGACTATATCGTTTATTTGCATACTGTTCAATTGTATCAACCGATTCACCTAAAAAATAAATGAACAGTAAATGCCGTACAGGATGAAAAGACTTTCGATGTTTTCTTGTTATTGCCCTTAACCAACACTGTCCTTCTACACCACTTGGAAATGATTGCATCAATATTAAAAAATCGACCTTAAACTTCTTAATAAAGTCTTCTTCTAATCGCCTTTGGTCGATTGTGCCGTTTGATTTTACATACCCTTCGCGATCCAATAGGTAATGATAAATCTCTAATAAATTTAACTGATCAAATTTATAATCCTTTTGATTTAAGTTGCTACTTTCTACAGCAAAATGACGTAGCAAATCAAAGTTTACTTTTGAAACATCACTTTTATTGCCCTTCTCTAAACTGTTTTCAATGTTTGAATAAAAATACGAAGAGTTTCCTTGCCTAATTAAGATTGAACTGTCTACAAGCAAGACAGAATGCTTTAAACAAATAAATACACTTGGTAATTGGTGATATGTCCGCCAATATGTTTCTCCATTCACTTGAATATCTTCTTCAAAGCAGTTAGGACAATAGCGAAAATACATAGGCTCTTTTACTGTCCCAGCCATTTGACCTGTTGAATAATGCAAGGAAGTATTGCCACAGCCATATAACATTTTATTTCGAACACTCTGTTTTATTTCTTTTGAAGTAAAATTTGTATAGTAGTTATACAATGTATGATAATTTATCCATTCATCAATACTCGAATTTAAAAAAGGATTTACTTTTTCTAATAATATCTCTAAATCAGTAGGTAAATCAGGAATAATATATGCTTTCTTTTTTCCAAACAAATCTAAAGTTGAATGTTTATTACTTAAATTCCCTGAACGTTTATGGTATCTAGCCAACACACTATATAATAGTTCATCTTTATAAATTGAAGGAAAAAATGCTAACATCTATTTTATTTACACACCCTTACATTATTAAGTCATCTAAAGGATTTTTAATATATCCTTCTTCACATAATGCCTCATAAGCAGAGCGTTTATTCTTCTTTCCTATATCAACTATTGATTGAAGTTTATTTACTGAAATATTGCCTTTCGCTTCATTTTTCTTTTCTTTCTTTCCCTCAATGTATTGGAGTGATAGAGTCATTAGTTGTGGAATTGTTGACTCAGGTGAATTTTTCAGTGCATATTTAGCAGCGTTTTCAGCAATTTTTTCTGAAACATCTAAATTAATTAAGGATAGGATTAATTTTTCTAGTATTGGAAGTTCTTTATTTGTACGATCTTGTGCCATCTTTTCTTTTTTCGCCTGAACCCTGGCCTTAAGGTCTAATACTGGCAATCTATTTAGAATATAATCTTCAATATCCATTGGAACAATATCTTCGTATTTTGCAATGTCGCTTTGATTTCCGGATTTAAGAGCCTCCAACATAGGTTGAAGAAGTTTCAAATCTTCTTTCACTACCTTTTGTATAAGTTTAGGGGTTATTTTTTCAAGGCCAGAATTGATTGCCCTCGCTTGTGCGAGTAAATACAACTTAACAGCAACATCCACAATTCCTTGGCTCTCTTCGTAAATCGTGTTTAATAATTCTTCTGTCAGTTCCGTATATTCATTCGTCCACTGATAATCCCACATACTTGTGATTAATACTTCCCAATCATCATCTTGTTTCATTTGCTGCCATACCATGTCGCCTTGGCCACTGCTTCTACGTGCTTGTCTGAAATCCTTTTGTAATAATGCCTTGGCTTTCATGGTTCCAATAAACATTACTGGTACTCCTATTTCATTCACTAGCGTTACAAAAAAATTCATCATCATTTCTGATGCAGCACCTGATGCAGATAACGAGTGCTGAACCTCATCAATGATTAGAGCGCCTATTGAGTGTAAACGAGCGACTTGCCCCATACGAGTTACCATTGAACTAACTGAATTTGATGGCTTACCATACTTTTCAAAATAATTAGTACCTGTCAACGAATCAACTTTTTTGAAAAAGTCCATACAAAGAGTTTTTAATGATCCATCATGTGGACAATCCAATTTTAACCATACAATTTGAATCAAATTGATTGGATTTTGATGCAATATTACTTGCGGATAAAGAGATAGTACCCTTTCTATCGCAGATGTTTTACCTATTCCTGGATATCCCATTAAAGTGAAACTTGAAGCAGAAGAACGTATATCTGGCGGTAATCCAATTTCCTCTTTATTAACAAGCTTGTTGTGTAAATCAAGTAATGCTTGAACATGTTTTTTATGTAATGGATTTCGATTAACATATCCATACCTAATGAAACCTGAAAAACGCTGTTCTAGATTTAAGGTTTGATTTATAGGCTGATAAAATCTTGATAATCTTAGTAAAGCATGGTAACGATGATGACTTGATAAATTTCTTTCACTATTATGAAACATAGGTATAAAGCTAAGTTGATCAAACGCTTCTTCTTTAGAGAGTATCGGAGGTAACGCTTCAATAAGGGGATTCCCTTTATAATCAATTATTTCTTGTTCACGATACTCTGCCAATAGAACTTCAATACCACTCTCTAATTCAATTGTCTTCCCATTTTTCATTCCTTCTTCTTCCTTCTTTGCTTTTTAAATAATTCCATTATCGTAGATGTTTCAGTTTTTTCATCTTTCTGCTCAGAAGGTGCAAAAGAAATAATGTTTTTATCATTATCAATCTCAGTTACACCTATTTGAAATGCCTCATACTCTCTTCGTAAACTTTTTTCAACTTCCCGATTTTCTCTAATATTTTTTATTTTTTCCGTTTTAGTGATTTTATTATTTTCATCTTGATTTGGTGTCTTAATTGCCTCATCCACTATTCCTTCAATTTTAGAATAAAAATTAATTTCTTCTTGTAACAAACTATGACTTTCAATTTTATATGTGTTTTGTTCAATCATTAATAATTGTTCAATTTCTTCAAGTACTTTATTTTTGTATCTCTCCTGATGATCTAAAAGGAAGCAACTTTCAAAAAGTGATTTATCATTAATGTGCAGATAAATAATGTCCATGTTTCGAGGATTGTATGAAATATCAACTGTCCAACTTTTCTTTGTTCTAGCTTGTACAAACCAAGATTCCTTTATAGCTGTTTCACAGCTAAATAACCTATTTTTAAACTTTATTCCCTTTGAGGTTACTGTAGCTGTATCTCGTGGCAATAAGTAAAACTTTATAGTATTAGGATGTTCCTTCCTTAGCTTACCTGCTCTATTTTTAATGCCCCAATTCCAGAGTTTAAGAGGAGTCGGTTTTACATTTTCCCGTATCATCTGCTCATCTCTTAGATAATCCTTCATATAGTGATTTTTGTTATAAAATAAAACAAAATTGATTAGAATTTTTGTATATTGATCTATAGTTAACTTAGCTTCTAAACGATAATCACTAGCCCCACGTTCCCTAAAATCACTCTGTATGTAACCTGGTAAGAACGGCTTTATTTTACTTTGTGAAGTATCGAACAATTTTTCCACAATTCCCTTCCAATCTGGTCGAAAAGCAGGATTATTCTCCACTACCAAATCCAACCCTTCAATTAAACTATTCACGTTATATCCCTCCAACTCACCTCTATCCCCTAGAATAATTTCAGGAAGATGCGCAGATGGCCACATTTCATTTGAAATTTCTATACCATATCTACTGCAATATTCCTTTTTATCTGATGCTGCATTTGCTATTGCCATCATCATTCCTGCCCAAGAAGGACCTTCAAATCCGATATACATTCCTGTAATCATATGTGTATATACGTCCACCACAAAATATATAATTGGTTTACCTACAATATAATCAGAATTAAAACTAGATACCAGATACACATTACCAATAGTCGCATCTATTTGATATCGTGATCCTGGCCCCATGACTTCATAAGTTGAAGATCCTAATATTGCTCGATGATCTCGTTCAAATTTTTTCTCACCTTCTCGACTTACTATTTTTTGTTCAATACCAAATTCTTTGTTGTGCCAATATCTAAATTGTCTTAATGAAGGAATTTTATTTTCATCCTGTATTACTATATATTTTGTTCCGTTTTCGTAACGAACTTCATCTGCATAGAACTCCTTTATCATCATTTTATATGCGAATGACAATGAGTTTCTCTTGCTTGTAAAATAGTACCTTTTAATCGATTTACGAAATATTTCCCTTGTTTCATCGGTTACATTTATTCCTACACTGTTAGTGGTTCTAGGTTTTCCCCTTTTCAAAGTACCACTTTTTTTATTTCTTCCCTTACCTCCAGAGTTACTATAATCCGGAAGCAAACTATTCATAGTTTTTCCTCTCTGCCAGTACTTTCTCAAATATTTATAAGCAGTCATTTTTGTACATACTTTATTATTTACAAGTTCATTTATTAGCTGCCCACGTTCTTTTTTCTTATAAATTGAAGGTTCATCATTCACTAAGTTTTTGATAATTGCCCACGCTGTGTCTCTCTTTTGTTTCATTCCCTCAGGTAAATTAATGTGGTTAATTAGTATGTTTGTGTGATCAGATTCGAATTTGGAGTATGAATTTTCTATAAATCCTTGATGTATATCTTTAACTTTTAAAAGGAATGGTAAGGCATTGGAATCTTCTATATCAATTGCATATGTAACGATGTTACTTTCATCAATCCAAAGTAGACGATATACTTTATTACACGTCAAGTCTTTAATTAATTCATTAACTGATATTGTAATCAATGTTATCCTCCTTAGAAACATTCATAATAATTTGATCTAAAGTTAGATTGCTTGGGTTAATTTTCTTACTCATATCAATCGAAATATATTTTCGAGCTATAAAATGTTTTATATAACTTAAAGATGAGCCTGTTTCTAAGTTATAATCCTCATCAAATTTATTACAAACTACTAATAAACTCTCTTCGCTATCTTTTTTTAAAATCAATAAATGCAATAATAAAGTAGAATAGCTTATATCTTCTTCTGCTAAATAATAAGATTTATGTATCCATAGAATATTGTTTGCTAGTTGTTTAGGAATTTCCTTTTCAGTTATGACCCCCCAACTTATTCCTTGTATCTCCCAATACTCTCGTTCAATTTCAAACTTTTCAATTACTCGTTTATCTTCAAGTTGTTCACTTGGTTTTACAGTTCTAGCGATATATTTTCTTTCAGAGTTTTTTACTACTGTTATAAAGAAATCTGTTGTCATATCTATCGGTATACCTGAACTATTATCTTTAGAGTGCTTAATTCCTTTCTCTTCAGCTATACGAATAGTTGTTTCAACATTTAAAGGAAACTGTTCTCTTATGTCTACCACTGTATCTTCCCAATCTAATAAGAGAAAAAAGTCTCTTTCCAAGTTAGACAACAATTCATGCTGTCTCTTCGCGGTCCACCCTATTAATCGAGAAGCATTTCCTTGTGACGATATATCTTGTATTTTAATCCAAGGTATATAATTTGATAGTTCCCCTTGACCTCGTCCTTCTTTAATATAGTCATTTCTTTTTTTCTCAGACCAACCGTATTTCCTTTTAGACATGTAAAGCACCGCCTCGTCGACATAATTATGGTTCAAAAAAATAATTTCTAAAATTATTATAACTTTTTGACTTACTTGTAGTTTAATTTATTCCATTTTATAAAAGTATTTATATTACAATCGTTTACACATAAAAAACGTCCTTTAAAGAGTGGACGTTTGCTAATTTTAGTAAGAAAAATACTATACTTTCTTCGATTCACATTATGTTTTTAACAGCCCTTGATTATATACAATCCACTTCTCCAATTCTCTTTCTACCGCTCGATTTTGCCATTCAAACCAAATCCCAATACACTCACTACAATGACTGTCAACACCGATTTTATTATGCAAATCCTTACATGTAAAAATGGTCTTTTTACGACACTTATAACAGTAGATTTCAATCTCTTTATAAAATTCCATAAATATTACCTTTCATTTTATTTATATTCATTTCCATTAAAGGGACAAAAAATACATAAAATCATTAAGGTATTCTTTTGTATTAACTAAATAAAAATGTTGTTAAGTTGTTAAAAATTTCAATTGAAATTTTAGAAAAAAGATTGAGTATTTCTATAGGGTAGGTTATTTAATATGAACCACGACCAATAACCCTAGATATAAGAGTTATGTAATAGAAACCAATAAAAAAACCTCCATGGTATTTGGAGGTTTTAATAATCTATTTATATTTAATTTACTTCAACTTGCCCCATCATACCATTTTCTTCATGTTCAAGGACATGGCAGTGGAACATGTATATGCCCTTATTATTAAACTTCACTGCTAATTTAACTGTTTGACCAGCTTCAATTGAGACAGTATCCTTCCACCCTTTTAAATTTAAAGGAGGTTCTTGACCATCAATCGACACGATTTTAAATTGAGTGCCATGTATGTGGAAAGGATGTGTCATACCACCCATCATATCAGGTTTATTATAAATTTCCCAAATTTCAGTCTCACCCTGCTTTTGAGTGAAATCAATGCGATTCATATCAAACTGGTTTCCATTTATAGAAACCATTGTCCCCATACCAAATAGTTCAAGCTTCTTAGAAACTGGTAAATTTTTCTCTTCTTCAGTAACACTAAAATCATTTAATTTTTCTGAAATTTTACTTGTACTTGTAGTCTTTTGTTCAATTTTAAATGGTAAAAGGGTAGTACCTTCATCATTTATTAATGCTATATCAGTCTTGTCATCCATTTTTGAAAAGTCCACTATTACCTCTGCTCGCTCACCTGGTGTTAAGGTAATTTCTTTCATATCAGTTGGTTGATTTAAGAAACCACCATCAGTAGCAATTTGTTGGAATGTATCTCCGGTATTCAATTTAAAAGTATAATTACGAGCATTAGAACCGTTTAATAAACGAAGTCTTACTTTTTCTTTACCAACTGTAAGTTTAGGATTCAACGTACCATTAATTAATAAAGTATCTCCAATTGTACCATCTTCATTAAGGACTGCTTGATAATTTAATTGCTTTTCTTCAGTAAATTGTCTATCTTGGAATACTAATGGAAAATCATTCACACCATATTCATTTGGTACATTGATTTCTTGTGAGTTTTCATCATCTATATAAATTAAACCAGCTAAACCTTTATATACTTGCTCTGCTGTAGCACCTTCTGGATGTGGATGGAACCACAGCGTAGATGCTCCCTGATTAACTGTAAAATTTACATCTTCTGTTACACCTGGCTCTAGGACTTGATGTGGGCCGCCATCACCATTTCCAGGGATTTCTAATCCATGCCAGTGAAATGTTGTTGGTTCAGATAAATCATTTTTAGTTCTAAACGTTACCGTTTGATCTTTATTAATACGAATGATTGGCCCTAAAAAGGAACCATTATATCCATATGTCTCTGTTTTAGTTCCCTTAAAGATTTCTGTTGTTCCTTGTTGAGCAGTAATATCAACAATTCCATTTTTAGGTTCAATAATAGGTGGGAGCGCAAGCTCATTTTCCCCATTTGAATTATTTAATGCTAATGGATTGTTATGACTCGCATGACCATTTTCCATGCTACTATCTTTATTATCCATACCCTCCATGTTTTTCATTTCTTCATCACTCATATTGGAATGGTCCATACCAGACATATTAGAATGGTCCATATTTGAATTATTATTAGATTCCGAATTACCCGCACTACATCCTCCAATTATAATAGCGCCTACTAATAATGAAGTAATCAAAAGTTTAGATTTCATTATGTTTCCTCCTTTTATTCTTTACATAGGCACTATAACAAATAAATATGGAGAATTTATGGATTTGAAATTAAATGAGACAAATATTAACCACTCTATCTAAGAAAACTTTGAATAACTTTTTTTATTTCTTAACTTTCCAAATCAAAATGATAATTGAAATTAATAAGATACTTATTACAATTTTCCATATTAAATTTACTTGCATAAAACCATATACTGCACCTGCTTCAAAGATTAAAGCTGGTATTTTTCCAATCGTACTAGCAAGCGTAAATGTGCCTAAAGACACCTTAGAAAATGCACTAGTAAAAGTCACAAGACCTGATGACATAAAAGGTAAAATCCTTAAACTGACAATTATCCAAAATGCATCAGAACCTTCCAACTCCTTTAATTTTAAAAGTTTAGGGTGCAATACGAACGGTCTTTTCCATTTATTGATTCCTTTTCTATATAAAATAAAGCTAATAACTGCACCAATTGATTCACCGATAATAGAAATCAGCAAACCGTTGAATACTCCAAAAAACACAAGGTTAGTGGCTGTAACAAAAACACTTGGTAGTACACCTATAATACTAACCAAAGTATTTATCATTAAACTAACCAAAATTGCAAATAATCCAGATTGTTCTAGTAAATGAAGTAATTTTTCTTCCATGATTAAACGCTATCTTTTTTAACCTATTACTTGCATATAATGAACTATTGTTAATAAACAACAACTGCCTGTTCGCCTAATGCTTCATAACTATTAAAAAATGCTCCCTTATCCAATGTTATAATTCCCTTACGTGGATCCATTACTTCCACAGTAGTATCTCCCACAGATAATAGTACCATTGTATGTAAATTTTGATACATTTGATGGTATTCACCTGTTTCTTCAATAATCCATCCCCCTTTAACCTTTGGTGGTGAGAGGTCCAATGTTACCCATGTAATAACTGGTATTCCCTGTCTAATATAATTTGTTATTTCTTTTATTGTTCTTCCACTAATATTTTTTGCTTGTAAATCTAACTTTCTCTCTGTGATAAAATTATTAGCTGCTTTGACAATTGGTTCGGCAAAAACATATGTACCCGTTTCTAGATTACTTGGCTCGCCGCCATATGCTTGATTAGGATTTGGCCCATACTTTTTTTTCATTTTGTATTCAAAAGATTGTTTAGGTAAATAATTTTGATCCATTTCTAATTTAGATGTTTCTGCACCATAGTAATTAAGTACTGCTGTAAGAGTAGTTATTTCACACCCATTTGGTAGTTCAGGATTTTGTAGAATTACAGGTACTCCAAATCCTTTATTATGATTTACTGCATATGTTTGAACCAATATGGATTGTGTAGATGACGTATACGTAAATTTTTTTTCTGTTAAATACATCCCTGTTGTAAAATTGTCTGGACTCCCTACTTTTACTGTATAAGTTTCATTTGGTTGTAAATTATAAAATTCTGCCTCACCTTTATCCAAACTAATTGTTGAATCTATTTCTTTCCCTTCTTCATCGAGTAATTCCACATATAGATCATTAAGTGGATCTCCACTAAAATATTCAACTGTTAAAACTGCTATTTTATTTGAATTGATATTTTCGTTTGTACAACCCTTTAAAAAAACTACTAATACTCCCAAAGTGAAGATAATTCCTCTCTTTCTAATTTCCCACGCCTCCTCAGTTATTGTTATATTATTAAAAATGAATATAACGAATAATTATGGAGAAATTATGGATTAAAATTAAAGGATATTATAGAATTTCTAAAACTAAAAAAGATGTCCAATTTGTCAAAATTGACTCGTCGAACATCTTTAAGTATTTAATTTTTATGGAGAAGATAATTCACTTTCCGTTAGCCATTTATGATTTTTTATTTTTTCACCATTAGTAGAAGTGTAGTCAACCACATACACAGTAGTTTCTTCTGCGGAATCAATTTTTGCAGTTACCCCTTCCATACCCTCCATATGATTAGCATTTATAATAACCTGTGTTCCTGGTTCAAATGGCTCTGAACCAGCACCTTCTATTTCTTCTTGAATGACCCACTTATGATTTGTTACTCGATTTCCACCATTTGTAGGAGCGTAAGATATAGTATAGACTATTGTATCGTATGCCCCTACAATTGTTGCTTCAGCTCCATCCATGCCTTTCATGTGATCTGCATGAATTATTGCTTTTGTCCCAACTCCAAACTTAGGATTTTCAGCTTCTTTTAAACCTTCAGGAAGTTCATTTGAACTAGGATTCATTTCAGAATGGTCCATACCTTCCATATCTTTCTCGGCCATTTCATTTGTCTGCATTTCTTGTTGACTTTCTTTCTTATTTGTATTTCCTGTACATGCAGAAAGCATTAATGCAGCAACTATAGTAACAAGACTCATTATAATTTTTTTCTCCATCATAGTCCTCCTACTCGCAGGCTTGAATTTTTGTATTCCCAATCATCATAAATTTACTTTAGGGATATTTCATACGAGTTTTTCTTTATTTAGAATCACCAAGAAAATTTAATATATACATTTTAAAGATACCTTCCTTATTCATTTTTAAAACCTGGATTGTCAAAAATGTTGAAACAGCAAAAGGGGTAAGGAGCTTTTTTTAAATTAATTCATATAATGAGATTAACCAATTTTTTAAGGAGTAGATAACCATTGATAACGAAGCTTTTAAAACATTTTCTGATTCTCAATTATTAATTGAATCTATTGAAAAACTAGGTGATGAATTATTTGCATTAACTGTGGAAATTGCATTGAATGTCTTAAAGACTGTAAGTAGTGAAGATGGCCAATTTACAAGCGATTTTTCTTCGCCATCAAGTTACTTGCAACAACAGATAGATTATTTGATTTCTGAATTAAAAATGGTAAACGAAATTATACAAAGTAATGAAAACGAAGCAAAATAATATTTGTGATTGTATCCATATGCTTCAAAATTAATACCCTACTTTTATTTGAGACTAAACATTTTTTATTTCACCGTCATCTTATTTATCAAAAAATAGAGCTTATCTAAATATATAGATATACCTTATGCCCTGTTAATAATAACTGGGCATTTTCAAATAAGTATCATTGTATTTAATTTGACAACTCCATTTGTATATCAATTACAAAATCAAAGCTAATTACTTAATTATAAACTTGCCAACCATACCAAGCTCCTTATGTCCTGGAATAGTACAAACAAATTGATATTCTCCTGTATTAATGGGAGTAAAACTCATTTTTTCTGTATTTTTAGGCCCAACATGGAGATGAATCATATTCTCCTCCTTTTTGTGATGTACATGATTATTACTACTAATAGTATTTGATGTTGGTATTGTAACTTCAATATCATGTTCTATATTATCTTTATTAATTAATTCTAATGAAACCGGTTGATTCTTCTCCAAAATTACTTCAGAGGGCGAATACTTCATATTTTCTGTTTCTATAGAAATAATCTTAATCTCTTTCTTTTCTAATTTATTTTGAGCGTTCGAGTGTAGATTATGATCCACTAAAGAAGAGTCTTTAATAAAGTTTATTTGTTTTTCGGCAAAAGGAATGCCCCCAAAAAAGTAGAAGAGTATAAAAACCGAAAAGAAGAAGGGTGTTAAAAAGCCCATTTGACTTTGGAATGTTTTTTGACTTTTACTTGGAAGTAGCGCAAATAAAAAAATAGTGAAAATTGATAGCAACAGAAAAATTCTTATTAATACAATGGATTGCCCGCCATCCACCATTTCACCTAACATTGCCCCCATCATACCAGCCATTAAACCTGCCATTAAACCTTCTAACATAGGTAATAATCCAAAGTTGCAACCACTTAAAAAGCCAATGCTTGCACCGAGAATAATTGAAATAATCGTTGAGTAAAACAAGTTCCCTTGAAAGGTAACTCCAAAAAGTATTCCTAATGTTAGCCCTACATTCATACTAAAAAACATTGAAATAGTCATACCTTGCATAGGCTTAATAGTCTTTTTCATAATTCTTGAAACCATTATGACAATTAACAATAAAAACATTAGTGATACTAAGACAAACATTTGATAAAATCCCACATATCCATCCTTTAACAATTTAATTAGCCTGTCTAAAATACACACCGTATACCTTATATAGGTATGCTCGAAAGAGAGTATTTATTTTATTATTACTTGATTTAAGTTTTATTTATCTTCAAGTAACATCACCTAGTTATTATTGCAGTGAGATTACACCGAGTATATTAAGTCACCAATTTTAATATTCTGCACAAATCAGTAATATAAATGAAAAATTTAGTATCTCTATTCCATGCTATTCTTACTTTAATCAAAAAAGCGATTGCTTTTCGAAAGGAGTAAGTTTAGTGAAAAAGAGATGGTTACTACCGGTTTTTGCGTCATTTGTAATTTTTTCAGGAATAGGTATGAATGATGCTGAAGCAGCATCAGTTACTGATTTGACGAGTACAGCGAAAGATTATATAGGAGCTCCTTATAAATATGGTGGGAATGATATTAATACAGGTGTAGATTGTTCAGCATATACAAAGTTTATATTTTCTAAGTTAGGTATTTCTTTAGAGCGCACATCTAAAGACCAATATCAGCAAGGTACTTCTGTTTCTAAAGATAGTTTAAAAGCAGGTGACCTCGTATTTTTTAATACTTCAGGCAACGGCATATCTCACGTTGGAATATACATAGAGAATGGTAATTTTATATCAGCTACTCCAAGTTCGGGTGTTAGAATTGATAAATTAAACGATCCTTACTATTGGGGTTCTCGTTATATAGGTGCAAAACGTATTGCAAACTTTACTACAAATGAAATAGCTCAAGCAGAAGTTAAAGGTGAAGAGATAGACTTTTCCATTTATGCCTCACGTGGAGCAGTAGCCATACAGCTTGCTAAAGCTTTAGCATTAGATACAAGTGATACAAACTCAAGTTTCCCTGATGTTAAATCATCTTCTGAACAAGCTGGAGCTATAGTAGCACTAAAAAAACTTGGAATTTTTAATGGAGATAGTAATGGTAAATTTAACCCAAATTCACCGATTACTCGCGGTCAATTAGCAAAGGTTTTAGTTGAAGCATTTGATTTAGAACAACAAGGAGAACCAAAGAATTTTACAGATGTAACGAGTACTCATTGGGCCAAAAATTTTATAGCAGTTCTTTCATCAAATAAGATTACGCAAGGTAAAGGTGATGGCACATTTGGCGTAAACGACAAAGTAACATTAAATCAATTAAATATCTTTATAGAACGATTAACTCGATAAATTTTGTTCGAGGACTTAAATTAAAAATGGCGGCTCATTTATTCAGAGCCGCCATTATAACCTTCCCAGAACTTCTTAGAGTAAAACTAATTTATTAACTCTTCTTTTCCTATCCGTTTTAAAAATTTGAAAAACGTTTCTCGTTTTTTTCCATTCTGTGAATATACATTTATAATCTTTTCTATTTTATCGTACAATTCATCTGGTGTTAGATTCTCTTGCAACAAAGATCCCACCTCTGCATCTTTCCCTTTTGCTTTTCCTCCAACATATAAATTGTAATGGTCTTTAATTTTCATAATCCCTATATCACTTAACATTGGTTCACCGCAACCAACAGGGCAACCTGTGTATGCAACTTTAAGAGTGAATGGTACAGCTTTTCCTGCTATACGATTATTTATTTCTTTTGCTACTGGCATCCCCTCTTCTTCTTCTCCTTTGCAAAAATTACATGTTCTCAAACTCTTTACAAAGTTGCCAACTGGATAACAAGATAAATTAACACGGTTGAATTCTTCAATTATTTCTTCTTTTTTATTTTCCGGAATTTCTAGATAGAGTTGTTGGAAGGTTGTTAACTCAAGCTGTGCGTCGTCTTCCATATATTTGGTGATCGTTAAAAGTTGTTTAGAATTTAGTTTTGCCCCAAATTCTATTCCCCCATTAACGGCAATTTTAATTTTTTTATCTTCATTACTCATACCAATTTTCCTCCATACTTTCCCAAACAATTAATTTATTTTGCTCTTTACCTACCTAAGGATGGTTTATCTGATGAAAATAGTAAGTTAAATTATGTCAGTTAAACTATTGCGTATTTCTTTATAAGTAAACCCAATAGAGTAAAGTTTACAATTGAATTAAAGGGTTATTTATTATCTAATTTTACTCTTTGTAAGCGTAATGCATTTAAAACTACAGATACAGAACTAAATGCCATCGCCGCACCTGCTACCCATGGAGCAAGTAGACCTATTGCAGCAATAGGAATACCCAAAGTATTGTAGGCAAATGCCCAAAATAGGTTTTGCTTAATATTCCGCATTGTTTTTCGACTCATTAAAATAGCATCTGCAATACTATTTAAATCGCCACGAATTAACGTAATATCAGCAGCTTCCATGGCAACATCCGTTCCTGTACCAATGGCCATACCGATATTTGCTGTGGCCAATGCCGGAGCATCATTAATACCATCTCCCACCATCGCTACATTTTTCCCTTGTGCTTGTAGCTTTTTCACCTCGTCTGCTTTACCTTCAGGCAATACTTCAGCGATAACTTGATTCACGCCTACTTCTGTTCCTATCGCTTGAGCTGTACGTTCATTATCACCAGTCATCATAATGACTGTAATGCCCATATTCTGTAGTCGGTGGATTGCCTCTTTTGACGTATCTTTAACTGTATCAGCAACAGCTACTAAGCCTGCATACTGACCATTAATGGCAGCAAGCATTGCTGTTTTACCGTTTCGCTCTAACTGCTCCATTGTTGGTAAAATATTATCAATATTGATTCCGTATTGTTGCATTAATTTTCGTGTACCAATGACAACTCCTTGACCTGACACAGTTGCCTGCACACCATAACCTGGAATAGCCTCAAAAAATTGAACTTCTCCTAATGCTATGCCACGTTTTTCTATGCCCTGTACTATAGCTTCTGCTAACGGATGCTCTGACTGTTTTTCAGCAGCCCCAATTAATGATAAAAAACGAGCTTCCTCCTGCTCTGAATCTAAAAGAACGTCTGTAAGAACAGGCTTACCATGTGTTACTGTACCTGTTTTATCTACAACCACTGTATCAATACTTTGTGTTTGTTCTAAATGTTCTCCACCTTTAAATAAAATACCAAATTCAGCTGCACGACCTGAACCTGCCATTATGGAGGTTGGCGTTGCTAACCCAAGCGCACAAGGGCAAGCGATTACAAGTACTGCAATTAAGACCTCTAAAGCTGGTGTAAATTCTCCTGGGCGAACCCAAATGATCCAAACTAAAAATGTGACAATTGCAATGCCAACAACAATTGGTACAAAAACCCCCGAAATTTGATCTGCTAAGCGTTGAATTGGTGCTTTTGATCCTTGAGCATCCTCAACCACTTTAATGATTTGTGCTAACGCTGTGTCACGACCAACCTTTGTCGCTGTCATTTTAATAAATCCATTTTTATTAATCGTCGATCCAAATAATTGATCGCCTTGCTTTTTATCAACTGGTAAACTTTCACCTGTAAGCATTGATTCATCAACAGCTGTTGTTCCCTCTATTACCTCACCATCTACAGGTATCTTTTCACCTGGTTTCACTAGAATAACATCGCCAATGATAACTTCTTCTAAAGGAACCTCTTTTTCTACACCGTCACGTACAACAATAGCGGTTTTAGCTTGAAGTCCCATTAGTTTTTTTATGGCTTCAGATGAGCGTCCTTTTGCTTTGGCTTCAAATAATTTACCTAATAATATTAATGTAATTAATACAGCACTCGTTTCAAAATAAAGATTTGGACCATGATGCGACCCTATCGTCACAATCGCTTGATAAACACTATAGAAATAAGCTGCTGATGTCCCCATGACCACAAGTACGTCCATATTAGCACTACCATTACGTAAAGCTTTATATGCCCCTACATAGAATTGCTTACCAACAATAAATTGCACAGGAGTAGCCAATACCATTTGGATCCACGGATTCATTAGAAATTCTGGGACATATAAAAATGATGTAAAGGAAAAATGTCCAACCATCGTCCAAAGCAGCGGTAAAGAAAGAATAGCCGATAAAATAAATTTTCGTTGTTGCTGTTTAATGGCCTTTTCTCGATGGTCCACTGTTTCCTGTTCATCAGCCTTTTGATGAGCCCCATAGCCCAATTTCTCCACCTTCGCAATGATGTCTACGATTGACACTTCAGATGGATTAAACTCAATCATTGCTTTTTCCAGGGCTAAGTTAACATTGGCAGAAGAGATACCACTTAACTTATTTAACCCTTTTTCAATGCGAGTTGCACAAGCTGCACATGTCATACCTGTAATATCAAGTTCCGCCTTTTGTTTAACAACCCCATAACCAAGTGCTTCTATTTTTTTTTCGAAATCTTCTTCACTTAATTTTGCTGGATTGTACTTAATAGATGATTTTTCAAGCGCTAAATTAACAGTCGCTTGTTCCACACCATCCATTTTATTTAAACCTTTTTCTATACGAGTTGCACAAGCTGCACAGGTCATTCCTGTGATCTGAATGCTCGCTTCTTTTAATGTATTACTCATGATGCTGTTCACCTTCCTCATACCCAATAGGGGTATATATTTTTGAAAACAAGAGAGTGCATTTATGCACTCTCAAAAATATTATTTTACCTCATATCCCTGTTCTTCTATTGTTTCCTTAATTTTCTCAAGCGATACTTGGGATTCATTAAACGATACTTCAACTTGTGCATCTTTTAAATTCACGTTTACTTGATCAACACCTTCTAATTTCCCTAAACTTTTTTCAACAGTATTTACACAATGACCACATGACATTCCAGTTACCTTTAAGATTCTATTTTCCATAAAAATCCCTCTCTTTTGAAATATTTTTATAAAATGTAAAAGGGTATTAATAATTTTTTTATATTTCCTTTTAACTTTCGAATTGTGATTTTAACTTATATTGGCTTCATCACTTTTAATGCAGTTTATCATTATCAAACAAGCTTTCTTTAAACGATAAATTTGTAATTACATCATCACCGTAAATTATCAACCTCCTCTAAACACACATTCATGTTACCATACCCCAGTTAGGTATGTAAAGTGGTGTTTTAATTTACTATATGCGTCACTAATTATGCAGTATATGTTAAATATCACGTTTATTTAACATTCAAACACTGTGACTTAATTAAATTTTTTAGCAGTCCATCAAAAAACTCTGCTCCTAAATAAGCAGAGTTTAAAACATTTTCGCGTTAGAAGAATTACTTTTATTTATCATTGATTCTTCATTTATAAAATCAAATCTTCTACACAGCCATTTTTTTACATACTTCAGCGCATCGGTAACATGTTTCTGCACATTCTTGGCAATGTTTATGATGTTCATGTTTTTTACAAACATCACCACATGCCTGACAAATCTCAGCACATAATTGACAAATTTGCTTTACGAATGGACTACCAGACTGCATCGATTTAGCAGAAAATGCACAAATATCGGCACATTCTCTAAGGGTACGAATGCACTCCGCTAACATTTTAACATCATCTTCTTCTAGACATTCATGATAACATTTATTACATTCCTTCATACACTCTAGACAAGCTTTAATACATTCTTCATAGCTCATTTTCAATTTTAAATACCTCCTGTTAATTTAGTCTGTCTTATTATAACCACTCCTATTTACTATATACCCCATTCAATCATAACTAATCTTCCCTATTGATATTAAACGGGTCTTCGGAATATATAGTGGAATTACTTTCTTAATAGTTTAAAAACAACTGGTGTTTAAATCGGATTTTCTGGTGGGATGTTAGGATAATCAATAGTATTATATAAAAGTATCAATCACATACGAGTGATACTTTGGGAAAAAAATAAAATAGTCCAATTTACTTGACCGTGTACTATGGTACACGGTTTATAATATTCATGGGGTGAAATAAGATGATTTATCGCATTAGTGAGTTTGCAGATAAATGTGGAGTTAATAAAGAAACGATCAGATATTACGAGCGAAAAAATTTATTACAAGAACCTCACCGAACGGAAGCTGGTTATCGGATATATTCATATGATGACGTTAAGCGTGTTGGGTTTATTAAACGAATACAGGAACTTGGTTTTTCTTTAAGCGAGATTTATAAATTACTTGGTGTTGTAGATAAAGATGAAGTTCGTTGTCAAGATATGTTCGAATTTGTTTCTAAAAAACAAAAGGAAGTGCAAAAACAAATAGAGGATTTAAAACGAATTGAAACTATGTTAGACGACTTAAAACAACGATGTCCAGATGAAAAGCAATTACATTCGTGTCCAATAATAGAAACATTAACATGAGAGATTAATTAACGAAAGGAGCTTTTTTATGAATAAATTTAAGGTAAACATTTCAGGAATGACTTGTACGGGTTGTGAAAAACACGTAGAATCAGCACTTGAAAAGATAGGTGCTAAAAATATTGAGTCTAGTTATCGTCGTGGTGAAGCAGTATTTGAACTGCCCGATGATATTGAGGTTGAAAGTGCAATAAAGGCGATTGATGAAGCAAATTACCAAGCCGGAGAAATTGAAGAAGTATCATCACTAGAAAACGTGGCGTTAATTAATGAAGACAATTATGACCTTCTTATTATTGGTTCTGGTGCTGCTGCCTTTTCTTCGGCAATTAAAGCTATAGAATACGGTGCAAAAGTTGGAATGATTGAGCGTGGAACGGTTGGGGGAACCTGTGTGAATATTGGCTGTGTTCCGTCAAAAACTCTTCTTAGGGCAGGGGAAATCAATCATTTATCAAAAGACAATCCGTTTATAGGTTTACAAACATCCGCTGGAGAAGTGGATTTAGCTAGTTTAATCACGCAAAAGGATAAATTGGTGAGCGAACTTCGGAATCAAAAATATATGGATTTAATTGATGAATATAATTTTGATTTAATTAAAGGTGAAGCAAAATTCGTTGATGCTAGTACGGTTGAGGTCAATGGGGCAAAGTTATCTGCAAAACGCTTTTTAATTGCAACAGGTGCATCGCCTTCGTTGCCCCAAATTTCAGGACTTGAAAAAATGGACTATTTAACTAGTACAACACTTCTTGAGTTAAAGAAAATACCAAAACGATTAACTGTAATTGGTTCAGGATACATTGGAATGGAGCTTGGACAACTATTTCATCATTTAGGTTCAGAAATAACGCTTATGCAAAGAAGTGAGCGACTTTTAAAGGAGTATGATCCTGAGATTTCAGAGTCAGTTGAAAAAGCGTTAATTGAACAGGGTATAAACCTTGTCAAAGGGGCAACTTTTGAGCGTGTTGAACAAAGTGGAGAGATAAAAAGGGTTTACGTAACAGTAAATGGCAGTAGAGAAGTCATTGAATCAGATCAGTTACTTGTTGCCACTGGAAGAAAACCAAATACGGATTCTTTAAATTTAAGTGCAGCAGGTGTTGAAACTGGAAAAAATAATGAAATCCTGATCAATGATTTTGGTCAAACAAGTAATGAAAAGATTTATGCAGCAGGAGATGTGACTTTAGGACCACAATTTGTATATGTAGCAGCCTATGAAGGTGGAATTATTACTGATAATGCTATTGGTGGATTAAACAAAAAAATAGATTTATCGGTAGTTCCTGCTGTTACGTTTACGAATCCGACGGTTGCAACGGTTGGTTTAACAGAAGAACAAGCAAAAGAGAAAGGGTATGATGTGAAGACATCTGTATTACCTTTAGATGCTGTTCCAAGAGCAATTGTAAACCGTGAAACAACCGGTGTATTTAAACTAGTAGCAGATGCAGAAACACTAAAAGTATTAGGGGTTCATATTGTATCTGAGAATGCAGGAGATGTCATCTATGCAGCATCATTAGCTGTTAAATTTGGCTTAACGATAGAAGATTTAACAGAAACCCTAGCACCATATTTAACAATGGCTGAAGGGCTAAAATTAGCTGCACTTACGTTCGATAAAGATATTTCGAAATTATCTTGTTGTGCAGGCTAAGGGAACTTTTTTACAACTCCCTATTCAAGTGAACCAGCTAATGCTTTAAGGGATTTTCTAAGTGCATTTGTGGTCACAAAAATAATTTAACACTGATGATTTCGACATCAAATCTATAATTGATACCTTAACACCGCAGAGTAATAAAGGATGAATAATATGTCAGACTTATTATCCCTACCAGACATTAAAACAATAGAACCGCCACAAGAAAATGAAACCGATATGATGTTTAAAGTTGAAGCAGTCGGACCACCTGAACGTTGTCCTGAATGTGGTTTTGACAAGTTGTACAAACACAGTTCAAGAAATCAACTAATTATGGATTTGCCCATTCGTTTAAAGCGAGTGGGCTTACAATTGAACCGTAGACGATACAAGTGTCGTGAATGCGGATCTACCTTCTGGGAACGCCTAATATCTGTAGATGAAAAGCGTAGTATGACCAAAAGGCTTTTAAAGTCCATTCAAGAGCAATCCATGTCTAAGACCTTTGTAGAAGTCGCAGAAAGCGTTGGTGTTGACGAGAAAACCATTAGGAACGTTTTTAAGGACTATGTGGCACTCAAAGAACGTGAATACCAGTTTGAAACTCCTAAGTGGCTTGGGATAGACGAGATACATATTATCCGTAGACCTCGGCTTGTATTGACTAATATTGAACGCAGGACTATTTATGACATCAAGCCTAACCGTAACAAGGAAACAGTCATCCAACGTCTTTCAGAAATCAGTGACAGGACTTACATTGAGTACGTCACAATGGATATGTGGAAGCCCTACAAAGACGCAGTGAACACTATCCTTCCACACGCTAAAGTTGTCGTAGATAAGTTTCATGTAGTTAGAATGGCTAATCAAGCCTTAGATAACGTCAGAAAGTCTTTGAAAGCCCATATGAGCCAAAAAGAAAGACGTACCCTTATGCGTGAAAGGTTTATCCTTCTAAAGCGTAAACACGATCTAAATGAACGTGAATCATTCCTCTTAGATACTTGGTTAGGTAATCTTCCTGCTTTAAAAGAAGCCTATGAACTCAAAGAAGAGTTTTACTGGATATGGGATACTCCTGATCCAGATGAAGGTCATCTTCGTTATAGTCAATGGAGACACCGTTGTATGTCCAGCAACTCTAAAGACGCATATAAAGACCTCGTGAGAGCCGTAGACAACTGGCATGTCGAAATATTCAACTACTTTGATAAAAGGCTCACTAATGCTTATACGGAGTCAATTAACAGCATTATTAGGCAGGTAGAGCGAATGGGTAGAGGTTACTCGTTTGATGCCTTACGAGCCAAAATCCTTTTCAATGAGAAGCTCCATAAAAAGCGTAAGCCACGATTTAATTCAAGTGCTTTCAATAAAGCTATGTTATACGATACTTTCAATTGGTATGAAGTGAATGATCACGACATTACAGACAACTTTGGTGTCGATTTTTCCACACTTATTAAGAATTTGGAGAAGGGTGATTTATAAGCCCTTTTCCACCATAAAATCCGAATACCCTATTAAACTAAGAGAAGCTTCATGAGACCTATCATCATACTAATTATGATTCCCATTCCTATGATTGAATAACTAATTACTTTTAAGTCATCTTTTTTTTGCAATCGACAGTATTTTTTATAACTAACTTCTCCATTTGCGAACATAAGACCAAATTGATCAGGTTTAATTGAATAAAATACACCATTCTCGTCTTCTAAAATTAGTTTTGTTATAAGGTTCTCCCCGTTCGATTTTTGATTATGAGTATTGCTTCTCGAGCCTTCAATCCTCACCACTTTGTATATGGAGTTCCCCAAAATCTTTTCTGTTATATGAAAAGCTTGATCTTCTATAAAGTTGTTATTTATACACACTTATATCCCCCCTCTGTTCACTAAGCTTCTGATATACTATATGTAAAATTTAATATATAGTTTTAACTAATCAGGAAATTGGAATCTTTTTTTTACAATATAATAAAAATTCGTCAAATTATATTTGACGAATTTTTTGCTTCATCTTTACTTATTCGATTTTGAGCAATTGTGCATTTATTGCACATATAATCGTACTTAAGGACATGACAGCAGCTCCAATTGCAGGTGTAATAACAATACCTACACTATATAAAACGCCTGCAGCTAGTGGAATTGCAAGAATGTTATAACCAGCTGCCCACCCTAAATTTTGGACCATTTTTTTATGACTAGCTTTCGATAGCTTTAATGTATTCAGAATGTCCTCTGGATTGCTGTTTACCAGTACTACATCTGCAGTTTCAATGGCCACATCTGTGCCTGCACCGATCGCAATACCTAAATCTGATTCAGCCAGTGCAGGCGCATCATTAACACCGTCACCAACCATTGCAACTTTCGAATTTTCTTCTTTTAGTCCTTTCACCTTATTAGCTTTTTCATGGGGTAATACTTCAGCAATAACTTTCGTCATGCCTAGTTTTTCACCAACATATTTTGCTACACGCACGTTATCACCTGTCATCATAACGGTTTCAATACCTAAATCACTCAATTCTTTTATAACCTTATAAGAGGAATCCCTTATTATGTCTGCTAAAGCAATCATGCCTAAAAATACATTATCCTTTAATATAAAAATAACGGTTTTACCTTGTTGTGCAAGTTTTTCGTAAGTACTTTCATCGAAGCTAATATTTTTTTCTTTTAAAACATTTGGACTAACAATTGCAATTTCAGACCCGTTAACATTAGCCACTAACCCTTTACCTGTTAAATTTTTAAAACCTTTTACTTCAGATACTTTTATATTTTGCTTCTTACCCTCTTTTACAATTCCCTTTGCTATTGGATGTTCAGATTGAATTTCTACAGAGTAAGCAAGCTTTAATAATTCTTTTTCGCTAACCCCTGTAACTGGATGAATATCCGTTATACCAAAATTACCTTCAGTTAAGGTACCAGTTTTATCAAACACAATTCTATTGATTTTAAATGCGTTTTCAAATGAAGTACGATTCCTAATTAATAAACCCTTCTTAGCAGCAATAGATGTAGAACGTGATGTTACTAAAGGAGTAGCTAGACCTAAAGCATGAGGACAAGCAATTATTAAAACTGTCACCATTCTTTCTAATGCAAAATCAAAGTCATCTGTTGACCACCAATAAACCAGTGTGATAATACCTGCAACAATAGCGACATAGAATAACCATTTAGCGGCTGTATCAGCAAATCCTTGAGCTTTTGATTTAGTTTTTTCTGCATCGCTTACTAATTGGATTACTTGTGCAAGATAAGTGTCACTGCCTGTTTTACTAACATTTATTTTTAGTACACCCTCTCCATTAATTGAACCCCCAATGGCCTCCATACCTACCTTTTTTTCAATAGGAATTGATTCCCCAGTTAACATCGATTCATCAACTGTAGAGTGTCCTTCAAAAACTATTCCATCAATGGGAATTTTCTCGCCTGGTTTTACTAGTATTTGATCACCTGGTTTTAAATCTTCAACAGATACTTCAATAAGGTTGCCTGATGCATCTAACTTATGAGCTTCTTTAGGCATTAATTTAATTAACTCTTCTAATGCTTTTGAAGCACCCATTATTGATCTCATTTCGATCCAATGTCCAAGAAGCATAATAACAATTAAGGTTGCTAATTCAAAAAAGAAGTCACTTCCTTCAATGAAAAATGCTGTTAGTGAACTATAGACATAAGCTGTTACGATAGCAAGAGTAATTAATAGCATCATCCCAGGAGTTCTATTTTTCAATTCACTCCATGCTCCAAGTAAAAATGGTTTTCCTCCATAGAAAAAGACTATTGTTGAAAGTAAGAATAGTAATAATGTGTCACCAGCAAAATTTACTTTATATCCAAGAAGCATCTGAATCATCATGGATAAATATGATATTGGAATCGTTAATACTAAAGATACCCAAAACCTTTTCTTAAAATCAGAAATCGAATGACCATGGTGTTTGTTGTTACCCTCGCTTTGATTATGTTGATGATGATTGTGTTCATTATTTTTCTTATTGTTAGGGCTGTAATTTTCATGAACATCTTGCATATGATTTGTTATTGGTTCATGCGAAACATTATGATTGTGGATGTGGTCTCTTTTTTCTTTTCTCTCCATCAAATATCACTCCTCTAAATATAAATCAGATGTGTACTATTTTTTTAGTGAATGTTCCCTCATTTTTCTTGAATTCATTTCTCCTAGGTTTCCTAGAAAAAATATTTCTTATTTAATCTTAATTTACCCCAAAGTTATGCAAAAATTATGAATTGTAATTTGAATAAAATTATTATTTAACAAAAAAAGAATGAGGATAAAAATGTACCTCATTCTTTGTCTTAATTTATATTAATTTCTTCTTTCGAATAAACTTTAAATAGATGAATAGGACGAAAATAAACATTACGCTAAATTTTGTGTACACCGATGCATCCTGATTTAAATTCGAGTCCTCTGTGTCTTTATGAGTTACATTTTTATTTATTTTACTATTGGCATTTTCTAACTGAAAAGATGCGATAGTATCCTGATTTTGATTTAATAGCTCTAAATGACCCTTTCCAGAGATTCTTTGACTAACTGTTTCATGTTGTAAAACTATATAATCGAGTTTTTCTTTGGTCTTAAAGGACATTTCATCAATTTTATATATTTTTCCCATCGGAATATTCCTAGACTCAAAATTCTCAAATGCATAATCAAGAAGTTCTATTGTATCGTTATAGGCCATGTCTTCTGTTTGCGCTTTAAGCGTTACGACAATAACCGATATATCGTTTCTTGTTGCTGTTGTTATAAGAGTTATTCCTGATTCATCAACATATCCAGTCTTTCCACCCGTTATTCCTTCATAAGGTCGCTCTCTCATTAATTTATGATGACTATAAAGAGTAGTATCCCACGATTTGCCATCCCAATTAAGTTCCTTTAGACCAAAAATTTTACGAAACTCCTTATTTTGCATTGCGTATTTCGTAATTTTTGCTAAATCTTGTGCAGTAGTTTTATGATCTGGATCATATAGTCCATGGGGATTTACAAAGTTCGTATTTTGTATTCCAATATTCTCTAAATATTTATTTATACTAGTCGAAAACTGTTTTACAGACCCATCCAAATGCTCAGCAATAGCAATACCTGCATCATTACCAGAATTCACAAGTAAGCCTTGAATAAGCTTTCTTAGATTAACCTTTTCTCCTTCTTCTAAAAAAACCCTAGTTCCTTCAACTTCTCTAGCATTTTTACTAATTGTGACAATGTCTTCTAGGTTCCCTTTTTCAATTGCATATATTGCAGTTGCTATCTTTGTTAAGCTAGCAGGAGCCATCTTCTGATTTGGATTTTTTTCATATAAAATTCGCCCCGTTTTTTCATCTATTAATATAGCAGCTTCACTGCTAATCAAAGGAGATTCGACCTTCATTGCGCCATGAACTCTATAAACAAAATTTGAACCTAGTATTAAGAAGATTACTACTAAAATCGCAACCTTTTTTATTAAATGTGTTTCCATATTATTATTCTCCTCATAGTAATCTACACATGTATCTTAGAAAAAATATGTGGAGAAAATATGGAGAACAAGTTACGTAATCTAAACTTAACACTTGTAACAATAGTGATTTCTATTAATGTTTGAAAAGCAATGTACTTTTATTTGTTTCTAAATTATTTATATTTACATTCCCCAATAAGTAATTGTGTCAAAAATTCCAATAATAAAAAGAGTAACTCCGGCTATTTTTTGAATAAACCTACCTACTTTAATACTTTTCTTCATTACTAATCCCTTAATATCAAAGTACCATATAAAAAATAAGATGATGACAAGAGGTATTGATGTTGCCAATCCAAATATTGCAGGTAACACTAATCCATATGAAGTCGACATAACGGTTGGCATTAGCCATACAAAATAGAGTACAAACATTGTTGGACAGAATGCAATTGCAAAACTAGCTCCTAGAAAAAAGGAACCAATATAACCTTCTTTTAGTATAGTAGGAACGTTCTTTGAAATTCGATTTAATATTCTTAACTTTATTGTCCCCATTAACACAAGTCCGGTAAGTATTAATAGAGGACCAATCAATTTTCGGAAAACCGGAAAGAAATTAATTATTTTGTTTTCAAATGTTTGTCCAAATGCCCACGCCAACAAACCAATTGCACTATATACTATGACTTTACCCATAATAAACGAAACGATCTCTCTCCAATTACTACCTAATTGGATAGTACGATTACCATATAACGTAATAGCGCTAATATTTCCAGTCAGTTGACATGGAGCAAATGCACCTATCAACCCAAGGAGGATAGATATAATGATTGGGGAATGCTCATATGAATTTAAGAATACAGAAACTGGTTCACTTATGGTTTGACTAATTTGAGACATCAAATTATACATCTCAATCACCCTTCAATAACCTTATTTTATTTTTAATTCCCCTTCTGAAGCTAATTTATCCCACGATTCCCCTTCGTTCTTAGAAAGATAGAAGTTAAGATTATTTGTTACAAAAGTAATTTCTTCTCGATTAGTAGGATTAGAAGCGATATAAATAATTGGGTCTTGCATTATCTCGTTTGGGAGTTGTATATTTTTTTCTTCTTTACTATCCAATGAGAATGATCTAAGGGAAACAGAATTTGAGTCATAGTTTGTATAGTAACCCCCATTCTCATTTAAAGTTACGTATGTAACCATTTGAGTAGACTTAAGTAATTTAAAGTTAACTCCATAGTCATTCGAAACAAAGATTCCATCTTTACTACCAATTGCAACTATTTCTTTTTTGGAAGGGTGAGCTGATAAATTAGAAACAAACTCGGAATTAAAGCCATTCATAGCTGATTCAGTCCAAGACTTCCCTTCATCAATTGAATAATGCAATCCACCACTCATATTCTCTGTAGGTGTTTCATTAATGACATAGATTGTATTCGAATCATAACCAGCTGCAAGATAATGAAAATCAATTTCGCCGTAAAAGGCTAATTGTTCTAGATTTGCTCCTTCATCTGTACTTTTTATAACTCCTAAAGGGTTTTTAAGGTTTGAGCCTTCCTCAGGATGTCCACTTGAATAGAAGCCATCTTTGACCGCCTGAAAGCCCATATAGTCATGTTTTTGGCTGTTCGCTTCTTCCCAACCCTTTACACCATATTTATACAATCCTCTATGTGTTGCAATTACAAAATCACTTTTACCATTTATATATCCCAAACCATGTATATGTTCAATTTTTGGGTTATCCACTTCTTCAAATGAATAACTATCTTTTTCTTTTGAATTACAAGCACTTAAAACTAAAACAATAACTAATAGACCTAACCAAATTTTGTAATTTTTCATACTTTTCTCCTTTTAACTCCATTTATACCCTATTCCCCAAACCGTTTTAAGGAACTCATCGGTAGGAAAGTCAGATTTACTTAATTTTTCTCTTAGATTTCTTATATGTGAATCAACAGTCCGCGTATCTGTATCTGTTTCATATTCCCATGCAGCATGCAGTAATTCCTCTCTTGTAAATGTCTTAGAAGGTCGAGATATTAATGCTTTTATAATTAAAAATTCTTTTAAAGTAAGTTGCACACTTGAATTTTGGTAGTGTAGAGAATATGTTTCTTTATCTAAAACAAAATCTTTAAAAGTGATATTTTCATTATCCTTTTCAAATCCGACAATTCTACGCAAAACAGCATTGATTCTTGCTATTAACTCTCTTTCATCGAATGGCTTGGATATATAGTCATCTGCACCTAATAAAAGTCCCTTAGCTAAATCAGATTTATCAGCTCTTGCAGTTAGCATTATAATGGGTACTTTTGAAAATTCACGAATAGATTCACAAACATCCCATCCATCCATTTCAGGCATCATAACATCTAATAAAACGAGATCGATATTTTCTTTCTTAATTCTCTCTATTGCCTTTATTCCGCTCTTTTCTTTAATACAGGTATATCCATGTGGAATTAAAAATAATTCGACTAAATCGAGCATTCTTTCTTCATCATCCACAATCAAAATTGTCTGCATATTTAACCTCCATGTGTTATATGATCACCGTAAATGTACTTCCTTCTCCAAGTTTACTTTTGACTTCAATGGTACCATTGTGTGCTTCTACTAATTCCTTCACAACAGCAAGTCCAATTCCTGAACCACCATATGCACGAGAACGTGATTTCTCAACACGATATAGCTTCTCAAAAATGAAGTCAATTTCTTCTTGTGGAATGCCAATACCTGTATCAATAACCTCAATTCTTGTTTTCCCTTCATTTTTACAAGCCTTTAATGTTACCTCTGTATTTTCCTTTGAATATTTCAAAGCATTATCCAATAGGTTTATGACAATTTGCTCTAAACGTAATGGGTCAGCATATATTTGAAAATCTTCAGTGCAAACAAAGTTCAACTTAATATTCTTGAGATCATATGAAGGAGCAACAAGTTTACATATTGCTTCGAAAAAATATCGAGCAGAGAAAGATTCTTTCATGACAGTAAATGTGTTTTCGTCCATTCTAGCCAAGTCTAATAAATTTTTTACCAATTCCTTCATTCTATTGGACTCTTCAACAATAATTTCAAGATACTGTTCTCTTTGTTTCTTACTTAGACTCTCTCTCATCGCTACTTTTGAATATCCAATTAAATATGTCAACGGTGTACTTAATTCATGAGCCACTGACGCCAGAAATTCATTCCGGTCTGTTTTTAAACGTTCTAAATCATTGGCTAATTTCTGAATTGAACTTGCTAACTCACCAAGCTCGTTTTTACTTTTAATTGCAAGCTTTACATTAAACTCACCTTTGCTTAATTTCTCTGTTGCCTCTTTCATCCGTATTAAAGGTCTTGTTATAACTTTTGACAGAACCGCGTAAACAATAAAAAGTACAATAAAACTTGTAGCACCTGCCATACCAAAATGTTCAGTTAATTCATGAACCATCTTATTAAGAGAACCAGTACTTTGTAGCATTAAAACGTATCCAGATTGATTTGTATTTGAGATATAAGGATGCACACTCATAATATAAGGGGATTCTTTCCAGTTAGAAGTCAATAATTCATCTGTTTCTACGTCTACGTTCTTTATTAAAGAAACTATTTGTCCACTTAAAGATTCACTAATATCTGAACTACCAATGATATTTCCTTTATTATCGGTAATGATCACCGCACGATCTTTACTTTTTTCCATCAAAACGATATGTTTTATTGTAGTTTCAGAAAAATTTTCAATTAAAACATCTCTATGATTAGCACCATTCGCCAATAATGTATAATATTCTTCTTCAACTCTCGAATTAATTATATTTCGATGAAGATAAAACATAAGAAATAAATCCATTATTAGCACTACAATAAAAAAACACGATGCTAATTTTGTAGAGATTTTGTTCACTAATTTTTTCACCTCTCTTATTAGTCTAAAAAATTATTACTTAGTCTGGTAAAATTTGTTCCATGTAACTCTTTATATCCTGTTCTTTCATTTCTCCAGTGATTATTTTTTCTATTTTACCCTCTGAATTAATAAGAATAGTCGTTGGTAATGGATTTATATTATATGCTTCCATTACACTTTTGTTTTTGTCAATTAATACCGGAAAAGTTAAACCTTTTCGGTCAATATAATTTTGAACCACGAAGTCGGATTCTGCTATATTTATAGCTAATACCTGTATACCTTTTTCTTTATATTCCTTATAATATCTATCTATAATTGGGAATTCCCTTTCACAGGGTTTGCACCAAGTCCCCCAAAAGTTTAAAAAGACACCTTGTCCTTTGTATTCCTCCAAATTATGTTTATCACCATACATATCAACTAGAGTAAAATTTGGAGCATTATCCCCTATTTGTAATACTTCATTTTTTTCTTTAGTTAAAGTTGTATATACTGTAAATAATATTGCCCCAAATAATACAATTAATATAATTGAACGCATAAGAAATCGTCTCTTTTTTTTATCCATAATTAAGTTTGGTTCCTTCCCCTCTTATATGATATAAAACTAAAAGCCAGTAAATCCTCCAAAAATAGGTGTTAAAAACGCAATAATTTTAGTCATCATATCAAAGTACAATAAAACCCCCATCAGAATCATTATTGCACCACCTATTTTCATAAACAGTCCATTTTTTCTTTGAAGAAACTTCATTTTTCCAATAAATAAGGACATTATTAGGAAAGGTATAGAGAAACCTAGCACATAAAATAACATGTACAACATTCCTTGCCCGGGGTTAGACACTCCTAAAGCTATTACTCCGGCAAGAATTGGTCCAGTACAAGGTGTCCATCCAGCTGCAAAACCCATACCAATAAGTACTGAGCCAAAATATCCTTTGGGCCTTTTTTTAAAACTAATCTTTTTTTCCGATTGTAAAATATCGAATTTAAAGAAACCTAGAATAACTAATCCAAAAAAGACCATGAAAATTGCTCCAAATTGCCTTAGTAACTCTTTATACTGAATAAAAATCTTTCCGATAAAAGAAGTTGAGAAACCTAATGCCATAAAAATAATAGAAAAACCAAGTAAAAAAAGCAGGGTATGTATTAAAGACTTTCGTCTTAAGATCCCTTTCTCTTCTTTTAGTTCATTAAAGGATATTCCTGTTATATAAGATAGAAAAGCAGGATACAATGGTAATGAACAAGGTGATACAAATGATAATAATCCAGCCCCAAATGCAAGTATTAAATTTAATTGTTCTAACAAATACTCTCACGCAACCTTTCTACAGAACATTTAAAAATAAAGTATAGACTATAAATGTGGAGAATATATGCATATGTTGATACATATCAAAATTAAGAAGTTTATTTTTGATACCTTTCTACAACTCATTAATTAATAGCAATTTTTTTTTAAAAAAAGTTTTAATTCCTGCTCTAAGGATTATAATTCAACGGTAATAATGACAAAACAAAACCCTGGCACAGTAGACAATGTACCAAGGTTATTTTAATGTACCTACTTTATATATATATAGTTAGAAAAATGAAAGGTTTGAAAGCCATTTTGAAAAAACAAAAACCCTGATACAGCATCATACTGTATCAAGGTTTATCTTATTTATATACAATAATATAGTTAGAATCACTCATAGAAATTGTTTGAATATCCAGTATACAACTTTTTTGTCCAGTATAAGACTTTATTGTAAAGTATACAACTATTTTGTCTAGTATAGAACTTTATTGTAACTGAACAAATACAACTTTTTTAACATAAAACCTTACTCAACAGTCACTGATTTTGCTAAGTTACGTGGTTTATCCACATCACAGCGGCGATGTAGAGCAGCATAGTAACTAATTAATTGTAGTGGCACTACAGACACAAGTGGTGTTAGTAATTCGTGTACATGTGGTATTACTAGACGGTCACCATCTTCGTCAATGCCAGCCATTGCGATAATACATGGATATGCCCCACGAGCCACTACTTCTTTAACATTACCTCGGATGTTTAGCCCGACGGATGCTTGTGTGACAAGAGCAAACACTGGAGTACCTTCTTCGATTAAGGCAATTGTTCCGTGCTTTAGTTCTCCACCAGCAAAGCCTTCTGCTTGGATGTAAGAGATTTCTTTTAGTTTTAATGCCCCTTCAAGGCTTACATAGAAGTCCATATTACGGCCAATGAAGAATGCGTTCCGTGCGATTTTTAAGTAGTCTTCTGCAATATCTTCTAACACGTCTTTTGAATCAATGATTGTTTGGATGCCATTTGCAGCAATCGCAAGCTCTTGTTTTAAATCAAATTCTAAGCCTTTGCCATTTGCCTTTGCCGTTACATAGGCTGCTAAAGCAAGAACCGCTACCTGTGCAACATAAGCTTTTGTAGAAGCTACTGCAATTTCCGGACCTGCATGTAATAACAATGTATGATCTGCTTCACGTGATAGTGTGGAGCCAGGTACATTTGTAATTGTTAGTGTTGGGTAACCAAGCTCTTTAATTTTCACAAGCACTTGACGGCTGTCTGCTGTTTCACCTGATTGTGTTATAAAGATAAATAATGGTCTTTCTGAAAGTAATGGCATATTATAGCCGAATTCACTAGAAATATGAACCTCTACTGGAATACCCGCCATTTTTTCGAAATATTGCTTACCAATTAATCCTGCATGGTAGCTTGTGCCTGCTGCGATAATATATAAACGATCTGCAGCTCGTAATGCCTCTAAAATCTCTGCGTCAATCGTTAAATCGCCATTGTCCCCTTCATATGCTTGGATAATTTTACGAATAACTGTAGGCTGCTCATCCATTTCTTTAAGCATATAGTGAGGATATGTCCCTTTTTCAATATCACTCATATCAAGCTCAGCTGTATATGGCGCACGCTCTACTACAGAACCATCTAATTTTGTAATTTCAACACTTGCTTTGTGTACGATAACTACCTCTTTATCGTGAAGCTCTACGTATTGATCTGTTACTTGTAGCATCGCCATTGCATCTGAAGCTACAACATTGAAGCCTTCACCAATTCCAACTAGAAGTGGCGATTTATTTTTCGCTACAAAGATCGTATCTGCCGCTTCTGCATCTAATAGTGCAAGTGCATATGAACCATGTAATAGAGATAGAGTTTTACGGAAAGCATCAGCTGTGCTCAAACCTTCTTTCACAAATAACTCTACTAATTGGACGATAACCTCTGTATCTGTATCAGATTTCATTGGAATGCCTTTTAAATATGTTTTTTGTAATAAATGATAGTTTTCAATAACGCCATTATGCACAAGTGTAAAGCGTCCTGATGCACTTTGATGTGGGTGAGCATTTAAACGATTTGGCACACCATGTGTTGCCCAACGAGTATGACCAATACCAATTTTTGCTGCAACTTCCTCATCTACCGCTTCACGTAAGTCGGCAATACGTCCTTTTTCTTTAAAAACCGTTACGCCTTCTTCATTGCGAACTGCAATACCCGCTGAGTCATAGCCACGGTATTCTAGTTTTTCTAAGCCCTTTAATAAGATTTCCTTTGCATCTGATTCCCCAATATATCCTACAATTCCACACATAATTTTTCTTCCTCCGATAATGTCAATTTAATGCAATGACAAATTAGACCTCATCTTATCAAACTTTTTTGAATGGACAAGCTATACTTTATTTTTATAAAAAATAAAGCCTCCTGTACATGCAAACAAATTACTGATTCAGCCATTCTGAACCGAGCTCTTTCGATATGTGAAGTTTCTTCTATTTATCTTTTGCTTTTAACTATACCTTTTTCATTTTCTGTACATTCAATCACTTAAATGCTTTCAAAATGAAAAATGACAATCGGGTATGTCGATCGGGAGGCATCCGCCGAATTTTCGATAATCCTCCACCTCGTCTGCTGAAGATCTATTCGTCCGATTTCTTCAGCTCAGGCGCTATAATTGTTTTCCGATTTTACGCTTTCTTCCCCTCCTTATGCGCTCGTTAAAGAACAAGGTCGGACCTCATCTTCAACTTCTCCATCATACTCAATCATATGCTATCCGTCAAATTTTCGTTATAAAAAAGACCTATTCATAATGCTTTTTCGTGACAATTATGTAAACAAAATAATATTAGCTATCATAAAAGAGTTACCAATTGATATGATCAAATAACATATGAATTCATTTACAGGTCAACGCCAGAGCCATAAAAAAGCACAAGCAACTTCATGCTTGTGCCCGCTTTTTATTTACTACCCAATAATTTAACGATTTCTCTATTAAAGGCTGGGAGGTCATCTGGTGTTCTACTTGTTACAAGCTGCTTTTGACAAACAAAGACTTCTTCATCATGGAATATTGCCCCAGCATTTTCTAAATCTACTTGAATGGATTTATAGCCTGTTGCATCACGACCATTTAAAGTCTTAGCTGTAATGAGCAGTTGTGGTCCATGACAAATGGCAAAGGTAGGCTTCATATCATCCATAAAGGATTTAACAAATGCCACTACACGATCATCCGCGCGTAATATATCAGGAGAAAAACCACCAGGGATAAAGAGAGCATCGAATTCTATAGCTTTTACTTCATCAATGCCTTTATCGATTTTTACGGTCGCTCCATGTTTCCCCTTTACTTCCTTACCTGCTTCCGTATCAATTGTTACTAGCTGATGTCCAGCCGCTTCTAAAGCTTCTTTAGGACTTGTAAATTCAATGTCCTCGAACATATCCGTAATAACTGTAGCAATTTTAGCCATATCAATAAAACACTCCTTGTTATTGTGACTCCTTATTACTGTTCCCCATCTCACTTATTTAAAACATTTTTACAAATAAGAAAAACCCGATCTCCTGTAAATGGAAATCGAGTTTCTAATTAACACTATTCTGTTAAACCCATTTCTTGACGTACAACGTCCGCAATACGCTCAACAAAATGCTCACAATCATTTTCTGTTGCAGCTTCCACCATAACACGTACTAGTGGCTCTGTACCTGAAGGACGTACTAAGACACGACCATTGCCTGCCATTTCAGCTTCTACATCTGCAATTACAGCTGCAACCTTCGTATTATCCGTCACAGCATGCTTGTCTGTTACGCGAACATTAACAAGACGCTGAGGGAATATTTTCATGTCAGCAGCAAGTTCTGAAAGCTTTTTACCTGTCGCTTTCATAATATTAACAAGCTGAATTCCTGTAAGTAAACCATCACCTGTTGTATTAAAATCTAGAAAAACGATATGTCCTGATTGTTCGCCACCTAAATTGTAATCATTGGCACGCATTTCCTCGACAACATAACGATCTCCTACAGCTGTCTGTACACTTTGCATATCATTGTCTGCTACAGCTTTGTAGAAGCCCATGTTGCTCATTACTGTTGAAACAATTGTTTGCTTCTTCAAACGTCCAACCGCATTTAAATGCTTACCAATGATAAACATAATCTGGTCCCCATCAACAATTTTACCGTTTTCATCTACAGCAATTAAACGGTCGCCATCACCATCAAATGCTAAACCTACATCTGCATTTTTATCTAAAACAAATTTAGCTAATCCCTCTGGATGTGTTGAGCCTACACCATCATTAATATTTAAGCCAGTTGGGGAAGCACCCATTGTAGAAATGTCAGCTTCTAGATCCGCAAATAGATGTGTAGCCAATGATGATGTTGCACCATGTGCACAATCTAGTGCGACATGGATACCATCAAATTCTTCATCCACTGTTTGCTTTAAGTATTGAATATATTTTTGACCACCTTCGAAGTAATCACTTACAGAACCTAATTCTGCGCCGATTGGACGTGGTAATGTATCCTCTTGAGCGTCCAGTAGTACTTCAATTTCCTCTTCTTGTGCATCAGTTAGCTTAAAGCCATCCGGACCAAAAAATTTAATGCCATTATCAGCAACTGGGTTATGTGAAGCTGAAATCATGACGCCTGCATCTGCGCTCATAATACGAGTAAGATATGCCACACCTGGCGTTGAAATAATACCCAGACGCATTACCTCTACTCCAATTGATAAAAGACCAGCAACAAGTGCACCTTCAAGCATTTCACCTGAAATACGTGTGTCACGACCAATTAAAACCTTTGGACGGTCAGTTGCATCCTTTGTTAAAACATAGCCACCTATACGACCAAGTTTAAATGCAAATTCCGGTGTTAATTCACTATTCGCGACGCCACGGACGCCATCTGTTCCAAAATATTTACCCATTCTACTTATTCTCTCCTTCAATGCAAGACTGTGCCTAATGAATAAATTCATTAGATACTTGTCCGCCTACTTTTGGAAAAGTCTGTTTTGTTCATTCATTGGTAATTATTAACATTCCTATCAGCCAGTTTGTTTGGTGAAAGAATAATTCCTACTCACCAAAACAAACTCCGATTGGATTTTTGATTTAGAATCAAAATAAAATTATAGTCACATATTGTTTAAGAATCAATATCTTCCGTTTCCTCAGTTGGCGTATTTTTATCAGTAGTAGTGTTATCATCAACCTCATCAGTTTCTTCAGTTGGAGGTGGCGGTAACTGTGGCGTTTCCTCTGTAGAAGCTGGTGTTTTCGGTTGTTCCTCTTTCTCTACCTTTGTAATATCTGCCTTCACTTTTATTTTTTTGTCAGATATTTTTGTTACACCATCTGGTAATTTTACATCAAATTCAAATGTTTTGGACTCTGTAATTTTTGACAGGTCAACTGTAATTGGTATTTCAGTTAAACCATCAATAATTGATTTTCTACCAAATACTTTAATCATTTTCGGTGTAAATGTTAATGAATTAATCGTAATGTCTTGTGCCGCTTGCCCTGTTTCCCTGAGCACAACAGGTATCTCTCGACTATATTCTTCGATATCTACTTGAACCTTAACTGTTTCAGGTTCAATTGTCACATCTAACTTATTTAAATCTCGATCTAATACTTTTACTGCTGCCTCCTGTGAAAATGACTGAGTAAGACCTTGTTCACCTGTAACAGTAGCTTTTACATAGCTTATGCTTTCAATAGCACTTTTTGCACCCGTCACGTAAACGGTAGGAGGATTGGCTGTCATATCTTTTAATATATAACCTTCTTGGATGAGACGCTTATTCATTTCAGGGTCAACACGGAATTCCTGTGTGACCTTTTCCTCAATATTCACATGAACTGTTGCAGGGTCTAATGTAACCTTTAACTTATCAGAAATATTTTCGTATTTTAGCTTTACATCATGCTCTCCAATCAATAAATTGCTTAAATCAACAAATATAGAAAAGTCTTTTGCGGCTTTTGCTTTTAAAACCAGAGGCATTGGACCTTCAATGGTAACATCGACTGTTTCAGGTAAGCCTGATACAATAAGATTTTCATTATCGTAATAAACATCTACTGGAACATCACGAATGACATCTGTTTGTTCGTTCGTTGTTGTTTTACTTATTGGAGATAGCTCAGTACGAACTGAGAAAAAAAGCAAAAATGCTAAAAATAGCGCGATGATTCTTAATACCCAAGGGCTATCCATCATTTTATCCATTCTTTTTCCCCCTCCAAGTCAACTTAGAGGCTGCATTAGATTCCTGTGCTGAACCGAACCACATTTTGCGTAACAGTGTTTCGAACTCCTCTAGAGAAAGATTGCGATGGAGATTACCGTTTAATGTAAGACTAATTGCACCCGTTTCCTCTGATACAACAATTGTAATAGCATCTGTAACTTCACTTAAACCAAGTGCAGCACGGTGACGTGTCCCTAGCTCTTTTGAAATAAACGGACTTTCAGAAAGTGGTAAATAACATGCTGCTGCCGTAACTTTATCTTTTTGCATAATAACCGCTCCATCATGTAGCGGCGTATTAGGTATAAAGATATTAATGAGAAGTTCTGACGAAATTTCAGCATTTAGTCCTATACCTGTTTCAATATATTCATTAAGACCCGTTTCTTTTTCTATAGAAATTAACGCACCAATTCGTCTTTTAGCCATATAACTAACAGACTTCTTCATAGCCTCAATGAGTCTTGTTTGTTCTTCTTCTTCTTGACTAGATGAACGTTGGAATAGCTTTCCTCGGCCAATTTGTTCTAGACCACGTCTGATTTCAGGTTGGAATATGATAATAATCGCTAAGAAACCAAACTCAATGACCTGTTGTAACATCCAGCCTAGTGTTTGTAACCCTAAAAGGTCTGTTGCAATTCGTGCAATAATAATGACGAAAATTCCCTTAAGTAATTGGACAGCCTTTGTACCTTTAATGAGGGTTAAGACTTTATAAACAACGTACCAAACGAGCAGTACATCAATGAAGTTAATAACAATATTCACAGGAGTTAAATCCGTGAAATGTTCGATAATTTGCACGTGGCATCCCCCACTTTTCATTGCGAATCCATACACATTCAAGTATATCACATTCTTAACAAATGTAACTTTTTTCAAATAAAAAGTCTACTCTAAAGAGTAGACCTTTCAGCCTCTCACGTGCACTATTTTTTAGGACGTATAGAGTGTTATTTAGTTTCTTCTTTTTCCTCAAATGTCATGGCCGTCTTTACAGAATTTTTAATCGTATACCAAAGCCATTCAAATACTTCGTCAATTTCCTCAATTCTTCCGGAAACTACCGCTGAAGATGCCATATATTTCCCGTTAATTACTGTGACGTTGCCATCAACTTCACCTTCAACAATCAAATCGCCGTTTTTCACAACAATATCACCCTTCACCACTTCTCCTTCAGGTACAATCACCGTTTGACCATCCACAACTAAATTTGGTTGTTTGGTTACGGAGAAATGCTGATCATCCATGAAGCTACCTAATAATGTAGCACTCATAAATAAGCAAAATACTGCTGCTGCCACAAAAAACGGATGCCGGCGTATCCATTTTTGTATACCTACTCGACTTTTTGGCTTAGGTAAACGAGCCATTACTGCTGCTTCAAAATCCGGAGGCGCTGTAATATGGGAAGCACTCTTCACAAAGGCGATTGTTTCACTCAATTCTTGCATCAACTGTTTACAATCATTACATGTATGCAAGTGTTGTTTCAACTCTTGCTCATGCTCACGACTAATGTCACCGTCTAAATAATCATGCATATAGTCTATAATATGCTCTGGACAAGTATTCATGACGCTCCCCCTCCTACAGATTGTTTAACTGTTTACGTAATGCCTCACGTCCGCGGTGAATCCTTGTTTTCACCGTTCCAAGCGGCATATCTAAAATCTCGCTAATCTCTTGCAACGATAACTCTTCTATATACTTCAATACTATAACTGAACGGTATTTATCCGGCAAACGTCCAATTTCATATTGAATGCGATCTTGCAGCTCCATTTGCTCTAACTGCTCCTCTGGTAGCTGGTCGTCTGCTGCGATTTGCGAATACATATCAAGCCCTTCTGTACCAGCTACTTCTGCATCTAAATAATAATCCGGTTTCTTTTTTCGAATACGGTCAATGCAGAGGTTTGTCGCTATGCGATAAAGCCACGTCGAAAACTTTCTTTTCTGATCAAATGTATGCAAGTTCATATAAGCACGCACAAAAGCCTCTTGAGCAATGTCTTCGGACTCTTGTTTGTTGCCTAACATTCGATAGCATACTTGGTACAGTTTGTGCTGATAGAGACTCACAATATCGGCAAATGCGTTTTGATCGCCTTTAAGCACTTGTTTTATTCTCTTATTTACTAACGCATCCATCGTGTTGACTTCTCCACCTTTACAACTGTCTTATACTATACGACCCATCGATAAGAAAAGTTTCGTTTTAATTTAATTATAGCAAAAGATTTTTATGCAATGTGGCAACAGGCAATTTTTTGTAAAATTTTCTTTAAACTAGTGTTTCTCCAAATAATGATCCCATTAATGCAACAGCTACATTTGCCGTTGTATTCTTCTCATCTAAAATTGGATTTACTTCTACAAACTCCGCTGATGTTACCATCCCAGATTCCTGTAGCATCTCCATTGCTAAATGACTTTCACGATACGTAATTCCTCCTGGAACAGGCGTACCAACCCCTGGAGTATATAGCGGATCTAATCCATCTAAATCAAGAGATAAATGTAAACCATCAACATTACGCTCTTTTAAATAAGCGAGTGCATCTTCCATGACACGCGTCATTCCAAGTCGGTCAATCTCATGCATTGTATAAACTTTGATGCCTTGCTCTTTAATCAAATCACGCTCACCAGGATCTACTGAACGAGCTCCGATAATAATAACGTTCTCTGGTTTAATTTTTGGAGCATAGTTGCGAATTTGGACTAAACGTTCGTGACCTAGTCCGATACTAACCGCTAATGGCATACCATGGATATTACCTGAAGGTGTTGTCTCAGGTGTATTTAAATCCGCATGAGCGTCATACCAAATAACACCAAGGTTTTTATAATGCTCACCTAGTCCCGCTAATGTCCCAATCGCAATACTGTGATCTCCACCAAATACAAGCGGGAACTTTTTCTGTTCCACTACTTCATGCACACTATTAGCTAAAGCAGTACTAACCTCCACTACTTCCTCTAAATTAAGTAATTTTTCATCTACTGCGGCATCCGCTTGCTTTTGGCTAACACGAATATCCCCTTGATCTTGTACTTCGTGTCCAATAGCTTCTAAACGTTCTACAACCCCCGCATAACGGATAGCACTAGGTCCCATATCTACACCACGACGTGCTTGTCCGTAATCTGTTGGTACTCCAATAATAGAAATATTAAGTTTATTCATGTTTTTATACCCCCTAAAAGTTATAAGATTATTGTAAAGCCTACATACCACTTGGCTCAACTCGACAAAAATATGCATATTTATTCAAATTTAGAGAACATAAAAAAATCTCCTACTGTTTTCAGTAAGAGATTAGTTATCAGTAATTAATATAACACTTTTGAATGTATTTTATTCTAAAAAAGTGAGCCATGAAGGACTCGAACCTTCGACCCTCTGATTAAAAGTCAGATGCTCTACCAACTGAGCTAATGGCTCATAAAAGAAAAATGGCTGGGGTACTAGGATTCGAACCTAGGCATGACGGAATCAAAATCCGTTGCCTTACCGCTTGGCTATACCCCAATCATTTATAAAACTGGTGGAGGGGGACGGATTCGAACCGCCGAACCCTAAGGAGCGGATTTACAGTCCGCCGCGTTTAGCCACTTCGCTACCCCTCCGGAATAACACAATAATGGTGGAGGATGACGGGCTCGAACCGCCGACCCTCTGCTTGTAAGGCAGATGCTCTCCCAGCTGAGCTAATCCTCCATAGAAACAGGTGTTATGTCACAGTTTATTTTCTTTTTAAAGCCTATGTTTTAATGGTGACCCCTACGGGATTCGAACCCGTGTTACCGCCGTGAAAGGGCGGTGTCTTAACCACTTGACCAAGGGGCCATTCTTATGTCTTAAACAGGACAAGACTTATAATAACATCTTTTCCTAATTGTTGCAACACTTTTCTACAAAAAAATTTTTATGTACAACAGAATCTTAAAAATGGACAAAAAAATGGCTCCGAAGGCAGGACTCGAACCTGCGACAACCTGATTAACAGTCAGGTGCTACTACCAACTGAGCTACTTCGGAACAATACTATTCAATTCGGTTTTAAATAACCTCTTAAGTACATTTCTTATTATAGCAAGCATTCTAAATAATGCAACACATTTGGTGAAAATTTTTATATTTTTTTGTCGAAGGATGCTTACAGATTAATTCAATGCATAATAGTTCTCTATTATATCTAATATTTCTATTTTACGTACTAAATATTCTTGCTGTATATTATTGTAATTGTTAAAATAAAAATAGTTTTATGAATTTTCTATCAAATTTCCTGGGGGAGGAATGTTCTTATGGTATCAAATGATTTAATTGCACCTGAGTTTTATAACATCACAGAGGAATTAGAAAAGTTTTCGCAGGATAGTGATCGTCAAGCAATACGTTGGTTAAATACACAAGAAGAGAGAAGAACAGTTTCATATGTTGAACTTGTCCAAAAAATGAACCAATACGCCAATGCGTTTACGAAGATAGGGCTTCAAAAAGGGGATCGCGTTTTAGTTATTATACCTCGCCTACCAGAAGCCTATTTCGTTTTTCTTGGCTGCTTAAAGGCTGGCATTGTTCCTATTTCATGTTCAGAAATGCTACGTGCAAGTGACTTGGAATATCGTATGGAACATTCTTCTGCTAGTGCCGTTATTGCCTATGAGGCATTTACTGGTGAGGTTGATCAAATAGCTTCTACTGTAGACGCATTAAATAACAAATTAGTTATCGGTAGTGCAAAAGAAGAATGGACTTCTTTAGATGAATTAGCAAGTACACAGCCAACTACATTTACAGCTGTAGCAACAAAACGTGATGATATGGCATTCCTTTCGTATACTTCAGGGACAACCGGTAAACCTAAAGGTGTTGTTCATTCACATGGCTGGGGATATGCACATATTCGAACAGCTGCTTCAAAATGGCTTTGCGTTCGTGAAGGTGATTTAGTTTGGGCAACTGCAGCCCCGGGATGGCAAAAATGGATTTGGAGTCCTTTCTTATCCACAATCATGCTTGGTGCCACAGCATTCGTTTATCATGGTGGGTTTGATGCAAAGACATACCTTCAATTAATGCAAGAGGAAAAAATTAATGTCCTATGTTGTACACCGACTGAATATCGTATCATGGCGAAAATTGATAATCTACAAGACTATAATCTTTCCTCTCTCCGTAGTGCCGTTTCTGCTGGTGAACCATTAAATCGTCCAGTCATCGAAACTTTCATGAAGCATTTTGGACTTAAAGTACGAGATGGTTACGGGCAGACAGAAAATACATTATTAATTGGTACACTTGAAAACACTGAATTACGTCCAGGATCAATGGGTGTTCCAACACCAGGTAATATTGTACGTATTATCGACAATGAAGGTAATGAAGCACCGGTTGGCGAGGTTGGTGATATTGCCGTTCACAAATCCTCCCCTGCTCTATTTAAAGAATATTACAAGGAGCCTGAACGTACTCAAGCAGCATTCCGTGGTGATTGGTATATTACTGGTGATCAGGCAAAATGCGATGAGGATGGTTACTTCTGGTTTGAAGGTCGTGGAGATGACATTATTATTTCATCTGGTTATACCATCGGACCATTCGAGGTAGAGGATGCCTTAAACAAACATGAAGCTGTACAAGAGTGTGCAGTTGTTGCCGCGCCAGATGAAATTAGAGGGCATATTGTAAAGGCCTTTATTATTTTACGAGACGGCTTCAAGGCCCGTGATGAAGAAGAGTTAATAAAGGAGCTACAAGAGCATGTAAAAACGTTAACAGCGCCTTATAAATACCCTCGAAGTATCGTCTTTATTGATGAGTTACCGAAAACAACATCCGGGAAGATTCGCCGTATTGAACTTCGAGCTTCTACTGTTCATACGCATTCATAACAACATATTGAAAATAAAAAGGCGCTCCTATTAAGGAACGCCTTTCTTACTATATACAATTTTTTTATCAGCATAAATAAAAAAAGCCACTACTGAGTGTATCAGCAGCGACTTTTTGCGCCTAGCGACGTCCTACTCTCACAGGGGGAAGCCCCCAACTACCATCGGCGCTAAAGAGCTTAACTTCCGTGTTCGGTATGGGAACGGGTGTGACCTCTTTGCCATCATCACTAGACTATGTTCGACCTTCAATACACGGCGTATTACTCCGTCAGCTGCTCTCGCTCAATCAGTCACGTACATTAGTACGCTCCCTCAATCACTCGGTTGCTTCCTTGTTCTACTTGTGTCTTGAAGCTCTCATTTTTATTGTTGAAAGTATTGTTCTTTCAAAACTGGATAAACGGCGCATTGAATGCTTCAAACAATTTGGTTAAGTCCTCGATCGATTAGTATTCGTCAGCTCCATGTGTCACCACACTTCCACCTCGAACCTATCTACCTCATCGTCTTTGAGGGATCTTACTTACTTGCGTAATGGGAAATCTCATCTTGAGGGGGGCTTCATGCTTAGATGCTTTCAGCACTTATCCCGTCCACACATAGCTACCCAGCGATGCCTTTGGCAAGACAACTGGTACACCAGCGGTGTGTCCATCCCGGTCCTCTCGTACTAAGGACAGCTCCTCTCAAATTTCCTACGCCCACGACGGATAGGGACCGAACTGTCTCACGACGTTCTGAACCCAGCTCGCGTACCGCTTTAATGGGCGAACAGCCCAACCCTTGGGACCGACTACAGCCCCAGGATGCGATGAGCCGACATCGAGGTGCCAAACCTCCCCGTCGATGTGGACTCTTGGGGGAGATAAGCCTGTTATCCCCGGGGTAGCTTTTATCCGTTGAGCGATGGCCCTTCCATGCGGAACCACCGGATCACTAAGCCCGTCTTTCGACCCTGCTCGACTTGTAGGTCTCGCAGTCAAGCTCCCTTGTGCCTTTACACTCTACGAATGATTTCCAACCATTCTGAGGGAACCTTTGGGCGCCTCCGTTACCTTTTAGGAGGCGACCGCCCCAGTCAAACTGTCCGCCTGACACTGTCTCCTGCCCCGCTAAGGGGCATGGGTTAGAATTTCAATACAACCAGGGTAGTATCCCACCGACGCCTCCTTCGAAGCTGGCGCTCCGAGATCTCTGGCTCCTACCTATCCTGTACAAGTTGTACCAAAATTCAATATCAGGCTACAGTAAAGCTCCACGGGGTCTTTCCGTCCTGTCGCGGGTAACCTGCATCTTCACAGGTACTATAATTTCACCGAGTCTCTCGTTGAGACAGTGCCCAGATCGTTACGCCTTTCGTGCGGGTCGGAACTTACCCGACAAGGAATTTCGCTACCTTAGGACCGTTATAGTTACGGCCGCCGTTTACTGGGGCTTCAATTCGCAGCTTCGCTTGCGCTAACCACTCCTCTTAACCTTCCAGCACCGGGCAGGCGTCAGCCCCTATACGTCACCTTACGGTTTTGCAGAGACCTGTGTTTTTGCTAAACAGTCGCCTGGGCCTATTCACTGCGGCTCTCATGCGCTTGCACGCTCAAGAGCACCCCTTCTCCCGAAGTTACGGGGTCATTTTGCCGAGTTCCTTAACGAGAGTTCTCTCGCACACCTTAGGATTCTCTCCTCGACTACCTGTGTCGGTTTGCGGTACGGGCACCTCTCACCTCGATAGAGGCTTTTCTTGGCAGTGTGAAATCAGGAACTTCGTCCATACGGACTCGCCATCACAGCTCAACGTTACAGTGTGCGGATTTGCCTACACACACGCCTTACTGCTTGGACGCGCATAACCAACAGCGCGCTTACCCTATCCTACTGCGTCCCCCCATTTCTCAAACGGTGAGGAGGTGGTACAGGAATATCAACCTGTTGTCCATCGCCTACGCCTGTCGGCCTCGGCTTAGGTCCCGACTAACCCTGAGCGGACGAGCCTTCCTCAGGAAACCTTAGTCATACGGTGGACGGGATTCTCACCCGTCTTTCGCTACTCATACCGGCATTCTCACTTCTAAGCGCTCCACCAGTCCTTCCGGTCTGACTTCAACGCACTTAGAACGCTCTCCTACCACTGACATCGTAGATGTCAATCCACAGCTTCGGTGAATCGTTTAGCCCCGATACATTTTCGGCGCAGCGTCACTCGACCAGTGAGCTATTACGCACTCTTTAAATGATGGCTGCTTCTAAGCCAACATCCTGGTTGTCTGTGCAACGCCACATCCTTTTCCACTTAACGATTACTTTGGGACCTTAGCTGGTGGTCTGGGCTGTTTCCCTTTTGACTACGGATCTTATCACTCGCAGTCTGACTCCCGTGTATAAATATCTGGCATTCGGAGTTTGTCTGAATTCGGTAAACCGGGATGGCCCCCTAGTCCAAACAGTGCTCTACCTCCAGTATTCTCATCACGAGGCTAGCCCTAAAGCTATTTCGGAGAGAACCAGCTATCTCCAAGTTCGATTGGAATTTCTCCGCTACCCACACCTCATCCCCGCACTTTTCAACGTGCGTGGGTTCGGGCCTCCAGTAAGTGTTACCTTACCTTCACCCTGGACATGGGTAGATCACCTGGTTTCGGGTCTACGACCACGTACTATTTCGCCCTATTCAGACTCGCTTTCGCTGCGGCTCCGCCTTCTAAAGCTTAACCTTGCACGTAATCGTAACTCGCCGGTTCATTCTACAAAAGGCACGCTATCACCCATTAACGGGCTCTAACTACTTGTAGGCACACGGTTTCAGGATCTCTTTCACTCCCCTCCCGGGGTGCTTTTCACCTTTCCCTCACGGTACTGGTTCACTATCGGTCACTAGGTAGTATTTAGCCTTGGGAGATGGTCCTCCCGGATTCCGACGGAATTTCACGTGTTCCGCCGTACTCAGGATCCACTCAGGAGAGAACGAACTTTCGACTACAGGGCTTTTACCTGCTCTGGCGGACCTTTCCAAGTCGCTTCATCTAACTCGCTCTTTTGTAACTCCGTATAGAGTGTCCTACAACCCCAAGAGGCAAGCCTCTTGGTTTGGGCTCTTCCCGTTTCGCTCGCCGCTACTCAGGGAATCGATTTTTCTTTCTCTTCCTCCAGGTACTTAGATGTTTCAGTTCCCTGGGTCTGCCTTCAAGACGCTATGTATTCACGTCAAGATACTACGCGATTAAACGTAGTGGGTTCCCCCATTCGGAAATCTCCGGATCAAAGCTCACTTACAGCTCCCCGAAGCATATCGGTGTTAGTGCCGTCCTTCTTCGGCTCCTAGTGCCAAGGCATTCGCCGTGCGCCCTTAATAACTTAACCTACAGCTTTCAATACACATCGCATTTCGTTGTCAGCTTCACTCGTTCAATCAGTTACGTACTGAAGTACGCTCCTTCATTCACTCGATTGCTTCCTAGAACTGCTCGTGTCTTGAAACCTTACTAATGTTATTAAGCCTATAAAAAACTTAAAAAATAAATGTGTTTGTTACAATTTCAATGTCGTTTTATCCAGTTTTCAAAGAACAAAGTTACTGCCTGCTTCTACTTCTTCGCAGCTTTGCGACGAAAGCGTAGCGACAGGAGCACATATTTGAAGTATTTCATTCGGAAGAATGAACCTTCAAAACTGAACGCAAAACGTAATCTTACAAACCCTAGGTTTGTATTCCGAAATAATCCTTAGAAAGGAGGTGATCCAGCCGCACCTTCCGATACGGCTACCTTGTTACGACTTCACCCCAATCATCTATCCCACCTTCGGCGGCTGGCTCCAAAAGGTTACCTCACCGACTTCGGGTGTTACAAACTCTCGTGGTGTGACGGGCGGTGTGTACAAGGCCCGGGAACGTATTCACCGCGGCATGCTGATCCGCGATTACTAGCGATTCCGGCTTCATGTAGGCGAGTTGCAGCCTACAATCCGAACTGAGAACGACTTTATCGGATTAGCTCCCTCTCGCGAGTTGGCAACCGTTTGTATCGTCCATTGTAGCACGTGTGTAGCCCAGGTCATAAGGGGCATGATGATTTGACGTCATCCCCACCTTCCTCCGGTTTGTCACCGGCAGTCACCTTAGAGTGCCCAACTAAATGATGGCAACTAAGATCAAGGGTTGCGCTCGTTGCGGGACTTAACCCAACATCTCACGACACGAGCTGACGACAACCATGCACCACCTGTCACCGTTGCCCCCGAAGGGGAAACTATATCTCTACAGTGGTCAACGGGATGTCAAGACCTGGTAAGGTTCTTCGCGTTGCTTCGAATTAAACCACATGCTCCACCGCTTGTGCGGGCCCCCGTCAATTCCTTTGAGTTTCAGTCTTGCGACCGTACTCCCCAGGCGGAGTGCTTAATGCGTTAGCTGCAGCACTAAGGGGCGGAAACCCCCTAACACTTAGCACTCATCGTTTACGGCGTGGACTACCAGGGTATCTAATCCTGTTTGCTCCCCACGCTTTCGCGCCTCAGCGTCAGTTACAGACCAGAAAGTCGCCTTCGCCACTGGTGTTCCTCCAAATCTCTACGCATTTCACCGCTACACTTGGAATTCCACTTTCCTCTTCTGCACTCAAGTCCCCCAGTTTCCAATGACCCTCCACGGTTGAGCCGTGGGCTTTCACATCAGACTTAAAGGACCGCCTGCGCGCGCTTTACGCCCAATAATTCCGGACAACGCTTGCCACCTACGTATTACCGCGGCTGCTGGCACGTAGTTAGCCGTGGCTTTCTAATAAGGTACCGTCAAGGTACAGCCAGTTACTACTGTACTTGTTCTCCCCTTACAACAGAGTTTTACGATCCGAAAACCTTCTTCACTCACGCGGCGTTGCTCCATCAGGCTTTCGCCCATTGTGGAAGATTCCCTACTGCTGCCTCCCGTAGGAGTCTGGGCCGTGTCTCAGTCCCAGTGTGGCCGATCACCCTCTCAGGTCGGCTACGCATCGTCGCCTTGGTGAGCCGTTACCTCACCAACTAGCTAATGCGCCGCGGGCCCATCCTATAGCGACAGCCGAAACCGTCTTTCAGTGTTCCACCATGAGGTGGAACAGATTATTCGGTATTAGCCCCGGTTTCCCGGAGTTATCCCAAACTATAAGGTAGGTTGCCCACGTGTTACTCACCCGTCCGCCGCTAACGTCAAAGGAGCAAGCTCCTTCTCTGTTCGCTCGACTTGCATGTATTAGGCACGCCGCCAGCGTTCGTCCTGAGCCAGGATCAAACTCTCCATAAAAGAAATTTGATTAGCTCAAATTGTTTTGCTGGCATCAATTTTGATGTCCAAAATTTTGTTTTGTTCACTAGCCGAAACTAGTTACTTAAAACTTTATTGATTACGTTTTGCTTGTTCAGTTTTCAAGGTTCATGTTGTTGATTTCTCTGTCACCTCTTGGCGACTTATACATAATAACATCGATTATTCATGAAAGTCAACAGTAAATCATAAGTTTTTTTAAAGAGATTCATTTTTTCTTTAAAATTTTAGAAACGGGGTTATTATTATGGTCCGCAAAACGTTGATTTCACTGCTTTTTATCGTAACTCTCTTTGTTTTTCTAAAGCCTATAAATTCAACGATGATTTCTGTATTTAATATTGCTAATGCACCAGTAGTAGTCACGAAAGGACATTATGGTACGTCTCTTATTGTTGAGATTTCATTCTCAGATGACTCTCTATTAGAATGGCTCCAAACGGTAAAAGAACCTTATCCACTTTTACTTTTAGATACAGATTGGATTAAGCGTTCCCCCGAACATATAAAAATCATACATGAACGAAAATTACCTACGGGGTTGCTTGGCCCAGAAGATTCAACAGATGAACCAGTAGACATTGCTCTCATAGAAAAAGAAATTAATACCTATGAAAAATATTTGAAGGAAAAACCACTGTGGTTCGCTACTCGGAATCATCAATATTCACAGGACCTGCAAAAATCTCTGTTTCAGCAACAAATGAATTTATTGTCACCTTCTCTTATTTGGCAAGGTGAGAAGACTCCAAAATTGCAAAAAGGCGATTTTGTATTTTTCCCGCTCCATCAAAACAATAAAATACCTTTTAAAGATCTAAATAAACTTATACAACAAAATAAGTTTATGTCAATTGAAGAAAATATATTTGGCTATAAGGTTCAAACAAAAAAATCCCCATAAAAAATTGCCTCCATTAGTAGAGGCAATTTTTCTTATGCATTTTTTGCTTGTTGACGACGTGCTTTGCGACGTGCTTCTAATTTTTGACGATCTTCATCGGATTTTGCATTATATTTTGGTAATACTAATAATTGATACGCATTAACAGCCAAAAGCGGGAATAATAATAGCGCAACATATTCATTAATGTTTTCATCACGACCCATTAATGCAATAGTCCATTCCAATGTTGTAATAACAATCATAAAGAAAAGTGCAGAAATTAATACATGTTTTTTCCCTGTTAATTTTACTTTTTGGACCGCTGTCGCTAATGCTCCAAAAATGAGAACGATCAATAATCCCGTATAAAATAACCAGCTTTGCCCATCCTTCACACCCGGTACGAAACGGAAGAAGATAATATCAAAAATAGTAATTGCAATTATTAATAGCTGTACCCAATTCCATAATGTCAGTGTTCTAAAAATATTTACACCTACTTGATGAAGTGTTAAATAAGCAAAAAAACCTGCCTGTGCAATAACACTCATTGTAAATCCTAAGAAAACCATCCATAAAAGACCGGCAAAAAACTCGCCCCATTGACCATTTACTATGTAGGGTTGGAAGAATTCCCAGCGAATAAATAAACTAAAAACTCCGTTGACTACACCACCAACGAGCATTGCAAAGAAGAAAAACTTTGCCCAATTTCGTATCGTCACAACTAAAAGTCCCCCAATTTCTCAATATATCTGTCCTTATTTTATCAATGCATTGTTAAAAAAGCTAATTCTCATCCTATCCAATACATAAAGTCATCAGAAATGTGAACAATAATTGAAAGAGTCTATCTAGAGAAAGGACTGATTGTCGATGCGAAAATTCATCTTATTATTGATTTTAATGCTTTTTCTTTCTGCCTGTGCACAAGATAAAACCTCTACCATGTCCTATGATGAAATAAAAAAAATCATGATCGACTCTTTACAAACAGAGGATGGTAAGAAGGCATTGCGACAGCTTTTAGAAGAGCCAAGTTTCCGTGAGCTTTTGATTTTAGAGCATGATGAAGTGAAAAAGGCTACAGAAGAAACATTACTTTCCAAGGAAGCAGAAGACTTTTGGAAGAAAACCTTTGAAGATCCAAAATTTAAAGAAACTGTTGCGAAAAGCATGCAAAAACAGCAACAGGATATTATGAAGGAATTAATAAAAGATCCTACTTTCCAAAAGGATATGGAGGCTTTTTTCGGGCAACCTGATATGCAGAAGCAGTTAGAAACCATCCTAAAATCATCCAATATGCGCAAGCAAATGGAGGAAGTCGTGAAGGATACAATCGAAAGCCCTTTAATGCAATCTAAATGGCAAGAACTTATTAAAAAGAGTGGCGGCGGCGAAACGGGTTCATCTGGAAGTGGCGATAAGAAGGAAGCAAGTGGCGATAGTGGTGGCGGTACGGATAAGGAGCAAAAAGGCACTGAATAACCAGAATAGCAATATAAAAACCGGATTTTCCCCAAAGTGGAGATTATCCGGTTTTTTATTTATTTACTTAATTTCTCAATGACTTTCGTTGCGATATCTAAATAAATTTGACCTGTTGAATGGTTTTCAGCATAAACAGAAGGAGCAAAATCTTCATCCGTCCAATCAGGTTGCCCAAGTGGGATTTGTCCAAGTAGCTCTGTACGTAGCTCTTCAGCTAGCTTAGGACCACCGCCTTGACCAAAGACAAATTCTCGCTCGCCTGATTTAGATTCAAACCAAGCCATATTTTCAATAACACCTAAAATTTCATGGTCTGTTTGCAGAGCCATAGCGCCTGCACGAGCTGCAACAAATGCAGCTGTTGGATGTGGTGTTGTAACAACGATTTCTTTTGATGACGGTAACATTTGATGAATATCTAATGCTACATCACCTGTTCCCGGTGGCAAATCTAATAGTAAATAATCAAGCTCTCCCCATTCAACATCGCGGAAGAATTGATCTAATACTTTACCTAACATTGGCCCACGCCATACGATAGGTGCATTGTTTTCCACAAAGAAGCCCATAGAAATCATTTTTACACCAAAGCGATCTACTGGGTATATACGATTGTCTACTACCTTAGGCATATCTGTAACACCCATCATATCTGGCACACTAAATCCATAAATATCTGCATCAATTAAGCCCACTTTTTTACCTAAACGGGCTAAAGCAACAGCTAAGTTAACAGATACAGTAGACTTACCTACACCACCTTTACCAGAAGCAATAGAAATTACTTGAACTGTGCTTAATGGTGATAAAATATCCTGAGCTTCTGATTCTGTAGCTGTGCCACGGAAGCTTTGTAATTTTTCTGCTGATAATTCTTCAAAGCGAATACCGACTGTGTTTGCACCCGCTTCTTTTAAAACCTCAACAATTTTCATTTGAAGCTGTAATTGTTCTGGTGTGTTTAATTTAGCGATCGCAACTTTTACACTGACATGATTTTTTTCTTCTTTAATTGCTACGTTTGTAATACCATCTGTTTCTGCAAGCGATTTATGTAAAAATGGATCTTGTAGTTGTCCCAGTATTTCTCGTACTTGTTGTTCAGTAATCACGGCGAACACTCCCCTTATCTTGTCTCATTGTTAGTATATCATAATGATTTGATTTACGTTGTAGATGTTGCTCTACTCAATTTTAGCTAATAAATACTCTTCTATACCTTCAACTATAGCATCTGCCATTTTTTCTTGGTAATTCTTATCTATTAATAGTGCACGTTCCTCATCATTACTAATAAATCCAGTTTCCACTAATGCTGCAGGTACTTCCGCTTTCTTCAGTAAATAGATTTGTTTAATAGACAACGCTTCTCGATCGGTGTTTTTTAAGTTATTACGAATGGATTGCTGAATACTTTTAGCTAATATCTCACCATCAGCATGTCCTTCCTTATGATAAAATACTTGGGCACCACGCCATTTTGTTTCCGGTATGGCATTTGCATGAATAGTAATAAACACATCTGGTTTTTCTTTTTCCACAATATCCTTTCTTAAAAAGATATCCTGCTTTTTCCGTTCTCTTAATGTCCCATATTTTTCTGATGGCGCATGCTCATCAATAACATCTCCATTTTTTGTACGTGTCATTACGACTGTTGCGCCTTTCTTCTTTAATTGCTTCTCTACATGCTGAGCAATTGCAAGTGTAATATCCTTTTCAATTACTTCGCCCTTTGAAGCTCCTCCATCCTCCCCACCATGCCCTGCATCAATGACAATTTTAATGCCACCAAGTGGGTCTGGTAAAAAGAAGTTACGGTCCGAAGCATTTGTTTCATATGCCACGACCACTATACTCATTAGCATAATTACTCCTAGTGCAAGCCAGCGCTTCACCCATATCCACCACCCTTTTACATATAGTGTACGAAATTAGTGGATGAACTATGCCAGAAAGAAAAAAAAACTCCCAAGTATTGAACTTGAGAGTTTTAGTTTCTTCTATATTAAAGGGAGGAAGAACAATTTTATTGCATTGTAAATTCTGGCTCGAATTCACCTTCGTATGGCTCATGCTCTACAAATACCGTTACATCATTACCATCTTTATCTTTACCTGTTCGTTTGTACGTAAACTTCTTATCATTCATTTCAGTAATTTCAAGTGCGACACCATATTTATTGTCACCAAGAGAAACGTGAGCTCTTATTTTATTATCATGGATGACATCAAAGTAGCCATAGTCTCCACGACTTTCACCCGTTTCAGGATTGAAAAATTCATATTTATTTGTATCAGCATCATATTTTGCAATGCTGATGAAATTTGAATTGAATTCTGTTACATCATGACCCGCTTCATCTAAAACAACAGTTCCATGCCATAGTGTGTTTGCTAAAATTTTGTCTCCATCAATGTTTGTAACAATATCACCAGTTGATGCATCTAGTGTTTTATCCGAATCTGTAAATGCCAAATCTTTTTCTTTATAAGGTATATGTTCCACAAATACTTCTACATCATTCCCAGCAGCATCCTTCCCCATTCGTTTATAAGTAAAGATACTATCGTTTAACTCAATAATCTCTACAACTGCTTGATAGTTCTTGGATTCAGAAATTAAAATCCTTTGTTTCCCATCATTTGTAATAAAGAATGTTCCTTTATCGTCACGACTTTCACCTGTAGCAGCATCAAAAAATTCATAGTGACCTGTTGTAACATCATACTTTGCTAAACCGATGAAATTTGAGTTCTCCGCGGTTAAATCATTTTGATCCTTATCGTATACTTTTGTACCTTGCCAGTTTGTACTGCTTAGAATATTGGCCATTTCTTGACCCTTCGTTAATTGCTCCTGCGCTTGGTCATTCGTTGGATTTTCTGATGTAGCACCTTCTGTTTTTACTTCCTCACTATTCGTAGTGTTGCCTTTTGCAGGCTCCTTATCTTGACATGCTGCAAGTAGTGCCATTGCTGCAACAGAAATTATTAAGAACTTTTTCATAGCTAGTTACCTCCACTGTTTATATTTTTGAGTTATGTCAAACTCATTATGAAAAAACGAAAGGTTTCTTATACCTTCAAAACTATATTAAAACGGAATGTTAAACTTCCTCTAAATAATTTCTTAAAAAAGCATAAACTTATGCGAAAATATTTTTAATAATTTTAAATGGGGCAACTGACTTATCAAACAAGTTCTACGTTATCATCGTTGTACAACTGTCCTTGTCTATTATATGAAAAAGCTAAGCCATGCATATTTTTTAAATATTATTCATGTAAAATGCTCCATGTTACCATATTTTTATAAGACGGTTAATGATGCTATAGCACGAAATCAGTTCTGCTAGTAACATTTAGCTGCTTTATTGTGGAGATATAATGAAAGAAGGTGGAGGAAATGGATGATCAATTGATTATTAACGCGGCGAACGGTAATACGGAGATAGTATTATCGCTTCTGCAAAATGGAGTGAATATCAATACCACCGATCAAATTGGAAGAACAGCTGTCTTAGCTGCAACCTATAATAATCAGGTGGATACTGTGAGGGTACTTATTGAGCATGGCGCTGATATTAATAGTAGAGATAATAATCTTGAGAATGTACTTTTACATGCAGGTGCATCAGGCTACCTTGAAATAGTAAAGCTTGCTATAGCAGCAGGAGCTGATACAAAGCTAACGAATCGCTTTGGGGGAGTAGCTATCATACCAGCTTCAGAACGTGGACATGTAGAAGTAGTTCGTGAGCTACTTAATCATTCAGATATTGATGTTAATCACATTAATCATTTACATTGGACAGCCCTATTAGAAGCAGTCATATTAGGTAATGGCGGTGAGAAACATCAGGAAGTCGTACAATTATTGGTCGATTATGGTGCTGATTTAAATATTGGCGATAGAGACGGTATTACACCGTTGCAGCATGCGAAAAAATTAGGTTTTCATGAAATCGTAAGTATTTTAAAAAACGCAGAATCTGAGCGCTCTTCTAATAGCTAACATAAGGAGGATTTTTCATGATTCAAGAAACAGATTTAAAGCATCTAAAGAGATGTATTGAACTTGCCCAAAATGCGCTAGATGCTGGTGATGAGCCATTCGGTTCGATTCTTGTGGCTGCTAATGGCGAGGTGCTAGCAGAAGATCAAAATCATGTATCTGGTGGTGACCATACACAGCACCCCGAATTTGCATTGGCACGTTGGGCAGCTAAAAATATGAGTCCCGAGGAAAGAAGTACGGCAACAGTTTACACTTCAGGCGAACATTGCCCAATGTGCGCTGCGGCTCATGGCTGGGTGGGGTTAGGAAGAATTGTTTATGCTAGCTCCTCTAAACAATTAGCACAATGGCTAAAAGATATGGAGATATCTTCTGCATCCCGTGTTCGTAATCTATCCATACAAGAAGTAATTCAAGATACTATCGTAGAAGGCCCGGTGGCAGAACTAGCTGAACAGGTGCATCAACTACATCGTCAGTTTCATAAAAAATAATACTAAGCAATCTTTGGGATCACTCCAAAGATTGCTCTTTTATATTGCTTCCTAACAAAAAAACTCTTTCCACAAAAGTAGAAAGAGTTTTTGTATAAACGCTGATATTAACGTTTTGAGAACTGAGGTGCACGACGAGCGCCGCGTAGACCTGGTTTTTTACGTTCTTTCATGCGTGAATCACGAGTAAGTAATCCAGCTGATTTTAATGCAGCACGGAAATCTGGGTCTACTTGAAGTAGAGCACGAGCGATACCGTGACGAACAGCACCAGCTTGACCAGTGTATCCACCACCGTTAACGTTTACGTGGATATCATAGCTTCCTGTAGTTTCAGTAGCTACTAATGGTTGTTTAATTACTTCACGTAATGCAGCGAATGGTACGTATTCTTCGATTTCACGTTTGTTGATAACAATTTTACCTGTACCTGGTACTAAACGTACGCGAGCTACAGAGCTTTTACGGCGACCAGTGCCGATGTATTGAACTTGTGCCAAAGTAATATCCTCCTCTTAATTTATATTATCCGCGAAGCTCGTATGCTTCTGGTTTTTGTGCAGCATGTGGATGCTCTGTTCCTGTGTAAACATTAAGTTTAGTGAACATTTTGCGACCTAAAGAGTTTTTAGGAAGCATTCCTTTAACTGCTAATTCGATCATTCGTGTTGGGTACTTGTCTAGCATTTCACCAGCTGTACGAGTTTTTAAACCACCAGCGAATTGAGTGTGGTGACGGTAAAGTTTACCTTCTAATTTGTTACCAGTTAAATGGATTTTGTCAGCGTTGATGATGATTACGTGATCACCTGTGTCAACGTTTGGTGTGAATGTTGGTTTATGTTTACCACGTAAGATTGCAGCTACTTCAGAAGCTAAACGTCCAAGAGTTTGGCCTTCTGCATCAACTACTAACCATTTACGGTCTACTTCGTGACCTTTAGCCATGAATGTTGTACGCATGTATATATCCTCCTAATCGATTCGATTACCGTTATTTTTCATTAAACTACACTATAAGTTTCGGGGCTTATTTGTGGTGGTAATGAAAATACCATCTGTTATCATATAATGAATGACTTCTAAAGTCAAGCAATTTCATTAAACACCTGGTGATGTTGTTCAGAATTTCAGAACCCCACTAATAGAACACCTTTTCTAAGTATAACCCTTGTGGTGGCGCGGTTTTTCCGGCTTTATCACGATCTTCAGAAGCGACTACAAGTGCCAAGTTGTCTATTGTACGACGACCTACACCAACCTCCCAAAGTGTACCTGCAATAATACGCACCATATTATATAAAAAGCCATTACCTTCAATCACCATATGAAGCTCTTCTCCATGCCATTCAAATTGCAGAGTCTTAACCGTGCGTACCTTATCCTTCACACTTGTATTCGCTGCACAAAAGCACGAAAAGTCATGTGTACCGATTATAGCCTTTGCTGCCTCCTGCATTGCCTCAACATTAGGCTTAACCCCATTTGTCTCAACCGTGTAATGTCTGCGGAATGGGCTTTGAATAAGCTCACAAGACCATATATAGCGGTATCTTTTCCCTACAACGCTGTAGCGTGCATGAAAGTCATTTGCCACTTCCTCTACCGATAATACACGAATATCTCTAGGTAGCTGTACATTCAATGCCTTGTGGTACTTTTCTGTTGGAATGGAGAGTGGTGTATCAAAATGCAATGTTTGCCCTGTTGCATGAACTCTAGCATCTGTACGCCCACTTGCAGTTACTTTAATCTTTTCCCCTTTATGCATAATAGCTAGTACTCGCTCCAGTTCAGCCTGCACTGTACGTTCCCCAGGCTGTACTTGATAGCCTGAGAAATGCGTTCCATCATAGCTGATAATTACTTTTAATCGTCGCATAAAGCTTACTCCTTTTAACTTCTATAGAAGAATAGCAATACGCCTATTGCTACTAATAGCACAAGCGCAAATGTGTCGCCCATATCCCATTTTAGTCTACGATATCTAGTACGACCTTCACCACCACGATAGCCTCTTACCTCCATCGCTGTTGCTAAGTCCTCAGCTCGCTTAAAGGCACTGACAAAGAGAGGTACAAGCAATGGTACGACAGCTTTTATTCTATCTTTTATCGGTCCAGAGGATAGGTCTGAACCTCGTGCCATTTGTGCTTTCATAATCTTATCTGTTTCATCCATTAAGGTCGGAATAAAACGCAATGAGATAGACATCATTAAAGCCAATTCATGTACTGGTACCTTCAATGCTTTTAATGGATTTAGAAGCACCTCAATACCATCTGTAATAGAAATAGGTGATGTTGTTAATGTTAAAATCGACGTCATAAAGACTAATACTAGAAATCGTATAGAAATATAGATCCCTCGTCTAATTCCTTCATCATAAATGGTAATGAACTTTGATTCAAAAATAGGAACGCCTTCTTTTGTCATAAATATATGAAGAAGGAATGTGAAGGCCATCAGAAAGATAACAGGCTTTAATCCATTAATTAAAAAATATAGGCGAATCCGTGATATTAAAACTACCAATAGTGTAAATGCCAGTAACATAGCGTATGTCACTGTATTATTCGCCAAAAAGACAATAATAATAAACGCAAAGACGAAAATGAGCTTAGACCTTGGATCCAGTTTATGCACAGGTGAATCACCAGGGAGGAAGCGTCCAAATATCATTTTTTCCATCATGGCTCTCCACGCTCCTCTCTTAGGCCTTGAGCAATTTCAGCTGCAAGCTCCTCCTCTGTTAAGCAAACCTTAGAGAAGGAACGTCCTATCATATGCTCAACCCTCTGCTGAAAGCGAACAATACGTGGTGGCTCTAAGCGGAAACTCTTTAATGTTTCTACATCTTTAAAAATATCCCGTGGTGTTCCACTTAAGACATTCTTACCTTCATGCATAATCACAATATTATCCGCATATCGTGCCGCATCCTCCATACTATGTGTTACTAAAATTGTTGTGAGATGTCGTTCTTGATGAAGCTGATAAAACATATCCATAATTTCTTTTTGACCTCGTGGATCAAGACCAGCCGTAGGTTCATCTAATACAATAACCTCTGGGTCCATTGCTAAAACACCTGCAATCGCCACTCGACGCATTTGACCGCCTGATAAATCGAATGGGGATTTCTCAAGTACGTTGTCAGGTAAACCAACTAAGCTAACAAGTTCCCTTGCACGAGCTTCTGCTTCCTCCTCTGATACTCCAAAGTTCATAGGGCCAAACATAATATCCTTTAAAACCGTTTCTTCAAATAATTGATGCTCTGGAAACTGAAAGACAATACCGACCTTTTGACGTACAGCTTTTAAATCCTTTGCTTTTTTACCAGCTACAATAATGCGATCCCCAATATGTACTTCTCCTGAAGTAGGTCTTAGAAGTGCGTTAAAATGCTGAAGAATAGTCGATTTACCAGAACCAGTATGGCCAATAATCGCTTGATAAGTATGGGAGGGGATATCAAAATCTACATCGAAAAGAGCCCGCTTTTCAAAAGGCGTCCCCTGCGAATAGGCATAGCTTACTTGTTGAAGTTTGATGTCCATAAATCATTCACCAACTCTTCTTCTGTCATATGTTGTCCCATTAACGGAACACCTTCCTTTTGCAATAGCTTTGATAACTTCAAGGCAAATGGTAAATCCAGTCCGAATTCAACTAGCGTGTCCCCGAGTGCAAAGATTTCAGCAGGTGTACCTTCTGCAAATTTCTTGCCATCATTCATAAAAAGAACACGATTTGCTAGCATCGCCTCTTCTAAATCATGTGTAATCGATATAACTGTTAATCCTGTTTCCGCACGTAAGGTCTGGACAGTTTGCAACACCTCTGCACGCCCCTGTGGATCTAACATAGATGTAGCCTCATCTAAAATAAGAAGCTTTGGCTTTAATGCAAGTGCTCCAGAGATGGCAACACGCTGTTTTTGCCCTCCTGATAGATGATGCGGTTCATGGTCTAAAAACTGGCTCATTTTTACTTGCTCCAGTGCTGCATGGACACGCTTTACCATATCCTCAAAAGGTACACCGTTATTTTCGAGTGCAAATGCTACATCATCTTGCACGGTTGCGCCGACAAATTGATTGTCAGGGTTTTGAAATACCATTCCCATTAAAGAGCGGGACTCCCAAAGGTTATCTTCACTTAAAGGCTCACGTAATATACGTACATCTCCTTGTTGAGGAAATAATAAACCATTCATCAACTTAGCGATTGTGGATTTACCAGATCCATTATGACCTACTATGGCAATCCATTCACCTTCTTCAACTGCAAAGCTAACGTTTTCGACAGCATTACGGCTAGCTTGATCTTCTGGCGTATATGAAAAAGTCACATTATTTAAAGATAAAATTTCAGGCATATCTAGTACTCCTCTCTCCATGCTCTGCTCTACTAACTAACTTACACTTTTTTATGTATGAATTCTACTACATTCCGTATGTCGATAAAAGAAAAATACTACAATAACAAGTCAAACTAATAATAGGGTAATGGATAACAAAATAAAATCCATATATTAAAAAAAGCACCACAAATTGGCGCTGTCTTTAATAATAAAAAAGCGCGCACCTCATTCGATAGAAATGCGCTAGTCGTTACATTTACAAGAAATACGGGTGCTCAAGCCCTTATTTCTCCTGAATGAGGTGCGGAGAGCTAAACGAGACGCCACACCACATAGAGTGTCCGCTCATCATAACGCTCAGCTTAATTATTTGTCGTATAAATCATTTATAAAGAAAGAGGGTGGTGATTCCCACCCTCTTCACCACAAGTTTTCTCTTATGATTAAACTAGTTCAATCACAACAACAGGTGCACCGTCACCACGACGAGGACCTACTTTAAGAATACGAGTGTAACCACCTTGACGCTCTGCATAACGTGGTGCAACATCATCAAATAACTTTTGAAGTGCAAATGATGTTGTTTCGTTACCTTCAGCATCAGTCGTTGTTACTAGTTCACGACGGATGAATGCAGCAGCTTGACGGCGTGCGTGTAAATCTCCGCGTTTACCTAAAGTAATCATTTTTTCAACAGCTTTACGTACTTCTTTAGCGCGAGCCTCAGTAGTTTCGATACGCTCGTTAATGATTAAATCAGTAGCTAAGTCACGTAACATCGCTTTACGTTGAGAACTTGTACGACCAAGTTTTCTGTAACCCATGGATGTTTCCCTCCTTTATAGAAAAAAATCTGATCTTGTTAGTTGTTTTAAATCGCTTAGTCTTCTTTGCGTAATCCTAAACCAAGCTCTTCTAACTTCGCTTTTACTTCTTCTAGTGACTTACGTCCAAGGTTACGAACTTTCATCATATCGTCTTCTGATTTATTCGCAAGTTCTAGTACTGTATTAATACCAGCGCGTTTTAAACAGTTGTAAGAACGAACAGAAAGATCAAGCTCTTCGATAGTCATCTCTAAAACTTTTTCTTTTTGATCTTCTTCTTTTTCGACCATGATTTCAGCAGTTTGTGCCTCATCCGTCATGCCAACGAAGATGTTAAGATGCTCGGTTAAAATTTTTGCTCCGAGCGAAATCGCCTCTTTCGGACCGATGCTGCCATCTGTCCACACATCAAGAGAAAGTTTGTCGTAGTCAGAAGACTGACCAACACGAGTATTTTCCACTTGGAAATTGACGCGTGATACTGGAGTGTAAATAGAGTCGATCGGGATCACGCCGATAGGAAGATCCTCACGTTTGTTTTGATCAGCAGGAGTGTAACCACGGCCACGTTGTGCATACATACGCATACGTAAATGACCGTTTTTAGCGATTGTTGCAATATATAGATCTGGGTTTAAAATTTCTACGTCACTGTCATGTGTAATGTCAGCAGCCGTAACTGTACCATCGCCTTTTACATCAATCTCAATAACTTTTTCTTCGTCAGAGTAGATTTTAAGAGCTAGTTTTTTCACGTTCAAAATGATTGAAGCTACATCTTCTACTACGCCTTCTACAGTTGAGAATTCGTGAAGAACACCATCAATTTGAATTGAAGTGACAGCAGCTCCTGGTAATGAAGACAGAAGGATACGACGTAAAGAATTACCCAAAGTGTTTCCATATCCGCGTTCAAGCGGTTCTACAACAAACTTTCCATATTTGGAATCTTCGCTGATCTCCACCGTTTCAATCTTTGGTTTTTCAATTTCGATCATTTTATTTACCCTCCTTCAAAACATCGAATGTATAGGTTCTTTCCATCATAGATTCGATCGTCAATGACGTATCGTTTATTATCTGCACAAGACAGTCTGTACAAAAAATGATGTTCTCATACAATATGAGACGCACCCATTACACGCGACGACGTTTTGGCGGACGGCAACCATTATGAGGAACTGGAGTAACGTCTTTAATAGCAGTTACTTCTAAACCAGCAGCTTGAAGTGCACGAATAGCAGCTTCACGACCAGCACCAGGACCTTTAACAGTTACTTCCAACGTTTTCAGACCATGTTCAAGGGATGTTTTAGCAGCAGTTTCTGCAGCCATTTGAGCAGCGAATGGTGTAGATTTACGTGAACCACGGAAACCAAGAGCACCAGCACTTGACCAAGATACAGCGTTACCTTGCATATCTGTAATCGTTACGATTGTATTGTTAAATGTAGAACGAATGTGTGCAATACCAGATTCGATATTCTTTTTCACACGACGTTTACGAGTTTGTTGTTTACGAGCCATGTTAAGAAGGAACCTCCTTTACCAATTATTTTTTCTTGTTCGCAACTGTTTTACGAGGACCTTTACGCGTACGCGCATTGTTCTTCGTATTTTGACCACGAACAGGTAAGCCACGACGGTGACGGATACCACGGAATGAACCGATTTCCATCAGACGTTTAATGTTTAATGAAGTTTCGCGACGTAAGTCACCTTCAAGTTTGTAAGAATCTAATTGTTCACGGATTTTGTTTAACTCATCTTCAGTTAAGTCGCGTACGCGTGTATCTTCTGAAATACCTGCATCAGCTAGTACTTTCTGAGCTGTAGTTTTACCAATACCGAAAATGTACGTTAATGAAATTACCACGCGTTTGTCGCGAGGAATATCAACACCAGCAATACGTGCCATGTACGTTGTGCACCTCCTTTAGAATTAACCTTGTTTTTGTTTATGTTTAGGATTTTCACAGATTACCATTACTTTACCGCGTCGGCGAATTACTTTACATTTTTCGCAGATCGGTTTCACAGATGGTCTCACTTTCATCTAACCTAACCTCCTTAGTAGTCCGGAGCGCAAAAGATTATTTAAAACGGTATGTGATACGACCGCGAGTTAAATCATAAGGAGATAACTCGATAGTAACCTTATCTCCAGGTAGAATACGGATAAAGTGCATACGAATCTTACCAGATACGTGTGCTAGAATCACATGTCCATTTTCTAATTCTACCTTAAACATCGCGTTTGGCAAAGTCTCAACAACTGTCCCTTCGACTTCAATTACATCATCTTTCGCCATCTACTCTGTCTCCTCTCTATATGCAAATTAAAGTTCTCATCGTTACATCAAACGGATATCTGCTGCAACTATAGAAGCAACCTCGTTTCAACATATGTTTGGATTGTATGAGAGATGTTTGAAAGACGCTCGTCTGGTTTCGCTTCACACAATCCACGGAATATACAGAACCAGTAAGGGCACTGAATCTCCCATGTTTACACGAATACCGGAATGTCTTGGATGAGATATTCATACCCGTTACACAGATGCTTCCACGAAACCCATTATACTCCTCCAAAAGGTATGTTGCACTTTTTGGTAGAAATATATACCGGGCACAATATGCTTTTGCAACTCTCAAAAAAATTATGTTTCGTTGTTGCTCCCGCATGCCTCCCGCGGAAGCAGTATTCTGCGCCCGGAGCCGGGTATCAGCTGCGGCTGCCCTGTAAAAGAGCATCAAGATCAGCAAACACTTTGTTAATATCTTGCTGTCCATCTATATTAGTTAACACACCTTTTGCTTTATAGAAATCAAGTAAAGGTTGTGCTTGTTTCATATTTACTTCCAGACGGTTCGCAACCGTTTCAGGATTATCATCTGCACGTGTATAAAGCTCGCCACCATCTTTATCACATTTTCCTTCCTCAGCTGGAGGGTTGAAAATTAAATGATAAGAAGTACCACAAGTTTTACAAATACGTCGACCTGATAGACGAGCGATTAACTCATCTTTTTCAACTTGAATGTTAATTGTATGCTCAATCGCTTTATTTAGATCAGCAAGGATGCTATCTAAAGCTTCAGCTTGAGGAACAGTACGTGGGAATCCATCAAGTAAGAATCCCTTTTCACAGTCAGGTTTAGCCAGTCGCTCACGAACAATACCAATCGTTACTTCATCTGGTACAAGTGCACCTTGATCAATAAACGATTTAGCTTGTAAGCCTAGTTCAGTACCTTCTTTGATTGCAGCACGGAACATATCGCCTGTAGAAATATGAGGAATTGCGTACTTCTCAACAATTTTATCTGCCTGTGTGCCTTTACCAGCACCTGGCAGACCCATTAAAACGATATTCATTAGGAAATATTCCTCCCACAAAAGGTTTGCTGATTTAAGGAAACGATGGAACGTTCCCTAAAAACCAACATTACTTCATAAAGCCTTTGTAGTGACGTTTAACAAGTTGAGATTCTAGCTGCTTCATCGTTTCCAGCGCTACGCCGACTACGATAATAATACTAGTACCACCGATCTGCACTGAAGCAGGTAAATTCATAAAGTTTATGAATATAATCGGCATTACAGAAATAACAGTTAAGAAAATCGCGCCGACAAATGTCAGTCGATATAACACGCTTGTTAAATACGTTTGAGTGTTTTCACCAGGACGAATACCCGGAATATAAGCACCTTGTTTTTTCAAGTTATCTGCCACATTTTCTGGATTCACTTGTACGAATGCATAGAAATATGTGAACGCGATGATTAATGCAACATAAATAATCATCCCAACAGGTTTTGTATAATCAAAAGTGTTATTAATGAATGTTGTTACATTATTTTCACCGAAGAACGGAACTATCGTACGAGGTGTCATCAGAAACGCCGAAGCAAAGATTACAGGAATAACCCCTGCAGCATTTACTTTTAACGGTAAATGCGTTTGTTGACCACCCGTCTGTTGGTTACGCCCAGTAACTCGTTTTGCATATTGAATTGGAATTTTACGAAGTGCTTGTTGCACGTAAATAACTCCAACAACAACTGCTAATAAAACTAATACAAGCAACGCAAGGATGATGATGTTGATAAATAATTTATCTCCTGCACCCTCGATTTGCTGTGCAAAGATTTGGTTAATTCCTGTAGGCAATGCTGCAACGATACCTGCGAAAATGACAACAGAAATACCATTACCAACACCATGAGCAGTAATTTGCTCAGCAAGCCATACTAGGAATGCTGTACCCGCTGTCAATACTATAGCAATTGTAACATACGTTAGAACGCCTTCTTCTTTAATCAATGATCCACCGTACATTCTGTTAAAACCGAATGACATTGCGAATGATTGGATAAAAGCAAGAATAATAGTAAAGTAGCGAGTGAATTGTGCAAGCTTACGTCTTCCGACTTCACCTTGCTTTGCCCACTCAGCAAATTTCGGTACTACGTCCATTTGCAATAACTGAACAATGATTGAGGCTGTGATGTAAGGCATAATCCCCATCGCAAAGATGGAGAAGTTCTTTAAAGCACCACCGCCAAAAGTATTGAGGAAACCAACGAGGTTAAACTCATCAGTTGCCTTTAATACATTAGCGTCAACGTTAGGTACCGGAACAAATGTTCCAATACGGAAAACGATTAACATTAAAAGAGTGAAAATGATTTTATTTCTTATATCTCGAACACGCATAAAGTTAGAGATTGTCTGAAACATTAAATCACCTCAGTAGTTCCGCCGGCATTCTCAATTGCTTCTTTAGCTGAAGCTGAGAATTTATGAGCCTTAACAGTAAGCTTTTTATTAAGAGTTCCGTTGCCAAGAACTTTAATTCCAGCTTTTTCGTTACTCACTAGACCAGTTTCAAGTAATAATGCAGCAGTTACCTCTGCACCGTCTTCGAAACGGTTTAAAGCATCAAGGTTAACGATCGCGTATTCTTTACGGTTGATGTTCGTAAAGCCACGTTTAGGTAAACGACGGAATAATGGGTTTTGACCGCCCTCAAAGCCTGGGCGTACACCGCCACCAGAACGAGCGTTTTGACCTTTATGACCTTTACCTGCTGTTTTACCGTTACCAGAACCGATACCACGACCAACGCGATTGCGTTGCTTACGAGAACCTTCTGCTGGTTTTAACTCATGCAGTTTCATAGTGGGTGGCACCTCCTTGTTCAATAATTGAAAATTAAATTTCTTTTACAGTAACTAAGTGAGCTACTTTATCAAGCATACCGCGAGTAGCTGCGTTATCAGCTTTCTCTACAGTTTGGTGTAATTTACGTAAACCTAAAGCTTCAACAGTTTTGCGTTGTGCAGGTTTAGTACCAATCACAGATTTAGTAAGGGTGATTTCTAATTTGTTAGCCATTATCTTTCCCCCCTTATCCTAATAGTTCTTCCACTGATTTACCACGTAATTTAGCTACGTCCTCTACGCGTTTTAATTCAGTTAAACCTTGAATTGTAGCACGCACCATGTTAATTGGTGTGTTAGATCCAAGTGATTTTGAAAGAATATCAGTAATACCAGCAAGTTCTAGTACGGCACGTACTGGACCACCAGCGATAACTCCTGTACCAGGAGCAGCAGGTTTGATTAGGATTTCTCCTGCACCAAAGCGACCTTGCACTAAGTGTGGAGTTGTTCCACCTACGCGTGGCACTTCGATTAAGTTTTTCTTCGCATCTTCAACAGCTTTGCGGATAGCATCTGGCACCTCTTGAGCTTTACCAGTACCGAAACCAACATGACCGTTTCTATCGCCAACTACAACTAATGCTGTGAAGCGGAAGCGACGTCCACCTTTAACAACTTTAGCAACACGGTTAATAGTAACTACGCGTTCTTCAAGTTCTCCAAGTTTGTTTGCGTCAATACGACTCATGAAATGTGTCCCTCCTTCTTATTAAAATTCTAAACCGTTCTCACGTGCAGCTTCAGCTAAAGCTTTAACGCGTCCATGATATAAGTAACCACCACGGTCAAATACTACAGCAGTAATATTTTTTTCCGTAGCGCGTTTTGCGATTGTTTCACCGACTTTAGTTGCTGCGTCAACATTGCTACCAGCACCTTCGAAACCTTTTTCTTGAGAAGATGCGCTAACAATTGTTACGCCTGCTACGTCATCGATAAGTTGCGCGTAAATGTTCTTGTTAGAACGGAATACGTTTAAGCGTGGACGCTCAGCAGTACCCGAAATTTTAGAACGTACACGAGCATGACGTTTTTTACGAACCTGATTTTTATCTTGTTTCGTAATCACAAGGGTCACTCCTTTCTAATGCTTAAGCAGCATTATTTACCTGTTTTACCTTCTTTACGACGTACATATTCGCCTTCATAACGAATACCTTTACCTTTATAAGGCTCTGGTGGACGAACGTCACGGATGTTAGATGCAAGAGCACCAACGCGTTCTTTGCTGATACCTTTAACGATGATTTTAGTGTTAGAAGGAACTTCAATTTCAAGACCATCTTCAGGTGTGAACTCTACTGGATGAGAGTAACCAACGTTAAGTACAAGTTTTTTACCTTGTAATTGCGCACGGTAACCAACACCGATAAGTTCTAAAGCTTTTTCGAAACCTGCAGAAACACCAGTAACCATGTTCGCAAGAAGCGCACGAGTAGTACCGTGGTTTGTGCGGTGTTCTTTTGATTCAGAAGGACGAGATACAGTGATTACGTTACCTTCTTGCTCAATTTTCATATCTTGGTGGAAAGAACGAACAAGTTCGCCTTTAGGACCTTTAACAGTAACAGTGTTGTTTGCATCAACAGTAACAGTTACGTTAGCAGGTACCTCGATAATTTTTTTACCTACACGAGACATTTAGTTGCACCTCCATTCATTTATTGCTAATTACCAAACGTATGCTAGAATTTCTCCGCCAACTTGTTTAGCGCGAGCTTCTTTATCTGTTAATAAACCTTGTGAAGTTGACACTAAAGCGATACCAAGACCGTTCAATACTTTAGGTACTTCATTTGTTTTAGCATATACACGTAATCCAGGTTTAGAAATACGTTTTAAGCCAGTGATAACACGCTCGTTATCTTTACCGTATTTTAAGAAGATACGGATGATACCTTGTTTGTTGTCTTCCACGTATTCTACGTCACGTACGAAACCTTCACGCTTTAAAATTTCAGCGATCTCTTTTTTCACGTTGGAAGCTGGTACTTCTAACTTCTCGTGACGAACCATGTTCGCATTACGAATGCGAGTAAGCATATCTGCAATCGGATCAGTCATTGTCATTACATTTACCTCCTTCCCAAATTAGGGGATTACCAGCTGGCTTTTTTCACGCCAGGAATTTGTCCCTTATATGCAAGTTCTCGGAAACAAATACGGCAAAGTTTGAATTTGCGATATACTGAATGTGGACGACCACAGCGTTCACAACGTGTATACTCTTGCACTTTAAACTTTTGCTTACGTTGTTGTTTAACGATCATAGATTTTTTAGCCACGTTTTCGCCCTCCTTGTTTGATTACTTTTGGAACGGCATACCGAATTGTGTCAATAACTCGCGAGCTTCTTCGTCAGAATTCGCTGTCGTTACGATCACGATGTCCATACCGCGTACTTTTGAAACTTTATCGTAATCGATTTCTGGGAAAATTAATTGTTCCTTAACACCTAAAGTGTAGTTACCGCGACCATCGAATGCTTTTTTAGAAACACCACGGAAGTCACGTACACGAGGTAGTGAGATAGAAATTAATTTGTCCAAGAATTCATACATACGCTCACCGCGTAATGTAACTTTAGCACCGATAGGCATACCTTCACGAAGACGGAAACCTGCGATCGATTTTTTCGCTTTAGTTACTACTGGTTTTTGACCAGTGATAATTGTTAATTCTTCAACAGCTGCATCTAGCGCTTTTGAGTTTTGAACTGCATCACCAACACCCATGTTGATAACGATTTTCTCAACTTTTGGTAGTTGCATAACTGATTTATATCCAAATTTGCTCATAAGAGCAGGTGAAACTTCATTTAAATATTTTTCTTTTAGGCGGCTCATGTGTGTACCTCCCTTCTATTTATACTAATTAGTCGATTACTGCACCTGATTTTTTTGCTACACGAACTTTTTTACCGTTTTCGATTTTATAACCTACACGAGTCGGCTCGCCAGATTTAGGATCGATTAGCATTACGTTCGAAACGTGAATTGCAGCCTCTTGGCTTACAATACCACCTTGTGGATTCAATTGGTTAGGTTTAACGTGTTTTTTCACGATGTTCACACCTTCAACAAGAACGCGATCTTGTTTTGGGTAAGCTGCAAGGATTACGCCTTCTTTGCCTTTATCCTTACCAGTGATCACCTTAACCTTGTCACCTTTTTTTACATGCATGCTGTCGCACCTCCTTGATTGGCACTGTCATGAAATTAAAGAACTTCTGGAGCTAGAGAAACGATTTTCATGAAGTTGCTGTCACGTAGTTCACGTGCAACAGGTCCGAAAATACGAGTTCCGCGTGGTGATTTATCATCACGAATAATTACACAAGCATTTTCATCAAATTTGATGTACGTGCCGTCTTTACGACGAACGCCTGATTTAGTACGAACGATAACAGCTTTAACAACGTCACCCTTCTTGACAACGCCACCTGGTGTTGCTTTCTTAACTGTACAAACAACGATATCACCGATGTTAGCAGTTTTACGGCCAGAGCCACCAAGCACTTTAATTGTAAGAACTTCACGTGCACCTGAGTTGTCAGCAACTTTCATACGACTTTCTTGTTGGATCACTTAGGTTACCTCCCTTCGGAAATTGGTTGTTCCGAAATAGTTATTAAATAATAACCGCTTTTTCTACAACTTCTACTAGACGGAAACGTTTAGTAGCTGATAGCGGGCGAGTTTCCATGATACGTACGATATCACCGATTTTCGCTGTGTTTAACTCATCATGAGCTTTAAACTTTTTAGAGTATTTTACACGCTTACCATAAAGCTTGTGCTTTTTGTAAGTTTCAACTAAAACAGTTACAGTTTTGTCCATTTTATCTGAAACAACGCGGCCCGTGTAAACTTTGCGTTGATTGCGCTCAGTCATACTTGAAAACCTCCTTTATCAGTTATTTGCACTGATTTCTCTTTCACGAATAACAGTTTTCATACGCGCGATTGCTTTACGCACTTCACGAATACGAGCTGTGTTTTCTAATTGACCAGTCGCCAATTGGAAGCGAAGGTTGAAAAGCTCTTCTTTCAGTGATTTCACTTTTAATTCTATTTCAGAAGTAGCAAGGTCACGGATTTCATTAGCTTTCATTAGATTCACCACCAGTTTCTTGACGTTTTACGATCTTACATTTAACAGGAAGTTTGTGTGATGCTAAACGAAGTGCTTCACGTGCAACTTCTTCAGATACGCCAGCAATTTCGAACATTACTTTTCCTGGTTTAACTACTGCTACCCAACCTTCAGGAGAACCTTTACCAGAACCCATGCGGACTTCTAGAGGTTTTTTAGTGTAAGGTTTATGTGGGAAGATTTTAATCCAAACTTTACCGCCACGTTTCATGTAACGAGTCATCGCGATACGAGCAGATTCGATTTGACGGTTAGTAATCCAGCTAGCAGTTTGAGCTTGTAAGCCCCATTCGCCGAAAGTTACTTCTTTACCGCCTTTCGCTTCGCCACGCATGTTGCCGCGGTGTTCACGACGGTATTTAACGCGTTTAGGCAATAACATATTATTTGCCTCCTTCCACAGATTTCTTCGTAGGAAGAACTTCACCACGGTAGATCCATACTTTAACGCCTAATTTACCGTAAGTAGTATCAGCTTCTGCGTGTGCATAGTCGATGTCAGCACGTAGAGTATGAAGTGGAACAGTTCCTTCACTATAATGTTCAGCACGCGCGATATCAGCGCCACCTAAACGACCAGATACTTGTGTTTTAATTCCTTTTGCACCAGCGCGGATTGTGCGTTGGATCGCTTGCTTTTGCGCACGACGGAATGATACACGGTTTTCTAATTGACGAGCGATGTTTTCAGCTACTAGACGAGCGTCAAGATCAGCACGTTTGATTTCGATAATGTTGATGTGTACACGTTTACCAGTTAAATCGCTAAGGTATTTACGAAGGTTTTCAACTTCAGTACCACCTTTACCGATTACCATACCTGGTTTCGCAGTGTGAATTGTAATGTTTACACGGTTTGCAGCACGTTCGATTTCTACTTTAGAAACAGAAGCGTCTTTAAGAGCCGTTTCAATATATTTACGCACTTTGATGTCTTCGTGAAGTAGAGTTGCATAGTCTTTTTCAGCGTACCATTTTGACTCCCAGTCACGAATAATACCAACGCGTAGTCCTATTGGATGTACTTTTTGACCCACGGATTAACCCTCCTTCTTCTCAGATACCACTAGAGTAATGTGGCTTGTGCGTTTGTTAATTGCGCTTGCACGTCCTTGTGCACGTGGACGGAAACGTTTTAATGTTGGACCTTCGTCAACAAATACTTCAGAAACTACTAAAGAGTTGATGTCAAGATCGTAATTGTGCTCAGCGTTAGCAACTGCAGATTTTAATACTTTCTCAACGACTGGAGACGCCGCTTTTGGAGTATGACGTAAAATTGCAACTGCTTCACCAACTTGCTTACCTCGGATTAAGTCTACAACTAGACGTACTTTACGAGGAGCAATGCGTACTGTACGAGCGATAGCTTTAGCTTGTGTCATTAGGATTTACCTCCTCTCAAAATTAGCGTCTTGTTTTCTTGTCGTCTGCACCGTGACCTTTGTAAGTACGTGTCGGTGCGAACTCACCAAGTTTATGGCCTACCATATCTTCTGTTACGTATACAGGAACATGTTTACGTCCATCATATACAGCAATCGTTAAACCGATGAAGTTCGGGAAGATTGTAGAACGGCGTGACCAAGTTTTAATAACTTGTTTTTTCTCAGAAGCCTCTTGTGCTTCCACTTTTTTCATTAAGTGGTCATCAACAAAAGGTCCTTTTTTCAAGCTGCGACCCATGTAGGAACCTCCCTCCGTGATTCCACCACGGCTCTCACATAGAACCGTAGTTTAATCACTTTATTTTTTACGACTACGGATGATAAATTTATCCGATTTGTTTTTCTTCTTACGAGTTTTGTAACCAAGTGCTGGTTTACCCCAAGGAGTCATTGGTGATTTACGTCCGATTGGAGAACGTCCTTCACCACCACCGTGTGGGTGATCGTTAGGGTTCATTACAGAACCACGAACTTCTGGGCGTTTACCTAACCAACGGCTACGACCTGCTTTACCGATGTGTACAAGTTCGTGTTGTTCGTTACCAACTTGACCGATTGTAGCGCGGCAAGTAGCTAAAACTAAACGTACTTCACCAGATTGTAGACGAACGATTACGTACTTATCTTCACGACCAAGTACTTGAGCAGAAGTACCAGCTGAACGTACTAATTGTCCACCTTTACCAGGTTTTAACTCGATGTTATGGATTGTTGTACCCATTGGAATGTTTGCTAATGGTAATGCGTTACCTACTTTAATATCAGCATCTGGACCAGAAACGATTGTTTGACCAACCTCTAGACCTTTTGGTGCTAAGATGTAAGCTTTTGCTCCATCAGCGTAGTTGATTAATGCGATATTCGCAGAACGGTTTGGATCATATTCAATAGTAGCAACTTTTGCCGGAATGCCATCTTTAACACGTTTGAAATCGATAACACGGTATTGCTTCTTATGACCACCACCATGATGACGAACAGTGATTTTACCTTGGTTGTTACGACCAGCTTTGCGTTTAGTTGGTTCAAGCAATGATTTCTCAGGCTTGTTAGTTGTAATTTCCGCAAAGTCTAATGACGTCATGTTACGACGACCATTAGAGGTAGGTTTATACTTTTTAATCGCCATTGTGTTTCCCTCCTTCTTGAGTGTTCAAATCATATATCCATTAAGGATTACATTTCGAATAATTCGATTTCTTTGCTATCAGCAGTTAATTTAACAATCGCTTTACGACGTTTGTTAGTGTAACCACCGTAACGGCCAACACGCTTGAATTTACCTTTGTAGTTAAGAACGTTTACTTTCTCAACTTTTACGCCAAAGATTTCTTCTACAGCGTCTTTTACTTGAGTTTTGTTAGCGCGAGTGTCTACTTCGAAAGTATACTTTTTCTCTGCCATAAGTTCTGAAGAACGCTCAGTAATGACCGGACGTTTTAAAATATCACGTGCTTCCATTATCCAAGCACCTCCTCAACTTTTTCTACTGCAGATTTAGTGAATACAACTTTATCATGACCTAATAGATCAAGAACGTTGATTCCATTTGCAGTTAAAACTGTTACACCTGGGATGTTACGAGCAGATAATGCTACGTTTTCATCTAGGTCAGCAGTTACGAATAAAGATTTTTTCTCTAAAGAAAGATCTTTAAGAATTTTTGTGAATTCTTTTGTTTTTGGTGCTGCTAGAGTTAGAGCATCAAGAACTAAGAAGTTTTGTTCTACTACTTTAGCTGATAAAGCTGATTTAAGAGCTAAACGACGAACTTTTTTAGGTAATTTATAAGAGTAGCTACGTGGAGTAGGACCGAATACGATACCACCGCCGCGCCATTGTGGAGAACGGATAGAACCTTGACGAGCACGACCAGTTCCTTTTTGACGCCATGGTTTACGACCACCACCAGCAACCTCAGAACGGTTTTTAACCTTGTGATTACCTTGACGAAGAGAAGCACGTTGAGCTACTACAGCGTCGAATAATACTGCTTCATTTGGCTCGATTCCGAAGATCGCATCGTTTAATTCGATTTCACCAACTGAAGCACCTGTTTGACTAAGTACAGATACTTTTGTCATTCCTGTTTCCTCCTTTCCTGAAGTGATTACTTAGCTTTAATTGCAGTTTTTACTGTAACTAGAGCTTTTTTAGAACCAGGAACATTACCTTTAACAAGTAGTAAGTTACGATCTGTATCAACTTTCACGATTTCTAAGTTTTGGATTGTAACTACATTGCCACCCATTTGACCAGGTAATTTCTTTTGTTTGAATACGCGGTTCGGAGCAACTGGACCCATTGAACCAGGACGACGGTGGTAACGAGAACCGTGGGCCATTGGACCACGAGATTGACCGTGGCGTTTGATAACACCTTGGAAACCTTTACCTTTAGTAACACCTGTTACATCAATTACATCGCCTTCTGCGAAAATTTCTACTTTGACTTCTTGACCAACTTCGTATTCTTCCACGTTCACGTTGCGGAATTCACGAATGAAGCGCTTAGGAGCAGTGTTCGCTTTTGCTACGTGACCTTGTTCTGGTTTATTAGAAAGCTTAACGCGCTTATCTTCGAAACCAACTTGAATTGCTTCGTAGCCGTCTGTTTCAACAGTTTTCTTTTGAAGAACTACGTTTGGAGTAGCTTCGATAACTGTTACCGGGATTAAATCGCCGTTTTCAGCGAAAACTTGTGTCATACCAATTTTTCTACCTAAGATTCCTTTAGCCATTTGTCACACCTCCTGTAAGTTTTAAAAAGTTATATTGTTTTTACCATTAAAGTTTGATTTCGATATCAACGCCAGATGGTAAATCAAGTTTCATTAACGCATCAACAGTTTGTGGTGTTGGGTTAACGATATCGATCAGACGTTTATGCGTACGCATCTCGAATTGTTCACGAGAATCTTTATACTTGTGAACCGCACGAAGAATTGTGTACACAGACTTCTCAGTTGGAAGTGGAATCGGACCTGATACACTTGCACCTGAACGTTTTGCAGTTTCCACAATTTTCTCAGCAGACTGATCTAAAATACGGTGATCATACGCTTTTAAACGAATACGAATCTTTTGTTTTGCCATTATTTTCCCTCCTTCTCGCCTATTTTCTAGACATTCTCCACGAAAATTCTCCCACACACCGCCATGGCAAAGCGGCCGGGTGTGTCGGCAACCTCTCGCTTCATCGCAGTCAAAGACCAACATTCAACATTATATACAATAAAAAAAGAATAAGCAAGTCTTTTCGCTAAATTCTTTTAAATGTTGCAGATATTCTTAGTACTACTATTTTCTTCGCTTATTTAAGCCGTTTACTAGTATATAAAATTTTAAAACATAATGCAACACTTAAGGTTGTTATATCAACGTTTTCGGACATTTCAAACAACTTGTTAGAAGTAGTCTCTATAGTTTATAGAAACTACTTCTAACTTATAAAAAGAAAACACAGGCAATCCAGCCAAATACAATCAGGGGAATGTTAATAAAAATAAATGTCGGGACACAGGTATCCCAAATATGATGGTGCTGTCCGTCTACGTTTAAACCTGCAGTCGGTCCAAGTGTTGAATCTGAAGCTGGAGAGCCTGCATCTCCTAACGCACCTGCCGTACCAATTAAACATAGTATTGCTAAAGGACTCAATCCTAACCCTTGTGCTAAAGGAACAAATAACGTAGCAATAATAGGCACTGTTGCGAACGATGAACCAATCCCCATCGTTACAACTAAACCAACAACCAACATGATAAAGATCGCTAGACTTCTATTTCCTTGTAGAATAGTAATAGAGCTTGTAATTAAACTGTCCACATCGCCAGTAGCATTAATAACTGCTGCGAAACCATTTGCCGCAATCATTACAAACCCGATAAAGGCCATCATCTTCATTCCTTCAGATAGAATATCATCTGCCTCTTTCCATTTAAGCGCACCTGTAAAATACATGATCATAATGCCAGCGAACGAACCTACAATCATTGAATCTGTTAGTACTTGCGCACATAACGCTACAACTAATGCAAGTCCAGTAGAAAACATAACATACTTGGTGACGTTAACATTTAATGATTCCGTCTCCACATCATCCTGTCTATACTGTCGTGGCTTACGATAAATAATGAAAGCCATAATCAACCCTACCAGCATGCCTAGCACTGGGATCGCCATTGCTGCAGGAACATCACGTGAAGATACTGTCATTCCAGCCTCCGACACTTGCGTTGCCACGATATCTTGAAAAATCGCTCCAAAACCAGCAGGCACAAAACTGTAAGTACCTATTAAGCCTACAGCAATTAGGGTTGCAATTATACGTCGATCAACTTCCAACATATTTAAAATTTTTAAAATGGGAGGAATCATTAATGGAATAAAAGCAATATGAATAGGAATGACATTTTGAGATAAAATAGACATCACGAAAATAAGGAAAAAAATTAAGACCTTCACTAACCCTTTTCTATTACTTTCTCCGTTGAGGATGTTTAACATTCCAGCAATCATTAATTCTGGTATTCCTGTTTTGGCAATGGCAATAGCAAAACCGCCAAGAAGACCATAGCTTAAAGCAATTGTTGCTCCTGCCCCTAACCCTTCTGTAAAGGATTGGACGGTTGCTTCAATGCCCATCCCACTTGTCAGGCCACCAACAAAGGCTCCTAAAACTAAGGAAAGAACCACATTAATTCGGAGTAAGCTTAATATTAACATAACGGCTACCGCCATTATAACTGCATTCATAACCACACTTCACTTTCACTTGCTAAATTACTAACATGTTAAACTTTATTATTCTGATAATTGAAAGTCAAGGATTTTCACGGTTTCAAAATAAAAACAGTGTGAAATAGAATCATCACACTGTTTTGAGTTTCTCATTATTAAATTGTTACAATGATTCTCGTACCACTTTTTTATAGTACCCTACCGAAAGGATGGCGAAAATTGTATATAAAGCGATATAACAGCACATCGCAATCCATAATGGGGCCGTTAACTCGGTGCCAAATAAGAACCAACCTGATTTAACAGCAAAATAGCTATGCAGTAAGCCAATAACTAATGGAACACCAAAATTAAACGCTTGCTTCATATATATACCCTTCATTATATCTCTTTCTGCAAAACCAATTTTTCTTAGGATCGTATAGGAACCACGCTCTTCCTCTGCCTCTGACATTTGTTTGAAGTATAGAATACTACCAGTCGTCATTAAAAATGCTAATCCTAAAAATGCTGTTGTAAAGATTGTAAGACCTAATGACTCAATATTATCTTTACGTTTCCCTTCATAAGATGATTGAGTATATTGCTGTGTCTCACCTTCAGGTTCTGTAGCCGTAACAACACCCGCATTAGTTTGAATATATAGTTCCTCTGCTCTTTCTAACTCCTCTTTTGACTTTAAAGTAATGGTTGTTTGTTGGTGCCAAGGATAAAACTCTGATTGTGTAGATAATTTTGTAAACATATCATCTGTCACAACAAAGATTGGGCCGCCACCACCAGCTGTTACAACACCACTAATAATACTTTTATCATGAACTTCTACAACGTGAAATGTTTCCTTCAGCTCCCCTGCCGTTACATTTAAGTCATGATCCTTCTCTAAGGGGAACATCTCGGCCATATACCCTCCATAGTTTGTTAAAACAACATCGTTACCTGTTAATGAGGCTTCTGGAACACTTTGCTGATAATCCGAAAGTGGAATGGTATAAATGGTTCCTTCCATTGTATATAAAGGATTATCCTTTTGCTTTTTAGACATTAATTGACCTACCGAAGCTGTTACACCTTGTAAACGATAATCTACTTTATCATAGGCAATGTTATTGTTCTCTAACTCATCTAAAAATTGAGTACCTTGCCCCTCAAGCAGAATGAAATCACCTGGTACTTGGCTATATGCAGATGCCTCTGACGAATAGTAGGCGATATAGGATAAAGTCGTTACACCTAGCGATACACCAGTTAACACGGTGATAAGTGTTAAAGACTTTGCGTTACTCTTCATACGATGCATAATTGGCGTTAATGCTAGTACATCTCGAATTGATAGATGCCCTTTTTTCTTTAAACGAATCGTATTCATAATAAATGCGACTGAGAAACGAAAGACAAGGAATGTCCCGCCTATTGTAGTAGCTAATATGATAATCATATTGATAAATAGGTTACCTGCAGATTCAATATCAAATAACTTTGTTGACGCATAGTAGCCATAAACAATCAGGACAAGCCCAATAAAGCCAATTGCCATTTGTAATGCACTAAAACGTCTTACACGCTCGTCTGCTTGTTTGGCTGCGCTAAATAATGATAATAATGAAACGTGATGGATCATCCAAGCCATCTGTACAAGGACAATGATTAAAAGAATGGTAAAGACAATCATTGACTGCTGTAATGCCTGTGTACTAAACGTCATAGTTACAAGCGCTTCTTTTTCAAGTACACGTAATAAAATCATCGCAAATACACGAGAGCTAAAGAAACCAGCAAGCATTCCTAAAATAACAGCCCCAACAAATAATAAAATGTTTTCGATTGCTAATAAACGGACAATCAATCCCTTTGTCATGCCTATCAATTGGTACAAGCCGATTTCCTTGCTACGTCGCTTCATAAATAAGTGATTTGCATATAGGACGAAGAACAAAACGATAAAATATAGAATATAAGTTGCTGCCTTAAATCCTGCTGTGGCCGTTCCGCTCATTTGAACAGCGTCCCATACTTCAGAATTATTTTGCAATGTTACAAAGGAAAAATATAAAGTAACACTAAAAATAAGTGCAAAAAAATATAGATAGTAGTGCTTCATATTTTTCTTCATACTCTTTAGCACTAACTTACTAAGACTCATAACCATCACCGCCTAGCACACCTTGAGTATGCATGATTTCCTGAAAGAAAGCCTGTCTTGTTTTATCGCCTTTATATAGCTCACTATAAATATGACCGTCTTTTAAAAATAAAACACGTGTACAGAAGCTTGCAGCGACAGCATCATGCGTAACCATCATGATTGTCGCTTCTTTTGTCTCATTAATGTTTTGTAGATTTTGGAGCAAGGCTGTGGCTGATTTTGAATCTAATGCACCAGTAGGCTCGTCAGCAAACACTAACGATGGATTCGTAATAAGTGCACGGGCAGCAGATGTACGCTGTTTTTGCCCACCTGATATTTCGTTAGGATATTTATTTAAAATTTCAGTGATACCTAGTAAGGATGTGAGTTCCTTCACTCTACTTTCTGCAACAGCTTTCGGTAACTTACTGATCGCTAACGGTAGAAGAATATTCTCCTTTACTGTTAAAGTGTCCAGTAAATTATAATCTTGAAAAATGAAACCAAGCTGCTCTCGACGGAAGTTCGCTAAAGCCTTTTCTTTCATACCACGCAAATTATGACCGTTTATTTCAATAACACCTTCTGTCGCAAAGTCAATTGAGCATAAGACGTTTAAAAGTGTTGTTTTCCCAGAGCCAGAAGGACCCATAATCCCTACGAACTCACCTTTATTCACTTCTAAATCAATACCCTTTAATACTTCTTGAGCGGTTGATTTTTTACCATATACTTTCTTTATCTTACGACCAATTAAAACTGTCACTTGATAGCGCCCCTTTCTATATTCCAAGTGTACCCTGTCACATCTGAACATTCGTGCGTTTTACATGACAATATAAAAAGGTAGGTGACATTTTCGTCATCTACCTGTTAGTTTGATATATTCATTTTGTAATGGGAAACGCAACGTAAATAATGAGCCTTCCCCAACACTCGATTGAACACTAATACGAATACCAATTTTCTGGGCTACATTATACGCTAAATAAAGACCCATTCCTGTAGATTGTGAGGATTCTCTTCCTGCTGTTCCTGTATACGATTTTTGAAAAATTCTAGGTAGATCTTCCAATGGTATTCCAATACCTACATCTTTAATATGTAATAAAGTGGCTCCGGTTGGGTCAAGTTCAGTAAAGATCGTTATTTCAGAACTTGCTGGACTATACTTGATGGCATTTGAGAGTATTTGTCGAACAATAAACGCCAGCCATTTAGGATCCGTTGTAACCGACTCTTTGAGCTCATCGACTTCAAAGCCAATCCCCTTTTCAATACACCATGCTTGCAAATCCCTGATTTCTTTATATACGATCGGTTTCAGTTCAACTTTATTTAAATAATTATCCTTTTCAATTGAGGCTAACCTTGTTAGATGCAGCTGTTGGTCAACCAAAAGATGTAACCTCAGCCATTCATTCTCTAATTTTCGACGCAGTTGTAAGTCTTCAACATGTTCTAACATTAAATTAATGGTTGTTAAAGGTGCCTTTACTTCATGAACCCATGCCAATAACTCATCTGAATACTCTTGTAGCTGCACTTTAGCTTGATTTAATTCCCTGTTCTTCTCATCAAGGATATCTTCAACTTTTCGAAAGCATACATCCTGAAAAGGAGTTAAAGCAAGTCCGCCCTTATGTGCATCATCAAGATGGCTATCCATATTTCCCAGGAAATCTTTTAATTTCCCAACTTCAAAAATATAACGCCACATCAAAAAAAGTGAAAAGCTAACAAGCAAACTAACGTTAACATACCAAATGGAGACACTATTTAAACCAACATCTAGAAGAAATAACATATTTAACATTACAATAATGAAGATAAAAAAGCCTATCCATGCAATGCGTTCTCTAATAAATAATATCAAATTACTCACATCCCTTGGCTCACTGCCATATACCCCAGGCCTTTTTTCGTTTGAATCACATCACGTAAACCAATATCCTCTAACTTTGTACGTAATCGATTAACATTTACCGACAAAGTATTATCGTTTACAAAACGTTCATCATCCCACAGTTTTCTCATTAACTCATCTCTCGAAACAATATGATTAGCATTTTCTACTAAAATCCGTAATATAAAGAGCTCATTTTTAGTTAATGAAGCGATACTCCCGTCATACATAATTTCACTTCTAGCATAATCAATAACAGCATCATTAAAACGTGTGACGTCCATTTTATCATCAACATAGTCATATGTTCTTCGCAATATAGCCTGTGCTTTTGCAAGTAACACTTCCATATGAAAGGGCTTTTGTATAAAATCATCTGCCCCCATTTGCATGGCCATTACCATATCCATAGGATGATCTCGGGAAGATAGAAAAAGAATTGGTACTTTTGAAAGATGACGGATTTCTCGACACCAGTGAAAGCCGTCAAAGGCAGGCAATTGAATATCGATTAGCACAAGATGAGGCTTCTCCTCTATAAAATCATCCATTACTTTTTGAAAATTTTTAGGTCCGAAAACATGTAATGACCACTGCGCAAACCGTTCTTGAATCATCCTAAAAATAGAAGGATCATCTTCAATCAGCAATATTTTCATTTCCATATTCAAAACGCCTTTCTTTTTAAATATTTTTTCTAAATGACATGCTAACAACTATATACACATAAACTAATAAAAACCTTATTTTCCCTTTATTTTAACACAAAAAAACCAATCTGTAGGCGTCCCTACAGATTGGTTTGAAATTAGCATAAGCTAAAATTATTTTTGGATAGAAGCAACTACGCCAGCGCCTACAGTACGGCCACCCTCACGGATAGAGAATTTAGTACCTTCTTCTAGAGCGATTGGAGCGATAAGTTCAACTGTCATTTCGATGTTGTCACCAGGCATTACCATTTCAACGCCTTCTGGTAAGTTACAGATACCTGTTACGTCAGTTGTACGGAAGTAGAACTGAGGACGGTAGTTAGAGAAGAATGGAGTATGACGGCCACCCTCTTCTTTTGATAAAACGTAAACTTCAGCTTTGAAGTTAGTGTGTGGAGTGATTGAACCTGGTTTAGCTAATACTTGACCACGTTGGATTTCTTCACGAGCTACACCACGAAGTAAAGCACCGATGTTGTCTCCAGCTTCAGCATAGTCTAATAATTTACGGAACATTTCTACACCAGTTACAGTAGTAGATTTAGCTTCTTCAGCAATACCGATGATTTCAACTACGTCACCAACTTTAACTTGACCACGTTCAACACGGCCAGTTGCAACTGTACCACGACCAGTGATAGAGAATACGTCCTCTACTGGCATCATGAATGGTTTGTCAGTTTGACGTTCTGGAGTTGGGATGTAAGAATCTACAGCGTCCATTAATTCAACGATTTTTTCTTCCCATTCTGGTTCACCTTCAAGAGCTTTAAGAGCAGAACCTTTGATTACAGGAATATCGTCACCTGGGAAGTCATATTCAGATAGTAGGTCACGGATTTCCATTTCTACTAATTCTAATAATTCTTCATCGTCAACCATATCACATTTGTTCATGAATACTACTAAGTATGGAACACCTACTTGACGAGATAAAAGGATGTGTTCACGAGTTTGTGGCATTGGGCCATCAGCAGCAGATACTACTAAGATACCGCCGTCCATTTGAGCAGCACCAGTGATCATGTTTTTAACATAGTCAGCGTGTCCTGGGCAGTCAACGTGTGCATAGTGACGAGTAGCTGTTTCGTATTCTACGTGAGAAGTATTGATTGTGATACCACGCTCTTTTTCTTCTGGAGCGTTATCGATGTCAGCGTAAGATTTAGCTGTACCACCCATTTTTTTAGAAAGAACTGTAGCGATTGCAGCAGTTAAAGTAGTTTTACCATGGTCAACGTGTCCGATTGTACCAATGTTAGCATGCGTTTTAGAACGGTCAAATTTTTCTTTAGCCATTAGAGATTGCCTCCTCAAAATTGTATGTTTTAGATTTAAAATTTATAGAATGAATGCTGATAGAGAACGGGCCCATCCCCTATCCTGCAATCATAGCTTACAAATTAGTTATACTTTATGCAAGATGAAATTTCAATTATTCACCTTTATTTTTTTTGATGATCTCTTCAGAGATTGATTTAGGTACTTCTTCATAATGATCGAATACCATTGAGAATACACCACGACCTTGCGTTGCAGAACGTAAAGTTGTTGCATATCCAAACATTTCTGAAAGTGGAACCATCGCACGAACAACTTGAGCGTTACCGCGAGCTTCCATACCTTCTACGCGGCCACGGCGAGAAGTGATGTTACCCATGATATCACCAAGATATTCTTCAGGAATTACAACTTCAACTTTCATCATTGGCTCTAAAAGAACTGGGCTACATTTTGATGCAGCAGCTTTAAGTGCCATAGATGCAGCGATTTTAAATGCCATTTCGTTTGAGTCAACATCATGGTATGAACCATCGAATAATTTCGCTTTGATGTCGATTAATGGATAACCAGCGATTACACCGCGGTCAAGCGAGTCACGAAGACCTGCTTCAACAGCTGGAATATATTCACGTGGAACTACACCACCAACGATAGCATTTTCGAATTCAAAGCCTTTACCCTCTTCGTTTGGAGAGAACTCGATCCATACGTCACCGTATTGACCACGACCACCAGATTGACGAGTAAATTTACCTTGAACTTGAGCAGAGCCACGGAATGTTTCACGGTAAGATACCATTGGAGCACCAACGTTAGCTTCTACTTTAAATTCACGACGCATACGGTCAACTAAGATATCAAGGTGAAGCTCACCCATACCTGAGATGATTGTTTGACCAGTTTCTTGGTCTGTATGTGCACGGAATGTTGGATCTTCTTCTTGTAGTTTTTGTAAAGCTTGACCCATTTTATCTTGGTCAGCTTTAGATTTAGGTTCTACAGAAAGAGAGATAACTGGCTCTGGGAACTCCATAGACTCAAGGATAACAAGGTTTTTCTCTTCACAAAGAGTGTCACCAGTTGTTGTATCTTTAAGACCTACAGCAGCTGCGATATCACCAGCGAATACTTTTGAAATCTCTTCACGGCTGTTTGCGTGCATTTGTAGGATACGACCTACGCGCTCACGTTTACCTTTTGAAGAGTTTTGTACGTATGAACCTGATTCAAGAACACCAGAGTACACACGGAAGAACGTTAATTTACCTACGAATGGGTCAGTCATAACTTTAAATGCTAAAGCTGCGAATGGCGCCTCGTCTGAAGATGGACGTTCAGTTTCATCACCATCTGGAGTTGTACCTTTAATAGCAGGTACATCAACTGGAGATGGTAAGTAGTCGATAACTGCATCAAGCATTTTACGAACACCTTTGTGTTTGAATGCTGTACCACAGATTACTGGATAGAATTCTACTGCGATTGTCGCTTTACGGATAGCCGCTTTAAGCTCTTCTTTAGTAATTTCTTCACCAGCAAAGTATTTTTCCATGATTTCTTCATTAACTTCAGCAATTGCTTCGATTAACTTTTCACGGTACTCATCTGCTTGAGCTTGATATTCTTCAGGAATTGGTTGACCTTCACGTAATGCTGTACCTTCTTCGTTATCGTAGTAAGTTACATCCATTTCTACTAAGTCAATAATTGCTTTGAATTCATCTTCCGCACCAATTGGTAATTGGATTGGATGAGCATTTGCTTGTAAACGCTCGTGTAAAGTACCTACAGAATATAGGAAGTCTGCACCCATTTTATCCATTTTGTTAATGAATACGATACGTGGTACACCGTAAGTTGTAGCTTGACGCCATACAGTTTCTGTTTGAGGTTCAACACCAGATTGAGCATCAAGTACAGTTACTGCGCCGTCAAGTACACGTAAAGAACGTTCTACTTCTACAGTGAAGTCTACGTGTCCAGGAGTATCGATGATGTTTACGCGGTTGCCTTTCCATTGAGCTGTTGTCGCAGCAGAAGTGATTGTGATACCACGTTCTTGCTCTTGCTCCATCCAGTCCATTTGAGAAGCGCCTTCATGAGTTTCACCGATTTTGTGAATCTTACCTGTGTAATAAAGGATACGCTCAGTTGTTGTTGTTTTACCAGCATCAATGTGAGCCATGATCCCAATATTACGAGTATTCTCTAGAGAGAATTCGCGTTTCATTAGGTATTTCTCCTTCCATATTGGGCTTATGCTATGTTTAGATTACCAACGGTAGTGAGCGAATGCTTTGTTCGCTTCTGCCATTTTGTGCATATCTTCACGTTTTTTAACTGATGCACCAGTGTTGTTAGAAGCATCAAGAATTTCGTTAGCTAAACGCTCTTCCATAGTTTTTTCACCACGAAGACGAGAATAGTTAACTAGGTAGCGAAGACCTAAAGTTGTACGACGTTCTGGGCGTACTTCAACTGGTACTTGGTAGTTAGAACCACCAACACGGCGAGCACGTACTTCAAGAACTGGCATTACGTTATTTAGAGCAGCTTCGAATACTTCAATTGGATCTTGACCAGAACGTTCTTTAACTAGTTCGAACGCACCGTATAAAATCTTTTGAGAAGTACCTCTTTTACCATCAATCATCATTTTATTGATTAAACGAGTTACTAGTTTTGAATTATAAATTGGATCTGGTAACACGTCACGTTTGGAAACAGGACCTTTACGAGGCATGTGTTTTCCTCCTTTCATTGAGTAAATAACTTATATATTTTATATTATTTTTTTTCTTTAGGGCGTTTTGTACCGTATAGAGAACGTGATTGCATACGACCGTTTACACCAGCAGTATCAAGAGCACCACGAACGATATGGTAACGAACACCCGGTAAGTCTTTTACACGACCGCCACGGATAAGAACAACACTGTGCTCTTGTAAGTTATGGCCTTCACCAGGAATGTACGCAGTAACCTCGATTTGGTTAGTTAAACGTACACGAGCGTATTTACGTAACGCTGAGTTTGGTTTTTTAGGCGTCATTGTACCTACACGAGTACAAACACCACGTTTTTGTGGAGATTTAACATCAGTTAAAGATTTTTTAAATGAGTTATATCCTTTGTTTAACGCTGGTGAATTTGATTTCGTGATTTTAGATTTACGAGGCTTACGTACCAATTGGTTAATTGTAGGCATCGATTTTTCCTCCCTTCATTCCTTCTTTTTTTAATACCACACATCCAGGTGGTTCATTTTTTGGGTAAAAACAAAGTCTTTGTGCTTTTTACACAAAAACTACTCTACAGTAATCGCAACTACTGCAGCTCCAACATGGATTCCACAGGCCTTGCCCAGTTCCTTTTTGGACTCAACAAGAATAACTGGTATACCGATTTCTCTCGCGAAAGATATGGCCGAATCGGTTACCCAATTGTCTGCATCAAGTGCCACAAAAAGTTCTTTCACTGAACCAGCTTGCATTGCTTTTACTGCTTGCTTTGTACCTATGATTGTTTGACTAGCCCTTACTTTATCATAAGACATTTTCATATCCTCCGAAGTACAGACAGTTAACTATCAACCTTCAATATATTATCATTACCAGATTACACTGTCAACCAATATCTTTAAAAAGTCCGAAGAGATGATGAAAATACATCTCTTCGGCCCTATTTTAATGTTTATTCAGCAGAAATGACTTCTGTGTCAAGCTCATCTTTTTCGATGCGGATTTGACGATAACGTTGCATACCAGTACCTGCTGGAACAAGCTTACCGATAATTACGTTCTCTTTTAATCCAAGAAGCTCATCACGTTTACCCTTAATTGCTGCATCTGTTAACACACGAGTTGTTTCTTGGAATGATGCAGCAGATAAGAATGATTCTGTTTCAAGAGAAGCTTTTGTAATACCAAGGATCACTGGACGACAAGTTGCAGGGTTTTTGCCATTCATCACAGCATCTGCATTTGCCTCTGAGAATTGGTGGATATCTAGTAATGAACCTGGTAGTAATTCTGTATCACCAGCTTCAATTACACGAACTTTACGAAGCATTTGGCGAACCATTACCTCAATGTGTTTATCCCCAATTTCTACCCCTTGCATACGGTATACTTTTTGAACTTCTTTTAATAAATATTCTTGAACAGTTGAAACGTCTTTGACTTTTAGCAATTGTTTTGGATCGATAGAACCCTCTGTTAAAACTTGACCACGTTCTACATTATCACCTTCGATAACTTTTAGACGTGCATTATAAGGTGCTTGGTATTTACGAGTTTCTACGTCACCTTGAATAGTAATTTCTTTTAAGCCTTCACGAATTTCTGTGATATCTGAAACAGTACCAGCGATTTCTGAAATAACAGATTGACCTTTTGGATTACGTGCTTCAAAGATCTCTTGGATACGTGGAAGACCTTGTGTAATATCATCTCCGGCAACCCCACCTGTATGGAATGTACGCATTGTTAATTGTGTACCTGGTTCACCGATTGATTGAGCTGCAATAATACCAACTGCTTCCCCAACTTCAACCTTTTCACCTGTTGCCAAGTTCATGCCGTAACATTTTTTACATACGCCATGTTTTGTATTACATGTAAATGCTGAACGGATTGTCACTTCTTCAATACCAGCCTCGATAACTGCACGAGCGATATCTTGGTCGATTAATCCGTCTTTTTCTAGAATCACTTCACCAGTTTCAGGATGGAAGATTGTTTTCTTCGTATGACGACCAACAATACGCTCATCAAGAGCCTCAATTAATTCAGTGCCTTCCATTAATGCGCCAATTGTTAAACCGCGGTCAGTACCACAGTCATCTTCACGCACAATAACATCCTGTGCAACGTCAACAAGACGACGAGTTAAGTAACCTGAATCGGCAGTTTTTAGGGCAGTATCGGCAAGACCTTTACGAGCACCGTGAGTAGAGATGAAGTACTCTAATACTGTTAAACCTTCACGGAATGAAGATTTAATTGGAAGTTCGATGATACGACCAGCCGGGTTGGCCATCAGTCCACGCATACCAGCTAACTGAGTAAAGTTAGATGCGTTACCACGGGCACCTGAATCAGACATCATGAAGATTGGGTTTGTTTTCTCAAGTGATTTCATCAGCTTCGCTTGAATTTCATCTTTCGCAGCACTCCAACTTGAGATTACACGATCATAACGCTCATCTTCTGTGATGAAACCACGACGGAATTGCGCTTGAACTTTATCCACTTTTTCTTGAGCTTCAGCTAAAATTTCACCTTTATCTGGTAATACCACGATATCAGATACACCTACTGTAATACCAGCACGTGTTGAATATTTGAATCCTAGGTTTTTCATGCGGTCAAGCATTTTAGATGTTTCAGTAATGTGGAAACGTTTAAATACTTCTGCAATGATATTACCTAAGAATTTTTTACGGAATGGATTTACAACTGGTACAGATGCAAAATATTTACGTAATACAGCTGTACGTTGTGCATCGATTTTCCCTTTTTCATCAAGATTTTTGTAAGCATTATCTGATTCAAGCTCTTTTAGCGTTTCTTCGTCAATTGTTAAATTAGCGAAGTATTTTTCAGGTGTTTCATGCTCTAAGTTGAAATCAGTTGGCTCATTGATGAACGGGAATGACTCAGGCAATATTTCATTAAAGATAACTTTACCAACAGTTGTTAATAAGAACATATTATTTTGTTCTTCTGTGAATGTTGGGTTATTTAACGAACTTGCTTTAATAGCGATACGTGTATGCAAATGTACATGACCTGTGTCATAGGCAATTAACACTTCATTTGGACCATAGAATACAGTACCTTCACCACGAGCACCTTCACGTTCAAGTGTTAAGTAGTAGTTACCTAATACCATATCTTGAGATGGTGTTACAACAGGTTTACCGTCTTTTGGATTCAGGATGTTTTGCGCAGCAAGCATTAGAAGACGAGCTTCAGCTTGTGCTTCAGCTGATAACGGTACGTGAACCGCCATTTGGTCACCATCGAAGTCAGCGTTATAAGCTGTACATACTAATGGGTGAAGACGGATTGCACGGCCTTCAACTAGTGTTGGTTCAAATGCTTGAATACCAAGACGGTGAAGCGTTGGTGCACGGTTTAGTAGTACTGGATGCTCACGGATAACATCTTCTAAAACGTCCCATACGTCGTTGTTTAAACGTTCGATTTTACGTTTAGCAGATTTAATGTTATGTGCAAGACCACGTTCTACTAGCTCTTTCATTACGAATGGCTTGAATAATTCGATCGCCATTTCTTTCGGTAAACCACATTGGTACATTTTTAAGTTTGGACCTACTACGATAACGGAACGACCAGAATAGTCAACACGTTTACCAAGTAAGTTTTGACGGAAACGACCTTGTTTACCTTTCAACATATGTGAAAGTGATTTTAATGGGCGATTACCTGGACCAGTTACAGGACGTCCACGACGACCATTATCAATTAGTGCGTCAACAGCTTCTTGTAACATACGTTTTTCGTTTTGTACGATGATGCTTGGAGCACCTAAATCTAATAAACGTTTTAAACGGTTATTACGGTTAATTACACGACGGTATAAATCGTTTAAATCTGAAGTTGCAAAACGTCCACCATCTAATTGCACCATTGGACGAAGCTCTGGTGGAATAACAGGTAGTACATCTAAAATCATCCATTCAGGTGAGTTACCTGAGTTACGGAAAGATTCGACAACTTCAAGACGTTTGATCGCACGAGTACGTCTTTGACCTTGTGCAGACTTTAACTCTTCTTTTAAAGATTGTGTTTCATCTTCTAGGTCAATTTTGCCTAATAATTTTTTGATTGCTTCTGCACCCATTGAAGCTTCGAATGTGTTTCCGAATTTTTCACGGTATGCACGGTACTCTTTTTCAGAAAGTAATTGCTTGCTTTCTAAATTTGTAGCACCTGGTTCAATCACAACGTATGATGCAAAATAAATAACTTCTTCTAATGCACGTGGTGACATATCTAAAATTAGACCCATACGGCTAGGAATACCTTTGAAGTACCAGATGTGAGAAACTGGTGCTGCTAATTCGATGTGTCCCATACGTTCACGACGAACTTTAGCGCGTGTTACTTCAACACCACAACGATCACAAACAACGCCTTTATAACGTACACGTTTATATTTACCACAATGACATTCCCAGTCCTTAGTTGGACCAAAAATACGCTCACAGAATAAACCATCTTTTTCTGGTTTTAATGTACGGTAGTTAATAGTTTCAGGTTTTTTAACCTCACCATATGACCAAGAACGAATCTTGTCAGGAGATGCTAAACCAATTTTCATATATTCAAATTCATTAACGTCTATCAAGGAGCCTACCTCCCTCTAGTATAGGTCTTTATAAAGACTCTTTTACGCAGCTCGATAATCGTTTGCAAAGAATTGCCTCTTTGGCAAAGGATTAGAAATAGAATGATTTATTAAAAGAAAAAGCCAGGCAGGGCGTTAAATCCTGCCCGGCTAATTTGAAAAATAAGTTTGACCTATTCACAACTGTGAATTTGGTTTTCCATTATTCAAAAGACTCTACTGGCTCTTCTTCTGTATCTGGCTGTGGTGCAATGTTAAGTGCGTCAGCTGGTTGAAGATCGTCTTCTTCATCTAGATCACGAAGTTCTACTTCTTCATCATTAACTGTTAACATCTTAACATCCATACCAAGAGATTGAAGTTCTTTAATCAATACTTTGAATGATTCTGGAACGCCTGGCTCTGGTACACTTTCACCTTTAACGATGGCTTCATAAGTTTTCACACGACCAACAACGTCATCGGATTTAACTGTTAAAATTTCTTGAAGTGTATAAGCAGCACCATATGCTTCAAGTGCCCATACTTCCATCTCACCAAAACGTTGTCCACCAAATTGCGCTTTACCACCAAGTGGCTGTTGCGTAACTAGTGAGTAAGGACCAGTTGAACGTGCATGAAGTTTATCGTCAACCATGTGAGCAAGTTTGATCATGTACATGATCCCAACTGATACACGGTTATCGAATGGTTCACCTGAACGTCCATCATACAGGATTGTTTTACCATCACGGTTCATACCTGCTTCTTCCATCGTTTCCCAAACATCTTCTTCATTGGCACCATCAAATACTGGTGTAGCCATATGAACGCCAAGGTAACGAGAAGCCATACCTAAGTGCAACTCTAAAACTTGTCCGATATTCATACGAGAAGGTACACCAAGTGGATTTAACATGATATCAACAGGCGTGCCATCTGGCATGAATGGCATATCTTCCTCTGGTAAGATACGCGAGATAACCCCTTTGTTACCATGGCGTCCGGCCATTTTGTCACCAACGCGGATTTTACGTTTTTGAACAATATAAGCACGAACTAATTGGTTAACACCTGGTGGTAATTCATCGCCATCTTCACGGTTAAATACTTTAACGTCAAGAATGATACCGCCAGCACCGTGTGGTACACGTAATGAAGTATCACGAACCTCACGAGCTTTTTCACCGAAGATTGCGTGTAGTAAGCGTTCTTCAGCTGTTAATTCTGTAACCCCTTTAGGCGTTACTTTCCCTACTAGAATATCACCATCACGTACTTCTGCACCGATGCGGATGATACCACGTTCGTCTAAGTTACGAAGTGCATCTTCCCCAACGTTAGGAATATCGCGAGTGATTTCTTCAGGTCCAAGCTTTGTATCACGAGACTCTGATTCATATTCTTCAATATGAACAGATGTATAGACATCGTCTTTTACAAGGCGCTCACTCATAATGACAGCATCTTCATAGTTAAAGCCGTTCCATGTCATGAATGCAACTAATACGTTACGTCCAAGAGCTAGTTCGCCTTTTTCCATTGAAGGACCATCTGCTAAAATGTCACGTGGTTTCACACGCTCGCCTACTTTTACAAGTGGACGTTGGTTATATGAAGTACCTTGGTTTGAACGAATGAACTTTTGTAATTTATATTTCGTTAAATCGCCTTTAACCTCTTTACCGTCTACGACTTCAATGCGGCGAACATGGATAGAGCGAGCTTCAACGTGCTCTACAATACCATCATATTTCGCTACTACAGCTGCACCTGAATCACGCGCATCAACATGTTCCATCCCAGTACCAACGAATGGTGCTTCTGGGTTAAGAAGTGGAACTGCTTGACGTTGCATGTTGGCACCCATAAGTGCACGGTTCGAGTCATCGTTTTCTAAGAATGGGATACATGCAGTCGCTGCAGAAACTACTTGTTTAGGAGAAACGTCCATGTAGTCCATTTGAGCTTTATTGAATACTGTATTATCCCCACGGAAACGACCTACTACTTCGTCGTTAGCAAAAGTACCGTCTGGATTTAACGGAGAGTTTGCTTGTGCTACGTAGTAGTTATCTTCTTCATCAGCTGTTAAGTAATCAATTTGGTCCGTTACTCGACCTGTTTCATGGTCAATACGACGATATGGTGTTTCGATGAAACCAAATTTATTTACTTTGGCAAATGAAGATAATGAGTTGATTAACCCAATGTTTGGACCCTCTGGTGTCTCGATTGGACACATACGACCATAGTGAGAGTAGTGAACGTCACGTACTTCGAAACCAGCACGTTCCCGTGTTAAACCACCAGGTCCTAATGCAGATAAACGACGTTTATGTGTTAACTCTGCTAATGGGTTTGTTTGGTCCATGAATTGTGATAATTGAGAACTTCCGAAGAATTCTTTAATTGACGCAATTACAGGACGAATATTAATTAATTGCTGTGGTACGATCGCAGCTGTGTCGTTAATTGACATACGCTCACGTACAACACGCTCCATACGAGATAAACCAATACGGAACTGATTTTGTAGTAACTCACCAACAGAACGTAGGCGACGGTTACCTAAGTGGTCAATATCATCTGTAGCTCCTACTTGGTAAAGTAAGTTGAAGAAATAACTTACTGAAGCTAAAACGTCAGCAGGTGTAATATTCTTCACTTCTTCATCAATGTACGCATTACTAATGATATTAATTTCTTTTTGCGCTTCATCTTTTGGTGCATAAATCTTAATAGATTGGATGGTTACATCATCCTCAAGTACACCACCAACTTGTGATAAAGTGCGGAAACCGATACCTTTCGATGAATCTTCAAGGTAAGGTAGGATTTTATCTAAAGTACGACGATCAAGTACAGTACCTTTTTCTACTAAAATTTCGCCTGTTTCTGGATCTACAAGCGTTTCAGCAATCGTTTGGTTAAATAAACGATTCTTAATATGAAGCTTTTTATTCATTTTGTAGCGACCAACATTCGCTAGATCATAACGTTTAGCATCAAAGAAACGAGAGTATAATAAGCTCTTCGCGCTCTCTACTGTTGGTGGCTCACCTGGACGTAAACGTTCATAGATTTCTAAAAGTGCCTTTTCAGTACTTTCAGAGTTATCTTTTTCTAACGTATTACGTAAATACTCGTTATCACCGATAATATCGATAATCTCTTGGTCTGAACCGAAACCTAACGCACGAAGTAACACTGTTACTGGTAGCTTACGAGTACGATCGATACGCACATATACTACGTCTTTTGCATCTGTTTCGTACTCTAACCACGCACCGCGGTTTGGAATAACTGTAGCGCCAAAACCTTTTTTACCGTTTTTATCAGTTTTATCATGGAAATACACACTTGGTGAACGAACTAATTGTGAAACGATAACACGTTCAGCACCATTGATAATGAACGTACCTGTTTCAGTCATTAATGGGAAGTCACCCATGAAGACATCTTGTTCTTTCACTTCGTCTGTTTCTTTGTTGTAAAGACGTACTTTCACACGTAATGGAGCTGCGTAAGTAACATCTCGCTCTTTACATTCATCAACATCATATTTAGGCTCACCTAATGAATAATCGATGAATTCTAATGAAAGATTACCTGTAAAGTCCTCGATCGGCGAAATGTCACGGAACATTTCACGTAAACCTTCTTCAAGGAACCACTCGTAAGACGCCGTTTGAATCTCAATCAGATTTGGAAGCTCAAGCACCTCTTTAATACGCGCAAAGCTTCTACGCTGGCGGTGTTGTCCGTACTGAACTAGTTGACCTGTCAACTCATTCACCCCTCAATAAAGCGATATTAGGTCTTTGCAAAATCATACAAATAGTGTATGATTTCGAAAGACAAAAAGAAAACGAGTCTTCAAAAAGATCTCATTTTCGGTTAACTAAACTTATCTTGGCAAGTATACCCACATTAAAACAAAATTATACAAAAAGGGCATACGACCTCAAAATAATATTTTTGCATTGTATCATATTATCATAGCCGATTTGTCAAGTCAATAAATTATACATATTTCATTTATTTTTTTGCACGTACTATCCAGTATCCTTTTTTCTTCTCAACAACATCGACTTCTGAAAATTTTCCTTCCAAGTAACTCACTGTCGATGGCGCTCCCTGTTTCTTCTGGATTACTACCCAAAGCTCACCTGAAGACACTAGTCGATCATAAGCTCCATCGTAAAAGCGGAAAATCGTTTCCTTCCCCGCACGAATTGGTGGATTCGTTAAGATAGCTGCTGCTTCCACATCGTTATCAACCATCGATAGGCCGTCACTCACAAATATTCGCACATTTTGAACACCGTTCACTTGCGCATTTTTTTGCGAAAGCGCAACTGCACGTTCGTTTATATCCATCATAAAAACAGTACGGTCTGGATTTGTTTTGGCAATCGATAACCCTATTGGACCATATCCACAGCCTACATCAAAAATCGCACCATCAATATCTGGCATTTGAAAAGCGTCTATTAAAACACGGGATCCAAAATCTACTTCGCTTTTACTAAAAACACCTGCATCCGTTTCAAAAGTAAACGAATGCCCCAGTAACTTGAATGTCCAGTGACGTGGTTTACTCTCAGTTTGAGGCTTGCTTGTATAATAATGATCTGACATTTTTTCACGCCTCCTCAGAATGAAGAAAAAAGCTCGCCAAAATGACGAGCTTTCCTTTTGTTAAAAAGTAACGCGAGATTACTTAACTTCTACAGATGCGCCAACTTCTTCAAGTTTAGCTTTGATTTCTTCAGCTTCATCTTTAGAAACGCCTTCTTTAAGAGCTTTAGGAGCGTTATCTACTACTTCTTTAGCTTCTTTAAGACCTAAACCAGTGATTTCACGAACCACTTTGATTACTTTAATTTTTTCTGCACCAGCAGATGCTAATACTACGTCGAACTCTGATTTTTCTTCAGCAGCGCCAGCAGCACCACCAGCAACTACTGCTACAGGAGCAGCAGCTGTTACACCGAATTCTTCTTCGATAGCTTTTACTAAATCGTTTAATTCAAGAACTGTCATAGCTTTGATAGCTTCTAAGATTTGCTCTTTATTCATTATAATTTCCTCCTAATTGGATAATGTTTTATTGTTTGCGATCAGGCCGCAGAAGTGTTGATGCGTATTAAATTACGCGCCTTGTTCTTCTTTTTGTTCTGCAACAGCTTTTGTTGCAAGTGCGAAGTTACGCACAGGAGCTTGAAGTACAGATAAAAGCATAGAAAGTAGACCTTCGCGTGATGGAAGTTCTGCAAGTGCTTTAACATCTTCAACAGAAGAAATCGTACCTTCAATAATACCAGCTTTAATTTCTAAAGCTTCGTTTTTCTTAGCGAACTCGTTGATGATTTTAGCAGGCGCTACAACATCTTCATTTGAGAACGCAATTGCGTTAGGACCAACTAATACGTCGTTGATTCCTTCAAGACCAGCAGCTTCAGCAGCACGACGAGTTAAAGTGTTTTTGTAAACTTTGAACTCAACGCCAGCTTCACGAAGTTGTTTACGAAGCTCAGTTACTTGTGCAACGTTAAGACCACGGTAATCCACAACTACTACAGAAGAAGCGTTTTGGAATTTTTCAGTAATCTCTTGAACTTGTACTTGTTTGTTTTCGATTGCTTTGCTCATGATGACACCTCCTATTAGAATGGGTCATTTATACCGACAAAAGAAAAGCCTCTGAGTCAAATAGACACAGAGGCTGAAAGTCATCATCTTTAAATAAGAATCTGAATTCCGATGTCCTCGGTAGGAACATTAAGTGACAAGTCACTCCTACTGTCTACGGTACAAATGGATAATTCACAACAGCAATCATGATATCATGTATTATTGCTGTTGTCAACATATATATAAATTATTTTACTACTACATTAGCAGCGTCAATTTTAACAGCTGGACCCATTGTAGTTGTAACGTTTACAGATTTCATGTAAGTACCTTTAGCTGCAGCAGGTTTTGCTTTTTGCACTACATCAAATACAGCTAAGAAGTTTTCTACTAATTTTTCTGCTGAGAAAGAAACTTTACCGATAGGAGCGTGGATGATACCAGCTTTATCAGCGCGGTATTCTACTTTACCAGCTTTGATTTCTTCGATAGCTTTTGTTACATCAAAAGTAACTGTACCAGTTTTAGGGTTTGGCATTAAACCTTTTGGTCCTAAAACGCGTCCAAGTTTACCAACTTCACCCATCATGTCAGGAGTTGCTACGATTACATCGAAATCAAACCAACCTTGTTGGATTTTTTGGATGTACTCTGCATCACCTACATAGTCAGCGCCAGCTGCTTCAGCTTCTTTAAGTTTTTCACCTTTCGCGAATACTAATACGCGTTGAGTTTTACCAGTACCGTTTGGAAGCACTACTGCACCACGGATTTGTTGGTCGTTTTTACGAGTATCAATACCTAGACGGAAAGCAACTTCTACAGTAGCGTCGAAGTTTACTGTGCTAGTTTTTTGAGCAAGTTCGATTGCTTCTTGAGCACTGTATAGTGAGTTACGATCAATTAATTTTGCTGCATCTTGCAGTTTTTTACCTTTTTTAGCCATTATATATTTCCTCCTTGATTGTGGTTATAGCGGATTTTACCTCCCACGAATAAAGGTTGCGTGTTCACAAAGAAACTTCGCAACCTTCCAAAAAACAAAACATCAAGTAAATGGGATTAGTCTTCGATAACAATACCCATGCTTCGTGCAGTACCTTCAACCATTAACATAGCAGCTTCTACTGAAGCAGCGTTAAGGTCTGGCATTTTAGTTTCAGCGATTTCGCGAACTTTATCACGTTTAACCGTTGCCACTTTTTTACGGTTTGGTTCACCAGATCCAGATTGGATACCAGCTGCTACTTTAAGTAGAACTGCTGCAGGTGGAGTTTTTGTAATGAAAGTGAAAGAACGGTCCTCGAATACTGAAATTTCAACTGGAATAATAAGACCAGCTTGATCAGCAGTACGCGCATTGAATTCTTTACAGAATCCCATGATGTTCACACCCGCTTGACCTAATGCAGGACCAACCGGTGGAGCTGGGTTAGCTTTACCAGCAGGGATTTGAAGTTTTACAACTTTAATAACTTTTTTAGCCACGAGACACACCTCCTTAAGTCCGTGATGTGGTAATTGGGTTGCCCCTCCCACTCAATATCTGTCTGTCAGCTAATTGCCGATAACATTAAAATTATCATTACAGATGTCAAACCAAAGTATGACAGTCTGACCTATGAAATGATACCACTTTTAATTTTTTTAAGCAAGTAGTAATTAACAAAATCTGCGAAACATCTACCAATTGACATGCTCACAGTTCTATTATTGGAACTATAATTTTTGAATTTGTTCGAAATCTAGCTCCATAATCGTTTCGCGACCAAACATATCAACTGTCACTTTTACTTTGCCTTTTTCCGTGTCAATTTCTTCAACACGTCCTTGGAAATGAGCAAACGGCCCTTCTAACACTTCCACTGCTTCACCAACCGTTATATCCACTTCTACAACCTTATCAGTCATACCCATTTGTTGTAGTAAACGGTCCGCTTCTTCTGGCAGTAAAGGAGTTGGTTTTGCTCCACCACCAGATGAACCGATAAAGCCCGTAACACCCGGTGTATTTCGAACTACATACCAAGAATCGTCTGTCATAATTAACTCTACTAATACATAACCAGGGAAAACTTTACGCATCATTGTACGTTTTTTCCCATCCTTCATTTCTGTTTCCTCGTGCTCTGGCACAATCACACGGAAGATTTTATCTTGCATTCCCATTGTTTCTACACGTTTCTCTAGGTTTGCTTTTACACGATTTTCATACCCAGAATACGTATGAACAACATACCAATTTTTCTCCATAATTAATAGGACTTCTCGTCCGTCCCTCCCTTACAAATAAAAGTGAAAATGATTTGCGATATGCTCAGCGCATTCTTTACTCTTTTCACAAACATCTCATTTGAAAATCTTATTTTCGCTAATAGTAAGCAAAAGCTTGCGGATATATACCGAAACTAGCATAGTCATCTATCGCTACTATCATACTCTCCTAGTAGCATCCTTATCATAATGAGAATAAATTACTGCTCTTCATTTCACCTAACCAATAATATGGAGCTACGATTGAATGAAGATAAAACAAACGAAAAAACCCGTTATTGCTATGGACGGGCTATTTCAAAAGTATGCTATTTACTAAATTATAAATCTAAGTACCAGCGGAATAATGATGAAATGCCTAAGTCAACTAACACAAAAAATAAAGCCATAATGACTACAGTTGAAATTACAACGACTGTATATTTCGTCAGTTCTTTACTTTTTGGCCAGCTTGTCTTGCGCATTTCCGACATTACATCGCTGAAAAAGCCTTTGATCTTGCCCATTCTAGCTTAACCTCCGAATCAATCATATCTGTCTATTTTCATATCATTTTTATAGCGTTTGTTTATGCACTGTATGTTCATTGCAATGCGAGCAAAATTTCTTTAATTCGAGACGTACAGTAGATCCTTCTTTAGCCGGGAACGTGTAATTTCTCGATCCACATTTCTCGCAAGTCAGCACGACTTTTTTTGCCATTTAATCACCTTTTTCGGCACTATGTCTTTTTAAGACTAACACCGATATTTGTCAATGTCAATAAAGGCCTATAAGGCTAAGACATTTCCTCAAGAACTAAATGTCGCTCTAATTTACGCTTCACTCGCTGCAATGCATTATCAATGGATTTCACATGACGGTTTAATTTTGCAGAAATTTCATGATAAGACTGGCCATCTAGATATAGGGCTAAAACTTGTAACTCTAATTCACTTAAAATCTCACTCATCTTTTCTTCTAAATATCCAAACTCTTCTCTATGAATCATCAATTCTTCTGGATCATCCATAATAGCACCTGTTAGCACATCCATAAGCGTTCGATCTGATTCTTCATCAAATATGGGCTTGTCCAAAGAGATATAGGAATTTAACGGTATATGTTTTTGCCTAGTGGCTGTTTTAATAGCCGTGATAATTTGCCTTGTAATACATAACTCTGCAAAAGCCCTGAAAGATGCAAGTTTATCTCCCTTAAAATCGCGGATTGCCTTATATAAACCGATCATGCCTTCTTGCACAATGTCTTCCTTATCTGCTCCAATCAAAAAATAGGATCTTGCCTTCGCTCTTACTAACAAACGGTATTTCGTAATTAAAAAATCCAACGCATCTGTATTACCTTGATGCACCATTTCAATAAGTTCTTCATCATTGAATCGTTCAAAATCTTGTGTCACTTGTACAATGCTATTTTTAAACATGGTATCACCTCAGTCACAACAGATAATTAGGAACAGTATAACGGAATTGGAAAATATGCGTCAATCAATCTTTCAAGCCACGTCTCCATTTTTCAAAGGCAAGAGCAACATCTGGCTTTAATTCTATACGAGAAGGTGGCTTGCTTTCTTGTTTTCGCTTTACATCATGTGAAATTTTATGTTGGATAATGCTAGTATCAATTTCTAGCTCTCTTGCTGATTTCCTTAGGGCGCCATTACCAAATATAACGCTTTGCTCTGCCATATCAGAGGTTGCTACATGTATTTGTACATTTCTAGCCTTTAATTCATGTGTCATTTTTTCAATACGTTCATCTGCTGTTTCATTTTTCCGAGTATAAATGACCTCTACATCATTTTCTATATAAGATTGCTCCACTCCTGGTACAAGGTGTGCGTCAAAAACAATAATTACGCGCCAACCTATAGCTGCTTTATATTCAGCCATAAGTTCGATTAACCTTCTGCGCGCATCTTCAAAATTTGTGTCACGTAATGGCCGCAGCTCTTTCCAAGATCCAATCATATTATAGCCATCAACAAGCAAAATGTTTTTCATTGTTAGTCATTCGCTTCTTGACGTTTACGATACACTTCGTACATTAAAAGCGCTGCAGCTACTGATGCGTTTAGTGATGTAACATGCCCAACCATTGGTAAGTGATATAAAAAATCGCATTTTTCTTTTAATAAGCGACCCATTCCCTTGCCCTCACTACCAATAATGATAGCTAATGGTAATGTCGCATCCATTTTTCGATAATCGACAGAACCTTTCGCATCTGTACCAGCAATCCATATACCTCGTTCTTTTAACTCATCAATTGTTTGAGCAAGATTGTTCACACGTACAACTGGCACGTGCTCAATAGCTCCTGTAGATGCCTTTGCTACTACAGCTGTTAAACTTACTGATCGACGCTTCGGAATAATAATTCCATGAGCTCCTATAGCATCGGCCGTTCTCATAATAGACCCTAGGTTATGAGGATCCTCTAACTCATCTAAAATTAAAAAAAAGGGATCTTCCTGTTTATTTGCAGCTGCTGTAAATAAGTCCTCAAGTTCAGCATACTGATATGCTGCAACAGAAGCAACAATTCCTTGGTGATTAGCACTCGATAATTGATCGACTTTCTTTTTTGGAACAAACTGAACGATGACACCACGTTCTCGAGCTAAATCTAGCAATTCATTCACACCAGATTTTTTAACACCCTCTGCAATCCATACTTTATTCATATCGCGGCCTGAACGAAGTGCTTCTAACACTGGGTTTTTACCGGCAATAATTTCACCATTTTGTTCTACCATTATTTCGACACTCCCTTTGATTCCTCGATTATTTGAATAGCATATGCAATGATTTCATACACCCGTTCTAGTTCATTTAATAAATATAAACTACCAAGCACCGCCTCAAAGCCTGAGCTATTACGATAAGTTTGGATATCAGTATTCTTTGGTACAGAGCCGGATTTGGCATTGCGTCCACGACGGAACACAGCCAATTCCTCCTCAGTTAAATAATTTTCATCCATCATGCGATGAACGATCATAGATTGTGCTTTTGCTGAAACATAGCGAGTCGCCTCACGATGGAGTGTATTTGGTTTAACCCGTCCAGAGCGTAGTAAATGTTCACGGATTTTTTGCTCCAATACAGCATCACCCATATAGGCTAACGCTAGCGCATTTAATTGCTTAACATCTTCATTGCGAAGTTTATCCAACTTAATTACCCTCGTTTCCATCTAGTTCCTTGTCGTGTATCTTCTAAAATGATACCTTGGGCTTGCAAATGGTCACGGATCTCATCAGAGCGAGCAAAATCACGATTTTTACGTGCCTCTACGCGTTCTTGTAGCAATGCTTCAATTTCTTCGTCTAATAGTTCTTCTTCTTTTGCAAATTCAATACCTAAGACGTCACCTAATACCTCAAAAGTTTCAATAAATGTTTCTAATACTTTCTTGCAAGTATTAGCTTCATTCAAGTAAATATTAGCAATACGAGCTATCTCAAATAATACAGAAATAGCGTTAGCTGTATTAAAGTCATCATCCATCGCCTCTTCAAAATGCGCTTTTTGTTCAGCAATTTTGCTAAGCCATTCTTCTGAGTTGTCGCCTAGACTCGCCGTAGTAGTAAGGCGATGCTTCACATTGTTGTAAGCTGTACGAATGCGTTCTAAGCCCGATGCAGCAGCTTCTACTAAATCTTTCGCAAAATTAATTGGATGGCGGTAATGAACAGATAACATAAAGAAACGAAGTACCTGCGGGTCAATTTGTTTACGGATATCATTAACAAGAATGAAATTACCAAGAGATTTGGACATCTTTTCATTATCGATATTAATATAACCGTTATGCATCCAATAACGCGCAAATGTTTTGTCATTATGTGCTTCCGATTGAGCAATTTCATTTTCGTGATGCGGGAAAGTTAAATCCTGCCCACCAGCATGAATATCAATAGTATCTCCTAAATGTTCACGAGCCATTACAGAACATTCAATGTGCCAGCCTGGACGGCCATCTCCCCATGGACTTTTCCAGAAAATTTCACCTGGTTTAGCCGCTTTCCACAAGGCAAAATCTAGTGCATCATCTTTTTTCTCTCCTGCTTCAATACGGGCACCAATTTTTAAATCATCCACTGATTGGTGCGATAATTTACCATAGCCATCAAACTTACGAGTACGATAATACACATCGCCAGCAGATTCATATGCGTAGCCTTTTTCAATTAACACTTGAATAAATTGAATGATATCGTCCATATGTTCTGTCACTCGTGGATGAACATCTGCTTTTTTGCACCCTAGTGCTGTTACATCTTCAAAGTATGCAGCAATAAAGCGCTCTGTTAATTCATGTACTTCTTCTCCCAGCTCATTTGCTGCCTTAATAATTTTATCGTCTACATCCGTAAAATTTGATACAAACTTTACATCATAGCCTTTATATTGAAAATAACGACGTACTGTATCGTAAACAATTACAGGACGTGAATTCCCGATATGAATATAGTTATAAACAGTCGGACCGCACACATACATTTTCACTTTACCTTCTTCTAGCGGTACGAAGGTTTCCTTTTGTCTTGTTAATGAGTTAAAAATTTGAATACTCATCGTGTTTCTCTCTCCTTTTGTAAGCGTTCGATTTCCTGCTGCAATTCGGCGATCTGCTTCTCGAAACCTTGACAACGTTCTTCTACAGGATCAGGTATATTTTGATGATCTAGCTTTTTCTCTAGACGCACGCCATCCTTAATTACTATTTTACCAGGAATACCGACAACTGTAGCGTTTGGTGGTACTTCTTTTAAAACAACAGAGCCAGCACCAATTTTACTATTTTCGCCAATCGTGATAGAGCCTAAAACTTTAGCTCCTGTTGCAACAAGCACATTGTCTTCTAAAGTAGGGTGTCGCTTCCCTTTTTCTTTTCCTGTACCTCCTAAAGTGACACCCTGATACAAGGTAACATTATCACCAATCTCACAAGTTTCACCAATAACAACACCCATACCATGATCTATAAAAAAGCGTCGGCCAATTTTCGCACCAGGATGAATTTCAATACCAGTAAAGAAACGGCTAATTTGCGAAATGGCACGAGCTATAAAGTAAAAGCGTCTTTTAAAGAACCAATGTGCCACTCGATGTGCCCATGTAGCATGCAGGCCTGAATAGGTTAACACCACTTCAAAAACACTACGTGCTGCTGGATCATTCTCAAAAATCGTAGCCACATCTTCCTTCATTCTTTTAAACACAAAAAACTCCCCCTCTTCATGTTGGTCTAATTTACATCCTTTGAATTCCTACAAAGCAATTGTCATTTTCCTTCAGACTCTCCTGGGTAGATGATTGTGGTAAGGACGCTTCTTTAAGCCTTGCCTAATTGCCGCTCTTGAGATGCTTCACTAAAAATAAAAAGCGCCTCTATCATCCCAAAAAGGAATGACAGAGACGCTAAAATAACGTGGTTCCACTCTGATTGAAGGCAAAAAAGCCTTCCACTTTGGACGTTCTTTAACGGGAACGACTCGATAAAGCCTACTATAGTTCAGCTTTACGCTCAAAGGTGCATTTCAGTTTTGCCTAGACTCAGACCACTTTCAGCCGGTGATGGTCCTCTCTTGAGAGCGTGCGCCACTTACTTCTCCTTATCAACGCTTTTTCAATGTAAATACATTTTACAACGAAAGAATGAATTGTCAATAAATTTCTCTTATTGTGCAAATTTTCCTACGCGGTCAATTGTTTTTTCTTTCCCAATTAAGCAAATTGCATTTGGTAACTCTGGGCCATGTGTTTCACCTGTTGTTACAACGCGGATTGGCATAAATAGATTTTTACCTTTATGACCTGTTGCTTTTTGCACAGCTTTTATAGCAGCTTTTACTGTGTCTGGTGTAAATTCTTCTAATTCCTCGAGCTGTGCTTTAAATGCAGCCATTACTTCAGGAACTTGCTCACCTGCTAAGACCTCTTTTGCTTCTTCATCATATTCAATATGATCGTTAAAGAATAGGCTAGATAGTTCAACAATTTCCGCACCAAAGCTCATTTGATCGTGGTAAAGGGCAATTAAATCTGTCGCCCATGCACGTTGCTCCGCAGTAAGTTCTTCGGGTAATAGGCCAGCTTTTTGCAAATGTGGTAAAGATAAAGCCACAACTTCTTCTAAAGATAGCTTTTTAATATATTGATTATTCATCCATGTTAATTTTTGCTTATCAAACATCGATGGTGATTTAGATAGACGTTTTTCATCAAAGATTTTAATAAATTCTTCTTTGGAGAAAATCTCTTCTTCCCCTTCTGGAGACCAACCAAGTAGTGCAAAGAAATTGAACATCGCTTCAGGAAGATACCCTAAATCTTTGTATTGTGTAACAAATTGAATAATTGATTCATCACGTTTAGATAACTTTTTACGGTTTTCATTAATAATTAATGTCATATGTCCAAAACGAGGATATTCCCAGCCAAATGCATCAAAAATCATCATTTGTTTTGGTGTGTTTGATAAATGCTCTTCACCACGGAAAACGTGAGAAATTTCCATGAAATGATCATCTAAAACAACAGCATAGTTGTAGGTTGGGATACCATTAGCTTTAACAATTACCCAATCACCAATGTCCTTTGATTCAAAAGTAACTTGGCCACGAACTAAATCTTCAAATTCATACGTTACATTTGCCGGTACACGCATACGGATTGTGTATGGCTCACCTGCTGCTTCTTTAGCTGCAACTTCTTCTGCAGATAGGTGACGGCATGTACCATCATAAGTTGGAGCCGCCACACCTCTTGCTTTTTGTTCTTCGCGAGATGCTTCAAGTTTTTCTGACGAACAGAAACATTTGTAAGCTACACCTTGCTCCAATAGCTTTTCAGCGTGCTCTTTATAAATATCAAGACGTTCCATTTGACGATAAGGCGCATAAGGTCCACCAATATCAATGGACTCATCATATTCAATACCTAACCATTTTAGGTTATCTAGCTGAGATGCTTCTCCGCCCTCTACATTACGTTCAATATCCGTATCTTCAATACGTACAATGAATTTACCGTTATGATGTTTTGCATATAAATAATTGAATAATGCTGTACGCGCTCCACCGATATGTAAATAACCTGTTGGAGATGGCGCGTAACGAACGCGAACTTCTTTCGTCATAATTAAAAGCCTCCTAAATTTTCGATCAAAAATTGACTTTGTTCATTTTACCACTCTGTTACTGGAAATAAAAGCGTTGTTAATCCGCAGTCACTTCTTTATCAATAGAATTGTTGCCATAGCTGCTATACCTTCTTCACGACCTGTAAAACCTAATCGTTCAGTTGTTGTTGCCTTTACATTGACTTGTGATGGTTCTGCGTGTAACAGTTCTGCGATGCGATTTTGCATCTGTCCAATATATGGGGCCATTTTGGGACGCTGTGCCATGATTGTACAATCAACATTCCCTAGAACATAGCCTTTATCCTCAACCAGTTTCCAAATATACTCTAATAATTTTGCTGAATCTGCATCTTTAAAGGCTGGATCTGTATCAGGAAAATGACGACCGATATCTCCTTCTCCAATTGCCCCTAATGCCGCATCCGTAACTGTGTGTAAAAGCACATCAGCGTCTGAGTGTCCTACTAACCCTTTTTCATGCGGAATAGTAATACCTCCAATAATTAATGGTCGACCTTCTTCAAATGCATGTACGTCAAAACCTTGTCCAATTCGAAACATATGATAGAGAGACTACTTTAACAAAACATGTGGATTTGATCAGTACTTGTTTGCTAAATACGCAGTCTCATTCACCTTCTTTCACTTTTATATTTACTCACTATTATACCCTCACATTTTAACATATTTCCTAGGAAATTGAGCTGATAGCAAATAGTGAGTATTTTGTTGCACAAACACATAAAATCTCATTAGCAACAATCGCCAATGAGATTTTTTAAACTACAAATTATGCTCGCTTGCGTAAAATGGCCTCTCCAAATAGTAAATCTTCTTGTGTCGTCATTTTGACATTTTCGTAGCTACTTTCTACAATGTGCACCGTATGTCCTAAACGTTCGACTAGCATAGCTTCATCTGTACCAAGAAAACCAACTTTCTCAGCAACGTCCTCAGCCTCCACTATTAAATCATATTGAAAGGCTTGTGGCGTTTGAATCATCCATAGGCTGTCACGGTCAACAGTCTCTTCAATGATACCATTACGGACCTTTTTCATCGTATCCTTCGCTCGAACCCCAGCAATAGCTGCACCGTTTTGATGTGCACTTTGTACAAGATTGGCGATAATATCATGCGTAATAAAAGGTCGGGCTGCATCATGGACAAGCACAATATCCACCTGTTGCATCTCTTTCATACAGGAATGAACTGAATGCTGCCGCTCCGCACCACCAGCAGGCAAGCCCTTCACCTTTGTAATCCCAAATTGCTCTAGCAATCCTTGAATATAGACGCGTTCTTCCGGTTTTACAGCCAACCAAATCCCTGTGCAAAAAGGGTCTTGTTGAAACACTTCTAACGTGTGTATCAAAATTGGTTTATCCAAAAGCTCTAAAAATAACTTATTTTGTCCTGCGCCCATGCGTTTTCCGCTTCCCGCTGCAGGTAAAACTACTTCATAATGCATGTTTCCACATCCTAATCGTCCTTCGGCTTCGCAAATATCATACGACCTGCTGATGTTTGCAGCACACTCGTTACTGTAACTGTAATTGCCTGTCCTATATAGTTACGACCACCTTCAACAACAATCATCGTTCCATCATCTAAATAGGCAACTCCTTGATTATGCTCTTTACCATCCTTTATAACCACAACCTGCATATCTTCTCCTGGGATTACCACAGGCTTCACCGCATTCGCTAAATCATTAATATTTAATACCTTCACATGGTGTAGCTCACAGACCTTATTAAGGTTAAAATCATTCGTGACAATTTGCGTGTCGTTACCCATTTTCTTTGCAAGTCGTACGAGCTTTAAATCTACTTCTTGTACATCCTCAAAATCCTCGTCCGTTATCTCAACTTTTGTCTTACGCTCATCTTGGAGTTTTCTTAAAATATCTAAACCACGACGACCTCTTGTGCGTTTTAACGTATCAGAAGAATCCGCAATATGCTGAAGCTCCGTGAGGACAAATTGGGGTACAACTAGGATACCTTCTATGAAGCCTGTTTCTGAAATATCCGCAATACGACCATCAATAATAACGCTCGTATCTAGCAGCTTATAGCTCCCTCGTACTTCTGGGATCTCAGCACCTTCAGTAGCTTTTTTCTTTGTATTATTACTCCGTAAGGTAAAAAGCTGTATTAATTCATCTCTTTTTCTAAAACCAAGACGAAAGCCTAAATACCCTAATACAAATGACAGGATAATAGGGAGTACCTCTGTAATAACAGGGATTTGCACACTATCGATAGCAAAGCCTAAAAAATAAGCGACTATAAGGCCAATTATTAAACCAAGCGTACCAAATAATAAATCTCCGACAGGGACCTTAAACAGGACCTCTTCCATCCAGCTAATGAGCTTCACAAAATAATCGGAAAATGCAAACGAAAGGGTAAAAAGTAAAAGTGCGCCTAATGCTACCGATACGTAAGGATTATCTAGCCAAGGATTAGATGATAGATGAAGCAATTCGTATAATGGCGGTAAGAAAACAAGGCCTAATGCTCCTCCAATCAGTAAAAACGCAATTTGAACAAATTTTTTCACAAGCTGTCACCTCCTATTGTTAGTTAAGATTATACATAGTTTACAGTAGAAAATCTTTCATCAGGTCATCAAATATCATTATTTTTAATGTTCCTGAACTTAGATAAATTATTTACATAAAATTCTTCAAACATCTATTTTAGTTTGTTTTATATTATTTCTTCATAACTCTTTTCTTACTATAAACAAGGACGTTTATCCCCTTACTTGAGTTTCCGAATTCATCGTCAAAAATGAAGGAAAAAATGCATGTCAGAATAATATCCAACATGCACATTTTTTTACAACTCTCTGAAGCAGGCATTAAGCGCATCTTTTATCGTTTCTACACCGACAATTTCAATTCCCTGTGGAAAATCCCAACCACCAATATTAGATGCGGGAATAAAGGCTCTTTTAAAACCTAGCTTCGCTGCCTCAATAACACGTTGTTCTATACGGGATACACGACGCACCTCACCTGTTAGCCCTACTTCACCAATAAAACAGTCCGTTGCTCGTACTGCTTGATCCTTAAAACTAGAGACAATGCTAGTTAAAACAGCTAAATCAATAGCTGGCTCATCCAGTTTGACGCCACCAGCAACTTTAATATATGCGTCCTGGGCTTGTAGCATGAGACCCATCCGCTTTTCTAGTACCGCCATTAGTAGTTGCACGCGGTTTTGGTCAACACCAGTAGCCATACGTTTAGGATAGTTAAAGCTTGTAGGTGTAACTAAAGACTGAATCTCAACAAGAATTGGCCTTGTCCCCTCCATCGATGCAACGATAGTTGAGCCCGCAGCTCCTTGTGAGCGCTCCTGCAAAAATAGCTCAGAAGGATTTAAAACTTCTTTTAAACCTCCTTGAAGCATCTCAAATATCGCAATTTCATTTGTGGAGCCGAAGCGGTTTTTTTGGCTTCGTAGAATACGATGGTTATGATGTCTTTCCCCTTCAAAATACAATACGGTATCCACCATATGCTCTAAAATACGAGGCCCGGCAATTTGTCCTTCTTTTGTTACATGTCCAACTAAGAAAATTGCAATACCCTTTGTCTTAGCAATTCTCATAAGCTCTGCTGTACATTCACGGACCTGTGAGACACTTCCTGGGGCACTCGTTACCTCTGGATGGAAGACCGTTTGAATCGAGTCGACAATGACAAATTTCGGCTGTACTTCATCAATTGTTTGGTTTAAAAATTCAAGGTTCGTTTCGGAATAGATGTAAAGCTCCTGGGAAACAACCCCCAAACGCTCTGCGCGTAACTTCGTTTGACGAATGGATTCCTCACCCGAAATATAAAGTACACGATGCCCCTTATTCGAAAGTAAAGCCGAAACTTGTAATAATAAAGTAGATTTCCCTATCCCAGGATCACCACCTATTAACACTAGAGAGCCCGGTACGATGCCACCACCTAGAACGCGGTTCAATTCGCCCATTTCCGTCGCAACACGGGATTCTTCAGTTGCTTCAACCTGTATAATCGGAAGGGCTTTCTGGGTTACTGTAGCAGAATGTTGAAATGCGCCACGTGGTCCTTTTGCTACGACCTCTACTTCTTCCACCATTTTATTCCATTCTCCACATCCTGGACATCTACCCATCCATTTAGCAGATTCATAGCCACAGCCCGAGCATACGAATTTCGTTTTTTTCTTCGCCAAATTCTTTTCACCTCGAATATTTGTTCTTATCATCAATTGTACAGAAAAAAAGACAGCTTGGCACCTAAAGCCTCGCTGTCTTTACATGAAATTATTTAGAGATAGAAACTCCCTCTTTTTTCTTCACAACAAATTCATCATTTACATAATCAATGACTACTTGATTACCCTTTTCTACGTTACCTTTAAGCAATTCTTCGGATAATCGATCCTCTACTTGTTTTTGTAATGCACGGCGTAGTGGACGCGCACCGTATTGAGGGTCATAGCCTTCCTCTGCAATTTTCTCAAGGGCTGCATCTGTTAGCTCTAACGAAATATCTTGCTCTTTTAAGCGTTTCGTTAATGCATTGCCCATCATTGCAATGATCTCTTTTAAATGCTCTTTTTCTAATGAGTGGAAGACAATCATTTCATCGATACGGTTTAAGAACTCTGGGCGGAATGCTTTTTTCAATTCTTCTAGCATTGTACCCTTCATGTCTTTATGTTTAGATGCCGCACCGCCTACATTGAAACCAAGGCTCTTTTGATATTTTAAAGCATCAGCACCAACGTTAGATGTCATAATAACCACTGTATTGCGGAAGTCTACAACACGCCCCTTAGAGTCTGTTAAACGACCATCTTCAAGAACTTGCAGAAGAATATTGAACACATCAGGGTGTGCTTTTTCAATTTCATCTAATAATACTACTGAATAAGGTTTACGACGAACTTTTTCAGTCAGTTGACCACCATCATCGAAGCCTACATAGCCTGGAGGTGAACCTACTAGGCGTGAAGTCGAATGTTTCTCCATGTATTCAGACATATCGACACGTATCATAGCATCTTCATCACCAAACATTACTTCAGCAAGCGCTCTTGCAAGCTCTGTTTTACCAACACCTGTAGGTCCTAAGAAGATAAATGAACCGATTGGTCGTTTTGGATCTTTTAAGCCTGCTCTTGCACGGCGGATTGCACGGGAAATGGCCTCTACCGCTTCTCCTTGCCCAACAACACGTTTGTGTAATTCCTCTTCGAGTTGTAACAACTTCGATGATTCTTCGGAAGCAATTTTAGCTACCGGGATTCCTGTCCACATCGATACTACTGCTGCAACATCATCCACAGTCACTTTTGATTCGGCTTTGCCTTGCTCTTCTTTCCAATTTTTCCGAGTAGCTTCAATTTCATCTTTCAGCTTTTGCTCTGTGTCTCTTAGAGATGCTGCCTTTTCAAACTCTTGGCCCGATACGGCTGCATTTTTTTCCGAGCGAACATTTTCAAGCTTATCTTCAAGTGCCTTTAGGTTTGGTGGCACTGCAAATGAACGTAAGCGTACTTTAGAACCAGCCTCATCAATTAAGTCAATCGCTTTATCTGGCAAGAAGCGGTCAGAAATATATCTGTCACTCATTTTTGCAGCTGCTTCGATTGCTTCATCTGTTATTTTTACGCGGTGATGTGCTTCATAACGATCACGTAAACCTTGAATAATTTGAATCGCTTCTTCTACTGTTGGTTCATCCACTTGAATTGGTTGGAAACGACGCTCTAATGCTGCATCCTTTTCAATATATTTACGGTATTCATCAAGCGTAGTTGCCCCAATACATTGAAGCTCGCCTCGTGCTAAAGATGGTTTTAAAATATTGGATGCATCAATCGCACCTTCTGCACCACCAGCACCGATTAATGTATGCAATTCATCGATAAATAAAATAATATTACCAGCTTGGCGAATTTCATCCATTACCTTTTTCAAACGGTCCTCAAATTCACCACGATATTTTGTACCAGCAACGACAGTTCCCATATCGAGCGTCATCACTCGCTTGTCACGAAGGATTTCAGGCACTTCGTTATTTATAATTTGCTGTGCTAGCCCCTCCGCAATAGCTGTTTTACCAACACCAGGCTCACCAATCAATACAGGGTTATTTTTAGTACGACGTGATAAAACCTCGATGACACGTGTAATTTCCTTACTTCGACCAATAACAGGGTCTAATGTACCTTCACGTGCAATTTGTGTTAAATCACGTGCTAGGCTATCTAATGTTGGAGTATTGGCAGCTTGTGCTGCTTGTTGTCCAGATTGTGCATTATCGTTATTACCTAGTAGCAATAGTACTTGTTGACGTGCTTTATTTAAACCGACACCGGCGTTATTTAGGACACGAGCTGCCACCCCTTCTCCTTCACGAATAAGGGCTAGTAGCAAATGCTCTGTGCCGATATATGAGTGACCTAATTTACGTGATTCGTCAACTGATAGTTCAATTACTTTCTTAGCTCTTGGCGTATAATGAACAATTGGGCCAACGTCTTCTTTACCCTTACCAACTAACTCTTCAATACCAGCTTCAATTCTTTGAGGACTAATATCAATAGCTTCTAACGCTTTTGCAGCAATACCGCCGCCTTCACGTATAAGCCCTAATAGAATATGCTCTGTGCCAATAGATTCGTGCTTCCAACGAATAGCCTCTTCTTGAGCAAGCTGTAATACTTTTTGCGCGCGTTGTGTAAAACGATTAAACATCATATAAATCCTCTCCTTTTTCCCCATTTATAGGCTTATTCGTATATTCTCGAGATAACGCCTCACGAAGCATTTCTGCTCGTACACGATCTCGTTCAGCAGGGGGCAGTGCCTCGCCTGCATAGTGCTGTAAAAAACCTGGTTGCATACTGACAACACACTCATTTAACGTTGTTGCATGAATACCTGCAATCAACTCTAAATCCACACCTAGACGAACATTAGATAGACAGGTAGCTGCTTCCTCACTTGTTAAAATTCTCGCATGAGTTAGAGTACCTAAAGCTCGATATACTCTATCTTCTAGAGCAAGCTCCGCTTTTTCCATCAATTTACTTCTTGCATGTCGTTCTTTCTGAATAATCTTTTCAGCGACACTTTGGATATCTGCTAAAATGTCCTCTTCTGTCTTACCAAGAGTAATTTGGTTAGACACTTGATAAACATTGCCTAAATTTTCGCTGCCTTCTCCGTATATACCTCTTACAGTCATGCCTAAGCGTGTCATAGCGTTAATAATTTGATTCATTTGTCCCGTTAAGGTTAGGGCAGGTAAATGCATCATGACGGATGCTCGGAGACCCGTACCAATATTCGTCGGACAACTTGTTAAATAGCCAAATGTATCTCGGAAGGCGTAAGGTAATACCTTCTCTAGAATACGATCAATTTTATTTGCTTGTTCATAAGCACTTTGAAGTTGAAAACTTGCTGTCATACATTGAATGCGCAAATGATCTTCTTCATTCACCATAATGCTAACGGATTCATCTTCAGAAAGTAGGATAGAGCCCACTTGTTCTTTTTTAGCTAATTGCGGACTAATTAAGTGCTTTTCGACAAGAATTTGACGCTGCAAAGGTGTTAAATCCTTTATAGCAAAATAAGCATAATCATTTTGAAGCGTTGGGCTATCACTTACTGCATGTGTAACTGCCTGCTCCACTTGCAATGCTTCATTCTCTGAGAATGCCAGCGGAAAACGATAACCATCTAAATTTCGAGCAAGGCGAATACGTGTACTAATGACAATATCTGAATAATCATCCTCGATATGCATCCAAGATGGCGTCGCACGCTCTAAAAATGATTCAATCATCATGTCACATCACCACCTTCAAATTGCAGCTGCTTCTCTAACTCTTTGACTTCATCTCGAAGCTTAGCCGCCTCTTCAAATTGTTCTTCATCAACAGCCGATTTCATACGCTTACGAATATCCTCAATTTGCTTTTTAATTACATACACATTACTGCGAGCGCCAGGCATTTTTCCGATGTGTTGGGGTCCTGCCTGGATGCGATTAAAGAGCTTTGGTAAATGCTCACTAAATGTGTCATAACAGCTTGGGCATCCAAATTTCCCTTCTTTTAAAAATTGTTTATACGAAAATCCACATTGTGGGCATGTTTGCTGTTGTGGTTGTACTTGTTGTTTTTCTCCAACCTTTTGCCACGTTGGTGAGCCAAACCAGTTTGATAATAACTGTTGTATAGAAACTGGCTCTTGTTTAAATTCTGCATGAAATGGATGGAACTGTGAGGCGCAGACGTCACAATAATGGTGCTCCACCTTTTGCCCATTTTGAACTTGTGTTACTGTAACTGTTGCATTACGTTGTTTACAATGTTCGCATATCATTCCCATCACCTCACTATTTTTGCTGTTCATATTTGATTGTTGTCAGCATCGCTCGCAATATTTTTGATCGAATGGTATCTCTTAGAGGGAGATGTAAATCGATCGTTGAGCGATCAATTGCTGCTAACATTAATTTCGCTTCTCGTTTTGAAATTACCTGCTCATCGATAAGCCGATATATTAAATCCTCTGCCATCGTTTGTGAGGCTCCACCTTCAATTTGCCTGAGAACATCATCGATTAAATCAATCTGTGAATTCGCGCGGACACGTAAAATTCGAATGTATCCACCACCACCACGTTTGCTCTCAACAAGGTAACCTCGCTCGGCAGTAAATCTTGTATTAATGACATAATTTATTTGTGATGGGACACATTGAAATTTATCAGCAATCTCACTACGTTTAATTTCAATATGCCCTTCTCCACCTAATTCAAGTACTTGCTTTAAGTAACCTTCTATGATGTCTGATATATTACGCATTTTAGGAATACACCTCGCTTGCTTCACTGACTTTGACTATCTTTGACTTTCTTTGAGTATATTATACAAAACGCTTGAAAATAATTGCAATGATTTCGCCCATAGAAAATGAAAAGTACTGAAATTGGCTATTTTATGCTCTTGAAACTAGCTCTTTTTTTATCATATCTGTTCGGTTTTCTATTTCCTCATACACTTAATGTACCCTTATTAGCCATAGAAAAAACGCAAGCATATGCAACTAGCATATACTTGCGTTTATAAAATTTATACCCAACGTCCAACTATTGGATAACGCCAAGGTTCATCAGACAGTGCTTTAACGATACCGATAATCGGTACAACAAATAGCATAATGCCGAAAATAAGTAAAAACGGTAATCCAATAAGGACAAAGCTTAAAACAACAGAAATAGCAATTAAAACTCCCATAACGATTTGGAATAGCAATGCTTGAATGGAAATTGCTTTCACTTCCTCATCAGAACTAATTAAGAAGAAAATAATGGGTACTAACCATGGCGCAAAAAATGCACTAGCGTGTATGATTACTTTAGACCATTTACTCTCCATATATATCAACCCTTTCTTATCCTTTGTTTATGTTTTATGTACTTCTATTTACGGAACTATACCCGTAATAGTTTCACATTGAATTGGATTTTTAAAAATTTTTTTGGAAGGCAGTGATGCATGATGGAATTTAACAATACTTTAGCAAATGAATATGAAAAAGGTATTCGTCGTACTTTACCAAGCTATGATGCAATGCTTCGTTTAATACAAACCTTTTATCATTCTACATTGCCTGAAAAGGCTGAGATTTTAATCGTAGGTTCAGGAAGCGGCAACGAGATTTTACAACTTGCAGAAGGCAGACCCTTTTGGTCATTTACTGGCATTGATCCCTCAGAATCCATGCTCAAAATAGCTAAAGAACGTTTAAAATCACTAACCAATAGGATGTCATACCATCAAGGAACAATACTAGATACTCAGTTATCTACTGAAAATTATGATGCAGCCAGCCTAGTACTCGTCCTTCATTTTATTCAGGATTATGAGGATAAGCTATCGACATTGAAAGAAATAGCAAAACATTTAAAACCCGGTGCCCCCTTTGTCCTTGTCTCAAAATATGGTGAACCCGGTTCGATCGAAACAGAGCTTCAATTTGATTTATGGCGTTCCTATTGGTTACAACATACAAAGCTTTCGGTATCCGATGTAGCAGAAATGGAAAAATCCATTCGCTCCCTTTCCTTTATGCGAGAAGAAGATATTGTGACATTGTTACAGAAAGCGGGTTTTATAAAACCTAGTAGATTTTTTGCCACTACTTTGTTTGGTGGATGGGTATGCTTTAAAGAGGAGCATTAAATAAATATTTTGTAGTAATAACTTTGAGGTGAAAGCTGTGATAAGCACCATTGGCATTACAAAAAAACAACAACTACTAAAAGATTTCCCTTTGGAAACTATACATCAGCAAGAGTTTGAATGGTATTGGGTTGATTTTAACTGTCCTACTGCAGAGGAGGAATCCTTGCTGGATTCATTTTTTCATTTCCACCCGCTAGCTATTGAAGATTGCTTAATGCGCTTACAGCGTCCAAAGCTCGATTTTTACGATGATTTTCATTTTTTTGTTATTCATCGATTAAACGAAGAGACATTAGGAGCGGAAGAGGTAAATATCTTTGCCTCTAATAAATATATTGTGACATTCCATAAGAACCCTGTACCCGAAATAGAGAGGGTTCAAAAACTTTTGGAAAACCAGCCAAAGAATTGGGAACGTGGCACTGTTTACCTAACGTATCAAACTATTGATAAAATCGTTGATAGTTATTTCCCTCTTGTTTATAAAATTGAGGATCATTTAAATGCACTAGAAGGCGAGCTTACATACCAAAGCAATGTAAATGCTATGAAGATTGTCTTCGAATTTCGAAGCGATTTGCTTGACTTAAGACGTACCATTTTACCAATGCGTGACCTTTTATATCGGGTGCTTAATTCTTATCGATTTTCATTAAATAAATCAGAACGAGCTTATTTTGGAGATATCTACGACCATTTACTTAAATTAACAGAGATGGTTGAATCCAATCGAGAACTTACAGCAGATATGCGCGATAGTTATATGGCCATGAGTTCAAGTCGTATGAATGGTATTATGATGACTTTAACGATTGTGTCGACCATCTTTATACCGCTAACTTTTATTGCTGGCGTCTATGGGATGAATTTCGATAATATGCCTGAACTTCACGGTCAATATAGCTATTTTATTGTACTTGGCATCATGATTATTATCGTTATCTTTATGCTTGCTATCTTTAAACATAAAGGCTGGTTTAAACTTTTTAAACCATAAGGACAAAAAACTGCTCGTTTTTTTTGGAAAAAACGAGCAGTGCTATTTATCTATTGTTAATACGGCCCACGATCATCAATTTTATTTTCCCCTTGTTGCGGGAATAAGAAGTATGCTAATACCCCAGACCCTAAAGTTGCACATACAGCAATTAATAATTGCTCAACATCTGGTACCTCAGCATAATAGTTTCGTAACATGTAAATGGAACCAATTGCGACAATAACCATGACTGGAATAACAAATTTAAAACGTTTTTTCTCCATGCAATACCTCCTCTATTTCTTTTTTACGAACAATTAGTAGCTGTTTAAACAGTTCGTATTTTACAGGTTTCCTCATTTAAATTCAAATGTACTTTGCCACAAAACGGTCTGATAATAAAGTAAAAAAATAAAGAAATATCCAAAATTTTATCCAAATATTCAGCAATTAATAGTAAAATAGATTTAGTACCAATTATTTATCAAATTTACAAAACAAACATTTCAAAAGTACTTTTTACTTTCAATTTATTATGGATATTAAGAATGGAGCAAACAATAATGAGTTGGTTTTCAAAAAAAAGCAGTTCTAGCTACTCAATTTCATTAACACCAGAAATTTTTAAGAGCGATGTAAAACTAGATGTATTGAATCATCCAAATCTCCAAAAACAGTTACAACTTTTAAACTTAACGATTGAGGATTTAGCGATTATTAAGCAACTACAACCTTTAGCAAAGGACTTAATCCCTGCAATGGTGGAGCAATTTTATGCAGCCATTAGTTTGAGCCAAGATTTACTTGATATTATTAATAGAACTTCGCATATTGATCGTTTAAAAATTACATTACATAAACATTTAAGTGATATTTTTGAAAGTCATATTGATGATGCCTATATTGCCGAAAGAAAAGCAATTGCTGAGGCTCATGTGCGTATTGGGTTACAATCAAAATGGTATATTGCATCATTCCAATCACTCACTTCTACCTTCACAAATTTTGTGAATGAAGTAGATCTTTCAAAAAAGGATGCTATTCGTGCCATAAACGCTTTTTGTAAAATCATTAATTTTGAGCAACAACTTGTAATTGAGGCCTATGAAAAAGAAGAAGAACGTATTCGTACAGCTGCCGATGCAACAAAAAATGCACTTGTTACGACCATTCAAAGTACTGCAGAGGAGCTTAATGCGATTAGTGAAGAAACAGCCGCTTCACTACTAGTAATTTCCTCACAAACTGATGATATTGCTGTCGCGACCAAACAAGGGTTGAGCTTCGTTGCAGATACTCAAGAAAAATCAAGACGTGGTCAACAGCAGCTTAAAGAACAAAATGATTTAATCCAAGTTATATTGCAAAGTGTTAACAGTCTTGAGGTAACGATGAATCAGCTACGTACCTCTTCTCAAAAAATATCTGAGATTGTTGGACTTGTTACAGGCATTGCTGATCAAACAAATTTATTAGCGTTAAATGCATCGATAGAGGCTGCTCGGGCTGGAGAACACGGTAAAGGATTCGCAGTAGTAGCCGAGGAAGTACGTAAGCTTGCTGAGGAAACAAAAAATGCCGTGCAGAATGTTTCTCACCTCATTAAAGAAACAGAAAGTAATATTACAACCATGGCTAGTTCTGTTATCAACGTTGATCAAAAAATTCAGCATAGTGTCAATACACAAGAGAATTTATCCAAGTCATTTAATGATATTGCAGATGCTGTTGCAGGGATTCAACAGCAATATGTCAATACATCTAGAGATATTTCAGCCATCTCTAATTTAATTACTGAATTATCACAAGGTGCTACCCTTGTTTCTTCATCTTCTGACTCGCTCATTAATGTCGTCAACGAACTAAATATGTAAAATAACAAAGGGAGCCTCACTATTTTAATAGTGGAGCTCCCCTTGTACTTAGTGTGGCAATGCACGTTTTTGTTTACGGTGCTCTCGTCTTGCTGGCCCTGTTTCGAATAAACGCTTTTCCTCATCTGTTTCAGGGTAAATCGCAGGAACCGGTACTGGTTTCCCTTTCTCATCTACCGCAACCATCGTAACAAATGATTCTGTCGTTAATTTTTCCTCACCAGTCTCAATATTGCGAGAAACAACGCGAACATAAACCTCCATTGAAGAACGTCCTGTAGACGAAACAATGCTCTCGATTTCAAGAATATCTCCTACATGTGCGGCTGATAAAAAATCAACCGAATCGATAGAAGCCGTAACTACAAGTCCCTTAGCATGTTTCATTGCTGTAATAGCAGCGATTTCATCAATATAAGCTAACACTCTTCCGCCAAATATAGAATTGTGATTATTAGTGTCTGGGGGTAATACGAGACGCGATTGAACCGTACGTGATTGGCTCATAGGTACAGCGTTGTTTGGCATAATTCATGCAACTTCCCTTCATGTATGTTCTGTCGTCATCGTATCGCAGAAAAAGAGCTGATGCAAATCTAGAATGACTTTTTCATCGAAATAAATTTCATATCTGTCATTTCTTCAATTGCCCACTTAATTCCTTCACGTCCATAACCACTCATTTTCACTCCACCATATGGCATGTTATCTATCCTGAATGTCGGAATATCATTAATAATGACAGCACCAGCTTGCAATTCGTCTGCTGCATAAAGGGCGTCGGATAATATATTCGTGTAAATACCTGCATTTAAACCAAGGTCCGACTCGTTCACAAGTCGAATCGCGTCGTCTAATGTTTCATATGAAACAATTGAGACGATTGGTGCGAATGTTTCCTGACAAACAATTTTCATATCAGCAGTGACATTCGTCATAACGGTCGGTGTTAAAGAACGTTCTGTAAACACACCACCAGTTGCAATCACTGCACCTTGTTCCTGAGCTTCCTTAATCCAATCCCTAATTCTTACAACTTCATTCGGATTAATCATCGCACTAACATCGGTATTTTTATCTAATGGATCTCCTACTATAAGTTTTTCAGTTTCTGCAACAAATGCTTTAGTAAACTCATCAACTATAGAAGAATGGACATAAATACGTTGTAATGAAATACATACTTGTCCCGCAAAATTAAAGGCCCCGCTCACACAGCGACTAATAATTTTATCGATTGGCGTCGATGGTTCGACAATTACCGCTGCATTAGAACCTAGCTCTAATGTTATTTTACGCAGGCCTATTTTTTCCTTAATTTTCAAACCTACTTTACCACTACCTGTAAATGTTACCTTTTTGACATAAGGATGTGTAACAAGTGTATCACTAAGCTCACCACCACTTCCTGTCACAATCTGTAGCGCTCCGTCCGGTAATCCTGCTTCACGAAAAATATCAGCCATGACAATAGCACTTAATGGTGTTTGCGTTGCTGGCTTTAACACTACCGTATTACCCACTGCGAAAGCCGGGCCTAATTTATGTGCTACTAAATTGAATGGAAAATTAAACGGTGTAATGGCAGAAATAACGCCCAACGGTTCGCGCTTTGTCCACCCTATACGATCCCCTGCTCCAGGTGCTGCATCCATCGGCACAGTTTCACCCTTTGCCTGTTTTGCGCCCTCTGCTGCAAATTGATAAGTTGCAATGGTGCGGTCGATTTCTGCTATTCCAGCTGTTATCGGTTTTCCTGCCTCTAATGCTAAAATCTCGGCCAATTCATCTTTACGTTGTCGCATTATATCAACGACTTTATATAATATTTCGGCACGCTCGTAGGCTGTTGTTTTTTTAAACAATTGGAATGCCTGCTGTGCGCCTTCGATCGCTCTTTCTACATCTTGAATCGATGCTTTTGCTATATGAGCAATAACCTCACCACTATATGGAGATGTTAGCTCATAGCTTTTCTCTGTATCTTGCCACTGACCATTAATCCACAGTTTTGTTTCCTTCATCCTTGAATGCACCTCCAAATAATATGTTCCTTCTTATTCTATCACGAAGAACTTGAACTAGAAGCAATGGCGGCTGCACTAACCGCTGCCATCATCGCAGCTTGCTGTGCTTGAATTAATAATTCAATGGAAGACATAATGGTCATGGATAGAGATTTTTGCACCTTCGCCATGTCGTAAATGGCAATTTGTACAGCCATAAACAGGACAAATTCGCGGTGCCATTTTAATAATTTCAAATCCTTTAATTCATGATGAAGATCAATGATATCTTGTAGTTGTGTTTTATTAAGATTTAGTATGGCCAAAAAACCAAGTAAAGGATAGTGCATAGCCCTGACCTTAATATTTTGCTTTTTGAGCGTATCTCTTAGCATCACAACATTTGGTACTAGTTGACCATCAAATTGAGGTGATAAAAAAGTTAATACTTGCGATAGCCATTGAAGCTCATTACCAGCGTTAAAATTATAGGTACGTAATTCTTTATAGTAGCGATTCATTGTTTCTGCACGTAACTCACCATCGTCATTGGAGCTACTTAGCAATACTGCATAAGGAATATCTTCATAAGATGTTAAAAATGGATGGTGTTTACGGATTGCATCGAACAAAGATCTAGCTGCCTGTGCATGTGCTTTTTTATCCTTTTCATCCTCTGTCAAAAATTGTGCTCCGATATAGCTAAAATTGCCGCTTCTAAATTTCGCGTCCCTTAAGATACTCACATTTGTTAATAAATCCTTTACGGCCTTTTCAACATTTTCTTGTTCCATTAAATTAGCAGCAATGCTGTATCCAACTGTTGATCGTAAAGGAGACATCCACGACGACTGCTTCTTCATCTCTTGCAATACACTTTTATACTTCGCTGTATCAAACGTTTTCCCTGACGCAACAAATGTACTAGCAATAGCTAATATAATTTTACGGTCCACTGTCCAGCCCGCAGCTTTGGATACTTCCTCTACTGTATTGGTAAATGTATTTTCAATCATCACGTAATCCATATTTAGCACACTCCTTTACTCATTTTACGTTACATATTGTGAGAAAGATTCACACGCTTTGTAACAATTAACATAAAAAGTAAACTTAATTTAATGTATGTTACTTAATTTATTTGTTTTAATAGGAAATATTAGTAACTATAAAAAGGGGGATTGACGATGATAGGAAAAACCACCAGGAAACTATTATTTACTATGACCTTAAAGGATCGATTAAAACTATTTTTATTATTAAGAAATTCATCACATAATATTGATTTACATACTCTTTTCCATAAAAATTAAACACAATTTAGCCTCGTTAATCTTTGAATCAAGATAAAAAACAGCGGCAGAATTCTTTGCCGCTGTAACATATTTGTTAAATTAACCCTAGCTCCTGTAACTCTTCTGGTGTGAAGGCTCTTGACCTTGTTAGAAAACGTCTTCCTTCTACGCCCTCAAGCGAGAACATACCACCTCTTCCATCCACCACATCCAGTATGATTTGTGTATGCTTCCAGTAATCATACTGATTTTTGTGCATGTAGAAAGGAGAACCACCAATTTCTCCAAGACAAACATCCTGATCACCTAAAAGTAAATCACCCTCTGGATAGCACATAGGTGAGGAGCCATCACAGCATCCTCCTGATTGATGAAACATAACAGGTCCATGTTTCTCTTTTAAAAGTTCGATTAGTGCCAGCGCTTCTGTCGTAGCTAATACACGTTCAACCACGCTCATGCACCTCCCTACAAATTAGAAGAAACCAAGTTTATCTTCGCTGTAGCTAACTAATAAGTTTTTCGTTTGTTGGTAATGAGCAAGCATCATTTTATGGTTTTCACGACCAACACCTGACATTTTGTAGCCACCGAATGCAGCATGTGCAGGATAAGCATGGTAACAGTTTGTCCAAACACGGCCTGCCTGAATTTCACGACCAAAACGGTAAGCTGTATTAATATCTCTTGTCCAAACACCTGAACCTAAGCCATATAATGTATCATTCGCAATTTCGAGTGCTTCCTCTTTCGTCTTAAACGTAGTTACTGCAACAACTGGGCCAAAAATTTCCTCTTGGAAAATACGCATTTTATTATGTCCTTTGAAGACAGTTGGTTTGATGTAGTAGCCGTTTTCGAAGCCTTCACCTACATTATTTTTCTCTCCACCAATTAAACATTCTGCTCCTTCTTGCTTACCAATATCTAAATAAGAAAGGATTTTTTCCATTTGCTCGCTTGAAGCCTGAGCACCCATCATCGTATTTGGATCAAGTGGATTGCCAACTTTAATGGCTTCAACTCGCTGTAATACACGTTCCATAAATTTATCGTAAATAGACTCCTGAATTAATGCTCGAGAAGGACATGTACATACTTCCCCTTGGTTTAGTGCAAATAATACGAAGCCTTCAACTGCTTTATCTAAAAAGGCATCATCTTTATCCATAATATCTTCAAAGAAGATATTTGGTGATTTACCACCCAACTCTAATGTAACTGGGATAAGGTTTTGAGAAGCATATTGCATAATTAGACGGCCAGTTGTCGTCTCCCCCGTAAAGGCAATCTTCCCTATACGTGGATTAGATGCAAGCGGTTTCCCTGCTTCTAAGCCAAATCCATTCACAATATTAATAACACCTGGCGGTAATAAATCTTCTATTAATTCTACAAGCACCATAATAGATGCCGGTGTTTGTTCTGCAGGTTTTAATACAACACAGTTACCAGCTGCAAGTGCCGGCGCAAGCTTCCATACTGCCATTAATAGCGGGAAGTTCCAAGGAATGATTTGACCAACTACCCCTATTGGCTCATGGAAGTGATAAGCAACTGTATCGTTATCAATTTGGCTTACTGAGCCTTCTTGAGCACGTAATGCTCCAGCAAAATAACGGAAATGATCAATTGCAAGAGGGATATCTGCATTTAATGTTTCACGTACCGCTTTCCCGTTATCCCATGTTTCGGCAACGGCTAGTTTTTCTAAATTTTGTTCGATGCGGTCCGCGATTTTAAGTAAAATGTTTGCGCGTTCTGTCGGTGATGTTTTGCCCCATGCATCTTTAGCAGCATGTGCTGCATCTAGAGCAAGTTCAATATCCTCAGCTGTGGAACGTGCTACTTGTGTAAAAACTTGTCCAGTAACAGGAGTAACGTTATCAAAGTACTGACCCTTCGTTGGAGGTGTCCATTCGCCACCAATATAATTATCATATTTCTCTTTGAATTGAACTACCGATCCTTCAGTGTTTGGAAATGCATAAACCATTTTACTTCTCCCCTTTACACAAATTAATGAGAACTATCTACAAAAATCGTTATTTTATGTCGGAATAACAATATTTTTATAGAAACCCTCTCACCTAATATATTGTCAGAAACATAAAATAATTTCAACTTTTTCAAAAACTTTTCCAATTAATTTATTTTTGCTAGAAAAGCTTCTAGAATTCACTGTATCCATGGCGTTAATGTATACTTAACAATAATATAAAATTTAGGAGAACATTATGCGTATTAATAAATATTTAAGTGAAACAGGAATCATATCACGTCGTGGTGCTGATAAATGGATAGCTGATGGAAAAGTAACGATTAATGGAGAACTCGCAACAGTTGGTAGTCAAGTTGAGGATGGGGATATAGTTTGTGTTGATGGAAAAGAGGTAAAGAAGGAACAACAGCTTGTCTATATTGCTCTCAATAAACCTGTCGGCATTACAAGTACAACAGAGCGCCATATAAAAGGCAATGTCGTTGACTTTGTCAACCATCCTTTGCGTATATTCCATATTGGACGTTTGGATAAGGAATCAGAGGGATTATTGTTATTAACCAATGATGGGGATATCGTTAATAAAATTCTACGTGCTGAAAACCATCATGAAAAAGAGTATATTGTTCAGGTGGATAAGCCTATAACAGCGCAATTTATCAAAAAAATGGGAGCGGGTGTCGATATTTTAGATACCACTACATTACCTTGCCAAGTTGAAAAGATTTCGGACAAAGTTTTTAAAATTATTTTAGAGCAAGGCTTAAATCGTCAAATTCGCCGAATGTGTTCTGCACTCGGTTATTCTGTTAAACGTCTACAGCGTATTCGTATTATGAATATCAAGCTTGGCAATTTAAAAGTCGGTCAATGGCGTGATTTGACAGATAAGGAACGAGCAGAGCTTTTCAGACTACTCAACTACACACCAAAATAAAATATTTAAGGGAGGACGGGGACTATGTTAGCTATTCAAAGTACAGAGCAACTCACAGGGGTACGAATTAGTGCCGATTATTGGGATTTAGACGAATTAATCAACGCTATTTATAAGGTAACTGGGGACGAAAACAAATACTATGATTATCAGGGTCCTCGACTACGTATTTTAAGCGTTTGCTACAAACTAAGACATGCTATGCTCGGTGAACATCACCTCGAGTTTGTCGGTAATGGACTTAATAAGAATGTCCTTACCCAACATGAACTGATCTTCCCAAATAAAAATGTTTATTTTGCCACAGAAATTCTTTGGCCAGAAATAATCTTTTGTGCCATTGCATTAAATGATTTTATTGATTTACACCAAAAATTAAACAAAGCGGCTATGTGGAATAATGAGATGGCTATTATCCGCAAGTTTCAAGCAGCTATTCCTAATTGTTTAGAACAAGAAGTTAATGAGGAAGATTATATGGTTTTTTTAAGAATGCTTCATACTAAAAATCCGTTAACCTTCCGCTTTGCTACACAGTATGTGGATGTTCTGAATCTAGAATATATCCAATTAAGTAAAGAGGAACGTAAAGCACATTTAGCTGCATTTGCTGTACGCTTGCTGGTAGAGGACCATGAATATGTTGCTTTAAAAGCCCATCTAATGGAAGCAGCGATTGCGACTAAAAAAGCGTTACATGATATTCAAATTCAGCTCAATTATCCTGAAGAGATATTATGGTAAAAAAAGATGCCGTCTCATAAGCAATGAGACGGCTATTTTTCTACATGATTTTTTTGTATGCCATTTTACGAATAACTTCCTCATGCTGAGGATAATCCGCTAAAAGCTCCTCTTGTGTAAATAATTCAAAATCCTCAAAATCAAAACCAGGTGCTACCATACATCCAACTAAACTAAACGTATCAGATTCCTCAACTGATGAGCCAAAAATTGTATTTTTCGGCACTGCAATTTGTGGTACTTCTCCAGCTCCTACGTTCAAGCCTAGCTTCTTCGCCTCATATGTACCATCTGGAAAGATCATATGTACTGTTAGTGGGCCTCCTGCGTGATAATACCATAGTTCGTCTGATTGCAATCGATGTAAGTGTGATATATCTTGCGATCGTAATAAGAAATAAATACTAGTATAAATTGGTCTCTGAACATCTCTCACTGCTATATTATCTGAAGCACGAAATGATGATACATAATAACCTCCTTCTGAATGTTCGGCTAAATTTAATTGTTTAATAAAATATTGTGCTGAATACTTCAAAAAGCATCTCTCCTTTTTTCCACCTTACCAAAAAATAAAGTAAACATGCTACTTTTGATTATTTAATAACAAGGAAAACCAAAAGGGCATCTCATTTCTGAGACACCCTTCTAATTTTATAGGCCACCTAAATAAGCCGCTTTTACTTGCTCGCTCTCCTGAAGCTCTTTTGCCGAACCAGATAAAACAATACGTCCCGTTTCAAGTACATAGGCACGGTTAGCGACAGATAAGGCCATATTCGCATTTTGCTCTACAAGGAGTACAGTTGTACCCTCTTTATTGACTTGCTCAATAATATTAAAGATGTTTTTAACCATCAATGGTGCAAGTCCCATGGAAGGTTCATCCATTAATAGTAGCTTTGGCTTCGCCATTAAAGCACGCCCCATTGCGAGCATTTGCTGTTCCCCACCCGACAATGTACCTGATTGCTGCTTGCGGCGCTCTAATAGCCGTGGAAATAACTCGAAAACATGATCCATATCTTTTTTAATACCTGCTTTATCATTTCTTAGATATGCTCCAAGCTCTAAATTTTCCTCCACTGACATATTGGCAAAAACACGACGACCTTCAGGAACGTGAGAAATCCCCGACTTCACAATGGTTTGAGCAGCTTTCCCGGCAATAGAAAAGCCTTCATATTCAATAATGCCACCTTTGGGCTTCAATAAACCTGACAATGTCTTTAACAACGTACTTTTTCCAGCACCATTTGCACCGATTAACGTTACAATTTCACCCTCGTTTACTTCTAAAGAGAGGCCCTTTAATGCTTGAATGTTGCCATAAAAAACATCTATATTTTGTACTTTTAGCATTAGCCGATAACCTCCTCGCCAAGGTACGCTTCAATTACCTTTGGATTGTTGCGAATTTCTTCTGGTGTCCCATCAGCGATTAATTGTCCATGATCGAGTACATATATGCGTTCACAAATACCCATAACTAGGCTCATATCATGCTCAATAAGCAAAATTGTTAAGCCAAACTCTTTACGAATAAAAGCAATTAACTCCATTAAATCATGTGTTTCCTGTGGGTTCATACCTGCTGCTGGCTCATCTAATAAAAGGAGCTTTGGCTTTGCTGCCAATGCACGAGCAATTTCTAAACGACGCTGCATCCCGTATGGTAAATTTTTTGCTAGTTCATCTTTATAGACGTCTAAGCCAAAGATTTTTAAGAACTCTATGGATTGAAGCTCCATTTCTGCCTCACCTTTGAAGTGGTTGGGCAAACGAAAAATTGAAGACCACATTGAATGCTTAGCAAGCGAATGGTTGGCTACCTTAACATTGTCTAAAACAGATAGCTCTTTAAAGAGACGAATATTTTGGAATGTACGACTAATCCCCTTTTGTGTAACTTGGAATGGTGCAAGTCCATTTAATTTCTTACCATCAAAAGTAATAGTGCCTTCTGTCGGTGTATAGACTCCCGTCAACATATTAAAGCTAGTTGTTTTCCCTGCACCGTTAGGTCCAATAAGCCCTACCAATTCGCCTTGATTAAGGTACATGTTAACTCCCTGTACCGCCTTTAAACCACCGAATTGAATACCCATGTTTTCAACATTGATAAGAAGGTTTCCAGTCATTATTTCGTACCTCCTTTTTTACCAAACTTAAATAAATCAGTAATTTCTTTTGTTCCCATTAAGCCTGTTGGACGATAAAGCATTACGATAATTAAAACTAAACTATAAATGATCATACGAGTCTCTGGGAAGTTTGCTAGATACGTAGATACTACTGTTAGGAAAATCGCAGCAATCACTGATCCTGAAAGACTACCTAACCCACCCAGTACAACATAAATTAAAATATCAAAAGACTTTAAGAAGCCGAAAGTCGTCGGCTGAATAATATAAAAGTTATGGGCGAAGATAGCTCCAGCTAGACCGGCAAAGAAAGAGCCAATCGCAAATGCAACAACCTTATAATAAGTTGTATTAATACCCATAGCATCTGCTGCAATCTCGTCTTCACGAATGGAAATACATGCACGACCATGTCGAGAATTTGTAAAGTTTGAGATAACTAGGATGGTTAACACTACACCAAAGAATGCATACGTCCAGTTAGATAAATATTTAACCTGCATCCCTGCTGCACCACCAACATAATCCGTATTTAAGAAGATAATACGAATAATCTCTGCAAAACCTAGTGTGGCAATCGCTAAATAATCACCTTTTAAGCGAAGAGTTGGAATACCTACAATAAGACCTGCAATGGCTGCTGCAACTGCCCCTAATAAGATAGCCAGTGGGAATGGCAACATTAACTTTGTTGTTATGATAGCAGATACATATGCTCCCACAGCAAGGAACCCAGCATGCCCAATCGAGAATTGTCCAGTAACCCCAATAACAATATGCAAGCTGACAGCCAACATGATGTTAATACACATAGTAATCAACATATTTTTATAGTACATATCAATTACTTCAGTCGTAATTAACAATTGTACAACGGCATAGATGACTAGCGCTATTACGGCATAGCCCCAGAAAACTTTAGACTTTTTCATAAAACCGCTCACCTACACTTTCTCACGGGCGTTTTTACCAAAGATACCCGATGGTCTGAAGATTAAGATTAAAATTAAAATAACGAATGCTGCAGCATCACGCCATAACGAGAAGCCTAAAGCACTTACTAATGACTCTACAACACCTAGTAACATACCACCGACCATAGCTCCAGGAATGATACCAATTCCACCAAGAACAGCTGCGATAAATGCCTTAACTCCTGGTATTACCCCCATTAACGGGTCAATTTTTGTATAATAAACACCGAAGATAACACCTGCTGCACCAGCTAAAGCAGAACCAATAGCAAATGTTGCAGAGATTGTATTATCAACGTTAATGCCCATTAAACGAGCTGCATCCGCATCATGGGAAACGGCACGCATGGCTTTCCCAATTTTTGTTTTATGTACGATGAATTGTAAAAGAATCATCAGTACAATTGCGACTGATAAAATTAAGATGGATGTACTGCTAATTTGTACCCCGAAAATATCAAATGATTTATTCTTAAAAACTTCAGGATAGGCTGCCGGTTGAGCACCTCTGAAGAAAATCGTTGTATACTCAATTAACAACGACACACCAATCGCTGTAATTAGCGCTGCGATACGTGTTGCATTTCGTAGACGTTTATAGGCAATACGTTCAATTAAAACACCAAAAATTGCACAAATGGCCATGGCCAATAATAATGCCGGGAAGAAGCCAAGCTCCCATTTAGCAATTGCGTAAAAGCCAATAAATGACCCGATCATGAAGACATCACCATGAGCAAAGTTAATCAGCTTAATAATCCCGTATACCATCGTATACCCTAACGCTATTAACGCGTAGATACTTCCAAGTGAAATACCATTCACAAGCTGCTGTATCCATTCCATGCGTATTCACTCCTTTAAATTGTCTGAAAATTGAAAAATCAGTACATACATCTTTACTAAAAAGTTATGATTTACTCTACCATTCTAGTTATCTAAAACATAAAAAAGGGAAGGCGTGTTTACCCGCCTCCCCTTGCTTACAAAACATTAAGGATTAACTTTAGAGTTGAACACTTGTTTACCGTCTTTAAATTCAAGAACTGTTGCTGTTTTAATTGGGTTATGATTTTCGTCAACTGAGAATGTACCTGTTACTAAAGAAAGATCTTTTGTTGCAGCTAATTCATTTTTAATTGCTTCCCCATCCGTAGAACCTGCACGTTTAATCGCATCCGCAATGTAGTAAATTGAGTCATATCCAAGTGCGTTGAATGCGTCAGGCGCTTTGTCTCCATTTGCAGCTTTAAATGCCTTTACGAAATCTTGAATTTTTTGATCTGGGTCTTCAGCAGAATAGTGGTTTGTGATGTATGTGTTATTCAATGCATCAGCGCCAGCTAGTTCTATTAAAGTTGGAGAATCCCAACCATCAGCACCCATTAGAGGTACATCAATACCCATCTCACGTGCTTGTTTTACGATTAATCCAACTTCTTCATAATATCCAGGGATGAAGATAAAGTCTGGATTTGCAGCTTTAATATTTGTTAATTGTGTACGGAAGTCTGTATCCTTCGCTACATATGCTTCTTCTTTTACAACTTTTCCGCCACTCTTAGTAATCGTTTCTTTAAAGGATTTTGCTAAACCTTTTGCATAATCTGATGCGTTATCTGCGAAGATAGCTACGTTTTTCGCATCTAGCTCACCAGAAGCGAAGTTAGCTGCCACAATCCCTTGGAATGGGTCAATAAAGCAAGTACGGAATGCATATTCATTAACACTACCATCTTCGTTCACTGTAATATTTGGAGCCGTACCTGAACCAGTAACAATCGGAATTTTATTATCATTAGCAATTTGAACCGTTGCTACTGTATTCCCCGATGTTGCAGGTGCAAGCATTGCTACTACTTTATCTTGTGTTGCTAGTTTAATAGCGGCCGCAGTTGCCTCAGAGTTTTCAGATTTATTATCTACTTTAATCAGTTCAATTTTCTTACCATCAATACCGCCAGCATCATTAATTTCTTTTACAGCAAGTTCTGCGCCTAGACCAATTGAAGAACCATAAGATGCTACATTCCCTGAAAGTTCTAAGTTTGCTCCGATTTTAATTGTATCGCCGTCAGATGAACCTCCACCTGATGAAGAACCTCCACCAGAACTTGAATCGTCTCCGTTACCGCAACCCGCAAGAACACCAGCAAGTAATGAAGATGCTACTAAAAGTGAACCGAACTTCTTAAGCTTTTTGCTCTCTTTCATAATTAAATTCCCCCTGAAAGTTTCTCAAATATTAGATATTTCAGATAATTATAAACAATTACATTCATTTGCTCAATAGCAAAAATAATTATTTATAACTACCTTAAACAAATGAAAAATATTATTCATATAAGCCTTTTACATTGTAAAACATTCTTTATATTTAGTCTAGAGTGATTTTTCAGTATAATTAGTTATTTGTGAATTATCTTTTAATTAGGTTTTTAATCTAGTGCTAAACTCTTAGATAGAATCACTTTTTCACAATAAAGTTTAGCTAATTATAATGTCTCCTATTACTACTACGATTATTTCCCTGAAAATAATCGCGCGAATAATCATGAAACTCTCATTCACGTCACTTAAAACTGTGTAATATTTGAAAATAGTAAAAAGCTTAGAACGGGTTTCTCCAAGGCTCTAAGCTTTTTTTAATACGAATACACAAAGACGTTCATTAATATTTGTTTCATTTTCTAAATTGACTTCATGAAGTAATTCAAATGGCGTTCCCTGATGTAAAAACTGTAAATAATCATATGGTGGATAATATAAAATTATATGAATATCTCGCATTTGCTGCTCATAGGATTTCCAAATATTATGAATGACTGTGCGAAAAATATGAATCGAAAAAGGATTAAAAAAGAAAAATACATTATCGCGTGGCTTTATTTCATAAGCCTCAGCTATCGTATGAATAAATGTAATAGGTGCATGTGCTCGTACCTTTTGGAGATAATTACGTTTATTATCTTCAGCTTCTGCATAAAACCCTGCATCCATTTCTACCCCAATGGTTGGAATATGAAATTTATGGTACACATAAATAGGAACACGCCCTTTTCCACACCCCATATCAATAAATACAGGATGATCAGGCATCTCATATGCTGCAAATAATTGTTCCAATCCTTTGTAGGGTGTAGGCTCATAACGATGGTAGTGTGCAAGCTTAGGAAAACCATATTGTTCTCCAACCGTGTTAATATGCAAAAGTTTATCAAACTGCTGTTCATTCATATGAAAGACTCCTCTGAAAAGAATGCTTTATTTTAGCACGATAAAAAGCAAAAACCATACCCAAAAGTTTTGGATATGGTTACTTTTTTACTGACCCCTACGCTTGAATCGAACAACAAAGAGGAGTGCTAGGAGAAGAATCACTAGGCAAGCAACTGCTGTAAATACTGTTTGTTTATCGATAACAGGTGCTCGATAGGATGTTTCAATAGCCGCATTCGGCATAGGCATACCTATCAGATCTCCATTTTCATCCGGGCGTTGCATTTGTTCCCCATTCTGTCCTTCTCTTGGACCATTGCCCTCCTTGTTAAACGGTGGGCCCTGTGATGGATCAAAATCCTCTGGGAGCTGACTCGCATCAAAATCATCTGGCATAGAATTTATTTCACCATTTTCATTTGGAGTGCGTATCCCCCTATTCTGAGAGGCTGTAGAAGCTTCTACGACAAGTTCACCCGACAGTTGCTTTAAAATAGATTGAGAGCGCTGTTTAGCAAATTCAGGTAAGCTATTTTCACCTTCAACCGCTTCTAAAAACTGCTCTGTGGTAGAAAATTTAGTTGGATCTGCTTCAACATAAGTAGTTAATAAAACTGCTAACTTTTTAGTAATCGATTGCACATAGTCTTCAGTTAAATATGTTGTGGCAAACTCTTCTAAATAACTTTCATATTTATTACGATATTCCTCTTGGGCAAGCAAGGCATTCAACAGTGGTCGCTCCTCTAACGTTGTGCCAGAAACGGGGGTCGTTACACTAAAATTTATAGCACTCTCGGTTAATAAGTTGCTCGACATCCCCATTCCCATGTTAAAGCCACCGCCCTGCCGTTGCTTATTTCCATTAAAATCCTGATCAAGTGATTCATTGTTTTGCTCTAAAGGTCTTTGCATCATAGTAGAATCGTCGGCTGTATTTTGACTATTTCCTCTGTCTCCTCCAACACCAAAGCCACCAAAGGACATATTATAATCCCAAGGAATCATAGAAAAAATTCCATTCTGTTCGTACAAATAGTAGTTATGTTTCATATTTCCTTGATAACTATCTAAATTTACAAGCGCCGTATTGACGGCAAAATAGCGTAACATTTCATCGACATCAATATATTTTTCTATGTCCCCGTTATTATTTATAGCATCTAGCATTTCAACAAACTTTGACTGATCTATATTGCCCTCATTAGTTTTCAAACCAATGCCCGTATAGTCTGCTATATTATCACTTATATATTTCAGATCACTGCCTACCCCATCTGGCTTAAATAAAAAGCCATCATTAGAGCCATAATTTTTAGCTAAGAATGTCTCATCCACTGCTTCTACTCCTAAAAACAAACCTCGATCCTTACCATTTACTGTAACATACATATAAGAATGTGCTGGCGTTGGTATACCCATTTGCTCCATCAATTCATAAGATATATATTCTCTCATCAGTGTAGCGTCACTATAATTATTATTTAAATTTAATTTTTTCAGTCCATATAAACTTTGAGTATCATCATAATAATCAAAATCAATTTTTAAACTATAACGATCAGAGTCACTGTTGACAACCGATCGTAATGATAAATTTCCTTTTGTTCGAATAGCAACATTCTCAATTTTTTTGCCGTTTACTGTAATATCCGCCTGTTTTAACTCCTCAGCAGCTGCATTTTCGAGCATGTCATCCCACTCTTCCTCATTTATCTCGATATCAACTGTCGTTACTTTATTGTTATTAAATACTAGATTCTCATAGGAAAACTCAGAATTTTTCGATTTAATTCCTACATTTGGAAGAACAGCATATATAACGACAAAGAGAAGGAGTAATATTGCCATGAACAGGTAGACTATTCGTGTTTTAATCATAGCTTGCACCTCTCTTTGTAATCCTTTGTATTAATGAGGTCATTACGCTGTGAAATTTCCATCGTAGCTAAGCATGATGGCAGATTTTACACCAGTCACTTTTGTCAGTTCATCCATCAATTGAGCATCATTTTGTTTGACACGAATTTCATATGTTGTTTCAATTTCTTCATTTTGCATTATTGATTTTGACTTAAGGGCGAATTTTTTTGTTTGTGTGGCAATAATTCTCTCCACCTCAGCATTTGCTCGCTCTTCTTCATACTTAACAATCAATAAATAAGGGTTTTCTACTGTAATTTTGTTAACGAATACTAGTAGTACAAGCCCAATTAATACAGCACCTATAATGACTAATGGGATAAAACCTGCACCACATAAAATACCTGAAACAATTGCCCAGAAAATATAAACTAAATCCATTGGATCCTTAATAGGTGTACGGAATCGTACAATGGATAAAGCACCAACCATCCCAAGTGATAACAGAACATTTGAGCTGATTCCCATTATGACAAGTGCTGTTGCCATCGTCATAATTAACAATGATATATTAAACGAATGGGAGTAAATGACACCATTAAAGGTTTTCTTATATACAGCGTAAATGAAAAGTCCGATAAAAAACGCTACTACTAAACCAATAATGGAATCGATTAATGAAAAAGAAGTTGTTTTTTCTAAAAAGTTGGATTTAAATATATCACTAAATTTAATTGTATCCATGTTTATTCTCCTTTGTATTAGCCATACATCCGACTAAGTTGATATTTTGAATAGGCCTCAGCATGTGTATCCACAGACTGTAGCAAATACTTAATGATATCCGGTAAATATTCATCGTATTTTACCTCTAAAATGACAAGATTCGACTCGAGTACATCTACCATAGGCAAGTTTTGATTAAACATATCTGTATTACGCAGACTTGATTGCACCTTACTATCAAAAGTAACTCGCACATTACCGTATGGATAGATATAGGCCTCTCGTTCATAATCCACCACCGTTGTAGGTTTTAATTGGCTATAATACATCTCTTGATATAAGTCTTGAATTAATCCTCGATTGTCTTTTTCCATCCATGATAAATCTCCAACCCGTATTTTTTCATATTCTGTTTGAGATATTGCACATTTAGTTTTAAACGTTAAATTATTTCGTTTACTCTTTCTTTCCAAATTAATAACGGTACTAGATCTTCCATATATGCGTACCCGATATTTATCTCGATTGATATAACCCTCCTTCTTCTCATTCAGCACTTTATTCGCGAAATTATCGAAATACGTACTACGAATTAAATATTTTCCGTCCATACCTGCATGCTTGTCTAACTGCATAACATGCTGAAGCTTCGTTTTTAACAATGTATAATCCGGATAGGAAATGGCTTGTTTAATTTCCTTACGCCCATTTGGATTAAATGAAGTTACTCTAGGCATTTCACACTCACTCTCCCTACTTAATTTCATTGACCATTGAAATATGGCGGTATGACGATCCCAAACTACGTCTTCTCTGTTTGTCGTCTACACTTTTTACTATAAAGAGCATTTGTGTCAGACAGATGTCAGCTTTACACTTTCTTCAACTATTTTTACAATAAAAAACTACTCCGCTTTTATAGCGAAGTAGCTCTTTGTAGCACTAACTCAAAGGACGTTCCTGAGGCATTACTTTCAATTAATATCAAGTCACCTCCACTGGATTGTGCCATCATTTTACTAAGAGGTAACCCTAAACCCAAACCACGAATAGTATATTTTTTATTCTCTCCTCTATAAAAACGCTCAAAAATAAAAGCCTGATCCTCTAGAGGAATTCCGTGACCTGTATCCTTCACAATAATCGATAGTTTATCCCCTCGCTCCTTTAGTATGAGCGTGATCGTTCCTTTATCCATTGCCTGCTTAGCATTAGTTAATAGGTTTGTCATGATTTGTTGAATACGGACAATGTCTACCTGTACATACACTGCTTGTTCAATCAAATGTAAATTTACTTTTACACTGTCTTCATCCTGTAAAACTTCCCATTGCGCCACGGCATCTCGCAACAGCTGATTAACATCCACGGACTGAATTTTAACTGGAATTGCGTCCACAGCAAAATGGTTAAAGGCAAGTAAGTCACCGACCATTGTTTTCATTTTTGTTGTTTCAACCATAGCCATTTCAATAAAATCCATGGCATCCAATCCTGTTACAACACCATCTTTTACAGCTTGTAGTAAGCCACTTATGGAGGTAACAGGTGTTTTCAATTCATGGGTAACGCCCGCTAATAACTCCGTTCGAGTTTTCTCTAGCTGCTCTAATTTGTTTGCCATATTTTCAAAAGATGTAACAAGCTCATAGACCTCTTTTTCCTTACTATCTTGAGGCAAATCAACAGTATAATTACCTTCCTGTATATGCTTGGCTGCCTCTGCTACTTGTTTAATTGGACGAGCTAAACGTTTTGATAAGAAGTAAATAGCAATCCAACCCAATAAGGCTAATGCTCCAATTAATAAAGCAAGCTGACCATATGCTTGGTTAACTCTTGTTAGATTGTCCTTCTTCTCCTTCACAAGTACCCAGCCCAATAACTGATTATTACCTTCTATCTTTCTTTTCACCACATATTCAGGCTCTAGCCCCCCTGTTATTTCCTTCGTACCTTCTTCATCGTCCAACAAGCCCGCTACATTTTTAGCACTACCAGGTGGTACGGGTCGGTTACTTGTAAGAATATTGCCTTCTGTATCAACGACATATAAAATAGGATCTATTTCTCTCATATTAAAGCGCTCTCGATCCCCAATAAAACCTGGGATACCATTTATTGGACCATTATTTGGGTTTGTTGTATCCGTTAAACGATAGACCGTCTCGTCTGCTAAAAATTCCATTAATTCTAATCGATTTTCAAATGTTGTATGGCGAATCCACGCTGCCGAGATGAGAAAAATGATAGCCAATCCTATAAAAAGTGTAAGTAAATAACGGCTTGTCCAATAATGAAGTAAGGATATACGCTTATTTTTTTTGAACACTTAACTGATACCCCAATCCACGTAGCGTTTTTATTTCTCCTTCTTTCACATCCCAATCTTTTAAAGCCCTTCGTAGCCTTTTTATTGCTAAATCTACCGCACGATCACTACCCTCATACTCCCAACCCCAAATTTGATCTATTAGCTGCTCACGGGTAAATGTTTGATTAGGATGATCAACTAAAAACATAAGCACCGATAAATCTCTTGGCGTTAATATAATTTCTTCGCCTCCCAGAAATACTCTATGTGCTTTCCTATCAATTTGGAGCGATCCATAACGTTTTATTGTGGATAAATCTAGGCTTCCTTCGGCACGTCTTAAAACAGCCTTTACTCTTGCAACAACCTCATCCGCTATAAAGGGCTTGGCAATATAATCGTCTGCTCCATGATTAAATCCTTCTAAGCGGTAATTAACCTCTCCTAATGCTGTCAGCATAATAATAGGACACGTACTTAACTCCCTAATCTCCTGTAAAATAGCCCAACCATTTTTTTCTGGTAACATAATATCTAACAACACTAATTCTGGCTTTGTCTTAAGAAACATATCCAAGGCTTCCCCACCATTAAAACATTGTGACACCTCATACCCTACTTTTTGTAAATATACCTTTAAAACCTGACTTATTGCATATTCATCCTCTACTACTAGTATGGTTACCATCGTCATTCACCTCGCTACTAGCTCGCTTTTGGCTTTATTATAGCATCGGATTATGTCAGTTAAATGTCAGCCTTCCCCTGCTCATAACCCCCGTAAGAGAATATCTAGGGGGCATCTATTGACAATGTCTTCCTACGCCAATTATCATTGATTGCGAATGATAATCATTGATAATTCATTCATAGACCTACAAAAATAAAATAAGGGGGGTAATAGCATGATTATTGTGACTAATCGTATTCAAGTAAAGCCAGGCTTTGCTGCAAGAATGGCACCAAACTTCACAAAGCCGGGACCACTTCAACAATTTGAAGGCTTCCATAAAGTAGAGGTATTAATTTCAACCGATGATCCTACTTATGATGAAATGAGTGTAAATATGTATTGGGAATCTAAGGAGCATTTCCAAGCATGGCGTAATAGCGATGCATTTGCTGCAGCCCATCATCGTCCAAATTCGGGTTCTGAGGGAGATAAAGCTGATAGCCCAATTATCGGTAGCAAAATCGTAGTTGCAGAATTAGCAACTTCTATTGAAGCTTTACGTTCATAAACAACAACTAAAATACTTATCTTCTGATTCTATCTAAAAAGCCCTGCACGCTGATCTACCATGCAGGGTCTTTTTTCTATTTAATTAGACACTGTCCAGACCCGTATCAAGTCAAAAATATGACTAGTATATAGCCCAGTATGGATAGACAGACAGAACCAACTAAACCAGCGATAAATGCCTTTACACCAAGCTCCTTAAATGTTTTAATCTCGACATTTAATCCAAGACCAGCCATCGCCATAGCAATTAAAATATAAGCAATATTTACAAATGCTTGCGCCACATTCGCTGGTATTATCCCTAATGAATTGATAGCGCTCATCGCTAAAAACCCTAAAATAAACCATGGAATAATAGACAATGTAAATCCCTTTTTCTCTTCGCTTTTATCCATTTTTCGATAGAAAATACCAATAATAATGGCTACTGGTACTAGCAGTGCAACACGTGTTAATTTCACAATGACAGCTATATCAATTGCTTCATTCCCGCCAGCTGAAGCTGCTGCAATAACGTGGGCGATTTCATGTAATGTACCACCTGCGAAAATTCCATACTCCGTCGGTGTTAAGTCAAGAATAGAGTAGAGTACTGTATAAATAAGTGTAAATACAGTTCCTAATAGGGCCACAATTGCTGCCCCTACTGCCGTTTCCTTTTGATTTGCTTTAATTTGTGGTGCGATTGCCACTACAGCAGCTGCTCCACAAATTGCTGTCCCACAGGCAGTTAATATTCCTAGCTTCTGATCAACTTTGAGCATTTTTGTTAATCCGTAGACAACCATTAACGCAAACAACAAATTAATAACTGCAATCAAGAAAACGCTCGCACCTGCATGATAGATATCCGCTAAATTTAAGCGCATGCCCAATAATATGATTCCCAACCTTAAGAGTTTTTTGCTAGAGAATGCAATCCCCACTTGCCAGGTATCCTGTACTTTAAATGCTGCTCGCCAAGCCATTCCTACTTTAATGGCAATAACCAACTGTCCCAAAATAGAGAAGAAAGGGAATGTAGCAATATATTTCGCTACTAAAGCAATAAGGAGCGTTAACAATATTCCCTTCAAGAAATTTGGAGTAAGGGTGGATTTTTCTTTATTCTGTCTTATAACCATGTTGTTCACTTCTTTCTCCCTTGTTGATTATTACTTTATTAAAAAGCACACTATTAGTAAAATACATATATATAATCGTTATTATTAATATTTCTAATAATAGAGGTGGAGCTATGCAATTCGACGCTTTAAAAACTTTCGTCACACTAGTTGAGGTGAATAACTTTACGAAAACCTCTGAATTACTTCATATTTCTCAACCAAGTGTTAGTCTACACATTAAAAATCTAGAGCAGGAATTACAGACAACCTTATTTATTCGTTCACCTAAGTCTGTACAAATTACACCAACTGGTGAAATTCTTTATAAAAGAGCTAAACAAATCATGGCTATTGCGGAAGCAGCGAGAGAAGACATAGCAGCCTACCATCAAGAGGTCCAAGGTACACTAGTAATAGGGGCGAGTTTTACGATTGGAGAATATATATTGCCTCCCATCATAGCAGGCTTGCAGCAGCAGTTCCCGCAGCTTGAGCTTCAAGTTATTATTGGCAATACAAAAGAAATCATTCAATATACAAAATTATTGCAAGTTGATATTGGTCTCATAGAAGGGCAGGCTCATGATAATGAACTATTGATTAAACCATTTATGAAGGATGAGCTATTTATTGTCAGTGCCAGCAATCATCCTCTCACAAGGGAACAACCTATTACTGCTGACAAACTTCAACAGCAAAGTTGGGTTGCACGTGAAGAAGGGTCTGGAACACGCTATTATTTAGATCATTTATTCAGAGCAAATGGTCTACAGATTCATTCCCTTTTGACTATTAGCAGTAATCAAGGGGTCAAGGAGAGCGTTATCCAAGGACTTGGACTTTCCCTGCTGTCTGCCTGTGTGATTGAACGTGAATTAAAAAATGGCGATATGACCATTTTGCCACTTGAAGGACAGCATTTTATGCGGACATTTTCTTATCTTTGCTCACCAACCGTGAAAAATAAACGCAATGTCGACATTCTCATTGATGTATTAAAAAAGAAAGCTTAGCAACTTTTCTAGTCGCTAAGCTTTCCTGATTGTCCTTCTCGTATTCAAACTTTTTGATTCAATGATTTCGACAAATTTTGTCGCGGCTCTAGAAAGAGGTACTGTTTTCAAATAACACATACCAATACTTCTTGCCGGGATACTTTCCTTTAAGGTTAATTCGTAGAGGTGACCTCGTTGAAGATAATCCTTTGAAAACTCCTTTGTTACACACGCAATGCCGAGGTTACTACGGGCAAACTCTAGCACTAGATCGTGGGAGCCTAGCTCAAACTCTGGTTCAATATAGATCCCTCTTGCAAGGAGATAATCTTCTACATATTTTCGTGAATTTGATTTTTTCTCAAGGAAAATAAGTGGGAATTTCAACAGATCCTCATAGCGTAAACTTTTAGATGATAGTGTTTTATACTTCTCCCCGCAGACAAAGATATCTTGAATATCTGTGCATACTGTTAACTGTAAAGTAGAATCTTCTATTGGAAAATTACAAAATCCTATATCTACCTCACCTGATTTAATAAAATTACAAATCTCAGAGGTTGTACCATTTAGCATCTGTAATTTAATATTCGGATACATAGTATGAAACGCTTCTAAATAAGGCATTAAAAAGAAGCGAGAAATGGTATCTCCTACCCCAATCTTTAATTGCCCTGTCGTTAAATTTTTAAATTCCAGTAACTTCTCTTCTCCAGCATCTAGAAGTCCTAAAGCTGAATTTGTATATTCGAAAAGTAGGCTGCCCTCTGTGGTCAAAGTCACACCTTTCGGGGTCCGATTAAAAAGACGTGTACCGAGCTCTTTCTCCAATTGCATCATAGCCTGACTAACAGCTGGCTGTGTCATGTATAAATCCTTAGCAGCCCTCGAAAAGCTATTATTTTTTGCTACAACACTAAAAACGCGATATAAATCTAATTTCCCTATCATATAAGCACCCCTTATAGCTATTATATGAACTATTAATTTTACTTATATCATTAATGAAGAGTATAGTAAAATCATATGGATTTTATTTCATTTGACGTTAGAGAGAATGAGGAGAGATTAAATTGGAACGTGTAATCGGTACAGTTGTAAGAGGTCTTCGTGGTCCTATTATTAACGAGGGCGATAATATTGAACAAATCGTTGTAGATACAGTGTTAAATGCTGCAAAAATTGAAGGATATGCAATCGAGGATCGTGATATTGTCACAGTAACTGAGTCTGTCGTGGCACGTGCACAAGGTAACTATGCAACGATTGACGATATCGCAGTAGATGTAGCGGCAAAGTTCGGTGATGATACGGTAGGTGTTATTTTCCCAATTTTAAGTCGCAACCGCTTTGCAAACTGTTTACGTGGAATCGCAAAAGGTGTAAAAAAAGTTGTATTAATGCTTAGCTACCCATCCGATGAAGTTGGTAATCACCTTGTAGATATTGATGAGCTTGATGTAAAAGGTATTAACCCATGGACGGATACACTAAATGAGGTTGAGTTCCGCGAGCATTTTGGCTATAAAAAACATACATTTACTGGTGTAGATTATATTGAATACTATAAAGAGTTAATTGAAGCGGAAGGGGCTTCCTGTGAGGTCATCTTCTCTAATAATCCAAAAACAATTTTAAATTATACAAAGAGTATTTTAACATGTGACATTCATACACGTTTCCGCACAAAACGTATTTTAACAGCGAATGGTGCAGAAAAAGTTTACAGCCTTGATAACATTTTAGCTGAATCTATTAACGGTTCTGGCTTCAATGCGGAGTATGGCCTTCTTGGCTCGAATAAAGCAACTGAGGATAGTGTGAAATTATTCCCACACACTTGCCAACCAATTGTTGACGGAATCCAAGCAAAAATTAAAGAAGCTACTGGCAAAACTGTAGAGGTCATGATTTACGGTGATGGCGCATTTAAAGATCCAGTAGGCAAAATTTGGGAGCTTGCAGATCCTGTTGTTTCGCCAGCGTTCACAGCGGGATTACATGGTACACCGAACGAAGTAAAATTAAAATACTTAGCAGACAATGATTTTGCGGACCTTCGAGGTGAGGAATTAAAAGCTGCTATTTCGGAATATATTCAGAATAAAGATGAGGATTTAACTGGTCAAATGGCTGCACAAGGAACAACACCTCGTCGCTTAACTGACCTAATCGGTTCCCTATCTGATCTTACATCTGGTTCAGGTGATAAAGGAACACCTATGATATACATTCAAGGCTACTTTGATAATTACACTAAATAAACAAAAATGAACTCTCGTCCTAATGAAGAGAGTTCATTTTTATTTATGATGAGGATGACAGGAATCGAACCTGTAATCTCTTTGAAAAGGGATATGCTATCCTTGCACACTTCCTCATAGTTTATAATTTTTGAAAGATTATTATAGTATTACATTTTTCTCAGTCCTTTTTATTGTATAATTCGTCACCTTAATTTCATTAGCTCCATTTTATTTTAAGCCATTAGGTATGATTTCTTCTTGTAGCCAATGCTCACTTGTTTGAACATGCTGTGGTCTCACAAATTTCCCCAAATTATATCGAAAATCATCATAATGGAATGCGTCAATATTTCTAATGACATATCCCTCTTGTTCACCATCAAATATTGATTTACCAGTAAATGTACGTTTTATCTTTTCTTCATCAAAAATACCCCGATATAAAACAGGAACCGTTTCAATACCTAATTCAGCCGCATATGCTACTGTTTCGTCCCAACTTAAACATATATTTTTTTCATTCCAAATACTAAATAAATAAAAATAACTTGTTAGTGCTTTATAATAAATGGAATGCTTCGCATACACATTTTCCCCGCATAATCGCCAATCATTCGGTATATGATAAGCAAAACTCGCATGAAATGTTTTTACCCAATGTCTAGAGGGATGATTAGCGGAATGGATGCTTCTAGCATGCATATAGTCTTTATATAGTGTTGTACCTTCCCCGTCTAACTTTTCAGTTACAACAACCTCTTTCCCAACAAAATGATTTACATTTTTAGCAACCTTATCATCATGTGTGTAGCCTCTGCTCCATGGCAAATGAAAGCTTCTTGGATATTTCATTAACTTCGTCATATTTTCACTCCCTTTCCCTATTGTTTATTTGGCAAATTGATCTGCCTCACGGAAAAAATAAAGCCTTGTTAATAAATCACCATCTAATAAGTGATAAATTTGGCTTCCTCCTCGATCGCCCCCATACTGGATTAACATATGAAATTGCACTAAATGAACAACCTTTAACACAAAGTCCTTTTCAAAGCCTAACTCTAATAGAAAATGGCACACCAGTTGAGCAGATACGTTTTCATGTCCAAAATAGCCATAGCGTTGTTGTAATGGTTTATATTTTTTGCAAAATGGTTTACCGACATCATGAAACAATGCAGCTATTTGTAGAGCTAGTTTATCGCTTTCTAAATAATACTCATTGATATACGCATACACAAAATACGTATGCTGACATAATAAAAATTGATGGAATGAGTTTTCTTGATCGAATTGATAAATTTCTTTAAAAAGTGGAACTGATCGAAGTGTTTGAAAAAGTTCTTCATAAGTGGGCTGGCTTTGTAAGAGTGAAATAAATTGTTGTTGAGAAATATCATAAGGACCTGATTCATGTACAATATGCACTTCATCAAAACCTTCTCCTACTGTCGGGAATTCTAAATACTTTCTCATTTTCTCCATTACCATTAATGGGACATGCCGTTTCCGTTGCTGGTTTCTTTCTACACAGGTTACATAAGGTGTATCAAAATAATAACACTCCTTTTTAAAGGTACTTGGTAACTTTCGTAATGCAAATATCCTGCGCTCCCGTTCAATATTGGTTGCATCCACAATGACAGAAAACCCTTTTGCCACTAAGTTATTAAGACGCTCATATAATGTACGAAAGACCACACGCGATTTCTGCTTAGTTGCGTCACCAAACAATTCATCCCGTATAGCGTCACTAGATAGGATAACCGCATTTTCTCTTTTCGCTAGCTCTTTTACAAATGTACTTTTTCCACTACCAGGCAACCCCACTGTAAAGATCACCTTCATTATTTTCACCTCCCTTCAAGTTTTTATATCGTGTAATGTGGCGTCATCTTTAGTATATCGCCTATCATTTCTAATAAAAATTTATGGTCATCAGTCATAATATGATGCAATTTTACATATAAAAAAGACTGCTCCACCTTTTTTAGAGCAGTCTATGTATATCAATAACTTATTAGCTTATACATTTATTATAGCATAAATTTACAAAAATTACTAGACTATACTTCCTTCAGGAGTAGAGGTATGATAAATTTCCTACTTCAATCACCCTATCGAATAATTGCATTGAGGCTCTTTTGCTTTTTCCTAGGGTCTTTGGACAACCTATAAAAGAGAATCACAATTACCTTCATCTCACCATTTATATAGGTGAGGGTTATTGTCAAGGTAAGCAAATAACTACGGAGAGGAATGTGAGTAAACGTTGGAAAATCAAAAAGAATGGCTAGAAGAAAAGCTTTATCTTGAGGATTCTTTAAACCTCATTCATCACAAAATAAAAGAAATACAGCTAAAAGAGAAAGGCTTCAAAGAAAATGCTGTCGCCTTAAAGAAAACGTTTTGGAATGACGTCAGGGTTAATTTAGATACGGCTGAGGATGTCGATGAAACTTTTTTTGCCATTAAGCAACAGGTAGAGCTTTTATCTGACTCAGAGCTTGCACAACAACGTGCGATTCGAAATGTGAAGGTCTATGAACGTTTACAACAATCACCCTATTTTGCTCGTATTGACTTTTTACAAAATGGGGAAAAAGATCCCTTAAAAATTTATATAGGTGTTGCTACATTATTGGATGAACAGGATGAAAATATAATCATATATGACTGGCGAGCGCCTATCTCAAGTATGTATTATGATTACACACCTGGCGATGCATCCTACGAAACATTAGGTGAAGAAATTCATGGAGAAATGTTATTAAAAAGACAATTTATTATTAAAAATGGCCAACTACAATCGATGTTTAATACAGGCCTTACAATTGGCGATGATTTATTGCTAGATATTCTTGCCCAAAATGCAAACGAGCATATTCGTAGTATCGTTGCAACGATTCAAGCTGAACAAAATAAAATTATTCGACATGTAAACTCCCGATACCTCATCGTCGAAGGTGTTGCTGGTAGTGGTAAAACTGCGGTGGCCTTACAGAGGGTCGCCTATCTATTGTATCGTTATCGCAATGAAATGACTGCCGATCAAATATTACTAATAACGCCTAATCAACTTTTCAATCAATATGTCCATACGGTCTTACCCGATTTAGGTGAAGACAATATGCAACAATTAACTTTTATAGAGTATGTGGAAAAACGATTAGGTCGTCAATTCCAATTGGAATACCCTTATGAGCAACTAGAAGATCTTTTAACAGAAAAGGATGACGCTCATTATGAAACTAAATTAAGTATTATTTCATATAAAGCGAGCCTTGATTTCAAAGATTTAATGGATCACTATGTAAGCTATTTATCGAATAAGGGCTTATTATTTAAAAATATTGTATTTCGTGGGGAACGTATTATTACTGCACAGGAAATTTCGGAATACTTCTATTCCTTCCCTTCCTCTATATCGATACCGGATCGCCTACAATTCGTGAAAGAGTGGTTATTACAGCAACTAACGAAATTTGAAAGAGCTGAGCGTACAAAGGAATGGGTAGAAGAAGCAACTGAACTTTTAGATAAAGAAGACTACTCTAAGTCTTACAGTGAGCTTTTATATGAGGGAAGCTATACAGAAAACTCCTTCGATGATTTTGATCAAGAACGCCAAAAATTAGCGAGACAAATTGTTAAAAAACACTTTAAACCGTTACGTAATTCTGTTACCAAGTTAAAGTTTGTTCATATTTTAGGTATATATCGCCAACTCTTTGATCAAAATAGCCCTTTTTACAAAGCTTTACAGCATCTTATGCCCGATCATTGGGAAGATATTTGCCAACACACACATACTAATTTAACAAAACGCCTTATTGCCTATGAGGACGCCGCTCCATTTTTATATTTACAGGACAAAATTGAAGGGCAACAGACAAATACGATGATCCGTCATGTTTTAATTGATGAAGCACAGGACTATTCACCATTCCAACTCACAGTATTACAGCAACTATTTCCAAAAGCTCGAATGACCATCTTAGGGGATGGACACCAAACGATTCACCCTCATACCTTTGAGAATCCTTCACTACTTGACCCTGAATTATATGGTGGGCAGGCCGAAAAAATGATTTTAACCAAAAGCTATCGTTCGACAAAGCAAATCATTTCACTCACTTCCAATATTTTAAATGATGGTAGTGAAGTAGAGGCTTTTAACCGCAATGGTCCTGAACCTTCAATTACCATTGTGCCAAATGAATTAGAGTTAGTTGATCGAATTATCCAGAACATCAATAATCTTTCTACCAAATTTGAAACAATTGCAGTCATTTGTAAAACTACAGCTGAATGCTCTGCTGTATACGAACAATTAAGAAACCAAATAGATATTCAACTCATTACTCACAGCACTAAGCAATTTAAAAAGGGTATTTTATTACTTCCAGCGTATATGGCGAAAGGAATTGAGTTTGACGCTGTCATTATCTATAATGCGTCTGCCGCTAATTATTCAAGAGAAAGTGAACGGTACTATTTCTATACAGCCTGTACGAGAGCTATGCATGAGTTGTTCATCTATTCCATTAATAAAGTAACTTCTTTCCTTCAATAACAGGTTACAGGAGATTCTGCATTTTACAGACTCTCCTGTTTATTTTATATATAGAACGTATAGTCTTCTGGAATGACACGTTTTAAAAATTTCTTTGTGCGCTCCTCTTTTGGGCTTACGAATATATTATGGGGACTACCCTCTTCAACAACAACGCCTCCATCCATGAAAATCACGCGATTGGCGACATCTTTGGCAAAGCCCATTTCATGTGTGACCACAAGCATTGTAGTACCCTCAGCCGCAATATTTTTCATGACTTGCAATACTTCTCCTACTAATTCGGGATCAAGTGCAGATGTTGGCTCATCAAATAAAATAATATCAGGATTCAATGCTACTGCTCGTGCAATGCCTACACGCTGTTGCTGACCGCCAGATAACTGACTAGGATAGGCGTTGTATTTTTCAGATAAGCCTACTTTGTCTAGTGCCTTTTTGCCAATTTCCACAGCCTGAGCCTTCGGGATCTTACGTCCAACGATTAACCCTTCGGTAACATTTTCTAATGCCGTTTTATTTGTGAACAGATTATAATTTTGGAAGACAAATGCGACGCGCTGACGAATTGCATGTACGTCTTTTTTCTTTACATGTTGAAAATCAACTTCGATATCTCCAAATGTCGCATAGCCTTGATCTGCCTTTTCTAAAAAATTGATGCAGCGTAATAATGTTGTTTTCCCTGAGCCACTAGGACCTAAAATAACAACAACATCCCCTTTATCAATAGCTAAATCAACACCTTTTAAAATTTCATTGCCACCAAATGACTTATGAATATTTTTAATTTCTAACATAATTATTCACCCCTTAGGCATGTGCCGCTTTGTATTTGCTTAAATACTTTTCATAGCGCTTAAACAAGTATTCGACTGTACTACATAAAATTAAGTACACGATAAAGATATCCAAATAGGCTTCTACGTAATTATAGCCAACGTTTGCTGCCACTTTTGCCTTCAATGTAATTTCAGGAAGGGACATTGCGTAGCCTAGGGAGGTAGCCTTAATAAGATTAACGGTAGCTGTGCAAATATTCGGCAATGCAACTACTAAAGCTTGCGGAATGATGATTCGAGTATATGCTTGGAATGTTGTTAAACCTACTGAATGCGCTGCCTCTAATTGCCCTTTTTCAATTGTACTTAATGCAGAACGAAATACCTCTATTAAAATTGCCGTTGAACTGAACGCGAAAACAATAAATGCATACCAAATTGGATTGATTTTATAAATATCATATTCTATATGATACTTTTCAAAAATAACTTTTAACATTAACGGGATACTACTATATATAATAAAGATTTGTATAATGATCGGCGTCCCTCGTACGAAAGAAACATAAATTTTCGCTAGATGGTGGATAACTGGAATTTTATTAATCCTCGTAAGTGCCAGTAAAAAACCAAGTGGTAGAGCTATCAACAAAGCAACAACTGTCACAAGGAGAGCGATAGGAACACCAGATAATGCAACAAAAAATGTTTCAAGTAAAAATTGATAATTCACAGTTATGCCTCCTTACGTTGTTTCTAAGGTCTTCTTACCCTTGCCAAATACCTTTTCTAATATAGCAAATATTTTTTCTATAATAATTGATAACACCCAATAAATAATGGCTAATGCAATATAAATTTCTAATGCATGTGCATTGATATTACTTGCGATAATTAAATTTGCCTTACCGACAATATCAATTAAACCAATTGTATAAGCTAGTGCACCTTCCTGTAATAAAGCGATCATGCCATTCCCAAAGTTCGGCAGAGCAACTACAAGTGCCTGCGGGAAAATGATTCGACGGTAGGCCTGGAATGGTGTTAGCCCAACACTAACAGCTGCTTCAAACTGTCCTTTGGGAATTGCTAAATAAGCGGATCGTATTACCTCAGACATAATTGCTGCAAACTGCAGGGTGAAAGTTACGACTACGAAAATAGCCGTCTCAATTGAATGGAGATTGAGACCGACATTTTCAGCTAATGCTGGGACACCATAATAAACAAGAAATAATAAAACAATAGAGGGCGTACAACGCATAATTGTTGTATACAAGTTTGCGATTTTTTGTAACCATTTCAAGGAAGATAGTTTAGCTGCCGCTAACAATAAGCCAAACAGTGTACCTAAAATAATAGAGGACCCTGCAACTAGGAACGTAATTTTTAAAAAGGGTACTAACACAGGGATTGCGTTCCAAATATATGTTGCGTCAAAATATTTATCCATTTCCTCACCAACTTTTGTTTTTATGAATAAAGACTGCTGAGTGTCACTGACTCAACAGCCTTATAAATTCGTTATTTTTTCAACTAACGATTAACATTTTCTAATACTTCAAATAAATCACGGCCATAGAACTTAGTGCTTAATTCATTTGTTTTCTTTTGTTCCTTAATTTGTGCTATCGCTTTATCATAAGCATCAGCGAATTCTTGTTCCTTTTTATTGAACAATGGCCATGTTTTAATGACAGCAAATTCGTTATAAACAACCTCATCTTTTAAGTTATAATAAGGGCCATCTTCGGCAAGAACCTGTTGTTTAAATGGTCCCTCAATCATGACACCACCATCAACACGGCCTTCATTTACCCACTGCACAACATCAACTGTAAATGCATCGCCAGCCTCAAGCTTAACTTTATTATCAGGGTTTGCCGTATTGTATTCATCAATAATTGTATATTGAGCGTTATTAGCAGCAATCGGTGCTAACGAATAGCCCTTTTTCGCAAAATCAGCTAATGTTTTCACACCTTCATCCTCTTTACGTAAAACTAGACCTGCACTACTTAACCCTAAAAACTCCTTCGGGAAAATAAATTTCTCTGTTCGCTCTTGCGTAAAGAAGGCATTTTTCACCCCTACTTGATATTTCCCTTGCTCTACACCAATTAATAAATCATCACTCGTTGTGCCTACATATTCGAATTGATAGTCCGGCAATAATTCATCTACTAATTTCATTACTTCTACATCATAACCTGTAGGATTCCCATTATCGTCAATATAACTAATCGGCTTTGATGCTTGATCATAGGCAACCTTAACCGTACGAACCTTATCACCATCGCCTGAATCCTTTTCAGCTGATTCTCCAGAATTACAAGCTGTTAAAAGTGCTATAGAAGCCAAACCAACCGCAGCAAGTTGAAAAATTTTATTTTTCTTCATATGTCATTTCTCCTTATTCCTCATGTAAATTTTCATTAACTTTCAGATAGCTTCTTTTGTTCGATTGCAGCAGTCGCTAATTTAATAATCGTCATATCATCCATTGGCGGATTATGAAGTCCTGCACGAACGTTGCGATAGTAGCGTTGTAATGGATTTGTCAGCTGTAAGCTTTTTGCTCCAACTACCCGCATTGCCTTATCCACTATTTCAATAGCCAGATTTGTAACTGTATGTTTAGCCACAGCCATTTCATTTGTGATAAGTCCGCGTCTAGCTGGATCATCGTAGGCTTCAGCCACCCCATACAGGACAAAGCGTGCTTGATGGAGCTTTAATTCAATATCTCCTAAAAGCTGTTGTACATTTGGTAACGTACTAATCGGAGCATTCAAGCTATTGGGCTGATGATGATTAGCAAAATGAATGGCATAATCACGGGCAGCTTGTGCAATACCTAAATAGGTAGCTGGAATATGGAGTATCCAGCCGTTTATCTTACCGCCACTAGGATGACTTGGTAACTCAACTAAATGCTCCTTTGCTACAACGACATCTTTTAACACAAGATCATGGCTACTTGTGCCTCGCATTGCAGACATTTCCCAATTTTCTTCAATGGATAACCCTTTCGAATCTTTATGAATGAGGAAAAACCCAATTTGCTGCTTTTCTTCAATCCAAGCTGAAGTTAGAAAATAATCGAGTACTGGAGATGCAGTCGTAAAGATCTTGCGTCCATTTAATAGCCAGCCATCTTTTGTAGAAACAGCGGTTGTTCCAGGTCGACCACCACGCGTTGGACTTCCCGTTGCTGCCTCACTAACAGCTCTATTAATGATGGCACCTCCCTTTATTTCTTCAGCAAACGCTGTTAATAAATTCTCAGTCCATAACTTCGTTTCATATATTTCACCGACAACGCCTAATGTCCACCCAAGGGATAGAGATGCGTTCTCGTCATAGCTTGCTAACGTTTCTTGCACAAGCACCATATCATAGACTGATAGACCTTCTCCGCCATATTGCTTCGGTAAAGTAAGCTGCGGGTAGCCCATTTGCAAAAGTAATCGATACGCCTCGAAAGGGAAACGAGATTGTTCATCCACCTCAACAGCCTTGGACTTGATCGGCTCTGCAATAGCTGCGAGTTGCCCTAACCAAAATCGTTGTCGCTCTGTTTTTACAAATAAATTTTTCAAGTAGATCTCCTTCTTCCCACAATATATCAATTACACCTCGGCATATTTGTATCTAGTTTTTTTTGGGCTTGCTCGAAAAGCTCCCCTTCAAAATCCGATACTTCCGAAGGGTTTATCTTGATTGAGCACCCAGTGAAATGAAAAATCATCTTCCTCTATAGAGGAGGAGTATTCCGTTCAATTAATATAAATCATATAAATTTACTAAGAATTATTAGTGAAAAAAAATCTCTACCTACTTATTGTAGGGAGATGCTATTAGGTACTGAATTTTCAGATTCGTTGACACTTATAATACTTTTCACATTTAAAAATGTCAATGGGTAATATACAAGTTTTTTTGTTAGTTTAATATGAATTAAAATGATTCAACTTTACCCTTTGATTTATGCACCAAGCTTTGTTTACAACATATGCTAAGACTAATGAAAGAGGTGTATACATGACGAACAACTTCACTTCGCCACAAAATGGTGGCACCTTATCCTATTTCGCTCCACAAGTAATTCAAACTAAGTTTGGTGATATTAATGGTGATGGCTTTTTTGAAACCATTTTTTTAATGGGCACTAAACAGCCTGATAGTCCCTTATGGAAAGATATAACACTCGCTATTTTTTATGGTCAAACAAGACAAATGGAACATATTCCACTGAAACAAAATATAGGCTATAACCCAACCCTTTTCTTAGGCGATTTTACTGGTAATCATATTGAGGATATTTTTGTAATCTCCGATACAGGAGGTAGTGGAGGTATAATTAATGGCGAGATATTTGCCTCGATCAACAACCAAATACTTTCTATTTTTGATGCAGAGTCTTTCAATAACAAACTAAAATATAGTGTCCGTTATGTTGATCACTACAAGGCTGATGTTCAAAGTTCGAATCCTGCTAAACGATACACCATCGATTTACAGTATAAGGGTACAGACTACTTAGCAGAAATCTATAATCCAGATGGCACTTTAAAGCAACCAATTGAAGGCTGGGTAGACCCTTTTAGTGGACTATATCCCGTTGATTATGATCGAGATGGGACATATGAAATTTTAGGATATCAAGAAATTGCCGGTAGATATCATGCTGACGGATTAGGTTATGTAGAAAATATTTTAAAATGGAATGGTCGTGAATTTATAATAGACCGACAAACAGTATCTATTTTTGGAGAGGATTTATCATAGAGACTATCTCTATTAAATAAGATAAAAAAGTAAATCTGCTCGTTTTAATGCAATAATCTAACAAAAACGAGCAGATATTGGTATTTATACTTGTTTTTCAACTAAAGCAAAATAGTTATTTTCAGGGTCTGCAAAATTAAAAACTCTACCCATTGGCATCATTACTAGATCCCCTACCTTAATGCCCTTTGCTTGAAAGTCTTGGTACATTTCTTCAATTTTATCGGCGTAAAACATAATGGAAGGTGTTCCTAAATTTAGTTCTGGCTGCATTTTAGCGATAATTTCTTTATTGTGCAATACAAAGGATGTTTGAGCTTCCTTCGTTGGGGCAATTTCTATCCAGCGCATCCCAGCTTCTTCCTGTTCAGCAACGACAACAAATCCTACTTTTTCAGTCCAAAACTTTACCGCTACATCTTGATCATTAACATAGAGCATTACCTGTCCAATTTGATGAATCATGATATTCCTCCCTCCTCTTTTGAGATTAGTATACATCAATCTTGACCTTTATATAGCTTCTAACAATATTTAATTTTGAGAAATTTCGAATAATTGATAGTCATATATATTACTCACAAATAATTAATCTAAAGTACTTAACTTTTCTTTTTTTTCTGATAGAATGAGAATTATTTACCTTCTAGGGAAAAGTATAGAACAAAAAAATTATGTGAGGATAATACAAGTGAAACAACTAAGTTTAAGAAAAAAGCTTATTTTCTCGTTTTTAGCAATGCTTCTCATCCCAACACTGTTAATTGGAATTGTTTCCTACCAAAGTGCTGAAAAGCAGATTTCAGAAGAACAACAAGCAAGTGCAACTGAAAGTGTACGTATTCTTAATACCAACATTACGAACATGATTAAACCAAAATTAGAGGATGTACAATATTTTTCAAAGAAATTTAATAAATCCTTCTTTCAAGATGAAAATGTTCCAAAACTTAAATCATTACTAAATGAATACGTTAATATGCACCCTGAAGTAGAATTGATTTATATTGGTACTTCTGATGGCAAACTATTGGACGAGCCTGCTCAAGACTATCCTGATGGCTTTGATCCACGTACACGGCCTTGGTATACACAGGCTTTAGATAGTAATGGCGGGGTTTCTATTACAGCTCCATATGTAACCCAATCTACAGGTGACATCGTTATTACAATCACTCAAGCATTACCAGATGGCTCTGGCGTATTAGGACTAGATTTAAATATTTCGACACTAAGTGACATAACGAATAATATTCGCATTGGAGAGACTGGCTTTGCTTCCCTTTTAGATAACAATAAAATTTATATTGCCCAGCCAGATAAAGAAAGTGGTACCGAGGCAGCAGAAAGCTATATTACAAAAATTTATGAACAAGAAAGCGGATCTATTGTTGAAAAGGACCGTCATATGCAGTTTATGACCAATGAACTAACTGGTTGGAAGGTAATTGGTACAATGTTTACTGCAGAGGCTGCAAAGGCTGCTACCTCCACATTGAAGATTAACTTAATCATTATTGTAGTTTCAATTTTAGTTGGCGTTTTGTTTATGCTCTTCATGATTAAATCGGTTGTCAACCCGATTAATAAACTTAAACAAAGTGCCTTAAAAATTAGTGATGGTGATTTAACAGAGTTTATTGACATTCATTCTAAAGATGAAATAGGACAACTCGGTGAAGCATTTGTCTCGATGAAAGTTAGCCTAAAAAAGCTAATTCGTAATGTTGACCAAAGCTCACAACAGGTTCAAAATTCTGCCCAAAGTCTTTCTGCAAATGCTGAGCAAAATATTGCAGCATCGGAACAGGTAACAGAAGCTATGCAACAGGTTGCTATGAGTACTGAGAAGCAAACAACCAGCATTGACCAAAACGCTATTTCAGTTGAGGAAATTGCTAAAGGGGTTGTCGAAGTTGCTGATAGCGCACTCCAAGTTTCAGACCTATCCAGTCAAGCCATTCAACTAGCTGAAGAAGGAGGCCAATCTGTCGAACAAACTGTACAACAAATGAATTATATTCATGAATCTGTTACACAATCGGATAGAATGATTAAAACTCTTTATGACCGCACTAAAGAAATCGGTTCAATTTTAGAAATGATCAGTGCTATTTCTGACCAAACCAATTTACTAGCTCTAAATGCTGCTATTGAAGCAGCACGAGCAGGAGAACACGGCAAAGGCTTTGCAGTCGTGGCAGATGAAGTTCGAAAATTAGCAGAGCAATCCCATCAATCAGCGGAACAAATTTCTGCGCTTATTACAGGTATTCAACAGGATACGGCTAAATCTGTTCAAACAATGATGAAAGCTTCCACAGATGTCCAAGAAGGTCTACAGTTATCCAAGGATACAAAAAAGAAATTTACAAGTATCATTGAAAGTCTTCGAGAGATGGCACCGAAAATGGAGGATATTTCTGCATCAGCACAGGAGATGTCTGCGGTGGTGGAAGAAGTGTCAGCAACAGCGATTGAACTGTCAGACCATGCAAAACTTAATGCTGCTGCCTCTGAAGAAGTGGCAGCATCAACGGAGCAAACATTATCTTCCATGCAGGAGATTGCTTCTTCAGCTAAAACGTTACTCGATATGGCTGATGAATTACAGGGCTATGTAAATCGTTTTAATTACTAATGAAACAGCACGATGATCGTTGGGTAAAACCCAGGATCATCGTGCTTTTAATTGCGCTATTTATTCATTTACCTCATGGCTAAATTGCCATTCAACGCCGAATTTATCAGTAAGCGAGCCGTAACATTTACTCCAAAAAGTTTCTTGTAACTCCATTGTCACTTTTCCACCATCTTTAAGCTTGTCAAACGCTTTTCGCATTTGTTCTTCATCATCGGAAACAATCGCTAGCGTGACATTATTCCCAACTGAGAACGGTGAGCCCGGAAATGTATCTGAGAACATAATTCTACTACCAAATACAGAAAGTCTTGTATGCATAACAAGATCCTTCGCTTCCTCTGGTAAGGGATAATCAGGATTTTGGGGTGAATCTCCAAACGTCATAATTTCAGCCTTGTCCGTATTAAAAACATCTTCATAAAACGTAACAGCTTCTCGACAATTCCCATTAAAAATTAAATATACCTCTACTGCCATTTCCAACACTCCCTTGTCATTTTTTGAAACAATTCTATTGTACATGGATTACAAATCAGAACACAAATTATAAATGAAAAATTCATTTACCCAAAAATTTTACTACATTTAATTTTAAATTTTTTATTTATTTTCACAAAAGCTTTGACATTTACTCAAAAATCATGTAAATTACCAAATGGCGAACAATTTAAATTAAATCTTTAAAAATATTCGTATTTTAGGAGTGTATATAATGGATAACGTATTTGACTATGAGGATATTCAACTAATTCCCGCAAAATGTATTGTAGAAAGTCGTTCAGAATGTGATACTTCTGTTACTTTAGGAGGACATACTTTTAAACTTCCTGTAGTACCTGCAAATATGCAAACAATTATCGACGAAAGTCTTGCTAAGAAGCTAGCTGAAAACGGTTACTTTTATATCATGCATCGCTTCCAACCAGAAAAACGTAAAAACTTCATTCAAGAAATGCAAGGTGATGGCTTAATCGCTTCCATAAGCGTTGGTGTAAAAGAAGAAGAGTATACTTTTATTGAAGAATTAGCAGCTGCCCAATTAGTACCTGATTTTATTACAATTGATATTGCACATGGTCATTCAAATGCTGTTATTCGTATGATTCAACATATTAAGAAACACCTACCAAGCAGCTTCGTCATTGCTGGTAACGTTGGAACACCTGAGGCAGTACGCGAACTCGAAAATGCTGGAGCAGACGCAACGAAAGTAGGAATTGGACCAGGGAAAGTTTGTATTACTAAAATCAAAACAGGCTTTGGTACAGGGGGCTGGCAATTAGCTGCATTACGTTGGTGTGCAAAGGCTGCTACTAAGCCAATTATTGCTGACGGTGGTATTCGTACACACGGAGATATCGCTAAATCTGTACGCTTCGGTGCTTCAATGGTGATGATTGGTTCACTATTTGCTGGTCATGAAGAATCACCAGGTGAAACAATCGAAATCGATGGTAAAACAGTGAAAGAATACTTTGGCTCTGCTTCTGAATTCCAAAAAGGCGAACGTAAAAATGTCGAAGGTAAGAAAATGTATGTTGAGCATAAAGGAAGCATCAAAGATACTTTAATTGAAATGCAACAAGACTTACAATCATCTATTTCCTATGCTGGTGGTACAAAACTAGAAGCTATTCGAAATGTTGATTATGTGATCGTGAAGAACTCTATCTTCAACGGTGATAAAGTATACTAATAAATCGTAACCCCAATTAAGAGCAAACATCTTAATTGGGGTTTTTTATGAACCTTACCTCTTTAATAATTCTTTATAAACTTATATACGTTATCAGAATTTTCTATTATATAACTATATTGAAGTTGATACCGCTAATTCAGATGCAAAGATGATACACACGCTGCAACTTTCACAAAGTCAGGCGATGTCAATTAAAGGGGCTTTTACTTTCCTCGCAGACTCCATCCGCGACATTTCGGAGCACCTTGTCTCACTCGATAAGGGGATGAACGAAATGGCTGATAATCGGATTATTGTGATGAAAGCTATTAATGAAATAGCCAGTGTAGCTACTCAATCTGCAGCAGCTACTGAGCAAATTAATGCTTCTATTGACGAACAAAAGTCAGCAGTAACCTCTATCATGAACTCCTCTATGGAACTTCATACAGAGGCCGAGCGTATGCATGACTTAGTAGAACGCTTTACATGAATTTATAAAAAAGAATGCTACGCATAGTCCGTAGCATTCTTTTTATTATTATAGTTTGTTAATAACAGCGTGGATTGTTTCCTTAAGTTCTGCATCATGATCAGCAAGATCTACAAGGTTACCTAGACGCTCACGTAATACAGGACGCTCAATTACTAACTTTTCATCAAGTACTTGTACTAGTAGTTCAATAATTAGACGGTCACGAACATTTAACGCTTCTTCTAAACGTTCTGGTGTAATTTTCGCATCAGTTTTTGCAGCTTTTGCCATTTTAAAAACCCCTTTTAAATTTTATATTCATGCACATCTATTTTAGCATACCACTAAATTATTTTGAAAACTTTCTTTCATGAAAATATACCAAAACTTTACAAAACCAAAAGGAAACATTAACGATAAATTGTTATATTCATATCATAATGCATCTAAGCTTAGCCATATAATGATGTGTTGCTCCCTCATTATTTAGAAACGTTTAATAAGGAATTCGATTGGAGGAATTACATGAATCAAAAAAACTCAACTTACTTACGGCTCATTAAAGCTGTGCCTAAATCTCTCCAGCTATTTCTCAATGTCTGCCTTGTATTACTAGCTCTCATACTTTCATTTTTACTTTTTAAGGAGCTAATTGAATTTCTAAAAATTTTACTTTTTGCCAATGAAGGCGGCGATTATAAACAATTCCTTGCCAATATTCTTATTTTCTTTTTATATTTTGAGTTCATCACAATGATTATTAAATATTTTAAAGAGGACTATCATTTCCCGCTCCGCTATTTTATATATATAGGTATCACAGCGATGATTCGTTTAATTATTGTAGAGCACGATCATCCTTTGAACACGTTAATTTATTCTTTAATTATTCTAATATTAATAATAAGTTACTTTATTATTAATATCACACCACTTGAAAGACCCTCGAGATCATCTCTTTTTATAGAAAAAGAACATTAATAAACCGTGAGAGTCTTTTAAAATGCCGATAAACATGTTGGCTTTTCAATGACGAAGAAAAATTGCTGCAATACCTGTAAATAGTGCTCATCGCTAACCGTTATTTGACTAAGCATAAAGAGCTCTTGGACTGTTACGACACCCATTATCAATGAAGAAAGCTCTGCTACATCAATGCTTACTTCAACATCATAGCTACCACTTTCTAAAATGTTAATGGTACCATTAACGGCTTCAATAATGAGCTGTTGGCTATTCTCAACGAGTAAGGAATCCATAACGATCAATTTAAGTGTCAGGGTGACACCGTTAAAATTACGCGTCTTAAGCTCATCAAAAAAACCCTTCACATTAATAATACGATACATTAGTCCAACTCCTGACATGGCACTTGCATGATAGACACTTGGGATTAATTGATTTGTACCATTCCTAACATCCCCTAGAAAGAAATGAACATTTTCTTCTTGGGTATTCCATTCAATCCTATTTACCTGGTCTGCCTGGCTGTTTAAGAATGTACTAAGCTCTAATAAAGCTTGTGGAGTCTCATAGATGAACTCTTTAATAACCATATTGTTCAGCATAAAATTATCGTCACTTTGCTTTTTAAACGAAAAGACTATATAGCCCTGTACAGTACCTTGCTGTTCCATCGCAATCACATAATTTTCAATGTTTTTAAAAATAAAGGATACCTCAGATGTTGTTTTAAGAAACATCCCATGCTTTTTAGCTGCAACTCTGTTATAGCAATCTATTAGCTGTTGCTGATCTTCAATGGTTAAATATTTTAGGTGCTTTTTCGTAGGTCCCTTAGGAAAGCTTAATGGCTCTACTAAGTATTGATAGATTTTTGGTCCATACCCAAAGCCCATTTTCTTATAAAAATCCGGTCTAAATGGATACAGTGCCACGAAGTGAATATTCTTCTCTAGAAAAATACTAAAAAATTGCTCGATTAATTCCTTTGCAACCTTCTCTTTTTTATATAATAAATCCACTGCAACTAATCCTACCCCACCGACTGGTAGCATGTTAGAGAATAGGTTCATTTGAAAGTCATGTAGTCGCATACCACCTATGAGTTTGTCATTTTCCCATAGTCCATAATAATGAAGAGACTCGTCATTGCTCTGATTGTACATAAATAGATTCTTTAGCTGCTCTTTTGTCGGTTGTGCTCCATCCATTCTTCCCGGATAGGCTCCTACAACGATATTTACAAAGGATACAAAGTCTTGTTCCTTTACTATTTTCTCTATCACTCTCACCATTTCCCCTCCATTTTTAAAGAATTGCATGTTGTTCTTGATTTTTTCATATTAATTTTTAGATGCCATAATAACATATATTACCACAATAAATCATGAGCATTGAAAATGATTAAAGGAGGAATTTGAATGACTTTAATTGATTCTTATCTTCACGAAGTGTCTAAAAAGCTACATAAGAATACGCGGCGTGAAGAAATATTGCTTGATCTAAAGGCTACTATAGAGAATATGTTGCCTGAGCAATATTCAGAATCTGATGTGAAAACCGTACTCCAAAAACTCGGTAACCCTGTAAAAATTGCTGCAAGCTATCAGGATACACCCCGTTTTTTAATTGGCCCAGATATTTTTGACCAATACATCGGAACGATCAAACTAGTCATACCTTGGGCAATGTTCATGACGATCATTATTCAAGTAATTAAAAAAATAGTGCTGTTTGCAGGGGAAGAGGCACTTCTCACAACAATTATTTCAACATTTTCCATGATCATTGTTGCCATGATTTCTGTATTTTTTCACGTATTGTTTTGGATCACGGTTGTCTTTATCATCGTTGAGCGATCTGGTTCTAATAAAATTCAACTGCCTTTTTTGAACGCGAAACAATGGTCCCCTGATGATTTAGTAAAAATAAAAAATATTCCTAAAGACAAAGTCATCACTTTAAGCGATACAATTTTTAGTCTTTCAGGGATCTTTATTTTTGCTTTTGTTTATTGGAATGCCTATCGTCTTTTAGGTATTTATACAACAAACGACAACGGTAGCTTGAAATTCGTTATGCCGATCTTTAATCAAAATATTTTACAAACGTTTGCCCCTATAGTCTTCCTATGTATTATTCTTAGTGTCGTTTTAACGTTCGTCAAATGGCGCTCAGGTCAATGGACAATGCCAATCGCTATAACTAATGCACTGCTTCAAGGTGGAGGAACCGTTGTATTTATTGCCCTGGCAATGCATCAAGATTTTATTCATAGTGCCTCCATCCCCTATATAGCCACTATCACAGATACAGCTTCAGCTAAGGTAACATTTTTTATAGATAAGATTTTACTCCTCGGTATGATTACTGCTGTATTAGTAAATGCATTTGATATATATCAAGGATTTAGAAAAGCTAAAATGTAAACTCTCTTTCATTCACTTTCTAGCAAACTATACATTCAGATCGCCAAAATACCTTTATTCTCTGATGTTTTGTATAATGATAAAGTTGAAAGTATTTTATATACATGAATAATAATCTGCACAATTCAATCAGAGTAAGGAGAAGTAACTATGACCATTCTTCTAGTAGATGACAATCAAGTCAATTTATTTGTCATTGAAAAAATACTAAAAAATGCAGGTTATGATAACTGTGTTTCTCTTTCATCTGCTTATGAGCTATTTGATTATTTACAATTAGATGCACCAAATCCAACAGGAAATTCAGTAGATTTAATATTGTTAGATATTATGATGCCAGAAGTAGATGGTATTGAGGCCTGCAAACGTATTAAACAAAATGAAAGTTTGAAAGATATTCAAATTATATTTGTCACAGCGCTCGAAGATAAAAACAAGCTAGCAGAAGCATTAGATATCGGTGGTGTAGATTATATTACAAAACCAATTAATAAAACGGAGCTGCTTGCAAGAATTCGAGTTGCATTACGTTTAAAATCGGAATTAGATTGGCACACTCAGCATGAAAAGAAAATACAATATGAACTCGATTTAGCCACTCATGTACAACGAAGCCTACTAAGCCCACCATTAAACGAGAAGGATATCCGTATTGAAGTTTCTTATTTACCATCCTCAAATTTAGCGGGTGATATGTATTATTGGTATAAAATAGATGATCATCGCTATGCCATTATACTTTTGGATATGATGGGTCATGGAATATCTGCAGCACTTGTTTGTATGTTTATCTCCTCTGTTTTAAGAGAGGCTGTTAAACAATTAAACGAGCCTGAACTTGTCATTAAAGAACTGAATCGTTATATGACCCTGTTGCAAGATGGAAAAGACAATAATCTTTATTATTTTACAGCCATATATTTAGTAATTGATACAGAGCAAAAAACAGTCGAATATATAAATGCTGGTCATCCTCCTGGATACGCACTAATAGACGAAAAAACATGTATTCCATTAAATCAAGGAAGCTGTGCAGTTGGCTTTTTCGATGAAATTAAAGTTAAAAAGCAATGTATTCAATATGAACAGGATATTCAAATTGTGCTATTTACAGATGGCGTATTAGAAGCAATGGGACCCTGTGAAATTGAATCAGAAAAGCATTTGCAAACGCTAACATCCTCCAAGTGGGATTATTCACAATGCCTGATTGACAATTTATTACCGAAGGATAAACAAGAAAATCAACCTGATGATATGTGTGTATTAATGATTCAAGCAACTAGCACTTCTATATAAATAACAAAGAGAGGCTATCCAATGTTAGGATAGCCTCTTACTCGTTAATATATTTTTTGATAAATTCTTTCATTGCTAGCAATTTCACTATATTTTGAAATAACCTCATCAAAGCGCAATGTTTCTTTATCCCCTAAGCATAGAAAACCTTGCTCACTTAGACTTTCATAAAACAACTGATGTACTTGACTCTGTAGCTTAGGTGAAAAATAAATAAGGACATTTCGACATAAGACTACATGAAACTCATTGAATGATTGATCTGTTACTAAATTATGTTGAGCAAAAATAATATTTTTCAATAATGTTGGGTGGAAGTAGGCATATTGATAATCTGTATTATAGTACTCCGAAAAAGCGTGGACACCCCCAGCAAGCATATAGTTTTTCGTATAAGCCTGCATTTTATGAATAGGAAAAGCGCCTTTCTTTGCTTTTTCTAATACTTGCTCATTCATGTCTGTTGCGTAAATTACTGCCCTATCGATTAGCCCCTCTTCTTGAAGCAAGATAGCCATAGAGTATACTTCCTCACCTGTCGCACAACCAGCATGCCAAATCCTTATTTCTGGGTACTCTCGTAAAGTGGGGATCACTTTTTCACGAAAGGCTTTAAAAAAACTAGGGTTACGAAACATTTCGGTTACATTTATCGAAAAGTCATTCAAAATTTGCTCTAAAAATTCCTTATCATGAATGACCTTTTCTTGTATACGTGAAATCGTTGGAATGTTATTTATTCTCATCCTATTGAAAATTCTACGCGAAATCGATGAGCGATTATATTGACGAAAATCATACCCAGATAAACGATAAATAGCCTCTAGTAACAAATCAATTTCTAAATTTGTTTGCTTATTTAATTGTATATTTTGCTCCAAAGGCTGAAATTGTTCCATGTTCATTAACTCCCTTTAGAAACCAACCATACTCTTAAAACCGATATTAATTGATCTAAATTTAATGGCTTACTAATATAATCTGATGCACCAGCCTGTAACGATTTATCGCGATCATTTTTCATAGCTTTTGCTGTCAGCGCAATAATCGGTAAATCTGTGCGTTTCATTTGTTGACGAATAATAGTCATCGCTTCATAGCCATCCATATTAGGCATCATAATATCCATCAGAATAAGATCGATCTCAGCATTAGCTTGCATGACCTCTAAACATTCAAGTCCGTCTTTGGCCACTAAAATGTTCATACCTCTTTTTTCTAGAGCAGTTTTTAACGCATAAATATTACGGTTATCATCATCTACTATTAAAATATTTTTCCCTTGGAAGACCTCTACTTCTTGTTGAAGAGCTTCCTCCATTTCTTGTGGTTGTTCTTTTATTTGTTCCTCTTCTACCGTCGTAGCGGCAACTTCGTTCATAGCAAGCTTTTGGCAATGTTCCTCTTCAATTCCATTTGGTAAACTTGGAATCGTTAACGTAAAGCTACTTCCTTGTCCCTCTGCACTTTGCAGCGTAATCCAGCCACCAAGCAGCTTAGCAAATTCCTTACAAATTGAAAGACCGAGCCCAGTTCCACCATATTTCCGAACTGTAGCACCATCTGCTTGCTGGAATGATTCAAAAATTAGCTGATGCTTGTCTTTTGGAATACCTATCCCTGTATCAGATACGGTAATTTCCAGCCAATCTGTGCTTATGTCTTGCATATTATTTGTTAATTGTTGTGGTGTTAGCTGGTTAATGGCTAATGATACAGATCCTTGTTCCGTAAATTTAAACGCATTTGATAATAAATTTTTTATGATTTGATGGAATCTCTTTTCATCCGTATAGAATACATCTACAACATGATCTGCCTTTGAAATATCGAATGCTAAATTTTTCTTCATTGCAACAGGTGCAAAGGTATGTTCAATTTGCACTGGTACTTCACTCATATTCACTTCATTAAAAATGATATCAAGCTTCCCAGCCTCTACTTTTGATAAATCTAAAATATCATTGATTAAAGCAAGTAAATCTTCTCCAGAAGAATGAATCACTTTAGCAAACTCTGTTTCCTCGTCTGTTAAGTTTTGTTGACTATTTTCTGCTAGCATCTCCGATAAAATTAATATGCTATTTAAAGGTGTTCTTAATTCATGTGACATATTTGCTAAGAACTCGGATTTATAATTAGAATTAAGTATTAGTTGTTCTGCACTTTCTTCTAATTCCTTCTTCGCCCTCTCCAACTCTCTAGATTTAGATTCAGCCTCTTTCGTGCGCTCTTCTAGTTGCTCATTAATCATTGTCAGCTCTTCTGTTTGCATTTGTAACTCTTCAGATTGTGTCTGAAGCTCTTCTGACTGTACCTGTAATTCTTCTGTCATTGCTCTGGATTCATTTAATAGACGAACAATTTCCATACGCCCTAACACACTATTCACTGTTAAGCCAAATGTTTCAGTAACTTGCTGCACTAATTCTTGCTGCAACTCACTAAATTTAGTCATTGTTGCGATTTCTACCACTGCTATAATTTCATTCTCAAAAATTATAGGGATCAATAAAATATTTTGCGGCCTTACTTCACCTAAACCCGTTCTAATTAAGCGATAGTCTTGCGGAATATTATCATAAAATAATATCCTTTTTTCTAATGCGCATTGACCGATTAATCCTTGTCCCATTTTAAAGCTTTCAATACCGACACGGTCATCTCCATCAGCAAAAGCAGCCTTTTTCACAAAATGTACTTGTTCCTCTGTTACTTCTCTGACATAGAATGCACCAAGGGAGGCTTGTGTTTTCTGTGCTACTTCTGATAGGAAGATCTCAGCTAATTTTGTAATTGCTGAAACACCTTGATATTTTGTCACGATTTCTGCAATATTACTTTGTAACCATTCTCTCTTTTCTACTGACTCTAACAGTATATTTGTTGCTTCAGCAAGATCATTTATTTCATCATTAGAGCTCACATGGATTCTTCTCGTGAAATCACCTTTCGTAGCAGCCATTTCTTTAATGGTTTGTGTAACTTCCGTTATCGTTCTCACGATTGAACGTGAAATTCCACTAGCTATCACAATGGCAATGACAGAAACTAAAATTAAGATCCCAAATAAGCCACTTGTTAATTTACTATTCTGTTTGTCTAATTGACTTGCCTTTGCTTGTGTATACGCATTTTCAGTTGAGCGGAAGGAATCAAATAATTTGCGCATTTTCTCCATATCTTGGCGCCCACTATCTACTTTAAAAAATTCATTCAACGCTTCTATATTATTATCCTTTTTCAATTGGATTGTTGGCTTACCTGAAGTATTTATCCAATGTTCAATCGTTTCCTCTATCTCTTTTAACTTTTCCTGTTGAGAAGGTTTTTCCTTCATTTGCTGATAGAGATTATTAAAATCTAACTTCCAATTTTCAGCCGCATTATCATAGGGCTCTAGATAACTTGGTTCACCTGTAATGATGAAACCTCGCTGACTCGATTCCATATCTAATACATACTTTTCAATCTCATTGGTTAAAGTTTGAACATTGGAATCGTATTTAATAATAAAATTCCGTTCTTTTTGTAAAGAAGTAATTTGATTATTTAATATGACAACGGCAGCAAGTAAGCAAAGAATGATTACGATATAACCTAATGTAATCTTGGAGCGTATACCCAATTTCAATTTATTTAACATTTGGTTTTCCTACCTTTACCTTTCTTTCACTTTATTATTATTACTAGTATACATGCAAAAATAACTAATTATCTCTTCTTTTAACATTCACAATAAAGAAACTTTGCCAATTTCATATTAATAAGTCTAGAATTTTTTCATATACATCATATAGTGAACGAATTCTAATTAAGGAGAGAATACATGTGGATATCATCGTAAGGCCAGGAGATTCACTTTGGCATTTTAGTGAAGTGTTTAACATACCACTTCAACTAATTCTAGATTCCAATAAAAATATTAATCCCCAATTTTTAAGAGTTGGACAACGCATTCGTATTCCTGGTTTTATAAACATTAGCTATCAAATCAAACAAGGGGACTCTTTTTGGCAGATTGCACAGAGTCGAAACCTGCCCCTCATCGCCATATTACTCGTTAATCCTGGTCTCAACCCCAATCACTTACAAATAGGTCAGATCATTCACATACCTCAACGCATTACATGGCGCTTAGTTGAAGGTAAACAAAATTACACGTACACTCATATGATGAATGATATAAAAAAGCTGCTCAACGTATATCCTTTTCTCCAAAGTACAAGCATTGGGAGCTCCGTTTTAGGGAAAGAACTCCCTGAGCTTTTAATTGGCAATGGAGCTAAACGTATTCATTATAACGGCTCGTTTCATGCGAATGAATGGATTACTACACCTATTATTCTAACATTTTTAAATGACTATTTGCTCGCCCTCACTAATCAAAGTAGTATTCGTGGCATTTCTCCATTTTCTTTATATCAACAAACATCCCTTTCTATAGTACCCATGGTGAACCCTGATGGAGTCGATTTAGTATTACAAGGCCCACCAAGTGATGAAGCATTAAAAAATCAATTGATTACATGGAATAATGGGAGCTCCGATTTTTCTGGTTGGAAAGCAAATATCCATGGGATCGATTTAAATGATCAATTTCCTGCAAAATGGGAGCTAGAAAGTGCCCGCAATCCCAAATCACCTGGCCCTAGAGATTATAGTGGGGAAAGGCCTTTATCTGAACCCGAAGCCATTGCAATGGCCAACATGACCAAGCAACGTGATTTTTTAAGAGTTCTAGCATTTCATACACAAGGTCGCGTTATTTATTGGGGCTTTGAAAATCTTGAGCCCCCAGAATCCGAAGTCCTTGTGAATGAATTTAGTAGAGTTAGTGGCTATGAGCCCATTCAATCTGCAGGTAGCTATGCAGGCTATAAAGACTGGTTTATTCAAGATTGGCGTAGACCGGGCTTTACCGTTGAGCTGGGAAGTGGTACAAATCCTCTCCCCCTCAGCCAGTTTGATGACATTTATGACGAAGCTTTAGGGATTTTCCTCGCTGCATTGTATATGTAAAAAGATTGTGCGAACTCCACTCACCATGAAAGAATCCTTTTAGGATTTTCAGTGAGTGGAGTCTTTTTGTGTGGTATTGTCTCGGCATATTAGCACTATAAAAAAGAAAACAAATTACTTTGACAGGTAGAGTAATGTTTGCTAATATTACTCTAACAGATAGAGCAATAAATAAAGTAGGTGACTTATGGTTCGCAGTGATATTATCCGAGGACATTTGGATTCGATTATTTTACGGCTAATTTCAGAAAAGGATCGTTATGGCTACGAAATTTCTCAGGAAATAAGTCTCCGTACAAACAATCGGTTTCAAATCAAGGAAGCAACTTTGTATGCAGTTTTTCAACGACTTGAGAAAAAGGAAATTATTGAAGCCTATTATGGAGATGTTTCACATGGAGGCAAAAGAAAGTATTACCGTATTACTCCATTAGGTAGAGCCTATTTAAATGAGTTAGTGAAAGAATGGTCGGAAGTAAAAGAAATAATCGATTTATTTATGGAGGGCTTAGAATGAAAAGAATAAAAAACCATATTGATGAGCTTTTTAAAGATATTCCTCGTAACAACGAGACTGAAATGGTCAAACAAGAGATTATTGAAAATCTTGAAGAAAAGGTATTTTATTTGATGGATCAAGGAAAAGAACAAGAAGATGCTATTAATAAAGCAATTGTAGAATTTGGAGATATTGAAGACTTAAAAAAAGAATTGGGCGTTAAAGAGCCTGCAAAGAAAAACATGGCAAAATTAAATTTAGAGTTTTCAATTTGGGGAAGTAGCTTAATTATTGCCTTTTTTATTTTCATTAATCTTTATTACACGCCGCATACAATTTGGGCAATCTATCCGATCTTCGCTATTCTTTGGTGGCCTTTATCTATGTACTTTGTGTGGACGCGTAAGAGATGGGGTGAATAATCATGAGGAACTTTATTAACTTTTCTATAGCTGGGAGCTTGATGACAATGATTTTCTTAGGGATTGTCAATTACACGACATCGCCTCAAACAATGTGGTTTATCTACCCTTGCATACTGCTTCTACTATGGCCTATTACATTATTTTTTATGTCAAAAAAAATGTATAAACAATACTCTCTCGTTTGTAGTGCTATAATTATCTCGTTTCTTATTATCGAAAATTATCTATACGCTCCAAATCATTTATGGTTCATTTATGCCATCTATCCGATTATCTGGTGGCCACTTCTAATGTATTTAGGAGAAAAAGCAAAGACGTTACAAACAGCACTTATTGGCTCTGCTTCTACAATTATATATTACGCATTGCTAAATATCATGGTATCTCCACAATATCCTTGGGCGATTTATCCCGCATTTTTAGTCATGTGGTGGCCTCTTGCTTTATATCATGCTCAACGCAAAACTTTTGTAGCCTTCTCCGTTACAGCTACATTGCTAATTAGTATCTTTTTCATTACAGTCAATGTTATTTCTTCACCAAGCGTTATATGGGCAATTTACCCTATTTTCGTGACACTATGGTGGCCACTAAGTATGTACTTTTATGTCTATAAAAGAAGAATGTATCACGCTACTTTTGTGAAACGAATGTAAAAAAGAAGTCTATTAAAAAATTCATAATATACCTTGATATGATGTTTCCTTTCTTTTATTGGCGCTACTATTCCCACCATGGACTCATCTATAAAAGGGGCTAAGGTACTTGTAGCTTTTAAACAATTATTAATGATTGGAAAGGTTAATTTAGTTGCTATATAATTTAACCATTAAATATTTTAACGGACGTGATTATATGGCTGAAAGTCTACACAATGTAGAGATTATTATGAAGGAAATGCTAGATATACAGCAAAAGTCAAAAATGTTTGTAGAGCTTTTATCTAAAGGGGAAGCGTTATCACAAAACCAATTAATTTTACTCCTGCAACTAAAAATAAATGATGGTATGAAGGCGACAGAAATTGCCGAATTCTTCAGTATCACTCCTGGAGCTGTCACTTCCATGTGCGATAAACTGGAAAAACTAGAGCTGATACAACGAATTAGAGAAAATAATGACCGCCGTGTCGTCAAAATGACTTTAACAAGCAATGGGGACAAAAAGGTTCAAGAAATCTTTTTAAAGTTTTCACAGGATAAACTCATAGATATGGCCAATATTTTACGTGAAGTAAATCAATTAATGAATAAAATTTTTTAGGATTTCAACAAATTGAAATCCTTTTTTATTGCCTCAAAATTAGGGAATTCATTTGTTCTTGACAAAGGGAAGTTGCATATACTTTAATTAATATATATTTTAGTAATTAAAATATATATTAATTAAAGTATATGAGGTGACTTTTATGTTTCAACAACTGCGTACCCTAACACTTACGAATGGCCGTATTAAACATTTGGATATTGAGTATGAGCAATTAAATATTCGTGGAGCCGTAACAATACATCAAGAAGTTCGCATGCAAAAAGTGTCTACTCATGGCCATAGCTCATTTTATTTTCCCGTTTTTGTCCATGAATTTAACAGCACAGGTTCATGTACGTTAAAAGATTATTGTGAAATCGATGAACTAACAAATGCAGGTAACCTTAAAGTAAAAAAAGGTTGTGTCCAAAAAATCAATAGTACCGGGAAAGTAATAATTGAAGGGAAACTACAGAGCGAACATTTTGAGGCTCTTGGTGTAGTGAAAGCCGCTGAATTAGTAGCTAATCACTTTCAGTTGAAATTATCAGGAGAAAGTAAAATTGGCAGGCTGCAAGCTGAAAATGTAATGATAAAAAAAGATCGAGTGACACTTCTTCCATTATTTAAGAAAAGGTTAATTTGTCACACAATCAGTGGAAAACAGTTAAAGCTATCTTATACAAATGCACAAATTGTGGAAGGTGAAGTAGTTATAGTAGGAGAAAATTGTCTCATCGAAAGGCTTTATTATACAGATGATTATTCAATCGATTCAAATGCAGTCGTGCATCATATTATTCGGAGGGAAATAGAATGATATTCCTAAAAATGCTACAAGCTTTTTTTTGCTCACTAGCTCTTGTTGTATTGTCAGTTCTATACATTGGCTTACTCTTAAGTGCTATACTATCTATATTCTCTGGCTTTTTACGAACATTCGGACTGGATCAAATTAAAATGAGTATCTGGTACGGTGTAGATATACCTATTATTTTCAGTATCCCTCTAGCACTTCTAGTAGCTGTACTTCTGTTCTTTTGCGCCACATACATCAAACGTTCTATTGTATTCTGTATATCCAAACTTCGCGTTTAGAATAATCAAGAAAAGGCATATTCTTTTGGGAAACTGCCTTTTCCTGAGCAATACGATGACTCTTTTTATTAAGGTAATCATTGTTCCATTCTCAGTTATCAAGTATTAAGGAACATTGCTAAAGCTCCCCTTCTAGAAAATTGATGATGTAGACTTCTGGTCTAGCAAGAAACTCTGTAAAGCTGCATAAATCAGCGTATTCTTCATGCTCCACATCATAGCACCCAATTTGGCCCTTTCCATTTGGGTTCCACACTACTTCTATGTCAGAATAATTATCAACATATGCCGAAAGTCGGAGAAGTTTTTGACGACCAAGCTTCATCTCAATTGTGTCTGTAAGCTTAAAAAACTCAATATACTGAATGTCATAATCATTTGGTGGAAGTTTAAGATACAATTTATCACCCGTTAGAAAATCGACCAATTCATCTGGTAAATTATATTTATTTAATGCATATTTTTTATTTACTATTGAATGAAGTTCCGCAGGTTCTTGTGCTTTCAAATAATTCGCTAGCTCTTCATTTTTCAAACCTACGGCAATAGTATAAGCTCTTTCTCCATTTTTCTCGGTTAAAGAGACATCTGCACCACGTTCAACCAAATATTTCACCATAGCAATATTCCCCATGCGTGAGGCAATAGTTAACGGTGTGGCAGCATAGGGGTAAACCATGTCAGACTTTTGATAATTAATATCTGCCCCCTCATCGAGTAAATAAGTGACTGTTTTCATATCATAATTAGCTACAGCCTCACGTAATACGGCCCCACCATGTTCTTTAATATCTAGTCCGAGCTCATGAATAAGTGGGATATTTTTTTTATTCCCATAGTAGGCCTGTGAAAAGGCTCCAGAACCAACCTGATTATATCCATCTAGATTTGCCCCTTGTTTGACAAGGTAACGGATGATATTCTCCTTACAATATCGAACAGCAACTAAAAAAGCAGGGTTTTTTTCGACATTCAAGTTGACATTATATTCAACTAACAGTTTTACTACATCAAATTTTTGTAAAATCAGTGCTAAGTTTAATGGACTTAACGTGGTATGCTTACTTAATATAAAATGTTCTTCAATATTCCAGCCCCTATTCTTTGCTACTCGTAAAGCGGTGATATTACCAGTATAAATATGCATTGCAATCTCTGGTAGCTCCTGAAATGTCCCAATATCTTTTAGCTTAATCATCTATTGAATGGCTCCCTTCCTACATTTACGAAAAGTATAGAAAACAACCTATAACAAAACAACAGGATATATGGCTCCAGTTTTAAAAAGATCATGATGAAGTCAAAAAGATTTATACTAATTTTTATAGTTACTTTGTTAAAATTGTGGCAAGCATTAAAAATTTCCCAGGAAAAGGCATACAAAAAGAGCTCTCAATTTTAACTAGATTGAGAGCTCTTCCTTATTTATTTCAAACCTAGTGCTTTATCTGTTGTTGCATTAATTTCTTTTAGAAGCTCTGGGTTTTCTGCTAAAGATAAACCATATGATGGGATCATTTCTTTAATTTTTGGTTCCCACTCTTTGATATGTTGAGGGAAACATTTATTAAGAACCTCAAGCATAACATGTACAGCAGTAGACGCACCTGGTGAAGCTCCGAGTAAAGCTGCAATTGAACCATCAGCAGCACTTACAACTTCCGTACCAAATTGAAGTGTACCTTTACCGCCTGCTTCTGTATCTTTAATAACTTGTACACGTTGACCAGCAACGATAATATCCCAATCATCACTCTTCGCGTTTGGAATGAACTCACGTAACTCTTCCATACGTTGTTCTTTTGAAAGCATAAGCTGTTGGATTAAATACTTTGTTAATCCCATCTCTTTAACGCCTGCCGCTAATAAAGTTGTGATATTATGCGGTTTAACAGAAGCAAATAAATCCATATTTGAGCCTGTTTTTAAGAACTTAGGTGAGAAACCTGCGAATGGTCCAAATAGTAGTGATTTTTTATTATCAATATAACGTGTATCAAGATGCGGTACTGACATTGGTGGAGCACCAACTTTTGCTTTTCCATACACTTTTGCATGATGCTTTTCAGCTACTTCTGGATTATTACATTGTAAGAATAGACCACTAATTGGGAATCCACCAATATGTTTTCCTTCAGGAATACCAGATTTTTGTAGTAATTCTAGGCTTCCTCCACCAGCTCCAAGGAAGACAAATTTCGCTGAATGATATTCCATTTTACAGCCGTCTAAATCATGCACACGTACTTCCCATGAACCATCACTAGTTTGTTTTAAACTTTCAACACTGTGTTTGTAGTTCACATCTACATCTTGTGCTTTTAAGTGGTCAATTAACATACGTGTTAAAGCACCAAAGTTAACATCTGTACCAGTGTCAATTTTCGTTGCAGCAATATCTTCACCAGCTGGACGATTTTCCATAATAAGTGGAATCCATTTTTTTAGTGTTTCAGGATCTTTTGAGAATTCCATTCCTTCAAATAAAGGATTTTTTGTCATCGTTTCATGACGTCTTTTTAGAAACTCAACATTTTCTTTCCCTTGTACTAAACTCATATGTGGTAAAGGCATAATGAAGTCTTGTGGATTATTGATCAGCTTATTGTTTACAAGATACGACCAAAATTGTCTTGAAACATGGAACTGTTCATTAACATTAATCGCTTTTTTGATATCGATTGATCCGTCTTTTTTCTCTGAAGTGTAGTTCAGCTCACATAGTGCAGCATGTCCAGTTCCAGCATTATTCAATTCGTGAGAACTTTCCTCGCCTGCTTTCTCAAGCTTTTCAAACACTGTAATTTTCCAATCTGGTGCTAATTCTTTGAGTAATGTTCCCAAAGTTGCACTCATGATTCCGGCACCAATTAAGATAACATCTGATTTAATTTGTCTGTTACTCATTTTTACCTTCCTTATATATTAAGATTTGCAGAAAGGATGTAAGCACTCCTGCTTTAGAAGTACTGTAAGCCATGGAGCAACCTCGGAGCACACCATTTCTGTATCAATTATTACCTTATTGCAGTTTATCACAATTAGTTCAAGAATAAAATATCAACTATTTATATGAGAGTTATCCGCTTTTTTCGAGTCTTTCTGTTCATAATTCAAGCAAAAAACTCACTATTTCTTACGGATAAAACTAGGATTATTTAAGCTTTTTGGAATAATCGGCCTAAAAATGGTTGACATTTTCATAAAAAATAGGTTCTTTTTTTATTATATCTATATAATAACATAAAATTAGGGAGCTCGTCTTGTTTCTGAACTAACTCCCTACTCCTTAAGTTTAATCATCGATTGGACTTTTCATATGCCAGCCATCTATACGAAAACCCCCCATTTTTTTGAGTACATAATTGACTAATGCTTCAAATAACTCCATCTTCTTTTGAGCATCATCTTCTTGCATTGCTTTCATAAAAGATTTTTTAAAGTAATCATCTGGAAATGCTGTCTTACAATATTTTTGTAGATACAGTGGATCTTCAAGATACGCACAGATTTGATAAGAAGGTATCATTTCTAAATTCAAAAAGTGACAGTACTCCGTAAACAAATTAGCTAATTCGTTATGGTACGTAAAGGTAAAGTCTTTCCTATCTTGTTCATAACAGTCCTTTAAATTATCTAATGCATCCCATAATCCGTATTTTTTTATTTCTAAGACAGTTTTATTCACTTTCTTATATCTTTTGCTTAGCCACTCTTCTGCTTCATATTTTAGGTCTTTTATTATTCCAGTATAATCATATAAAATTCTACCTGTTTTAAATTGCACCATCGACATAGTTCTACGCTTGTTAAAATCATCTAGGAAATACCGACGAATTTGACTTGGAGGATTAGCAAAGTATTCAATTAGAAACCCATTAATCACTCGATTGCCTCTTTCCCGCCATGCCACATCTTCTGCCAAAATAATATGTACATCGATGTCAGATCGCTTAGAGGGATTCCCCGTAACATAACTCCCACAAACAAGCGCTCCTATAACCTCATCTCTGTCTTGCCAATCTTTTAAGAACGTTTCTAGTGCTGTTTTCCATTTGTCCAACAATTAATCAATCCCTTTTGTAATTTTTTAATAGTATTATTTTTTTCTTCAGTCATTCCCTATTTCTATAATAGAGTTCATTGAATAAAAAAACCGTACTCTCTTTCAAGTACGGTTCTTAGTTAAAATAAACTTGATAAAAATGTTTGCATAGATGTTGGTAATAGCTGATAGAACAGTCCTTCATATTTAATATCGAGTACGCCCGCAATGATGATAATAACGATTATGAAAAATAAAAGAATTTTCTTATTTTTAGAAGTCCACTTCAATAGATTCACTCCCCTGACTTTATAGTAAGCATGTTCAGTATAGATGGGTTTATATAAAGTAGTCATCCCTAATTTATAGTTGTCACTTAATTTTATAATGTCACATAAATTAAAATAATACGGTAAAATCGATCATTATGTAAGAAAGGAATGACTATGGTAAATTTTAAATCTTTTCGTGGTGTGATAACAAACATAAATAATTTTCCTGTAGGACAAAATGGGGACCGAGATGGCTGTTATAAAATGATGACTGTAGAAGATGGAACTGGTGGAGTCGTAAATTTTATCATTTCTCCTTCTACTTATTTTGTAAATCAAGAAATCGTTACAACAGGTCAATGGGTTACAGGTTATTATGATGGTGATGCACCAGTACCAATGATTTATCCACCACAATATCGTGCATTGATTGTTGTCAAAGAAAGTAATTATCAAAATGTTAAGGTGGACTATTTTAATAACCAATTAGTTAGTAATGATGGACAATTACAATTAAATCTTTCTTCTACTACTATTATTTCACTTAAAAACGGTCAACCTTTTTCAAATAATCCAGCTAATCGCAACCTCATTGTCATTTATGGTCCTACTACTAGAAGTATTCCTGCGCAAACTTCACCATATGAAATCATTGTTTGGTGTTAGTTACATCACTAAAATGATAAACGGCTTAGTTCCCTCTTTATGGGTGTAAGCCGTTCATATTTGTCATTATCTATTCATATCATTTTTCATTTCATGCAATTGCTGTTTAATCTGATCCAAATATTCTTTATTTTGCTGAACAGTATCTAAATGTTCACCATATTGCTCTGCATTAAAACGAGCATTTTCTGCATGCTTAATTTGGTTAAAGGCATGCTCTATTGCTATTTCTTCTGGATGTGACTTTGCATGCTTTAACATGCGATCAGCCTTTTGTACAGAATTACTAAACAATGTACTAGGATGATCCTGCTTCCAACTTGTATCTGAGTGTTTAGCCAATTGATACATCTTCCCTTCCTAAAGAAATTTCATTGTTCTAAAAGTAGTATTATGAATTGCTTAGGAAATATGTATGGAAGAAAATTAAAAAACAGTATTTCCCAGGACATAAAAAGAACTAAGGCTAAATCCTTAGTTCCTCTCAATGTGTTGAATAGATAGTCAAATATAAACTAGTGCCACGCAGTTCTCTCACTAACCGGTTGTTTGATACCTGTTTTTCCTTGCGTTTCAGCAAAGTTCTTGACCTGTGATGAAGCCGCATCAAGCCCAAATTCAGCACCAAACTCTTCCTGAGGAAGTTTCTGACGCTGCTGAATTGATTGCTTTGCACTTCTCGTTCCATTTGCTTTTGCATTGTTACGATTTGTTTTCATATTTGACATAACCATCCTCCATCGATTATTTGAAAAGTTTCAAAACCGTTTATTTGGTTTTTTAAACTTCTCACTCTAAAGTTTGTCCATCGAGGAATAAAAGAATGTGCATTAAATTTTCTATTTAGCTAAGGATAATGTTGAGGCTTTTTCAATGTTAAGTCGCTTGCAATCTTATTTTCTTTCTGACTATAATACTTGTATACAAGTATACTCTGGATCGAAAAGGTGATATTATGAGCGAATTAAAGGATTACTTATATCCACAAAAATGGCTTTCTAAGGCTTCAACAGGCGATCGCGTAGCATATGAACTTAGAATGCGTATTATTTCAGGATTAATTGAAAGCGGTACCATTCTTTCTGAAAATAAACTTGCAGCAGATTTTGAAGTAAGTCGTTCGCCCATTCGTGAAGCATTAAGAATATTAGCGGCTGAAAATATCATTCGATTAGAAAAAATGGGTGCTGTTGTCCTTGGTTTATCGGAAAAAGAGATTGAAGAAATTTATGATGTTCGATTGCTGATTGAAACATTTGTGTTTGAACGTCTTATAAAAATGGATACAACTAACTTAGCGCTAGAGCTTAGCAAAACATTAGAAATGATGAAGGTTGCCATTAAATATAACGATGCAGACGAATTTTCTTATCAGGATATTATGTTCCACGAGGCAATTATTCGCTCCATCGGACATTCCTATATCACCATGATTTGGAATAATTTAAAACCAGTAATGGAAGGCTTAATTTTATTATCAATGCGTATGCGCTTTAAAGAAAAATATGAGGATTTTACTCGCATTGTGAAAAATCACGAACTCTATATTGATGCTATTAGAGCCAAAGATCGAGAGCTTATGATCAAATCCTTACATGAAAATTTTGATGATGTTCAAGGCAAGGTAGAAGACCTATGGCGGTCACAGCAAATGCTATCTAAAGGGGTTGAGCCACAAAATGACTAACTATATGTTAGGTGTTGATATAGGGACTACTAGTACAAAAGCTGTGTTATTTAGTGAACAAGGTAAGGTTATTCAACAAGAAAATATAGGGTATCCATTATATACGCCTGATATTTCAACAGCTGAGCAAAATCCAGAAGAGATTTTTCAAGCTGTACTGCAAGCCATTTCTAACATTATGAAAGTCCATTCAGATAAATCATTATTATTTGTGTCCTTTAGTAGTGCTATGCATAGTGTAATCGCTATAGACGAAAATGATTTACCGTTAACACCTGTTATCACATGGGCAGATAATCGTAGTGAAGCTTGGGCACATAAAATTAAAGATGACTGGAATGGTCATGAAATTTATAAAAGAACAGGTACACCTATTCACCCAATGTCACCTCTAAGCAAAATTACTTGGCTTGTGCATGAACATCCTGAAATCGCGTGCAAAACAAAGAAATATATCGGTATTAAAGAATACATTTTTAAAAAATTCTTTAATCAATATGTCGTCGATTATTCATTAGCCTCGTGTATGGGCATGATGAATCTCCACACATTAGATTGGGACGAAGAAGCGTTAACTGTTGCCGGTATTTCGAGAGCACAATTGTCGACACTCGTACCAACAACTCAATTATTTTCGAACTGCAATGACCTTTTAGCTAAACAAATTGGTATTGACCCACAAACACCTTTTATCATTGGTGCAAGTGATGGCGTACTTTCTAATCTAGGTGTGAATGCCATTCGAGAAGGTGAAATTGCTGTCACAATTGGGACAAGTGGTGCTATTCGCACTATTATTGATAAGCCTAAAACTGATGTGAAAGGTAGAATTTTCTGCTATGCCTTAACAGAGAATCATTGGGTCATTGGTGGACCTGTAAACAATGGCGGTATGGTACTTCGCTGGATTCGGGATGAATTTGCTTCATCTGAAATTGAAACAGCCAAAAGACTCGGGATTGATCCATATGAAGTATTGACCAAAATTGCAGAACGTGTAAGACCGGGTGCTGATGGATTGCTATTCCATCCGTATTTATCGGGTGAACGTGCACCTTTATGGAATCCAGATGTACGTGGATCATTTTTTGGTTTAACCATGTCGCATAAAAAAGAACATATGATACGAGCAGCTCTTGAAGGGGTTATCTACAATTTATATACCGTCTATTTAGCATTGCTCGAGTGTATGGAAACTCCCGTAACTCGTATTCAAGCGACAGGTGGTTTTTCACGCTCTGAGATTTGGAGACAAATGATGGCTGATATTTTTGAATCGGAAGTAGTTGTCCCTGAAAGTTATGAGAGCTCCTGTCTTGGTGCTTGTATTTTAGGTTTATATGCTATCGGAAAAATCGATTCCTTTGACATTGTCGCTGATATGATTGGTGACACTTATAAACATACACCTATCGAAGATGCAGCAAAAGAATATAGACAGCTACTCCCTATTTTCATTCGTTTATCCAGGGTGTTAGCAGATGATTATGCATCCATTGCTCAATATCAAAGGAGCTTAATTAAGCCCGACTAAAGAGGAGGAGAATACATGCCATTAATTATTGTAGGTATTGGTATTATCGCACTGTTAATTTTAATAATGGGCTTTAAATTAAATACGTTTATCTCATTAATTATCGTTTCATTTGGAGTGGCATTGGCTCTTGGGATGCCTTTAGATGGCATCGTGAAGACGATTGAAGCAGGATTAGGCGGTACATTAGGTCACTTAGCATTAATATTTGGACTTGGAGCTATGCTAGGGAAACTAATTGCTGATTCAGGAGGGGCACAGCGTATTGCCATGACCCTTGTTAATAAATTTGGGGAAAAGAATATCCAATGGGCTGTTGTAGCGGCATCCTTTATTATCGGTATAGCTCTTTTCTTTGAAGTAGGATTAGTGCTATTAATCCCTATAGTCTTCGCTATTTCAAGACAATTAAAGGTTTCTATTTTATATTTAGGAATTCCTATGACTGCAGCATTATCTGTTACACACGGATTTTTACCACCTCATCCAGGACCAACTGTCATCGCTGGTGAATTCGGGGCAAACATTGGTGAAGTTTTACTTTATGGATTTATCATCGCCATTCCGACCGTTATTTTAGCAGGGCCGCTATTCACAAAATTAGCGAAAAGGTTAGTGCCTGAATCATTCAACAAAACTGGTAATATCGCTTCTCTTGGTGAACAAAAAACATTTGAACTAGAGGATACACCTAGTTTTAGTATCAGTGTTTTCACTGCACTACTACCTGTTATTTTAATGTCTATCGCTACTATTATTACACTGCTACAAAAAACAATAGGCTTTGAAGATAATGGCTTCTTAGCAGGAATCCGCTTCATCGGTGAAGCTGGTACATCCATGTTAATCTCCTTACTAGTGGCTACCTATACGATGGGAATCGCAAGAAACATTCCTATTAAACAGGTCATGGAATCATGTACTACAGCAATTACTCATATCGGCATGATGCTCTTAATAATTGGTGGAGGGGGCGCCTTCAAGCAGGTATTAATCGATGGTGGTGTTGGGGATTACGTTGCTGAGTTATTCCATGGAACTACCTTATCACCGATCTTACTTGCTTGGATTATCGCCGCTATTTTACGTATTTCATTGGGATCAGCTACCGTTGCTGCTTTAACAACAGCTGGGTTAGTCATTCCAATGTTAGGTCAAAGCGATGTAAACCTTGCCTTGGTCGTATTGGCAACGGGGGCAGGAAGCTTAATTGCTTCACATGTCAATGATGCTGGTTTCTGGATGTTTAAAGAGTATTTTGGGCTGAGCATGAAGGAAACCTTTGCTACATGGACACTACTCGAAACAATAGTATCTGTGGCTGGTTTAGGATTTATTTTATTACTTAGTTTATTTGTTTAAGAAATGTATAAAAAGGAGCGGGCACAATGTTAAATACAATAGGCGTTATTGGTTTAGGCGTGATGGGCAGTAATATCGCTTTAAACATGGCTAATAATGGCGAGCAAGTAGCCGTTTATAATTACACACGAGATTTAACCGACAAACTTCTAGAAAAAGTCGAAGGACAGGCGCTTACTCCCTACTATGATATAGAAGACTTCGTACAATCTTTAGAGAAACCAAGAAAGATTTTTTTAATGGTTACAGCAGGAAACGCTATTGATTCTGTTATTCAGTCTGTAGTGCCTTTCCTTGAAAAAGGCGATGTGATTATGGATGGTGGTAACTCACACTATAAAGATACTGAGCGTAGATATGATGAATTAAAGGGACTAGGAATCGGATATTTAGGCATTGGTATTTCTGGTGGTGAAGTTGGTGCATTGACAGGTCCTTCTATCATGCCAGGTGGAGATCAAGAGGTCTATGAAAAAGCTGCGCCTATTCTTACGAAGATCGCAGCACAAGTAAAAGGGATGCCATGCTGTACGTATATTGGCCCTAAAGGTGCAGGTCACTTCGTTAAAATGGTCCACAATGGAATCGAATATGCAGATATGCAACTAATTGCCGAAGCTTATACATTTTTAAGAAAAAATGTTGGGTTATCTGTTGAGGAAATTGCTACTATCTTTGAAACTTGGAATCAAGGCGAACTAAAAAGCTACTTAATCGAAATTACAGCTGACATTTTAAGAAAAAAAGATGAAGTAACGGGATTACCGCTAATTGATATGATTCTTGATAAAGCAGGTCAAAAAGGGACTGGAAAATGGACTAGTATGCAATCCATTGATAATGGTATTCCTACATCCATTATTACAGAGGCCTTATTTGCACGCTATATTTCATCATTAAAAGGGGAGCGAGTTCGTGCGGAGGCTGTATTAACAGGACCTGACTACAATCAACAAAGCCTTGATAAAGAGGTTTGGGTTGAATACGTACGACAAGCTTTGTATATGGGTAAAATCTGTGCTTATGCGCAAGGTTTCACACAATATAAAATGACATCGGAACTTTATGACTGGAACTTGCCATTAAAGGATATTGCATTAATTTTCCGTAGCGGCTGTATTATCCGTGCAGAGTTCTTAAATGTTATTAGTGAAGCCTACCAACAGCAGCCTACTCTAGATAATTTATTAATTGACCCATACTTTGCAGAAAAGACGAAGGACTATCAAATGGGATTGAGAAAAATTGTGTGTGAAGGTATACAAGCAGGTAATGCATTCCCATGTTTAAATGCTTCTCTCACATATTATGATAGTTATCGCACAGGTTCATCAAATGCCAATATGTTACAGGCCCAACGTGATTACTTTGGCGCTCATACGTATGAACGTATTGATGCAGAAGGTGTTTTCCATACAAATTGGTAAGTAAAAAGCTAAAATATACATCATTCCCTATCGATGACTGATTGTATATTTTAGCTTTTTTTATTCTCTATAAACATGGACTCGATTACGTCCTGCTTCTTTTGCTGCATATAAGGCTTTATCGGCTTTATTCAAAAGCTGATAAAGCGACTCTTCTCCAATTTTACCCTCTGCCACTCCACAGCTAATCGTCGCTCTAATAGTGCCCACAATAGTCATAAGGGGAGAAGTCTCTATGCTGCGACAGAGCTGATTTGCTAATTTTTCACCTTCAGCTAATGTATAGCCCTTGAGTGTAAGAACAAACTCCTCACCGCCATACCTTGCAAAAAATTGTCCATTTTTCAGCTCACTCTGGCAAGCCTTTACAACATGAACAAGTAATTGATCCCCAGTTGCATGTCCATACGTATCATTTACATGTTTAAAGTGATCAATATCCATTAAAACGACTGTAAAGCCAGAAGCTTCTTCGTACGTTTCTAGATGTTTGAAAAAAGCTCGACGATTATAGATTTGTGTAAGCTCATCATAGTAAGCCTGTTGTTCTAACATATGCTGTAGCTTTTTTACTTCAGTAAAATCCGTGAAAATTAGCAGTAACCCATTACCATGATTAACATGCTGGAGTGCTGATATACGTACTTGATAAGTACGATTGATATGGTTTAGCTCAATTTCTTGCGTATTCTCTATCGCTTCCAAATTAAAGGGCATAAATTGTCCAGTTACCTGGAGCCACACCTGGGCAAAGTCCATACCAAACATGGATCTAGATAGTTGAGGGAACATTTGGTTACACGATTGATTAAACTCTATTAATCGTGACGATTCATCTAGCACAATGACACCATCATTGATATTATGAAATATTACATCCTTAGTAATAGGCATGACGCTAAATAAACGAGAGGAACTTATTGACCATAAATACAACAGTGAGGAAGCCCATAACACCATTGGAACGGGATCAACTCCTTGAGGTGTTAAGCCCAACAAGTAAATAAATGCGGTTACCATAGGGATCAGCTGACCACACATTAAGGCAATGAGTTGTTTTCGATAGGCTTTACTTGTTTCTTTCCATTGCTTTACTATTAATAAAAATGCTACAAACATACAGCCAAATGTAAATATCCCATGTATGATATACCATACTCCAATTTCCTGATGAATATAAGGTGATCCCAATACAGGGTCAATTTCAAATACTCTATAATGAAAATGGTGCATATCATTTGTAGCAACCATGATTAAGCTGATAAAGGGGATGGAAAGTAGTGCAATTACCTTTTTCCTTGTCAGTTGAAAGCCCAAATATCTCATGATAAACAATAGTCCGAGAGGTGTTGAAGTGGCCATACCTGCGTATTGAATAGCGGTCCAAAACTTTATTGCCCCCAATGTTGCCGCTATTAAACCAAAAGCAGAGGCAAAACAATATATCGATATTAATGCGGTATAACTAATAAACAAATGCGCAATTTTTGTATAGTTAAATCGTTGTAGAAATACGTATAAACATAAATACAAATTTAGTACACCCGATGTGCAGCCAAGAGTAATAAAAGCAGTCAATTGTGAATTCATGTCTATGTACCTCTTTAAAATTTTTAATTTTAATGTAGCATACATATAAAATTTTGTGGATTTATTTATTGCTCAAATGGTAGCTAAAAAAATTTTTAAGGAGTACCAGTATGACTAATAGGGACAACCCTGAAATCATTTTTATTACAGATCCAGCCGAAAGCCTAACCCATCCGTTTTTTAATAAACAAATTGTTTTTACTGGAGCTCTTTCTACAATGACCCGTTCAGAAGCAGCTAAACAAGTAAAAGTTTGTGGAGGGTCCTTGCAAGGCGCCGTTACACAGCAAACAGATTTCGTTATTCTTGGAGATAAACGTCGTGGTATTAGTACTAAACAACGTAAAGCAGAACACCTCATAAATCAGGGTCATGACATTCAACTAATAATAGAGGATGATTTTTTATGGCTTATTTCGATGAAAGAGGACATTCAAAAATAAAAGGAGTATGTAAGATCAATTTACATACTCCTTTTTTATGCTTATTGCAGCGGAACAACGATCGGCTTTATTGTATACGGTTCTTTTATAAGTTCCAATGCTCCTGTACTATCCTTGATCTTGTAGAAGTTTACTACAGGAGTGATCATTATAGATGTTGCTTGTTTATCAAAATTATTAATAACAATGCGTGGGAAATTTCCTCGACCTACAAAGTCTGTATTATGACTATTTCCTCTAAAATGAATAACATTATACTCATTCCCTAAATTATCTTTCACGACATATTCAATGCCAGCCCCTCGCCATTCACCATTTTCCTTCTCTACAAACACCTCTTCTGAAAGATAAATTGCTGTAGAGATAGGGGTTTTCGTTATTTTAAAAGCTTCTATTTTTATACCTTCCGCTTCCGTTTTCATTCTATCTTTTTCTATACGCTGTGTTTTACTTTCAAGCTTCCCTAAAGTAAATTCAAATGACCAATTTCCTGCCACAGCATTATTCACATTATTTAAATCAACAACTTGATCTCCTTGAAAAGTAATATGAACTTCCTCAGGCTTTGAGCCTCTGATGAGTTCAAAAATATATAATACTGCATACTCATTGTCGTTTATTTTTTGAACCAAATGATTCGTGGCATAGCCTCCATATTGATACCTTTTACCAAATTCCTTAGCAGTTAGTTCACGATTTTCACCATATAATACTGGCCTTTCTCCTAAATCTTTCGCACTTTTAATGGTGTACGCAATGGTAATATTTTCTCCATCATATACAGCATCGTTTACAGATACTTCGATCCCATTACTCTCCTGGACCATTCCAATATTTGTAGAGTATTCATCATAATTGTCGAAAACATACTTTTCGTTATCAATGAACAACTCGAAGATATTTCCAATAATCGGCATATTCGCTGCAAATGTAGGAAATGCATAGCCAATTGTAATACTAGAAGCGATGAAAAAGGTTGCTGCAGCAACAAAATTTCTAATAAGGTGCTTTTTCTTTTTTGCCTTTAACACATTTCTTTTAATTCTCTCTTTTTCAAGCGTACTCACTTCCATTGGCTCTATATTTATATGATCAAGATTTAAATGATTAAATTGTTGATATAGCTTTTTCATGACATACTCCCCCCTAAATGAATTTGCTGTAATCTTTTTTTCCCACGATATAATCGGTTATTAATAGCAGCTTTTGTTAAACCACAATGCTCAGCAATTTCTTCGTTTTTCATATTTAAAAAGTATTTCATTGTAAAAATATCACGGTCCAATTGCTCCAATTGACTCATCATCATAAGTAACTCCTCTGTAGATGACTTAATTAAATATTCATCCTCAGCAGATTTTACTGCATTTCCTGTCTCATCAATTTCATAAAAAAATGGCGCTTTAGATAGCTTTCTTTGCTTCGTAATAGCTTTATACTTCGCTATAGTGCAAATCCATTTTCTAAAATCCTCTTTATCTCCCTTGAACTGTTTAGCATTTTCATATGCACCTAAGAAAGTATCACTTATACATTCTTCAATTATTTGAGGATCATTATAAGATTTTAAGGCATTGTAAATAATAGCTTTTACAATTCCGATATATTCATCAATCACGTATTGAAGTGCTTCTTCTCGATTTTTCTTTAGATGCTTTATAAAGTTTTCAGCTGTTATCCTCATCCAAACACCCTTTCTTCCACAATCATAAAGGACCCTTCATACAAAACATCGCTAATATTTGGAATTGTTCTCATATTATTTAAAAATATTTACATTTTGAATTTTATAGCCAATATAAAAGGCTAAATCGTCATTGATTTAGCCTTTTACTTATTTAAATATCTATTACTTCACATCAACTATTTATTTACCTTAGGTGCTGGATAATCAAAGCCCTTCGTATCAACCTCAACCTTTTTCATTTGTTGATCTTCTAGTGGTTTATCTGTAGCATCTCGCTCAGCTGCAACAATTGCATCGACTGTTTCCATACCCTCGATGACTTTTCCAAAAGCAGCATAATCTCCATCAAGGTGCGGAGCTTCCTTGACCATAATGAAGAATTGAGAGTTGGCAGAGTTAGGGTCCTTCGAACGAGCCATCGAAATAACACCCCGTTCATGCTTCATGTTATTGTCAAAACCATTTGAAGAAAACTCACCATCAATCGAATAATCTGGTCCACCAGTTCCATTCCCTAATGGATCTCCACCCTGAATCATAAAATCAGGAATCACACGGTGGAAAATAAGGCCATCATAAAACCCTTTATTTACTAAGGAAATAAAATTAGCAACTGTGTTCGGTGCTACGGTAGGCTCCAATTCAATGACAATTTTCTCATCATTATTCATTGTAATGGTTACTATTGGTTTTTCCTTCACCTCTGATGCGTAATTAGCTGTTTTCTGAGATTCCTTAGTTGTATTTCCCTCTGTTTGCTCACTATCTTTAGCAGTACCACAGCCTGTCAACATCATAACGATTGCTAACAGTGAAAACACTAAATAGAAACCTTTAAAACGTGCGAACATATTCTTTCAGCTCCTCTTGTTAACCGTCTATTCATTATAAAACTATCGGATTATTTACAACAAATCAAGGTAGTTCCTATCAGTAAGATTATAAAAACCTTTGTATTATTCATAGCCATTAGAACAATTATGCCAGGAATGGTAGATTTAATTTTCCTATTAAATACATATCAAAAGAAAGATAACTGAACTTCACATAAAGAAGGATTGTAGTCCTACTTTATAAAGCTAATAACAAAAACTTAGAATACTTTTAAAAATTTTTAACTAATTTCTACATTTTTTTACCAACATGTTTATTACTACTGTAAAATGAAAATAATGAGACATTCGATACGAATAAAGCAAAAATTTAATAAAAATTTCTATGGGACAACGATACAAAATGGGAGGTTCACTTAAATGTCTATGGAACAAACAAGGTATTCTCGACTGGCCAATATTACGAAGATGATTAACATGAAGCTAGATTTACGTGAAGTATTGGAGCAGGTAACAACTGCAATATCTGAAGAAATCGTCAAATGTGATTCTGTGGGCATTTATCTGCCACAAAAAGATGGAACATTTAGAGGGTATGTTGGAAAACCAGAAGTAATTAATGGTTGGACATTGAATATGCATATTATTGACACCGAAATAGATTTACTGGCTAAAGAAGTAATTGAAACAAAGAAAACAATCTATATTCCTGATACGTCAAAGGATAATCGACCTGACCCTCGAGCTGTTGAAGGATTTCATATTAAATCTTTGTTAGTACTACCTATTTCCTTTGAGCAAGAATTATTTGGTCTTGTTTTTTTATTTGATTATGGTATTCCAATGAACTTAACAGAGGAAGAAATTCAAACGGTTGAAGCATATGTAAATATGGCTGCTGTTGCTATCCAAAACGCAAACAACTTAGCTTATAAAGAACACCTTATTAACGAAAAACAGTTGCTGCTCGATGTTACACGTGACTTATCAATGTGCTCTTCACTACAAGAGAGTCTTGATAAATGCTTTTTTTACTTAGAAAAGGTTCTAGACAATAAAAATATTGGCGTTCACCTATTAGACCCTTTAGCAGAAAAGAATATAAAACCAGCAAAGTTGAGTAAGGATAGCGATTGGACGGAAGAAAATTGGCTAAAAACACATAATAAAATAAAAATTGATGAAAGCAATGATGCTGTAATGCAGGAGGTTTTTGAAACCAAAAAGGCCATTCTTATTCCAAATGTCTTTGAGGATGACAGACCTAATCATGAAGTCTGTCGCAATTTTGGCATAAACGGTTTAGTTATGTTTCCTTTGATATCAATGGGTGAGATTTTAGGACAAATCTCTATTGTAAATCTTGAGAAAAAGCCATTCTACTACTCAGAAGCTCAATTACAATTAGCCCAATCAATTGTTGATACTACTGCATCTGCATTATCAAACCTGTTATATATGGAAAAGCAAGAGATCATTATCGAGGAAAGAACCTCCGAAGTAAGAGAAAAAAATAAAGAGCTCGAAAGAGTTGTCGCAGAGTTACAGCAGCTTAGCCGTGAAAAGGAGTTGATTCTCAATTCCGCAGGGGAGGGGATCTTTGGGTTAGATCTTGATCGAAACATTACATTTTGCAATCCTGCAGGTGCACACATGTTGGGATATGAAACAGAGAAGGAACTGATTGGAAAATCAGTCGATATTATAATGAGTGGCTGTGAAACAGAGGACAAAATTATGGTTTCACCCTTCTTAAACACAAATTTTAATAGCTACAAAGTTTTTTTTAGAAAAGATAATTCAAACTTTCCAGTCGAATATGTAACCTCATTAATAAAAGAAGGAGACAAGGTCGTAGGTGAAGTTGTGACATTTAAAGATATAACACAAAGAAAGCAACTAGAAGAGAAAATTAAATACCACGCTTATTTTGATAGCTTAACAGATTTACCCAACCGAATTCTTTTATTAGACCGATTAACTCAAGGTTTAAAATCTGCAAAAGTGAATGGTGAAAAATTAGCAGTTCTCTATTTAGATCTAGATCGTTTCAAATTAGTAAATGATTCACTCGGTCATAGCTATGGGGATCTATTGCTCCAAAATGTTGCCAAACGTTTAAGTGCTTGCGTTCCAGAAGATGCAACCGTGTCAAGGCAGGGTGGGGATGAGTTTACAATCTGTTTACCTAATATTAAATGTGAAAACGACATTTTGAAGGTTATTAATTGTATAAATGATTCCTTCTCTAAACCTTTTAATTTAATAGACCATGAAATTTACATTAAAACAAGTATCGGTATAAGCCTGTTTCCTGAAAACGGTGAGACTACAGAAACATTAATAAAAAATGCAGACACAGCTATGTACAAATCAAAAGAAACACCCGGTACTAGCTACCATTTCTTTAGCGAAGGGATGGATACAAGAACTTTTGAAAGTATCCAACTTGAGAATGATTTATATAAAGCTTTAGAGCGAGATGAACTAATTATCTTCTATCAGCCACAAATAAATTATAAAACAAATAGAATTAAGGGTGTTGAAGCTCTATTAAGATGGAATCATCGAAAACATGGAATGATAGCACCGGATAAGTTTATTCCCATTGCTGAAGAAACAGGTTTAATTGTTCCTATAGGTGAGTGGGTTCTTAGGGAAGCCTGCAAGCAATTAAAAGAATGGCATAACCAGGGATGTCCTTTAATTAGTGTGTCGGTGAATTTATCTGTCCATCAGTTCGAGCAGAATGATTTATTTGCTATTGTAAAAAACGTCCTAAAGGAAACAGATTTGTCACCCGAGTATTTACAACTAGAGCTTACGGAAAATCTCATTGTTAAAAATACAGAGGTAACTTTAAAAACGATGACACAACTGCAAGGACTTGGGGTAAATTTAGCAATTGATGATTTTGGTACTGGATATTCATCCCTAGGTTATTTGAAAAACTTGCCGATTTCTACATTAAAAATTGATAAATCCTTTGTTCAAGAAATGTTAACGGATGACGCAGCAGCTATTACGAATACGATTATTACGCTTGCTCAAAACTTAAAACTGGAGGTTATTGCCGAAGGAGTTGAAACCAAAGAACAGGCAGACTATTTATTGGCACAAAATTGTCATTTAATGCAAGGATATTTTTTCAGCAAGCCTATGAAATCTGGAGAAATTATGAAAAAATATTTCAAGTAGTGTTTAAATTTATTAAGCAAAGGAGATTTAAAATGAAAGCAGCTCGTACGGTCTTAGAGTATTTAAAAAATAGCGGTGTGCAATATATTTTTGGTATTCCAGCAGGTTCAGTCAATGCATTTTTTGATGAACTCTATGATATGAAGGAATTAACACCGATTGTCACAAAGCATGAAGGAGCAGCATCATATATGGCTGCTGCTTACGCAAAGTATACAAATCATCTAAGTGTATGTATTGGCTGTAGTGGTCCAGGGGGGACAAATCTTGTAACAGGTGCCGCAAATGCCATGCGAGAGCATTTGCCGGTTTTATTTTTAACTGGTGCTGTTCCTGTTAATACAATTGGTCTAAATGCCTCTCAGGAATTGGATGCGCAACCGATTTTCCAATCAGTTACCAAGTATAGTGTAACTGTTAAAGAATCAAAGGATTTATTAAAGGAAATAGTAAAAGCCTCCGAAATTGCTATATCGGGAGTTCCTGGTCCGGTACATATTGCTATACCAATCGATGTTCAACATGAAACAGTTGAAAACGTAGAAATACCAGCTTCACCAAAAAGAACAGCCATGGTTCCTGAAATAGATACCATTAAAAATGTAGCCGAACAGCTAATACAAAGAAAAAATGGTTATATTTTGGTAGGACAAGGGGTAAGAAATTCTGTTGAATCATTATTAGAATTAGCAGAAATTCTTAATTGGCCTATTATTACAACACCACAAGCCAAAGGGTACATTCCAGAGGATCATCCTCTCCTCGTTGGCGTTTTCGGTTTTGCTGGTCACGAAGCCGCTTCAGAATTGATAGCTGAAGGAGATGGACAAGTATTATTAATTGTAGGTTCAAGTTTAGGTGAAACAGCAACAAATAACTACAATTTAAATCTTACAAAAAACCGCTTTTCTATACAGATGGACTTTGACCAATCCGTCTTCAATCGAAAATACGAGATTGATATGCCCGTGCTAGGTGATATCAATCTAAGTTTATTATTACTTATTGAAGAATTAAGAGCGAAAGGTTTAACAAGAACCTCCCTTGAGATTAAAGAAAATAAAGAAATTCTTGAAAATGCAGAGGAATATAACACGAAAAATGTTCTGTTAAATATTCAAAAATATTTACCAGCATCTACAAGGTATACTATCGATATCGGAGAGTTTATGTCCTATGTCATTCATCATATGAAAGTTTTAGATTATGATACTTTTAATATAAATGTTCATTTTGGCGCAATGGGAAGTGGGATTGGATCTGCTATTGGTTCGAAATTAGCTGAACCTGAACGTCCTGTTGTATGTATCACTGGTGATGGTTGTTTCTTCATGCATGGAATGGAAATATTAACAGCGAAAGAGTATAATTTACCGATTTTATTTATTGTCATGAATAATGCTCGTTTAGGCATGGTATATCATGGACATGCTTTACAGTTTCAACGTACTCATCCATCCTTTGAGCAAAATCCAATTAATATAAGTGCTATGGCTTCAGCGATGGATATACCGAGTTTCCAAGTAACTGGACTACAAGATATTACTAACGATATGATTAATAACTTAATGAATTTAAATGGACCAGCTGTATTGGAAGTAGTTTTAACAGATCATAACACACCTCCTATGGGAGACCGAGTTAAATTTTTATCGTCTTTTGGGAAATAGAACCGTTAAAGCATCATAACTATAAAAAGATCATATAGATGGGGAGAATCTCTCCCCTCTAAATGATTTTTTTGATCTTACTATAAACTGTTTATGTATTATAAGTTCCCGACTCTAAACCTAACGAATTGTTTACAAATTAGAAAATGAATGTCGAATAACTCCAAGTATAGCCCCTATTGTTTGTCCTTTAAAAGCATCTGAAACTGCTTCACCTGAGGGGTTTGAGAAATAATAGCTGGCCATTTTTTCATTGTAGTAATACCCTAAACCTGTGAGAGCATCTTGTAAGTCAGCTGGGAGCTCTTCTAATCCTGTGTGTTCAGTGAAATACTTTGTAGGAAAGACCTTCACATCCACATCTCCTGCACCAGTGTGTACTACAAATAAGTCTTTTTCATGTTGAACAATCCACTGATCTTTTGAATATAACGAAAGTCGTGATCCTTCTAATGAGGATATTGCTTCTAAATTAACACCAAAAATTTCATTTATTATTTTGCGTATCTTTGCCCCTGTTATTGCCCCATCGTATTGATGTAGATGGTAATCTATTACCCCTCTCCCTGAAGATAAAGATGTCTCTTTTAACTTTTTAGATAGAATAGGTGCTTTATCTAAATTAATACCAAAAATTAAATCAACAACATGAAAAATCTTAGAACTACTCATTTTTCTTCCATAAGAATTTAAATGCTGATCCATCTTTTCTGCCTTTTTCATCATTCAACCCTCCCATAAAACTATAACACTACTAAAGAAGCAAGAGGTAAATTCTCTTGCTTCTCGCACAATTTTAAATCTAACAATTACGAAAGACCAGGCCTTTAATGTATAAATTCTATAGCAACTAAAGGTTCATTACCCTCAATAAATCTCAATTTCTTTGTCTAGAACAGACTTATTTTGCACCTGATTTCCTAAAATATAAAGCTTTTTCAAATTAGGTAGATTCACTAAAGGCTCTACATTTGATATAGCGTTGTTTTCCAGATGAAGAACCTCAATTTGTTGCCAGTTTTTCATAATATTTAACGATTGTAAGGAACTATCTTGTAACGTGAATGAACGGAGAGCTGAAAAGTCTACAAAGTAAGGTATGACCTTCTCAACATCTTGTACCCAATCACCATTACCTATTCGACTCGTTACATCATTCAAGGTTAAATGCTCCAACACATTATTCGTGAATGGTTGCGTACTATTTAATTGAAGACTACATTTATAACAATTTAAGGTTTTTACATGCTGTAAATTGAATAATTCACTTGTTTCTTGAAAAAACGCTGTCTCATTAAAGTTAAGTGTATGCAGATTCGGTAGTTGATTGAAAGAACGAATACCTGTAAAATCACCATATTCTCTTGCTGTAAGTTGTTCTAGCTGTGGGTATTTTAGTAATTCTGATCCATCAAAGGACACTCCTGCTCCCCCACTTATATAAACCGTCAAATCTTTTAAAGCTGGCGCCTCTAACTTTTCTATAAAAGAACCTGGAAGTTCGGCCTTTTTCAAATGGGGCACTACAATTGTTGACGTATCTCCATAATAACCAGTTACCGATAACTCAGTCAGTGATGATAGACTGTTCACAATATCAAGCAATTCTAATTGTCCTGGAGAAGATAAACGCAGCTTTGTCAAAGATGATTTATTTCTAAGTTTTTCTAAATTCGTAATGTTCATATATTCAAGATCAAGTGATTGTAGGTTAGGCATATTATCTATAAAATCAAGCGTTTTTAAATTTCTTACTGATGAGAGTTTCAATTCTTGTAATTGATTCAATGAATAAAGTGAGTTAAAATCTGTCGCCTCACTAATTTCTAGTGCTAACGATTCTAAATTAGTGAGTGTAGACAACCACTTTAAATCGTTGGTAGATTTTAATGACAGCGATTTTAGTGGTAATTTATTTAGTAGCTGGAAATCTGTAACCTCTTCAGTCATATAAGAAATTTCAAGTGATTGAAGATTAGGAAACTCTAATAATAAAGCAAGCTCATTATTACTTCGTATTTGAATTGAGAGCTCTATAACATTAGATTTATCGCTAAAATATTCCGCAATTTTACTAAATGATTCATTAAAGCTACCTGTATAGCTCTTTAAGTTTTTCAGATGTAGGAAGCTTACATTTTCACTCTGTGAGATTTCATAATCATTCATAAGCTTTAAGACAGCCAGTCCTGTAAAGGCTTCAAAATCTTTCTGTTCGATTTTTTGTGTATTCAATAACTTATCCATCATAATATAAGTGGAAATCTTGGCGTTTTTATTTGTAAATGGATCGTCGAGACTGTAATCAAAATGCCATTGATCGTCAGAATAATAGGCGGCCAAATAACGAATGCTTGCGATTTCTTCTTGAGTGGGCAATAATTCACCTTTTTCAAAAATATCTTTTAAAAAGAATAATAACACTTCGCTTTCAGGCATTGTTCGAACTGGGATTTGCTCTTGATTGCCGTATTCTGTATGATTGTTACCCAAAAGAAAATAAACAAAAAATGCACAAAGGATTATAATCGGCACAATAAGAAGCACCTTTAGATTTGATTTTGGGCGTGGCATCGTACTAGGAGAAGGTGTTCCGTAATAATTATGAATGGTTTGATCTACATAATACACCTTATTCTCTTTCAACATTATTTCAGTATCGCAATAAGGACATTTGAATGATTGCCCTTCTTTGTATTCAATTTTCCCATCACAATTTGGGCAATTTAATTTAATCAATTCCACTGGCAGTCCCCTTCCCAGCTCTATTTTCAATTAAGCTTAGTTGCCCGAAAAATAAATGTCAATATTTCTTTGAAATACTAATTATTCTCCATCATAAATTGCAGCGGGGTACTACATTTAATCTCCCACTAATTGCAGAAGCATTAATTATGTAGAAATAAAGTAAATATGATATCTTTTTGCAAGGTAGTATTTTGGAAAGAGAGGATATTCATCAATGAATCAAAATAATTTCTGGCTTGATTTACCACGGCCATTTTTCATTTTAGCTCCAATGGAGGATGTGACAGATGTCGTTTTTCGTCATGTCATTAGTGAGGCTGGACGGCCCGATGTATTTTTTACGGAATTCACCAATACAACGAGCTATTGTCATCCAGATGGTATGGACAATGTACGTAACCGTTTAGCATTCACAGAAGATGAGCAGCCGATTGTCGCACATATTTGGGGAGACAACCCTGAACATTTCCGTCAAATGAGTATCGGAATGAAGGAACTAGGCTTTAAAGGTATCGATATTAATATGGGGTGCCCTGTCGATAATGTGGCTGAAAGAGGCAAAGGAGCCGGCTTAATTCTTCATCCTGAACGTGCCTCTGAAATCATTCAAGCCGCAAAGGTAGGAGGCTTACCTGTAAGTGTAAAAACGAGACTTGGCTTTACAAATGTAGCCGAGTGGCGTGATTGGCTCACTCATATACTGAAACAGGATATCGCCAATCTTTCTATTCATCTTCGTACACGAGAAGAAATGAGCAAAGTTGCAGCCCATTGGGAATTAATTGCAGATATCAAAAAACTGCGAGATGAAGTTGCTCCTAAAACATTGCTGACGATCAACGGAGATATTCCAGATCGTTCAACAGGCCTAAAGCTAGTTGAGCAATACGGTGTCGATGGTGTAATGATAGGCAGAGGTGTGTTTTCAAACCCGTTTGCCTTTGAAAAGGAGCCGACAGAGCATAGTGCTAAAGAATACCTTAGCTTGCTATCCCTTCACTTGGATCTCCATGATCATTACTCTAAAGAATTTGAAACGCGCTCATTTAAAGCATTACAACGCTTCTTTAAAATATATGTACGTGGCTTCAAAGGGGCTAGTCAATTAAGAGTTCAATTACTAAATGCCCATTCGACTGACGAAGTACGTGAACTATTAGCTGCCTATACTGCCAATGTATTAACGGAGTAGATCGACCACATTAAAGGAGACTGGCAATGCCAATCTCCTTTATATTTGCTTTACTTGTAAACGTATATTCTTAACTATGACTATAAAGATTGGTCATTTTATTTACTTTGAGAAATTGATAAAAAATAGTCTAAAACAAATAAGCGAAATTGCTTTGCAATTGGTGTGAAGTAGCGCTTTTCGGACCAGGCTAATCCAATTGTTCGTTGACAAGTTGGTTCAACTATTCGAAGCTTATGCGGAAACTGTCCTGATTTAGGTACCCATGATAATTCAGAAACGAAAGCTACACCTAATCCTTGCCTAACTAAGTCTGAAATAACGGTAGGTTCGTCTCCCTCAAAAGCAATATGTTGAACAAATCCTGCTTCCCGGCAAAACTGGTCAGTTAAGTTTCGGAATCCATACCCTGTATTCATGCTAATAAATGCTTCATCCTTCACTTCTTCAAGCCGGATACTTTCCCTCTCTGCTAGCTGATGATTAGGTGGTACAATCAAAAATATTTCTTCCGTAATGAGTGGCTCCCATCTCACGCCCTCTCCTTCAATTGGAATTGAAGAAATACAATAATCTAAATCCCCTTCTAATAGCATTTTCTTCATAGAAGAAACAGATTTTAGAAATTGTTGAAAACGAACATCGGGATGTTTCGATAAAAAAGAACCTAATAATGAAGGTAACACTCTTGGAATGGTAACTGCTAATGTAATACTCTTTTGATCTTGATCGATAAATTGATTAAGTTCCCTTTGACCCTCATTCAATTCTGCAAAAGCTCGATCCACACGATTTAAAAAAACTTTTCCAGCTGCATTCAGACTTATTTTCCGATGTTCCCGATCAAACAATTCCACTCCTAAATCTTCCTCTAAACGAGAAATCGTTTTACTAAGGGATGGCTGGGCAATTTGAAGTTGTTCTGCTGCCTTCGTCATATGTTCCAGCCGAGCAACTGTTTGAAAGTATTTTAATTGCAAAAGTTCCATGCAGACTCCCCTTTATCATAGACTCAAATCTATTATGCATAACCTTTTATGTATTATACAACATCAACATATTAGATTAAGATGAAATAATCTTTTGCATAAAGAAAGGTAGGATATTTCATGAAAGGATTACAATTAGTATTACAAGACTTAGTGGCCATTTGGAAACATAAGCATGGACGCATTGCTTTAATTTTTCTTACACTTGTTCCTTTAATTTACGTAGGATTCTTTTTAGCTGGCTATTGGGATCCATATGGACAATTAGATAAACTTCCCGTAGCAGTTGTCAATCTTGATGAAGGCGCTACTATCAATAATAAAGCCATTCATATCGGAAATGATTTTGTTGCTCAATTAAAAAAAGGCAAAGAGTTAAATTTTCAATTTGTCTCTGCCAAGACCGCCAAAAAGGGACTTGAAGCTGGCGACTATTATATGATTATTAAAATTCCAAAGAATTTTTCTAAAAACATAACAACGGTCATGGATAAAACACCAAAACCAGCTAAACTTTTATATGAAGTCAATCCAGGGAAAAACTATGTAGCCTCACAAATTACTACAACAGCCGTTGAAAAAATGAATACAAAAATCAATGCCAATGTCACGAAGATCTATTCTGAAACAATTCTAACTAAATTCAAGGACGTTTCAGCTGGCTTCATGGATGCAGGAACTGGAGCACAGAAACTTTATAACGGCACTGTTGATGCACAAAACGGAAGTAGAAGGTTAACAAAAGGTATTCAAAGTTTAGATGAAGGGGCACAAAAACTTAAAACGGGGAGCACGGAACTTTCAGCTGGCCAAAAGAGCTTATCTTCTGGTGTAAATGAACTTACAACCGGCTCTAATTCCTTATATAAGGGGTTACAGCAGCTTACGGATGGTGAACATTCTCTACAATCGGGAATGAATCAAGTAAGCCAAAGCATTACTAACTGGTCTATTGAAAATACAAAGTTAGCTCAGGGACAAGAACAAGCAGCTATCACCGCTAAGAATTTGGAGGAACAAATAACTCAATATGTAAAAGAACATCCTGAAGCAAATCAGGATGGGAAACTCCAACAAATTATTGCTTTATCTAAAAAATTATCTACGACAGAAACTACTTTAAAATCTGACCAAGATCAGATAGAAATAGCTGCAAAAAAAATTACTACTGCACAGGCTTCGCTTCAAACTGGGATGGAAACGTTAGGTGCTAACATTACTCAGACTAATGAAGGAGCAAAACAGTTACAAGAGGGTACGAATGCATTTGCTAGTGGGTTTACAAAATGGATGACAGGCTATACAACACTTAACACTGGCATTACAACTCTCGCAAACGGAATCAGTCATGAATCAAGCGGATTAGCGGACCTACAAGACGGGCTTTCTTCTCTAGCAATTGGCTCAAATGAATTATCAGCAAAGCTAAATGAAGCTGCAGAAAAAACGTCTAATCTTCAATACAATGACTCTACCTCAACAATGTTTGCACAACCAATTGAATTGGTAGAATCCCATTTATCCAAAGTTCCGAATTACGGGACTGGCATTGCTCCTTACTTCTTATCACTTGCTTTCTTTGTAGGAGGCATTATGGCAGCCAACATCCTACCTTTAGGACGTAGAGAACGTCTAAAAGTAACTGGAACAGTTCACTTTATTAATAAACTAGGATTAGTTTATATAATAGGAATAATTCAGACACTTATCGTGGACCTGGTCGTACTTTTAGGATTTAAATTAGCAGTAGCAAGTGTACCGTTATTTATCCTATCAAGTATTATCGTGTCATTTACTTTCATGACCTTCATCCTGATGCTTATTATTCTCTTAGGGAATCTTGGTAAATTACTAGCTGTCACTCTCTTAGTATTTCAACTAGCAACCTGTGGTGGAACTTTCCCAGGAGAACTTGAAAATCCAATGTTAGCTAGGGTTGGAGGGTTTTTACCGATGGCCCACTCATTGAAAAGCTTCCAGGAGGTTGTTTCTCTCGGTGGCTGGTCAAACTTAATCACACAAGCATGTATATTACTTATTTACCTTTTACTCGCTTTCATCATCGGCTGGACTTCAAGTCATATACAGCATAAAGAACCAGCAGCCTTAGAAATGGTAAAGTAATAATTCGAGAATAATACTTGTTGAACTTGCTAGATAAAATAAAAATAGTATTTTTAAACTTTGAAGAAAAAGTACCAGCCCATGAGGACTGGTACTTTTTTATAATTTCTGTTGCTTAAGTTATGGTCCGACGCAACTAGTATAAGACTATATTTCTTAAAAAATATAGAAAAGGAAATGCAATACTTCATCTAAAGCCATGTTGTTGAAACACTTCTTTTACAGAAAAGCTCTCTTCATCATATTTCAAAAAATCATCCTGAAATAAGACGTTTTTCTTTCATTGCACCAACTTGGCCTAAAATTAGTGCACCGAACATTTGAATAATCGTTTTCACAATAATTTGTCCAAAAATGGCGGCAGGCACCGCTTCCCAAGGCAACATATTAGCCCCCAATGGACTCAAGCCGATTACTACGAAAATAGCAGAATCCAGAAATCCTCCAACAATTCCACTGTAGAGCACACGCCATGCCATTGGTAATTTCAATCGACTATAAATTTCTGTATCAGCCGTTTCAGCGACAACAAATGATAGGGCTGACGCTACCACAATCAAAAGTGTATCCCCTAGAAGGAATGACACTACTGCTGATAAAATTAAAGCTGTAATAATAACTATATATGTCTTTGCTCTACCATATTTATTTTGCACAAGATCGCGAAAAATAAAAGTCGCTCCAATTAAAAGCGTCCCCATTGGCACGATAAACATACCAAAATGTAAGGGCGCAAATGCTGCCGTTACCACATTAGCAACGACAATAGATAATAAATAAAATAGTATTCTCATCCTATTACTCCTCAAATCAATTTCAAGACATTATTGTAATGGCACCCCTATACACCTCTTTTATTCCCCCAAACAAGAGCATGTAACTGTGGTAGTACTTTGACATCTCTTAATTCTTCATCCTTTATTACTCGATCAATGAGCTCATGATATTTATCTAATAAATGGATAGCTATTCGTGAATTATCAATCGACGTAAGATCATCGTTACCAACTTGGAGATAAAAAGGAATCGTTGGATAACGATGATGAATTTGTTTAGCATAGTCGTAATCCTCTTGATTAAAAACGACTATTTTGAGGGATGTATGGTGATTACTGTTTCGATTTTTAAGTTTTTCGAAGATATTTGAGAGCATCGAATAGTCCGTAGTCATTCCAGAACTAGGTGGCTTTGGTGAAATTGTCAGCTCATCAATCTCATACATCCATTTTTGCCATCTACTTCCTTGCGTTTCCACACTAACCTTTATGTTGTTTTCTTTTAAAATCGCAATGAGCTCTTGCAAATTTGGATAGAGTGCAGGATTACCGCCCGAAATCGTAACAAATGAAAATCCACTGCCACCAAGACGTTTTAATTCAGACCAAATCTCTTCTGCTGTCATTTGGACAATAAGATGCTTTCTGCTACCATCCCACGTAAATGATGAATCACACCAGGAACAAGAATAATCACAACCTGCAGTTCTTACAAACATCGTCTTCTGGCCAACTACCATTCCCTCACCTTGAATTGTTGGTCCAAAAATTTCGATAATAGGTACTTTACTCAACTTCCATCCACTCCCGTCTTGCTTCTGCATAGCTTGTAGGAGTTTCGTAAAGCCTGATAAACTCTACACACGCACCGTTATATCCTTCATCAAGCAAGGCCTCAGTCAGCTTTTCGTAAATCCAAACAACAATGTTCTCTGCCGTCGTATTCATAGGTGGAAGTGTTTCATTTAAATAACGGTGATCCAAATGAATCTCTATTTTTTGTTTCCATATCTCTTTTATATCGCCAAAATCAATCATCAAACCACGTTCATCTGTGTAGCCACTCAGTCCTAATATGACACGATAGGTATGACCGTGCAGATTTTTACATTTCCCCTCATAATGATGTAAATGATGAGCAGCATCGAAGGTAAATTCTTTGCTTACGAGAACACGCTTTGCATGGTATTTCAATTGATTTCTTTGAATATCCTCATCTATTTTTTGGAGCCTCTCGACGATTTTATAATCTGACATGTCTTAAAACTCCTTCCTATAACTCAAATACTCATCAAGCCCTTTTTTTCGCAGGTTACACGCTGGGCATTCACCACAGCCATCTGCTATGACACCGTTATAGCAAGTTAACGTTCTTTCTCGAACAAACTCAAGCGCCCCAAGCTGATCAGCAAGCTCCCAAGTCTGTGCCTTATTCAGCCACATCAACGGTGTATCAATGACAAAAGAATCATTCATAGATAAATTTAACGTTACATTCAAGGATTTAATAAAAATATCTCGGCAATCCGGATATCCGCTAAAGTCTGTTTCACACACACCCGTTACAATATGCTTTGCTCCCACTTGGCTCGCTAAAACACCAGCAAATGAAAGAAAAAGTAGATTTCGACCAGGCACAAAAGTTGATGGAAGCTCACCATTTTCTCCGTCCTTCACCTCTATGTCTTGTCGTGTCAATGCATTCGGGGCAAGCTGATTCAGGAGTGACATATCCAGAATGTGATGCTTGACACCAAGCTCCTCTGTTATCACCTTCGCACATTCAATTTCCAGACGATGCCTTTGACCATAATCAAAAGTTACTGCCTCAATCTCTTTAAAACGTTCTTTTGCCCAGAACAAACATGTTGTGCTGTCCTGACCTCCACTAAATACAACAATCGCTTTTTCCTTTTTCATCCATAAAGACTCCCTTATATCGAAAAAACAGCACTCTAAGAAAAAGTGCTGCTTTCTTCTTAGTTTTTTTAAGAGGGTAGCTAAAAACCTCTTTCTTGCTTCACTTATCGATTATCAATTTTTTCTGGGTTAAGATCGTGATTCATTAAACGATAATTGGCTATTTCTTCGTATTTAGTTCCTGGCTTCCCATAGTTACACCATGGATCGATCGAGATACCACCTCGTGGAGTAAATTTCCCCCAAACCTCTATATATCTTGGGTCAAGTAATGTAATTAAATCATTCATAATGATATTAACGCAATCCTCATGGAAATCTCCGTGATTTCTAAAACTGAATAAATACAATTTTAGTGATTTACTCTCAACAATTTTTTTATCAGGGATATACGAGATATACATCGTTGCAAAATCAGGCTGATTTGTAAGCGGACATAAACTAGTGAACTCTGGACAATTAAACTTAACGAAATAATCTCGATTGGAATGAAGATTATCTACTGCTTCCAAAACTTCAGGTGCATAATCATATGAATATTGTGTACCTTGGTTACCCAACAATGTTAAATCCTTTAGTCCTTCTTCATGACTTCGACCAGACATAAAAAAACCTCCTTGTAAAATGTTTCCCAACACTTTTCAAGAGAGGCATTACCAATCATTCTATTAAAACATAAGTAAAAACATAAAAAAGCCACGTCCGATATGGACATGGCATAATGTCATGTTTCCATAGTTTTTTATAGAGGGTATCAGCTATGAACCTCTCCCGTACAAGTCCGGGCACATTCTTTTCTTCCATATCGTACAAAAAATAATACAGAACGTCAAATAGATTTTAAAAAAATCTTTCCTATTTGTGCTTTACTAATTAAATTGACAAAATGAATATATTTCTGTAAGTCCTTTCTCATTTTAAAGTTCTATTTTTTAATTACATTACTAGGAAAATAGAATTAAAATATAATTGATAAACTAATACTTATTATCAATATTTTGGTATATTCAAATATTCCGATATTCGAATTACTACTCCTGTGATAAATTGGAATTATCACACTTTTCTGTTTAGTGTGATAATTAAATGTGGAGGGAGAAATGAGTTTTGAAAAAGTTTACGTTTATGAAGTTTTTAAGTAGTATTATAGCTTTCGTTATGGTGCTTTTTCTATTGGTTCCATTATCGAGCGCAAGTGCTGAAGAATCTAAACCATTTAAACAGGATAGTCAAAGTGAAAGTATACTTCAACTTAAGGCGGCTATCGCTGAACAGCTAAGCTTGTCTAAAGATGGTCCAACTCTTCACGAAAGCTTACAAAATGTATCAGGCAATCAAGAAGTTGCAGTCATCGTACATTTATCTGAAACGCCTGTGGCACTAGAGCAGGGAATGAGCCAGGTGAAAGGCCAAAAGTTCTCTAATACGCGAGCAAATGAAGTACGTTCAAATGTAAAAGCTCAACAAGCAAAAGTAAAAAAAGAGTTAGCTACTAAAAATGTTCAAATGACTCAAGGCTACACATTTGATACTGTTTTAAACGGTTTTGCGGCAACAGTGAAAGCAAATGATCTCCCGAAACTGCTTTCAATAGAAGGAATTACATTAATCGAACCTGATGCAATTGTTTACGCATCAGAAGATAATACAATGAAATCATCGGAACTTATTAAGGAAGATCAATTAGAGGCCCAAATGAACACAAGTATTTCTTTCCTTGGGATCGAACAGCTGTGGAATGAAGGAATTGAAGGACAAGGAATAAAAGTAGCAGTATTAGATACTGGTATTGACGCAGATCACCCTGAATTCGCTGGAATTTACAAGGGGGGGAAAAACTTTATTCCAAATTCATCAACTTACACGAAGCCTCGAGCAGATGACGATGCATCGGAAACATTGCCTTCTGAGCGTCCTGCCGGAACACCTGAATTTAATGAAAAAGGAAGCTCGTTCTATACTTCTCACGGTACCCATGTTGCTGGAACCATTGCAGCAATCGGAGCAAACAAATTTGGTATTAAAGGAATTGCTCCAAAAGTAGACCTTTATGCTTACCGTGTTCTTGGTGCATATGGAAGTGGAGCTACATCTGGTATTGTTAAAGCAATTGAAACCGCTGTAACAGAAAAAATGGACGTTATTAACCTTTCTCTTGGTGGGGGAGCTAACTCTGAAACGGATGCTGGTTCATTTGCTATTAACAATGCAATGATGGCTGGAACAATCGGAGTAATTGCGACAGGGAACTCCGGCCCAAATCGCGGAACAATGGGCACGCCTGCAACCGCTCGTTTAGGAATTGCTGTCGGTAACACAACAAATCCTGAAACAAAGTATAACGGGGAAGTAAATGTTACAGTTGGTGACTACAACTTAACAAAACAGCTCCCATTAATGGGAACAACTTTTGGAAGGGATTTAGCAACACAGCTTCAAGGAGAATTTGACCTAGTTGCTATCCCTGGAAACGGGGAAGTAAAGGACTTTGAGGGAATCGATGTAAAAGGTAAAGTGGCATTGATCTCTCGTGGCAGTATCGCCTTTGTTGATAAAATTGCGAACGCAAAGGCAAATGGAGCTGTCGCAACAATTATTCATAACTTTGCTGGTGGAACAAATGCACCTAATATTTCAGGTACATTCCTTGGTGATTCATTTGCTTTTCTACCAACATTTGATATGTCCCAAACGGATGGCGATGCAATTCGAGCTGCATTAGCAGGCGGAACTGGAAAAGTTAGCTTTAGTCAATTTACTTCCACACAGACACTAGGAGATGAAGTAAACGATTCAAGTTCCCGTGGACCATCTACACCAAACTTTGATATTAAACCAGATGTAAGTGCACCTGGAACAAACATTATGTCAACGATTCCAATGTATAAAAAGGATTTCCCTGATGCAGATTATGCAGAAGCATATGATCGTAAAACAGGAACTTCTATGGCAACACCGCATATTACAGGTATTGTTGCATTACTTAAACAAGCAAATCCTGATTGGAACGCGTTCGACATAAAAGTGGCGCTTTCTAATACAGCAAAGGTTTTAGATAAAACAAAATACGATGTGTTCTCTCAAGGAGCAGGTCGTGTAAATGCTTATGCTGCAGCGCATCCAGAAATTCTTGCCTATGCACTGGATAGTGCAATTTTAGATGGAACTGGAGCTGTTTCAGAAAACTTGAAAGGTACAGTTACGTTCGGTCCACAACCACTTAAAGATCAGGATATTTCCGTAACAAAACAAATTTTAGTAAAAGATATAAAAGGGAACGGCGGTAATTATAACGTATCAATTGATGTGACAAAAACATTTGGTGATGCAACTGTTACAGTCGACCAGCCAACATTTAACCTAGCTGGTGAGCAATTGTTAAATATTACATTAACCGCTTCACAAGCTACTGCACCAAACGGCTCTGAAATACTAGGGTATATTCACATCAGCGGTGGAGCTACAGAAATTTCATTACCATTCGCAGCTGACTTTGGCAGCGAGGCAGTAACTGAACTTAAAGATTTAAAGATTACAGAAACAGACCTATCCTTCAACGGTGATGGAGTGAAAGATTCAGCTGTCCTTTCATTTACATTAACTGGAGATGTAACAACTAACTATATCGAGCTTTGGGATATTATGAATCCTCAAGGTGGAGAATATGGTGACGGCTACATCGGCTATCTTCACGCAGGTACTGCACTAGGAAAAGGATCTTATACGCTGAATATTGCTGGGCAGTACAAACCATGGGGACCAGAACCTGCCACAAAAATTCCAGATGGTCTCTATACAATTGACTTTACTGGTCTTGCGGCATCAGGAGTAGTGTCCGATTATGTTGGACCAATTATCGTGAAAACGACGAAACCAGAAATTACTGGTTCAGTTACTGAAGGTGTCGCTACAGGACAGGTAACAGATAAGTATATCGACTACAATGAAGAGTTATATTTATACGGTTTAAATTACAATTTAAATGATAAATTAAAAGCTTCCTATATTTCGACGATTAATGGCGAAGTACAAGCACCAGTTCCTTTTGAATTAAATCAAGACGGTAGCTTCACATTCCCAGTAACAGCAGAAACTAATGCTGTATCTGTAAAAATTGAAGACGCTGCCGGGAATGTTGGTGAAGCCTTAATATATGAAAAAGATGTAGTTGAACCAAAAGTAACGCTTTCTGTCAATCCAACAGAGTTAAACCTAACAGCTGGAGAAACTGCACAACTTACGGTAACAGAGACATCTACTCCTCCAGAAGGTGAAGCAACAGAGGAAGATGTAACTTCAAAAGCTACTTATGTGGTTGGAGATGAAAATGTTGCAACAGTAGCAAATGGATTAGTAACTGCTGTAGGTGAGGGCACGACTACGATTACTATTTCATACGGTGATAATGAAGCTAAGATAAATGTTACAGTTAAAGCACCTGTTGTAGAAACACCAATCGTAACACTAGAAATTGACCAAGCTAAGGTTGAAACTAGAATAGGTAAAGAAGTTTCAGTTAAGATTACTGAAGTAACTACTTTTGAGGGAAAAACAACAGAAAAAGATGTTACAACGCTTGCAACCTACGAAGTAACAAACGATAAAATAGCTTCTGTAAAAGCGGGGGCTGTAAAAGGAAAAGGTCAAGGTACTACGACAATTACAGTAACGTATGGTGATCACACATTAACATTTGATGTGGTGGTTGAAAAGCCTGGTAACGGTAATGGCAACGGCAACGGCAACGGTAACGGCAACGGCAACGGCAACGGTAACGGTAACGGTAACGGCAACGGTAACGGCAACGGCAACGGTAACGGCAACGGTAACGGCAACGGTAACGGCAACGGTAACGGCAACGGTAACGGCAACGGTAACGGCAACGGTAACGGCAACGGTAAAGATAATAATGAAGTTACCGAGGTTGAGTTATAATTAATTTTAGTTCAAGCAAAAAGAGAAATTGCGCTGTGCAATTTCTCTTTTTGCTATTAAATTTCCATGGTTCGCCTTAACTAGTCTAATTGCAGTTTTTTCGTACATGCTTTATAAGAAATTTAATGATGTGATTTAACTAAATTTTAGTTATTAATATAAAGAATGCTTCTTTCCTCTATAAATTAACAATTTAGTGCTTCAATATAAGAGGTCCTTCCTTTCATATAGGCAGGACCATTTAGTTTTATTTAAGCATTGTCGCAGTTAAAAATTCCCGAGTTCTCTCCTCTTTCGGATGGTTAAAAAATTGTTCAGGTGTGCCGCGTTCAATAATTTTCCCATCATGCATATACACAATCCAATCAGCTACTTCTCTTGCGAATCCCATTTCATGGGTTACAACAACCATTGTCATACCTTCTTCAGCCAAGTCTTTCATGGTTGTTAAAACCTCTCCCACAAGCTCGGGATCGAGTGCCGATGTTGGCTCATCAAAAAGCATAATGTCTGGTTCCATCGCAAGTGCTCTAGCAATCGCCACCCGTTGCTTTTGCCCCCCTGATAGCTTACTAGGATAGACATCCGACTTATCTTCCAAACCTACTTTTTTCAGTAATTGTTTTGCTTTGATGATAGCTTTCTCTTTGCCTACACCCTTTACCATAATAGGTGCTTCAATAATATTTTCCAGAACCGTTTTGTGTGGGAATAAGTTAAAATTTTGAAACACCATACCTACCTTTTCTCTAATCTTGTTAAGGTCATCTGTTCGTGGATTGACTTCATTTCCCTCAATTATAATATGGCCGTTATCCTTTCTTTCTAAAAAGTTCAAACAGCGAAGGAGGGTGCTTTTCCCTGATCCGCTCGATCCTATTAGACAAACAACATCGCTCTCGTAGACTGTCATGTCGATATTTTTCAATACATGTAAGTCTCCGAATGATTTATTCAATTGTTTTATTTTAATCATTTCCTTAGTGTCCAATCTTTTCAGCTCCTATCTGTCGCTTACTGTTAATTTTAGTTCAGTTCGTTTCACTACAAATGTCATCAACGCTACCAGTAATAAATAGTAGACTGCTACAATGAGTAAATAAGTCATTTCATCAAAATTATTTGACCCAAGTGTTGTCGCCACATTAAACAGCTCATTCATGGAGATAAATGCGGCTAACGAGGAATCTTTTAAGCTTATGATAAATTGATTGCCTAAAGGCGGTAATGCTCTACGGAATGCCTGTGGGAGAATAATCCTTCTTAATGTCAGTGTCTTTGTCATTCCCAAAGAGCGTCCTGCCTCAAACTGGCCTTTATCGACTGACTGAATTGCTCCCCTAAGAATTTCAGAAATATAAGCTCCATTATGTAACGCTAGAGCAAGTGAAGCAGCCCAAAAATCAGGAAGAAGGAAAATCCCGCTAATTCCAAAGTAGAGGATAAATATTTGAACAATCAGCGGTGTTCCGCGAACCAAATAGACATATATATCTGAAATAAGTTCTAAAATTTTTATATTAGAAATTTTTAATAAGGCAAAGGCAAGTCCGATGACGATTCCAAGCAAGATAGAAACCACCGTCAGCTCTAATGTTAAAAGCATAGCTTTAAAGAATACACCTTTTGTTTCCATTAGTATGTGAAAAAAATGCGAAAAACTTGGCAAAGTACTACTTCCTTTCTTTTATAGCATTCGTTTATTCTGATTTTTTGGTAATGTCCTCACCAAAATATTTGATACTGATTTGAGTCAATGTTCCATTTTCCCGAAGTTGCTCCAAAGTTTCATTTACTCGCTTCAATAGCTTTGGATTATCCTGGGGCAGCACGATTGCTTGTTCACTGCGATTAATTAATTGCTGTCCTTTAATCTCAAACCCTTCCTTTTCAGCAGTTTTTCCTGTAACAAAATCTGTGATTACTGCATCATGACGTCCGCTACTCAACGCCTTTAATGCTGTAATATCGCTGTCATATGTTTTTATTTTGTCTGTATACTTAGAAGCTGTATCGGCATATGTTGATCCTTTTGCAACCGCTACTTCCTTTCCCTTTAAATCTTCAACAGTCCTTATCTTACTATCCGGTCTGGTGAAAATTTTTGGTCCTGAATAATAATACGGGGTAGAGAAAGAAACATGTTTACTTCGCTGTGGGTTAATCGTGTGGCTTGCAACGGCTGCATCTGCTCTGCCTGTTTTTACCCCTTCAACAATCCCTTTGAACTTGATTCGTTTCTGAACCGGCTCAAGGCCCATTTCCTTTGCAATCGCTTCACCAACCTCAATATCAAAGCCCGACATTGTGAGATCGTCATTTATATAACTAAATGGCTTAAATTCACCAGAAGTAGCAAAAACAAATTGATTTTTATTTATTAATTCAGATCCGTCTTCAAGCTTCTGCTTCTCAGCACAACCAGACAAAAAGCAGACTACAATTGTACTAAAGACTAATAGTAACTTCTTATTCAACAACATGTTGGCTATAACTCCTTTCTTTTTCGATTATTCCTTCAATACCTCTTGCTATATAACTTGCTTATGATAGTTAATACCCAATCTACTCCCGATAAAACAAAAAAGTATCAGGCACTTTTAATAGCACCCGACACTTTTCTACAAAATTCGCATTATATAATTATCTTTCAAGTCTTCTCTTTCCTCTAAAAATGCAGCATTTTAGATGTATAGGACTAAGAAAACAGCACTTACTTATGGTACGGTTCACCCTTCATAATCCTAAAGCTTCGATAAATCTGTTCCACTAGCACGAGCTTCATGAGCTGGTGCGGTAGCGTCATTTTGCCAAAGGATTGTAGTTCGTCGGCTCGTTTTAGGACATCTTCATGTAGGCCGAGGGAGCCACCGATGACAAAGGTGATTTTACTTTTGCCGTAGGTCATAAGAGATTCAATATCCGCTGCCATTTGTTCGGAGGTTTTCATTTTGCCGTTAATAGCTAGAGCGATCACGTAGGCATCTTGGCTAATTTTAGCTAGTATGCGTTCCCCCTCTTTTTTCTTGACGATGTCCATTTCGGCTTCACTTAGTTGTTCAGGCGCCTTTTCGTCTGGTACCTCAATCACATCTATTTTTGCGTAGCCGCCTAGACGTTTTACGTACTCATCGATACCCATTTTTAAGTACTTTTCTTTTAGTTTGCCGACTGATACAATCGTTATATTCACACGTTATCCACCTTTACAATTCATTTACAAACAAATTATCCACAAAAGTTATCAACATATCCACAAGCGCCACCTATATATTGTGTAAAGTTATTTACTTGATACAATATATTCCGCAGGCTGTTCACAGTAGCTACACTTTGTGGATAACTTTTTATCCTCTTCGATTTTATCCATAATTGGGAACTCTTTTTGCTCTGCTACAAACATGTCTAAAGCGTGATCTATATGACTTTCACAGCTGTACTTTTCCATTTTTTGATGTCTCCTTATTTTCCGAAATTTCCACAAACTTATTCACAAATCAGTCTATGTTATCCACAATCTATTGTAACAAAGGAATGGCATGTATGGAAGAAGTGCCTTTTTCTCACGATTTCATGGTATTCACAATTTTCTAGTTATCCACAATATTTCATTAAAGTTTTTCCTCATCCTCATAAAAAAAACGATGGGGATTTTTTAGATCACCATCGTTTTTTTCATATTGTTTACAATGTATTACCGTTTGTTAATGTTAGTGATAGTTCGACTAATTTACCTTGACGGTACACTTTTAATGTTAGTTTATCACCAATTTTTTTGTCATTATATAAATGTTTGCGTAAATCAATTGTTGTTTCAATTTTTTGACCATCCATTTCAACAATAACATCATATTGTTGAACACCTGCTTTTGATGCTGGTGAGTTATTCATAACATCTGTTACAACAACGCCTGTTGTCACCTCTGCAGGTAATTTTAATGTTTGTTGCTGATAGAATGATGGGACATCTGTTAAATCAGCTAGTGAAACTCCCATTGTTGGACGTTTCATTTCTCCATTTTTCTCTAATTCCTCGATAATTGGAATAGCTGAATTAATTGGAATAGAAAATCCTAATCCTTCCACTGAGGATTCAGCAATTTTCATGGAGTTAATCCCTACTAATTCTCCAGCTAAGTTCACAAGTGCTCCCCCGCTATTCCCTGGGTTAATCGCAGCATCTGTTTGTAATACTTCTTGTTGCCAATCTTCTGTGCCATCACCATTTAAGTCTACCGGTACAGAGCGGTCTTTACCTGAAACAACACCCGTTGTAACAGAGCCATAAAATTCTAGACCAAGTGGATTCCCAATGGCAATGACCGTTTCCCCTTGTTTTAAAACATCTGAGTTCCCGAATGTCGCCACTGTTTTAACATTTTTAGAGTTAATAGAAATAACTGCAAGGTCAGTCCAAACGTCATGACCGACTAGTTGTGCAGGTTCTTTTGTTCCGTCTTGCATTGTGACCTCTAGCTGCTTGGCCCCTTCAATAACGTGGTTATTTGTGACGATAAAGGCTTTATCACCTTCGATTTTATAAACAACACCTGAACCGCTGCCCGCTTCTTTTGTAGTTGTTGATGGTGGACTCCAAAAACCTCCACTTGTTACTTCTTGAATATTTGCAATACCAACAACTGCATCTGAGGCTTTGTCTACCGCTGAAGTAACATCTGTCGTTACCTCTGTTGCAACTTGGTTAATTGTTGTATTATTTTTTGCAGTACTACTTGATGTTGTTCCAGGCATTTGATTGACAAGTCCCGGTAACATAAGCCATACAAGTAATGCTCCTATAATAACACCAATCAAACCACTAAAGAAATAACCGCCTTTTCCTCCGCCTTTCTTTTTAAGACGCTTGGCCTGCATTTCCTGCTCCTCACGCTCTAACCTTTCTTGCAGCGGTGATTTCGGTATTTCATCCTTTTTTAAGAAATCACTGTTTTTATCATCATCTTGAAAGTAACTCATGTTCCTCATCCTTTCATTTACTGCTATTTGTTTAATTGTTACCCTAATCTTACGATTCAAACATTAAAATCAGATGAAAAACAATTAAAATGGACATAAAAATAGCTGCTCAATGCACATTGTGAAATGCATTGAACAGCATCAAGTTTTCCCTAAATATCTTATGATTAAACCGTGACTAATGTTGTAGGTTCCTCTGCATCTGTATCAAAAAGATGCACATGCTCACCTACAAGAATGCCACAAGATTGCAATGTTTGTGTGACGCTCATACGTGCCAACTCTTTCATATTATTATCCTTACTTAAATGCGAAAGATAAATATTGGTCGTCTTATCAAACACAACTTCACTCATTGCGATAGCGGCATCCTCATTAGAAACATGTCCTACATCACTTAAAATACGACGTTTAATCGACCAAGGATAACGTCCCATTTGAAGCATATTAACATCATGATTACTTTCAAAAACAAAAGAATCTGCACCACGTATAATACCCTTCATACGATCACTGACATAGCCCGTATCTGTAATAATGACAAGCTTACGATCATTCTCATGGAAAGTGTAGAACATTGGATCTGCTGCATCGTGAGAAACGGCAAAGGATTCAACGGCTAAAGAACCAAAATGTTTCACTGTGTCCATTTCAAATTCAAAGCGTTGCTCTATAGGAATGTCGCCAACTAGCCCGTCCATTGCCTGCCACGTTTTGGCGTTTGCATAAATTGGTACATTATATTTTCGTGCCAGTACACCAATCCCTTTAATATGATCACTATGCTCATGTGTAACAAAAATACCACTAAGCTGCTTCATATTACGGTCGATTTTTGTAAAAAGCTGCTCCATTTTTTTCCCACTAAGGCCAGCGTCGACGATAAAAGAGTAGTCGTCATTTTCTACATAAATCGAATTTCCTGTACTGCCACTAGCTAAAACACTAAATCGCATTATTCAACTCCCCAGTCTTCTTCTTCGCTCTCTTGCTTGTCCTCCTGGATCTCGATCACTTTGCCTTCAACTGCATTGACAAAATACTCTTCCTTTTGTCCATCAGATAATTTCACTTGAACTTCCCATGTTGGCACTAATACCTGAGTTCGAGTTAATTTAACAAGCGTGGAGTAACCTAACTTCATTTGCGTAATACGCGAGTCTGGCTTGAGCGTTCCCTTTGCATATAAAGTTTGAATAATTTGAAGAGGCGGAATGACAGTTTCCTGTTGTTCCATTTCCTCAATATTATCAATCATTGTTTGTTCATACATCGTTACTTCATTGTTAGCATTCCACTTAATTTTTAATGAACCATTATAATAAAACATTCGATTATTGGTTTTCTGGAAAAAAACAGCGACTCGTTCTTCCCTGTCTACTTTCCATAAGGCGTAAGATTCTCCTTCAGTTATGTTTGCAAGGACAAAATCCGTAAAGCTTGCATCATCACTCACATTACGTAATTTAACAGGTTTTATAAAAATAGCACGAGCCTTTGAATCCGCCTTTGAATCCTTAATATTAATTTGTTGGTTGCTATTACTAAATTCAGCTGTTGTGAATTTATGGACTTGAGCTGTCATATACGAAGCAGTTTCAATATTATTTGGTAGTGTGCCATACGTAATATTATCATCTTTTAAACGAGCTTCTATTGTTTTTTCACCTGGAACCTCAATATCTTTCGCTTCATTATAGCGATTTACATAAAGGGAATACAAGAAGATGTTTAGAATTAAAAAAACGAATATAAAAATAGATTTTGTTCTATTCCAATCCATTTTTAACACCTCCTAATACTTCAGGAGTTAGTTTAATCCAAGATCCATTACGAATGACAAACCAGCATGGTTCAAATGTAAATATATTAAGTTCTTGGTTTTGCGTTAAATAATAACCCAAAACAATCTCATCAATATCAGCTAAGGCAATATTATTTGCGTTTTTTAATCTCTCGGCAATATTTACTCCAGAAGGCAATTCTTTTATTTCCTTTTCTGCTTCAATATCCATATCTAAGGAAAAGTATGGACGCTTATAATGGAAAATCCGGCTATCTCCCCAAATTGTCGTCATCCGGGTAATGACATGATTGCTATAGACCGGTAAACCTTGCAAATATAATTGATAATCCATTTGATTTTTATTGGTACTTGTTGAAGCATAGCGGAAATCTGCAGTAAATCCACCATGCTCGTTAATAAATTCAAAGCTATCTTTTAGAAGTTTTGATGGCTCAATTCTAATACCGCTCTCTGCAGCTGGATAAACATAATTTAATGACTTTAGATTTGTATCTAACGTCATTAATGACATACCATCTGTATATTTTTCAGAAGACGCACTTTCAATATTGCGCCGTACAATATTTGGATCTGTAAATAATACATTTTTAAATAATTCTGGTGAGATTTCTTCAATATAGTACGTAAATTTTACAGATTCCGTTTTATTGTTATCTACATAAAGAGATGTCTGGCTTTCTCGCTCAATTTCTTTAAAAGTGCCATATTTTTTTGCAGGCTCTATGACTTCCTGTATAAATTGATTCATGTTTGGCACGCTGACATGTGATCGGAATAATGATTGGTTATTACCACTAATGTAATAAATCATTAAATCCTTGCTATTATAATTGCTCCAATCTATAATCATACGATTAAATGTTGTTTCTGGTAATTCCTTATCCGTAAACTGAAAAATCGTGTTAAAGGCTGAAAAAGGAATCTCTCCAGTGAAAAAGATTGTCATGCGATTATTTGTGCCAATGATTTGATTGACATAGTTTGCAGAAAGATTATTGTTAACGGGCACTAAGTCTAATACATTCCAGCCTTTAAATACTTTCATAATATCTTTCATAGCTGCGTTAGATACTGTACCTTTAAATTCCTCATCGGAACGGAAAATAGCCTTGTATGGACGAATAACATCCTCCATATCTTTTTGAGGCTTAATTAGAATTTCCTCTAACTCTGTTTTTTCTATATATTTATAATCAGGTGTATAGGTCCAGATCAAAAAGGTTAAAACCACACTCAGCATGACGAGTAGAAATAGTACAACAGATTTAACTGGTTCTATATATTTCATTCCCACTCACCTGCCTCACCAAATTCATCTGCATCATATGGTAATGTGAAGAAAATGGTTGTACCTTGTCCTTCCTCACTTTCAGCCCAAATCTTACCACCATGAGCCTCAATCATTTCCCGAGCAATAGCCAATCCTAATCCTGTTCCTCCCATTGAACGAGCTCGTGCACGATCAACGCGATAGAAACGATCAAAAATACGACCTACGTTTTCTTTAGGAATCCCCATACCATCATCTGAAATCATGACTTTCAGCATATCCCCTTGTCCAGTAAAGCCAAAGCGAATATTACCACCATCCGGTGAGTATTTGATTGCATTTGAAATAATATTATCAATAACCTGAGTCACCTTATCCGTATCAATTTCTACATAGAAGGACGTTTCAGGGAATATTCGTTCAAATTGTACTTTATCGGACTTAGACATTTCAAATCGGTCAATTATACGATTAAAGAATGAATTAAATAAGACAATATCTTTATTCAATTCGTAGTCTGCACTATCCATTCGTGATAATTGCAATAAATCATTCACTAGACGAATCATACGCTCCGTTTCAGTTTGCGTTACATTTAAAAATGTAGGAGCGATATTTTCATCTTTCCATGCCCCATCTGCTAGTGCCTCTAAATAACTACGCATTGTTGTTAATGGTGTTCTTAATTCATGTGATACATTCGATACAAACTCTCGTCGATCCATTTCTATCTTTTCCTGCTCCGTTATATCGTGTAGTACAGTAATAAGACCATTAATAAAGCCTGTCTCTTTTTGAATAACGGAGAAATTGGCACGTAATATATAGGGAGCATCCGCTGTACTAAAGTTTAAATTGATTGCATCACTCATATAAATCAAGTCTTCAAAACTATATTCCTGATCGATTCCCAATACGGAAGCAATAGGGCGACCTAATGTAATATCCCTTGAAATATGTAGCAACTCAAGTGCAGGATCATTAATTAAAATAATACGTCCCTTACGATCTGTTGCAATAACCCCATCTGTCATATTACTCAGAACCGAATCGAGCTTACGTCGTTCAGCTTCTGTGGTCGATTGTGCCTCTTGTAAACGATTAGTTAAATGATTAAAGGTTATCGCTAGCTGTCCGATTTCATCCGTACCATATACGCGTACTTTTCGGGAATAGTTTCCCTTCGCCATCGCCTGAGCTTGCTTTCGCATATCAGCAATTGGCTGTGTAATTGTTCGTGCAACAAGAATACCTAAAAAGATCGTAAAGACTAACGACATTGCTGTGCCGCCAAGGAAAATACGATTAATTTCGTTCATTTGTTCAAAAACAGACTCAATATTCGCTTCAATATATAGAACACCGATAATTTCATCATCTGGCCCTGCACCCGCTCGAATCGGGTTCGCCAATACCCATACTCGATTCCTTGTTTTGTTATCAAGTTTAATGATATCAAAGAGCGTTTCAGCCGATATCGCACGTCGTACAAGGTCTGTGTTAGAGCGTTGTCCAATTAAATTTTGATTCTCAAGCTCAGATGTTGCTAGTATCCTTTGTCTATCATCAATGACACGAATTTCTAGAATATCACCATTCGAAACATCCCTTAAACCAGTAGAAAACTCCATGACAATTGACTTTAAGCTTTCCTCTAGTTTTGGCATGCTTTCATCGCGTTCCTTTAAAATTTCCTCACGGAGACTATATTGCATCAAGTCAACCCGCTGGAAAATAGAATCTTGGAAGTTGCTCTTCAAATTTTGTTCTAATTGACGTGCGAAATAGATACCGATAATTTGTAAAGCAAGTAAGATTAATAAAATATAAATCAGCACTAATTTGACATGAATGGATTTAAAGAAGCTTACTTTCTGCATTCCTATTACTCCTGTTCAGGATTTCGTAAATAATAACCTACACCACGTCGTGTGACAATCCAAGCAGGATGACTAGGATTATCCTCAATTTTTTCACGTAAGCGACGAATTGTTACGTCAACAGTTCGCACATCGCCAAAGTAATCATAGCCCCATACCGTTTGTAGTAAGTGCTCACGTGTCATTACTTGACCAATGTGTTTTCCTAAATAATGAAGTAACTCAAATTCACGATGTGTTAATTCAATTGTTTCATCACGCTTCATTACTAGATATGCATCTGGTTGAATAACAAGAGATCCTACCACAATCTCATTTGACTCTTCCTCAGCCTCTTCTGCCACAGGAGCAACCACTTGTAAACGGCGCATATTGGCTTTTACACGCGCAATAAGCTCACGAGTACTAAATGGCTTTGTTACATAATCATCTGCACCCATCTCTAATCCTAATACTTTATCAATTTCAGAGCCTTTAGCTGTTAGCATAATTATAGGGAAATCGTATTTTTTACGTACCTCTCTACAAACTTCCATTCCATCACGCTTCGGCAGCATGATATCTAAAAGCATTAAGTCGGGTTGCTCTTCCTCCACTTTCTTTAACGCTTCATCTCCATCATAAGCACAAATAACTTTATAGCCTTCTTTTATTAAATTAAATTGCAAAATATCTGCGATTGGTTTTTCATCGTCAACAACTAATATTGTTTTGTTCATACATTCTCTCCCTTTCGCTTTTTATCTATTCTAAACAATGTGTATTTGTAAATTCACTACTCTTAACTCTATCATGCTTTCGAGTTCTATGCATTAATCGATATTCAATCCATCCAATACTGTGACATAAAAGGATATATTTCAACAATTATTTCTCGGGAAATAATAGAAAAAGACAGTCCACTATTCGGACTGCCTTCTATTCAACACGTTTATCGACCTACATAAGATAATGGATTTTCTAATGAACCGTTCTTTTCAACTTCAAAGTGCAAATGAGTACCTGTAGAATTACCAGTTGAACCCATTATGCCGATTACCGAACCTTTTTCCACTACTTGTCCCACTTCAACATTAATTGAAGATAAATGTCCATAAAGCGTTGTATAACCATTATTGTGATTAATAACAATACGATTACCATAAGTGCCTGAAGAACCAGCCGCAACAACTATACCATTATCAGCAGCTAAAATATTATAGTTACTTGGACGAGCGATATCAATACCACGATGGAAGGCTCCCCAACGTTCACCCATACCACTTGAGATATAGCCCCCAACTGCTGGCCATGCAAATTCGCCAGTACCTCGTGAAGAAATTACCTTTGTGCCAACTACTTCAATTTGATCTACTGGTTGTTGAATGATTTTTTCTTCTAATGCTACTTTCGATGTTTGCGTACCGTTTTCAGATGTTAATGCATAGGTTGTTTCTTTTTTTCCATTAGCGCCTTCTTGTTTAATCACTTTTTCGCCTTTATACATAGTCGGGTCTTCTTTGACCACTTTTTTAAATGGAATTACATCTGCAACTTTCTTTTCCTTTTTTACCTCAATTGTGACAAATGGCTTTGCCACTGTAACATTTAATGCTTGCCCAATTTGTAAAACTGTATCCACAGTAATACCAGGATTCAAAGCTAATAGTTCACTAGTTGTTAAATTGTGTTTTTTAGCAACCGAACCTAATACATCACCTGATTGAATTTTATATGTTTCTTGCTCTAGATGACCTGTCATTAAATATTTTACTGCTTGCTCAGGCGATAAAATATCAGTTGGTGTAACCTTTTGTGATAATCCTGAGACTCCCTGTTTAAAGGAAATATCTAAAAGACGCGATTCACCATTTTGCAGTTCAGGTAAATTATTAATAGATTGTTGGGTATTCGCTAGTTTATCTAATTCTTGCTGAGAAACATATTGTAGCTTTAACAGCTGAACAGTTTTTTCATAAGCCTCTGTATTCTTTAACGATACGACTGGTTTATGATCAACTAATAATGTAAATGCATCAGACTTCGCTACTAATGATTGCTTAAGCTTTGATAGTGTTTCTGCATCTTTTGTTTCATTCACAAAAACTTGTTCTGGGATTATTTTAACAGCTGAACTAGCGTCAATAGAAAGCCCTTTAAATTGCTGACTCGCTGCTTTTTCTTTAGATGCAATGATATCTTGAATTACCTTCTCATCAGATACTGCACCAATATATTCATTCCCCACATAAACGTGGTAAATTTTATTTAAGTTTTCTTTGTCATATTCCTTGGCAAAACCCATATTAATCGTTAGGCTTGTCATTAAAACTGCAACGATTGAAGCCTTTTTAAAAGAAGAAAAATTGTAGGTGAATCTATTGTTTTCTTCTTTTCTTTTAAAAAACGAATTCATCAATAAAGCCCCTTCCAACTTTACCCTTCAGTAGGATGATTTACCCACAAGGATTTTTTGCACCCTTATAATGTACCATAAAGAAAATAACGTTTGAATAATTTCACCCTTTTGTAATGTAAATGTATTATTTAACTACTAATTGTTACATAGAATACATTTTAGATACTTTTTATTTATTGATATTTTATCTACATATTAGGTAATTAATGAAGTGAATGCTGAATAGTGAGTATACTAATTTCTAAATTTTTTCAAGGGAATTTTGACTTAATACTTTTTACTTTTTTAATATTCCGATAAAATATAAGAGAAGGTACACTATTTGATTGGAGCGATTAAATTGAGTGATTCACAAACCGCTGATAATCCAACAAAAATGTTGAGACATCAGAGAACGAATATGCATAAAATTTTCCTAAGAATTATTATGGTGTCACTAGGTGCGATTATAATGGCATTGGGCTTAGAATTATTTTTAGTACCCAACCACATTATGGATGGAGGCATTGTCGGTGTTTCCATCATTACATCTCATTTATTAAATTTACCCCTTGGTATTTTCATCTTCATTTTAAACTTACCTTTTATTTTCTTAGGCTATAAACAAATTGGTAAAACTTTCGCACTGTCTACAGGGCTAGGTATTACCGTACTCTCCTTAGCAACCCTTGTCTTACATAACATACATCCATTTACGGAAGATACATTATTGGCTACAGTTTTTGGGGGAATGATTTTAGGCGTTGGTGTCGGAATTGTCATTCGATATGGTGGTTCTTTGGATGGAACTGAAATACTAGCCATTCTTTTTAATAGCAAGACGCCTTTTTCAGTTGGAGAAATTATTATGTTCTTCAACGTCCTTATTTTCACAGTGGCAGGTTTTGTTTTTAATTGGGAACAAGCAATGTACTCCATTATTGCATACTATATTGCCTATAAAATGATTGATATTGTGATTCAAGGATTAGAGGAATCAAAATCCGTTTATATCATTAGTGACGACATTGATGAAATAGGACAAACAATTATGGATCGACTTGGGCGTGGTGTTACTTTCCTTCATGGGGAAGGAGCTTATACTGGCAACGATAAGAAAGTCATCTTCACAGTTATTACTCGGTTAGAAGAATCTAAGCTAAAATCAATTGTCGCTGAGATAGATGATAATGCCTTTTTAGCCATTGGTAATATCGCAGAGGTAAAGGGTGGTCGCTTTAAGAAGAAGGATATTCACTAAAAAATGGGCGTACCACTTATGGCACGCCCATTTCCATTTATCTTAAATTATGCTTCCCAAACATCAACTAAAACGTTTGTTTGCTCACGAGCAGGTCCAACTGAGAACGTAGCAATTTGAATTCCTGTTAACTCACTAATACGTTCTACGTAGCGGCGAGCATTATCAGGTAGTTCATCTAAAGTTCGGCAGCTTGTTACATCCTCAGACCAGCCTGGAAGTTCCTCATAAATTGGTTCACATTGTTCAATAATATGAAGATTTGCTGGGTACTCTGTTATAGTTTCACCTTTATAATTATAGGCAGTACAGATTTTGACTGTTTCTAAGCCAGATAAAACATCAATAGAGTTTAGAGCAAGATGTGTGATACCACTTACGCGACGTGAATGACGAACAACTACTGTATCAAACCAACCTACACGACGTGGGCGTCCTGTTGTTGTACCGTATTCGCGACCAACCTCACGAATTTGTTGTCCCACTTCATCAAATAACTCTGTTGGGAAAGGACCATCTCCTACACGAGAAGTATAAGCCTTTGATACACCAATAACACTTGTCACTCGTGATGGACCAACACCAGCACCAATGGCTACTCCACCAGCTACGGGATTTGAAGAAGTTACATATGGATACGTACCTTGATCTACATCAAGTAAAATACCTTGAGCCCCTTCAAATAACACTTTACCGCCTTCATCAAGTACATCATTTAAAATTTTAGATGTATCTGTTACATATTTTGCAATTTCTTGACCGTAACCATAGTATTCCTCAAAAATTTCTTCGAATGTTACGCCTTCAACTTCATAGAATTTCTCAAATAATTTATTTTTAATGGCTAAATTATGACGTAGTTTTTCCTCAAAAATATCTTTATCAAGTAAGTCAGCCATTCGAATTCCGATACGTGCTACTTTATCTTGATAACAAGGCCCAATCCCTTTACAAGTTGTGCCAATTTTATTTTCCCCACGACTAGCTTCGTCAGCGATATCTTGCTTAATATGGTAAGGCAAAATAACATGTGCACGATTAGAAATACGTAGATTATCTGTATCAATACCACGTTCTTGTAAGCCTTTAAGCTCTGTTACTAATGACTTTGGATTGACAACTAATCCGTTACCAATTACTGAAGTTTTTTCTTTATAGAAGATCCCTGATGGAATTAAATGTAGTTTATATGTTTCACCATCAATTTTAATGGTATGTCCTGCATTATCCCCACCTGCAAATCGAGCGATTGCATCGGCTTTTTGCGAAAGGAAATCTGTAATTTTACCTTTTCCTTCGTCTCCCCACTGTGTTCCTACAACTACTACTGATGTCATAATCAGCACCTCCGTTAGATACCTTTGTATCTCAATTTTTAAGCCTAAATCATTGTAACAATGATAGAAACGCCCCGTCAATAAAAAAAAGTTAAAAAACACGAACATATAATCAAAAAATCTGATTCAACGTTCGTGTTTAATAACAGAATGATATGAATATTATCGAACATTCAGATTAATTCAATCTATGGGTAATATTTCATTACTTAAGAGGCAACTTATCTGAATGATGACTAATCACGCGGCGGTGGTGGTGGCATTTGTGACCAATCCACATTAATGAATTTATTAAATTCCTTTTTAAAAGCAAGTGTAACTGTTCCTGTTGGACCATTACGTTGTTTGGCAATAATAATTTCGATCATATTTTTATTCTCAGATTCTTTATCGTAATAGTCATCACGGTATAAAAAGGCAACAATATCAGCATCTTGCTCAATACTTCCCGATTCACGTAAGTCACTCATCATTGGTCGTTTATCTTGTCGTTGCTCAACTCCACGTGATAGCTGTGATAGTGCAATAACAGGAACCTTTAATTCACGGGCTAATCCCTTTAAGGAACGTGAAATCTCTGATACCTCTTGCTGACGGTTTTCTCCTGGCTTACCACTACCTTGAATTAACTGTAAATAATCAATTAAGATCATTCCAAGTCCATTTTCTTGTGCTAAACGTCGACATTTTGCACGAATTTCATTGATACGTACACCTGGTGTATCATCAATAAATATCCCTGAATTCGATAAACTACCCATTGCCATCGTTAGTTTACCCCAATCTTCCGTAGTTAAAGCACCTGTACGTAAAACTTGTGCATCTATGTTACCTTCTGCACAAAGCATACGCATTACTAGTTGTTCTGCACCCATCTCTAAAGAAAAGATCGCAACATTTTCACGTGCTTGCACGGCAACACTTTGCGCAACGTTCAACGCAAAGGCGGTTTTCCCTACAGATGGACGTGCCGCAACAATAATTAAGTCGTTGCGTTGGAAGCCAGCAGTAATGTTATCTAAATCACGGAAGCCAGTAGGTATTCCTGTTACTTCTCCCTTTTGTGATTGCAGTTGCTCAATATTATCGAAAGTTTCCACAAGCACATCTTTAACATGCTTAAAGTCACCTGCGTTCTTTCGATTGGCAACCTCCATCATTTTCTTTTCTGCTTCACCTAATAACGCCTCTACTTCGTCCTCACGCGTATAGCCGTCCTCGACGATTTTCGTAGCTACACGAATTAAGCGACGTAATAGTGCCTTTTCCTCAACAATTTTTGCATAATGTGCGACATTGGCAGCTGTAGGGACAGCATTGGCGAGCTCTAGTAAATAAGATAGCCCGCCAACGTCTTCAATCTCTTTTTTAGCTGATAATTCTTCCGTAACTGTTACAACATCTATCGCTTTTCCTTGATCACTCAAACGCAGCATCGTTTCGAAAATTTTCTTATGGGCATTTAAATAAAAATCATCGGCCAATAAAATTTCTGATGCTGTTATTAACGCCTGTGGTTCAAGGAAAATAGCACCGATAACCGATTGCTCCGCCTCCCGGTTATGCGGTGGAACGCGGTCCATCATCGGTTCACTCATGGATCGTCGCTCCTTATTCTTCCGTTACATGTACTTTTAATGTTGCTGATACTTCATGATGTAGTTTTACAGGAACATTTGTAAAACCAAGTGCACGAATACCTTCAGGTAAAGTCATCTTACGTTTATCAATTTTAATACCATGCACTTTTTGTAATGCATCAGCAATTTGCTTTGTAGATACTGAGCCAAATAGACGGCCACCTTCACCAGATTTTGCTTTTAGCTCAACTGTTAATTTTTCAACTTTTTCTTTTAACGCTTGTGCTTCAGCTAATTCAGCAGCAGCATTTTTAGCTTCTAATTTTTTTTGTCCCTCTAATTGACTTAATGCTTGAGCATTTGCTTCTGCAGCATAGCCATTTTTAATAAGGAAATTTTGTGCATAGCCATCAGCTACGTTTTTAATTTCACCTTTTTTTCCTTTTCCTTTAACGTCTTTTAAAAATACTACTTTCATTAGTCCGAACTCCCTTCAATGACCTCATTTATGGCCTCTTCTAAATGTTTTTTCACGCCATCAATGGATTTAGCATCTATTTGGCAGGCGGCATTCGTTAAATGTCCACCACCGCCGAGCCTCTCCATGATTAGCTGTACATTGACCTCTCCAAGCGATCGTGCACTTATACCAATTTTTCCATCTGCTCGATGCGCAATGACAAAGGATGCACTTACATCTTTCATAGTTAGCAAAATATCTGCTGTTTGTGCAATTAAGACAGAGTCATACACTTTCGAATCTTCACCAACAGCAACAGCAATTCCAGGTTTTACAAATTTGACTGTTTGCACAATTTTAGAGCGCTCAATATATGTGTCCACATCCTCTTTTAAAAGGCGCTGCACTAATACTGTATCCGCACCGTTCGTCCGTAAATAAGAAGCCGCTTCAAATGTACGTGCTCCCGTTCGAAGTGTAAAGCTTTTGGTATCGACAATAATACCTGCCAGTAAAGCAGTGGCCTCTAGCATATTGATCTTCGCACGCTTCGGCTGATATTCTAGTAGCTCTGTTACTAGCTCAGCCGTAGACGACGCATACGGCTCCATATAAACAAGTGTAGGATTTTCGATAAAGTCTTCACTACGACGATGATGATCGATCACAACAACCTTTTCAGCTAGTTTTAATAAGTGTGCATCAATTACTAAATTAGGCTTATGAGTATCCACGATAACAAGCAATGATTTTTCTGTCATTTTCCCAGCAGCTTCTTCAGGTGTAAGGAAATTTTCATAGAAATCCGATTTACTCTCGATTTCATTCATTAGTCGTGTAACGCTACCGTTTAATTCATCAAAGTTTATAATGACATAACCCTTTACATCATTCATTTGTGCCATTTTCCGTACACCAACAGATGCCCCAATAGAGTCCATATCAGGATTTTTATGTCCCATTACAAACACTTGGTCACTGTCTTGAATTAAATCACGCAATGCATGTGAAATAACGCGCGCTCTAACACGTGTACGTTTTTCAACTGGATTTGTTTTCCCACCGTAAAATTTAAGTTTACCAGTAGGTTGTTTAATCGCCACTTGGTCTCCACCACGTCCTAGAACAAGATCAAGACTCGATTGTGCCAATTCACCCAACTCTACTAGCGAGGATGATCCAGCTCCTACACCAATACTTAATGTTAATGATAAATTCTTTTGAGCTGTTTTTTCTCGAATGGTATCTAAAATAGCAAATTTTTTCTTTTCCAGCTCTGTTAAAATAGATTCGTTTAACACTGCTAAAAAGCGATCTGATGATATTCGTTTTACAAATACGCCATGCTCAGCAGCCCACTCATTGACAATTGATGTAACCATCGTATTGGTTAAACTACGTGGTTGGTCATCCATAGCTTGCGTGATTTCATCGTAATTGTCGACAAATAATATAGCGATAACTGTACGATCTGCGTAGTATTGCTTTTCAATGGCAATCTGTTCTGTTATATCAAAGAAATACAGTAGACGTTCCTCTTTTTTATAATAAACACGATATTTCCGATCACGTAGTGTAATCGTAGCCTCATTTGTTTCTTCGGTCTTCATTAGTACATAGATGTCATCAGATATATTAACAATACCTTCTCCAACTAATGACTCCATATTTAAAATGCCTTGCATATATGGGTTGGACCATTCTATTTCATATTGCTCGTTAACCAGCAATATGCCAATCGGCATTTCTAGCAATGCCTCTTCTCCAACTTTTTTCATACGGAAGGAAATGGATTCAATATGCTTCTCAGTTTCTTCAAAAGCTATCTTTTCGACCTTCCATGTGTAAGCCATCAATAAAACAAAACCTATTCCATAACCGATACCTATCCCGATATTCCAAATACATAGAAGCACGAACGTCACAATTCCAAATATGGAAAGAACAAAAAGCGGATAGCGAATTGGTCGTTTTCTAAAAGTACCCATTACAATCAGCCCCTTATTCTTTAGTCTTCCCCTTTACAAGTGAACGTACGTCAAAGCCTAAATCAACGATACCGAGTAAGATCATGAAGGATGATAATGGAATAGCTAACAAAGTAGCAACCCATTTTACACCATTTGGCATCCCTTTTTTTGAAATGAAGTAATGGATAAAAGATATCCCTTGTAGAATGAGTAACAACCATAATATATAAGAAACATTCAATACAATTATATCTAACGTAGATCCGGCCTCTGGACGCATAAATAAATTAATGCATAAAACAATCATGTAATACCATAAAATAGAGCGTGGTAATCTCATATTTTGAAACGGAGCAAACTTAGGAATATCTACTCCCAGTCGTTTTAATGCAGGTAAGTTTAATGTAATGATAATAAATCCAGCAAAAAATGCTGATATTGTAATCGTTGCAGGCATAGTTAGCTCAATTGTTTTAAACATTGCCTCAAGCTGTTCTGGATTTATAGCTACCTGGCCAGTGACATTCTTTGCAAATTCATTTGATTGCTCGTAATTTTGACGAGCTACTTCTAAACTCATATTAATAAAGTCTATTCCCGTCAGTTTTACATAAGCAATATAAACAATTGCCATGGAAATTAGATTAGCAATCCCCGTCGACATAAATAAAAAGAGCTTACTTTTCTTCAAATAAATTGCGTTACCCATTACGACACCCACTAGACCTAAAATAAAGGCAAATGGTAGCATGGATATTCCACTTGTTATCGTGGTTAGGATACAGCCTACTATTGCAACAAGTATGGATGTGGAACGCTTGTAATTTGCGCTATACCAAGCAATCGGTAGTGGAGCAAATATTAAAGCTACTATAAAGATGAATGGTACATATGCAGAAATAAGCATTAATATCGTAAAAAGTGCAACCATCATTGAGCCTTGGACAAGCGCTTTTGTTTGATTATTCGGCATTGAAAACCTTCCTTTTTTTCAGTCAAACTTACTATCCTTTATTGTACCATTTTTTCATAGTGTTGAACAAAAATCGCTTAGATCACTATATGCTTTGTTATCAATTTTATCAAACAACTGCCAATTCCATTTTACCATAACAAAAAACCAGCATACCCCGATACGAATATCGTAATATGCTGGTATTTAAAATTGATGTAAGGTCAGTTACCTTAACGTCATCAATCTTATTTATCTTCTGCTACGAATGGAAGTAATCCCATGATACGAGATACTTTGATAGCTGAAGTTAATTTACGTTGGTACTTAGCGCTAGTGCCAGTTACGCGACGTGGTAAGATTTTACCGCGCTCAGAGATGAATTTTTTTAATAAATCTACATCTTTATAGTCGATATGCGTAATGTTATTAGCAGTGAAGTAGCAAACTTTACGGCGTTTGCGGCCTCCGCGACGTGGTGCCATAGTATGTCTCCTCCTTATCTTTTTATATATTATAGAAGCATTAGAATGGAAGATCATCCTCAGATACTTCTATCGGTCCTTTGCTATTCGCAAATGGATCCTCATCTACACGTGTATAATTCGGCTGATTCATAGGTGGTTGATTTTGTTGATAAGTATCGCCGCCATAGGAACCCTGCCCTGGCATAGCGCCACCAAACTGTTGTTGTGGCTGACCACCGCCATATGACGGTTGGTTATTACCGTAAGTTTGTCCACCACCGTATTGAGGAGCAGCAGCGCCGCTACCATTACGTGGTTCTAAAAACTGTACGCTATCCGCCACGACATCTGTTGTATATACTCGCTTACCGTCTTGTCCTTCATAACTGCCCGTTTGGATACGACCTTCTACCCCAATTAAACTTCCTTTTCGCATGAAGTTCGCTAGGTTTTCGGCCTGTTTTCGCCATGCAACACAGCTAATGAAATCAGCTTCGCGTTCACCTTGTTGATTTGAGAATGCACGGTTTACAGCAACTGTAAATCTTGTAGACGCAATTCCGTTCGGTGTATAACGTAGCTCAGGATCTTTTGTTAGTCTTCCAACTAATACGACACGGTTTATCATCAGAATACAACCTCCTTTTCAGCGTTTTGTTAAAAGTCAATAATTAAGCTTCTTCGCGAACTGCAATGTGGCGAATGATGTCTTCGCTAATGTTAGCTAGACGTGTATACTCGTTAATTGCTTCTGAAGGAGCGTTTACTTTCACGATTTGGTAGTAACCTTCGCGGAAGTCTTGAATTTCATAAGCTAAGCGGCGTTTGCCCCACTCTTTTGATTCGATGACTTCTGCACCGTTAGAAGTTAAGATTTCGTTGAAACGTTCAACTAAAGCTTTCTTCGCTTCGTCTTCAATGTTCGGACGTACGATGTACATTAATTCGTATTTTCTCATCTGTTTACACCTCCTTATGGACTTAGGCTCTCCTATGTAAGGGAGCAAGGAGCAAGTAATATTATTACTCACATCAATGAATTGTAACATATAGGTACTTATCTTTCAAGTCGCAAACTAATAATTCGGTATATAATAAGAATATATATTGCAATCTTCCATGAAAGGGGCGATTCAATGCTACCAAATAAAGAGCCAATTGTTATTGAATTAGATATAAAAAAATTGATGATTGATAATTTGGTTATTACAGGTGGTCTTGTTATATTATTTACAGCCATTCAATATATTTGCTTTAAAGATTTTCATTTTTCTTTTTGGAATATGATTGTTGGTACAGTACTCTTTGTGATTCTATACATTATTTTTATTGTTCTACATGAGGTATTTCATTTAATTGGTTTTATGTTTTTTGGCAAAGTACCCTTGAAGGCTTTAAAATATGGCATAAATTTAGAGCTTGGTGTTGCTTATGCGACTACAGTACAACCTCTCTCCAACCAAGCAATGAAAAAGGCATTATTACTACCTTTTTGGACGACTGGTGTTCTTCCGACAATTGCTGGGTTTTATTTTAATAGTACCGTTTTAATACTCGTAGGAGCTTTTTTAATGGCTGGTGCAATAGGTGACTTTGCCATGTATAAAGAATTAAGGAAATACCCAAAACAGGCTCTTGTACGAGATGATCCTAAATTACCGAAGCTTTACGTATATACTCAACAGAACGAAGATAACTCACTATAAGTTAGAATCTGTAGCATTGAGATAAATAGCTGCAGATTCTATCTATTCTTTAAGGCGTTAAAAATCCGTGCTGAGCTGCGGTATATAAATTTCTCCATATACGATTAAGCGTAGATGTTTCTGTAATAGCCTCCATACCAAGACTTCGTATTAAATGATTTGCTATGTCAACGCAAGCAGCAGCAATCTCTTTACTCATTTGTGTAAATTGAGATTGTTCATCTTCTGTTAAAAGGACACCCTGTTGGTGTTTTTGCCAATATAGAGTCAATGTTGTATAGAACCGCTCCTCATATTGCTTATAATGCTTCTGCTGCTGCATCAATAAAAATTGTAATGCCCCAATCCGTTCAGCTCGATTGATATCATGATTTCGTTGCTTTGTTAATTTATATGCTTCTTCTAAGAAATTTTCGGTAATACCAAGACAAACGCTTAAAAACGAAGCCTCCGCAAAAGTTACAAATGGAAAGCTATGTACTGAGTTGCCATAACTATTTTTTATTGCTCCTAGTTGAAACGTTGCTTCTTCGGGTACCCAAATATTATTCACACGAATCGTATGACTGGCTGTTGCCTTCAATCCCATTGCACACCAATCATTCAATATCTCAACGTCTTGTGGACTCACTGAACAACTAATAATTTCATCTTTTTTGATCCCGTCTTCTTCAATAAAGCAGTTCATTGTAAAAGTAGACGCATAATTGGAGCCACTACAGTACTTCCACTGTCCCGTTACAACATAACCACCCTCTTCTTTCACAGCTATTCCTGTTGGATAACCACTACCTGCTATGACTGCATCCTTAGGCATAAAAATTTTCTCACAAACATTTGCACTGAAGGTTGGAATAAACGCATTCCCCCCTGTACCAATTGTAATTAGCCAACCAAAATTCCCATCTATAGCTGACATCTGCTGAAATACTTTTACACCTTCCACTAAATCTAAATCCTTACCACCTAATTCTTTTGACATGAACAATTTAAACAATTTTTGTTCATAAATAAAATCAAGTACATCTTGTGGTAGCTTTCCAAGCTGCTCATACTCTAACCCGCGTTCTTTAATCTGTAAAAGATTCATTTGTATAACTGCCCCCATTACTAAAAATTCTGATAACGGATCCATCAAAAAAGGGCAACCATTGTAGATTGCCCCTGTCCATTTTTATACATTAAAGCGGAATAACATAATATCGCCGTCTTGTACTTCATAATCTTTACCTTCAAGTCGAACTTTACCAGCTTCTTTAGCTGCTGCTTGAGAACCTGCCTCTAGTAAATCATCATAAGCAACCGTTTCTGCTCGAATAAAGCCACGTTCAAAGTCAGTATGAATAATACCTGCACACTGTGGCGCCTTCATACCTTTACGGAACGTCCAAGCACGTACTTCTTGTACACCTGCAGTAAAGTACGTTGCTAATCCTAATAAATCATAAGAAGTACGGATTAGCTGATCTAAACCTGATTCTTTAATGCCTAGTTCTTCTAAGAACATAGCTTTTTCTTCATCATCAAGCTCGGAAATTTCTTCTTCGATTTTTGCGCAAATTGTAATTACTTGAGCACCTTCAGCTGACGCATACTCACGTACTTTTTTCACATACTCATTGTTGTCTGCATCTGCTACTTCATCTTCTGAAACGTTTGCAACATAAAGCATTGGTTTAATTGTTAGTAAATGAAGACCTTTAATTACTTTTAGCTCATCATCTGAAAGTTCTGCAGCACGTGCTGGTTTACCGTTTTCTAATTGTTCTTTAATTTTTAGAAGTACTGGCTCTTCAATCATTGCATCTTTATCTTTTTGTTTTGCCATTTTACTAACTCGTTGTATACGTTTATCTACTGATTCTAAGTCAGCTAGCGCAAGCTCTAAATTAATTACCTCGATATCATCAATTGGATCTACTGCACCTGAGACATGTGTAATGTTTTCATCTACAAAACAACGTACAACCTGACAAATTGCATCCACTTCACGAATATGAGCTAGGAATTTATTCCCTAATCCTTCACCTTTGGAAGCACCTTTTACAATTCCTGCGATATCTGTGAATTCAAATGCAGTTGGCACAGTTTTTTTCGGTACAACTAATTCTGTTAATTTATCTAAACGTGCATCTGGTACTTCAACGATACCAACGTTCGGATCAATCGTTGCGAATGGATAGTTTGCAGCCAATGCGCCCGCTTTTGTAATTGCGTTAAATAATGTTGATTTTCCAACGTTAGGTAAACCAACGATTCCAGCTGTTAATGCCATGAATGGACACAACCTTTCTATACTCAGTTCAAATTTTCTCTCATATAACCTTATCTATTATATTGATTCGCTCATAAAAAGTCTAATATGCCTGATGTTAAGCCTCATTAGCAGATATTAAAACCTTTTTCATTTTTTTCTCAAATTCACGGCGCGGAATCATGACACTATGCTGACACCCTTCACATTTAATACGGACATCTGCGCCCATACGAATAATCTTCCATTTATTTGTACCACATGGATGTTGTTTTTTCATTTCAACGATATCATTTAAACCAAATTTTTTAGCTTCCATGTTATTCACTTCTCCCCTCATCTTTTCCATAGAACATCATTTTTGGATAGGCCATTGGTATGTTATTTTCTTCAAAAAGTTTTGTAACATCACGGCGAATTGTACGTGCAACGCCATATTGTTGCTGTGGTAATGTTTCAGCCGCTATACGTATTGTTACCTCAGTCCCTTTAACATTTTGCACACCTAAAAAAACCGGAGTCGTTATTAATTCCTTATGCAATGTAGGTAATGTCTCTAAATACTTATTAATAACCGCTTCAGCTTTCCCAAAATCAGCAGCTGTGGTCATTTGTAAATCTATAAAAATTTTGGAGTTGTTAACAGAATAATTGACGACCTCACCAATTGCACCATTTGGGATGATGAACTGCTCCCCCGTGGCTCCATTAATTTTTGTAGTACGTAAACCTATTTCTACAACTGTACCTTCTGCTGCATTTATTTTTATATAATCCCCTACACCAAATTGATCTTCAAAGATAATAAAGAATCCAGTAATAACATCCTTTACTAAACTTTGAGCACCAAAACCTATTGCTAAACCAACAATCCCTGCACCGGCCAATAGCCCTGCTACCTTTATATTTAAAGAAGAAAGAATTCCTATAATCGCTGAGAAGTAAACTACATAAGAAATCACACTTTGTAATAATCTTGCAATTGTTCGTTGACGTCGCTCTGAGTGGTTTAATGGGGAACGCATTCGTATTAAGAACACTTTTTTAATAAATTTTTTACCTAATCTTACAGCTAACCATGATGCTAATAAAATGAGCACAATCTCTATGGATGCATCAATCACATGATCCCAAAGTTCCTCAGATGTGAGCTTATCCCAATATCTCTCCATTAACTTTTTTTTATTCTCTTCCATCATTACCACCTCTTGAATAACTTGCTAAAAATTTGCGTATACTGCATAAAAATTGAGCACTTCTAAATATAAAAAGAAAGTGAGTTTTTTTATGAATACTATACCAAATATGTTACTACCTTATTCCCTTCATCACGAGAGTAAAAATGCTGTTTGGCAATTAAGCACATTATTTTTAGAACATATACCGTTTCATCATGAACGTTTAATTTTTTGTTGTATTGGCAGTGACCGCTGTACAGGTGATACACTTGGACCATTAACAGGTAGCTTTCTAAAAAAATCAGTTAGCTTTCCCTATGAAATTGTTGGTTCTTTAGAAGATCCTTTACATGCTCTAAATCTTGATTCTACTATGCAACAGCTACACAATCATACTACAAAACCTTTTATTATTGCGATTGATGCCTGTCTTGGCAGTGAGCAAAATGTTGGCCATATTTCAGTTCAAAGCGGTCCTATTTTTCCCGGCAAGGCTGTAAAAAAAGAATTACCTCCAATCGGAGACATTTCCGTTAAAGGAATCGTCAATATTGGAGGCTTTATGGAAATGCTTGTTTTACAAAATACAAGACTTCATATTTCTTATGCTATGGCAGAAAAACTTTCTAGAGCTTTATTATTAGCTGCCCACCGTTATTCACTGAAAAGTGTAGAAGATGGCAACCATAACGCCAACAACGATAATACCTGGCAGCAAGTTAGCAGCTTTGATTTTAGCTAAACCAGCAATGTTTAACCCTATTGCCATAATCATTACGCCGCCAACAGCAGTCATTTCAGTAATGTACATTTCTAGCGCCGCATCAGGTATAAAGGAGCTTATAACGCCCGCAAAAAGTGCAATTAAGCCTTGATAAACAAAGACAGGTACAGCCGATAGCATAACACCTATACCTAATGTGGATGCTAAAATAATGGATGTAAATCCATCTATTAATCCCTTTGTAATTAAAACATTGTGATCATTACGTAGACCACTATCGAGTGCACCGATCACAGCCATCGACCCAACAACAAAAATTAGAGAAGCAGTGACAAAGCCCTCTGCGATGCTTATTTGGTTTTGATCATTCCGTTTTGTTCGAAATAATGACTCGACCCATTTTCCAAGCCGATTCATTTGCTTATCTAAATCCAACCATTCACCTATTACTGTACCTACCACTAAACTTACTACTAATATAATAAAGTTATCACTTTCAAAGCCCATTTTTATCCCTAACAATGTGACCGCTAAACCAATAATGGATAGGACCGTAGATTTCATAGATTCAGGAATATTTTTAAAAATGCGCCCCACTAATGCACCTGCTATAATTAGCACAGCATTAATCAATGCCCCTAGTATTACCACACTTAAGCCTTCCTTCTCTCTAAAAAATAGAGAGCGCCTGTTTGCTTGGCGCTCTGATTAAGTTATAGAAATATTATTTTATTCTTCCTGTAAGTTCAAAATTTCTAAAATACGTTCTAAATCATCTTCGGAATAAAATTCAATTTCAATTTTTCCTTTATTGTTTGTTTTTTTGATTTGTACATTTGTTCCAAAATAATCACGTAATTGGGATTCTTTGGCTGCTACAAAAATATCTTTCTTCTTTGGTGGAATTGTTTCACGTGAAACTTCTTCATTGATACTTTGTACTAGCATTTCAACCTGACGTACATTCAAGCCTAGGTTAATTACCTTATTGGCTACTTCTGAAATTCTTCTTTTATTTTTCAAGCCGAGTAAAGCCCGTCCTTGCCCCATTGATAATGTGCCTTCATTCATCAATTTACGAACATCTTCTGGTAAAGCAAGTAGACGAACGTGATTGGCTATATGTGGTCTGCTTTTTCCTAGCCGTTTAGATAATTCTTCTTGTGTTAAATGTAGGTTTTCCATTAAGCTCTGATAGGCTTCTGCTTCTTCAATAACTGTTAAATCCTCACGTTGGAGGTTTTCTAAAATGGCTAGCTCCATCATTTGAGCATCTGATAGCTCTTTAATAATGACAGGAATAACCTCTAATTCAGCTAAGAGACATGCTCTATAACGGCGTTCCCCAGCAACAATTTCAAATTTACGTCCTTTTTTTCGAACAGCAATTGGCTGCAAAATACCATGCTCTTTAATAGAATCTGCTAGCTCCTGTAAACTTTCCTCATCAAAAATTTTACGAGGCTGATATGGGTTCGCAACAATTAAATCTAATTGGATTTCTTCTACTTGCCCACTTTGTTCTAAAGACTCTCCTGGAAATAGTGCACCAATGCCCCTTCCTAAACCTTTAGCCATTTTTTATCACTTCCCTCGCCATCTCCAAATAAACTTCTGCACCTCTAGATTTTGCGTCGTAAGTGATAATTGGTTGACCATGACTTGGTGCCTCACTTAATCGCACATTACGAGGAATGATCGTTTTATATACTTTATCTTGGAAATATTTTTTTACTTCATCAATAACCTGTAAACCTAAGTTTGTTCGTGCATCCAACATTGTTAAAAGAACCCCATCAATATAAAGCTGCTGGTTTAGATGCTTTTGAACAAGTCGAACAGTGGATAATAATTGACTTAGCCCTTCCAATGCATAGTATTCACATTGAACCGGGATAATCAGTGCATCTGAAGCAGTTAATGCATTAATTGTTAAAAGTCCTAAAGAGGGGGGACAGTCAATAATAATATAATCGAAATCTTCTTTAACATTTTGCAGTGCATGTTTTAATCGCACTTCTCTTGAAATAGTAGAAACCAACTCAATTTCGGCACCTGCAAGTGAAATTGTTGCTGGCACGATTGATAAATTTTCAACATTTGTTTTTTGAATGACATTTTCTACATCTTCGTCGTCAATGAGCACATCATAAATACAGCCCTGTATTTCTCCTTTATTAATACCAAGTCCACTTGTTGTATTCCCCTGCGGATCAGTATCAATTAAAAGTACTTTCTTACCTAAATAAGCTAGGCAAGCGCTCAAATTGACCGAAGTTGTTGTTTTACCTACGCCACCCTTTTGATTGGCGATTGCTATAATTCTACCCATTTAAAAGCACCTGCTTTCATCTATCAAAGTTTACTTTGACAAATCATTTGTAAAATCACTCTTTAATCCGCTATCTAACTCTCATTCTATCAAAAAAATTGAAGAGAGTTGTATAAAATATTAAGAATATATACAAAAAAGGAGATATCTCATTTATCTTTCTGAGTTATCTCCTCTGTACAGTGTTCGATAAAGTTCTAAATTACTTTTTTAGAATAATTTATTACACCTTTTTCTTTTTAGGTATCTTCACTGTAATTTGATAATATTCTTCTGTATCTTCTTCTTCTGTTTTCACCGTAATACCGCTTTTTGTTACCATTGTTAACGATTGTTTAATCGTATTTAAAGCAATGCGTACATCTTTACTTATAGCTTTTCTCTTTGGCTTTGCTTTCTTTGGTGCCGATTCTTCCTGCTCGTCTGTTACTGGATTTAATATTGTCTGAATTTGTTCCTCTAATTGACGAACATTCCAATCATTATCAATCGTTTGTTGTAAAATTTCTAATTGTAATGGTTGATCTTTTACTGCGATTAATGCACGTGCATGTCGTTCAGATATTTGGCGCTTCAAAATGGCTTGCTGCACTTCTTCCGGCAACCTTAATAAACGTAATTTATTGGCTACAGTGGATTGTCCTTTTCCAAGTCGTTGGGCAAGTGCTTCCTGTGTAAGCTCATGAAGCTCTAATAATTTTTGATAGGCTACCGCTTCTTCAATTGCAGTTAACTCTTCACGCTGTAAGTTCTCTATTAACGCAATAGAAGCTGTTTCCTTATCAGTTAAATTACGTACAATAGCAGGGACCTCTGTCCATTGTAGCTTTTTCATCGCCCGATAACGACGCTCACCGGCAATGATTTCATATTGATTTTCTGATGTTTTACGTACAACAATTGGCTGAATCACACCATGTGTATGAATGGTTCTTGATAATTCCTCAATTTTTTCATCATCAAAAATAGTACGTGGCTGAAAACGGTTAGGTACAATTTGATTAATAGGCAACTTTATGACTTCTTCCGCTGCATGAACCGCCTCTGCTTGTTCTACTTCATTTTTCACAATAGGCTCCGTTTTACTCCCGCCTCCAAAAAAACGTGAAAAAGGACTTTTCATCCAAGTGGCACCACCTTTAAGTAACTATCTTGCTCTGTGTCATTCTATTATTATTTATTATATTTCTCCAAATGTATATAGTTCATAGATGTCTTTTGCGTGAACCATCCATAACTAGTATGTATGCTCAAAATAGAAAAAATATTTTCTACTTTGAGTAGTTTCACATGAAACACTAATTATTGAATCGGTGTTTTATTTGGTACACCTGGCTTACGCGGGTATTTTTTCGGTGTTCCTTTTATTTTATCAAATATATATAAAATGCGGTCACTTTCTTCAATAGGTAGCTTGAAAGAAAATTCTTCTCTTAGTTTAACACCTAATGTTGTTAAAGCTTTTTTAGCATCCTTTAATTCTTCTGCCCCAGCTGCAGCTTTTAAAGCAACAAAATATCCATCTTGTTTTGCTAAAGGTACGCATAACTCCGATAACACTGATAACCGAGCTACAGCGCGTGCTGTTACCACATCAAATTGTTCACGATATTTTACATTTTGACCAAACTCTTCAGCTCGTGCGTGTACAAAATGCATATTTTCTAATTGTAACTCATCACTTAGATGATTTAAAAATGTAATTCTTTTATTTAAAGAGTCGACAATTGTGACGTGTAAATGTGGGAAACAGATTTTAATAGGTATACTAGGGAAACCTGCACCTGCTCCAACATCACAAACAGTGGTTACTTTGGAAAAATCAAAATAGAAAGAGGCACTAATTGAATCAAAGAAATGCTTTAAATAAACGCCTTCTACATCTGTAATAGCCGTTAAATTCATCTTTTCATTCCACTCGACAAGTAGCTCAAAGTACTTTTTAAATTGAGAGATCTGCTTATCTGAAAGTACAATGCCTTTCTCTTTCAGTGCCTCTATAAATTGTTGTTCGTTCATGTAAAGTCTCCTTTATTAATCTAGCTATCCTGTTCTACCAATAGGATAACTTTAAAAATAGGAAGCGGGCACAATGGTATGCCCGCCCCTTATTTACTTTACTGTCTTATTAGCTGCTTACTTTCGCAATTTTACCTTGTTCAATGTAAACAAGCAGAATGGATATATCTGCTGGATTAACTCCAGAAATACGAGAGGCTTGGGCAATAGAAAGAGGTAAAACCTGTTTTAATTTTTGACGTGCTTCTGTTGCTAAACCAGAAATAGCATCGTAATCAATATTCTCAGGGATTTTTTTATTTTCCATTTTGTGTAGCTTCTCTACCTGTTGCAATGCCTTTTCGATATAGCCTTCATATTTAAGCTGTATTTCAATTTGCTCTTTCACTTCATCTGACAATTCAATTTCTGCCGGAATTAAAGAAGATATTAACTCATAATGCATTTCAGGACGTTTTAATAAATCTGCGCCACGAATACCATCTTTTAATTCACTACCACCAACTGAACGAATAACAGATTGCGTTGTCTCATTTGGTTTAATAATGACTTCACGAAGACGTGCAATTTCCTTTTCAATCAGCTCTTTTTTCTCATTGAATTTATTATATCTTTCTTGTGGAATCATGCCCATGTTATATGCAAGCTCGATTAAACGTAAATCTGCGTTATCGTGGCGTAACAATAGACGATATTCTGCACGAGATGTTAATAAACGATATGGCTCATTTGTCCCTTTTGTTACCAGGTCATCGATCAAAACGCCAATATAGGCATCAGAGCGACTTAAAATTAACTCTTCTTTACCAAGGACATTCGCAGCAGCATTCATTCCCGCCATTAAGCCTTGTGCGGCTGCTTCTTCATAACCAGATGTACCGTTAATTTGCCCAGCTGTATATAAGCCTTTAATACGTTTTGTTTCTAATGTTGGCCATAATTGTGTTGGCACTATTGAATCATATTCAATTGCATAACCAGCACGCATCATTTCCGCATTTTCTAAGCCAGGGATAGATTTTAGTAAACGTGTTTGAACATGCTCTGGTAAACTTGTTGATAAACCTTGAACATAGACCTCACGCGTGTTACGGCCTTCTGGCTCCAAGAATATTTGATGTCGTGGCTTATCATTAAAGCGCACAACTTTATCTTCAATTGACGGACAATAACGTGGACCTGTCCCTTTGATCATTCCTGAATACATCGGTGAAAGATGTAAATTCGCTTCAATAATTTCATGTGTTTCAGGACTTGTATATGTTAACCAGCAAGGAAGTTGATCCATAATGAATTCAGTTGTTTCAAAACTAAATGCACGTGGAACATCATCTCCTGGTTGAATCTCTGTTTTGTCATAATCAATTGTACGGTTATTTACACGTGGTGGTGTACCTGTTTTAAAACGAACTAAATCAAAACCAAGCTCTTTTAAATTATCAGCTAAACGGATCGAAGGTTGTTGATTATTAGGACCGCTTGAGTATTTCATATCACCGATAATAATTTCACCGCGTAAGAAAGTACCTGTTGTCACCACTACTGTTTTAGCACGATAGACGGCTCCAATTTGTGTAATGACCCCTTTCACTTCTCCATCTTCAATAATTAACTCTTCAACCATTCCTTGATGGATTGTTAGGTTTTCAGTTTCTTCCAACACACGTTTCATCTCTTGTTGGTATAAAACTTTGTCTGCTTGTGCGCGCAATGCACGTACTGCTGGACCTTTCCCTGTATTTAACATTCTCATTTGTATATGTGTTTTATCAATAACTTTCCCCATGACGCCACCTAAAGCGTCAATTTCACGTACGACGATTCCTTTGGCAGGGCCACCGATAGATGGATTACACGGCATAAATGCAATCATATCTAAATTAATTGTTAGCATTAATGTGTTTGCGCCCATTTTAGCCGCAGCATGAGCAGCTTCTGAACCTGCGTGACCTGCGCCAATTACAATAACATCATACGTGCCTGCCTCATATTTTGTTGGCATGCTCGTATCTTCCTTTCCCTTTATAAATTTATTTTCCTAAGCAGAACTGTGAAAATAACTGATTAATTAGGCTTTCTTGTACTGTGTCACCAATAATTTCACCAAGTATTTCCCATGTTCTTGTTACATCAATTTGTACCATATCTACTGGTACACCATCCTGTGCAGCTGCTATTGCATCTTCTACTGTTGCTTGTGCTTGGTGCAGAAGAGCAATATGTCTTGCATTTGAAACATATGTTAAATCGCCCGCTTCGATTTGTCCTTCAAAGAATAATGCTGCAATGGCTTCCTCTAATTCAGTAATGCCCTCCTCCTGTAACAGAGAAGTCGTGACAATACGGTGGTCACCAGCTAATTCTTTAACACGTGCTAAATCTATTTTTTGCGGTAGATCTGTTTTATTAACAATGACGATGTAATCCATCGAATCAATTGTTTCGAAAAGTCGCTCATCCTCTGCAGTCAATTCATCTGCATAGTTTAATACAAATAAAATCAAATCTGCTCCACGAAGAGCTTCACGAGAGCGTTCTACACCAATTCGTTCAACAATATCCTCTGTTTCCCGGATACCTGCTGTATCCACTAAACGAAGTGGAACACCACGTACATTGACGTACTCTTCTATAATATCACGAGTCGTACCTGCGATATCTGTCACTATGGCCTTATTTTCTTGTACTAAGCTATTTAAAAGCGAAGATTTCCCTACATTCGGACGACCTAAAATAACAGTTGATAATCCCTCGCGCAAAATCTTTCCTTGAGAAGATGTTTGTAGAAGTTTAATAATTTCATTTCTTACCCATGTACATTTCTCTACTAATACAGGGACCGTCATTTCTTCTACATCATCATACTCCGGATAATCTATATTAACCTCTACCTGTGCTAATGTCTCTAGTAAAGCTTGGCGTAAATCACCAATAAGTCTCGACAATTTCCCATCCATTTGGCCCAAAGCAACATTCATCGCACGATCTGTTTTTGCTCTTATCAAATCCATAACAGCTTCAGCCTGTGAAAGATCTATACGTCCATTTAAAAAAGCTCGTTTTGTGAATTCACCTGGCTCAGCTAATCTTGCTCCATTTGTTAAGGCAAGTTTTAATACGCGATTGACTGAAACTAGTCCACCATGACAGTTTATTTCTACAACATCCTCACGCGTGAATGTTTTAGGTCCACGCATCAGCGATAGCATAACTTCCTCTACTACCTCATTTGTTTTAGGATCAACTAAATGCCCATAATGAATGGTGTGCGAATCTTTAGTAGTTAAACTTTTTCCACCGGGTGATTTGAATATTTTATCTGCAATCGTTACTGCCTCGCCCCCACTTAAACGAACGATGGCTATGGCACCTTCACCCATTGGTGTGGATATCGCAGCAATTGTATCGAACTCCATTTAATGACCTCCTTAACGTTATCCACATGTGGATAATCAAAACCGACCAATACTTACTAACACCTTAGACTAACATATTTTCTGCAAAATCTAAAGTAAGGATCATTTCCAAATGTGGATAAAATCATTTTTATAGTTAATCTTATTTTCGACAAATATCGATATTCTCTGTCACATTAAAAAGGTCATTTTATCACGCAGATAAAATGACCTTTCAAAATATATTGTCTGTATGATTTTTGAGCAACAGTCTAACGGTTTTTTACTGGTTCAATTACTAAATAACGATTAGGTTCTGTGCCTTCTGAATACGTTTCAAGATCTAGACGATTTGCTAATTGATTATGAATTATCTTTCGTTCGTAAGACGGCATTGGTTCAAATGCCACACGTTGATTTAAGCGTAATGCTTTATCCGCCATTCGATCTGCCAATAATTCTAATGCTACTTGTCTACGTTCGCGATAGTTTTCTACATCTAATTTCACCATTAAAAATTGCTTAGCACTTTTATTTAATATTAGTTGCGTTAATTGCTGTAAGGAATTTAGTGTTTGACCTCGTTTCCCGATAAGCAGTGCCGCCTTCTCACTTTTTAATTGAAATAATACATATTTCCCTTCACGAGTCGTAGCAATATCAAGATCATGAATATCCAGTTGTTCAGCAATGCTTACTAAATACGCTTTTGCATCTTCAATTGGATTTGCTGAATCTACTTCTTCATTTTGTTCTTTAACGACTTGTTGAACAGCTTCGATTTCACTTGGTTGTTCAGAAACTTGTGAACTTATTGTTTCAACATTATCTACTGCCAGTGGTTCGTCTAATTGTGTCGTATTTTGCGGTTCGGCTTTTTCGTTTTCAATTGTCGGAACCTGAACTTCCTTTATAGTTACACGTACCTCTGCAGAACGTGCACCAAAACCTAAAAATCCTTTTTTACCTTCTTGTAAAACTTCAACATCTACTTGTTCACGGGTTTTGCCAAGTTTCTGTAACGCCAATGAGATCGCTTCTTGTGTTGTTGCGCCTATTTGCGTAAGTTGTTTCACTTTTTAGCCCCTCCATTTTGAGCAGGTTGTGTTTTATCTTTATTCCAAGGTTTATAAATAAACAGGTTTTGGAAAATCGAAATAATATTCCCGATTACCCAATATAGTGATAATGCAGCTGGTAAGGCCATACCAAAAGCAATGATCATGAATGGCATAATATACATCATAATTTTCATTTGAGGATTATCCATTGCTGGTCCTGTACGCAATACGATAAATTGCATTAAACCTGCCGTAATTGCTAATGCAGGTGCAGGATCTGCTAACGGGAAGATAAAGAAATTCCCTAAATCAAATGTAGATGTAGCATTCATACGACTAATTGCATGATAGAAACCAATTAAAATTGGCATTTGAATGATTACTGGTAAACATCCAGCAAGTGGGTTTACTCCAGATTCACTCATTAGCTTCATCATTTCTTGCTGATATTGTTGCTGTGTCTGAGCATCCTTAGAAGCATACTTCTTTTGCAATTCCTTCAATTTTGGCTGAATTTCTTGCATCTTTTTAGAGCTCTTTGTTTGTTTAATCATTAAAGGTAAAATTGCTAAACGAATAATAATTGTTACGGCAATAATCCCCCATGCATACGTACCGAGCAGATCAGCAAAGTATTTTATCGCTGATACCAACGGCCAAACAATGAATTCATTCCAGAAGCCTGTGCTGTCTTTGGAAATTGGTTCATTGAATTCTGTACAACCAGAAAGTAGTAAGGCTACTGATACTAGTGACAAAATTACCCAATGTTGTTTTTTCAACCTTCTTCCCCCTACAATTACTATTCACTTTTTCTTAATTCTATATGCATTTTTTCATTCACAGACAGTTTCCTACCACAAGATCTGCCGGCTACTTTACCTAAATTCTGTCAGCGTTTTGGACGTCCTCAATAAAGATAAAGTTATCAGTTATTTTATCACGCCTATAACGTTCACTCTACTAAATATTCTAACTACATAAATTTATTCATAAGTTATGTTGCGAAATTTACATACTTTTAGTGAAATACAGTATTTCATATACCCCTATGCGTATATTCCCCTTACTTATTATCGTATGCAAATTCGCTGTACACTACTATTAACAGGACAGACATTTTTCACCACTTGCTTGCATACATTACACTTTCTTCATAACCTTTGCGATTCGTAGTACATGCTGCAAACTCTGTTTCACTTCATGAAAATCCATAGTGGCCGCCGGTTGTCTGGCGATAATAACATAATCCATATTCGGCTTTAAATCATTCTTTAATTCCTGAATACTTTGTCGAATATAGCGTTTTATTTGGTTGCGTGTTACCGCATTCCCAAGCTTTTTACTAACTGATAAACCTACACGAAATTCGGTTTGCCCCTCTTTTGCTAAAAAATAAACGACAAACTGACGATTAGCGAAAGATTTACCTTTTTTAAACACCTTTTGAAAGTCATCATTTTTTTTCACTCTTTGGCGTTTTTTCATTTCTTTCACCTGCTATTAGATAATATCTTTTGATCCTCATTTCTAGGTTTACCAAAAATAAAGAAAAAAAAGACCACTGATGTGGCTCAGTGGACTTATTTTATGCTGATAAAACTTTTCTTCCTTTACGACGACGAGCAGCAAGAACTTTGCGTCCGTTTTTCGTGCTCATACGTGCGCGGAAACCGTGAACTTTGCTGTGCTTACGTTTTTTTGGTTGGTAAGTACGTTTCATTTATATAGACACCTCCTGAATGAGTTGAATTTTTCAACATACAGACTCGAATATTATATAAAGTATCTAGTTATTTTGTCAATGTATTTCATAAATTTCTTTTAGTCATCCACTCTACTTATTTTTTTATTCATCTCAATTTCTATTTAGTTAACATTTGTATTCTCATAAATAACGATTAATTATTTCCCATGAACATAAAATATTTATCCACAGAGTACTTGTTTTTTTTACACAGAGTTGTGTATAGTATTTTTTGCATTATTTTTTATCCACAACAATTATCTACAGCTTTTTCACATAAGCAGTGCTTGTGGACAACTCTGAAGTGCATAACTACAAGCTATGTGGATAAGTTTCATAAACTATTGAAATAGCTTTGTTTTTCTGATACGATTACTGTGCTTCACTTTGTTGAAAACTGAAACGAACATTTTAATTATCCACAACTGTTAATATGCTGTGGATAATTTTTATCACAGCCTTTGGTTAACTTTTATCCACAACTTGTGATTATGTGGACGAGTTGTAAAATGAACGTATTTACCATTTCTATAAATGCGATTTTTTTATGTATTGAACACTGTAAAGGAGATTAGCAGCTTGGAACATTTAGAAGAACTATGGAATAATGTCCTGGCTCAAGTTGAACAAAAAATTTCTAAACCAAGCTTCGAAACGTGGCTTAAGTCTACAAAACTACTATCTTACAATGGTAGTGGCTCTACTGTAACGATTGCTGCGCCAAATTCGTTTGCTCGAGACTGGCTTGAGAATCATTATATTCATTTGATTACAGGTATATTAACGGAGCTTACAGGCGAAGACTTGCTTATTAAATTTGTTGTTCAAAAAAACCAGGATTCGGACGATTTCGATTTGCCGGCGCCGATTATCCAAGCAAAAAATAACGATCACCATGATATTTCACCAGGTATGTTAAACCCGAAATATACTTTTGATACGTTTGTTATTGGCTCTGGTAACCGCTTTGCACATGCTGCCTCGCTAGCAGTCGCTGAAGCCCCTGCGAAAGCTTATAATCCATTCTTTATTTATGGGGGAGTAGGGCTTGGTAAGACACACTTAATGCATGCAATTGGCCATTATGTTTTAGAGCATAATCCTAATGCGAAGGTAGTCTACCTATCATCTGAGAAATTTACAAATGAATTTATTAACTCAATTCGTGATAATAAAGCACTTGATTTTCGCAATAAATACCGCAACGTGGATGTACTGCTAATTGATGATATTCAATTCCTAGCTGGAAAAGAATCAACTCAAGAAGAATTTTTCCACACTTTTAATACTTTACATGAAGAATCAAAGCAAATTGTTATATCAAGTGATCGACCTCCGAAAGAGATTCCTACATTGGAAGATCGGCTACGTTCACGTTTTGAATGGGGGCTAATAACTGATATTGCGCCACCTGATTTGGAAACTCGTATTGCTATCTTGCGTAAAAAGGCAAAAGCAGATGGTCTAGAGGTTCCAAATGAAGTAATGCTTTATATTGCGAACCAGATTGACTCCAATATTAGGGAGCTTGAAGGTGCGCTTATTCGCGTCGTCGCCTATTCTTCACTGGTAAACAAAGATATTACGGCAACATTGGCAGCCGAGGCTCTAAAGGACATTATCCCTAACTCAAAGCCACGGACTGTGACAATATTAGACATTCAGAATGCTGTAGGAGAGCATTTTAATATACGTTTAGAAGATTTTGCTGCTAAAAAACGTACTAAATTAATTGCCTTTCCACGTCAAATTGCTATGTATTTATCACGCGAATTAACAGATTTTTCGCTGCCGAAAATTGGCGAAGAGTTTGGTGGCCGTGACCATACGACTGTCATCCATGCACACGAAAAAATATCTTCTATGTTGAAAAATGACGTTCAACTTCAACAAGATGTTAAACAAATTCGTAGCATGCTAGGGAAGTAATTGCTGTGGACAATCCAACTATTTAAACACAAACTTATACACAGTCTATCTACATGTGGATAGACTGATTTTATTCATAAAACTATACTTATCCACAAATCCACAGAGCCTATTACTATATCTTTTTTATTTTATATAAATAAATAATATAAATATGTGAGGGAAAACGAATGAAATTTGATATTTTACGTGACCGTTTATTAGAGGGTTTAAATGATGTCATGAAAGCCGTAAGTTCTAAAACAACTATTCCAATTTTAACTGGGATTAAAATTGATGTAACAGAAGAAGGCATCCGCTTAACAGGTAGTGATGCAGATATTACAATCCAAACTTTTATTCCAGTTGAAGAAGATGGACAACAAATTATTCACATTGCAGAAACCGGATCTATTGTTGTACAAGCACGTATGTTTAATGAAATTGTACGTAAATTACCAACAAATGATGTTGAAATTCAAGTAACACCAGGTTTTCAAACACATATTCGCTCAGGAAAATCTGAATTCCATTTAATTGGATCTGATGCTGCAGAATATCCTTTACTACCAGAATTAACGGAAGATCAAAAATTTACTATTCCTGCTGATCTATTAAAAACAATTATTCGTGAAACAGTGTTTGCTGTTGCCACTTCAGAAAGTAGACCAGTGTTGACAGGTGTAAACTGGCAGATTAAAAATGAAACTTTAATCTGTGTTGCAACAGATAGTCATCGTTTAGCAAGACGTAAAGTCCAACTGGAAAATTTACCGAAAGTTGAACATAGCGTAGTGATCCCAGGAAAAAGTTTGAATGAATTAAATAAAGTACTTGAAGATTCTACAAATTTAGTGCAAATCGTTATTACAAGTCAGCAAGTATTATTTAAAACTGGCGATGTATTATTCTTCTCTCGCTTACTGGAAGGGAATTATCCAGATACAACACGTTTAATTCCTGAAGAATATCAAACGAATGTAACAATTAATGGGAAATCCTTGTTGCAAGCTATTGACCGTGCTTCACTTGTGGCAAGAGGTGATCGTAACAATGTTGTTCGTTTTGAAATTTTAGATAATCAAGCAGTTGAAGTTTCTTCTAATTCACCTGAAATTGGTAAGGTGCAAGAAGAAATTCCCGTTGAAGCGTTAGAAGGGGAAAGTTTGAAAATTTCCTTCAGTGCGAAATACATGATGGAAGCATTAAAAGCAATTGATGGTCAAGATGTGGTCATTCAATTTACTGGGGCAATGAGACCATTTATTTTACGTTCTGTTCATGATGATGCTATTTTACAATTAATTTTACCTGTAAGAACTTACTAAGATTATAAGATCCGTTAAGATAGTCGCTAATTGTGACTATCTTTTTTTACTTATGGCGTAATTTTAGGTATGATAGAGAGATAGACAGTCTGTATTCGGAGGGGAACACACTATGCAGGACATTAAAATTGATGAGGAGTTCATCACGTTAGGGCAGCTATTAAAAATTACTGATGCCATTAGTTCAGGTGGAATGGCCAAGTGGTTTTTACAAGAAAACGCTGTATATGTTAATGGAGAAGTAGACGATCGTCGAGGTCGAAAATTACGTGACGGTGACGTGGTAAATATTCCTGGCTGTGGTCGTTTTCAAATCGTAGGACCAACTGGACAGTAAATTATGTATATTGAGCAAATAAAACTTACAAATTACCGTAATTATGATGCCTTAGCTTTAGACTTTTCTCCGAAAATTAATGTTTTCATTGGTGAAAATGCACAAGGAAAAACAAACGTTATGGAGTCCATCTATGTTTTAGCAATGGCTAAATCCCATCGAACTACGAACGATAAAGAATTAATACGTTGGGATTCAGACTATGGTAAAATAGAAGGGGCCGTAAAAAAAAGGCATGGTATTTTACCGATCGAACTTACGATTACAAAGAAAGGTAAAAAGGGCAAGATAAATCATATAGAGCAAAGTCGCCTCAGTCATTATATTGGTCAAATGAACGTCGTTATGTTTGCGCCAGAAGATTTAAACGTGGTAAAGGGGAGTCCGCAAATACGTCGACGTTTTATTGATATGGAGATTGGGCAAATTTCGCCTGTCTACTTACATGATTTATTAACCTTTCAAAAAGTTTTAAAACAACGAAACCATTTCTTAAAGATGAACCAGGGCAAGTCCTTATCAAATGATGTGATGTATGAGGTCTACAATGAACAATATATTCACGCAGCTACCCAAATTATTCGTAAAAGATTTCAATTTATGGATTTGTTGCAGGAGTGGGCGGAACCTATACACGCAGGTATATCGCAAGGTAAGGAAACATTGGTTATAAAATATCGTACGGTAGCTGGTATTGAAAAAGAACACTCTACTAGCGAAATTGAAAATACTTTACATCAAAAATTGATTGAAGCGAGAGAACGTGAATTTGACAGGGGTGTCACATTAGTTGGCCCACATCGTGATGATTTGCAGTTTTTAGTAAATGGCTATGATGTTCAAACTTATGGCTCACAAGGACAACAACGTACTACAGCGTTATCTTTAAAGCTTGCTGAAATTGAATTAATTAAACAAGAAACAAATGAAACACCCATACTACTTTTAGATGATGTTTTGTCGGAACTCGATGATTATCGTCAATCGCATTTATTAAATACCATTCAAGGTGAAGTCCAGACCTTTGTTACAACTACAAGTGTAGATGGAATTCATCATGAAACGATGGAACAAGCTCAACTGTTCCACGTGAAACAAGGAGCGATTGATAAAAGTTAGCCAGGGTAGTTTTTTAGATTACAAAAGAATGGTAATAGTCAGCTCGGTTGACTGTTCATTCATTTACACACAATGATGTTATGAAGGAGTAGATGAAAGCCGTGGCTATAGAGAACGAAGGTTTACAAAACCAAGCTTATGAGGCTGATCAGATCCAGGTATTAGAAGGTTTAGAGGCAGTACGTAAAAGACCAGGGATGTATATCGGTTCTACAAGCTCTAAAGGGCTTCACCATTTAGTATGGGAAATTGTTGATAATAGTATCGATGAAGCTCTTGCAGGATTTTGTACAGATATAAGTGTAACAATTGAAAAAGATAACTGGATTCGCGTAGAAGATAATGGACGTGGGATTCCAGTAAGTATTCAAGAAAAAATGGGTAAGCCAGCTGTCGAAGTTATTATGACAGTTTTACATGCTGGTGGTAAATTCGGCGGTGGAGGCTATAAAGTTTCTGGTGGTCTTCACGGAGTTGGGGCATCAGTGGTGAATGCACTCTCTGTGGAAACAATTGTTCAGGTTCACCGTGAAGGTCATATCCATGAAATTAAATTCGAACGAGGAAAGACAGTTCAAGAATTAACTATTATTGGTGATACAGATCACAATGGTACAACAACACGTTTTAAAGCTGATCCAGAAATCTTTAAAGAAACAACTGTTTATGAATTTGACATTTTAGCTCATCGTATTCGAGAGTTAGCTTATTTAAATCGTGGCATTAAGATTACCATTGCTGATGAACGTGAAGATCAAGAACGTTCAACTACATACCACTATGAAGGTGGTATTCGTTCCTATGTAGAACATTTAAACCAATCAAAAGAGCCTATTCACGATCCAATTGATGTTCTTGGCGAAAAGGATGGAATCACAGTAGAAATTGCTATGCAATATAATGCTGGATTCTCCTCTAATATCTTTTCATTTGCTAATAACATTAATACGTATGAAGGTGGTACCCACGAGTCTGGTTTTAAAACAGCACTTACACGTGTTATTAATGATTATGCACGCAAAAGCGGATTACTAAAAGAATCTGATGCAAATCTTACAGGTGAGGATGTACGTGAAGGATTAACAGCTATTGTCTCTGTAAAACATCCCGATCCTCAATTTGAAGGACAAACGAAAACAAAGTTAGGGAATTCAGAAGTAAGTCAAATTACCAATTCATTATTCTCAGATGGCTTTGAACGTTTTATGTTAGAAAATCCGACAGTAGCTCGTAAAATTGTCGAAAAAGGTTTAATGGCAGCACGTGCACGTGTAGCGGCTAAAAAAGCTCGTGAGTTTACTCGTCGTAAAAATGCACTGGAGGTTTCAAGCTTACCAGGTAAATTAGCTGACTGTTCTTCAACAAATCCAGCTGAATGTGAAATCTATATTGTTGAGGGTGATTCTGCCGGAGGATCTGCTAAATCAGGACGTGATCGTCACTTCCAAGCAATTTTGCCTCTACGTGGTAAAATTCTCAATGTTGAAAAAGCCCGACTAGATAAAATTCTATCGAATGCAGAAATCCGTGCAATGATCACAGCTTTTGGTACAGGTATTGGAGAAGAGTTCAATTTAGAAAAGGCGCGTTATCATAAAATCATTATCATGACTGACGCCGATGTTGACGGAGCACATATCCGTACATTACTTTTAACTTTCTTCTTCCGTTTCCTTCGACCTCTTGTGGAAGCAGGCTATATTTATATTGCGCAGCCACCACTTTATCAAGTTAAACAAGGTAAGCATGTTGAATACTGCTATGATGAGGAAACGTTAAAGGAAATTTTAGAGCGTCTACCTAAAATGCCAAAACCAAATGTACAACGATATAAAGGTCTTGGTGAAATGAATGCTGAACAACTTTGGGAAACAACAATGGATCCAGAGCACCGCACATTATTACAAGTAGAATTAGATGATGCAATTAAAGCAAACCAAGCATTTGAACGTTTAATGGGCGATGAAGTTGAACCTCGTCGTCAATTTATCGAGGAAAATGCCGTATACGCTAATTTAGATATTTAGTTTTTCTTGAAAGGAGGTCTACACTTTGTCAGAACAAGAACGCTCCGGTGTTAAAGGAATTAATATCACAGAAGAAATTGAAACATCCTTTCTTGATTATGCAATGAGTGTAATTGTGTCACGTGCATTACCTGATGTACGTGATGGATTAAAACCAGTTCATCGTCGTATTTTATATGGGATGCAGGAGTTAGGAAATACAGCAGATAAGCCTTACAAAAAATCAGCACGTATTGTTGGGGATGTTATGGGTAAGTATCATCCACATGGTGACTCTTCCATTTATGATGCAATGGTACGTATGGCGCAAGATTTTAGCTATCGTTATATGCTAGTAGATGGTCATGGAAACTTTGGATCTGTTGATGGTGATGGGGCAGCAGCCATGCGTTATACTGAATCACGTATGTCTAAAATAGCCATGGAAATGCTCCGTGATATCAATAAAGATACAATTGACTATACAGACAACTATGATGGATCAGAAAAGGAACCTATCGTTTTACCGAGTCGCTATCCAAACTTATTAGTGAACGGTGCTGCAGGAATTGCTGTTGGTATGGCAACAAATATCCCTCCACACCAATTGGGAGAAACAATAGATGCCGTTATAGCTCTTTCCGAAAATCCAGCTATTACAACAGAAGAATTAATGGAAATTATCCCAGGGCCAGATTTTCCTACTGGGGGATTAATCTTAGGACGTAGCGGTATCCGCAGAGCCTATGAAACGGGTCGTGGTTCCATTATTATTCGTGCAAAGGTTGAAATTGAGCAAAAGTCCAATGGTAAGGAAACTATTCTTATTCATGAATTACCTTATCAAGTAAATAAGGCGAAGCTTATTGAAAAAATTGCAGAGCTAGTACGTGATAAAAAAATAGATGGTATTACAAATTTACGTGATGAATCTGACCGTCGTGGTATGCGAGTAGTCATTGAAATTCGTAAAGATGCCAATGCTAATGTTGTCTTAAATAATTTGTATAAACAAACAGCTATGCAATCAAGCTTCGGTATTAATATGCTGTCATTAGTAAATGGACAGCCAAAAGTACTGGGCTTAAAAGAGATGCTATACCATTATTTAGAGCACCAAAAAGTAATTATTCGTCGTCGTACAGAATTCGACCTTCGTAAAGCAGAGGACCGTGCTCATATTTTAGAAGGTTTACGAATCGCTCTAGATCATATTGATGAAATTATTGCTATTATTCGTGGTTCACGTAGTGGTGAAGAAGCGAAACCACAATTAATGGAGCGTTTTAATTTATCAGAGCGACAGGCTCAAGCTATTTTGGATATGCGTTTAGTTCGCTTAAGTGGATTAGAGCGTGAAAAAATAGAAGCGGAGTATCAAGAGCTTCAGATTCTAATAGCAGAATTAAAGGCCATTCTAGCTGATGAAGCGAAAATTGTTGATATTATTCGCACTGAAATTTTAGAGTTGAAAGAACGTTTTAATGATACACGCCGTACTGAAATTACATCAGGTGGTTTAGAAATGATTGAGGATGAAGACCTAATCCCTGTAGAAAACTCAGTTGTTACTTTAACGCATAATGGCTATATTAAACGTTTAGCTGCGAACACATACCGTAGTCAAAAACGTGGTGGCCGTGGTGTACAAGGAATGGGAACAAATGAAGATGACTTTGTAGAGCATCTAATGAATACCTCTACTCATGACACTATTCTATTCTTTACATCAAAAGGTAAAGTATTTAGAGCTAAAGGTTATGAAATTCCTGAGTTCGGTCGTACGGCTAAAGGGTTACCAATCGTTAACTTACTTAATATAGAAAAAGGCGAAAAAGTAACAGCTATGATTCGTGTGGGATCGTTTGATGAAGATGCATACTTTATCTTTACAACAAAAACAGGGATTACGAAACGTACACCTGTCTCTCAATTTGCTAACATCCGAACAAATGGTTTAATAGCTATTAGCTTACGAGAAGATGATGATCTTATTTCTGTGCGTTTAACAGATGGACATAAACAAGTTATTATTGGTACACGTGATGGTATGCTTGTTCGTTTCCAAGAAGATGATATTCGTTCTATGGGTCGTACAGCTGGTGGGGTTCGAGGTATTAAACTGCGTGACGGTGATGAAGTCGTTGGCATGGAGATTGTTGAACCAGGACAGGAAATTCTCGTTGTTACCCAAAAGGGTTATGGTAAACGTACTTCAGAAGAGGACTACCGTTTACAAAGCCGTGGCGGTGTAGGTCTGAAAACAATCCAGATTACAGATAAAAACGGTCCAATGGTAGCTGTAAAAACAGTTGATGGTTCTGAGGATCTCATGCTTATTACAATTAACGGTATGCTTATCCGCATGGATGTAAATGATATTTCATTAATTGGGCGTAGTACACAGGGAGTTCGTTTAATTCGATTAGGAGATGACGAATTGGTTGCAACTGTGGCTAAAGTTGAAAAAGAAGAAGAGTCTCAAGAAGATGAAGAGGATATAGAGGAATAATTTTAAACCGATGAACGACATTCAATTTGTCGTCATCGGTTTTTTACGTAAATAATGAAAAATAAGTAATTATTTTGAATTCCATGATAAAATGATAGTACCTTATTTAAGCAAGAAACAGTGGAGAGGTGTTTTTTTATGGAAACTATACATGTTCCGATTTCAGAGTTAGGCGTTGGTAAAGTAATTTCTGAAGATATTTTTGCTAATACACAATATCCAATCATCTTTAAAGATACAAAGATTTCCTATGTACATTTGCAAGTTTTTCATGCTTTTAATATTTTCAATGTTCCCGTTTATAAAAATCAACAAGATGCTCAACTTGAAAAGAAAGAAAATGATGTCGAAGTTGTAATAGAAGATATTCCGACTTTTAGAAAAGTTTATAATAATTCCGTTGAACAATTTAAAAGAGAATTTAAAAATTGGGAAGCGGGAGCTAAAGTAGATATTGCTAAGGCAAGAACAATTATTTTACCTTTAGTAGAGATGGTATTAGATGATCGTACTATAATTTTTGATTTAAATGAGTATTCAAACCCTAAAGAATACTTGTATCATCATTGTGTTGCGACAGGTCTGATCTCTGCAGTTATTGCTCAAAAACTTGGATATGATAGAGGAACTACCATTCAAGTTGCAATTGGTGGATTATTAGCGGATTGCGGTATGGCCAAAGTACATCCTCGTATTAGAGATAAGAAGACACCTTTAACAGAACAAGAATATAATGAAATTTATAAACATCCGGTATATAGCTATAATATGGTGAAAGATTTAACCGTTCTAAAGGAGACAATGAAAGAAGCAATCTTCCAACATCATGAACGTTTAAATGGAAGTGGATATCCAAAAGGGGAAAGGATTGCTAACATCTCTATTTTTGCACAAATTATTGCTGTTGCAGATGTATTTCATGCAATGACTTGTGAACGAGTGTATAGATCAAAGCAATCTTCATTTAAAGTTATAGAAATGATAAATGAATCGGAGTTCGGTAAGTTTGATATTAAAGTAGTGCGCGCATTAATTGATATTGTTGCGGATCTTCCTATTGGAACAATTGTAGAGCTTTCTAATCTAGAACGTGGAGAAGTAATGTTTGTGAATAAATTTGCACCAACACGTCCACTTATTAAATTGATTCATTCAGGGGAAATTTTTGATTTAGGCAAAAACCGTAGTTTTTACATTTCACGAATTATAACAAACATATAAAAGTAATAGGCAAGCCATATACCAGACTATGGCTGCCTTTTTATTAAGGCTGATCAATGTATTTCCTACAAACAAAATCATGCTCTTTAGTTTGAACTATCATAGTTTTAAGAGCAAGTATACATATTTTAAAGATTAGCAGACAGAATTATTTAAATAGTAGTTTTTTCAATGGAATGATGTTTTGAAATACCTATATAACATTGTTTTGAAATATTTATGTAGAAAGTGTTGACTTTATTTTAGAATCTTGATATTATAAATGAGTCGCCAAGAGGTGACACTGAAATAAATAACATGAACCTTGAAAACTGAACAAGCAAAACGTAATCAATAAAGTTTTAAGTAACTAGTTTCGACTAGTGAACGAAACAAAATTTTGGACATCAAAATTGATGCCAGCAAAACAATTTGAGCTAATCAAATTTCTTTTATGGAGAGTTTGATCCTGGCTCAGGACGAACGCTGGCGGCGTGCCTAATACATGCAAGTCGAGCGAACAGAGAAGGAGCTTGCTCCTTTGACGTTAGCGGCGGACGGGTGAGTAACACGTGGGCAACCTACCTTATAGTTTGGGATAACTCCGGGAAACCGGGGCTAATACCGAATAATCTGTTCCACCTCATGGTGGAACACTGAAAGACGGTTTCGGCTGTCGCTATAAGATGGGCCCGCGGCGCATTAGCTAGTTGGTGAGGTAACGGCTCACCAAGGCGACGATGCGTAGCCGACCTGAGAGGGTGATCGGCCACACTGGGACTGAGACACGGCCCAGACTCCTACGGGAGGCAGCAGTAGGGAATCTTCCACAATGGGCGAAAGCCTGATGGAGCAACGCCGCGTGAGTGAAGAAGGTTTTCGGATCGTAAAACTCTGTTGTAAGGGAAGAACAAGTACAGTAGTAACTGGCTGTACCTTGACGGTACCTTATTAGAAAGCCACGGCTAACTACGTGCCAGCAGCCGCGGTAATACGTAGGTGGCAAGCGTTGTCCGGAATTATTGGGCGTAAAGCGCGCGCAGGCGGTCCTTTAAGTCTGATGTGAAAGCCCACGGCTCAACCGTGGAGGGTCATTGGAAACTGGGGGACTTGAGTGCAGAAGAGGAAAGTGGAATTCCAAGTGTAGCGGTGAAATGCGTAGAGATTTGGAGGAACACCAGTGGCGAAGGCGACTTTCTGGTCTGTAACTGACGCTGAGGCGCGAAAGCGTGGGGAGCAAACAGGATTAGATACCCTGGTAGTCCACGCCGTAAACGATGAGTGCTAAGTGTTAGGGGGTTTCCGCCCCTTAGTGCTGCAGCTAACGCATTAAGCACTCCGCCTGGGGAGTACGGTCGCAAGACTGAAACTCAAAGGAATTGACGGGGGCCCGCACAAGCGGTGGAGCATGTGGTTTAATTCGAAGCAACGCGAAGAACCTTACCAGGTCTTGACATCCCGTTGACCACTGTAGAGATATAGTTTCCCCTTCGGGGGCAACGGTGACAGGTGGTGCATGGTTGTCGTCAGCTCGTGTCGTGAGATGTTGGGTTAAGTCCCGCAACGAGCGCAACCCTTGATCTTAGTTGCCATCATTTAGTTGGGCACTCTAAGGTGACTGCCGGTGACAAACCGGAGGAAGGTGGGGATGACGTCAAATCATCATGCCCCTTATGACCTGGGCTACACACGTGCTACAATGGACGATACAAACGGTTGCCAACTCGCGAGAGGGAGCTAATCCGATAAAGTCGTTCTCAGTTCGGATTGTAGGCTGCAACTCGCCTACATGAAGCCGGAATCGCTAGTAATCGCGGATCAGCATGCCGCGGTGAATACGTTCCCGGGCCTTGTACACACCGCCCGTCACACCACGAGAGTTTGTAACACCCGAAGTCGGTGAGGTAACCTTTTGGAGCCAGCCGCCGAAGGTGGGATAGATGATTGGGGTGAAGTCGTAACAAGGTAGCCGTATCGGAAGGTGCGGCTGGATCACCTCCTTTCTAAGGATATTTTCGGAATACAAACCTAGGGTTTGTAAGATTACGTTTTGCGTTCAGTTTTGAAGGTTTATGAAATATTATAAAACTTCCAAGAGGGCCTATAGCTCAGCTGGTTAGAGCGCACGCCTGATAAGCGTGAGGTCGATGGTTCGAGTCCATTTAGGCCCACCATATATACCTCTTGGGGCCTTAGCTCAGCTGGGAGAGCGCCTGCCTTGCACGCAGGAGGTCAGCGGTTCGATCCCGCTAGGCTCCACCAATTTTGTTCTTTGAAAACTGGATAAAACGACATTGAAATTGTAACAAACACATTTATTTTTTAAGTTTTTTATAGGCTTAATAACTTGGTTAAGTTATTAAGGGCGCACGGCGAATGCCTTGGCACTAGGAGCCGAAGAAGGACGGCACTAACACCGATATGCTTCGGGGAGCTGTAAGTGAGCTTTGATCCGGAGATTTCCGAATGGGGGAACCCACTACGTTTAATCGCGTAGTATCTTGACGTGAATACATAGCGTCTTGAAGGCAGACCCAGGGAACTGAAACATCTAAGTACCTGGAGGAAGAGAAAGAAAAATCGATTCCCTGAGTAGCGGCGAGCGAAACGGGAAGAGCCCAAACCAAGAGGCTTGCCTCTTGGGGTTGTAGGACACTCTATACGGAGTTACAAAAGAGCGAGTTAGATGAAGCGACTTGGAAAGGTCCGCCAGAGCAGGTAAAAGCCCTGTAGTCGAAAGTTCGTTCTCTCCTGAGTGGATCCTGAGTACGGCGGAACACGTGAAATTCCGTCGGAATCCGGGAGGACCATCTCCCAAGGCTAAATACTACCTAGTGACCGATAGTGAACCAGTACCGTGAGGGAAAGGTGAAAAGCACCCCGGAAGGGGAGTGAAAGAGATCCTGAAACCGTGTGCCTACAAGTAGTTAGAGCCCGTTAATGGGTGATAGCGTGCCTTTTGTAGAATGAACCGGCGAGTTACGATTACGTGCGAGGTTAAGCTTTAGAAGGCGGAGCCGCAGCGAAAGCGAGTCTGAATAGGGCGAAATAGTACGTGGTCGTAGACCCGAAACCAGGTGATCTACCCATGTCCAGGGTGAAGGTAAGGTAACACTTACTGGAGGCCCGAACCCACGCACGTTGAAAAGTGCGGGGATGAGGTGTGGGTAGCGGAGAAATTCCAATCGAACTTGGAGATAGCTGGTTCTCTCCGAAATAGCTTTAGGGCTAGCCTCGTGATGAGAATACTGGAGGTAGAGCACTGTTTGGACTAGGGGGCCATCCCGGTTTACCGAATTCAGACAAACTCCGAATGCCAGATATTTATACACGGGAGTCAGACTGCGAGTGATAAGATCCGTAGTCAAAAGGGAAACAGCCCAGACCACCAGCTAAGGTCCCAAAGTAATCGTTAAGTGGAAAAGGATGTGGCGTTGCACAGACAACCAGGATGTTGGCTTAGAAGCAGCCATCATTTAAAGAGTGCGTAATAGCTCACTGGTCGAGTGACGCTGCGCCGAAAATGTATCGGGGCTAAACGATTCACCGAAGCTGTGGATTGACATCTACGATGTCAGTGGTAGGAGAGCGTTCTAAGTGCGTTGAAGTCAGACCGGAAGGACTGGTGGAGCGCTTAGAAGTGAGAATGCCGGTATGAGTAGCGAAAGACGGGTGAGAATCCCGTCCACCGTATGACTAAGGTTTCCTGAGGAAGGCTCGTCCGCTCAGGGTTAGTCGGGACCTAAGCCGAGGCCGACAGGCGTAGGCGATGGACAACAGGTTGATATTCCTGTACCACCTCCTCACCGTTTGAGAAATGGGGGGACGCAGTAGGATAGGGTAAGCGCGCTGTTGGTTATGCGCGTCCAAGCAGTAAGGCGTGTGTGTAGGCAAATCCGCACACTGTAACGTTGAGCTGTGATGGCGAGTCCGTATGGACGAAGTTCCTGATTTCACACTGCCAAGAAAAGCCTCTATCGAGGTGAGAGGTGCCCGTACCGCAAACCGACACAGGTAGTCGAGGAGAGAATCCTAAGGTGTGCGAGAGAACTCTCGTTAAGGAACTCGGCAAAATGACCCCGTAACTTCGGGAGAAGGGGTGCTCTTGAGCGTGCAAGCGCATGAGAGCCGCAGTGAATAGGCCCAGGCGACTGTTTAGCAAAAACACAGGTCTCTGCAAAACCGTAAGGTGACGTATAGGGGCTGACGCCTGCCCGGTGCTGGAAGGTTAAGAGGAGTGGTTAGCGCAAGCGAAGCTGCGAATTGAAGCCCCAGTAAACGGCGGCCGTAACTATAACGGTCCTAAGGTAGCGAAATTCCTTGTCGGGTAAGTTCCGACCCGCACGAAAGGCGTAACGATCTGGGCACTGTCTCAACGAGAGACTCGGTGAAATTATAGTACCTGTGAAGATGCAGGTTACCCGCGACAGGACGGAAAGACCCCGTGGAGCTTTACTGTAGCCTGATATTGAATTTTGGTACAACTTGTACAGGATAGGTAGGAGCCAGAGATCTCGGAGCGCCAGCTTCGAAGGAGGCGTCGGTGGGATACTACCCTGGTTGTATTGAAATTCTAACCCATGCCCCTTAGCGGGGCAGGAGACAGTGTCAGGCGGACAGTTTGACTGGGGCGGTCGCCTCCTAAAAGGTAACGGAGGCGCCCAAAGGTTCCCTCAGAATGGTTGGAAATCATTCGTAGAGTGTAAAGGCACAAGGGAGCTTGACTGCGAGACCTACAAGTCGAGCAGGGTCGAAAGACGGGCTTAGTGATCCGGTGGTTCCGCATGGAAGGGCCATCGCTCAACGGATAAAAGCTACCCCGGGGATAACAGGCTTATCTCCCCCAAGAGTCCACATCGACGGGGAGGTTTGGCACCTCGATGTCGGCTCATCGCATCCTGGGGCTGTAGTCGGTCCCAAGGGTTGGGCTGTTCGCCCATTAAAGCGGTACGCGAGCTGGGTTCAGAACGTCGTGAGACAGTTCGGTCCCTATCCGTCGTGGGCGTAGGAAATTTGAGAGGAGCTGTCCTTAGTACGAGAGGACCGGGATGGACACACCGCTGGTGTACCAGTTGTCTTGCCAAAGGCATCGCTGGGTAGCTATGTGTGGACGGGATAAGTGCTGAAAGCATCTAAGCATGAAGCCCCCCTCAAGATGAGATTTCCCATTACGCAAGTAAGTAAGATCCCTCAAAGACGATGAGGTAGATAGGTTCGAGGTGGAAGTGTGGTGACACATGGAGCTGACGAATACTAATCGATCGAGGACTTAACCAAATTGTTTGAAGCATTCAATGCGCCGTTTATCCAGTTTTGAAAGAATAATCTTTCAATTAAATAACTGTCTAGTGATGATGGCAAAGAGGTCACACCCGTTCCCATACCGAACACGGAAGTTAAGCTCTTTAGCGCCGATGGTAGTTGGGGGCTTCCCCCTGTGAGAGTAGGACGTCGCTAGGCAATGAAACAGTCAGCTGTGTGCTGGCTGTTTTTTTTTACATATAGCTTTTTGTGTTTATTATGTAGATAGTGAGAGATGTTTTTAAATGTCTTAGATTTTAATTACATAGTTAAACAAAGACATTCTCGTATATAAAGCACACTTTTGTGCTATACTAACGCCTTGCCTCTATGCATCACTCACTCTCCATTTCATCCTTTTATTAATTCCTTAAAACCTTTTTCTTTTAAAAATTGCCTTTATATCGAAGATATTTAAATTGAATCGAATGATAACGACAAGAATATGTAAATTTCAGTTCTATTCAGCATTAACCAATCTTATAATATAAAGATTACAGCAAAAAGGAGAGGGAATTTTGTGGATTGATGGAGTTTTTTCTGGTGGAGGCTTGAAGGGTTTTGCACTGGTTGGGGCTTATCAAGTATTAGAAGCAGAGCATTTCCGATTTAAACGCGTAGCTGGTACAAGTGCAGGTGCTATTTTAGCAGCATTTATCGCAGCAGGATATAGTGGCAAAGAAATTGAAATGATGCTAGAAGAGTTGGATATACCTTCACTACTGGATCCAAGAAGAACATTTTTACCTTTCCCTTTTATGAAATGGATAAATGTTTATCATCATTTGGGTCTTTATAAAGGAAAGGCATTGGAAAAATGGTTTTTTAAAAAACTAGCTGATAAAGGTGTCTTCACTTTTGGAGATTTACCTAAAGACTCTCTTAAGTTAGTTGCCTCAGATTTAACGAACGGTAGAATGATTGTCCTGCCTGATGATTTACACAAATATCAAATTGAAGCAAAGAATTTTTCAGTTGCTTGTGCATTACGTATGAGTTGTGGTATACCTTTCTTCTTTGAACCAGTTACATTAAAGACGGGTAAAGGTGAATCAGTCATAGTAGACGGTGGTGTTTTAAGTAATTTTCCATTATGGATATTTGACGATAAAGAAGGTCGGAAAGTACGACCTATTTTAGGCCTAAAGCTTAGCAGAAGAAGAGAAGAGCAATGTCCTCAAGAAATTAAAAATGGTTTAAATTTATTTGAAGCACTATTTTCGACTATGAAAGATGCTCATGATGAAAGATATATTTCTAGACGACATGAAAGAGATATTATTTTTATTCCTGTAGAAGATTATAGTGCAACTCAATTTGATTTAAACGAGGAGACAAAAGAAACTCTTTTAGAAATAGGAAGAAACCGTACAATTCAATTTTTACGGAATTGGCCAAGATTAAGATTGTAACTAAATAAAAAAATCATATAAAACTATTGACCAAAAATAAATAGGGTGTTATTATATAAAAGTTGCTGTTGAGATAAGCAGTGACTGAAAGAAATTAAAATAAAAAATGAAATAACTGTTTGACATTATATTTAAAACATGTTATTATATAAAAGTTAGCTCTTAACGAAGAGTTAATAACATGAACCTTGAAAACTGAACAAGCAAAACGTAATCAATAAAGTTTTAAGTAACTAGTTTCGGCTAGTGAACGAAACAAAATTTTGGACATCAAAATTGATGCCAGCAAAACAATTTGAGCTAATCAAATTTCTTTTATGGAGAGTTTGATCCTGGCTCAGGACGAACGCTGGCGGCGTGCCTAATACATGCAAGTCGAGCGAACAGAGAAGGAGCTTGCTCCTTTGACGTTAGCGGCGGACGGGTGAGTAACACGTGGGCAACCTACCTTATAGTTTGGGATAACTCCGGGAAACCGGGGCTAATACCGAATAATCTGTTCCACCTCATGGTGGAACACTGAAAGACGGTTTCGGCTGTCGCTATAAGATGGGCCCGCGGCGCATTAGCTAGTTGGTGAGGTAACGGCTCACCAAGGCGACGATGCGTAGCCGACCTGAGAGGGTGATCGGCCACACTGGGACTGAGACACGGCCCAGACTCCTACGGGAGGCAGCAGTAGGGAATCTTCCACAATGGGCGAAAGCCTGATGGAGCAACGCCGCGTGAGTGAAGAAGGTTTTCGGATCGTAAAATTCTGTTGTAAGGGAAGAACAAGTACAGTAGTAACTGGCTGTACCTTGACGGTACCTTATTAGAAAGCCACGGCTAACTACGTGCCAGCAGCCGCGGTAATACGTAGGTGGCAAGCGTTGTCCGGAATTATTGGGCGTAAAGCGCGCGCAGGCGGTCCTTTAAGTCTGATGTGAAAGCCCACGGCTCAACCGTGGAGGGTCATTGGAAACTGGGGGACTTGAGTGCAGAAGAGGAAAGTGGAATTCCAAGTGTAGCGGTGAAATGCGTAGAGATTTGGAGGAACACCAGTGGCGAAGGCGACTTTCTGGTCTGTAACTGACGCTGAGGCGCGAAAGCGTGGGGAGCAAACAGGATTAGATACCCTGGTAGTCCACGCCGTAAACGATGAGTGCTAAGTGTTAGGGGGTTTCCGCCCCTTAGTGCTGCAGCTAACGCATTAAGCACTCCGCCTGGGGAGTACGGTCGCAAGACTGAAACTCAAAGGAATTGACGGGGGCCCGCACAAGCGGTGGAGCATGTGGTTTAATTCGAAGCAACGCGAAGAACCTTACCAGGTCTTGACATCCCGTTGACCACTGTAGAGATATAGTTTCCCCTTCGGGGGCAACGGTGACAGGTGGTGCATGGTTGTCGTCAGCTCGTGTCGTGAGATGTTGGGTTAAGTCCCGCAACGAGCGCAACCCTTGATCTTAGTTGCCATCATTTAGTTGGGCACTCTAAGGTGACTGCCGGTGACAAACCGGAGGAAGGTGGGGATGACGTCAAATCATCATGCCCCTTATGACCTGGGCTACACACGTGCTACAATGGACGATACAAACGGTTGCCAACTCGCGAGAGGGAGCTAATCCGATAAAGTCGTTCTCAGTTCGGATTGTAGGCTGCAACTCGCCTACATGAAGCCGGAATCGCTAGTAATCGCGGATCAGCATGCCGCGGTGAATACGTTCCCGGGCCTTGTACACACCGCCCGTCACACCACGAGAGTTTGTAACACCCGAAGTCGGTGAGGTAACCTTTTGGAGCCAGCCGCCGAAGGTGGGATAGATGATTGGGGTGAAGTCGTAACAAGGTAGCCGTATCGGAAGGTGCGGCTGGATCACCTCCTTTCTAAGGATATTTTCGGAATACAAACCTAGGGTTTGTAAGATTACGTTTTGCGTTCAGTTTTGAAGGTTCATTCTTCCGAATGAAATACTTCAAAACTTGTTCTTTGAAAACTGGATAAAACGACATTGAAATTGTAACAAACACATTTATTTTTTAAGTTTTTTATAGGCTTAATAACTTGGTTAAGTTATTAAGGGCGCACGGCGAATGCCTTGGCACTAGGAGCCGAAGAAGGACGGCACTAACACCGATATGCTTCGGGGAGCTGTAAGTGAGCTTTGATCCGGAGATTTCCGAATGGGGGAACCCACTACGTTTAATCGCGTAGTATCTTGACGTGAATACATAGCGTCTTGAAGGCAGACCCAGGGAACTGAAACATCTAAGTACCTGGAGGAAGAGAAAGAAAAATCGATTCCCTGAGTAGCGGCGAGCGAAACGGGAAGAGCCCAAACCAAGAGGCTTGCCTCTTGGGGTTGTAGGACACTCTATACGGAGTTACAAAAGAGCGAGTTAGATGAAGCGACTTGGAAAGGTCCGCCAGAGCAGGTAAAAGCCCTGTAGTCGAAAGTTCGTTCTCTCCTGAGTGGATCCTGAGTACGGCGGAACACGTGAAATTCCGTCGGAATCCGGGAGGACCATCTCCCAAGGCTAAATACTACCTAGTGACCGATAGTGAACCAGTACCGTGAGGGAAAGGTGAAAAGCACCCCGGGAGGGGAGTGAAAGAGATCCTGAAACCGTGTGCCTACAAGTAGTTAGAGCCCGTTAATGGGTGATAGCGTGCCTTTTGTAGAATGAACCGGCGAGTTACGATTACGTGCGAGGTTAAGCTTTAGAAGGCGGAGCCGCAGCGAAAGCGAGTCTGAATAGGGCGAAATAGTACGTGGTCGTAGACCCGAAACCAGGTGATCTACCCATGTCCAGGGTGAAGGTAAGGTAACACTTACTGGAGGCCCGAACCCACGCACGTTGAAAAGTGCGGGGATGAGGTGTGGGTAGCGGAGAAATTCCAATCGAACTTGGAGATAGCTGGTTCTCTCCGAAATAGCTTTAGGGCTAGCCTCGTGATGAGAATACTGGAGGTAGAGCACTGTTTGGACTAGGGGGCCATCCCGGTTTACCGAATTCAGACAAACTCCGAATGCCAGATATTTATACACGGGAGTCAGACTGCGAGTGATAAGATCCGTAGTCAAAAGGGAAACAGCCCAGACCACCAGCTAAGGTCCCAAAGTAATCGTTAAGTGGAAAAGGATGTGGCGTTGCACAGACAACCAGGATGTTGGCTTAGAAGCAGCCATCATTTAAAGAGTGCGTAATAGCTCACTGGTCGAGTGACGCTGCGCCGAAAATGTATCGGGGCTAAACGATTCACCGAAGCTGTGGATTGACATCTACGATGTCAGTGGTAGGAGAGCGTTCTAAGTGCGTTGAAGTCAGACCGGAAGGACTGGTGGAGCGCTTAGAAGTGAGAATGCCGGTATGAGTAGCGAAAGACGGGTGAGAATCCCGTCCACCGTATGACTAAGGTTTCCTGAGGAAGGCTCGTCCGCTCAGGGTTAGTCGGGACCTAAGCCGAGGCCGACAGGCGTAGGCGATGGACAACAGGTTGATATTCCTGTACCACCTCCTCACCGTTTGAGAAATGGGGGGACGCAGTAGGATAGGGTAAGCGCGCTGTTGGTTATGCGCGTCCAAGCAGTAAGGCGTGTGTGTAGGCAAATCCGCACACTGTAACGTTGAGCTGTGATGGCGAGTCCGTATGGACGAAGTTCCTGATTTCACACTGCCAAGAAAAGCCTCTATCGAGGTGAGAGGTGCCCGTACCGCAAACCGACACAGGTAGTCGAGGAGAGAATCCTAAGGTGTGCGAGAGAACTCTCGTTAAGGAACTCGGCAAAATGACCCCGTAACTTCGGGAGAAGGGGTGCTCTTGAGCGTGCAAGCGCATGAGAGCCGCAGTGAATAGGCCCAGGCGACTGTTTAGCAAAAACACAGGTCTCTGCAAAACCGTAAGGTGACGTATAGGGGCTGACGCCTGCCCGGTGCTGGAAGGTTAAGAGGAGTGGTTAGCGCAAGCGAAGCTGCGAATTGAAGCCCCAGTAAACGGCGGCCGTAACTATAACGGTCCTAAGGTAGCGAAATTCCTTGTCGGGTAAGTTCCGACCCGCACGAAAGGCGTAACGATCTGGGCACTGTCTCAACGAGAGACTCGGTGAAATTATAGTACCTGTGAAGATGCAGGTTACCCGCGACAGGACGGAAAGACCCCGTGGAGCTTTACTGTAGCCTGATATTGAATTTTGGTACAACTTGTACAGGATAGGTAGGAGCCAGAGATCTCGGAGCGCCAGCTTCGAAGGAGGCGTCGGTGGGATACTACCCTGGTTGTATTGAAATTCTAACCCATGCCCCTTAGCGGGGCAGGAGACAGTGTCAGGCGGACAGTTTGACTGGGGCGGTCGCCTCCTAAAAGGTAACGGAGGCGCCCAAAGGTTCCCTCAGAATGGTTGGAAATCATTCGTAGAGTGTAAAGGCACAAGGGAGCTTGACTGCGAGACCTACAAGTCGAGCAGGGTCGAAAGACGGGCTTAGTGATCCGGTGGTTCCGCATGGAAGGGCCATCGCTCAACGGATAAAAGCTACCCCGGGGATAACAGGCTTATCTCCCCCAAGAGTCCACATCGACGGGGAGGTTTGGCACCTCGATGTCGGCTCATCGCATCCTGGGGCTGTAGTCGGTCCCAAGGGTTGGGCTGTTCGCCCATTAAAGCGGTACGCGAGCTGGGTTCAGAACGTCGTGAGACAGTTCGGTCCCTATCCGTCGTGGGCGTAGGAAATTTGAGAGGAGCTGTCCTTAGTACGAGAGGACCGGGATGGACACACCGCTGGTGTACCAGTTGTCTTGCCAAAGGCATCGCTGGGTAGCTATGTGTGGACGGGATAAGTGCTGAAAGCATCTAAGCATGAAGCCCCCCTCAAGATGAGATTTCCCATTACGCAAGTAAGTAAGATCCCTCAAAGACGATGAGGTAGATAGGTTCGAGGTGGAAGTGTGGTGACACATGGAGCTGACGAATACTAATCGATCGAGGACTTAACCAAATTGTTTGAAGCATTCAATGCGCCGTTTATCCAGTTTTGAAAGAATAATCTTTCAATTAAATAACTGTCTAGTGATGATGGCAAAGAGGTCACACCCGTTCCCATACCGAACACGGAAGTTAAGCTCTTTAGCGCCGATGGTAGTTGGGGGCTTCCCCCTGTGAGAGTAGGACGTCGCTAGGCAATGAAACAGTCAGCTGTGTGCTGGCTGTTTTTTTATAAACTAACGAAATTCATTAATAAATTAAAGAATTTCCTACAAAAAACCTTTAATATATCACTCATTTCCTTCATTTATATAATATTAATGGTAATAAATCTCTTTTATTATAGCTTTTTATTTGGGTGTAACTTTAAAATTTGATATAATTAAAAATCTGAATTGTCTTTCTTTTATAAGTTTCTTGACAGTAGCAGTCCACGTTGTTAATCTTACAATTAATATTCTTTTAACTATAGGAGGAAGTTACGAAAATGTGGGAAACTAAATTTGCCAAAGAAGGTTTAACTTTTGATGATGTATTATTAGTACCAGCTCATTCCGAAGTATTACCGAAAGATGTTGATTTATCAGTTCAATTAACACCGAAAATTAAATTAAACATTCCAATGATTAGTGCAGGTATGGATACAGTTACTGAGTCTAAAATGGCAATTGCTATGGCACGACAAGGCGGTATCGGTATTATCCATAAAAACATGGGGATCGATGAGCAAGCTGAACAAGTAGAAAAAGTAAAACGTTCTGAAAATGGTGTTATAACAAACCCATTCTTCTTAACTCCGACTCATCAAGTTTTCGATGCTGAACATTTAATGGGGAAATACAGAATCTCTGGTGTACCTATTGTTGATAGCATGGAAAACCAAAAATTAGTAGGGATTATTACAAACCGTGATTTACGTTTTATCTCTGACTACTCTTTAAAAATTGAAGATGTAATGACAAAAGAAGATTTAATTACGGCTCCTGTTGGAACGACTTTAGAGGATGCTGAAAAAATTCTTCAACAATATAAAATCGAAAAACTTCCGATTGTAGATGAAGAAGGTAGATTAACTGGACTTATCACAATTAAAGATATCGAGAAAGTAATTGAATTCCCGAATGCTGCTAAGGACATACATGGCCGTTTACTTGTAGGTGCAGCAGTTGGTGTATCAAAAGATACAATGGTACGTATTGAAAAACTTGTAGAAGCACAAGTAGACATTGTAGTAATCGATACTGCTCACGGTCATTCAGAAGGCGTATTACAGACAATTCGCTCAATCCGTGAGACTTATCCAGAATTAGAAATTATCGCTGGTAACGTAGCAACTTCAGAAGGTGCACGTGCATTATTTGAAGCTGGTGCAGACGTTGTGAAGGTTGGTATTGGCCCAGGTTCAATTTGTACTACACGTGTAGTAGCTGGTGTAGGTGTACCACAAATTACAGCAGTTTATGATTGTGCTACAGTAGCTCGTGAGCTTGGTAAAACGATTATTGCCGATGGTGGTATTAAGTACTCTGGTGATATCGTAAAAGCTTTAGCAGCTGGTGGAAATGTGGTAATGCTTGGTTCACTTCTAGCAGGTACTTCTGAATCTCCAGGAGAAACAGAAATTTTCCAAGGACGTCGCTTCAAAGTTTATCGTGGTATGGGTTCTATTGGAGCAATGGAAAAAGGCTCAAAAGACCGTTACTTCCAAGAAGACGCGAAAAAATTAGTGCCTGAAGGTATTGAAGGTCGCCTACCATATAAAGGACCACTAGCAGATACAATTTATCAACTTATTGGTGGCATTCGTGCTGGTATGGGTTATTGTGGAGCACCACATCTTGAGCATTTACGAGAAAAAGCTCAATTTGTTAGAATGACTGGTGCTGGTCTTCGTGAATCCCATCCACATGATGTACAAATTACAAAAGAAGCACCAAACTATTCAATGTAATTTATTACTTGCAACTTTTATGCTTTCGCATCGTCTACAAAGATGGCGCGAGAGCATTTTTTTATGGTAGAGAGTCAACACGTATGTTGTTATCTATGATAAAATGTCGAGGACAAGATTATTTTTTGGAGGGCTTTAGAGGTGAAAAAGAAAACGAACACCGTATTACGCTTACTCCTAATTCCTGTTTTACTAATTAGTATTTTTGCAGGTATTCCTGCACAGGCACATGCGGAAACAGATTTAGGATTAACAGTGGATGCTGCGATTTTAATTGACGCAGACTCAGGGAAAATTTTATATGAACAAAATGCAGATACTTCACTAGGTATTGCAAGTATGACAAAGATGATGACTGAATTCCTGTTATTGGACGCAATTGATGCAGGAACAGTTAAATGGGATCAGGAATATCACGTAACAGATTATACGTATCGTATGTCTCAAAATCGTGCATTAAGTAATGTACCTTTACGTAGAGATGGCACTTATACCATTCGTGAATTATACGAGGCAATGGCAATTTATTCTGCAAATGCGGCAACAGTAGCTATTGCTGAAACGATTGCAGGTTCTGAGACTGAGTTTTTAAAGTTAATGAATAAAAAAGCAGAGGAACTTGGTTTAGAAGGCTATAAATTTGTCAATGCAACGGGCCTTAATAATGCTGATTTATTTGGTATGCACCCATCAGGTACAGGCCCAGAGGATGAAAATGTGATGCCTGCTAAATCTGTAGCAAAATTGGCTTATCATTTATTAAAAGATCATCCAAAGGTTTTAGAGACATCTAAAATTGCAAAAAAGAAGTTCCGTGAAGGTACTGAAGATGAAATTCAAATGTCTAACTGGAACTTTATGTTGCCTGGATTAGTGTATGAATACGAAGGTGTAGATGGATTAAAAACAGGTACAACAAACTTTGCAGGTCATTGTTTCACAGGTACTGCAGAGCGCAATGGTACTCGTTTGATTGCTGTTGTTATGAAGGCTGTTGATGCAAAAGGACAAGGATCTTATGAAGCTCGTTTTGATGCAACAGCAAAATTATTTAACTATGGCTTTTCTCAATTCTCAAAGCAAGAAATTTTACCAGCGAACTATACGTTCAAAGGTCAAAAAACAGTAAAAGTGACAAAAGGTAAAGAAGACAAAGTAGCGATTGCGGTAAAAGAACCCATTTCATTTATGATTAAGTCTTCTGATAAAGATTTATATAAACCGACATTGGTTTTAGATAAAAAAAGTTTAGAGGCAGATGTTAAAAAGGATACTGTTGTAGGTAAGGTTGTTATTGAACGCACAGAAGGCACAGATTACGGCTTTATCGATGGCAAGGATATTTCATCTGATGTTGTCACAACAAAGGCTGTAGAGCGCGCTAGCGGTATCTCATTGTTCTTCCAAGGTGTAGGTAACTTCTTCGGCAATTTATGGGGAGGCATTACTGACTTTGTTGGTGGACTGTTTTAATAATTAAAAATGAGCACATGAATGTACTTAGCATTCATGTGCTTTTTCACATTTTTGAACCGTACAGCATACGCTAATAGGCGAAAGGATGTGGCTAAATGTGTGGCATTACAGGATGGGCTAGCTTTCAAAAGGATTTAAGAACAAGTGATATGATCTTAAAACGAATGACCCAAACATTAAATAAGAGAGGGCCTGATGATGAAAATATTTGGTGTAGTGAGCATATTGCATTTGGCCATCGACGACTAGCTGTTATCGATCTAATTGGTGGTAAACAGCCAATGAAAAAAATACATGATGGGGTAAACTATGTCATTACATATAATGGCGAACTTTATAATACCGAAGAGGTTCGTAAAGAACTTCAAAAAAGAGGGCACAGTTTTACAACACATTCAGATACAGAAGTATTATTAACTGCGTATATTGAATGGAAAGAGCAATGTGTAGATTTTCTAAATGGCATATTTGCCTTTGGTGTATGGGATGAGCAAACACAATCACTGTTTTTATGCAGAGACCGATTAGGTGTGAAGCCATTGTATTATACAGAATTAAAGGATGGTGTTCTTTTCGCATCTGAAGTGAAAGCATTGTTGGCACACCCAATGGTTCAAGCAAGTGTAAATACTGAAGGATTGGCAAGTATGATGGCTGTGGGGCCCTCAAGAGCACCAGGCAAGACACTTTTTAAAGATATTGAAGAATTAAGACCAGGGTATGCTATGCGTTTTACTAGAGAAGGCTTAAGAAAGTGGCAGTATTGGCAGTTACATAGCCAAAAGCATGAAGAATCATTAGGCGAGACTATTGAGCGCATTCGCTTTTTGTTAACTGATGCAATTGAACGACAGTTGGTTTCGGATGTCCCTATCTGTACATTTCTTTCAGGTGGATTGGATTCTAGTATTATAACCGGTATTGCAGCAAATAGGTTTCAACAACAAAATAAACAATTGCATACCTATTCTATTGATTATGAGGATAATGAACGCTTTTTTAATCCACATACTTTCCAAACATCAACAGATACGTACTGGATTCAAAAAATGACTGACACATTTCAGACGGCACATCACGCAGAGGAAATTACTCAGCAACAATTAATTGATTTATTAGTTGAATCGGCCATTGTCCGAGATTCACCTGGTATGGCAGATGTAGACTCATCCTTATTATGGTTTTGCCGAGAGATAAAAAGAGATTTTACAGTAGCGTTATCAGGGGAGTGCGCAGATGAGATTTTTGGTGGATACCCTTGGTTTAAAGAAAAGACAACGGGCTTTCCGTGGATTCGATCTTTATCTGAAAGAAATGCATTGCTACAAGAGAAGTGGAATAAAAAATTAAAGATTGAATCCTTTGCACATCAACTATATACGCAAACAATAGCTGAAGTACCGTTGTTGGATGGAGAAAGTTCTGAAGAAGCTAGACATCGCGAAATGTTTTATTTGAATATGACTTGGTTTATGCAGACTTTGCTAGAGCGCAAGGATCGTATGAGTATGGGGGCAAGTTTAGAGGTACGTGTTCCTTTTGCAGATCATCGTCTTGTGGAATATGCTTGGAATATTCCGTGGGAAATGAAGAACTTGGATGGCATAGAAAAGGGTTTACTACGAAAATCGATGGCTCAGTTATTGCCTGATGAGGTGTTGTATCGTAAAAAGAACCCTTATCCTAAAACGTATCACCCAGTTTATACAGCAGGTATTCAAAAGTGGTTAAAAGAAATCCTTCAAAATAAAAATTCGATACTACATGAACTATTTGACAACAAAAAACTTTTAGAATTAATAGACTCTGGAGGAAGCTCATTCAAGATCCCTTGGTATGGGCAACTAATGGCAGGGCCACAGCTTTTAGCGTACCTAGGGCAAATTCATACTTGGTTTGAACATTATCAAATACAATTAATTGAAACGTAATAAAAAATGACTCATCTACTAACTAGATGGGTCATTTTTTTGTATTCCCCAACAATCCATCAATTGTTCAATGGATCGTTCAATTGTATGAACAGGTATCCCACCAAAGCCAAGTAAAAATTGAGCTTGTGAAGATTCACAATGGTCTAGTCTATAATCAGATAAGGGATAAATCCCAATCTCTGATTGAGCAGCAAGCAGTTGCAATTGTTTCTCGGATAATGTGTGTTGAACATCTAATAAAATATGCATTCCAGCTTGCTCACCAGTAATTTTAATCGTTGATGAATACTTTTCTAATATAGAAGTTAGCTTATCATGCTTTTTACGATAAACCTTGCGCATTCGATTGAGATGCTTTGCAAAATGACCGTCACGCATAAAATTTGCCACGATATGTTGGTCGAAACGAGGCACCGTAGAAGAATAATAGTTAAATACATCACTATATGTTGCGAGTAGTTTAGGAGGAAGTACAAAATAAGCTACACGCAAAGAAGGCATTAATGATTTTGTAAAGGTGCTCATGTAAATAACTTTATCATTTCGATCTAAGGCATGTAGTGCAGGAATTGGTTTACCAGCATAACGAAATTCTGAATCATAATCATCTTCAATAATATAGCGAGAGGAACTTTGGGCCGCCCAATTTAAAGCCTGTGCACGTCGTGTCGCAGATAATACCGCGCCAGTAGGGAATTGATGTGACGGCGTAATGTAAACAACATTAGCACTTGTTCTCTCAAGCTCATGAATAATAATTCCCTCTTCATCAACGGCGATGGGTTGAACTTGTCGTTTATACTGTGAAAACATGCGATGCACGGCAGGGTATCCTGGGTTTTCTAAGGCAAAGCAGGTATCATCACTAAAAAGTCTTAAAATCATAGGAAGAAGCTGTTCAGTACCAGAGCCAACAACAATTTGCTCAGGATTACACACTACCCCACGCGATTGATATAAATAATTAGCAATCTCAGTGCGTAAAGAAAGTTCTCCTTGTGGTTCACCTGTTAGTAATAATTCCTTTGAGGTATCGTCAAAAAGCTCTTTCGCATACTTTCTCCACGTTTGGAATGGGAAGGCATCAATATCGATAGAACCAGGATTAAAATCAATTTTGTATGATTTTTTCTTAGGATGCTCTCTGAAAGAGGTTTCAGAGTCCTGCTGAATATAGGGAAGCTCATCAATTTCTTCTACAAAATAGCCAATGCGTGATTTGGACATAATATAACCTTCAGCCAGTAATTGGGCATAGGCAATTTCAATGGTTGTTTGAGAAATATTCAAAAAATCAGCTAATTTCCTTTTTGATGGTAATTTTTCTCCTACAGCTATTTTCTTAGAAATAATGGCCTCCTTTATGCCGTTATAAAGCTGATCATACAGCGGTTTATCACTATTTTTTTCGAGTTGAAATAAAAGCATATCCATGTTTTAAAACCTCCTGACCTTATAATTATTTTGAAAACTGGTTATTTTTATATGGTCAATTTCCATTATACTAAATTTCATCATAAAGGTGGAGGTTAGAAAATGAAACAAATAGGAACAGAGCTAGTAAAACGTGGGATGGCAGAAATGCAGAAGGGTGGCGTCATTATGGATGTCATTAATGCAGAACAGGCCAAAATTGCAGAAGCTGCTGGAGCAGTTGCTGTTATGGCATTAGAGAGAGTACCTTCAGATATTCGCAAAGCAGGTGGTGTTGCACGTATGGCAGATCCTCGCATTGTTGAGGAGGTAATGGAGGCCGTTTCTATTCCTGTTATGGCAAAAGCCCGTATTGGCCATATTGTGGAAGCACGTGTTTTAGAAGCAATGGGTGTAGACTATATTGACGAAAGTGAGGTCCTCACACCAGCCGATGAAGAGTACCATTTATTAAAAAGTGATTATACAGTACCGTTTGTGTGTGGCTGTCGTGATTTAGGAGAAGCAGCACGTCGAATTGGAGAAGGAGCATCCATGTTACGTACAAAGGGCGAACCAGGAACAGGAAATATTGTGGAGGCAGTTCGACATATTCGCAAAGTAAATGGTCAGGTACGTAAAATCGTAGGCATGACAGAGGATGAACTAATGACAGAGGCGAAATTATTAGGAGCTCCTTTCGAATTATTAAGAGACATCAAACGTCTTGGTCGTTTACCAGTAGTAAATTTTGCCGCAGGAGGTGTGGCTACACCAGCCGATGCTGCATTAATGATGGAACTTGGTGCTGATGGCGTTTTCGTTGGTTCTGGTATTTTCAAATCTGAAAACCCGGAAAAATTTGCTCGTGCTATCGTAGAGGCGACTACCCATTATAAAGATTATAAGCTTATTGCAGAAATATCAAAGGAACTTGGCATACCAATGAAAGGTATTGATATTGCACAGCTTGGGCAAAGCGAACGTATGCAGGAGCGAGGTTGGTAGGATGAAACGAATAGGTGTGTTAGCACTACAAGGAGCTATACGTGAGCATGTTAAAATGCTAGAAGCCCTTAACTGTGAAGTCATCCAAGTAAAACATAAGAAAGATTTAATAAACCTCGATGGTCTTGTGTTACCGGGTGGGGAAAGCACAACCATGAGAAAATTGCTTGATCGCTTTGACTTACTAGAGCCGATTCGTGAACTTGCTCAGCAAGGTTTGCCTATGTTTGGGACATGTGCAGGATTAATTTTATTAGCTAGCCATCTAGTGGATGATGAAGCACATTTGGCAGTTATGGATGTCATAGTCGCACGAAACTCATTTGGTCGTCAGGTAGATAGCTTTGAAATACAACTGGATATCCCTAAAATAGGAATAGACATTCCAGCGGTATTTATTCGAGCGCCTCATATTAAAGCAGTTGGTAAAAATGTTGAAATTCTTGCTGAATATGAGGGAAAAATTATCTTAGCGAGAGATAATCATTTATTGGGTTGTTCATTTCATCCAGAATTAACCGGAGATTCAAGAATTCTAGAATATTTTGTATCCTCTATGGTATGACTTGCAAAATTTGTTTTCATATAGTACAGTATGGTTAAAATTTAAATAACTGAACACGATGATGGGAAGTAGTAACAAGCACGTTTTTTTTAGAGAGTCAGCGGTTGGTGGAAGCTGATAAAAGCACTTGTGAATCCGTCCTGGAGTTGCACAGTCGAAGTAATGTAAGTAGGCTGCTGCCGGCTGAAATGCCGTTATGAAATAAGTGGATTAGGCATATGCCTAATCAATTAGGGTGGCAACGCGGGTAGCTCTCGTCCCTTTTTAGGGATGGGGGCTTTTTTGTGTTTATTTTTATTTAAAATCGAACATTTGAATAAACCGCCGGACGAAATTATATCAAGACTTAAAGGATGCAACAATTCCCATCATTAAACTACTGGAGGTATGACTATGTTAGATATTAAACGCGTACGCGATAATTTCGCGGAAATTAAAGAAATGCTATTAACACGTAATGAAGATTTAGGAAACTTAGATGATTTTGAGGATTTAGATGCAAAGCGTCGTGAGTTAATTGCTAAAACAGAAGAATTAAAAGCAGAACGAAATAAAGTATCTGAACAAATTTCAATTATGAAACGCAACAAGGAAAATGCAGATGAAGTGATTGCTCGTATGCGTCAAGTTGGCGATGAAATTAAAGAGCTAGATGTTCAACTAAATGATGTAGAAGAGCGATTTAAAGATATGATGATGCGCTTGCCAAACATTCCACATGAATCTGTACCAGTAGGCACAACAGAGGATGACAATGTAGAAGAATATACTTGGGGCGATATTCCAACATTTGATTTTGACATTAAGGCACACTGGGATCTTGCTACTGATTTGAAGATTGTTGACTTTGAACGAGGTGCAAAAGTAACAGGTAGCCGTTTCTTATTCTACCGTGGGCTTGGGGCTCGCTTAGAACGAGCACTTATGACATTTATGATGGATTTACATGCAGAAGAGCATGGCTATGAGGAAATGCTGCCACCTGTCATTGTTAATCGCGATAGCTTAACGGGTACAGGACAGTTACCTAAGTTTGAGGAAGATGTATTTAAATTAGAGGAAACAGATTATTTCATGATTCCAACAGCAGAGGTACCAGTTACAAACTTCTACCGTGATGAAATTTTACCTGCTGAAGCTTTACCCCAAGGTTTTGCTGCATACAGTGCATGCTTCCGTTCAGAGGCAGGCTCTGCGGGTCGTGATACACGTGGTTTAATCCGTCAGCACCAATTCAACAAAGTAGAATTAGTACGCTTTGTAAAACCAGAGGAGTCATATGAGCAATTAGAGCTGTTAACAGGTCATGCTGAAAAAGTACTGCAATTACTAGGCTTACCGTATCGTAAACTAAAAATGTGTACTGCTGATTTAGGATTTACTGCAGCGAAGAAATATGATTTGGAAGTTTGGATCCCAGCACAAAACATGTACCGTGAAATTTCTTCTTGCTCTAACTTTGAGGATTTCCAAGCACGACGAGCAAATATCCGCTTCCGTCGTGAGCCAAATGCAAAACCAGAATATGTTCACACATTAAACGGTTCAGGTCTTGCGATTGGACGTACAGTTGCAGCTATTTTAGAAAACTACCAACAAGCAGATGGAAGCGTAGTAATTCCTGAAGTTTTAAGACCATACATGGGTGGTAAAGAAGTAATTGCGCCTAATTAAATAACATGTAAAAGCTATTTTAGACGATCCTTTAAACAGGTAATCTAAAATAGCTTTTTTGATGTCCAAAATTGAAATCTCTCATAATTTTTGAAAATTCGTTATACTGGGTAATATTCATGGATTTACACCATTTCGCACATGCCTTAAGTGAATTTGATAATGTTCACAGATGATAAAGGCTGTGCAATTTTTTATGATTTAGCAGATTTAAATATATTATTGGCAATCGGCTTAACACCAGATGAATTTTTTCACAGTACTGTGACTGATAATTATCAAAATTTATCATCTGAAACAAGTACCATATTTAAAGTGATGCAAACAGGACAACCAATTTTAAATTACGAACAACAATTAACGACTCTAAATGGTTTTAGTTATCTATCATTAAGCTCAACCTATCCTATTATAGAGCAAGGCAGAACCTTTGGCGCAATTGAATTTTCAAAGCATTTTTATGAAAGTAAGCAAATAAAATACTTAGATAATTTCCTGGGACATAAGCTATACCGAGATAATTATACAACCTATCGTCTAGACGATTTTATAACGACCAATGCAGATGAAGGCCCAACTAGAAAAGGCTCGTCGTAGTGCTAAGAAAAACGCTCCGATATTGCTGACAGGGGAAACAGGGTCAGGGAAAGATATTGTCGTTCAGGGTATTCATAATGAAAGCGAGCGCTTTACAAAGCCTCGTTTATTACATTGAACTGTTCGACATTAGCAGAGGATAATATTTTTACACAGCTTTATGGCTCAGAAAATGAAGAGATAAGTGGTAAGTTACAGGAGGCAAACGGTGGTACTTTGCTTGCCATTCCCTTAAATATAAAAAAGAAGGTGTCTCATTAGGAGGCACCTTCTTTAGTTTCTGGCTCCATCTTTCTCGGTGATTTCAGCAATTCTTGCCTTTTTCGCAGCTTTTTTACGCTCTCGTAAAGCTTTAAAAAAGTCAGTTAAAATTTTCCCGCACTCTTCAGCTAAAACACCTTCTGTTACATCACATTCATGATTAAAACGTTCATCATTTAATAAACGATAAAGGGAATCGACACAGCCAGCCTTTTGGTCTCTTGCACCATAAACAACACGGGGCACTCGAGATTGTAGAATAGCTCCTGCACACATAGGGCAAGGCTCTAATGTAACATAAAGCGTTGTATCTTCGAGACGCCAACTACCTATTTTTTTGCAGGCTTCTTGAATAACCAACAGCTCAGCATGGGTAGTCGCATTTTGTGTTGTTTCTCTTAAATTATGGGCACGTGCAATAACAATTCCCTTATAAACAAGTACTGCGCCAATCGGAACTTCTCCAAGTGAAGCAGCCAGATGTGCTTCCTCTAATGCTTGCTTCATAAAAAAGCGATCTGTTTCAAAAATATCCACTCATATCTCTCCTTAATAGTAGTGTAGCGTGCTGGATTGGTAATTGCTACTTTTAGCGTTGACATTCCTAATATAACCATATATATTTATATATGAACACATGCTCATATATAAATATTGAAGGGTAGGGTAAACTTTTATGGATGATAAATTAACAAGTTTAGAAGCACAGAAAAACGCTGATCAGCATTTAGATGAAGAAACACTATTTGTAGTATCTCAAACCTTTAAGGCATTAAGTGATCCAACTCGCATTCGAATTTTAAACTTACTATGCAAAGATGAACATTCTGTAAATGATATTGCGGAAATTTTAGATTTAGGGCAATCAACCGTTTCTCATCAATTACGCTTTCTAAAAAATTTACGGTTAGTGAAGTTTAGAAGAGAAGGAACAACACTGTATTATTCCAAGGACGACGATCACATTATGAATTTATTAAAGCAGGCAATTGAGCATGCAGCTCATAACTAAATGATGGGAGGAATAAAAATGGGACATCATCACGATCACGCTCATGATCATACTCATGGCGCAAATAAAAAAGTATTATTACTGTCATTTATTATTATTACAGGGTATATGATAATTGAAGCGATTGGTGGCTTTTTAACAAATAGTTTGGCTCTATTATCAGACGCAGGGCATATGTTAAGTGACTCTATTTCTTTGGGCATTGCCATGTTAGCTTTTGCGTTTGGAGAAAAAGCTGCTAGTTATAGTAAGACCTATGGTTATAAACGATTTGAAATATTAGCTGCAGTGCTGAATGGCATTACACTAATAGGTATAGCATTATTTATTTTTTACGAAGCGATTGAACGCTTTGCTAATCCTCCTGAAGTAGCTACTACAGGAATGCTTGTTATTAGCACAATTGGTTTGTTAATTAACATTTTAGTAGCATGGATTATGATGCGAGGTAGTGATACAAAGGATAATTTAAATATGCGTGGCGCTTTTTTACATGTGCTTAGTGATATGCTAGGGTCTGTAGGGGCTATTGTAGCGGCGCTATTGATTATGTTTTTTGGTTGGGGATGGGCAGATCCACTTGCAAGCGTTATTGTTGCTTTATTGGTAGTAAGAAGTGGCTACTATGTCACTAAAGCTGCCATTCATGTTTTAATGGAGGGAACACCTTCAAATGTAGATGTTCAGGAAATTATTCAGTTAATTGAACAAACTGAAGGAGTAGAGAGTATCCACGATTTACACATCTGGACAATTACTAGTGGAACAAATGCATTGTCCTGTCATGCAGTCGTTAATGATCAATTAAAAATAGCTGATAGTGAGCATATATTACGAAAAATTGAACATAATCTTGAGCATCAGGGCATTAAGCATGTAACGATTCAATTAGAAACAGCATCACATCAACATGAAAGTTCAATTTTATGCCAATTGAAAAATGACCATGAACATCATCATGAATAAAAAAAAAATTTGTAGCTTGCATACCCTTCGTGGGTATAGTATGATTGAAGTGAAATAGGAGGTGTAGTGAATGGAAGACATAGTAAATAAAGATGCTTGTCATACAGAGGAAACTACGTCTTGTCGAAAAAGTCATCATCCTGAGCGTGTAAAAAAGGATTTAACGACTCGATTAAACCGTATTGAAGGTCAAATTCGGGGCATAAAGGGAATGATTGAAAAAGACGTTTACTGTGATGATATTATTACGCAACTGTCTGCCACACAGTCAGCTTTAAATAGTGTAGCGAAAATATTATTAGAAGGGCATTTAAAGGGTTGTGTTGTAGATCGTCTATCAGAGGGCGATGAAGCAGTATTAGATGAATTAGTAGTAACGATTCAAAAGTTAATGAAAAAATAGATGTTTAAACTATTATTTAAAAGGAGAGATTTATTATGCAAAATGTAACGTTAAATGTACAAGGAATGTCATGTGGTCACTGTGTAAATGCAGTGGAAAAAAGTGTTGGTGCTTTAGCTGGTGTAGAACAAGTAAAAGTTAATTTAGCAGAAGGTTTAGTGGATGTTGCTTTTGATGAAGCACAAGTGTCACTTGACCAAATTAAAGAAACAATTGATGATCAAGGCTACGACGTAAAATAGTAGTATCAATAGAGTGCTCCTGTAGCACTCTCTTATTTTCAAATTTATATACCCCTGGTTGGTATAAGGAGAGGTGAAAGGTAAATGAGTTCTGATATAAAAGAGGCGAATTTGCAAATTACAGGTATGACATGTGCAGCCTGTGCCACTCGGATAGAAAAAGGTTTAAATAAAATGGATGGTGTAGAACAAGCAACGGTTAATTTAGCACTTGAAAAATCGTCTATTAAGTACAATCCAGCAAAGTTGAGTGAAGAAGATTTTGAAAAGAAAATAGAAGCACTTGGTTATGGTGTTGTTAAACAAAAAGCTGAACTTGAAATTACAGGGATGACGTGTGCAGCCTGTGCCACTCGCATTGAAAAAGGGTTAAATAAGCTAAGCGGTATCTCTTCTGCCAATGTAAACTTAGCACTTGAAAAGGCAATGATTGAGTTTAATCCATCAGAAGTATCCATCACAGATATCATTGTGAAGGTAGAGAAGCTAGGCTATGGGGCTCATCAAAAAGAAGAAGAGGCAGAAACGGTGGACCATCGAGAAAAAGCCATTAAACAGCAACAACGCAAATTTATTCTGTCGGCTATTCTTTCATTACCACTGCTTTGGACGATGGTTGGACATTTTTCCTTTACATCGTTTTTATATGTACCAGAATTTCTTATGAATCCTTGGGTTCAAATGGTGTTAGCAACACCAGTACAATTTATTATAGGTAAGCAATTTTATGTAGGAGCCTACAAAGCTTTACGTAACGGTAGTGCAAATATGGATGTACTTGTCGTCATGGGGACATCTGCTGCGTATTTCTATAGTGTCTATCAAGCAATCGTAACGATAGGGTCTCACCATGGCCCCCATCTTTATTTTGAAACGAGTGCGGTTTTAATTACATTAATTTTATTAGGGAAATTATTTGAGGCCAAAGCAAAGGGGCGTTCTTCTGAAGCCATAAAAAAACTGATGGGACTTCAAGCTAAAACGGCTGTGGTTGTACGTGACGGTGTAGAAAAAGAGGTTCCTTTAGAAGAAGTTATCATTGGCGATGTTATTCTAGTAAAACCAGGGGAGAAAATTCCTGTCGATGGAGAGGTATTAGAGGGATCAACAGCTGTTGATGAATCAATGCTTACAGGTGAAAGTCTGCCAGTTGATAAAAAACAGGGCGATCAATTATTTGGGTCCACTATTAATAAAAATGGTTTTATTAAAATGACAGCAACTAAGGTTGGTCGTGATACAGCGTTAGCACAAATCATTAAAGTGGTTGAAGATGCTCAAGGATCAAAAGCACCCATTCAACGCTTAGCAGACCAAATATCAGGGGTTTTTGTACCAATCGTTGTCGGTATTGCATTGGTAACATTTTTAGTTTGGATTATTTGGGTCCGCCCAGGAGAATTTACACCCGCTTTAGAGGTTTTAATTGCAGTTCTTGTCATTGCTTGTCCTTGTGCTCTTGGATTAGCAACGCCAACGTCTATCATGGCAGGTTCAGGTCGTGCAGCTGAATTTGGTATTTTATTTAAGGGTGGAGAACATTTAGAGCAAACGCAAAGTATTGATACAGTTGTTGTAGATAAAACAGGTACAGTGACACATGGTAAACCAGAGCTAACGGATGTTCTATTAGCTCCAGCACAAGATGAAGGACGCTTTTTATCATTAATTGGGGCAGCTGAGAAACAGTCAGAGCATCCACTTGCTGAAGCCATAGTACATGGTATAGAGGAACGTGGTATAGCATTAGGTGAAGTCCAATTTTTCGAAGCAATCCCAGGTTATGGTGTGCAGGCGACTGTCGCAGGTCAGGGTGTTGTCATTGGAACACGTAAATTAATGCAGCAATATGGTATTCAAATTGATGATATTTTACCAACAATGGAGCAACTTGAGCGAAACGGTAAAACAGCAATGCTAGCTGCTATCAATGGTCAATATGCAGGTTTAGTAGCTGTCGCTGATACAGTTAAAGATACGTCAAAAGAAGCCATACATCGACTTCAGGATATGGGTATTACGGTCATTATGATGACGGGTGACAATGAACGTACAGCTCAAGCAATAGGCTCAGAGGTAGGAGTAAATCATGTCATTGCTGAAGTCTTACCAGAAGGCAAGGCAGATGAGGTGAAAAAGCTACAAGCTCAAGGGAAAAAAGTAGCAATGGTGGGTGATGGCATTAATGATGCGCCTGCGCTGGCAACTGCCAATATCGGAATGGCCATTGGTACAGGAACTGATGTGGCGATGGAAGCGGCAGACATAACACTTATTCGTGGCGACTTAAATAGTATCGCAGATGCCATTCTGATGAGTCGCAAAACAATGCGTAATATCAAACAAAATCTATTTTGGGCTTTTGCATACAATACGTTAGGTATTCCTATTGCTGCAATTGGTCTACTTGCTCCATGGGTAGCTGGTGCTGCGATGGCTTTCAGCTCGGTATCGGTAGTATTAAATGCATTACGATTACAGCGAGTAAAATTATAAAGTATGAAAGGCATTGAGAAGTATATTCTCGATGTCTTTTTTATTTATTTGGAGGAGAAATTTCACTTTTAAATTTACTAGAATAATAGGTTGATTCTGTTTTTCATTTTCCCACTATGATACAATGAACGGTACTGATTCATTTAATAAATGAGGTGTCAGCGAGCGGGGCACGATGATAGAATCCATAGAATAAAAGGAGGAACTTCTAGTGACGGTTCCATTTGTTACGGTAGAAGGTCCGATTGGTGTTGGTAAAACCTCTTTATCGAAAGAGATAGCAGCAACATTAAATTACCATCTATTAAAAGAAATTGTAGACGAAAACCCTTTTTTAAATAAATTTTATGAAAACATAGAGGAATGGAGTTTCCAAACCGAAATGTTCTTTCTTTGTAATCGTTATAAACAATTAACTGATATAAAAAAGTTTCGATTAGCAGAAGCCAAACCTGTTGTAGCAGACTACCATATTTTTAAAAATTTAATATTTGCCAAGCGAACATTGGCACCAACTGAGTATGAGAAATACGAGGAAATATATGGGATTTTAACAAAAGATATGCCTGTTCCAAATGTAGTGGTTTATTTACAAGCTAGCGTCGAAACATTAATGAAGCGTATCGCAATGCGTGGTCGAGAATTTGAAAAGATGATTTCACGTGATTATATGGAGCAGCTTGTGGCTGATTATCATTCGTTTATCGAGCATTTTGAGGAAATGCATCCTGAAATTCCAGTTATTCGATTTAATGGGGATCAGCTTGATTTTGTCAAAAATCCACATGATTTAAATTACGTTTTAAAGATAATTAAAGACACGTTACAACAAAGGAGTTTGCAATAATGAATTTAAGAGAGAAGTACGATATTCCGCCTCAAACCGTTATCACGATTGCTGGTACAGTGGGTGTAGGAAAATCAACGATGACAAAGGCGCTAGCAGAAGCACTAAATTTTCGTACATCATTTGAAAAAGTAGATACAAATCCATATCTTGATAAATTTTATGAGGACTTTGAAAAATGGAGCTTTCATTTACAAGTTTACTTTTTAGCAGAGCGTTTTAAAGAACAGAAGCGTATTTTTGAATATGGTGGAGGATTTATACAAGATCGATCCATTTATGAGGATACTGGCATTTTTGCTAAGATGCATTTTGATAAAGGGACAATGAGCCCAACTGATTATGAAACGTATACGAATCTGTTTGATGCTATGGTGATGACACCATATTTCCCACATCCCGATTTGCTTGTCTATCTTGAGGGACCAATTAATGCAGTTATTGGACGTATTCAAGAACGTGGACGAGCAATGGAGCAACAAACACCAAATGATTATTGGATAGAAATGCATGAACGCTATGAAAACTGGATTAATAATTTTAACTCCTGTCCAGTTCTACGTTTAGATATTAATGATTATGATTTATTAAAAAATCCTGATGCCATTGAATCAATTGTGAGCCGTATCAGTCATATGCTAAAACAAACAAGCCATTTACGAAAATAGAATTATAATAAATGACCAAAAAACGTGAGACAATATGTAGCTGATTGTTTCACGTTTTTTGAATAGGAGGGATTATTATAAGAATTGCAGTGTATTGTGGATCCGGTTTAGGGAAAAGTCCCATTTTTGCTGAAAAGGCCTCTGAGCTAGGTACTTCACTAGCGAAAAACGGCCATGGTGTTGTCTATGGTGGTTCTAAAACAGGATTAATGGGTAAGGTTGCAGATGCTGTTTTAGCAGCGGGTGGAGAAGTAATTGGTGTGATGCCAACTCACTTACAGAAGCGAGAATTGGCTCATGCCTCATTGACAGAGATTCATTTTGTAGATTCAATGCATATTCGTAAAGCAAAAATGGCAGAGTTGGCTGATGCATTTATCGCTCTTCCTGGGGGTGCAGGTACTTTAGATGAATACTTTGAGGTATTTACCTGGGCACAAATTGGACTTCATGCCAAGCCTGTCATTTTATATAATGTCCATGGATTTTATGATGCCCTCTTACAGCATTTCAAAATCATGTTGGAGGAAGGTTTTATACGTGCTGAACAAAAAGAACTTTTTTGCGTAGCTACTTCTTCGGAAGAGATATTGAGCTTATTAAAAAAACATGGGTGAAACATTACCCATGTTTTTTACCGAATATAAAAGTAAAATAAATTATTATAAGTAAAAAAATAGTAAAAGGGGTATTGTTTATGCACAGTGTAGAAGCTCAAGTAACCGATGATTTAGTAGTTCAAGCCATTGAACGTAATATTGCAATTATCCGTTTTGATATGGATCGAAAAGTAGCCTATGTAAATGAGCTATTCGCTCAAACGCTAGGCTATACAGTACAAGAGATGCTAGGAAAGCATCATAAAGAATTTTGTCTCCCCGATTTCAGTAATAGTATGGAGTATGATAAGTTTTGGCGCAATTTAACAGCAGGAAACAGTTATCAGGATAAAATTGAGAGAATGGATGCGAATGGCAATATCATTTGGCTTGAGGCAACATATATGCCGGTTTTTGCAAACAATACAAGACAAGTAATTGGTGTCTCTAAAATTGCGACCAATATTACTGAGCGTCAAAATGAAATAGTAAATGTAGCAGACAAATTGAAAGGCATGTCTAAAGAGCTTTATCATCGTTCTGAGACAGGTATTCAAAATAGCCAAGACTTACTAAAAACAATTAAAGCGGTTTCACAAGAGTCTAATGAAAATGTTAGTAACCTCGTGAAGCTTCAAAAACAAGCAGATTCTATTAAAGGGATTGTGAAGACTATTCAAGAGATTGCCTCACAAACAAACTTATTAGCTTTAAATGCAGCTATTGAAGCAGCTAGAGCAGGAGAATATGGTAGAGGTTTTGATGTCGTGGCCAAAGAGGTACGAAAGCTTTCAGTTAGGGTTGAGCAGTCCATTTCACAAGTGAAGGAGAATGTTGAGGGGATAGAACGGGAAATCGGACAAGTGACAGATAGTATTACAAGAATTGCTGAAAAAGTAGATAAGACGAATCAACAAATTACCGTCACGACAAATGATTTTAATGAAATTGCATCTGCTGCTGAAGCATTAGATGAGCAATCAAAGCAGTTTATCGAAATCATTTAATAGTATCATTCATAAGAAAATATGGGCTTAACAAAAGTTTCCTTTAGTATCCGAGAAATATTGAAATAGTATATGGTTCTTATTTACAATAATAGGTGTAAGGCTTTCATCAATCATAATAATAGGGGTGTTATGTATGACAAAAGTGGAAGTAAGTTTTCAGCATCTACCAACGACAGCTATATCTGATGCGACAGGCGGGCATACCAATTTGCGAAGTGAAATTAAACCACTAGCCGATCATTTTAAAATAGCTGGACGAGCAGTAACTGTACGTTTACCAGATGGTGAGAATGGTGCAGTATTGGAAGCGATCAGAGCGGCCAATGAAGGGGATATCTTAGTAATTGATGCAAAAGGAAATACTAATCGAGCTGTAGCGGGCGATTTCGTTATTTCCTTAGCAAAGGGACTGGGCGTCCAAGGTTTTGTGGTGGATGGAGTGATCCGTGATATAGCAGCGATTCGAGAGTTGGATTTCCCTATTTTCGCTTTAGGTACAACAGTAGCAGCTGGCAACAAAAATGGTGGTGGCCAAGTAAATATTCCAATTGCCGTTGGAGGAGTAACCGTTCATCCTGGTGATTATATTATTGGGGATGTAGATGGCGTTATTGTCGTACCAATGGAAGATGCAGAAAGAATAGTAGCAGCCGCAGAGTCCAAACTTGAAAAAGATGCGGCACGTGCACAGGAGGCACATGCAAACGGAAAAGAATCGATCATTGCCTATTTAGATAAAGTGCTTGGAAAGTAAAAAAACCCTCACGATGCCATCCAACATCGTGAGAGTTTTTTTAAATTACGCTAAATTTTCATTATCTTTAAAGTAATTTTTCATCTTTTCGCGATCGAAACGGCCTTCCCATTTAGCCATAACTAATGATGCTAATGAGTTACCAATTACGTTCACAACAGTACGTCCCATATCAAGAATACGGTCAATACCAGCAATAAATGCTAGTCCTTCAAGTGGAATGCCGACAGTACCTAAAGTTGCTAGAAGTACTACGAATGATACGCCTGGAACACCTGCAATCCCTTTAGAAGTAACCATCAATACAAGCATTAACGTAATTTGTTCACCAATGCTTAGGTGAATACCGTACATTTGCGCAATAAATAATGCTGCAATCGCTTGGTATAGCGTGGATCCATCTAAGTTAAAGGAGTAACCTGTTGGAATAACAAAGGATACGATATCCTTTGGAGCACCCAATTTCTCCATTTTTAACATAATACGTGGTAATACAGCTTCAGAACTTGCTGTTGAAAAGGCTAAAATTAACTCATCTTTTAATACTTTAATTAAGTAGAAGATGCTGATTCCTGCAAATTTTGCTACAAGTCCAAGAACGACAAAGATAAAGAATAGCATCGTTGCATAAACAAGGATAGCTAATTTAGCAAGTGGTACCAGTGAAGCAAATCCATATTTGGAAACGGTTACACCAATTAAACCAAATACCCCAATTGGAGCAAATTTCATTACGAGGTTAGTTACCCAGAACATAGCGTCTGCTACCCCTTGGAAGAAGTCTAAGACTGGTTTTCCTCGTTCTCCAACTGCAGCAACCCCTAAACCAAAAATAACTGAGAAGAAAATAATCGCAAGCATATTACCTTCAGCCATAGACTGGATAATATTTGTTGGGACAATCCCTACAATAATATCAAATGGTCCCTCATGCTGTACTTCTTCAGTAGTTGTTACATATTTCGAAATATCCCCCTGAGATAGTTCACTCATGTTAATACCTGTACCAGGATGGAATAAGTTTGCGGAAAGTAATCCAACTACGATTGCTACTGTCGTAATAATCTCAAAGTAAATAATGGATTTCCCGCCTAATCGCCCAAGCTGTTTCATGTCTCCAGTACCAGCTACACCAACGATTAATGTAGAAATAATAATCGGTACAACAATCATCTTAATAAGATGTAAAAAGATATCCCCTAATGGTTGTAAATATGTCTCAATCTTGGGGTTCCCGTAAAAGATACCACCAATAATGATCCCTAAAATCAAACCGATTAAAATTTGAGCGGCTAGACTGATTTTAAATTTCTTCTTCAAACCCTTTGTACCCCCTAATATTAAATTTTTAGGACACGCCTTACTTTAATAATACGGAGGACTTATGGAATCCGACAAAATCCGAGAAAATTAATTTACTTTTGTTAAAATGTCTGAATATAACACTTGAATAAACTTCTTAATATTGACTTTTGCTTTACGATTATCATGGTCTTCAATCTGTGTCATGAGTTGACGAATTTCTTTAAAATCGAAGTAGCGCGGGGCATAGTATTCAAATTCGGAGTTAGTGTAATCAACAACACCTAAATTAGCGAGATTAATCATGGCAGCTAGTATTGTTCTACGCACACGCTGTTCTATAGCTTTACTTTCCTTCAAAATTTCATCAGGTGTAGCCTTTGTAACAGCGGCAATTTCCTCATAAAGCTCCTTTAATGGAGGAAGTGGTGCAATCTTATGCTGATGAGCAAGTAATGTTTCAATAATAGCTATAATATCTTCGCTACCAATTTCACCGACAATTCCCATATCGTTTAATATGGATTGAATATGGTCTCGGGATGTTGCTTTATTTGCCTTTTGTTCACTTAATTCAATATTAGTAAGTGATTGGCGTATAACTAACAGAGAATTTTTTAGTCGAAATTGTTCAGTAGTTTTTTTCAAAACATTTTCTACTTCTATTCGGTTAATTGGTTTATGAATGAAGAAATCGATTCCTTGTTCATAAGCCTCACCGACCATTTCCTTATTCACAACTTGTGAAATCATGATAAATTGCCCCTCGAAGCGATTTTGAATAAGGTGTTCGACTGTTGCTATTCCATCAAGTTTTGGCATCAGTAAATCAATCAGCACAAACTCTGGCTGAGTCATTAAAATTTGTGGTATGGCATCCTCACCATTACGAGCCTCACCAATAACTGTACCTAACCCACTATCTTCAATAATTTGTTTTAACATAACACGACTTGCACGATCATCGTCTACAATAAAATACCTCATTTAAGTCTCTCCCGTTTGAATAGTTTGCGTAGGAATTGTGATTTTAAACGTTGTGTATTGATTGTTTGATTCAACGGATATTGAGCCTTTTAATTTTTCTATTAGTTCAGCAACATGTGAAAGCCCAATGCCAGTTGCTGCTACACCATCATCATTATATTTCGTGGTGTATCCAGGTTCAAAGATAATAGATAAATCTTGTTGAGAAATTCCTTTTCCATTATCACATACTGTTATTACAGTATTATCCTCTTGGCGTTGAATAGCAATAGATATGATACCTTGTCCTTCGATAGCTTCAACTGCATTAGCAGATAAATTATTTAAAAGAGCAAGTAATGCAATATGTTCCTTTGTTTGAAAATCAAAGTCTATTGTTGTTTTGAATTGTATACTCTTACCAAGTAATTCAGCATACTTACTATTGCCTTCTTCAATATAATGTAATAATTCAGATAATACAAAAGGGCCGAAGTTCCTTTCGCCAACAATTTTAGAAATACCAGCATAAATACGCTGTGAATCCTTTTTCACTTCATGGATTTCCTGGGCAATATGAAGCGCTTGCAAACTTTCCGCTCGATAACCTTTAATTTTTAACTGTCGGTATAACTCAAATCCACTAGCTGTTATCGTTTCAATATGATTCATGGACTTTTTTAAATACAGGGTCTCTACATAGAGGTCGGATCCAATATTGAGCATTTCTTGTACACGCTTTTTTTGTTCTGCTATCAAAATAGAGCTATACACACCGACTACAAAAAAACTACGTAATAATGCGACCGCTAAAAGAATCAGGAGGTCATGAAGAAATAAAAAAGTATAGGTTTGTACAAAAAAGCGGAAAATTTGCTCTGCTAAATTACTAATGACCTCACTAAAGGCGACGAGTAAACCAAGCTTTAATGGTTTTTCTCTGTATTGTTGGATATCTAAAATTTGTAGGCATACTGCAAACAATACATAAAATAAAGCCGCTGGTAAATGGTTAAATATACTCTCTGAAATAGCAACATCATGTAATGAGGAAGTAAAAACACGGAAAAAGGTTGTCACTATACTTGTAGCAACACCAGCTAAAATAATGGGTGTAGGTTTAATTAATGTACATAAAAAGAATATGATGGTTCCTAAACCAAAACGGAAAGATGTATTAGCAAAAGGCATAATTTTAATCTCACTACCAATTGCAGTCATGACAGCAATAAGGAAAATCCAAGTAAGGGAAGCGCGCGTCATAAATAATTTCGATTGCATTGTAACTACCTCCCATCATTCATATAATAAAAAATACCACAACCGAGGCGGAAGTGGTATCTAACAAGTAATACATACAATTTTGGCAAAAAAAAAACGGCTACATTCGTAGTCGGAAATTTAAAACTGGAGGAGGTAGAGGGATTCGAACCCCCGCGCGGTGTTACCCGCCTGTCGGTTTTCAAGACCGATCCCTTCAGCCAGACTTGGGTATACCTCCATGTTATATTGCTCTGTTGTCTTATCGACAAAAATAAATTTATCACAACTTGAGAAAGCCGTCAATATATTTTTTTAAAAAAATATAGGAAGATTAAAAATGATTTGGAAATAAATAATTTGTGCATTAAGTTGCAATTTATACAAACTGTCAGTATACTAGTTATTGCCGTGCTAGGTGGGAAGGTAGCGGTGTCCTGTAACTCGCAATCCGCTCTAGCGAGACTGAATTCCTTTTTCGAGGCTGTCCGTATTGTTTGGTCTGCCTTTTGCACGTAGTGTTGACGATTGGGTCCTGCGCAATGGATACCCATGAACCATGTCAGGTCCGGAAGGAAGCAGCATTAAGTGGTCTTATCCATGTGCCGCGGGGTTGCCTAATCCGAGCTAACGACAAGAGTAACGCTTATGTGCGGCTGTCAAGGAAAGGTGCACGGCATGAAATTGCCAATTCAAAGCATCCGTCTACTATAGGCGGGTGCTTTTTTATATTTAATCAATAACTTCATTTTCTATATAAGATAGCAAATGCTATAATAAAACTACTCAATTACATGGAAAAGGAGAGAGAAATATAGTGACGTATCAAGCATTTTATCGTGTGTATCGACCACAATCTTTTCGAGAAATGTCAGGTCAAGCTCATGTCAAAAGAACGCTACAGAATGCTCTCCTAGCGAATAAAACCACACATGCTTACTTATTCTCTGGGCCACGTGGTACTGGGAAAACAAGTACAGCTAAAATTTTTGCGAAAGCATTAAATTGTGAACATGCACCATCAAAAGAACCTTGCAATGAATGTGCTACTTGTCTAAGTATTACTGATGGATCTCATCCAGATGTCATTGAATTTGACGCTGCCTCGAATTCACGTGTTGAGGAAATTAGAGATATTATAGAGAAAGTACGTTTTGCTCCTGCTAGCAGTAGATACAAGGTGTACATCATTGATGAAGTACATATGCTTTCTACAAGTGCTTTTAATGCTCTTTTAAAAACTTTAGAAGAACCACCCCCTCACGCTGTATTTATTTTAGCAACGACAGAGCCTCATAAATTGCCTGCAACGATTATTTCTCGTTGTCAGCGCTTTGATTTTAAGCGACTTTCTACAAATGATATTATTGAACGAATGAAGGTTGTCTTAGAGGATATTGATTTACCATATGAAGAACAAGGCTTAAAGGTTATCGCACAATCTGCAGCTGGGGGAATGCGCGATGCTTTAAGTTTATTGGATCAAGTTGTGTCTTTCAGCGGAGAAAAGTTAAAGCTTGAGGATACGTTGTTAGTTACAGGTTCAATTAGTCAGGATGTTTTCTATGATTTAGCTGAGGCACTCAAGATGAAAGATGTTGCACAAATGCTTGCGCTTTTAGAGCAACTTATAGCCGATGGAAAGGACCCTTTGCGTCTTTCGGAGGATTTAATTACCTTTTTCCGTGATTTATTATTACTTCAAACAAGTGATGATTTAGCTGAACTCTTAGAGCTTGTGTCCCCCGAGGAACGTGTATTTACTTTAGCACATGAATTCGCGCCAGATATGCTTTATGGCTATATAGATATTCTTGCAAAAACACAGCAAGAGATGCGCTTCTCTCACCATACGAAAATTTACTTAGAAACAGCATTACTTAAAATGGTACAGTTTTCAGGAGGGGTCGCCCATTCAACGATGGCTACCAATGAAATGACGCAAAGCGCAGAGGTCACTCAAAAAATTGTTGCGCTTGAGCAGATGGTTCAGCAATTATCCTTACAATTGCAAACTGGGGCACCAGCACAAACATCACCAGCCCAAAAAGAGCAGCGGCCTCGTGCTAAAAGTCCGAATGGCTATAAAGCACCGACTGGTCGTATTCAAGAAATACTAAAAGATGCAACAAAACAAGATGTGCAACGTATAAAATCGGTGTGGGCGCAAGCATTAAGTCAAATGCAAAAATCACAATCTGCTCTTTTGGCAGAAGCCGAGCCTGTTGCGGCATCTTCGAGTGCTTTTGTGTTAAAATTCAAGTATGATATTCATTGTCAGATGGTTGCTGATAACCAATCTTTAAAGGCTCACTTTACACAACTAATTGCGGGACAAACTGGCACAATGTACGAGATGCTTTGTATACCGGAAGAATCCTGGTTAAAGATGCGTGAAGAATTTATTCGTGATCATGGTCTGCAGCAAAAGAAAACATTAACGGCTTCAGAACATGGGGAGGAATTATTAGAGCCACCACCGGCAGAAATGCCAGAAGAACCATTTATCGACGATGCTCAACCTCTTGCTTCACAAGACCCACTTGTGACAGAGGCTGAAAAACTCTTTGGTAAAGACTTTGTTGAAATTATTGAAGATTAAATTTTTAGGAGGAAAACATTTATGCGTGGAATGGGAAATATGCAAGGTATGATGAAAAAGATGCAAAAAATGCAAAAGGAAATGATGGAGGCTCAAGAAGCATTAAATGCTGAGCAATTTGAGGGTGTTGCAGGCGGCGGCATGGTAAAAGTAACTGTTTCAGGTCAGCGCGAGGTTGTATCTGTAAATCTTGATGAATCTGTGGTAGATCCTGAAGACATCGAAATGTTACAAGACCTAATTGTTATCGCTACAAATGAAGCGTTGAAAAAAGTAGAAGAAAAAACGAATTCAACAATGGGGAAATTCACTCAAGGCTTAAACCTTCCATTCTAGGAGGTATTCATTATGTACTACCCAGAACCAATATCTAAATTGATCGATAGTTTTATGAAATTGCCAGGTATCGGGCCGAAAACTGCGGCTCGTCTGGCGTTTTTTGTGTTATCAATGAAGGAAGACGATGTATTATCTTTCTCTAAAGCACTCATTGATGCTAAACGAAATCTGAGCTACTGTTCTGTTTGTGGCAATATAACGGATGTAGATCCATGTCATATTTGCTCAGATAAGCAACGAGATCATTCTATTATTTGTGTTGTACAAGATACAAAAGATGTTATTGCAATGGAAAAAATGCGTGACTATAACGGCATGTACCATGTACTTCAGGGAGCAATTTCGCCAATGGATGGCATCGGCCCAGAGGATATTAATGTTGCTTCCTTATTAGTGCGTTTGCAAGATGAAAGTGTTCAAGAGCTTATTCTAGCTACGAATTCAACGATTGAGGGTGAGGCAACAGCTATGTACATTTCGCGCCTTGTCAAGCCATCAGGTATTCGTACAACTCGTATTGCGCATGGATTGCCAGTAGGTGGAGATCTAGAATATGCAGATGAGGTAACGTTATCTAAAGCAATGGAAGGTCGACGCGAGTTATGAGTGAGGGATTAATATGTTCTTCCGTAGTAAAGGGAAATTAAAAAAAGAATTCGATGATAAGCTTGTGAATCTTATAAAGGCAACAAAAGAGGATTTACAGCAGGCAAAAATAATAGAAGAATTAATGGATGACTACGACCTTGGGGTTATTGCTCAACGTAAAACAGCAGAGAGTATCCATTTTTATTTATTTAAGGAAGCTAGAATTCGTAGAGTATTAATAAAATAGTTCTTATTAAATAATCATAGAAGCAAAACAGGAAACATAAACTTTCATAATTATTTTATTGAGGAGGCAAGCATATGTCTTGGTTAGTAATTATGAGTATTTGTGTTCCTGTGGGGCTTCTTTTTCTTTATGTAATAATAAGACATGCTAAGCTAGGCAAAATTTTAGAAGGATTATCAGTGTTTTGGTTTAGATTTGCATTTGCTTTTCTATTATTATTTATGATTCATTTAGGTATAGGTTATATAGGATATAACGTACCGATTAATTTATTTTCAGTCTTAACGATTGCGGTTTTAGGAATTCCGGGTGTATTTGGAATAACAGCGTTGATATTTTTTTTATAAAAAGCTTGCATTATGATAATAATGTAGTATACTTATAAAAGTCGCTAATATAACTGATTGAAACAAAAGTAAATTAAAAATTTATGTTGACACATTATATGAGACGTGATATTATATAAGAGTTGCTGCTGAAACAGCGGCAAACAAATGAACCTTGAAAACTGAACAAGCAAAACGTAATCAATAAAGTTTTAAGTAACTAGTTTCGGCTAGTGAACGAAACAAAATTTTGGACATCAAAATTGATGCCAGCAAAACAATTTGAGCTAATCAAATTTCTTTTATGGAGAGTTTGATCCTGGCTCAGGACGAACGCTGGCGGCGTGCCTAATACATGCAAGTCGAGCGAACAGAGAAGGAGCTTGCTCCTTTGACGTTAGCGGCGGACGGGTGAGTAACACGTGGGCAACCTACCTTATAGTTTGGGATAACTCCGGGAAACCGGGGCTAATACCGAATAATCTGTTCCACCTCATGGTGGAACACTGAAAGACGGTTTCGGCTGTCGCTATAAGATGGGCCCGCGGCGCATTAGCTAGTTGGTGAGGTAACGGCTCACCAAGGCGACGATGCGTAGCCGACCTGAGAGGGTGATCGGCCACACTGGGACTGAGACACGGCCCAGACTCCTACGGGAGGCAGCAGTAGGGAATCTTCCACAATGGGCGAAAGCCTGATGGAGCAACGCCGCGTGAGTGAAGAAGGTTTTCGGATCGTAAAACTCTGTTGTAAGGGAAGAACAAGTACAGTAGTAACTGGCTGTACCTTGACGGTACCTTATTAGAAAGCCACGGCTAACTACGTGCCAGCAGCCGCGGTAATACGTAGGTGGCAAGCGTTGTCCGGAATTATTGGGCGTAAAGCGCGCGCAGGCGGTCCTTTAAGTCTGATGTGAAAGCCCACGGCTCAACCGTGGAGGGTCATTGGAAACTGGGGGACTTGAGTGCAGAAGAGGAAAGTGGAATTCCAAGTGTAGCGGTGAAATGCGTAGAGATTTGGAGGAACACCAGTGGCGAAGGCGACTTTCTGGTCTGTAACTGACGCTGAGGCGCGAAAGCGTGGGGAGCAAACAGGATTAGATACCCTGGTAGTCCACGCCGTAAACGATGAGTGCTAAGTGTTAGGGGGTTTCCGCCCCTTAGTGCTGCAGCTAACGCATTAAGCACTCCGCCTGGGGAGTACGGTCGCAAGACTGAAACTCAAAGGAATTGACGGGGGCCCGCACAAGCGGTGGAGCATGTGGTTTAATTCGAAGCAACGCGAAGAACCTTACCAGGTCTTGACATCCCGTTGACCACTGTAGAGATATAGTTTCCCCTTCGGGGGCAACGGTGACAGGTGGTGCATGGTTGTCGTCAGCTCGTGTCGTGAGATGTTGGGTTAAGTCCCGCAACGAGCGCAACCCTTGATCTTAGTTGCCATCATTTAGTTGGGCACTCTAAGGTGACTGCCGGTGACAAACCGGAGGAAGGTGGGGATGACGTCAAATCATCATGCCCCTTATGACCTGGGCTACACACGTGCTACAATGGACGATACAAACGGTTGCCAACTCGCGAGAGGGAGCTAATCCGATAAAGTCGTTCTCAGTTCGGATTGTAGGCTGCAACTCGCCTACATGAAGCCGGAATCGCTAGTAATCGCGGATCAGCATGCCGCGGTGAATACGTTCCCGGGCCTTGTACACACCGCCCGTCACACCACGAGAGTTTGTAACACCCGAAGTCGGTGAGGTAACCTTTTGGAGCCAGCCGCCGAAGGTGGGATAGATGATTGGGGTGAAGTCGTAACAAGGTAGCCGTATCGGAAGGTGCGGCTGGATCACCTCCTTTCTAAGGATTATTTCGGAATACAAACCTAGGGTTTGTAAGATTACGTTTTGCGTTCAGTTTTGAAGGTTCATTCTTCCGAATGAAATACTTCAAAACTTGTTCTTTGAAAACTGGATAAAACGACATTGAAATTGTAACAAACACATTTATTTTTTAAGTTTTTTATAGGCTTAATAACATTTAGTAAGGTTTCAAGACACGAGCAGTTCTAGGAAGCAATCGAGTGAATGAAGGAGCGTACTTCAGTACGTGACTGATTGAACGAATGAAGCTGACAACGAAATGCGATGTGTATTGAAAGCTGTAGGTTAAGTTATTAAGGGCGCACGGCGAATGCCTTGGCACTAGGAGCCGAAGAAGGACGGCACTAACACCGATATGCTTCGGGGAGCTGTAAGTGAGCTTTGATCCGGAGATTTCCGAATGGGGGAACCCACTACGTTTAATCGCGTAGTATCTTGACGTGAATACATAGCGTCTTGAAGGCAGACCCAGGGAACTGAAACATCTAAGTACCTGGAGGAAGAGAAAGAAAAATCGATTCCCTGAGTAGCGGCGAGCGAAACGGGAAGAGCCCAAACCAAGAGGCTTGCCTCTTGGGGTTGTAGGACACTCTATACGGAGTTACAAAAGAGCGAGTTAGATGAAGCGACTTGGAAAGGTCCGCCAGAGCAGGTAAAAGCCCTGTAGTCGAAAGTTCGTTCTCTCCTGAGTGGATCCTGAGTACGGCGGAACACGTGAAATTCCGTCGGAATCCGGGAGGACCATCTCCCAAGGCTAAATACTACCTAGTGACCGATAGTGAACCAGTACCGTGAGGGAAAGGTGAAAAGCACCCCGGGAGGGGAGTGAAAGAGATCCTGAAACCGTGTGCCTACAAGTAGTTAGAGCCCGTTAATGGGTGATAGCGTGCCTTTTGTAGAATGAACCGGCGAGTTACGATTACGTGCAAGGTTAAGCTTTAGAAGGCGGAGCCGCAGCGAAAGCGAGTCTGAATAGGGCGAAATAGTACGTGGTCGTAGACCCGAAACCAGGTGATCTACCCATGTCCAGGGTGAAGGTAAGGTAACACTTACTGGAGGCCCGAACCCACGCACGTTGAAAAGTGCGGGGATGAGGTGTGGGTAGCGGAGAAATTCCAATCGAACTTGGAGATAGCTGGTTCTCTCCGAAATAGCTTTAGGGCTAGCCTCGTGATGAGAATACTGGAGGTAGAGCACTGTTTGGACTAGGGGGCCATCCCGGTTTACCGAATTCAGACAAACTCCGAATGCCAGATATTTATACACGGGAGTCAGACTGCGAGTGATAAGATCCGTAGTCAAAAGGGAAACAGCCCAGACCACCAGCTAAGGTCCCAAAGTAATCGTTAAGTGGAAAAGGATGTGGCGTTGCACAGACAACCAGGATGTTGGCTTAGAAGCAGCCATCATTTAAAGAGTGCGTAATAGCTCACTGGTCGAGTGACGCTGCGCCGAAAATGTATCGGGGCTAAACGATTCACCGAAGCTGTGGATTGACATCTACGATGTCAGTGGTAGGAGAGCGTTCTAAGTGCGTTGAAGTCAGACCGGAAGGACTGGTGGAGCGCTTAGAAGTGAGAATGCCGGTATGAGTAGCGAAAGACGGGTGAGAATCCCGTCCACCGTATGACTAAGGTTTCCTGAGGAAGGCTCGTCCGCTCAGGGTTAGTCGGGACCTAAGCCGAGGCCGACAGGCGTAGGCGATGGACAACAGGTTGATATTCCTGTACCACCTCCTCACCGTTTGAGAAATGGGGGGACGCAGTAGGATAGGGTAAGCGCGCTGTTGGTTATGCGCGTCCAAGCAGTAAGGCGTGTGTGTAGGCAAATCCGCACACTATAACGTTGAGTTGTGATGGCGAGTCCGTATGGACGAAGTTCCTGATTTCACACTGCCAAGAAAAGCCTCTATCGAGGTGAGAGGTGCCCGTACCGCAAACCGACACAGGTAGTCGAGGAGAGAATCCTAAGGTGTGCGAGAGAACTCTCGTTAAGGAACTCGGCAAAATGACCCCGTAACTTCGGGAGAAGGGGTGCTCTTGAGCGTGCAAGCGCATGAGAGCCGCAGTGAATAGGCCCAGGCGACTGTTTAGCAAAAACACAGGTCTCTGCAAAACCGTAAGGTGACGTATAGGGGCTGACGCCTGCCCGGTGCTGGAAGGTTAAGAGGAGTGGTTAGCGCAAGCGAAGCTGCGAATTGAAGCCCCAGTAAACGGCGGCCGTAACTATAACGGTCCTAAGGTAGCGAAATTCCTTGTCGGGTAAGTTCCGACCCGCACGAAAGGCGTAACGATCTGGGCACTGTCTCAACGAGAGACTCGGTGAAATTATAGTACCTGTGAAGATGCAGGTTACCCGCGACAGGACGGAAAGACCCCGTGGAGCTTTACTGTAGCCTGATATTGAATTTTGGTACAACTTGTACAGGATAGGTAGGAGCCAGAGATCTCGGAGCGCCAGCTTCGAAGGAGGCGTCGGTGGGATACTACCCTGGTTGTATTGAAATTCTAACCCATGCCCCTTAGCGGGGCAGGAGACAGTGTCAGGCGGACAGTTTGACTGGGGCGGTCGCCTCCTAAAAGGTAACGGAGGCGCCCAAAGGTTCCCTCAGAATGGTTGGAAATCATTCGTAGAGTGTAAAGGCACAAGGGAGCTTGACTGCGAGACCTACAAGTCGAGCAGGGTCGAAAGACGGGCTTAGTGATCCGGTGGTTCCGCATGGAAGGGCCATCGCTCAACGGATAAAAGCTACCCCGGGGATAACAGGCTTATCTCCCCCAAGAGTCCACATCGACGGGGAGGTTTGGCACCTCGATGTCGGCTCATCGCATCCTGGGGCTGTAGTCGGTCCCAAGGGTTGGGCTGTTCGCCCATTAAAGCGGTACGCGAGCTGGGTTCAGAACGTCGTGAGACAGTTCGGTCCCTATCCGTCGTGGGCGTAGGAAATTTGAGAGGAGCTGTCCTTAGTACGAGAGGACCGGGATGGACACACCGCTGGTGTACCAGTTGTCTTGCCAAAGGCATCGCTGGGTAGCTATGTGTGGACGGGATAAGTGCTGAAAGCATCTAAGCATGAAGCCCCCCTCAAGATGAGATTTCCCATTACGCAAGTAAGTAAGATCCCTCAAAGACGATGAGGTAGATAGGTTCGAGGTGGAAGTGTGGTGACACATGGAGCTGACGAATACTAATCGATCGAGGACTTAACCAAATTGTTTGAAGCATTCAATGCGCCGTTTATCCAGTTTTGAAAGAACAATACTTTCAACAATAAAAATGAGAGCTTCAAGACACAAGTAGAACAAGGAGCAACCGAGTGATTGAGGGAGCGTACTTCTGTACGTGACTGATTGAGCGAGAGCAGCTGACGCAGTAATACGCCGTGTATTGAAGATCGAACATAGTCTAGTGATGATGGCAAAGAGGTCACACCCGTTCCCATACCGAACACGGAAGTTAAGCTCTTTAGCGCCGATGGTAGTTGGGGGCTTCCCCCTGTGAGAGTAGGACGTCGCTAGGCAAAAAATAAACCGCTGAGAAATCAGTGGTTTTTTTATATTGAGCTTGAGGTTGCCGATTTCCTATTGTTGATTTGACAAGGATATTTTTCAAGTAAGGGTCAAAATAACTGTTACATAAAAAACCTGGTGAAATTGCTTTTTAAACCCATAAAATGCTAAAGTTTAATGGAGTGATTAAAATTCACAAAGGGGTGCAGTGTAATGGCAACAGGGCAATATAGAAAGGATATTGAGGTAGAGAAAGAAAAATTAGAGAGTTTTATTCTAAATAAGGAACGTTGGGCTGTTTTAATACCAGGTTACTTACATCACGAATTACTAAATGAAAATGATATGATTTGGGTCTTCCAAGGTGATTTTGGCGTTATTCAAAAAGCTGTTAAAGTGAAACTTACTCAGACAAAATCAGAGGTTCATCAAGTATTTTTTGATTTAGAGGGGTTATCTGATCCGATTAATGGTGACGGTTCCTTTGAAATAAAACAAAATTCAGATGGATCATTTCTATTGATTGGAAGCTTATCAATGAAGGCTAGCGGTTTTCTAGCAGGGATAATGAATCCCATACTAGATAATTTTGTACCTCGACTCGTAGAACAATTAGTGGAAGAAATGGCGTTTACCGTGGCAAAGGAATAGCTTATGATTTTGATTTAAGAAGAGAACCGATTATTGAAGGTAATGACAATAATCGGTTTTTATATGGAATCAGTACATATTTTTGTTGATTAGAGTAAAGGTTCAACTGCAATAACAATGTAGCGACATTGAGGATAATAAGACATTTTGTTGAAATTTCTATAGGTAACAAATAAATATGGAATGCCTTGTCGAGGGATTGCTTTTTTATCGTGGTATAATCCCGTATAATTAAATGAGAATCTTAACGAAAATGGGTGTGTTTGTTTTGGATAAGAAAAAGCCAATTATAGAGGGATTAGAACGTTTTCGAAAACAACAAAATATTTCCTTTCACGTCCCAGGCCATAAGCATGGCGAGCTGTCCCACCTCCCTCAAGCATTTAAGGATGTTATGCGGTATGATGTAACTGAATTAACGGATCTGGATGATTTACATTATCCAGAGGGAATGATATTAGAAGCAGAAAATTTATTAGCAGATACATATGGAGCCAAAAAAAGCTTTTTTCTAGTAGGTGGCTCTACTGTTGGAAATTTAGCAATGATTTATGCCACTTGTCATAAGGGTGATACTATTATTGTTCAGCGAAATGCACATAAATCTATATTTCATGCCATTGAACTTGTTGGAGCAAAGCCTATATTTGTGTCACCAATATGGGATGACCGGACGTTAACGGCAACACATGTAACTTTTCATGATCTCAAAGAAGCAATAGATAATTATTCAGAAGCGAAAGCAGTAGTTTTAACATATCCTACTTATTATGGGGTCACTTCTAATGAAATACAGCAACAAATTGTTTATTGTCACGAGAAGAGAATCCCTGTATTAGTGGATGAAGCACATGGCGCTCATTTTAGTGCGTGTCATCTATTTCAACCATCTGCTTTGTCGTTTGGGGCAGATGTTGTTGTACAATCAGCGCATAAAACACTACCAGCTATGACAATGGCATCCTTTATGCATGTAAAGTCAGAATTGATAGATGCCGATAAAATACATCACTATTTACGTATGTTACAATCTAGCAGCCCATCTTATGTGCTATTGGCTTCATTAGATGATGCTCGCTACTATGTACAGACATATATGGAGAGTGATGGGGCATATATAATAGAAAAAAAGAAACAATGGGTTGAGGCTTTAAGGTCGATTGGTTCATTGGAAGTAATTGAGGTAGATGATCCATTAAAACTATTGTTACGTGTCGATGGTTATAGTGGTTTTCAGCTACAAGAAGCATTAGAGGCACAACATGTCTATGGGGAGCTAGCTGATGCGAATCAGGTCTTACTTATGTTACCTTTGCTGAAGCAAGGACATACCTACCCGTTTGCTGAAATAAGAGTCCGTATAAAAGAAGCAATAACAACGCTATTAGGCACAGCTAAAATAAATAGCAAAACAGTTTCTCAAACTGCCTATCATTTTGTACCAATTACAGAGCCTACCTTTACCTTTAGTGAGATTGCATCATTAGAAAAAGAATGGTTACCATATATGCGTACAATAGGTCGAATATCTACGAATATGATTATTCCGTATCCACCTGGTATACCGTTACTTGTTCCTGGAGAAAAAATAACAGTGGCAAAGCTAAGTCAATTGGAAGAATTACTAGCTGCAGGTGCAACATTCCAAGGAAATCATCGTTTAGCAGAAAAAATGATTCAGGTCATTAAATAGTGGAGGCAAATAACAACATGAATAGCAATTTATTTATTACATTCGAAGGTCCAGAGGGGGCAGGAAAAACAACAGTCATTCAAATGATTGCAAAGCGACTTACTGAAAAGAATATTGATGTTCTAGCAACGAGAGAACCAGGTGGTATCGAGATTGCGGAGAAAATAAGAACGATTATTTTAAATCCTGAACATACGGCAATGGACGAACGGACAGAAGCCTTATTATATGCTGCTGCAAGAAGTCAGCATTACTTTGAAAAGGTACGACCTGCTTTAGATGCTGGGAAGTTAGTCATATGTGATCGTTTTATTGATTCATCTTTAGCTTATCAAGGTTTTGCAAGAGGAATAGGTGTCGATGAAGTTCTATCTATTAATGAATTTGCTATCGGTAAAAAATTACCTGACTTGACCATTTTATTTGATCTTGCTCCAGAGGTAGGCTTAGCTCGTATTTATGCAACGGACAATCGGGAAGTAAATCGTTTAGATGTTGAAAGTTTGCCATTTCATCAGAAGGTACGTGAAGGATATTTACAATTAGTAGAACGATATCCAGAACGTATCCATGTAGTGAATGCAGACCAAGATATTGAAAGTGTTGTTGAAGATGTATGGTTATTATTATTGAAAGCAATGCAGTAAAAGCATGAAGTTGTCTACAACATTGTGATATAATGATACTATCCATTCATTTATCTTCATACGGATATCTATAGTGGATTATAAATGTTTATAAATGCTGATGCTTAGGAATAGTATTAAACCTAACTAGGTTAATTTTATAAAAGGGGTGAGTGCGAATGAAGTTAGTCGTAGCTGTAGTGCAAGATCAGGATAGCAACCGCTTATCAAATGCTTTAACGAAAAATCAGTTTCGCGCAACTAAATTAGCGAGCACAGGAGGATTTTTACGTTCAGGAAATACGACGTTTCTGATAGGAACTGAAGACTCTCTCATACCCAAACTTTTAGATATTATTCGGGATAATTGTCGAGCACGAGAGCAAATGGTTGCACCCGTTTCTCCATTAGGAGGAAATGCTGATTCCTATATACCTTATCCTGTGGAGGTAGAGGTAGGGGGAGCTACTGTGTTTGTTTTACCAATTGAACAATTCCATCATTTTTAAAATTAGCCTCCTATGTTAAACCACCAGAGGTCATTTAATTAAAGTAGGATAAATATGAAACTAAATAGAAAAGCTTCATATTTATCCTCATGCAATCACGCCAAGGAGAAATAGATAAAGATTAGTGGGGGCGAAACCACCTTGAAGATTAATCAAGATATACGTGTCGGGTTAAATACAAATCGCAAAGAGCCACTACAAAATAATAATCAAAATAACCGATTTGGGGATATGGTCGTCAAGCAAGGGAACAAGTTGCAAACAGAACAACTAACACGTTTGTTAGGAGATATATCGAGTGCAGGAGATCGCGTTGCAAGATCACGTAATTTACGAGAACTTGCTAGATTTAAAATGCTTGTGAAACGATTTCTACAAGAGACAGTAGAACATGGTATGGATTTAAAACAATCACATACATGGAATCGTTTTGGTGAAGGAAGACGCCTTAAAATTATTGAAACTATTGATACGCGTCTCGTTGAACTTGCCCAAGATATTTTAGATGAAGAAAAGGAAGCAATTGACCTCCTCGATAAAATCGGTGAGATTAAAGGCTTACTAATTAATTTATATATGTAAAACCCGTGTCTCGATCTTATTAGGCGCGGGCTTTTTTTCAAATTTGATTTTGGCAAATTGTCAATAACATAGGGACTACAGTAACGTTCCTTTACAGCAAGCAAGGATTGGAAACAATCACACTTTTGTTGTATATATAGGAAGGAAATTAAATTTATGGCCAAGAATGTTGAAGAGCTATTCACGCTACAACCAGTCGTAATGAAGCAACTTCAAACGATTTTTGACAAAAATAGATTAGCACATGCATATATTTTTGAAGGCGAAAAAGGGACAGGCAAGGCTGATATTATGCACTTTTTTGTCAAATTAATGCTATGTGAGCAACCTAGTGAAAATGTTCCATGTGAAACATGTCGAAATTGCAGACGTGTTGATTCAGGAAATCACCCAAATATTCATCATATTTATCCAGATGGTCAATTTATAAAAATTGATCAAATGCGAGAACTCATTGGAGAAATGAAAATGATGGGCGTAGAAGAAGGACGTAAAATCTATGTGCTTCATCATGCAGACCGTCTAAATATAGCTTCAGCAAATATGATACTTAAATTTTTAGAAGAGCCGGATGGAGAGGTAACTGCAATTTTATTAACAGAGCAAATGCAGTCAATTCTCCCAACAATCCGTTCTCGTTGCCAACATATTAAATTCCAAAAAATGCCGCGACATGTTTTACTCAAACATTTACAAGAAAATAATGTTTCGCATTCGATGGCTTCAACAGTAAGCATGATGACAAACGAGCTCGAAATGGCCATATTTTTGGCAAATGATGAGCAGTTTGCACTTGCTCGAAAAACAGTGTTAAAATTAGTAGATGCCATTCAACAAAATGTACATGAAGCGATGCTCGTTGTACATGAAGATTGGTTACCGAACTTTAAAGAAAAAGGCGAGATGGAGCAAGCATTGGATTTACTACTATTTGCTTACCGTGATATAGTGTCAATAAAAGCTAATCCCGAAGCAGCTTGTACTTATCCAGACATGTTACCACTATTTAAAGAAGTTGCGTTATATTCCACTTATGACCGATTATCAAGTCAGCTGGAATCTATTTTGCAAGCACGCGCCTCTTTACAACGTAACATGAATAGGACGTTATTGATGGAGCAGTTAATGCTAAATCTGCAGGAGGGATATACATTTGTATAATGTAGTAGGAGTCCGCTTTAAGAAGGCGGGTAAAATATATTATTTTGATCCGGCATCATTTCTACTAGAAAATAATCAATATGTTATTGTAGAGACAGCACGCGGTGTAGAATATGGAAAAGTAGTTGTCCCTCAAAAAGTGGTAGGTGATAATGATGTTGTATTACCACTCAAACAAGTACTTAGACCAGCCGATGATCGTGATCGTATTCAAGTTGAGGAAAATGCAGCAGAATCGAAACGTGCATTTGATCTCGCTAGTACTAAAATTATAGAGCATAATCTAGAAATGAAGCTTGTAGATGTTGAATATACATTTGATCGTAATAAAATTATTTTTTATTTTACAGCTGAAGGACGAGTTGACTTTAGGGATCTTGTAAAAGATTTAGCTTCGGTTTTTAGAACACGTATCGAACTTCGCCAAATCGGTGTGCGTGATGAAGCAAAATTATTAGGTGGCATTGGCCCGTGTGGAAGAATGCTTTGTTGTTCCACATTTTTAGGTGATTTTGAGCCAGTTTCTATTAAAATGGCTAAAGATCAAAACCTATCATTAAATCCTTCGAAAATATCAGGTCTTTGTGGACGTTTAATGTGTTGCTTAAAGTATGAAAATGATGAATATGAAGAAGCAAAAGAGGGCATGCCAGATATTGGTGAGGTAACGATGACACCAGATGGCCGCGGTAAAGTTGTAGGGTTAAATGTGCTAGAAAGACTGATACAAGTATATTTACAAGAGCAGGAACGCACAGTTGAGTATACACTAGAAGAACTACTAGCATGCGAAAAAAATCTTATTTAAGATAGAGAATTTAACGAGGTGGCTTGGGTGAAGGACCGTAATTTCTTAGATACCGTTATGGAGTTCGAACAACAGCTCGAAGCAATGCAGGAGCAATTCGGTGCATTGAAACAATTTGTAGCGTTAATGATGGAAGAGCATAAAGCGCTTGAGACAGAAAATCATCATCTTCGTACACGTCTAGAAGAACTACTTTCTAATACAAACTCCGTACAAGCTGCTGAAGTAAAGAAAGAGAGTCCGTTAGATATAGGTGAAGGTTATGATAATCTTGCTCGCTTATATCAGGAAGGCTTCCATGTTTGTCATGTTCATTTTGGAAGTTCACGTAAAGGTGAAGATTGTCTGTTTTGTCTATCATTTTTAAATAAACAAAATGCGTAATAGAAGGCTGATTCCCACTAAGGTGGTATCAGTCTTTTGTTTTGTAGAGTAGGAGGAATAAGCATGGAAAACTGGCTAAAGGATGATGAACGATTAGACTATTTGTTGGCTGAGAATTTGCGTATTATTCAAAGCCCCTCCGTCTTTTCGTTTTCATTAGATGCAGTATTGCTTTCAAAGTTTGTTAATATTCCCTACCATAAGGGGAATATTGTTGATTTATGTTCAGGGAATGGTGTAATCCCTCTCTTTTTAAGTGCACGTACAAAGGGACAAATAAAGGGAGTAGAAATTCAGCCACGTTTATTTGATATGGCAGAGAGAAGTATCCGTTATAATCAATTAGAACATCAAATTCAAATGATTCTTGGCGATGTAAAAGAAATACCGAAACAATTAGGCATTGAAAAGTATGATGTTGTTACCTGCAATCCACCTTATTTTTTGGCTCATGAGGCAAGTGATAAAAATCTCAGTGAACATCATGCCATTGCAAGACATGAACTATATTTAACATTAGAAGAAGCTATTCAATCAGCCAGTAAGTTATTAAAGCAAGGTGGCAAAGCTGCATTTGTGCATCGTCCAGGTCGATTATTAGATATTGTTACAGCGATGCGAGCAAATCGCTTAGAGCCTAAAAGGATGCAACTCATTTATCCGAAAGAAGGTAAAGAAGCCAATACGTTACTAATAGAAGGAATAAAAGATGGGAAGCCAGATTTAAAAATCTTGCCACCTTTGTATGTCTATGATGCCAATAATGAATATACAGAAGAAGTGAGAGAGATCCTTTATGGAAAAGAGCAATAATCACTACTTTTACGTACTAGAGTGTGCGGATCAAACACTTTATGCTGGGTATACAAATAATATAGAAAAACGTGTTGCTATACATAACGCTGGTAAAGGGGCAAAATATACAAGAGCTAGAGGTCCAGTGAAATGTATTTATAATGAAATGTTTGAGACAAAGCAAGAAGCTATGCGTGCTGAATATGCATTTAAGCAATTAACAAGAACACAGAAAATAAATTATATAAGGAGGGGTGAATCGTGAAATCTCAAAAAAGTACAATACACGATTTGACAGGCTGTTTATATCTGGTAGGAACACCTATTGGGAATTTAGAGGATATGAGTGTACGTGCATTGCGCATTTTAAAAGAGGCCGATATTATAGCAGCAGAAGATACAAGAAATACAAAGAAGCTATGTAATTACTTCGATATTGAAACCCCATTAATCAGCTACCATGAACATAATTTAGCAGTAGGTGGAGAAAAATTATTAACTTTACTACATGAAGGGAAAACAATTGCCTTAGTAAGTGATGCAGGCTTACCTTGTATTTCTGATCCGGGAGCGGATATAGTCGAAAAAGCAATTGCTGAAAACTTTCCTGTTGTGCCTGTACCAGGTCCGAATGCAGCGATATCAGCATTAATTGCTTCTGGATTGACGCCACAGCCATTTTTCTTTTATGGCTTTTTGAATCGTGGAAAAAAAGAACGTCGGCAGCAATTAGAGCAACTAAAAAAACGTCAAGAAACTATTTTATTATATGAGGCACCACATCGCTTAAAGGATACATTAAAAGATATGGAGGCTATACTCGGTAACCGTCGCATTGTCTTAGCCCGAGAGCTAACTAAGAAATTTGAAGAATTTTTACGTGGTACATTGGTTGAAGCTGTAGAATGGTCACAGACAGAGGAAATACGAGGAGAGTTTTGTATAGTCCTTGAAGGTAATAGCTCTGTCGAAGAGGAAAATGAAGAAGAAGCCTATTGGCAAACGATGTCGGTTGTGGAACATGTAGATTACATTATTAATCAATCGAATGTTACATCAAAAGAGGCAATTAAGGAAGTAGCCAAGCTAAGACAAGTCGCGAAGAGAGATATTTATAATGAATATCATAGTTAATAATAGTAAAGGGTTACCTTATTAGGTAGCTCTTTATTTTAATTTGAAGCTTCTTGCTACAAAGCGTCGACATAACTAATTTTAAATTGATAAGAATTGTAAATAATAGTAACCTTGAGTAGAAAGGTCTGACATGGACATTATAAGGGGTATAGAAATTGGGTATATTAATTTGTATACAAATAGAAACACCTAAATCACTGAGTTGATTTAGGTGAGTAAGAAGTTATTTTTTTAAGTTAGCTTGGATTTCTTTTACTAACATTTCAGCGCCTTCTGGACTTAAAATTAATTTGCCTCCAACTAGACGGAAGTTATCATCTGAAACTTCACCAGTAACGGCACATGTCATATTAGGCATATATTTTTTTAAGATGATTTTATCATCATCGACATAGATTTCTAAAGCGTCCTTTTCAGCAATACCTAGCGTACGACGTAACTCGATAGGAATTACTACACGACCTAACTCATCGACTTTACGAACAATCCCTGTTGATTTCATAATAGATTTCCTCCTAATTTATAAAAGTTATATTTGTATTTCGTCAAATTTCGACATTATTTCCTTGTCTGATAGTTATCATACCAAGTAATGCCATAAACGTCAATTAATTAATACACTAATATTATGGTTTTAGAAAAAATTTTTTGAGAAGAATGCAGATATTTTAATTATTTTAAAAGGTTTTTAATAAATATTTTCTATAATAGTAAAAAAGGTTCTTATTTAAGTCATTTAATGGATTGAATATATTATTCGACAATTTTCGCATGTAATAAACTTTCATTGAAACGAATTTCGTACTTCGTTAGAATAGAGAGTATATTGTAGAACAATGGAGGCAGTTCTTGTGAGTGAACAACAAAAAACATTCTATATAACAACACCCATTTACTATCCAAGTGGGAAATTTCATATTGGTACGGCATATACAACAGTTGCATCTGATACTATTGCACGCTATAAACGTTTACGTGGCTATGATGTTCGTTTTTTAACAGGTATGGACGAGCATGGACAAAAAATACAGGAAAAAGCAGCAGAGGCAGGTAAGCACCCTCAAGATTATGTAAATGAAATCGCAGATGCTGCTAAAAAGCTATGGGCTTTAATGGATATTTCTTACGATGACTTTATTCAAACAACGCAAGAACGACATACTAAAGCTGTCGAAAAGATCTTCCAGAAGTTTTTAGATAATGGAGATATTTATAAAGGCGAATATGAGGGCTGGTATTGTACACCGTGTGAATCATTCTTTACAGAGACTCAATTAGTTGATGGAAATTGTCCAGACTGTGGTCGACCAGTGCACAAAGTAAAAGAAGAATCGTATTTCTTTAATATGAAGAAATATGCCGATCGTTTATTAGCTTATTATGAAGAAAATCTAGAATTCATTGAGCCCGAATCACGGAAAAATGAAATGATTAACAACTTTATTAAACCAGGACTTGAAGATTTATCTGTATCAAGAACTTCCTTCGATTGGGGAATTAAAGTACCTGGGGATCCAAAGCATGTCATTTATGTGTGGGTGGATGCATTAACGAATTATATTACATCTCTAGGATATCTTTCAGATGATGAGACATTGTTCAACAAATATTGGCCAGCAGATGTACATGTAGTAGGAAAAGATATTGTTCGCTTCCATACTATTTATTGGCCTATTTTCTTAATGGCATTAGATTTGCCATTACCAAAAAAGGTATTTGCCCATGGTTTTATTATGATGAAAGACGGTAAAATGTCTAAATCAAAAGGAAATGTCATTTATCCAGAAATGCTAATCGAGCGTTATGGCCTAGATGCGACACGTTATTTCCTTTTACGTGAATTGCCATTTGGCTCTGACGGGGTATTTTCTCCAGAATCATTTATCGAACGTACAAACTTTGATTTAGCAAATGATTTAGGTAATTTATTAAATCGAACTATTTCCATGATTAATAAATATTTTGATGGCATTATTCCTACAGAAAATCTTCAACCAACAGAATTTGATGCAGCTTTAAAAGAGCAAGCTGAGTCAGTACGTATTAAATATGAAGAAAGTATGGAAAAAATGCAATTTAGTGTCGTACTTGCCGATCTATGGACACTAGTTTCACGTACTAATAAATATATAGATGAAACCCAGCCTTGGGTGTTAGCAAAAGAAGAAGCGGATAAGCCAAAACTAGGTGCTGTTATGCGAAATTTGGCAGAAAGCTTACACCAAATAGCTGTCATGTTACAACCATTTATGACAACAACACCAAAACGTATGATCGATCAGTTAGGTTTAGATGACAAATTCTTAGCATGGGATACAATTGAAACATTCGGCAATACTATTCCAGCAAACATTAAAGTGGTAGAAAAAGGGATACCTATTTTCCCACGCTTGGAAAATGAAGTTGAAATTGCTTATATTCGTGAGGAAATGCGTGGTTCTGTGAAAACACCACAAGAAGAAGAAACTAATAAGGTTGCCAAGTCTAACGAACATCCAGATATTCCTGAAATTACTATTGATGATTTTATGAAAATTGATTTGCGAGTGGCAACTGTAACTGCATGTGAAACCGTCCCAAAAGCTGATAAATTATTAAAGCTTCAAGTTGATCTAGGATACGAGCAACGCCAAGTTGTTTCAGGTATTGCGAAATTCTATAATCCCGATGAATTAATTGGTCAAAAGGTGATTGTCGTTGCGAATTTAAAACCAGTTAAATTACGAGGAGAGTTGTCACAAGGTATGATTTTAGCTGGTGAAAAAGATGGAATTTTAAAATTAGCATCAGTTGATCCGAAACTTGAAAATGGTGCAAAGGTAAAGTAAAAAAACTATGAAAGGCCTGCTGAATAGAAAATATTCGGCAGGCTTTTCAAATCTGGTTGTAAAAAGGACTATTTATTATTCTGAAATAGTTTGTGCTTTGTGAAATAAAGGGATTTTTAGGTATTTTGTATTATAAGTAGAGTTGTCGATTAAGTGTAATGTCACATTACCAAATAGTTTGTAACAAATTTGTAATGCTTACGAAAAATATGAAATAATAAATTTTAATAAAATCGATGTTAGGAGAATGAAGATGTTTATAGATAGCCATGTACATTTAAACGCAGATCAGTATGATGAAGACCTTCAGGTGGTAATAGATAGAGCCCTTGAAGCTAAAGTAGAGAAAATGGTTGTAATTGGTTTTGACCGTAAAACCATTGAAAGAACTATGCAATTGATAGAGCAATATGATTTTGTTTACGGTGTTATTGGCTGGCATCCAGTAGATGCCATTGATTGTACGCAAGAAGATTTGGAATGGATTGAAAAGTTAGCATCACATCCAAAAATAGTTGGCATTGGTGAAACTGGGTTAGACTACTATTGGGATAAATCCCCAAAAGACGTTCAACAAGCACTTTTCCGCAAACAGATTCATTTAGCACAAAAGACCGGTTTGCCAATTATTATTCATAACAGGGATGCAACAGGAGATGTTGTAAGAATATTACGCGAAGAGAACGCAGCATCAGTAGGAGGTGTTATGCACTGCTTTAGTGGGAGTGTAGAAACAGCGCGTGAATGTATAGCTATGAATTTTATGATTAGTCTTGGTGGACCAGTAACATTCAAAAATGCACGTCTGCCAAAGGAAGTGGCTACAGAAATACCTCTAGAGCACTTGATGATCGAAACAGATGCCCCTTACTTGGCGCCACATCCACATCGAGGTAAGCGCAATGAACCAGCATTTGTACCCTTAGTTGCGGAGGAAATTGCGCGTTTAAAAGGGTTGACAATTGAGGAAATTGGACAAGCAACTACAGACAATGCGAAAAAATTTTTTGGGATTGACAATTAACTAGCTTAGATGCCTCCAATACAGGGTTTATGGTTGGCAAAAACAAAGAAGTCAATTTTCAGAGAAATACTTTCGGGTTGACAGTGCCAAAACTAGTCCGTATAATCCAACCTTGTATTAAGGAGGCGTTTTTTCATGTCAAATAATTCCATGAAAAACTTGTTCTTAGGATCATTGAGGAGTAAGCAAACAGTGATAAGAATTATTTCACTTGTCCTGTTTGTATCTGTAATCTCTTTCGTACTCTACCAAGGTACGAAAAAAGCCGTAACGCTTGAAGCAAACGGAGAAACAATCGAAGTATCAACACATGCCAAAACTGTAGAACAATTATTACAAGATCAAAATATAGATGTAGCAGAGCATGACAAAATATCACCCTCTCTGAACACCAAAATTGTTAATGGATTAGCAATTCAATGGGAACAGGCAAAAGAAGTAACTATTTCAGTTGATGGAAATCAGTCAAAAGTTTGGACAACTGAAACACTTGTGAAAGACATTTTGAAGGAAGCAAATATTAAAGTATCTGAACATGACACTTTAGCACAGGGTCTAGATACTGAACTAGGCGCAGAAAACAAAATCGATATTCAAAAAGCGTTTCAAGTAGCGCTTGTCGATGGCGTAAATAAAAGACAAGTATGGTCCACTTCGACTACGGTCGCTAACTTTTTAAAACAACAAGGAATTCAGTTAAATGAATTCGATCGTGTCGAAAATAACCTGGAGGACGTTATTACTCCGGCGAGTAAAATCACAGTAGTTCGCGTAGAAAAGGTTATCGATGTAGTGGAAGACTCTTTAGATTTCGCAGTTGAAAAGAAGCAGGATGCTTCATTGCAAAAGGGTAAACAAAAGGTAGTGGCAACAGGCGAGAATGGCTCAGTTTCTCGTACGTATGAGATTGTCAAAGAAAATGGTAAGGTTGTAGCGAAAAATTTACAATCTGAAAAAGTTTTAAAAGAGCCGAAAAAGAAAGTCGTTGCAGTTGGCACTAAAACAGTTGTTGCAAGTGCACAAACTGTATCACGTGGTTCAGCAGAGCCAGCTAGCGGCAAAGAATTTTATGTAACGGCAACAGCTTATACACCATATTGTGACGGTTGTTCAGGTACATCAGCAACTGGTATAAACTTACGTTCAAATTCTGGATTAAAGGTAATTGCAGTTGACCCATCTGTTATTAAATTAGGCTCAAAAGTATGGGTTGAAGGCTACGGTACAGCTATTGCTGGGGATACTGGTGGCGCAATTAAGGGTAATAAGATCGATATACTTGTACAAACAGATGCCCAAGCACGTAACTGGGGACGTAAGAAAGTGCGTATTAAAGTATTAAATTAAAAAAATTGTAAAATTAATCAAAATGTTTTTTCACAAATGGAGCTTTCCTGTTTTGACTGGCAGGAAAGCTTTTTAATTTGACTATGAAAATTGATAATGCAAGGAAAAGAGTCAAGTACATAAGATTTTTTGTTCTTGAGGGGCAGGTATAGTAGAAAAAATCACGGGTTTTGCTGCGTATTTGCTGTCTCAATTCAATTAGCTTTAACTGCTATTGGTCAGAAAAATCGGCACAAGCAAGGCAAGGCATTTTGAGCTATTTAGCAAAAGATTTTGTAAGCACTGTATAATGATAAACTCTGTAAGCTGAAATGATATTAGGCTCGTTCCAGCCTTGTATTTCTGTACAAACAGTATCATGCAGTTGTAAAATGGTCAGAAGATAAGGTAGATAGAAAAGAGGAGCCTTTTTGCAAATAAAAGAAATCATAGTTGTTGAAGGAAAAGATGATACGACTGCTATTAAGCGTGCCGTACATGCAGATACTATAGAAACAAATGGGTCTGCTATCTCTGAGGAAACATTGAAGCGAATTCAGCATGCCCAAGAAAAACGTGGTGTTATAGTATTTACGGATCCTGACTATCCAGGACGTCGAATACGTGCCATTATTGAAGAGCATGTTCAAGGTGTGAAACATGCCTTTTTACCAAAAACCAAAACGATTGCCAAGAACGGTAAAGGGTTAGGGATTGAACATGCTGCTGACGAAGATATAAGAGAAGCTCTACAACATGTTTATACCCCTCAGTATGATGTGCCAAGCGAAGATGATATTACACTAGAAGATTTAATGACAGCACGATTGATTGGGCACCCTCAATCTAAGCAGCGTCGTGATCGTCTAGGAGAAATCTTAAATATTGGAGCAACAAACGGTAAACAGCTTCATAAAAGGTTAAAAATGTTTCAGATTACAGAAAAGCAATTTGGTGCGGCGGTCGCACAGCTAGATCAGGAGGAAAATAATGCATAAGGATATTGCAACACCTATTCGTACTCAAGAAATTTTAAAAAAGTATGGATTTTCATTTAAAAAAAGTTTAGGTCAAAATTTTTTAATTGACCCTAACATTTTAAGAAATATAGTGAGTCATGCAGATTTAACAGAAAACAGTGGTGCAATTGAAGTTGGTCCTGGTATTGGAGCATTAACAGAGCATCTGGCAAGAAGTGCAAAAAAGGTTGTTTCCTTTGAAATTGACCAACGCTTATTACCGGTACTAGAAGATACACTTAGTCCATATAATAATGTGTCTATTATTCATTCTGACATACTTAAGGCTGATGTCGCGAAGGTTATTGCAGATGAAATGCCAGGAATTGAAGATATTATGGTCGTTGCCAATCTACCGTATTATGTCACTACACCAATCTTAATGAAATTGCTCAATGATCGACTGCCAATTCGCGGTTTTGTTGTTATGATGCAAAAAGAGGTAGCTGATCGTATAACGGCTAAGCCAGGAACGAAGGAATATGGTTCATTATCTATTGCGATTCAGTATTATGTGAAGGCCGATATTGCTATGACTGTGCCAAAAACAGTTTTCATGCCACAACCAAATGTAGATTCAGCAGTACTTCGTCTTATCAAGCATGATGAACCACCTGTAAAAGTAATAGATGAGGACTTTTTATTTGTCGTGACTCGTGCTTCATTCGTACAGCGAAGAAAAACAATTTATAATAACCTACAATCAGGGTTGCCAAACGGTAAGGCACATAAGGATTCGATCTTAGAGGCATTAGAGGCAGCTAATATTGAACCAACTCGTCGTGGAGAAACACTTTCTATTCAAGAGTTTGGAAAATTAGCAGATGCACTGTATCCTGTGTTTGCAAAGTAAAAATTTTTGTTAACAATTTTTCTTTGATGTAAAAAAATATATATTTTTTATAAAAAATAAGTTGACAAGTTTTATAAGAGGCTGATAAAATATTATATTTTGTTGACATTTTTGGGCGTTTCGCTTATACTAGTTATTAGTGAGGTGTAAGCGAAAATGCCAAAAACTTTAGCGGACATTAAAAAGTCGTTGGATTGTCATTTGGGTAAACGTTTGCAATTAAAAGCAAACGGTGGTCGCAAGAAAACGGTTGAGTGTGCAGGGATATTACGTGAAACATATCGCGCTATCTTTGTAGTAGAGCTCGATCAAGAAGACAATACGTGCAAGCGCGTATCGTATAGTTACACAGATATTTTAACTGAAGCAGTAGAGATTACATTTTTAGACGAAGCAAAGGCTGCTGTCGCAAAATAGTTTCTAGTACTTATTTCTATATTTTCAAAACACTCATGTATGTTAAAAACTACATGAGTGTTTTGCGTTTTCGCGGGCATACTAAATTCGTCAGTTGTTAAAGGAGGAGTTTATATGCCTAGAAAAGGTATCATGTCACCTCGATTAAAAGAAGAGATCGCAAAAGAACTTGGATTTTATGATGTTGTGCAAAAGGAAGGCTGGGGCGGCATAAAAGCTCGAGATGCTGGTAATATGGTTAAACGTGCCATTGAAATGGCTGAACGGGCAAGTAGTGAGCAAGAGCGTAAGTAGGCTATTTTTGTTAAAGTAGGCGACTTATAAAGTTTCATTCAGCAGGGATGAAAATCCTTACTGACACAACAAATACAACTGACGAAAGAGAACCGATACACCGAAGAGGGTATACGGTTCTTTTTTTCCATTTTCGTATGCCCAATATGGTAAAATAAAATGAATAACCTTGCGCGAAAAAAAGGAACTGTTTATACGTGTAGCTATAAGGGAGGAAGAAATATGCTTTATGTAAAGGCGCCTGCAAAAATCAATTTAACATTAGATGTGCTTTATAAAAGACCAGATAATTTTCACGAAGTAGAGATGGTCATGACAACAGTCGATTTAGCTGATCGTATTAGTCTTGAATCTCGAGAAGATGGAGAAATCCAAATAATCTCTACTGATAATTTTGTACCAAATGATCATCGTAATTTTGCTTATCAGGCAGCGCGTCTCATTAAAGATACATACGGCATTAGACAAGGTGTATCCATTACAATTGAAAAGGAAATTCCCATTGCAGCAGGGCTAGCGGGCGGTAGTAGTGATGCAGCCGCTACTTTAAAGGGTCTCAATGAGCTGTGGGATTTAGGTTTATCGATAGATGAATTAGCAGAATTGGGAGCTAAAATTGGCTCTGATGTTTCATTTTGTGTCTATGGCGGCACAGCATTAGCTACAGGCCGTGGGGAAAAAATAAAGGAATTACCAGCCCCACCAAACTGTTGGGTGGTCTTAGCAAAGCCTAAAATTGGTGTATCTACAGCTGAGGTATATGGAGGATTGAAGGTTGAAGGCTTAGAACACCCAAATACTAAGCAGATGATACAGGCTATTGAAACAAAAGATTATGAGCTATTATGCTCTTCATTAGGTAATGTTCTGGAAACTGTAACATTTAAGTTACATCCAGAAGTTGTGATGTTAAAGGAACAAATGAAGCGTTTTGGTGCAGATGCCACATTGATGAGCGGAAGCGGTCCGACGGTGTTTGGTCTGGTGGATAGTGAAGCTCGAGTAAGCCGCATCTATAATGGTTTACGTGGTTTTTGTGAGGAAGTTTATGCAGTTCGGATTTTAGGTGAGCGAAATACACTTGCTTAGAAACGCAAATTTGTGTTAATTTTACCTATAAATATTCGTGTTTAGGAGAGGGTCGCATGAAATGGAAACGTAGTGAACGACTAGTTGATATGACGTACTATTTACTAGAACATCCACATCAGCTGATCCCGCTAACTTATTTTTCAGAATTATATCAATCTGCGAAGTCATCCATTAGTGAGGATTTAACGATTGTAAAAGAAACTTTCGAAGAAAAAGGAATCGGGTTATTGATGACAGTGCCGGGCGCCGCAGGAGGAGTAAAATATATTCCGAAAATGTCCGAGACTGAAGTACGTTTAGTAATTCAGGATTTAAAGGCAGAGCTTGAACATTCAGATCGATTATTACCAGGTGGGTACCTATTCATGACAGACTTGCTAGGGAACCCAGATTTAATTAATAGAGTAGGGAAGGTATTTGCCTCTGCTTTTGCTGATCAACAAATTGATGTCATAATGACTGTAGCAACAAAGGGTATTTCTATTGCTCACGCGATTGCAAGACATTTAAATGTACCAGTGGTTGTTGTGAGAAGAGATAGTAAAGTAACCGAGGGCTCTACAGTAAGTATTAACTATGTATCTGGTTCTTCCAGAAGAATTCAGACAATGGTATTATCAAAAAGAAGCATGAAAAGTGGACAACGTGTTTTAATTACTGACGACTTTATGAAGGTCGGTGGTACGATGAACGGTATGAAAAATCTATTAGAGGAGTTTGATTGTCAGTTAGCAGGTATAGCGGTGCTTGTAGAGGCTGAACATGCGGACGAAACTTTAGTAGATGATTATTATTCACTTGTAAAGCTTCATGAAGTTAATGAAAAAGATCGAACAATTGCATTAAGTGAAGGTAACTATTTTTCTAGAAGGGGACATGACAAATGAAAGTAGTAGCAACAACAAATGCACCAGCAGCAATTGGACCATACTCACAAGGAATTATTGTTAACGGAATGTTTTATAGCTCAGGGCAAATTCCATTAACAGCATCAGGGGAATTGGTAGAGGGCGATATAACAGCTCAAACAAATCAAGTTTTCGCTAATTTAAAAGCAGTTTTAGCAGAAGCAGGATCTTCTTTAGAAAATGTTGTAAAGACAACTGTTTTTATGAAGGATATGAATGACTTTGTAGCTATGAATGAGGTTTATGCAAGTCATTTTGGTGATCATAAACCAGCTCGTTCAGCGGTAGAGGTAGCTCGACTTCCGAAAGATGTAAAAATAGAAATAGAAGTAATTGCTATCGTTAAATAAACATAAATTGATAAGCTCACTAAAGGGAACTACGCGTTCTGTTTAGTGAGCTTTTTTAATACTGACAAACAATTGTCAAAAATTCCGTATATAAGAAAAAATATTATTCTAATAAGTATTCAAATTTTTTAGAAAATTTGATAGACTATAAAAAGGAAAATATTCGGTAATCGAGAATATGATATTTTCAATTAGGCATCTAAGAAGAGAGGTGGTGAGAAAATGGAAGTTACTGATGTGAGATTACGTCGGGTACAGACGGATGGTCGCATGCGTGCGATTGCTTCCATTACACTTGACAATGAATTCGTTGTTCACGATATTCGTGTAATTGATGGAAATACTGGTTTATTCGTCGCAATGCCAAGTAAAAGGACGCCGGACGGGGAGTTTAGAGATATTGCACACCCAATTAATTCGGATACTCGCAATAAAATTCAGGAGATCATTTTAAACGAGTATCATAACTCTAGTGAAATAGAGGAAACGACTAAAGAAGAAGAATTAGAAGGAATTGGTGTCTAATCAAAAGGAAATAAATACCTCACTGGGGATTTGCTACAAAATGAATCTATGAAAAGATATAAAGAACTCTTCATGTATGAAGGGTTCTTTTTATTTTGATAAAAAGAGAATATGAGCAGTTTTAGGATATACTTCATGACATTCGAGCATATGGTGCAGTGGTTTTTGTAATTCATCTTTTTGTCAACTCTACATGCCTTGAAAATAGATGAATTTTGCTATATAGTCATAAGAGAAAATGAGCGTATTGGAGGACTTACAGATGAGCAATGTTTTTGCTGTCATTTTGGCTGCAGGTCAAGGTACACGTATGAAGTCCAAATTATATAAAGTGCTCCATCCAGTATGTGGGAAACCAATGGTACAACATGTGGTGGATCATATTCAAACGTTAGATGTAAATCGCATTGTAACGGTTGTAGGACATGGTGCAGAAAAAGTGCAATTACAGCTAGGAGATAAAAGTGAGTATGTTCTGCAGGCAGAACAGTTAGGGACAGCACATGCTGTTCAACAGGCTGAAGAAATTTTAGGTAATGAAGAAGGTACAACTTTAGTTGTCTGTGGAGACACACCCCTTATTCGACCTGAAACAATGCAGGCTTTATTCGAACATCACCAAGCTAAAAATGCTAAAGCAACAATTTTAACAGCGATTGCTGAAAATCCAACTGGCTATGGTCGTATTTTACGTGGCGAGAACGGACAGGTGGAACAAATTGTTGAGCAAAAGGACGCATCGGCAGAACAGCAATTAGTAAAAGAAATAAACACTGGCACATACTGCTTTGATAACAAACTGTTATTTGAAACATTAAAGCTTGTGAAAAATGATAATGCACAGGGCGAATTTTATTTACCTGATGTCATTGAAATTTTACAAAAACAAGGCGATATTGTAGAAGCATATGTGACGGATGATTTTGAAGAAACGTTAGGTGTCAATGATCGTGTAGCTTTGTCACAGGCAGAGACATTAATGCGTGCAAGAATTAATGAAAAACATATGCGTAATGGTGTGACGATTATCCACCCAGAAACAACTTATATTAGCGCAGATGCAGTAATTGGTCGTGATACAATCATTCAACCAGGTTCAATGATTGAGGGTGCTACTGTTATTGGTGAGGATTGCATTATTGGACCAAACACTCAAATTGCAGATAGTCGTATCGGTGATCGTACAACTGTACATTCCTCTGTAGTACGTGAAAGCGCTATTGCAGAAGATACAGCAATTGGACCATATGCTCATATTCGACCGCTTTCAGAGATCGGTAGTCATGTGAAAATTGGTAACTTTGTAGAAGTGAAGAAAAGCAAGCTAGATAATGACACGAAAGTATCGCATTTAAGTTATATTGGTGATGCTGAAATCGGTAGTAACGTCAATATTGGCTGTGGTTCCATTACAGTAAACTATGATGGAAAAAATAAGTTCAAAACGATTATTGAAGATGATGTATTTGTAGGATGTAATACTAACTTAGTAGCACCAGTGAAAGTTGGAAAAGGTTCATTTATTGCAGCAGGTTCTACAATTACAAAAGAAGTTCCTGAAGATGCACTTGCAATTGCGCGTGCAAGACAAGAAAACAAACCTAATTATGTAAGCAAATTAAATTCAAAATAATTATCAACTAAACAGGAGGCCATCATGCCGTATCATTATGCAAACTCACAATTAAAAATATTTTCTCTTAATTCTAATAATCCATTAGCTCAAGAAATTGCGCAGGAAATGGGTGTTGAATTAGGAAAATCTTCTGTTAAGCACTTCAGTGATGGAGAGATTCAAATTAGCATTGAAGAAAGTATTCGTGGTTGTGATGTGTTTATCGTGCAGTCTACTTCTGCACCTGTAAACGAACATTTAATGGAGCTTTTAATTATGGTGGATGCAGTTAAACGCGCATCTGCTCGTACAGTAAACGTTGTAATGCCTTATTATGGCTATGCACGCCAAGACCGAAAAGCAAAAGCGCGCGAGCCAATTACAGCTAAATTAGTGGCGAACCTTCTAGAGACTGCTGGTGCAACACGTGTAATCGTACTAGATTTACACGCACCTCAAATTCAAGGTTTCTTTGATATCTTAATCGACCACTTAATGGCAGTACCTTTATTATCAGATTACTTCAAATCTAAAGGTATTCCAGCAGAAGAAATCGTTGTTGTTTCACCTGACCATGGTGGGGTAACACGTGCTCGCAAAATGGCTGAACGTTTAAAAGCACCGATTGCAATTATTGACAAGCGACGTCCAAAACCAAATGTTGCGGAAGTTATGAACATTGTTGGTAATGTAGATGGTAAAGTGGCAATCTTGATTGATGATATTATTGACACAGCAGGTACGATTACAATTGGTGCTGACGCATTACGTGCTGCTGGTGCAAAGGAAGTTTATGCATGCTGTTCTCACCCTGTATTATCTGGTCCAGCAATCGAACGTATTGAAAACTCTGCTATTAAAGAGTTAGTTGTGACAAATACAATTCAGCTTGCAGACGAGAAAAAGTCTCCGAAAATTACTGAGCTTTCTGTAGCAAAATTGATGGCTGATGCGATTTCTCGCGTTTATGAAAACAAATCTGTAAGTACACTATTTGATTAATAATAAATATAGACAAATCCATCTTTTTAGATGGATTTGTTTTTTTTTATGTTAAATGATTCGGACATAAGTTCATCTTGGGAATAAATAATCGAGTGTTTTTTGTGTGATTCTTCATATAAAGGGGTATAATAGAAAATGTGACTTAATAATATTTACTCTATCAAATAATAAGAGATAAATATTATCATAGCCTACAACATATTGCTTGTTGATAAGGCGTAAATAATTTTCTTGGAAGGGGAATAAAGAAGTATGAGTACAGTATTAAGTGTTAAAAAGCGCGAAACTGGGCATCGTTCGACATTAACCCAACTTAGAAAAGGGGGAGCCATTCCTGCGGTTATTTACGGCTATAAATTAGATTCAACCCCAATTTCTATTTCTGCAAAAGAATTTGTTAAGTCCATTCAGAGAAATGGACAAAATAGTGTGTTTTCACTTGAGTTAGAGGGGCAAAAAGTGAATGCTGTTGTGTCAGAAATACAGCAATGTTCATTAAAGGATGAAGTAAATCATGTCGACTTTTTAGCCATTAATATGGCTGAGGAGTTAGAAGCTGATGTTCCGATTAAACTAATGGGTCAGTCAGTCGGTGTGAGTGAGGGCGGTATTTTAATGCAGCCTAACTTAGAATTGAAAGTGAAGGTAAAACCAGCAGAGTTACCTGAATCGATTGATGTTGATATTTCAACATTGAAAATTGGAGAATCCTTAACTGTAAAAGATATTAGAGATCATATACCTGTTGAAGTTATTGATGAAGATGATTATATATTAGTAACGATTATAGCGCCTGCTTCAGTAGAAGAAGAGACTATAGACGGTGTGGAAGAGCAAGAATAAAAATAAATAATAGGTAAGGCTAGTAAGAAAGTTGAGCTTTCTTATTAGCCTTATTTTTTATGCGGTTTAAGAATTGTACAAAATGCTTTCTATGTGTGCTGTATGGTAAAATAATGACTATTAGATTGAAAGAAGAGAGGTACTTATGAAAATTATTGTTGGTTTAGGAAACCCAGGTAAACCTTATGAGCATACAAGACATAATATTGGCTTTGATGTAATTGATGCGATAGCAGAAAAATGGGGGACGCCTTTAACAAATTCAAAATTTAATGGAATGTACACAACTGTACATCGACCTGAAGGAAAGGTTCTACTTGTTAAACCTTTAACATATATGAATTTATCAGGGGAATGTATTGGTCCCCTTATGGATTATTTTGATATTGATGTAGAGGATTTAATTGTAATTTATGATGACTTAGATTTAGAAACAGGAAAATTGCGTCTGCGACAAAAAGGTAGTGCAGGCGGCCATAACGGCATTAAATCTTTAATTCAACATTTAGGTACCCAGGAATTTAATCGTATTCGAGTAGGAATTAATCGTCCACCTGCGGGCATGAAAGTTGCAGACTATGTCTTAGCGAAATTTTCAAAGGACGATCAGGTTCTTATGGAAGAAGCCATCGAAAAATCTGTAAATGCAGTCGAAGCATCTCTTTCAAAGCCGTTTCTTGATGTGATGAATCACTTTAACACTAGCAAATAAATGGAACACAACTAAAAAATTTTTGTTAAAGTCAGTGGATAATTGGAATGGTTTAAGGATGAGCTACAATGTGCCTTATACTATAACCGCAGCTAAATGCTTGTTTTGAATAGTGTTAACTACAAGCACAAAATAATTCTCTAATTTTGAAGTGATTGCAATGTTGACGACATTGGAAAGTGCATAATCCTTTTTATAAATGTCTATACTTTAAGTAGAAAGTTGCTTAAAGGAGGATGATTTGGAGATGTCAGTTCGCTACCGATGTCGGCATTGTGAAGTAGAAATAGGGACACTACCATTTGATGCAGATGATACAATTCGAAAACTGCATATTTTCGAATTGGGAGAAGCAGATGATTATGTTGAGAAAGATCAACATGGACAAACGACTGTGCACTGCATTTGTGAGCAATGTGAGGATTCGCTGAGACAATATCCAGATTATCACGCACTCAATAAATGGATTCAATAATTGGAAGGATGCTTTGACGCACTCATGTGTGTTCAAGGCCTTTTTCCATTTTATAAAATAGCCAATAATAGAGATATTTAAAATAGCACTAGAGTAATAGAAAGACTACGCCTCGGTGCTATGTATAGAATTTTTCATGCTTGATCGAAAAATTCTGCGATCACACTGAAAAAATGAATACAAGTATCTTCCCTTATAGAAGTATGAGAAGAATACTGAAAAAAGATACAAATAGAAATTTATGCTGAAAGGAGCTTTTGACTGTGGAGGTTTTACGACAACTTGTGTCGCAGGATAAACATATTACATCATTTTTACAGGAAATTCAGAGCGGTCAAACTGCATCACAGCTTATTACAGGTTTAACAGGAAGCGCACGACCAGTAATGGTTGATGCGTTATTTGAATATGTTAAGAAGCCCATCTATATTGTTTCTCCTAATCTATTGCAGGCACAAAAAATGGTTGATGAGCTTGCTGGATTATTAGGTGAAGAATATGTACATTATTACCCTGCTGATGAATTCATTGCAGCAGATCTTTCTGTGGCATCACCTGAATTACGTGCAGAGCGAATTGCAACACTTGATTGTTTAGCTAGAGGTGAGAAGGCTATCTATGTAATACCCGTAGCAGGTTTAAGGAAAATTATGCAGCCAAAGGAACATTGGCAACAATATTTTTTACAAACAGCTATAGGTGATGATATCGAAATTGATAAGTGGTTACAAACATTAGTTGAGATGGGTTATGTTCGTAATTCAATGGTGACAACACCTGGAGAATTTGCGTTGCGTGGAGGCATTTTAGATATTTATCCTCCTTATTTAGAATCGCCTATTCGTATTGAATTGTTTGATACAGAGGTTGACTCTATACGGACATTTTCAGCAGACGACCAACGCTCTATTGATAAATTGCAAAAAATTCGTATTCTTCCTGCTGCAGAGGTTATTCTGACTAAAGCAGAAAGACAGTCGCTATCTGGTCGTTTGGAATCCGCCTTAGCAGCCAGCTTAAAGAAGGTCAAAAAACAGGAAACTAAGGAGTTACTGTATCAGCATATTCAGTATGATATTGAACTGTTACAACAAGGAAACTTACCTGATTACGTCAACAAATATGGTTCATTATTATACGATAAAACGGCCTATCTGGGAGATTACTTTGCACAGGATGGCATTGTGCTTTTCGATGAGCTTGGACGCATTCAAGAGGTTATGGATGCATGGGAACGTGAAGAGGATGAATGGTTTTTATCATTAATTGAAGAAGGAAAAATGGTTCATGATGTCAAACCCGCCTTCACGCTAAAAGAAATACTAGCGATGTTGCCACAACAAAAGCTTTCGTTTTCGTTATTTTCACGAACATTTTCAGGGATCACATTTAATAAAACAACTAATTTTTCTTGCAAGCCTATGCAGCAATTTCACGGGCAGATGGCATTGCTACAAAGTGAAGTAGAACGCTGGTTCCTTGGTAAATTTACGGTACTAATTGTTGCAAGGGATAAAGAACGTGTGAAACGGGTTCAGCAAATGCTTGAAGAATACGATATTCATACAACAATAGGTGAACCAGCAGAACCTGGGATTTATATTGTTGATGGTGGCTTATCGAGTGGCTTTGAATTACCGTTGCAGCGCTTAGCAATTGTGACAGAGGATGAGCTCTTTAAGCAGCAGGCAAAGAAAAAAGCGCGAACAAAAAAAATGACCAATGCTGAACGGATTAAGAGCTATACAGAAATTAAGCCGGGTGATTATGTTGTGCATGTTCATCATGGGATTGGTAAATATATTGGTGTGGAAACGCTAGAGGTCAATGGTACACATAAAGATTATTTGCATATTCGATACCGTGCTGACGATAAATTGTATGTACCTGTAGAGCAAATAGACTTAATCCAAAAATATGTGGCATCAGAAGATCGTGAACCAAAGCTACATAAATTAGGTGGAGCAGAGTGGAAAAAAACTAAGGCGAAGGTATCCTCTGCTGTACAGGATATTGCTGATGACTTAATTAAGCTTTATGCCAAGCGAGAAGCAGAGAAAGGGCATGCTTTTACACCTGATAATGATGATCAGCGTAATTTCGAGGCCATGTTCCCTTATGAAGAAACAGAGGATCAGCTTCGATCTATTGTTGAAGTAAAGCGAGATATGGAGCGAGAACGCCCCATGGATCGTTTAGTATGTGGTGATGTAGGCTATGGTAAAACAGAGGTAGCCATTCGCGCAGCATTTAAGGCTATTCAAGACGGTAAGCAGGTAGCTTTCCTTGTCCCTACTACTATTTTGGCCCAGCAGCATTATGAAACAATCCGTGAGCGCTTTCAGGACTTTGCTATTAATGTTGGATTATTATCCCGTTTCCGCACTAAAAAAGAGCAAACTGCAACATTAAAGGGTTTAAAAGAGGGGCAAGTCGATATAGTTATCGGAACACACCGAATTTTATCTAAAGATTTAATTTTCCAAGATCTTGGTTTGTTAATTGTTGATGAGGAACAGCGTTTTGGTGTGACACATAAGGAAAAAATTAAGCAATTAAAGACTAATGTCGATGTCTTAACTTTAACGGCTACACCAATCCCACGTACTCTTCATATGTCTATGGTAGGTGTTCGGGATTTGTCTGTTATTGAAACACCACCAGCCAATCGTTTCCCAGTCCAAACGTATGTAATGGAACATAGTGGAGCATTAGTGCGAGAAGCAATTGAGAGAGAAATGGCACGTGGCGGACAAGTGTTTTATTTATATAATCGAGTTGAAGATATGGCCCGTAAGGTAGAGGAGATTCAGGTACTCGTTCCTGAGGCGCGAATAGGTCATGCGCATGGAAAAATGACAGAGTCAGAATTGGAATCAGTGATTTTAGCCTTTTTAGAGGGTGACTATGATGTCCTTGTTACGACAACCATTATTGAGACAGGTGTTGATATACCGAATGTGAATACATTAATCGTCCATGATGCTGATCGAATGGGCTTGGCCCAGCTTTATCAGTTACGTGGACGGGTTGGACGTTCAAACCGGGTAGCATATGCGTACTTTATGTATCAACGAGACAAAGTATTGACAGATGTAGCCGAGCAGCGTTTACAGGCAATTAAAGAGTTTACTGAGCTTGGCTCAGGCTTTAAAATTGCCATGCGGGATTTATCTATTCGAGGCGCAGGTAACTTACTCGGAGCGCAGCAACATGGCTTTATTGATTCAGTCGGCTTTGATTTATATTCTCAAATGCTTCAAGACGCCATTGCTGAACGACAAACAGGTGTAAAAAAAGAAGAGAAGCCAGATATCGAAATATTGCTAAGTGTTGATGCGTATATTCCTGACGTCTATATTCCGGATGGATATCAAAAAATCCAAATGTATAAACGCATTAAGGCAATGGATCAAGTAGAGGAATATGATGAAATCATGGAGGAATTAGAGGATCGATTTGGCGATCTTCCAATTGAAACAGAGCGTTTACTGCGAATAGCACGAATGAAGGTTTGGGGTCTTGGCGCAGGAGTAGTATCTGTAAAGGAAAAGCAAAAACTGATTACAATTCTGTTGTCTGAACAGGGAACAGCCAATGTTGATGGCAGTAAAATCATTGAAGAATCGATGAAATTTGAACGTGCTGTCGGTTTTGGTATGGACGGCATGCAGTTAAAATTAACAATAGATGAGCGAAAGTGTGGAAAATATCAACCATTTGATTTGTTGGAAGAGCTCATGCAAATTATTGATAAAGCAAAAAAACAGCACTAGCAAAAAGGCCGGTCTTATCTTTTTCGGAAAAGATAAGATGGCCTTTTTATATACATTTTTTATGAATTAATTATAGAAACTTATTCCTTGGGCAAACTAATATGGAGTTGATTGACGTAATAGCTTATGAAAAAAATTGTTGGTTGCGAAATCCTTTTTCATCAGTTTTTGCATAGATTACTTAAATAAAAACCATACTATAGTTGAATAAAAATTTCATTGTAGCGAAAGCGAGGCATTAGAATGAAGGCAACAGGAATTGTTCGTCGTATTGATGATTTAGGGCGTGTAGTTATTCCAAAAGAAATTCGTAGGACGCTACGTATTCGTGAAGGCGACCCTCTTGAAATTTATACGGACCGTGAAGGTGAAGTCATATTAAAAAAATATTCTCCTATCAATGATTTAGGGGAATTTGCAAGAGAATATGTTGAGACACTTTATGAAACATTAGGAACACCAGCATTTGTCACTGACCGTGATGAAGTAATTGCTGTAGCAGGGATTGGTAAAAAAGAATATATTAATCGTCGCATTACATCCTTTGCGGAAGGTTTCATGGAAGAGCGATCAACAAAAATTGAAAAAATGGAAACAACGATTGAAATTGTCCCTGGACAATATGAGCAGGTAAAATCGTATTGTGCGACACCTATTATGGTAAACGGTGATCCAATAGGCTGTATTATTGTCTTATCAAAAGTACACTTTGTCGGTGAGGTAGAAGTCAAAGTAGTGGAAACAGCTGCTAACTTCTTAGCTAAACAAATGAATAGTTGATGCATGGAAAAGTTATTGCGATGACCTTTTAGGCTGAACAATAACTTTTTTTGCGTACATAAATAAGTCATTATAGGAACAGTAGTGCTACCTGGCGCGTCAAACTTTGGAGATATGCTATACTATGGGCATTGTTAAGAAGGAAAGAGGGCAATTTATGTCGCAACGTTTTGGCATGAAAAGCTACATGAAGGGTGCAGCTTTATTGACAGTTGCTGCCCTTATTGTAAAGGTTCTTAGTGCAATTTATCGTGTACCTTTTCAAAATCTAGTTGGAGATGAAGGCTTTTATATCTATCAACAGGTGTATCCCGTTATATCAATTTTCGTTGTTTGGACATCTAGTGGCTTTGCTGTGGCCATTTCTAAAATGCTTGCAGATAATGATTGCATTGCTGATACAGTAGAACGTCAGAAACGACGAAACACCATAATACGTGTGGTTTTCCGATATTTGACGATATTATCGCTATTATTTTTTGCAATTTTATTTGGAGGTGCTGAAATTATAGCCCGGTGGATGGGTGATGTTCAATTGGCACCTTTAATACGTACAGGCTCCCTTGTAGTATTGGTTATGCCAGCACTAGCAATTATGAAAGGTGGCTTTCAATCTAGAGGCATTATGGAGCCTATTGCATATGCCCAAGTTCTCGAACAAACGATTAGAGTAGCTGTTATTTTAATAGGCACCTTTATTATAATGACAACAACAAAATCACTTTATGATGCAGGGAAAATGGCTGTTATCGGTACAGTAATTGGTGAAGTTACGGCCCTGTTATTGCTTGCTTATATCTTTTATAAACGATTTGGACTTCGAAATAATCAACACCTACATCAGGTGAAAAGTATTTCAATTATTAAAGAAGTAACATGGTTGAGCTTAAGTGTCAGCATGAGTGGTCTACTATTACTTGGATACCAGCTGGTCGATTCATTTACGATTTATACATCATTGATTGACAATGGTATGGCACCTACATTAGCGAAGGAAACGAAAGGTATTTATGATCGTGGACAGCCGTTAGTACAATTAGGGGTTGTTATCGCTTCTTCGTTGTCGCTTGCTATTGTGCCACTTGTTGCTCATTTGTCGAAAAAACAAGAGGGGCGAAGTGCTATACCATTTATACAGTTAACATACAAAGCATCGATACTATTTGGCTGGTCAGCCTCATTAGGTTTAATGCTTGTCATGCCTTATATAAATGAAATGCTTTTTAAAACCAATACTTTATCAGAAGTTTTAATCGTCTATGTATTCCAAATCGTCCCATTGTCAATTATTCTTACATTTACGGCAATCTTACAAGGATATGGTAAATTAAAAAAGCCAGCATTATTTTTAATCATTGGCTTTTTGTTAAAAATCATATTGAATGTACGGTTAATTGGTTGGTTGGGTGTATTAGGTGCAGCTGTTGCGAATGATATTGGATTATTAGTAACAGCCTTCTTGCTTATTGTTTATTTGAAAGGATTGACTGGTATTCAATTTGCATCAGGAGACTTTTATAAAAAAGTAGGGGTGGCATCATTAAGTATGGCAGCTGTTGTACTCGTATGGTTACAAATAGCATCAGCGTTTTTAAGCCATTTGATGTCTTCACGTTTGATGGCGGTGGTGGCAGGTCTAACAGCTGTATTTTTTGGCGCATTTGCTATGCTAACGATTATTGCTAAGAAACGAGTGTTAGTAGAAAAAGAGTGGTATTTATTGCCGTTTGGACGCAGAATGGCTGTCTACCAATTATGGCTAAATTCAAAGAAGTAGGTGTGAATATTGAATACATTAACAATTATAGGCTTAGGTGCGGGGGATTTTAATCAGCTGCAAATGGGCGTTTATAGAAAATTAAAGGCTGCTAAAAAATTATATGTACGAACAGTGGATCATCCAGTATTAAAGGAATTAGAAGCTGAGGGAGTACAATTCGAAAGCTTTGATAAGGTTTATGAAAAACATGATGCATTCCAGCCAGTCTATGCAGAAATTGCAGATGCTCTTATTGAAGCTACTGCTGTTGAGGATATTATGTATGCTGTGCCAGGCCACCCATTGGTTGCAGAACAAACAGTACAATTACTTATTGCAGCGGCTAATAATAGTCGAATTAATTTAGTCATTGAGGGTGGTCAAAGTTTCCTGGACCCAATCTTTGGCGCATTAAAAATTGACCCAATTGAAGGCTTCCAATTACTTGATGGTACTAGTTTTTCAATGCATGACATCAACATGCGTCAACATATCTTAATTGCTCAAGTATACGATACATTTAGTGCTTCAGAAGTGAAGCTAACATTGATGGAAAAATACGCTGATGAGTACCCTGTGACAGTTGTTACGGCTGCAGGGTCTTCACAAGAAAAGATTGTAACGGTACCTCTCTATGAGCTCGATCAAAGTGTCGAAGTAAATAATTTAACAACAGTGTACGTTCCGCCTGTAAAATCTCAGGAAGAAGCATTGAGAGATTGGACAACATTCCGCCAAATTATTGCCACGCTAAGAGGTCCGAATGGCTGTCCTTGGGATCAAAAACAAACACATGAGTCATTAAAAAAATATTTACTTGAAGAAGCACATGAATACTTGGCTGCTGTAGATGCTGAGGATGATTTTGCAATGATTGAGGAACTTGGTGATGTGCTATTACAAATATTTTTACATGCCCAAATTGGTGAAGATCAAGGCTACTTTACACTAGAGGATGTTTTAGCTTCAATTAGCGAAAAAATGATTCGTCGCCATCCGCATGTTTTTGGTGATGTAGCAGTAGAGGATGCTGATGCTGTAGTTGCCAATTGGGAGGTAATCAAAGCTAAGGAAAAGGGTACTAGCGATAAACCATTATTAAAAGAAGAGTATAGAGCATCCTCTTCATTACAGACAGCCTATAACTACCAAAAAAGAGCTGCCAAAGTAGGTTTTGATTGGCCTGATGTGGAGGGAGCATGGGATAAGTTTGCTGAGGAATGGCAGGAATTCCGCCATGAGGTGACAAAAGGCTCAAATGCCTCCCGTCTTGATGAGTTTGGTGATGTATTATTTACATTAGTGAACTTAGCGCGTTTTTACAAGCTGTCTCCAGAAGAGGCCATGTTACATGCAAATGAGAAATTTGCTAGACGATTTGGTTATGTAGAGGAACAGGTGAAAATTAGTGGAAAATCATTTGCTGATTTTACATTAGAACAATTAGATGCATTTTGGAATGAAGCAAAGCAATTAGAAAAGGAGTAAAAAGATGAGACTAGATAAATTTTTAAAAGTATCCCGTTTAATAAAACGCCGCACTTTAGCTAAAGAGGTGGCAGATCAAGGGCGTATTACAGTCAATGGAAAGGTAGCAAAAGCTAGTAGTGCTATAAAAGCTGGGGATGAGCTAGCTATCCGTTTTGGTCAAAAAATAGTAACAGCTCGTGTTGAAGAATTACGTGATACAGTGAAAAAAGAAGATGCAGCAAAAATGTTTACAATTTTGAAAGAAGAAAGACTAGAAAAAGTTGAACCTGAATTTATCGATGATGAAGAATAGCGTTAAATTTATTTTCTAACTTACCTAATGTTGCCCTACCTTTCTTTTGTGGATGAAAGTAATGCACAACTTAAATAAAGTTTGTCATGCTTTGAAGGTTGTCCGCATAAAGTGAACAGAAGCTAGGACGACTAAAGGAGGAAGAAAATGACGCTACATCAAGAAAGTAATCGTTACACAATTCCATCTGGAGAGCATATTTTAACGATTCGTAATCGTAAAAGAATGGACATGACTTCTGTAAAATCAATTGAACGCTTTGATCAGGAAGAGTTTTTTATTAAGACGTCCCAAGGGCACTTGTTAATTCGTGGTGAGGAACTGCATATCGTTCATTTAGATGTTGACAAAGGATTATTGACACTTGAAGGAACTGTAAAAACCTTGCAGTACGACGAGGAGGAAAGTGGCTTCTCGAAAGGTTTCCTTCATAAGTTATTTGGATGATTGTTAGTGAACAATTTTATCAATTAATTGTCATGGTTTTGAGCGGTATAGCAGTTGGTTTCATAATTGATAGTGTAAGACTTATTGTTTTTTCAACTCCAAAAAGGTCAAGCCTTCGCAAGTGGATGATGATTTTTGAAATATTAACATGGATTCTACTTGGAGGATTGACATATTATTTATTATTTTGGCTAAAAGACGGCGCTTGGCGGGCTTATGACCCGCTAGCGCAAATAGCCGGAATTTTTTTGTATCAATCGTTTTTTCAAACTTTTTTACGTTTCGTAGCTAGAATTTTGGTGAATATAACATGGAGGCCCTTCTGGTTCATTGTACGTTTCATTGTCACTGTAATTCGACATATTTTGCAGCTATTATTAAATATAGTAATGTTTGTTATAAGACCTTTTGTCAAAATTTATTCGTATTTGTCCTACACTTTTTTTAAAAAATTACGATATTTGAAGTATAATAAAAAGCAACAATAATTTTCGGAGGTGCGGGCATGACTAGACGTCATTCATCAAATGATGAACAACAGAACTTCACAAAGCTTGATAATGACTATGTCCGTAACACGGATAGAGCTATAAATCGCAAACAACAAGCTCGTAAACGTAAAATGCGTCGTATTGTCTTTTTTGCGATTGTACCAGTCATTATTATCGCTCTTCTCTTAAATGTGCTGTCACATCAAAATGAAACATTAGCGGCAAAAGAGAAATCAAAAGAAGAAGCGAATAAGCATCTCACTGAATTGAAAGAGGAACAAGAAACATTAAACCTTAAAATCAAACAATTACAGGATGATGAATATATCGCGAAACTACTAAGAAAAGAGTATTACTTATCCGAAAAAGGTGAAGTTATTTTCATTATGCCAGATAAGAAAGATAAAAAGGACGACTGAAAAGCTATGTATTGTTGACACTCTTTTATTGTTATATATAATGAAAAGAGAAGCTTATAGTAGTAAAAGGTTTGATTAAATTGATTACATGGCTCAAAAGAGTCGCTTAATTTTTAAGGAGGAGCATTTTTTTTATGTCAATTGAAGTAGGCAGCAAGGTACAAGGTAAAGTAACAGGAATCACAAATTTTGGAGCATTCGTTGAGCTGCCAGATGGCAAAACAGGCTTAGTTCACATTAGTGAAGTTGCTGACAATTATGTAAAAGATATCAATGAGCATCTAAAAGTTGGAGATGAAGTTGAAGTAAAAGTGATGAATGTTGAAGCGGACGGAAAGATTGGTCTTTCAATCCGTAAAGCAAAGCCTCAAGCTGAGAGACCAGAGCGACCAGCACGCCCACGTCGTGAGAATCGTTCTAATGATCGCAACGAACGCCACCAGCCAAAAGAAAATTTTGAGCAAAAAATGGCACGCTTCTTAAAAGATAGTGATGAACGTCTAGCAACACTTAAACGTGCTACAGAATCAAAACGCGGAGGTCGCGGAGCTAGAAGAGGGTAGTTTGCTGACTGTTTTAATCGTAGAAAAAGTGTATGAAATAGAGTTGGGATTAGCTTGTTCATAGCTAATCCCTTTTTTCATGTCCCTATAGCGTAGAAGAAGGCCTTCTCTTCTTTTTTATAGGTGTTATATCCTTTTCGTCAGCAGGAGCGATAATTGCCTTTTCTGCTGGATGGGTCACCATTTTGACAAGTAAAAAAACACCATATATACTTACCGCAAGTCCGCAAAGTAATAGTGCTATTTGAACAAAAAAAGGTAAATTAATAAGAATTGAAATTAAAATAATCATCGAGCCGCTCCCACAAATTAAAGCAGCCTTCGTTAATGCGCCCAAGGAAAATGAACCCCCCTAAAAATAAATCTTTTATTTAGTATGCCATATTTTAAACTTTGTTACATAGAATTTTCAACGTAATGAGTGAATTCTAGGAGCCCATAGCTTACATTTTTAGAATAAAAATAGGCGCCTCAGAAGTAGATTCTGAGACGCCTATTTGAGATGACCCGTACGGGATTCGAACCCGTGTTACCGCCGTGAAAGGGCGGTGTCTTAACCACTTGACCAACGGGCCTACTATGGTGGCGGCCGAGGGGATCGAACCCCCGACCTTACGGGTATGAACCGTACGCTCTAGCCAGCTGAGCTAGGCCGCCAATATAGTAAATGGAGCGGAAGACGAGGTTCGAACTCGCGACCCCCACCTTGGCAAGGTGGTGTTCTACCACTGAACTACTTCCGCATGTCGTTAAGCAACAAGTTAAATAATACAAGCCAATTGCGTTAGTGTCAAGTAAGTTTATTAAAAAAATAATAAAAAATATAATTAATAAAAATTAGTGTAGAAGTGTTATTTTAGCGGATTTTTTGTTCTTACGTAGAAATGTATCGGTGCAGTAGTTTAATGAAGTACGAGATAGTACATAGAATGCCATTTAAGTATGGTGAGGTAAAAGTATAGACATTATTATTTTGTATCAATAAGGTGGTTTTTCAACGTTTTTCATAAATATAAGGCAACTGTGAAAGAAATTGTTGCCAGTTCTCGTATTTATGTATATCTATTAGTCGAAATATTTTAATTTTTTTCTGTCAACGTCAGACAATCTTTCCACACATAATTTTTTATAATAGCCAAAAGTGCGGAAAGGGGAAAGTTATATGACAAGTATTGAATGGTATAATACAACGAATGTAGAAGGCCGAAAAATAGGTATAAAAAAGAAACAAATACTGATAGGCTCTCTATTTTTCTTAACCGCTTTTTTTCTAGCTCAATCCGTTGTGTTCGAAGCAGCTGTACCGTTCTCTGTTCCTTTTTGGGCCATCATTCGAACGAAATATAGGGAGTATGCAAAATATGTTCTATTTGGTAGTTTAGTTGGTTGTTTTTTCCTTGGCTTTGGACAAGTCCTTATTCTAGCTTTACAGATCGTTATGTATGAATGTATTATGCGTTTCCGTTACTGGCAGCTGCCACAAAGCATTGCCGTATCTTTAGCTGTATTGCTAGTACAAATAATGTGGCAAGGAGTGATGTATCAAGGCTTACCACCAGTGCTTGTACAATTTTATGTAGGCTGTGAGGTAGCTCTAGCTCTTATTATGACGCTGTTTATGCAAGTGCTATTTGTTAACTCGTATGAATGGTTTACGAGTCATTGGACATATGAGAAGCTGGGTTCTGGATTAGTGGTGTTTGCCGCCATGCTTACAGGGATGCAAGCAGTTGTGTTTAGCTATTTTTCTCTCCCCATTTTTTTATTGCAACTCTTTATCTGTTTTGGTGCATTAGTTGGGAGTGTTCCCTTGGCAACTGTAATCGGGGCTGTGCTAGGGACGCTAATCGGTGTGGCAAAGCTTTCATTTACCGGCATGCTCTCAGTTGCAACTTTAACAGGGCTGTGTGCGGGTATGGGAGCGAAGGGTGGTAGATTTGGGGTTGCCATCGGAAGTATTTTACCAAGTGTGTTCTTTTTATTTTATGACGCCACATTGCCTTTAGATAGCGTTTATTTTACCTCTATTGCTATTGGTAGTCTTCTTTTTCTAATGATTCCTAAAAAATATTCAGATAAGGTAAGGGACAAGCTCTTCCCACAACGTGAGGAGGTTTTACTGGCACGTCAGAACTGGTTAACAGATCATGTAACATATAAGTTAGAGCATTTTCAGCATTTTGTTCAATTCATGAAGGAGCTTGTGTTTGATCGTTTTATGACGGCACCGGTTGAAGAAGCGAAGGAAGTTTCTCCAATGAATACTTGTTTAAGTTGTTTCAGATACGAACATTGCTGGGGAGCTAAAAATAATGGGATGGACAAGCTGATGACTGATTGGTTTCATATGAAAGGAGTAGGTAAAGAATCAGCTATCCACCGTGTAGAAGAACAAATACGCTATAAATGTGTGAAATCGACGAAGATTTTTGAGGAGTTAGATACGGAGCTCTATAGAGAACGGATTAACGGGCAGTATTTCCATGGCAAAAAAATGATTGCTCTGCAACTTCGTGATATGAGTAATCATTTAAACCAGTTAATTGCTGAGATGAAGGAGGATACGATTTCATTTGTAAGTGTTGAAAAAGAAATCGCTGAACGTTTAAAGGAGGCCCATATTGAATGTTTTCAACTTGATGTGCTTAGCAATAAGCCAGGAGCAAGAAAAATTGTCTGTGCTTTAGCGCCAGCACGGGTCAACTGGGAGGAAGATACGACACTAGCTGAACGTATGATATTGCCAATTCTTTATGAAATTTTTGATGAACCTTTTGAAATTGAAAAAGTAACAGCCTGTGAAATACCGTTTCGTCATGTACAAATATGCTTTAGATCAGCTATTAGCTTTGAAGTAGAGTATGATATATATAGCATGTCTAAAAATGCTACCTTATACTCTGGGGATTCACATGCCCTCTTCCAATTGCATCCAGGGTTATTTGCGATATTGTTGTCTGATGGTATGGGGCAAAGTAAAGAAGCACAACATGAAAGTAGAAAATTGATACATTTGATGAGAGAGTGTCTCAATTACAATATGAATCCGGAAACTGCGATGCATACATTGCATTATGTCATGTCATTAAAGCAACAAGATGATATGTACGCAACACTTGATTTTGCTCTCGTTGATTTACAGCATGGTGATTTGTGGTCGTGGAAGGCTGGAGGAATGTCGACCTATATTTTACGTGGGAAAGAAGTACTGAAAGTTGAAAGTAATGCAGCACCTGTAGGATTCTTATCAATTTCAGCAGTGGAGGCTGAGAAAAGGAAACTGAAGGCAGGAGACGTCATTTTAATGCATTCAGATGGTCTATTTTCAAGCGTAGCTGATTGGAGTGAGCAGGAGGAGGCGTTTTTAGCTTTTGCACAGCAGGTCGCAAGTACAAATAAAACCATTCAAGAAAAGTTAACTACGATTATGCAATCATTTCAAAGTTATTATGACATTGAGGACGATTGTACAGTACTAATGTTAGAGGTGACACATGTTGTACCGACATGGTCTGTTTTTAGACCAGCTCAATATTCTATGAGTCACTGATGATCAATAACAACGAAAAGGGGAGGAGAAGCGTTTGTCATTTGAATTAAAGGTCAAAACATTTATTGAAGAAGAGCAATTATTACAGCAAGGCGACCATCTTCTCATCGCCGTTTCGGGTGGAGTGGACTCAATGGCATTACTCCATTACTTTGTACAGACACAGGAGCAGTGGAATATTCAAGTAGAAGCAGTGCATGTTGATCATATGTTGAGAGGACAAGCTTCAGCTGAAGATAGAGCGTTTGTCCAAAAGTATTGTGACGACAATGGTGTTTCCTTACATGCTACCGAGATTCCAGTACCTACAATTATGGCACAGGAAAATGGTAATACACAGCTCATTTGTCGTAGAGAAAGGTATCGATATTTCAAAGAAATCTTGGGAAAAATAAATGCAAATAAGCTTGTAACTGCACATCATGCGGATGACCAACTGGAGTCAGTATTAATGGCCCTTACGAAAAACGCAACAATGAATAGTATGCAAGGCATACGTCCCCAACGACTTTTTGAAGGAAAATCATTAATTCGTCCGTTTTTAACGGTTACAAAGTCTGAAATAAGGGAATATTTACTTAGAAAAGGTTTGGATTATCGAGAAGATGCTAGCAATTCCAAAGATACTTATGTACGCAATCGATTTAGACATCATGTAGTGCCTTTACTGGAGGCGGAAAATCCTCGGGTAACTGAACAAATCACCCATTTCACAAAGCATTTACAAGTAGACGACGCCTTTTTAATGTCATTAGCCCAAGATGTATTTTCTCAAACCGTAATAAGAAGTAACGAAAATACATATAGCCTAGAAATTGAGGCTTTTCAATTGATACCACTTGCTTTACAAAGGAGGCTCATTTTAATACTATTAAACTATCTTTACAAAGATTCAAATACGATACAAAGTTTTGCTTTATTGACTTCAATTTTAAAGCTTTGTGATACAACAGCAGGGTATGCTGAAATTCACTTGCCTGAAGATTTTCTAGCAGTTCGCCGTTACGGGAAATTAACGATTCAGAAGAATAAACCATTAGAGGATCAAACATCTCCTGAGAAACAGATTATTTCAATTGCTAATGGATGGACAACACTGATAAATGGTGAACGCTTATGCGTAGTCAATTTGCATGATTTATCGTCTGAATTGCTGACGGATACTGCACAACTTTTTTATTTTAACGCTAGCAAACTCCATCTACCGCTTTACATTCGAGCACGGAAGGATGGAGATAAAATGCTGTTAAAAGGAATGGATCAGCCAAAACGCTTATCTCGCCTTTTTATAGATGAAAAGATTCCTTTAAATGAGCGAAATAGCTGGCCGTTACTGATTTCTCAAACTGATGAGGTGGTAGCGGTAATTGGTGTGCGTATGGGAATATTTTTTTCAACCACTCCGCAACCAAACGATGATACAGTGCTCATCGTAGACTAAGGTCTTTGTAAAATATTTCAACGTAATAGGTTGAAGATTTTTTGATACATCACGAGGAGGAATCGATATGTTACAAAATGACATCGAAAAAATTATGATTACAGAAGAACAATTGCAAGAAAGAATTGCAGACTTAGGAGCACAACTAACAGCGGAATACAAAGATGCATTCCCATTAGCTGTAGGTGTTCTTAAAGGGGCAATGCCATTTATGACTGATTTAATGAAACGTTTCGATTCTTTCATTGAATTAGATTTTATGGATGTTTCTAGTTATGGTAACGCTACTGTTTCTTCTGGTGAAGTAAAGATTTTAAAGGATTTAAATACAAGCGTTGAGGGACGTGACGTATTAATCATCGAGGATATTATTGATAGTGGTTTAACGTTAAGCTATCTAGTGGATTTATTTAAATATCGCAAAGCAAAATCCATCAAAATTGTTACATTACTTGATAAACCATCAGGTCGCAAAGTAAACCTATCTGCTGATTATGTTGGCTTTGAAGTGCCAGATGGCTTCGTTGTAGGGTATGGTTTAGATTACGCAGAAAAATATCGCAACTTACCTTATATTGGTATCTTGAAGCCTGAAGTTTATTCTTTCTAAGATACAAAAAGACCAGCTATTAAAGTAAGACCTCCAGCGCAAGTCACGTATTTTTCGTTATGTTTAACATAATTCAAAATCTTGACACAATGTTCAGCTAAATCAAGTCCAAGGAACAGGTACAATTACGCTGGGACGTATAAAGATGGCCTAAAAACTGTTTTGATAACGGCAAAAAGTGAACGAAACATTTTTTAAGTAGGGCTTTTCGTTGTATGATGAAATCATGATATGTTAAGATTTTACTTATAATTTTTCTGTTTGTAATGAGGAGGCTGGAGATGAATCGAATATTTCGATATACCATATTCTATCTACTGATTTTCCTAGTGATTATCGGTATTTTTGGTACTTTCAATGGTGGAAATTCACCAACGAAAGAATTATCTTATCATGAGTTTCAAGAAGCTCTAGATAAAAAAGAAATAACAAGTGCAACAATTCAACCTGATAAATCAGTTTACGTCGTTGAAGGTACACTGAAAGGTTATGAAAAGGGTCAAAGCTTTACAACGAATATCCCTCGTGATAACCAATCTTTAATGGACCGTATCGATGAGGCTGCTAGGGATAAAGATAGTAATATTAGTTATTTAGCAGCACCAGAAACAAGTGGATGGATCCAATTCTTTACGGGAATTATTCCTTTCATTATCATCATTTTCTTATTCTTCTTCCTAATGAGTCAATCTCAAGGCGGCGGAAATAAAGTGATGAGCTTTGGTAAAAGTAAAGCTAAGCTTTATGACGATCAAAAGAAAAAAGTACGTTTTACAGATGTAGCAGGTGCTGATGAAGAGAAAGCAGAGCTTGTTGAGGTTGTAGAATTTTTAAAAGACCATCGCAAGTTTACTGAAATTGGTGCGCGTATTCCAAAAGGTATCTTACTTGTAGGTCCTCCAGGTACAGGTAAAACATTACTTGCCCGTGCAGTAGCAGGTGAAGCAGGCGTTCCTTTCTTCTCAATTTCGGGTTCTGATTTCGTAGAAATGTTTGTAGGTGTCGGTGCATCACGTGTCCGTGATTTATTCGAAAATGCTAAGAAAAACGCACCATGTATCATCTTTATTGATGAGATTGATGCGGTTGGTCGTCAACGTGGCGCAGGTCTTGGTGGTGGACATGATGAGCGTGAACAAACACTTAATCAATTGTTAGTTGAAATGGATGGTTTCGGAGCAAACGAAGGTATTATTATTATCGCTGCAACAAACCGCCCAGATATTTTAGATAAAGCGTTATTACGTCCTGGTCGATTTGACCGTCAAATTACAGTAGGACATCCTGATGTAAAAGGACGTGAGGCGATTCTTAAAGTACATGCACGCAATAAGCCATTAGCAGATACAGTTGATTTAGCAGCAGTTGCACAACGTACGCCAGGTTTCTCAGGTGCAGATTTAGAAAACTTATTAAACGAAGCAGCGCTTGTTGCGGCTCGTAAAAGTAAACGCACCATCAATATGGCAGATATCGATGAAGCTTCTGACCGTGTAATCGCTGGTCCAGCTAAAGCTAGCCGTGTATATTCAGCCAAGGAGAAGAAACTTGTATCCTTCCATGAAGCCGGCCACGTAGTTGTTGGTCTTGAGCTTGATGAAGCAGATACAGTACACAAAGTAACAATTGTTCCGCGTGGTCAAGCGGGTGGGTATGCGATTATGTTACCGAAGGAAGAGCGCTTCTTTACAACAAAGCAAGAGCTTTTAGATCGTATTGCAGGTCTCCTTGGTGGTCGTGTAGCTGAAGAAATTGTTCTTGGTGAAGTTTCTACTGGGGCACATAATGATTTCCAAAAGGTTACAAGCATTGCTCGTGCAATGGTTACTGAATACGGAATGAGTGAAAACCTTGGTGCTATGCAATTTGGTTCAAGTCAGGGCGGTAATGTATTCCTTGGTCGCGACTTTAATTCAGACCAAAACTACTCTGATTCTGTAGCTTATGAAATCGATAAAGAAATGCAAAAAATTATTGATACTCAATATGAGCGTACAAAACGTATCCTAACGGAAAAACGTGAGCTGCTTGATTTAATTGCCAATACTTTAATGGAGAAAGAAACGTTAAATGCACAGGAAATCGAGCATTTGCGTGACCATGGTGTTTTACCAGAGCCAGAGGCTGTAGAAAAAATTGAGGATAATACGCCGAAAATTGAAGCGAAGCCAACATTAGATACAATTGGTAAACCAGTTGTTGAAAAAGAGCTACTGAGTAAAGAGCCGAATCCAACAACTCTTGATTTAGCTAAAGAAAATAAAGAACAACAAAATGATGCTCCTAAAGGTATCGATGAAAAACGTGATTAAAAGTAGGAAGACTGTTTACTAATTTGGTAAGCAGTCTTTTTCTTTGCCTTTTATTACTAATAAGCATTAGGATATAGGAGTGAAAGATAAGCTCTATACGAATCTTCGTTAGAGGATATTTTATAGATAGGAGTGTTTAAGCATGGGAAATGTAACATTGAATAATGGACTTAAAATGCCTTTAGTTGGTTATGGCGTTTTTAGAGTACCTGAAGGAGATGACTTAGCTGAAGCTGTAAAAACAGCAATTGCAAAGGGTTATCGTAGCATTGATACAGCACAGGTATATCGTAATGAAGAAAGTGTTGGACGAGGAATACGTGCAGCCATAGAAGAAGGTTTAGTAACTCGTGATGAACTATTTATCACATCAAAAGTTTGGAACGATGGTCTTTCCTATGACGAAACACTTGCTGCTTACGATAGTAGTTTAGAAAAAATCGGGTTAGACTATTTGGATTTGTATTTAGTGCACTGGCCAGGGATTGACGAAAATTACATTGAAGTTTATAAAGCACTAGAAAAAATATATCAAGATGATCGAGTACGTTCAATTGGGGTTAGTAATTTCCACGTACACCATTTAGAAAAGCTTTTGAAGGAAACTACTGTTGTCCCTGTTATTAATCAAATCGAATTCCATCCGCATTTAACACAAGAGGAAGTTCGTGCTTATTGTCAGGATAAAGGCATACAGGTGGAGGCGTGGTCTCCATTGATGAATGGTTCCCTACTAGAGGAAGCCTTAATTCAAGAGTTAGCATCTAAATACGATAAAACGCCTGCGCAGATTGTATTACGCTATGATGTACAACATAATGTAGTTACGATTCCAAAAACGATGACACCTACACGTATGGTCGAAAATCTAGATGTTTTTAACTTTTCTTTAACAGATGAGGAAATGGCGCAGTTAGATGCGTTAAATGATGGATTACGTTGCGGTCCAGATCCAGAAACATTTAATTTCAAATAATTTCAATGGGGCTTCCTACTTTAAGGAAGCTCCTTTTTAAAGAACAATGTTTTTTGATTACTCTTCAAAATTTATGACATTCATAAGAGGTATTGAGGTAAATGTGGGCTTTTGACGGTGTTCCGTTTTTCTGCGTGTGTTTGACAACTGATTATCAAACAAAAAGCGTTCATTTCCACCATTTAGACGAGAGGGACATCTGCTGAATCAAGATAAAAAGTGTGGTATCATTTTCTAAAGTATATTCACTTTTTTTAGACAAAAGTTGTAACAATAGAGTGGCGAAAGTTACAATGACGATATGGGAGGTGTTAGCCTTGATTTTAGTTTTAGATGCAGGGAATTCTAATATTGTATTAGGTGTCTACAATGACAACGATCAATTAGCCTTCCATTGGCGTATGGTAACAGACCTTCATAAAACAGAAGATGAATATGCTATGCAAGTTCTTTCTTTTTTTAATCACGCAGGCATTTCATTTGAACAAATTACAGGCATTATTATATCCTCAGTTGTGCCACCAATTATGTTTTCATTAGAGGCAATGTGTCAGAAATATTTTCAAAAAAGGCCTTTGGTAGTTGGTCCTGGTGTAAAAACAGGTTTAAATATTAAATACGAAAATCCGCGTGAGGTAGGGTCTGACCGCATTGTGAATGCCATAGCAGCTCTTGATTTATATAAAGCCCCTTGTATCATAGTTGATTTTGGTACAGCGACAACCTATTGTTATTTGAACGAAAAGGGCGATTACATGGGTGGTGCTATTGCACCGGGCATAACTATTTCTACAGAGGCTCTTTATACACAAGCTGCGAGATTGCCGCGTATTGAAATAGTTCGACCTACACATATTATCGGGAAAACGACCGTTTCTGCCATGCAGGCAGGAATTTTTTATGGCTTTGTAGGACAAGTGGAGGGCATTGTAAACCGAATGAAAGCACAAAGTAAAGAGGAGCCGTTAGTGATTGCTACAGGTGGACTAGCAAATCTGATCGCAGGGGAGACACAAATAATTGATGTTGTGGATCCATTTCTAACTTTAAAGGGTTTATATAAGCTATATAAACGTAACCAATAGGAAATGAGGGACATTCTATTTATGAATGATTATTTAGTAAGAGGTTTAGGTTTTAATGGTCAAGTACGTGTATTTGCAGCCCGTACAACAGCCACAGTAGGAGAAGCACAACGTCGTCATAATACATGGCCGGTTGTATCAGCAGCTTTAGGTCGTTCAATGACAGCCGCTGTCATGATGGGAGCTATGTTAAAAGGCGAAGAGAAAATCACTATAAAAATTGAGGGTAATGGCCCAATTGGACCAATGGTGATTGATAGTAATGCACATGGTGAAGTACGTGGGTTTGTGACAAATCCTCATGTTCACTTTGATTTAAACGAACATGGTAAGTTAGATGTTCGTGCAGGTGTTGGAACAGAAGGAGCTCTTACAATCGTAAAAGATCTTGGATTAAGAGATATGTTCTCTGGACAAACACCAATTGTTTCGGGTGAAATTGCTGAAGATTTTACTTATTATTTTGCTACTTCTGAGCAAGTACCGTCATCTGTTGGATTAGGTGTACTCGTTAATCCAGACAACACTATTCTTGCAGCTGGTGGATTTATTTTACAATTAATGCCTGGTTGTGAGGAAGAAACGATCAAAGAAATTGAACAACACCTTGCTACAATAGAGCCTGTTTCAAAAATGATTGAAAAAGGGTTTACGCCAGAGCAAATTCTAGAAGCTGTTTTAGGAAATGGTCACCTGCAAATTTTAGATTCCATGCCAATTGAATTTAAATGTCAATGTTCTAAAGAGCGGTTTGGTGCAGCAATTTTAGGTTTAGGAACTGCAGAAATTAAAGAAATGATTGAAGAGGATGGCGGAGCTGAAGCAGAGTGTCATTTCTGCTTAGAAAAATACAGCTTCTCTAAAGATGAGTTAGAAGGGTTTATCGATGAGCTCAACGCGTAATCGAAGACCCTCAACCACTGTATCACCAAACCAAACGCCTTTACTGCAACGTCGTTTAAAGACAAAACCTGCTTTAGCTGTTATATCGATTTTGTTATTAGGAAATATTTTGTGGTTCATTAGTTGGTTGATCCCGAATAAAGGTCAGGAAATTGGTAGCGATGAGCAGGTCGCTACCATTGACGGGGATGTAATTACACGCCAAGAATGGATGATTGCCATGGAAGAACGATATGGTAAAGAAACACTCCAAAATTTAGTGAATGAATCGGTCATGGAAAAGGCAGCTAAAACATATAAAATAAAAGTTACAGACAAAGAAATTGACCTTGAACTAGCGCTAATGCGTTCTGCTCAAGATAAGTTTGATACGGCCATGCAAAATCTTTCAGCAGAGCAGCTACGCCAAAAAATTCGATCACAGCTTATATTGGATAAAGTACTCACAAAGGACGTAGTGATAGAAGAAGAAAGTGTTGAAAAGTATTATGAGGAAAATCAAGGATTATATAATACAAAAACAAGCTATCGTACCAATTTTATTGAAGTCGATTCAAAAAAGGCTGCTGACGAAGCATTGGGTGAATTAAAAAATGGCTCTGATTTTATGGTGCTGGCACGTGAAATTTCCGTTGATAGTGCCTCAGCTAGTCTAGGGGGAGATATTGGCTACCTTACAGAGAATCAGGAAAATATAGACCCCGCAATTATTAATGCTGTGAAATCTCTTAAGACAAAAGAGGTAAGTAAGGCCTTTAAATTAGATAATGGTCATTACGGAATTGTTCAAGTGCAAGAGGTATTAGAAGGACAATCCTTTACATATGACGATGTGAAAGAACATATAGAGCGGGAATTGGCTTTAGAGCAATTACCACAATCCGTAACACCAGAAGCATTTTGGTCTGAATTTAATGCTACTTGGTATTATGGTGAGTCTAAAAAGGAAAAGTGATAAACGAAAAGAGTCTGCAATTTTTTGTGGGTACAACGAGTCTGATCAAACTTGCAGGCATTTGTAGTGACAAACCCAAATAAAAGAGGCAGATTCTTTTTATCTTTATTTAAAAACAAAGTATCAGATAAATATTCTGAAAATATACGGTTTATTTATTGACAATCGAATGGAAAAATTGATAAAATACAAAATAAGTAAAACCTATAAAAATAGTAGGGATTGGGAGTGGATTATTAAATGAGTAAAATAGCAAACTCAGTAGCTGAATTAGTTGGTAAAACACCAATCGTAAAATTAAATCATGCAACAAGTGAAAATGAAGGTACTGTATATGTAAAATTAGAATATTTTAATCCAGGTAGTTCAGTAAAAGACCGTTTAGCCTTAGCAATGATTGAGGCGGCCGAAAAAGATGGAACATTAAAACCTGGCGGTACAATTATTGAGCCGACATCCGGTAATACAGGTATTGGTCTTGCAATGATTGCAGCTGCTAAAGGATATAAAGCCATTTTAGTTATGCCAGAAACAATGAGCTTAGAGCGTCGTAACCTTTTACGAGCTTATGGCGCAGAGCTAGTGTTAACTCCAGGTCCAGCAGGTATGAAAGGTGCAATCGCTAAAGCAGAGGAATTATCTGCAGAGCACGGCTACTTCCTGCCACAACAATTTACAAACCCAGCGAACGCTGTTATTCACCGTCTAACAACTGGTCCTGAAATTGTAGAAGCATTTGATGGTCTAACACTAGATGCATTTGTAGCTGGTGTTGGTACGGGTGGTACAATTACGGGTGCTGGTGCTGTATTAAAAGAAAAGTATCCAAACATTGAAATCATTGCAGTTGAGCCAAAGGATTCACCAGTACTTTCTGGTGGTCAACCAGGGCCACATAAAATTCAAGGTATTGGTGCTGGATTTGTTCCAGCAGTATTAGATACTGACATCTATTCTTCAGTATTCCCTGTTGAAAATGAGATTGCTTTTGAAGTAGCGCGTAAAGTGGCTCGTGAAGAAGGGATTTTATGTGGTATCTCATCTGGTGCTGCTATCTATGCTGCAATTGAAGCAGCAAAACGTTTAGGTAAGGGTTCAAATGTTCTTGCGATCGTTCCTTCAAACGGTGAGCGTTATCTATCAACACCTTTATACCAATTTGAAGATTAATTTTTAATTTTTATGTTAGGACTCCTTTATAAAAGGGGTCCTTTTTAATGCCTAGAAATGGACACTATTAAAATTATAAAAATATTCGCTTCTATGTACTATTCAAGTTAAGATGGAATCACATCATATGTTTAAAGGGGAAAGAAGACTTGAAGACTATACTTACGAAAACATTAACGATGGATGCAGATTCATTTTTTTATAGCTACAAGAAACAAACAGAGACACAACAAGCACATGTATTTTTAGAAAGTGGACGTGGTGGACATTTTACGATTGCTGCTTGGAATCCATTAGCCATTGCACAATCGGTAGAGGATGGACTGTCAGTCAATTGGAGAAATGGTAGACACGAAGTTTTACAGGGTGAATCTCTGGCCTTACTGGAAGAGCTCGTGGCAGAATATAAAATTCCTTATCATGCGGAGCTTCCTGTTTTTCAAGGGGGAGCCATTGGATTTGTCACATATGATTATGCACGTAAAATTGAAGTGCTTCCTAATACAGCGAAGAATGACTTAGAAATACCAGACAACTATTTTTATATATTTGATTGCTGGGCAGTGCATGATGTGAAGACCAATATAGTGACGCTTATGAAGATAGACGAAAGTGATGTTAACTTGGAACAGTGGGCTCATAACTGGCAGGTTGCAGCACAAGATGGACTAGCTACGCGAAAATTTGAAAAAACAAACGCTGTAGAAGTTATCAATGATGAAAATGAACTACTTGTTTCATTTGCTGGAACAGATTTTGAGGCAGCCGTAAAAAAAATACAAACCTATATAGCACAGGGTGATGTGTTTCAAGTGAATTTGTCTGTTCGACAGTCCAAGAAATTAAATGCTTCAGCTATGGATGTCTATGAGGCATTACGAGCATTTAATCCATCACCGTACATGGCTTATATTGAAGCACCAGATTTTGCTGTTGTTTCTGGATCCCCGGAGTTATTAGTCAAACGCCATGGAAATGAATTATCTACAAGGCCAATTGCTGGTACTCGACCAAGAGGGAAATCAGAGGCGGAAGATTTAGCATTAGCACAAGAATTAATTGATAATGATAAAGAACGTGCTGAGCATGTGATGCTAGTGGATTTAGAGCGCAATGATTTAGGTCGGGTGTCAACCTATGGAACAGTGGAAGTGGACGAGTTTATGGTCATTGAGCGCTATTCTCATGTAATGCATATTGTGTCGAATGTACGAGGCGAAATAGCGGAAGGTAAAACAAATGCGGATGTTATTCGTGCAATGTTCCCAGGAGGGACAATTACAGGAGCTCCGAAGATCCGCACTATGGAAATTATTGAGGAACTAGAGCCTGTGCGCCGTGGTTTATATACAGGTTCGATTGGTTGGCTCGGCTTTACAGGTGACATGGAGTTTAATATTGTCATTCGGACAGCGTTTATAAAAGATGGAGTTTCACATATCCAGGCAGGGGCAGGCATTGTCATTGACTCTGTTCCCGAAAGAGAGTATCAGGAATCGTTAAATAAAGCGAAGGCAATGTGGCAGGCAAAGGCAATGGCAGAGGAGCGAGCAAAATGATTTTAATGATTGATAATTATGATTCTTTTATCTATAATATCGTCCAATATTTGGGTGAATTTGGTCATGAGATAGTGGTGAAGCGCAATGATGTTATAACGGTAGAGGAGATAGAACAACTAGCACCAGATATAATTGTTATTTCACCGGGACCATGTAGCCCAAATGAAGCAGGTGAAAGCTTGAACATTATTAAATATTTCGCAGGAAATATTCCGATTTTGGGTGTTTGTCTTGGTCATCAGGCGCTTGCACAGGTATTTGGCGGCAATGTCATACGGGCCGAGCGTCTAATGCACGGAAAGACATCACCTGTACTCCACGCTGAAGTAGGTTTGCATAAAGGCATGCCAAATCCATTCCTGGCGACTCGCTACCACTCCCTTATTGTAGAGAAAGAGACATTACCAGCTTGTCTTGAAATCACAGCTTGGACTGAGGAGGGAGAAATTATGGGGCTACGTCATAAAGAATATCCAATTGAGGGTGTACAATATCATCCAGAATCCATTATGACTGAGCAAGGTAAAAGACTCCTTCGCCAATTTATAGAAACCCACGTCGAAGGGGTGAAATAGATGCAATGCTGGATGAATGGGCACTATGTGGCTGCACGGGATTTGCGTATTTCTCCATTTGATCATGGATTTTTGTACGGATTGGGTTTTTTTGAAACGTTTCGGACATATGGAGGTCAGGTATTTGGCTGGGAAGAACATATGGAAAGATTACAGCTTGCATTATCACAATACCACATTCATTTAACCTATCCTGAAAATGTTTTACTAGAGGTAGTGCAGCAATTAAATGAACTTGCAGGCGGGCAAGATGGCTACTTCCGTTTAAATGTATCAGCTGGAGAGCATAATATTGGACTACAGCCAACCGAATATAAACAACCCAATGTCATCATCTTTCGTAAAGAACTTCAGGACATACCGCGGGGGACTGAGAAAATAGCCCAATGGCTTTCAACTCCACGCAATACACCTGAACAAGGATTACGTGTTAAATCACATCATTATGGCAATAACGTACTCGGTCGCTTTGAAATGCCGTCATTGGCACAGCAAGAAGGTTTCTTTTTAACGCAAGAGGGTTATGTAGCTGAAGGGGTAACATCAAATGTTTTTTGGGTAAAAAATGATATACTATATACGCCTTCTTTAGAGACAGGCATTTTACCAGGGATTATTCGAGCATGGGTCTTAGAGAAGGCCAATGCTCTTGGTCTTAAGGTGATGGAAGGCTTTTATACAAAAGAAGAGTTACTACGAAGTACAGAATGCTTCATTACCAATTCTGTGCAAGAGCTTGTGCCTATAAGTAGCTTAGAAAACCTACAATTTTTAGGCAATAAAGGGCCAATTTATTCGTGTTTACATGAAGCATTTGTTCAAGAAGTGGAGCAAGGATAGAAGGAGCGTTTTCATGCTAGAAAAATATACGAAACCATTAACCATTAATGGTATTACATTAGACTATACAAAAGAAACATTTGTTATGGGCATTCTAAATGTTACACCAGATTCCTTCTCAGATGGTGGCAAGTATAACAATGTTGAAGCTGCTGTTGCTCAAGCGAAAAAAATGGTTGCTGATGGAGCTAAAATAATTGACGTTGGTGGGGAATCTACTCGTCCAGGGTATGAACGAATTTCAGATGAAGATGAGATTGCACGGATCGTACCTGTTATTCAAGCGTTAGCCAAAGAAGTAAAGGCGATTATTTCCGTTGATACGTATAAAGCAAATGTAGCACGTGCCGCAATTGAAGCGGGGGCACACATCATTAATGATATATGGGGAGCAAAAGCGGAGCCGGAAATTGCCCAAGTTGCTGCAGATTTGCATGTTCCCATTATTTTAATGCACAATCGTGAAAATATGGACTATGGTATTGATTTTTGGGCCTCGGCAAAAGCGGATTTAGAAAGAAGTATCGCTATTGCACATCAAGCCGGCGTTCCTGATCATCATATCATCTTAGACCCAGGTATCGGCTTTGCTAAAAATACTGCACAAAATATTGGTATGATGCAACATTTAAGGGATTTAGTAGCTATGGGCTATCCAGTGTTATTAGCGACGTCACGTAAATCAATGATTGGTAATGTCTTGAACCTACCTGTCGAGGAGCGTCTAGAAGGGACTACTGCAACAGTAGTTTACGGTATTGAAAAGGGTTGTCATATGATAAGAGTCCATGATGTAAAAGAAATGGCACGTGCGACGCATATGACTGATATTTTAGTAGGAAAACGTTTGTTTAAGGAGGAAGCGTGATGGATTATATTCACTTAAAGGACATGCAGTTTTACGGCTATCATGGTGTATTAGCAGCAGAAACGACTCTTGGTCAACGCTTCAGAGCAAATGTTTCTCTTGCTGTAGATATGACAAAGGCTGGGGAAACTGATGATCTCTCTTATACAGTCAATTATGCAGAGGTATATGCGATATGTCGTGATATCGTAGAGGGCGATCCATTAAAGCTTATTGAAGCTCTTGTTGTGAAAATAGCGAATGCAGTATTAACAACCTACCCTGATAAAGTAAAGGGCGTTCGAGTAGAGCTAATTAAACCAGACCCACCTATTCATGGTTATTATAAAGAGGTGTCTGTTGAGGTAACGAGAGGTGATTTCTAATGAAGGATGTCTACCTATCTATCGGAACTAATATGGGAGAGAGATATGAGAATCTTCAGCATGCCGTTGCCCTATTAAAGGAAAAAAGTAATATTGAGGTTGTTCGTATTTCATCTGTTTATGAAACAGCTGCAGTGGGGTACACAGATCAGGCAGATTTTTTAAATATAGCTGTTCATATAAAAACGAATGTCTCATCTGCTGATATGTTGGAGATTTGCCAATCAATTGAACAGGAATTAGGGCGTATAAGAGAATTCCGCTGGGGCCCACGAATCATTGACCTTGACATTTTGCTTTACAATCACGAAAATATTAAAACTGAGAGCTTAATTGTTCCCCATCCAAGAATGTACGAGCGAGCGTTTGTCTTAGTACCCTTAGTTGAGATTACACCATCACCTCTTGGTGAACAACTACAACAAGCACATAATCTGTTGCAGCAAATGGATTGCGAAAATGAAGGTGTAACCTTATGGAAAACGTTTAAAGAACCTTCGACGGTACATTAAGCTATAGAAATACAGTATCAATGAATTTTAATGCACAGCATTAACATAGATAGCGAAGAAGAGGAAAGAGCCTTTAGAGGAGGAAGACAACGTTGAGTCATACAACAGAGAAGCCATTTCAAATTGGCGATATTGTTATGGACAATCGAGTAGTTTTAGCGCCCATGGCAGGGATTTGTAACTCTGCTTTCCGATTAACAGTTAAAGAGTTCGGAGCAGGGCTTGTCTATGCCGAAATGATTAGTGATAAGGGCATTGTCCAAAAAAATGAGAAAACATTAGGTATGCTTTATATCGATGAACGTGAAAATCCTCTGTCACTACAAATTTTTGGTGGAGATAAAGCAACCTTAGTGGAAGCGGCGAAGTATGTGGATGAAAATACTACTGCTGATATTATTGATATCAACATGGGGTGCCCAGTTAATAAAATTATAAAATGTGAAGCAGGAGCTCGCTTGTTATTAGATCCAAATAAAGTATATGAAATGGTGGCAGCTGTTGTTGATGCAGTTAAAAAACCTGTCAGCGTAAAAATGCGTATTGGCTGGGATGATGAGCATATTTTTGCCATTGAAAATGCACAAGCTGTTGAGCGTGCAGGTGCCTCTGCAGTAGCAGTCCATGGACGTACTCGTGTACAAATGTACGAGGGTAAGGCGAATTGGGATATCATTCGCCAAGTAAAGGACAACGTGAAGATTCCTGTGCTTGGTAATGGTGACGTGGAAACGCCACAAGATGCTAAACGGATGCTCGATACAACAGGAGTAGATGCTGTTATGATTGGTCGTGCAGCATTAGGTAATCCATGGATGATTTATCGTACCGTTCAATACCTAGAAACTGGTGAGCTAAAGGAAGAACCGAGTATCCGTGAAAAGATAGATGTATGTCTATTGCACTTTGAACGTTTACTCCAGTTAAAGGGCGAAGGAATAGCAGTACGTGAAATGCGTAAACATGCTTCATGGTACTTAAAAGGAATTCGCGGTAATGGTAAAGCGCGTAATGCGATTAATCAAACTGAAACAGCAGCGGATCTTCGTGTACTATTAAATAGTCTTGTACAGGAATATGAAGAGGTCGAATCTAATTTAATCGTTCCTGAAGCAAAAGAATTAATAATATAGTTTTTTATGGCGTCTCACTATTATAAGAGACGCCTTTTTGTGCTGACTTTAATTTTTAGAATTATTAATCATCTTGTGTTGAATTGAAAATAAACTGAAAGAGATGATTACAGCACTAAAATTGTGTACAATAGAAATATTATGGACGTAAACACGGACAATTTACTTAAGGAGTGAAACAAGTGTCAAATATAGAAGAATTAAATGATCAGCTATTGGTGAGACGCCAAAAAATGACGACGATACTAGAAAACGGACAAGATCCATTTGGAAGCCGTTTTGTGCGTACACATTTATCTGCAGAAGTACGTGAACAATTTGCAGACCAAACAAAAGAACAACTTGAAGAAAACCTTCAAGAGGTGATTATTGCGGGACGTATTATGACGAAACGCGGTAAAGGAAAAGCTGGTTTTGCCCATATTCAAGATTTAGCAGGACAAATCCAAATTTATGTTCGCCAAGATCATGTAGGTGAAGAAGCATATGAGTTGTTTAAACAGGCTGACTTAGGGGATATCGTAGGTGTACGTGGAAATGTATTCCGTACGCAAGTTGGAGAGCTTTCAGTAAAAGCTGAGGACTTCACATTCCTTACAAAAGCTTTACGTCCTATGCCGGAGAAATTCCACGGCTTACAGGATGTTGAGCAACGTTATCGCCAACGTTATTTAGATCTAATGACAAATGAAGATAGCAAAAAAACGTTTATCACTCGTTCTAAAATTATCCGTGCAATCCGAAATTATTTAGATAACGCTGGATATTTAGAAGTAGAAACACCAATGCTTCATACAATTGCTGGTGGCGCAGCTGCTCGTCCATTTATTACGCATCATAATGCACTTGATATGGAATTATATATGCGAATCGCCATCGAATTGCATTTAAAACGTTTAATAGTTGGTGGTTTAGAAAAGGTTTACGAAATTGGTCGTGTGTTCCGTAACGAAGGAATCTCTACACGTCACAATCCAGAGTTTACAATGATTGAGCTATATGAAGCATATGCTGATTATCAAGATATCATGTCTCTAACTGAAAACCTTATTGCACATGTTGCTCAAGAAGTGCTTGGTACAACAACGGTTCAATATGGAGAAGATGAGATCAACCTTGCAGTAGGCTGGAAACGAGTTCATATGGTAGACGCTGTAAAAGAGGCAACTGGTGTGGACTTCTGGCAGCCAATGACAAAAGAACAAGCTCAAACACTTGCTAAAGAGCATGGAGTAGAGGTAAAAGATGTTCATGAAGTAGGTCATATTATCAATGAATTCTTTGAACAAAAGGTAGAAGAGACACTTGTACAACCTACATTTGTATATGGCCACCCAGTAGAAATCTCTCCTCTAGCGAAGAAAAATCCAGAGGACGAGCGTTTCACAGATCGCTTTGAGTTATTTATCGTTCGTCGTGAGCATGCAAATGCCTTCACAGAGCTAAATGATCCTATCGACCAACGCCAACGTTTTGAAGCACAATTAGCAGAAAAAGCGGCAGGTAACGATGAGGCACATGAAATGGACAATGATTTCATTGAAGCGTTGGAATACGGTATGCCTCCAACAGGTGGTTTAGGAATCGGTATTGACCGTTTAATTATGCTCCTTACAAATTCACCATCAATTCGTGACGTATTATTGTTCCCAACAATGCGCCATATTACAAAGTAGTTGGTTTTTTTCATAGAGCAATAAAACAAAAGAAATAAATAAAGAGGAGAATTCACGGGATAAGTGGGTTCTCTTTTTTTATGCTTTGAAAAAAATTAAGTTGTTTAAAGGTTGATTAAATTTAGGTTATACTTTTATAGTTCTATGTTTTTTAAATTACTAAGTAAAAAAAGAAGTATTTTATTGGGGGCTTATAATGAATTACAAAATTATTAACAAACAAGTGTTTGAACAGGCACAATTACGATCAGTTTCTGATGTTCCATTTACTGAAGAAGAACTTGAGCATGGTATGAAATTAGTAGTGGCTAAGAAAGACGAAAACCTTACATTATATTTAGTGGAGATAGACGGTCAGAAGAAATTCGACGTGCGTTGGGATGATTCGTCGGAAATTTTCAGTGGCTGGTATTCCGCTTGGGATAATTTCTTATGGTGCTTAAATATAGTTGATCCTCAAAGTGACGATTTAAAATAGGACATAATAGAAATAAGCGCTAAAGTGTAGTAAAAGCACTTTAGCGCTTATTTTCGATACGGTACATATAAAACGTGTACATGTAAATACGTTGTTGCCTTGAATGAAAAAAGTTTGTATGAAATGAACGACACAATAACATTTGCTCTATCGAAAGCCTTTAGTTTTCTAGAGGTTTTCTTATATAGTAAACTGTAATGCACTTTTGATTTGAAAAATAGTAGGATAAAATGTTGTGATTTGAAAGAAAGAGATGTATAGTAAAACAAATAATTAAGTGGGCAAAGGAGAATATATAATTTCCGTATTCTCGTAAATGCGTAAAATAGCTTATTAATTCGTTATTTTTAAATAAAGTAGATTTTGTTTAAAAAAACACTTGCGATGTCTAAGTTAACATGATAAATTATTACTTGTCGTTAAGACGATGCAAGAAACAACATCAAAGAAATTTAGATGAAAAAGATGTTGACTTACGAAAATGATTATGATATAGTTTAAGAGTTGTCTCTTCGGACTTAAAAACTTTTTAAAAAAGATGTTGACAACGAAAAACGAAATATGTTATAATTTAAAAGTTGCTGTCGATGAGATGGTTAACAAAATGAACCTTGAAAACTGAACAAGCAAAACGTAATCAATAAAGTTTTAAGTAACTAGTTTCGGCTAGTGAACAAAACAAAATTTTGGACATCAAAATTGATGCCAGCAAAACAATTTGAGCTAATCAAATTTCTTTTTATGGAGAGTTTGATCCTGGCTCAGGACGAACGCTGGCGGCGTGCCTAATACATGCAAGTCGAGCGAACAGAGAAGGAGCTTGCTCCTTTGACGTTAGCGGCGGACGGGTGAGTAACACGTGGGCAACCTACCTTATAGTTTGGGATAACTCCGGGAAACCGGGGCTAATACCGAATAATCTGTTCCACCTCATGGTGGAACACTGAAAGACGGTTTCGGCTGTCGCTATAAGATGGGCCCGCGGCGCATTAGCTAGTTGGTGAGGTAACGGCTCACCAAGGCGACGATGCGTAGCCGACCTGAGAGGGTGATCGGCCACACTGGGACTGAGACACGGCCCAGACTCCTACGGGAGGCAGCAGTAGGGAATCTTCCACAATGGGCGAAAGCCTGATGGAGCAACGCCGCGTGAGTGAAGAAGGTTTTCGGATCGTAAAACTCTGTTGTAAGGGAAGAACAAGTACAGTAGTAACTGGCTGTACCTTGACGGTACCTTATTAGAAAGCCACGGCTAACTACGTGCCAGCAGCCGCGGTAATACGTAGGTGGCAAGCGTTGTCCGGAATTATTGGGCGTAAAGCGCGCGCAGGCGGTCCTTTAAGTCTGATGTGAAAGCCCACGGCTCAACCGTGGAGGGTCATTGGAAACTGGGGGACTTGAGTGCAGAAGAGGAAAGTGGAATTCCAAGTGTAGCGGTGAAATGCGTAGAGATTTGGAGGAACACCAGTGGCGAAGGCGACTTTCTGGTCTGTAACTGACGCTGAGGCGCGAAAGCGTGGGGAGCAAACAGGATTAGATACCCTGGTAGTCCACGCCGTAAACGATGAGTGCTAAGTGTTAGGGGGTTTCCGCCCCTTAGTGCTGCAGCTAACGCATTAAGCACTCCGCCTGGGGAGTACGGTCGCAAGACTGAAACTCAAAGGAATTGACGGGGGCCCGCACAAGCGGTGGAGCATGTGGTTTAATTCGAAGCAACGCGAAGAACCTTACCAGGTCTTGACATCCCGTTGACCACTGTAGAGATATAGTTTCCCCTTCGGGGGCAACGGTGACAGGTGGTGCATGGTTGTCGTCAGCTCGTGTCGTGAGATGTTGGGTTAAGTCCCGCAACGAGCGCAACCCTTGATCTTAGTTGCCATCATTTAGTTGGGCACTCTAAGGTGACTGCCGGTGACAAACCGGAGGAAGGTGGGGATGACGTCAAATCATCATGCCCCTTATGACCTGGGCTACACACGTGCTACAATGGACGATACAAACGGTTGCCAACTCGCGAGAGGGAGCTAATCCGATAAAGTCGTTCTCAGTTCGGATTGTAGGCTGCAACTCGCCTACATGAAGCCGGAATCGCTAGTAATCGCGGATCAGCATGCCGCGGTGAATACGTTCCCGGGCCTTGTACACACCGCCCGTCACACCACGAGAGTTTGTAACACCCGAAGTCGGTGAGGTAACCTTTTGGAGCCAGCCGCCGAAGGTGGGATAGATGATTGGGGTGAAGTCGTAACAAGGTAGCCGTATCGGAAGGTGCGGCTGGATCACCTCCTTTCTAAGGATTATTTCGGAATACAAACCTTGGGTTTGTAAGATTACGTTTTGCGTTCAGTTTTGAAGGTTCATTCTTCCGAATGAAATACTTCAAAACTTGTTCTTTGAAAACTGGATAAAACGACATTGAAATTGTAACAAACACATTTATTTTTTAAGTTTTTTATAGGCTTAATAACATTAGTAAGGTTTCAAGACACGAGCAGTTCTAGGAAGCAATCGAGTGAATGAAGGAGCGTACTTCAGTACGTGACTGATTGAACGAGTGAAGCTGACAACGAAATGCGATGTGTATTGAAAGCTGTAGGTTAAGTTATTAAGGGCGCACGGCGAATGCCTTGGCACTAGGAGCCGAAGAAGGACGGCACTAACACCGATATGCTTCGGGGAGCTGTAAGTGAGCTTTGATCCGGAGATTTCCGAATGGGGGAACCCACTACGTTTAATCGCGTAGTATCTTGACGTGAATACATAGCGTCTTGAAGGCAGACCCAGGGAACTGAAACATCTAAGTACCTGGAGGAAGAGAAAGAAAAATCGATTCCCTGAGTAGCGGCGAGCGAAACGGGAAGAGCCCAAACCAAGAGGCTTGCCTCTTGGGGTTGTAGGACACTCTATACGGAGTTACAAAAGAGCGAGTTAGATGAAGCGACTTGGAAAGGTCCGCCAGAGCAGGTAAAAGCCCTGTAGTCGAAAGTTCGTTCTCTCCTGAGTGGATCCTGAGTACGGCGGAACACGTGAAATTCCGTCGGAATCCGGGAGGACCATCTCCCAAGGCTAAATACTACCTAGTGACCGATAGTGAACCAGTACCGTGAGGGAAAGGTGAAAAGCACCCCGGAAGGGGAGTGAAAGAGATCCTGAAACCGTGTGCCTACAAGTAGTTAGAGCCCGTTAATGGGTGATAGCGTGCCTTTTGTAGAATGAACCGGCGAGTTACGATTACGTGCAAGGTTAAGCTTTAGAAGGCGGAGCCGCAGCGAAAGCGAGTCTGAATAGGGCGAAATAGTACGTGGTCGTAGACCCGAAACCAGGTGATCTACCCATGTCCAGGGTGAAGGTAAGGTAACACTTACTGGAGGCCCGAACCCACGCACGTTGAAAAGTGCGGGGATGAGGTGTGGGTAGCGGAGAAATTCCAATCGAACTTGGAGATAGCTGGTTCTCTCCGAAATAGCTTTAGGGCTAGCCTCGTGATGAGAATACTGGAGGTAGAGCACTGTTTGGACTAGGGGGCCATCCCGGTTTACCGAATTCAGACAAACTCCGAATGCCAGATATTTATACACGGGAGTCAGACTGCGAGTGATAAGATCCGTAGTCAAAAGGGAAACAGCCCAGACCACCAGCTAAGGTCCCAAAGTAATCGTTAAGTGGAAAAGGATGTGGCGTTGCACAGACAACCAGGATGTTGGCTTAGAAGCAGCCATCATTTAAAGAGTGCGTAATAGCTCACTGGTCGAGTGACGCTGCGCCGAAAATGTATCGGGGCTAAACGATTCACCGAAGCTGTGGATTGACATCTACGATGTCAGTGGTAGGAGAGCGTTCTAAGTGCGTTGAAGTCAGACCGGAAGGACTGGTGGAGCGCTTAGAAGTGAGAATGCCGGTATGAGTAGCGAAAGACGGGTGAGAATCCCGTCCACCGTATGACTAAGGTTTCCTGAGGAAGGCTCGTCCGCTCAGGGTTAGTCGGGACCTAAGCCGAGGCCGACAGGCGTAGGCGATGGACAACAGGTTGATATTCCTGTACCACCTCCTCACCGTTTGAGAAATGGGGGGACGCAGTAGGATAGGGTAAGCGCGCTGTTGGTTATGCGCGTCCAAGCAGTAAGGCGTGTGTGTAGGCAAATCCGCACACTGTAACGTTGAGCTGTGATGGCGAGTCCGTATGGACGAAGTTCCTGATTTCACACTGCCAAGAAAAGCCTCTATCGAGGTGAGAGGTGCCCGTACCGCAAACCGACACAGGTAGTCGAGGAGAGAATCCTAAGGTGTGCGAGAGAACTCTCGTTAAGGAACTCGGCAAAATGACCCCGTAACTTCGGGAGAAGGGGTGCTCTTGAGCGTGCAAGCGCATGAGAGCCGCAGTGAATAGGCCCAGGCGACTGTTTAGCAAAAACACAGGTCTCTGCAAAACCGTAAGGTGACGTATAGGGGCTGACGCCTGCCCGGTGCTGGAAGGTTAAGAGGAGTGGTTAGCGCAAGCGAAGCTGCGAATTGAAGCCCCAGTAAACGGCGGCCGTAACTATAACGGTCCTAAGGTAGCGAAATTCCTTGTCGGGTAAGTTCCGACCCGCACGAAAGGCGTAACGATCTGGGCACTGTCTCAACGAGAGACTCGGTGAAATTATAGTACCTGTGAAGATGCAGGTTACCCGCGACAGGACGGAAAGACCCCGTGGAGCTTTACTGTAGCCTGATATTGAATTTTGGTACAACTTGTACAGGATAGGTAGGAGCCAGAGATCTCGGAGCGCCAGCTTCGAAA